>NZ_ML137709.1:56990-352970 GCF_004023625.1 Streptomyces cavernae | reverse complement strand
CTTGATGGGGTAAGGCTCCCAGTAGACGACTGGGTTGATAGGCCGGATATGGAAGCACGGTAACGTGTGGAGTTGACCGGTACTAATAGGCCGAGGGCTTGTCCTCAGTTGCTCGCGTCCACTGTGTTGGTTCTGAAACCACGAACAACCCCGCCAAGGGTTTTTGTTGGCGGTGCGGGTGTTGAGTGTTTCATAGTGTTTCGGTGGCCATAGCGTGAGGGAAACGCCCGGTTACATTCCGAACCCGGAAGCTAAGCCTTACAGCGCCGATGGTACTGCAGGGGGGACCCTGTGGGAGAGTAGGACGCCGCCGAACAAATATTGAAATAGAGCTGGTTCCTCGACTTCGGTTCGGGGACCAGCTCTTTTTTGTTCGGCGTCACTTCGTGTTCACGTTGCCCGAGCAGCATCCCCGGTATGGGTACCGCTGCAATGCTCAGTGCCGCAGGCATCGGCGCCGGCGACGAGGTCATCGTGCCGGCGTTCGGGAACGTCGAGGTTGCCGAGGCCGTGAAGGCCGCCGGTGCGATGCCGGTGTTCGCCGACATCGATCCGGTGACGTACTGCCTCAGCGCAGCCTCCGTCGAGGCCGCGGTGACCTTCCGTACCGCGGCGCTGATCGTGGTGCACCGCTTCGGCAGGTCGGCTGACATCCCCGGCCTGCGTGAGGTCGGCCGACGCCACGAACTGCTGATCCTCGAGCAGGGCGAGTCCGAGACGCCATACGACGAGGTCGCTCGGCGTCGGGCCCACGCCGCCTACCTCAACGGGCGGCTGCGCGGGGTACACACCCCCGACGGCGGCGGTGAGCACACCTACCAGCAGTACATCGTGCGGGTGCCCGGCAACGGCCGGCCCGACCGTGACGCCTTCGCACGGGCCCTGCGGTCCAGAGGCGTCGAGTGCCGGGTGCCGGTGAAGACACCCGTGCACCGCATGCCCGGATTCCGGCGCGACATCCGTCTGCCGGAGACCGAACTGGCCTCCGACGAGACACTGGCGCTGCCCGTGGACGCCTCACTGACGAAGCGTGAGATGCACCGCGTCGTCTCCGCCTGCAACGCCCTCGGCGGCCTGCTTCAGCCCGCGTTCTAGGACCCTTCGGTTCTTCGGGTGCCGAGGCGCCCGCACCCGGGACGAGGTTGGGAGCACCTCTTCGTTCGGGGTATGATCTCTTCCGTTGCCGCGAAGGAAACCTCGCACGGCGACCGGCCCCTATAGCTCAGTCGGTAGAGCGTCTCCATGGTAAGGAGAAGGTCAACGGTTCGATTCCGTTTGGGGGCTCCACAACGAAAAGGCCTCGCCCAACAGGGCGGGGCCTTTGTCGTATGTGCGGGGTCCCCGCCGTCAGTCGTTCTGCAGCCCGGGCACCCGCATCGCCAGAATCGCCATGTCGTCCGACGGGGCGTCCGACGCGAAGCGTTCCACCGCGCGCATCACACGGGCCGCCACCGCGCCCGCCGTCAGGCCCGTGCACGTGGTGAGGACCTCCAGGAGGCCGTCGTCCCCCAACATGCGGGTGCCCTCCCGGCGTTCGGTGACGCCGTCCGTCACACACAGCAGGACGTCACCCGGATGCAATGTGATCGTCTGCTCGTACAGCTCCAGGTCCTCGAGCACACCGAGCAGGGGCTGAGGGTCGGCGGCCGGTTCGACCGAGCCGTCCTGGCGCAGACGCAGGGGCAGCGGGTGGCCGGCACATACGACCTTCAGTACGGCGCTGCCGTCCTCCTGGGGCCACAACTCGCCGTACAAGAGGGTGAGGAAACGACTGCGGGCGCCTTCGTCGAGGATCGCCGAGTTCAGGCGCTCCAGAACCGCCGGACCGTCGAAACCCTCACGGGCCAGCAAACGCAACGCATGCCGGGCGAGGCCCGTGACGGCCGCCGCCTCCGGGCCCGTACCGCACACGTCGCCGATGGCGAAGCCGTAGGCGCCGTCACGGATCGGGAAGAGGTCGTAGAAGTCGCCGCCGACCTCGTTGCCCTCGCCGGCCGCGCGATAGATGACGTCGACCTCGACGCCCGCCACCTGCGGGAGTTCCGGCGGGAGCAGGCTGCGCTGGAGGGACTGGCTGATGGCCATGCGCTCCGAGTACAGCCGGGCGTTGTCGAGAGCCAGGGCGGCTCTTCTGGACAGGTCCTCGGCCAGCTCCAGGATCTCCTGGCGGAAGTGTTCGTCCGACGGCTTGCCCAGCGTCAGCATGCCGATGACGCGGTTGCGGGCCACCAGCGGCAGCACCACCGTCTCACCGCCCACCGCGGCGGCGGTGGCGAGCGTGGCGCCGATGCCGGCACTGACGGTGGCGGGCTCGCCGCGGCCCAGCCTGCGCATGGAGGTCCGCAGGGCCGCCTCGTGCGCCGCGTCCGCGGGCGCCCTCCAGACGCGGGCGCCGGGTGTGGGGATCGGGTCCGGCGGGGGGATCCTGGACAGCAGGGCCTTGAGGTCGTCGATACGGTCCTCGTCCTCGTGGAGGACGTACGACAGATACGGCTCGGAGGCCTGGTCGGCGATCGTGTAGACGGCGCACCAGGTGGCCAGGGTGGGGATGGTCATCTGGGCCATCAAGGCCAGGGTCTGGTCGCGGTCCAGGGTGCCGGCGAGCAGGTCGGAGGCCTCGACGAGGAAGCTGAGTGAGCCACGGCGCAGCCTTTCCAGCTCCCCGAGGCGCGCGGACTCGACGGCAAGGGCGATGCGGTCGGCCGCGAACTGCAGGCGCAGGGCCTCCTCGTTGGAGTAGCGGGCCGGTGCCTCGGCGGCGACGCCCAGGGAACCGGTGAGGCGGCCCTCGACCTTCAGCGGGACCGTGACCACCGAGCGCATCCCCGTGCCGCTGAGCAGGGGGACCGCGCCGGGGACGGCCGCGAGGTCGTCGTGGACGGCTGGCATGCGGGCCGAGCCGTAACGCCCGGGGCCCGCCTCGACCGGTACGCGGGCGAAGCGCTGACGGGCCGACGGAAGGCCGGTTGAGGCCCGTACCTCCAGCTCCGTCTCGTCGTCGGTGGCCAGGAGGAGGAAGGCGGAGTCCGCGTCGAGCATGTCGCGGGCGCGCTCGACCGTGCGCTGCAGAAGGCCGTCGAGGTCGTCGGGGGCGGGGGAGCCGATGAAGACCTCGAAGGGGTCCGCGCCGCCTGTGCCGTCGGGGTGTGAGGCCGCCTCGGAGGCCGGGACGCGCAGCGGGGTCTGGAGGACGGCGCGTTCGTGGTCCCGTACGAGGAGACAGACCGTGGACGGTTCGCCGCCGGTGTCACGGACCCTCAGATGGGAGGCGTAGACGGGGATCACGCGGCCGTTGGCGTCGCGGATGCCGTAACTGCCCTCCCAGCGGGACAGTTGCAGGGCCTCCACGATTCCGGTGCTGGTGCCGGGGGTGTGCGGCCAGGCCGCGAGGTCGGTCAGCGGCTTGCCGATGACCTGTTCGGGCGCATAACCGAACAGGTCCTCCGCGTCCTCGTTCCAGGCCGTGATGGCGGAGGAGCGGTCGATCTGGACGACCGCCACCCTGACCCGGCCGTCGGCGAGCGGGAGGAGGTCGGAGGGGAGCGAGGGGCCCGCGGTCCGGGTGCCGACCGGGCGGTCGGGGAGGTCGAGCTGGAACCACACGTGTTTGCGGGTGGGGGTGTACTCGACGCCCCAGCGGCCGGCGAGGGCCGCGCACAACTGGAGTCCGCGGCCGCCCTCGCGGTCGGGGCTGCCCATGTTGACGGGCGAGCCCTGCAGGGGGATCTCGCGCTCCGGGTAGCGGTCGGCGACCTCGATGCGTACTCCGTCGTCCGCGCGCAGACACAGGACGTCGGCGGATGTGCCCGCGTGTACCACCGCGTTGGTGACCAGTTCGCTGGTGAGGACGACGGCGTCGTCGACGATGTCGGCGAAGCCCCAGCCCTGGAGGGTGTCACGGACGAACGAACGGGCGGTCGCGACGGATCGTCCGACGGGCTCGAAGCTGGCGGCCGCGCGCGCGGTGATCACAGAACTCCTCGTCCGGTTGTCGACGTGCGGGACGTGCTGGGGTTGCCGGTCGGCCGGCTCGCGCCGCTGCGGCGGCGGAGCACTCGGCCGGGGGTCCTGGGGAGGACCCCCAGGATGCAGTCCGGTGGTCATGGTGCGGCCGCCCCTCCGATGCCTGCCCGTGCCTGCCCGCTCGTGTTCTTGACACCGCCCAGGCCGGACGGACCGGCGTGGCTGGACAGCCGCATGCAAGGTTACTTACCTTCGCGGTCCATGCGGATGCCGGTCGCCACTGTTTACGTCCGGAGAGTGTGCGGACGATGTGCGAAGCTGCCGAACTGTTATGGCCTGGTTCAGCCATGGTGAAACACTGGGCAAGCTCCAGGAGAAGGTCCATGCAGCACCTGAGCATGCCGCGGAACGGTCGACCCTTGCGGGAGGGACACAGTGGAGTCTGGCGCAGCGACGCGAGGCACTCATACGCGCGCACAAGGCGAAGAGTCCACGAAGAAGCGCACCCAGGGCGGTGAGTCCACGAAGAGGCGTACGCAGGGCGGCAATTCACCGAACAATCACCGCAAATCGGGCGGCGGTACGACGGAGGTGGACACGGCGGCGCTGAATCGGCTGCTCGCCGCGTTGACCGCGATGCGGGACGGCAACTTCCGTAAGCGGCTGACGGTCTCCGGCGACGGCGCGATGGCGGAGATCGCCGCGGTCTACAACGAGGTGGCGGACCGCAACCTCCATCTGACCGGGGAGATCTCCCGGGTGCGGCGCGTGGTCGGCCGTGAGGGCAAGCTCACCGAGCGCCTGGAGGGCGGCGTCTGTGAGGGGTCCTGGGCGGCCGCGATCGATGCCTCGAACGCGCTGGTCGAGGACCTCGTGCGGCCCGTCTCCGAGGTCGGCAGGGTGCTGTCGGCGGTGGCGGAGGGCGATCTGTCGCCGCGCATGGAACTGCGCGCGCAGCCGCTGGACGGACCCGGCCATCCGCTGCGCGGCGAGTTCCTGAAGGTCGGGCGGACGGTCAACAACCTGGTCAACCTGCTGTCGACGTTCACCGACGAGGTCAGCCGGGTGGCCAGCGAGGTCGGTACCGAGGGCAAGCTGGGCGGTCAGGCCCGGGTGCGCGGAATGTCCGGTTCGTGGAAGGATCTCGCGGGCTCCGTCAACACGATGGCGTACCGGCTGACTGCTCAGGTGCGGGACATCGCCCTGGTGACGACGGCCGTCGCGAAGGGTGATCTGTCCCGGAAGGTCACGGTCGACGTGGCCGGGGAGATGCTGGAGCTGAAGGAAACCGTCAACACGATGGTGGATCAGCTCTCCTCGTTCTCCTCCGAGGTGACCCGAGTCGCCCGTGAGGTGGGTACGGAGGGCGAGCTCGGCGGCCAGGCGCAGGTGCCCGGCGTGGCGGGCGTGTGGAAGGACCTCACCGATTCGGTGAATCTTATGGCCGGCAATCTGACGGCACAGGTCCGAGGAATCGCCCAGGTGACCACCGCGGTCGCGAACGGCGATCTGTCGCAGAAGGTGACGGTGAGCGCGCGCGGTGAGGTCGCGCAGCTCGCCGAGACGATCAATCAGATGACGGAGACGCTGCGGACGTTCGCCGACGAGGTCACGCGCGTGGCCAACGAGGTGGGTGCCGAGGGGCGGCTCGGCGGACAGGCGAACGTCCCGGGTGCGGCGGGAACGTGGAAGGACCTCACCGATTCGGTGAACACGGTCTTCCGGAATCTCACCATTCAGGTGCGGGACATCGCCGCCGTGACGACGGCCGTCGCCAGTGGTGATCTGTCGCAGAAGGTCACGGTCGACGTGGCCGGCGAGATGCTGGAGCTGAAGAACACCGTCAACGGGATGGTGGACCAGCTGTCCGCGTTCGGGTCCGAAGTCACGCGCGTGGCGCGCGAGATCGGCGTCGAGGGCGAACTGGGCGGCCAGGCGCAGGTGCCGGGCGCGGCCGGTACCTGGAAGGACCTGACGGACTCCGTCAACACGGCGTTCAGGAACCTCACCGGTCAGGTGAGGAACATCGCCCAGGTGACGACGGCCGTGGCCAACGGTGACCTGTCGCAGAAGGTCACGGTGGACGTCTCCGGGGAAATGCTGCAGCTGAAGAACACCGTCAACACGATGGTGGATCAGCTGTCGAGCTTCGCCGACCAGGTGACGCGGATGGCCCGGGACGTGGGCACGGAGGGCCGTCTCGGCGGTCAGGCACGGGTGGACGGGGTCAGCGGCACCTGGAAGGAACTCACCGACTCCGTCAACTTCATGGCGGGCAACCTCACCTCTCAGGTGCGGCAGATCGCCCAGGTGACGACGGCGGTGGCGCGTGGTGACCTGTCGCAGAAGATCGACGTGGACGCGCGCGGCGAGATCCTGGAGCTGAAGAACACCATCAACACGATGGTCGACCAGCTGTCCGCGTTCGCGGACCAGGTGACCCGCGTCGCCCGCGAGGTGGGTACGGAGGGCCGGCTCGGCGGCCAGGCGCAGGTGCCCGGCGTCGCCGGTGTCTGGCGGGACCTCACCGACTCCGTGAACGGCATGGCGGGCAACCTCACCGCCCAGGTGCGCAATATCGCCCAGGTCGCGACGGCGGTGGCGCGTGGTGACCTGTCGCAGAAGATCGACGTGGACGCGCGCGGCGAGATCCTGGAGCTGAAGAACACCCTCAACACGATGGTGGACCAGCTCTCGAACTTCGCCGAGCAGGTGACTCGGGTGTCCCGTGAGGTGGGCACGGAGGGCATCCTCGGCGGCCAGGCCGAGGTGCAGGGTGTCTCCGGCACCTGGAAGGACCTCACGCAGTCCGTGAACGGCATGGCGAACAACCTGACCCTGCAGGTCCGCAACATCGCCGAGGTGACCACCGCCGTCGCCATGGGTGACCTGTCCAAGAAGATCACCGTGGACGCCAAGGGCGAGATCCTCGAACTGGTCACCACCGTCAACACGATGGTGGACCAGCTGTCGTCGTTCGCGGAGCAGGTGACGCGGGTGGCCCGTGAGGTGGGCACCGAGGGTCAACTGGGCGGCCAGGCGCGGGTGCCCGGGGTCACGGGCATCTGGAAGGACCTCAGCGACAACGTCAACCTGATGGCCTACAACCTCACCATGCAGGTGCGGAACATTTCGCAGGTCGCGGCGGCCGTCGCCAACGGTGATCTGACCAAGACGGTGACGATCGAGGCGCGCGGCGAGGTGGCGCAGCTCGCCGACACCTTCAACACCATGGTGAAGACGCTGAGTTCCTTCGCCGAGCAGGTCACCAAGGTGGCCCGTGAAGTGGGCACAGACGGCATCCTCGGTGGTCAGGCGCACGTGCCGGGCGTTTCCGGTACGTGGAAGGACCTCACCGAGTCCGTGAACCAGATGGCGTCCAACCTCACCGGTCAGGTCCGCAACATCGCGATGGTCACCACCGCGATCGCCAAGGGTGACCTGACCAAGAAGATCGACATCGACGCGCGCGGCGAGATCCTGGAGCTGAAGACCACGATCAACACGATGGTCGACCAGCTGTCGTCGTTCGCCGAGGAGGTCACCCGGGTGGCCCGCGAGGTGGGTACCGAGGGGCAGCTGGGCGGTCAGGCCCGGGTGCGGGACGTGGATGGCACCTGGCGCGACCTGACGGAGTCGGTGAACGAGATGGCCGGGAACCTCACCCGGCAGGTGCGTGCCATCGCGCGCGTGGCCACCGCGGTGACCCGCGGCGACCTCAACCTGAAGATCGACGTGGACGCCGCCGGCGAGATCCAGGAGCTTCAGGACTACATCAACAAGATGATCGCCAACCTGCGTGACACCACCATCGCCAACAACGAACAGGACTGGCTGAAGGGCAACCTCGCCCGGATCTCCGGGCTGATGCAGGGGCGCCGCGACCTCGCGGACGTGGCCTCCCTCATCATGAGCGAGCTGACTCCGGTGGTGTCCGCGCAGCACGGCGCGTTCTTCCTGTCGATGCCCCTCGACGACGGCAAGGACCTCGGCGGAGCCGCCGACGACGACGGGTACGAGCTGCGCATGCTGGGGTCGTACGGGTACTCGATGGGTTCCATGCCGACGTCGTTCCGGCCGGGGGAGGCGCTGATCGGGACGGCGGCCAAGGAGCGGCGCACGATCCTGGTGGAGAACGTGCCACCGGGCTACCTGAAGATCTCGTCCGGGCTCGGGGAGGCGCCGCCCGCCCATGTGATCGTGCTGCCGGTGCTCTTCGAGGGCACGGTCCTCGGTGTGATCGAGCTGGCGTCGTTCCAGCCGTTCACGCAGATCCAGAAGGACTTCCTCAACCAGATCGCCGACTTGATCGCGACGAGCGTCAACACGATCTCCGTCAACCAGAAGACCGAGATCCTGCTCGTGCAGTCGCAGGAGCTGACCGAGCAGCTCAGGGAGCGCTCGGCGGAGCTGGAGAACCGGCAGAAGGCCCTGCAGGCGTCCAACGCCGAGCTGGAGGAGAAGGCCGAGCTGCTGGCCCAGCAGAACCGCGACATCGAGGTGAAGAACACCGAGATCGAGGAGGCGCGGCAGGTCCTGGAGGAGCGCGCCGAGCAACTCGCCGTCTCCATGCGCTACAAGAGCGAGTTCCTGGCGAACATGTCGCACGAGCTGCGTACCCCGCTGAACTCGCTGCTCATCCTCGCCAAGCTGCTCGCCGACAACGCGGACTCCAACCTCACCCCGAAGCAAGTGGAGTTCGCGGAGACGATCCACGGCGCGGGTTCCGACCTGCTCCAGCTGATCAACGACATCCTGGACCTGTCGAAGGTCGAGGCGGGCAAGATGGACGTCTCCCCGACCCGGATCGCGCTGGTCCAGCTCGTGGACTACGTGGAGGCCACGTTCCGGCCGCTGACCGCGGAGAAGGGGCTCGACTTCTCGGTGCGGGTATCCCCGGAGCTGCCCGCGACGCTGCACACCGACGAACAGCGCCTGCTGCAGGTGTTGCGCAATCTGCTGTCCAACGCGGTGAAGTTCACCGACAGCGGGGCGGTCGAGCTGGTGATCAGGCCGGCGGGCGCCGACGTTCCCGTCAACATCAGGGAGCAGCTGCTGGAGACGGGTTCCCTGCGGGATGCGGACTCCGAGTTGATCGCGTTCTCGGTGACCGACACCGGTATCGGTATCGCGGCGAGCAAGATGCGGGTCATCTTCGAGGCCTTCAAGCAGGCGGACGGCACCACCAGCCGTAAGTACGGCGGTACGGGGCTGGGGTTGTCCATCTCGCGGGAGATCGCCCGGCTGCTCGGGGGTGAGATCCACGCGGCGAGCGAACCGGGGCGCGGCTCCACGTTCACTCTGTATTTGCCGCTGCACCCGAGCGAACTGCCGCCGCAGGGTTATGCGCAGCTCTCCCCGACCATGGAGCCCGGCGAACTGCTGGAGTCCGACGCGGCCGCCTCGGGCGTGGAGACGCCGGCCGAGGTGAGGTCGTACCAGGACACGCAGAACGGGCCTGCGGCGCTGTTCCGTCGCCGGCGCCGCTCGGTCGCGGTCGACCAGCAGTCCGCGGGGGCGGACGTGCAGGAGGACTGGCAGAACGGGATTCCGGAGGGCGCTGTTCCGCAGCGGCGCACCGTCCGCTTCGAGGGGGAGAAGGTGCTGATCGTCGATGACGACATCCGCAATGTCTTCGCGCTCACCAGCGTCCTGGAACAGCATGGGCTGTCCGTGTTGTACGCGGAGAACGGACGTGAGGGCATCGAAGTCCTGGAGCAGCACGATGATGTGACGGTCGTGCTGATGGACATCATGATGCCCGAGATGGACGGGTACGCCACGACGACGGCCATTCGCCGGATGCCGCAGTTCGCGGGGCTCCCGATCATCGCGCTGACCGCGAAGGCGATGAAGGGCGACCGGGAGAAGGCCATCGAGTCGGGCGCGTCCGACTACGTGACCAAACCGGTCGACCCCGACCACCTGCTGGCTGTGATGGAGCAGTGGATGCGGGCGGAGTGACCGCAGCCTCGGGGCGCGGCGTTCGGCGCGGCCCCGCTTCCGTGCCCGGTCCGGGGCGGTGCGGGGCGGGTCGGAGGCGGGACGGGCGCGTTGGCGCGCGTTGCTGACGGACTGTTGCCGACTCGGTGTAGAAACGCGGTATTCGGGGAACCTTCTGGTCTCCGCTTGCGTTTCTGCTACGTGCACAGTGACATCGCGGTGACAGGGTGTGTCGACAGGCGGGGTGCGGCTACCATGACCGGCACAAGGACGGGCGGCGCAAGGGAGTCGTCCCCTGGGGCGGCGCCCGGTGCACTGCCGGGGCGAGGAGGACGGGCCATGGTGCAGAAGGCCAAGATCCTCCTGGTCGATGACCGGCCGGAGAATCTGCTGGCGCTGGAGGCCATCCTCTCTGCGCTCGATCAGACGCTGGTTCGGGCATCGTCCGGGGAGGAAGCGCTCAAAGCACTGCTCACGGATGATTTCGCGGTCATTCTGCTGGACGTTCAGATGCCGGGAATGGACGGATTCGAGACCGCGGCGCACATCAAGCGGCGCGAGCGGACCCGGGACATCCCGATCATCTTCCTCACCGCGATCAACCACGGCCCGCACCACACCTTCCGCGGCTACGCGGCGGGCGCGGTGGACTACATCTCCAAGCCGTTCGACCCCTGGGTGCTGCGCGCCAAGGTCTCCGTCTTCGTCGAGCTCTACATGAAGAACTGCCAACTCCGCGAGCAGGCCGCTCTGTTGCGGCTCCAGCTGGAGGGCGGCGGGAAGACGGCGGTCGGCGGGGCCAAGGAACCGGCGGGACTGCTCGCCGAACTCTCCGCGCGGCTCGCCGCCGTCGAGGAGCAGGCCGAGGCCCTGTCCAAGCAGCTCGACGACGACTCCGCGGATGCCGCCGCGGTGGCCACCGCGGCCCATCTCGAACGCAAACTCACGGGTTTGCGCAGGGCGCTGGACGCTCTGGAGCCGGGGACGGGAAGCGCGCCCTCGCTGCCTTCGCAGAACTGAGGACGGCCGTCCGGCCTCGCACGTTCGGACGGCGGTGGGCGCGCCGTCGAGTTGCCGTGTACGGGCGTGAAGTCGCTCCGTTCGGATGCGCAGTTGTCACGGTTGGTACGTGCCCGAAATGGAGCGGTTGGCGCGCGCCCGAAATGGAAGCGTCAATTCCGTGCCCGCGCGCGAGCGACACGAACGGGTGAAGCGGTGGGCACACGTGTCCCCTGTCGTCTCCCCCGGTAACCTCACACCCATGGCCTCACGTCAGTCCGCCGCCAAGAAGGCACCCGCGAAGAAGGCGGCAGCCCCGGCGAAGAAGGCCGCTGCCAAAAAGCCCCCCGCGAAGAAGGCCCCGGCCAAGAAGACGGCCGCCAAGAAGGCGCCCGCCAAGAAGGCCGCGGCGAAGAAGCCCGCGCCCAAACCGGCCCCCAGTCCCACCGGCGGCATCTACAGACTCGTACGCGCGCTGTGGCTGGGAACGGCCCATGCCGTCGGTGCGGTCTTCCGCGGCATAGGCCGGGGTGCCAAGGGACTCGACCCCGCCCACCGAAAGGACGGCCTCGCCCTGCTCCTGCTGGCCCTCGCCCTGATCGTCGCCGCAGGTACCTGGTCCAACCTCCGCGGCCCCGTGGGTGACCTCGTCGAGATGCTGGTCACCGGGGCGTTCGGCCGACTCGACCTGCTCGTCCCGCTCCTGCTCGCGGCCATCGCCGTCCGCATCATGCGCCACCCCGAGCAGCCCGAGGCCAACGGCCGCATCGTCATCGGTCTGTCGGCCCTCGTCGTCGGTGTGCTGGGCCAGGTGCACATCGCCTGCGGCGCCCCCGCGCGCAGCGACGGTATGCAGGCGATCAGGGACGCCGGCGGGCTCATCGGCTGGGGAGCGGCGACCCCCCTGACGTTCACCATGGGCGCGGTGCTGGCGGTACCCCTCCTGGTCCTGCTCACCCTCTTCGGGCTGCTCGTCGTCACGGCCACGCCCGTCAACGCCATCCCGCAGCGACTGCGGCTGGCCTGCGTCAAGCTGGGCATCATCCAGCCGGAGCCGGAGGAGCAGACCGACACCGGCAGCGACGACGACGAGCGCTACGACGACCAGTGGCGTGACGCGCTGCCCGCGCGCTCCCGCAGGCGCGGACGTGCGCCCGACTCCTACGACCCGGACAGCGCCGAACAGGAGGCCCTCTCCAAGCGCCGCCGCCGGCCCGCCACCGCGCAGCCACCGCAGCCGGGCCGGCCGATGGACGCCGTCGACGTTGCGGCCGCGGCCGCCGCCGCGCTGGACGGTGCCGTCATGAACGGCATGCCGCCGTCGCCACTGGTCGCCGATCTGACGCAGGGCGTCCGGGTCGGCGACCGCGAGGAGACCACTCCGGTACCGAAGGCGCGCGGCAAGGGCTCGCGGAAGGCCGACGAGGACTCCGCCCGCAGTGCCGCGAAGGCCGCGGAGAACGCCGCCGGTGAGGAATCCGGAAGAGCGGCCGAGAACGGCGTCGAGGCGCCCGTCGAGACCGTCGGTGTGCCCGACCTGACCAAGTCCGCGCGGAGGGAGCCCCGCGACCTCCCGCCGCGTGCCGAGCAGCTCCAGCTCTCCGGCGACATCACCTATGCGCTGCCGTCGCTGGACCTCCTCGAGCGCGGCGGCCCCGGCAAGGCGCGCAGTGCCGCCAACGACGCCATCGTCGACGCGCTCACCACCGTCTTCACCGAGTTCAAGGTCGACGCCCGCGTCACCGGCTTCACCCGCGGCCCGACGGTCACCCGCTACGAGGTCGAACTCGGCCCCGCCGTGAAGGTCGAGCGGATCACCGCGCTCACCAAGAACATCGCGTACGCCGTGGCCAGCCCGGACGTCCGGATCATCAGCCCGATCCCCGGCAAGTCCGCGGTCGGCATCGAGATCCCCAACACCGACCGCGAGATGGTCAACCTGGGAGACGTGCTGCGCCTGGCGGAGTCCGCCGAGGACGACGACCCGATGCTGGTCGCGTTCGGCAAGGACGTCGAGGGCGGCTACGTCATGCACAGCCTCGCCAAGATGCCGCACATGCTGGTCGCGGGCGCCACCGGCTCCGGCAAGTCATCGTGCGTCAACTGCCTGATCACGTCGGTCATGATGCGGGCGACCCCCGAGGACGTCCGCATGGTCCTCGTCGACCCCAAGCGGGTCGAACTGACCGCCTACGAGGGCATCCCGCACCTGATCACACCGATCATCACCAACCCCAAGCGGGCCGCCGAAGCGCTGCAGTGGGTCGTCCGCGAGATGGACCTGCGCTACGACGACCTCGCCGCCTTCGGCTACCGGCACATCGACGACTTCAACGAGGCCGTCAGGAACGGCAAGGTGAAGCTGCCGGAGGGCAGCGAGCGCGAGCTGCAGCCCTATCCGTACCTGCTCGTCATCGTGGACGAGTTGGCGGACCTGATGATGGTCGCGCCCCGGGACGTCGAGGACGCGATCGTTCGGATCACCCAGCTCGCGCGCGCGGCCGGCATCCATCTCGTCCTGGCCACCCAGCGGCCCTCCGTCGACGTCGTCACCGGACTCATCAAGGCGAACGTGCCCTCCCGGCTGGCCTTCGCCACCTCCTCCCTCGCCGACAGCCGGGTCATCCTCGACCAGCCCGGTGCCGAGAAGCTGATCGGCAAGGGCGACGGGCTCTTCCTGCCGATGGGCGCCAACAAACCCACCCGTATGCAGGGCGCCTTCGTCACCGAGGAAGAGATCGCGGCGGTCGTCCAGCACTGCAAGGACCAGATGGCGCCGGTCTTCCGGGACGACGTCGTCGTGGGCAGCAAGCAGAACAAGGAGATCGACGAGGAGATCGGCGACGACCTCGACCTGCTCTGCCAGGCCGCCGAACTGGTCGTCACCACCCAGTTCGGGTCCACCTCGATGCTCCAGCGGAAGCTGCGCGTCGGGTTCGCCAAGGCCGGGCGGCTGATGGACCTCATGGAGTCCCGCGGCATCGTCGGACCCAGTGAGGGTTCCAAGGCTCGTGACGTTCTTGTGAAAGCCGATGATCTGGATGGAGTGCTCGCGGTGATCCGCGGGGAGGATCAACCCTAGAAAGCGGTGGGCCGATCTTCGTACGATGTCCGTTCGATCTTCGTACGGATCGCCCGTCCGGCCGAACGTGACTCACCCGTAAGGGAACTGTGAGCAACCGTTCCCCTGCGTCCAACGTCAAGTTGAGGGAAGGGACAAGTACATGTCCCAACATCAGGATGACGGGCCATTCTGATGGCGTACAAAGTAGTACCGCCCGGTTGCCCCACCCTTTCGTACCCCCCCTAGACTGAACTTCCAGCACAGGTGGCTACACGCTCGAAAGGCGCCCCCGTGTCCATCGGCAACTCCCCAGACGGCAACTCCCCTGAAGACGAGCGTCCGTTCGAAGACGTACCTGAGGGTGATCGTCCCTCGATCGGCCGTGCGCTGCGCGAGGCGCGGATCGCGGCCGGGCTGACCGTCGACGACGTCAGTACCGCCACCCGGGTCCGGATCGCCATCGTGCAGGCGATCGAGCAGGACAACTTCGCGGCGTGCGGCGGTGACGTCTACGCGCGCGGCCACATCCGCACCCTGGCCCGCGCCGTGCACCTCGATCCCGCTTCGCTCCTGGAGCAGTTCGCCGAGGAGCACGGCGGACGGCCCGCTCCCACCCCGGCAGCACCGCTGTTCGAGGCGGAGCGGATACGTCCGGAGCGCCGGGGGCCCAACTGGACCGCGGCCATGGTGGCGGCGATCGTGGTCGTGGTCGGCTTCGTCGGGTTCACGCTCTTCAACGGAGACGACAGCGGTAAGCGCTCCACGACCCAGGTCGCCGAAGGATCCAAGCCCTCCGTCGGCAAGTCGGCGACCCCCAAGTCGAGCCCGTCGAAGAGTGAGGACCCCAAGCCGGAAGTCTCGGACAGCGCCATCGCGGCGGCCCCCGGGGACAAGGTCACGGTCCAGGTGAGCGCCGCCGACGGCCGCAGCTGGATCTCGGCGAAGGACCACAACGGACGGAGCCTGTTCGACGGCACCCTGAACCAGGGCGACTCGAAGACCTTCCAGGACAAGGAACAGATCGACCTGGTGCTCGGCAACGCCGGCGCGATCCAGCTGTACGTCAACGGCAAGAAGATCGAGGACGAGTTCCAGCCCGGACAGGTCGAGCGGCTCAGCTACACCAAGGGCGACCCCGAGGTCGGCTGACGGCGCTCAGGCCCACACCCTCACGCGCGCGTGCCCCCCTTCCGGGCGGCACGCGCGCTTTCGTGTGTGTCGTACGCGGGACGTGTTCTTGGTCGCAGCCGCCCAGTAGCTCCGGGCGTGCGGCCTATGTACGTGCGTTATGCACATTTCGAGGTCGTACGCGTGTGCGGCCAGGTGAAGCGCCGCGTTCCGCTCCCAGTACCGGGCAACCCTGACGACGTGGGCTGTCAGCGGGACGAAGTAGTCTTGAGCCCATGCCTGAACGCCGTACCGTCGCACTCGTCACTCTTGGCTGCGCCCGCAACGAGGTGGACTCGGAGGAGCTCGCAGGCCGTTTGGAGGCGGACGGCTGGGAGCTCGTCGAGGACGCCGAGGACGCCGATGTCGCCGTGGTCAACACGTGCGGCTTCGTCGAGGCCGCCAAGAAGGACTCGGTCGACGCGCTCCTGGAGGCCAATGACCTCAAGGGCCACGGCAGAACCCAGGCCGTCGTGGCGGTGGGCTGCATGGCCGAGCGCTACGGCAAGGAGCTGGCGGAGGCTCTGCCCGAAGCCGACGGCGTGCTCGGCTTCGATGACTACGCGGACATCTCCGACCGCCTCCAGACCATCCTCAGCGGCGGCATCCACGCCTCGCACACCCCGCGCGACCGGCGCAAGCTGCTGCCGATCAGCCCGGCCGAGCGGCAGCGGGCGGGAGCCGGCGTGGCTCTTCCCGGCCACGCCTTGGTCGACGCCACTGCCGGCTCCGACGCTGCTGCCGGCCCGGGCGCGGCTGACGGCTCGGCTACCGCGACGCCCGCCGATCTGCCCGATGGGATCGCCCCGGCCTCCGGCCCGCGCGCACCGCTGCGCCGTCGGCTGGGCTCCTCACCGGTGGCCTCCGTCAAGCTCGCCTCCGGCTGCGACCGGCGCTGCTCGTTCTGCGCCATCCCGTCCTTCCGGGGCTCCTTCATCTCGCGGCGGCCCAGCGACGTCCTGGGTGAGACGCGCTGGCTGGCCGAGCAGGGCGTCAAGGAGATCATGCTGGTCTCCGAGAACAACACCTCCTACGGCAAGGACCTCGGCGACATCCGTCTCCTGGAGACCCTGCTGCCCGAACTGGCCGGGGTGGACGGTATCGAGCGCGTCCGCGTCAGCTATCTGCAGCCCGCCGAGATGCGGCCGGGGCTCATCGACGTGCTGACCTCGACCCCGAAGATCGCGCCCTACTTCGACCTGTCGTTCCAGCACTCCGCCCCGGACGTGCTGCGCTCGATGCGTCGCTTCGGCGACACCGACCGCTTTCTCGAACTGCTCGACACCATCCGCTCCAAGGCCCCGCAGGCCGGTGTGCGCTCCAACTTCATCGTGGGCTTCCCCGGTGAGACGGAGGCCGACCTGGCGGAGCTGGAGCGGTTCCTGACGGGTGCGCGACTGGATGCGATCGGTGTCTTCGGGTACAGCGACGAGGAAGGCACCGAGGCGGCGACGTACGAGAACAAGCTGGACGAGGACGTGGTCGCCGAGCGGCTGGCCCATGTCTCACGGCTCGCGGAGGAACTGGTCTCGCAGCGGGCCGAGGAGCGCCTGGGCGAGACGGTGCACGTCCTGGTCGAGTCCGTCGACGAGGACGGCGTCGTCGGCCGTGCGGCGCACCAGGCGCCGGAGACGGACGGCCAGGTGCTGTTCACGGAGGAGACGGGCCTGAGCGTCGGCCGTATGGTCGAGGCGAAGGTGGTCGGCACCGAGGGCGTCGACCTGGTGGCCGAGCCGCTCCAGAGCTCGCTCGCGTGTACTGAGGAGGCGGCCAGATGACCGGAGTCCCGGCATCCGCGGCAGGCGGCTCGGGCGCGGCGGGCTCGGCGGGCCCTGCCGGGGCCCACGACGCCAAGGGCGCGACGGCCGTCGGGGCTTCGGCGAGGAAGGGCGTGACCGCTGCGGCCAAAGGGAACGGTGTGGCCTCGGTGAGCGGTGCGGAACCGGCTTCGGGCCCCAGCGCGGTGCCCGCCGCAGGGTCGGGTCCGGTCGGGGGCTCGGTGCCTGCGGGAGGGTCGGGTCCGGTCGGGGGCTCGGTGCCTGCGGGGGAGTCGCTTCCCGTCGGTGGGAAACTCTCCGCCGAGGGGTCGATTCCGGGTGGAGGGCCCGTTCCTGCCGATGGGGCGGCTCCTGCCGCCGGAGCGGCTCCAGCCAAGGGGCCTGGTCCTGCCAAAGGACCTGGCGCCACTGGGGCTGTACCTGCCACAGGGGCTGTACCTGCTACTGAGCCTGTTTCCTCCGCAGAGGCGGCCTCCGCCGGTGGGGCCGGGGCTGGAGAGGTGCACGGCGCAGGGAACGCTGAGGGTGCCGGTGCCTCCGGGAACGCGGACACCGCCGGCGCGGACTCCGAGGGCAGGCCGGTGCGCGGCGGAAAGCTGGGCGCCGCGGTCAACCAGGCCAGCGTGTGGAACGTCGCCAACCTTCTGACCATGCTGCGCCTCCTCCTCGTCCCGGGGTTCGTCGCGCTGATGCTGACCGACGGCGGCTATGACCCGGCTTGGCGCTCGCTCGCCTGGGCGGCCTTCGCCATCGCCATGATCACCGACCTCTTCGACGGACACCTGGCCCGGACGTACAACCTTGTCACCGACTTCGGGAAGATCGCCGATCCCATCGCCGACAAGGCGATCATGGGCGCCGCGCTGATCTGTCTGTCCGCGCTCGGTGATCTGCCGTGGTGGGTGACCGGGATCATCCTCGGGCGGGAACTAGGCATCACCCTGCTCCGCTTCGTGGTGATCCGCTACGGCGTCATCCCGGCGAGCCGCGGCGGCAAGCTGAAGACCCTGACCCAGGGAATCGCCGTCGGCATGTACGTCCTGGCGCTGACGGGGCCACTGGCCACCCTGAGGTTCTGGGTGATGGCCGTGGCGATCGTCTTGACCGTCGTCACAGGTCTCGACTATGTGAGACAGGCCATTGTGTTGCGCAGGCGGGGAATCGCCGAGCGCCAGGCAGCGTTGCAAGGGGCGGAACGGTGAGTTCTCCCGCCGCCGACGTCGTGCGACTACTCACCGTCAAGGGTGAGACGCTCGCCGTCGCCGAATCCCTGACCGGTGGACTGGTTGCGGCGGAGATCACAGCGGTACCCGGGGCCTCCAAGACCTTCCGGGGTTCGGTGACCGCCTACGCCACCGAGCTGAAGCATCAGGTACTGGGGGTCGACGCCGCGCTGCTGGCCGCCCAGGGAGCGGTGAACCCGCAGGTGGCGGCCCAGATGGCAGCCGGTGTGCGGATGTTCCTCGGCACCGACTGGGGGCTGGCGACGACCGGTGTGGCAGGCCCCGAACCCCAGGACGGACAACCGGTCGGCACGGTCTTCGTGGCCGTGGACGGGCCGTCCGAGCCGGGTGAAAAGGGCTTCGGTGGCGGGAAAGTGGCGGCGTTGCGGTTGAACGGCGACCGTGCGGAAATCCGTATGGAGAGTGTACGCAGCGTACTCGCACTGCTTCTGGAAGAGCTCTCCGGCGAACAGGCTGGGAACCGGGGGGCACAGGATACGGAACAGAACGGGGGGAATTGATGTTTGCAGCCCTGAGTGAACACGACATCGCTCCCCGCACGGCCGCGGCGCAAGGCGGTACGGTGGGGCGTGAAGGATGCGGCTACGCGGTCCGAGGAGGGAGCCACCGATGATTCTGCTCCGTCGCCTGCTGGGTGACGTGCTGCGTCGGCAGCGCCAGCGCCAGGGCCGTACTCTGCGCGAAGTCTCCTCGTCCGCCCGAGTTTCACTCGGCTATCTCTCCGAGGTGGAGCGGGGGCAGAAGGAGGCTTCCTCCGAACTGCTCTCCGCGATCTGCGACGCGCTGGACGTACGGATGTCCGAACTCATGCGGGAAGTGAGCGACGAGCTCGCCCTCGCCGAGCTGGCCCAGTCGGCAGCGGCCACCGAGCCGGTGCCCGCGCCAGTGCGCCGCCCGGTACTCAATTCCGTTTCGGTGACCGGTGTGCCACCGGAACGGGTGACGATCAAGGCGCCTGCGGAGGCAGTGGACGTAGTCGCCGCCTGACGCCCGTGCGCGCGTGCAATGCGCGCGACCACAGGAACAGAACACCGACGAGAGCCCCGGCCGGGCTCTCCGGGGAGACCCGGGAGCGCGGCCGGGGCTTTCGGCTGCCCGAAGCGTGTGTGCTGCCTCACCGCGGTCGGCGTTTTCGCTCGTTGCGGTCGGGCACTTGGCTTTCTGTGGGATCGTGCGGGCCGTCCCCGAAAGCCGGCGAAACCTGGGGAGCCCGGGACGTCGGGAGCCCGGGAGCCTGAGGTCCTGGGCTGGAAGCCTGGAACCCCCGGAAGCCAGGGGAGTCACAGTTCGTCCCGTACGCCTGCTAATGATCCCTTTTCGTCGCTTTGTGCGATGGTGAGAAGGGTCGGACGAAGGAATCGGAGGATCCTGATGTACATCGTGAAGAGCCCGCTCCCCGAGAAGGATCTGAAGGCCGTGTCCGAGGCGCTGCAGGGTGCCCTGATCGACCTGGTGGACCTCTCCCTGGTGGCAAAGCAGATCCACTGGAACGTTGTCGGACCGCGCTTCAGGTCCGTGCACCTGCAGCTGGACGAGGTCGTCGACACCGCACGGCAGTACTCCGACACCGTGGCCGAGCGCGCCGCCACACTCGGTGTCTCCCCCGACGGCCGGGCTTCGACGGTGGCCGACCACTCCGGGCTCGGCAAGATTCCCGAGGGCTGGGTCAACGACTCGGACGCGGTGGCAGTGCTGGTCGAGGCACTCGGCTCGATCATCACGCGGATGCGTGAGCGGGTGACCGTGACCGGGGAGGCCGATCCCGTGAGCCAGGACATCTTCATCAGCCTCACGGCGGATCTCGAGAAGCACCACTGGATGTTCCAGGCGGAGAACGGCTGACGGCGGCCGGTCTCGTGGTCCGAGACCTTGCGCGCCCTGTCCCGGCCGGGAGCGGTCGGCCCGGCGTCGCGCGGGGGGTGATGCGCGTGACGGGACTGGCAGGGCTCGCAGGACTTGCGGGGCGGATAGCGGTCCTGGGGGCGCTCCTGGGGCTCGGCGCGCTGTGGTGGTGGAGCGTTGCGCGGCTGGTGCTGTCGCCGGACGCCGGCGCGCTCGAGGGAGCCGTCGCCGTCGGCGGGTGGGGGTTGAGTCTGGTCCCCGTGCACTGCGCGCCAAAGACGCGGGCCCCGGGAGCCGTGGGGGTTGACCGGTGGGTACGGGCCTGGCACGGAGGTGCGTCGGGCGTGGCGGACCGGGTGGTTGCGGAGGGCCACGCAGGTGTGGAGGTTCGGGCGGGTTCGGACCGGCCACCGGAGCCGCCGAGGCCGCAGATCGAGCCTGGAAGCGAGGGGTCCCGTTCTCGCTGAACCGGTTCTGTGGTTGTGGTCGGTGAGTGAGGGCCGGGTTCTGAGCCCATGAGCTTGAGCTTATCGGCCCGTGAGCTGTGGGCCCGCGAGCTTTTGGGCCCGTGAGCGTGGCGCAAGGAGGCCTGGCCGGAGCTGCTGGGCGCGCGCGGGGCGCTGGGAGCGGCGGGAGGCCGCAGGGGAGCGGCAGGGGAGCGGCAGGGGTGGGTCACCAGGGCATCGTTACGCCACCGTTCGGACGGAGGATCTGGCCCGTGGTGAACGACGACGCGTCGGAGGCCAGATGCAGTACCGCGTGGGCGATGTCCTCCGGCTCGCCGACCCGGCCCAGCGGTGACATCCGGGCCATGAACGCCTCTGTCCGTGCCTGTGCCTCGCCGTGTTGGCCCGTCATGGGTGTGCGGATCCATCCGGGCGCCACCGCGTTCACCCGGATGCCGTGCGCCCCCACCTCGGTCGCCAGTGTCTTCGTCAGCTGGACCACGGCCGCCTTCGAAGCGCCGTAACACAGCAGGCCCGGTCCGCCGGTGTCCACCGCCCCGGAGGCCATCGTGACGATGCTGCCGCGCGTGCCCGTCGCGATCATCGTGCGGGCCGCCTCCTGGCACGCGTACAGGACTCCTTTGAAGTTCACCCCGAGCACCCGGTCGAGGTCCTCGTCCAGGGTCTCCAGGACCGTGCTGCTGTGCATGATCCCCGCGATGGCGGCCATCACGTCCAGACGTTCGCAGCTCGCCACGGCCTCCTTCAGCGCGCCCCGGTCGGTCACGTCGAGCACGTGGGTGCGGACGCTGCCGGGCGTGTCCTTGATCAGGGTGGCCGTCTCGTCCAGACCCGCCGCGTCGCGGTCCGCGCAGTGGACGGTGGCGCCCGCCTGCGCCAGCAGTACGGCGGAGGCACGGCCGATGCCGCTCGCGGCGCCGGTGACGAAAGCCGTGCGTCCGGTGAGGTCGTACGCATTGACGGACATGTAGGGACCGTACGAGGGTTTCTGACGGATCGTCAATTGTCGTGGTGCGTCAATTGCCAGGACGCCGGTGGGTGCGGTGGGCCGAGTCGGGGCCGGGGCCCGACTGGCAGGCCGGGCACCAGTAGGTCGGGCGCTCGCGGGAACCGTCCCCCTGGTCCCCGACCCGGATCGAGGTGTGACAGCGCAGACACGGGCGTGGTGCGCGGCCGTAGACGAACAGGTCCTGCCCGCGGCGTCCCGTCGTGGTGCGGACCGGGCGGTCGCGGTTGGCTTCCAGGAGCTTCTTGGCGAGGGCGGGCAGTTGTTCCGCGCGCTCCGCCGGGAGTTGACCGATCGGCAGCCACGGGGTGGCCCTCAGGAGGAAGCAGAGTTCGCTCTTGTAGACATTGCCGATCCCGGCGAGGTTGCGCTGGTCGAGGAGGGCCTCACCGAGCGGACGGGCGGGGTCCTTCAGGAGGTTGGCCAGCGCCGTGTCGGGATCCCAGTCGGGGCCCAGCAGATCGGGTCCGAGATGACCGACCACGCGGTGCTCCTCGGTGGTGCGCAGCAGCTCCAGCACGGGGAGCCGGTAGCCGACGGCGGTGCGCTCGGGGTTGCCGAGGATCGCGCGGATCTGGTGGCCGGGGCCGCCGCTCCAGCGCTGCCCGGTCCCGTACACCTTCCACGAGCCGTCCATGCGCAGATGCGAGTGCAGCGTCAGGTCGCCCTCGAACCGGGTGAGGAGGTGCTTGCCCCGCGGGGTGACGTCGAGGACGGTGCGGCCGGTGAGGTCCACGGTGGCGTACCGGGGCACCCGGAGGTCGAATCGGGTCAGCACACGGCCCGCGAGCGCGGCGTGCAGCCTCCCCGCGGTCTGCCAGACGGTGTCTCCTTCGGGCATGGGTCAAGAGTGGCACGCGCCGGGATGGCGCGCGTTACGCGCGAATCCGCAGGCCCCGGGGAGTGGCGATGAAGCCCGCTGCCTCCAGGAGGGTGCCGAAGGGGGAGGTCAGGGCGGAGGCACCGTTGACGCGCTCCACGGTGACCGTGCCCAGGGAACCCGCGCGTGCCGCTGCCGCCAGGGCCTCGGCCGCCGTCCGCAGGCGGGGGTCGTCCGTGGCCGGGGCGTCCGGGTCGGACGGCCAGGCCAGCAGCGTCTTGCCGCCCCGCTCCATGTAGAGCACCAGTTCCCCGTCGACGAGCACCACCAGGGAGCCCGCCTTGCGACCCGGCTTGTGCCCGGCGCCGGTGGGCGGCTCCGGCCAGGACAGGGCCGCGCCGTAGGCGTTGGCCGGGTCGGCGGCGGCCAGGACCATGCCTTGAGGGGCGTTGGGGGCCCGGGAGCCCCGGCGGGGCAGGTGGCCGGGGGCGGCCGGCGCCGGGAACCTCGGGCTTCCGTGCGCGAAAGCGGGGCCGTCGACGAGTTGTGCGGCGCTGGCGGGGGCGTCGAGGCTCTCCCAGAGGGTCGGGGGGTTCTCCTCGCGGGAGTCGTCGATGTCGTCGGTGTCGTCGGCGCCACTGGTGCCATCGGCGTCGAAGTCCGGGAAGTCCACGAAGCCTGTGTCGTACGGGACGGGCGAAGGTCCGCCGACGTCCGGGCCCGGCAGACTCTGGCCCCGCTCGCGGGCGTTGGCGACCGCGCGCAGGCGGTCCACCGCGCCGTCCATCGCGAACTGTGCGGCGCCGAGCCCCTCGACCACATAGCCCCGGCGGGCCTGACCGCTGTCCTCGAAAGCCGACAGGACGCGGTACGTCGCCGAGAAACCGCCCTCGACCCCCTCCGCCGCCACGGCGCCCCGGGTGACCACGCCGTGCCGGTCGAGCAGCGTACGGGCCAGGGCGTGGGAGCGCACGGTCGTGTCGGGTTCGCGGTCGGGCAGCAGCGACCAGCGTCCGGCGACGGTGGGCGGCCCCGTACGGGAGACCGGGCGGGCACCTGCGGTGAGCGAGCCGTACCGGCCGCGCGGCACCGTGCGCTTGGCGCGGTGGGCAGTGGATCCCGCGGTGCGGCCCGAGCCGAGGACCGCGCGCATGGGCGCGAGGGTGTCGTTCGTGAGCCGTCCTGACCAGGCCAGGTCCCAGACGGCGTCGGCCAGTTGGGGATCGGTGACGTCCGGGTGCGTGGTGGCGCGGACTTGGTCGGCGATCTGCCGGAAGAACAGGCCGTAGCCGCCGGAGAGGGCGTCCAGGACCGACTGGTGGAGTGCGGTCGGCTCCAGCGGGTGCGGGGGCGGCAGCAGCAGCGGGGCCGAGTCGGCCGTATACAGCGAAACCCAGCCGTCCTTGCCGGGCAGCGAACCGGCCCCGGCCCACAGGATCTCGCCGGCGGCCGTCAGCTCGTCCAGCATCGCCGGGGTGTAGTTCGACACGCGTGACGGCAGGACGAGTTTCTCCAGCGCCGACGCCGGTACCGAGGCCCCCTGCAACTGCTCGACTGCCCGGACGAGACCGTCGACACCGCGCAGCCCGTGCCCGCCGCCGACGTGCTGCCACTGCGGCAGGAACTGTGCGAGCGCGGCGGGCGGTACCGGCTCCAACTCCTCGCGCAGGGCGGCCAGGGACCGGCGGCGCAGCCTGCGCAGCACCGCCGCGTCGCACCACTCCTGGCCGATGCCCGCCGGATGGAACTCGCCCTGGACGACACGGCCGCTCGCCGCCAGCCGCTGCAGCGCCCCCTCGGTGACGGCCGTGCCGAGGCCGAAGCGGGCCGCCGCGGTCGCCGACGTGAACGGGCCGTGGGTGCGCGCGTATCGCGCCAGGAGATCACCGAGCGGGTCCTTGACCGGCTCCATGAAGGCCTCCGGCACCCCGACGGGCAGGGCCGTGCCCAGCGCGTCACGCAGTCGGCCCGCGTCCTCGATCGCGGCCCAGTGTTCGGCCCCGGCGACCCTGACCCTGATCACGCGCCGCGCCCCGGCCAGCTCCCGCACCCAGCTCCGCTCGGCGCCGCGCTCCGCCAGCTCCGCGTCGGTGAGCGGGCCCAGCAGACGGAGCACGTCCGCGACGCCCTCGGGATCCTTCACCCGCCGGTCCTCGGTGAGCCACTGCAGCTCCCGCTCCAGCTCGCTCAGCACCTCCGCGTCGAGCAGTTCGCGCAGTTCCGCCTGACCGAGCAACTCGGCGAGCAGCCGCGAGTCCAGCGACAGCGCGGCGGCGCGCCGCTCGGCGAGCGGTGAGTCGCCCTCGTACAGGAACTGGGCCACGTACCCGAACAGCAGGGAGCGCGCGAACGGAGACGGCTCCGGTGTGGTGACCTCGACCAGTCGCACCTTGCGGGACTCGATGTCACCCATCAACTCCCCGAGCCCGGGCACGTCGAAGACGTCCTGGAGACATTCGCGGACCGCCTCCAGGACGATCGGGAACGAGCCGAACTCACTGGCCACCTCGAGCAGTTGGGCCGCGCGCTGCCGCTGCTGCCACAGCGGTGTGCGCTTTCCGGGGTTGCGGCGCGGCAGCAGCAGCGCCCGCGCGGCGCACTCCCGGAACCGCGACGCGAACAGCGCGGAACCGCCCACCTGGTCGGTGACGATCTGATCGACCTCGCCCTTGTCGAAGGCGACGTCCGCCGCGCCGACGGGAGCCTGTTCCGAGTCGTATTCGGTGCCCGCCTTGCGAGGTTCCTGGTCGAGCAGGTCCAGCCCCAGCAGATCGGCGTCGGGCAGGCGCAGCACGATGCCGTCGTCGGCGTGCATGACCTGGGCGTCCATGCCGTACCGCTCGGAGAGCCGGGCGCCCAGCGCCAGCGCCCACGGGGCGTGCACCTGGGCGCCGAACGGCGAGTGCACCACGACTCGCCAGTCGCCCAGCTCGTCACGGAACCGTTCGACCACGATCGTGCGGTCGTCCGGCACGTGGCCGCAGGCCTCGCGCTGTTCCGCCAGGTACGAAAGGACGTTGTCCGCGGCCCAGGCGTCAAGTCCCGCGGCCAGCAGCCTCAGCCGTGCGTCGTCCTGCGGCAGGGAACCCACCTCGCGCAGGAACGCGCCCACCGCGCGGCCCAGTTCGAGCGGCCTGCCCAGCTGGTCGCCCTTCCAGAAGGGCAGTCGGCCCGGGACACCGGGCGCGGGGGACACCAGCACCCGGTCACGGGTGATGTCCTCGATCCGCCAGGAGCTGGTGCCCAGCGTGAAGACGTCCCCGACCCGCGACTCGTACACCATCTCCTCGTCCAGCTCGCCGACCCGGCCACCGCCCTTCTTGGGATCGGCGCCGGCGAGGAAGACCCCGAAGAGCCCTCGGTCGGGAATCGTGCCCCCGGAGGTGACGGCCAGACGCTGTGCCCCCGGGCGCCCGGTGATCGTTCCGGCGACGCGGTCCCACACCACGCGCGGCCTGAGCTCCGCGAAGGCGTCGGACGGATACCGGCCCGCCAGCATGTCGAGCACGGCCGTGAAGGCCGATTCCGGGAGCGAGGCGAACGGGGCCGCCCGGCGGACCGTGGCGAGCAGGTCGTCGACCTGCCAGGTGTCCAGCGCCGTCATCGCGACGAGCTGCTGGGCGAGGACGTCCAGGGGGTTGGCGGGGACCTTCAGCGACTCGATGGAGCCGCTGCGCATCCGTTCCGTGACGACGGCGGACTGGACCAGGTCACCGCGGTACTTCGGGAAGACCACACCCGTCGAGACCGCTCCCACCTGGTGGCCCGCGCGGCCCACGCGCTGCAGGCCGGAGGCCACGGACGGCGGCGACTCGACCTGGACGACGAGATCCACGGCACCCATGTCGATGCCGAGTTCGAGACTGGAGGTGGCGACCACGGCAGGGAGCCGACCGGCCTTGAGGTCCTCCTCGACGAGAGCCCGCTGCTCCTTGGAGACCGAGCCGTGGTGGGCGCGCGCGATGACGGCAGGCGCCCCCTGGGCCGCGCCCGAGCCGCCCATCAGCTCGGCCGGGGAGTGGTGTTCGTCCAGCGTCTGGCCGGTCGCCCGCTCGTACGCGATCTCGTTGAGACGGTTGCACAGGCGCTCGGCGAGGCGGCGGGAGTTGGCGAACACGATCGTGGAACGGTGGGCCTGGACGAGGTCCGCGATCCGCTCCTCAACATGCGGCCAGATCGACGGCCGTTCCGCTCCCTCACTCCCGTCGGCCACCGGGGAGCCGCCCAACTCGCCCAGGTCCTCGACCGGTACGACCACGGACAGGTCGAACTCCTTGCCCGACGGCGGCTGCACGATCTCCACCTTGCGGCGCGGCGAGAGATAGCGCGCGACCTCGTCGACCGGGCGCACGGTCGCCGAGAGGCCGATCCGGCGGGCCGGCTTGGGCAGCAGCTCGTCCAGGCGCTCCAGGGAGAGCGCGAGATGGGCGCCGCGCTTGGTGCCGGCGACCGCGTGCACCTCGTCCAGAATCACGGTCTCCACACCCGTCAGCGCGTCGCGCGTGGCCGACGTCAGCATCAGGAACAGCGACTCGGGGGTGGTGATCAGGATGTCCGGCGGACGCGTGGACAGCGCACGGCGCTCGGCGGCCGGGGTGTCGCCGGAGCGGATGCCCACCCGCACCTCCGGCTCGGGCAGCCCCAGCCGCACCGACTCCTGACGGATGCCGGTCAGCGGACTGCGCAGGTTCCGCTCGACGTCGACCGCGAGAGCCTTCAGCGGCGACACGTACAGCACCCGGCAGCGCTTCTTCGGATCGGCCGGCGGAGGAGCGGACGCCAGCTGGTCCAGCGCGGCGAGGAACGCGGCCAGGGTCTTGCCGGAGCCGGTCGGGGCGACCACCAGCACGTCCGACCCCGCACCGATGGCCCGCCACGCCCCGGCCTGGGCCGCGGTGGGCGTGGAAAAGGCCCCCGTGAACCAGCCGCGGGTCGCGGGAGAGAAGCCGTCGAGTGCAGTCCGTGCCATGCCCCTATCCTGCACCCGGCCACTGACAATGCCCCTGACCTGCGTAGACGCCCACTCCGTCGTCGTTGGGACGTGATGGAGAATGGACGCATGGCAGGTTCCACCGAGCGGGCGCGGCACTGGCAGTACCCGGAACTGCCCGGTGTCGATCTGCTGAGGGCGAGTTACGTCCACAAGACCTTCGTGCGGCACACCCACGAGAACTTCGTCATCGCGGCCATCGCCGACGGCGCCGAGGTCTTCCACCACGGCGGCGACGACGTGTACGCGGGCGCGGGGTCCCTCGCGCTCGTCAACCCGGACACCCCGCACACCGGCCGCGCGGGCGTTCCGGAGGGCTGGCGGTACGGGGCCGTCTACCCGTCACCGGACCTGGTCGCCGAGATAGCCGCGGAGACCACCTCCATCCGCGGCACGCCCGGCTTCGTCGCCCCGGTGCTCGCCGACCCGTACGCCGTCGCCCTTGTCCACCAGGTGCTCCGCGCCGCCGACGAGGGCAACGCGCTCGCCGCCGACACCCTGCTGAGGGTCGCCGTGACCCGCCTCCTGCGCCTGAACGGCGGTCCGCTGCCGCAGCGCGCCGTGCGCACCGCGGGTGCCGGCGTGGCGGCACGCGCACGGGCCGTGCTGGAGGAACACATGGCCGAGCCACCCACCCTGCAGCGGCTCGCCACCGACCTGGGCAGCAGCCCCTTCGCGCTGCTGCGGGCCTTCCGCGACACCTACGGCATGCCTCCGCACACCTGGCTCACGGACGCCCGGGTGCGCCGGGCCCGCCGCCTCCTCGACGCGGGGATCGCTCCCGCCGACGCGGCCGTCACCGTCGGCTTCACCGACCAGCCGCACCTCAACCGCCACTTCACCCGCATCGTCGGGGTGCCGCCGGGCGCGTATCAGCGCGAGCGCAAGAACGTACAAGACCCGCCGGCCGGCCGACCCCTACCGTCCCAGGCGTGGCAGAACGGACAGCACTCGCAGACACAGGGAACCAGAACGGTGGAAAACCCGACGCCGCCGTCGTACGAGACGCACTCGGTGTCGGGTTCGCCGTCGGCCTGTCCGGTTTCGCCTTCGGTGTGACCTCGGCCGGCGGCGGCCTGACGCTGCTGCAGACCTGTGTGCTCAGCCTCCTGGTCTTCACGGGGGCCTCGCAGTTCGCGCTGGTCGGCGCGCTCGCGGCCGGCGGCAACCCGTTCACGGCCGCCGCGGGCGCCTTCTTCCTCGGGGTGCGGAACGCGTTCTACGGGCTGCGGCTGTCCCAGCTGCTGGCCCTCCCGCGCGCGGTGCGGCCGGCGGCCGCCCAGTGGGTCATCGACGAGACCACCGCGGTCGCGCTCGCCCAGCCGACGCGGCGCAGCGCCCGCATCGGTTTCACCGTCACCGGACTCACCCTGTACGTGCTGTGGAACCTCACCACACTGCTCGGCGCGCTCGGGGCCGGGGCCATCGGCGACACAGACGCCTGGGGGCTGGACGCCGCGGGGCCGGCCGTCTTCCTGGCGCTGCTCGCGCCGATGCTGAAGACCACCCTGGAGCGTGCCGTCGCGGGCCTCGCCGTGTTCCTCGGGCTCGGCCTGCTGCCCGTGCTGCCCGCCGGGGTCCCGGTCCTGGTGGCAGCGCTCGCGGCGCCGATCGCCCTCTACGGAGCGGGCCGCCGCGCCACCCGTAACCCTGTGGACGCCGATGAGGCACCGGACGAGGCACCGAAGGAAGAGCGTTGAACATCTGGATCGCCATCGGTGTGACCGCCGTGGGCTGCTACGCCGTCAAGCTCCTCGGGCTGCTGGTCCCCGAGGGCGTACTGGAGCGGCCTCTCGTCCAGCGCCTCGCCGCGCTGCTGCCCGTCGCCCTCCTGGCGGCGCTCACCGCGCAGCAGACCTTCGCCGAGGGGCAGACCCTCGTCCTGGACGCCAAGGCGGCGGGCCTCGCGGCGGCGGCCGTGGCGCTGCTGCTGCGGGCGCCCTTCCTGATCGTGATCGCCGCGGCCGTCGTGGTGACGGCGGGGGTGCGGGCCATGACGGGCTGAGCGACGGCGAGGGACAGCACTCAGGTAATGGTCCGTCCGTACGCCCGCAGGGTCCGCAGCGCCTCGACGGTGACCATCGGCCGCGCCTCCAGGGCCGTGCCCGGCGCCCACTGGCGCCAGCGGACCGGCCAGCCACCGTCCTCCTGCTGCTCGCTCGTGAGGAAGTCGAGGGAGCGGGCCATCTCCTCGTCGGTGAACCACGCGCGCGCGAGTGAACCGGGCGTCTTGGCGAAGTCGTGCGCGAAGTGGTGCTCGTCCGGTGCGTAGCCCGGCGCGACCGGGTAGGCGTCCAGGCGGTCCGGCTCCAGGGCGGCGAGCCGCTGCTCCCGCAGCAGACGGCCCAGCCGGTCGGCGGCGGCTTCCGCGCGGGGACGGTCCGGTGCCGAGTCGAGGAACGCCACGGCGGCCTCGACCTCGTAGGGGTGTGTCACCTCCAGGGAGTCGACCGCCTGCCAGCAGAAGTCGGTGGCCCGGAACATCCAGGCGTGCCACACGTCGTTGCGGTGCAGCAGGCCCACCACGGGCCCGGTGGCGAGGAGAGAACTCGGGGGATCGTCGACGATCGGCACGAAGGGTGCGGCGGGATAGCCGCGCTGGCTGGGGTGGACCGCCGGGAGAGCCCCGTCGGACGTCGAGACAGCGGTCAGATAGCGGCAGACGCGTTCGACCCGCTGCCCGCCGCAGCGCCCGATCGAGTCCAGCACGCGCAGCGCGTGACCGGTGTGCAGCGGCTGGCTGACCGGCCCGCGCAGATCCGGTTCCAGTGCGTGACCGTAGCCCTCGTCTTCGTTGCGGTAGGCGGCCAGCGCGGTCTCCACCGCGTCCGGATCGCCGTCCAGGAAGTGGTACGCGAACTGGCGCTGCTCCAGCACGCGCGCGGTGAGCCACACGAAGTGCTCGGCCCGGGCGAGCGGCGAGCGCGCCGCGGGCGACGGGGGCGGTGGGAATGCTCCGGTTTCGGCCATGTTCCGACCGTAGGACGGAAAACCTCCGCGACAAGGCCTCGCCGCCGGGCCCCACCCTCAGGGCGGGATACTGGAGTCATGCGGTTGACGGTCTTCTGGCAGCGGATGGCGGATCACTTCGGTCCCGGGTACGCCGACACCTTCGCACGTGACCATGTCATGTCGGAGCTCGGCGGGCGCACGGTGCACCAGGCCCTGGACGCCGGCTGGGAGGCGAAGGACATCTGGCGCGTGGTGTGCGCGACCATGAACGTTCCGCACGAAAAGCGCTGATCGGCGAAGAGATCCCCAGGCCGGGGGCCCGGATGACGGCCGTGTGGGTGAGACTTGCACCGTGGCACCCACCGACGAGACCGCCCAGGTCACACCAGAGGCTTCTCCGCCCGGCACGACGCCTCCCGCCGGCCCTCCGGCCGGGGGCGCCGCGTCGGGAAGCCGCATGCCGCGCTGGCTGCCGCGGGCCATGGTGCTCGCGCTCGCCCTGTACGCCTGCTTCCAGTTCGGCAGTTGGGCGTTCCAGCAGCTCACCGGGCTGTTGATCAACATCCTCATCGCGTTCTTCCTGGCCCTCGCCATAGAACCCGCGGTGAGCCGGATGGCCACTCGCGGCATGCGCCGGGGGCTGGCCACCGCGATCGTCTTCTTCGCCGTGATGATCGCGAGCGCCGGTTTCGTCACCCTGCTCGGCTCGATGCTCGCCGGTCAGATCATCAATATCGTCGAGGACTTCCCGAGGTATCTCGACCAGGTGATCAACTGGGTCAACTCGACCTTCAACACCGAGCTGAGCCGCCTCGACATCCAGGACAGCCTGGTGCACTCGGACTGGCTCAGGAAGTACGTGCAGAACAGCGCGACCGGCGTACTGGACGTGTCCGCGCAGGTCCTCGGCGGCCTCTTCCAGCTCCTGACGATCGCCTTGTTCTCGTTCTACTTCGCCGCCGACGGGCCGCGGTTGCGGCGAGCGCTGTGCTCGGTGCTGCCGCCCGCCCGGCAGGCCGAGGTGCTGCGCGCCTGGGAGATAGCCGTCGACAAGACCGGCGGCTACATCTACTCGCGCGGCCTGATGGCCCTCATCTCGGGTGCCGCCCACTATGTCCTGCTGGCGACGCTCGACATCCCGAACGCGCCGGTGCTCGCCGTCTGGGTCGGCCTGGTCTCGCAGTTCATCCCCACCATCGGCACGTATCTGGCGGGCGCCCTGCCGATGCTGATCGCCTTCACCGTGAACCCCTGGTACGCGCTGTGGGTGTTCATCTTCGTGGTCGTCTACCAGCAGTTCGAGAACTACATGCTGCAGCCCAAGCTGACCGAGAAGACCGTGGACATCCATCCCGCTGTCGCGTTCGGTTCGGTCGTCGCGGGCACTGCCCTGATGGGCGCGGTGGGCGCGCTGATCGCGATTCCGGCGGTCGCCACGCTGCAGGCCTTCCTGGGGGCCTATGTGAAGCGGTACGACGTCACGGACGACCCGCGGGTGCACGGCCATCGCAGGCGGGGCTCGGGCGTCGCGCTCGCGCGGGTGCGGCGGCTGCTGGGGAGGCGGACGGGGACGGGGGCCGAGGACGCGTCCGCCTAGTCGGCCGTCGAGCACCCGGAACCGGACACTCAGCAGGCGACGACCGCCCAGGCCCCCGTGCCGACGAAGGAAGCCCTGCGGGCCCTCGGGCCGGTACCGGAACGTGGCGACGGCGAACACCGAAAGCAGCACCACCAGCACCCCCACCCCCGACCGCCCGGGTCATGGAGACCGCGGTGTCGAACGGCGTCTCCATGCCGAAGTGCGAGGGGACCCGGCGCCACGCCCGGGAGCGCACCGGGAGCGCACCGGGAGTGCAGCCGGGAGTGCAGCCGGGATGCGCCCTGGCGCGACCGTGCTGGTGGACGGCCCGAAGCGCCGTGGCGGGGAGGCACGGATATGGGGCGCCCGGAAGGCCGGAGGGCCGAGGGGCCGCGCCCGGAGGGCCGGAGAGTCGAGCGGCCACGCCCGGAGGGCTGTGGGGAGCGAGGGGCGCGCAGGCCGTCAGGACGAAGGGGCTTTCGGGCAGGGCGTTGCTCGGTCTCGTTGGGGGCTCCGCGGCGGCGGTACCAGAGCCGGCCGTGGTCTTCGGGAGCCGCGTGGTGCGCTTGACACTAAAATCGAACATCCATTCTTATGGAGTCTCCGGCGGGCTCGCGACGGGGATTTCACGGGGGATTTCATGGAGATCCGCCCGAGTTATCCACAGGCCGGGCGGGCGTCAGAGCGCATTGTCAGTGGCAGGCGTTAGCGTCTTTGGCGTGAAGCGATCGACTCAAGCAAACCGGGTGGAACCCATGGCAGGAACCGACCGCGAGAAGGCGCTCGACGCCGCGCTCGCACAGATTGAACGGCAATTCGGCAAGGGCGCCGTGATGCGCATGGGCGAGCGGTCGAAGGAGCCCATCGAGGTCATCCCGACCGGGTCGACCGCACTCGATGTGGCTCTCGGCGTCGGCGGACTGCCGCGCGGCCGTGTCGTGGAGATCTACGGACCGGAATCCTCCGGCAAGACGACCCTGACCCTGCACGCGGTGGCGAACGCCCAGAAGGCCGGCGGCCAAGTCGCCTTCGTGGACGCGGAACACGCCCTCGACCCCGAGTACGCGCGCAAGCTCGGCGTCGACATCGACAACCTCATCCTCTCCCAGCCCGACAACGGCGAGCAGGCCTTGGAGATCGTGGACATGCTGGTCCGCTCCGGTGCCCTCGACCTCATCGTCATCGACTCCGTCGCCGCGCTCGTCCCTCGCGCGGAGATCGAGGGCGAGATGGGCGACTCGCACGTGGGTCTGCAGGCTCGTCTGATGAGCCAGGCCCTGCGGAAGATCACCAGCGCGCTGAACCAGTCCAAGACCACCGCCATCTTCATCAACCAGCTGCGCGAGAAGATCGGTGTGATGTTCGGCTCCCCGGAGACCACGACCGGTGGCCGGGCACTGAAGTTCTACGCCTCGGTGCGTATCGACATCCGTCGCATCGAGACACTGAAGGACGGTACGGATGCGGTGGGCAACCGCACCCGCTGCAAGGTCGTCAAGAACAAGGTGGCGCCGCCCTTCAAGCAGGCCGAGTTCGACATTCTCTACGGTCAGGGCATCAGCCGCGAGGGCGGTCTGATCGACATGGGCGTGGAGCACGGCTTCGTCCGCAAGGCCGGTGCCTGGTACACCTACGAGGGCGACCAACTCGGTCAGGGCAAGGAGAACGCGCGCAACTTCCTCAAGGACAACCCCGACCTGGCCAACGAGATCGAGAAGAAGATCAAGGAGAAGCTGGGCGTCGGCGTGCGGCCGGAGGAGCCCGCCGCCGAACCGGGCGCGGACGCGGCGAGCGCGGCCCTCGCGGCCGAGGAAGCGGCCAAGGCGGTGTCGGCTCCGGCGGCCAAGGCCACCAAGTCCAAGGCCGCGGCGACCAAGAGCTGACCCGTACTGTGCCTGATTCCAAAGCGTGGCGAACCGACTGGGCCGAGTACGCGCATCCCGTCGCCCCCCAGAGGCCAGGGCGTGGGAGCGGCGGCTCGGCCGGACAGGGGGCCGGACCGCACGACCGGAAGCGGGGGAACGGCGGCGACGGCGCTCACGGCGGCGGTGATTCCTACGCCGACCGTGCCTATGCCAACGACGGTGCCGCCCATGTCGACGACGGTGCCTATGCCGACGGTGCGGCCAATGTCGACGACGGTGCCTACGGCGGGGATCCGGACGGTCAGGGTCCGCCGGACGGGTCCGGCCCGCCCGGCGGTGGTCTCGAACGCGGCGGCCGGAGGCATGACGACGCTTCACGCGATGACGGACACGGTGACGGTCGGAACCGTGCCACGGGGCGGCGCGGCAGTGGTGGACCGCGTGGCCGACGGCGGGCGGGCGGCTTCGGTGAAGCCTCCCGTCGCCCACAGGACGGCGGTTCCCCTCCCTCGTCGAGGGCCGAGGAGGGGGAACCCCACCCGGGGGACCCGGCTGAGCGGGCGCGGGCCATCTGTCTGCGCCTGCTCACCGGGACCCCGCGTACGCGTAAGCAGCTCGCCGACGCCCTGCGCAAGCGGGACATCCCCGAGGACGTGGCGGAGGAGGTGCTGTCCAGGTTCGAGGAAGTCGGCCTCATCGACGACGGTGCCTTCGCCGACGCCTGGGTGGAGTCCCGGCACCACGGGCGAGGGCTGGCGCGGCGGGCGCTGGCCCGGGAACTGCGCACCAGAGGAGTGGACTCCTCGCTGATCGACGAGGCCGTCGGACAGCTCGACTCGGAGCAGGAGGAGACGACCGCCCGGGAACTGGTCGAGCGCAAGCTGCGCTCCACGCGAGGCCTCGACAGAGACAAGCGCCTGCGCCGCCTCGCGGGCATGCTCGCCCGCAAGGGCTACCCGGAGGGCATGGCCCTGCGGGTGGTCCGGCAGGCACTGGAGGAAGCGGGCGAGGACACGGATGGCTTGGAGGACGACCAGTACTGATCCAGTCTGCTCGGGGGAGCCGCGGCCTCCCACCCCGGCCTCCCCAGCCTTCTGTTGTCGTCTCCTTCTCCGTCTGTCTCGGCTCCCTTCTCCGCCTGTCTCGGCTCCCGTCTCCGCCTCCGTCTCGCCTCCCGTCTCCGTCTCGGCTCCGGCTCTCGTCTCGGCTCCGGCTCCCGTCTCGGCTCCCGCCTCCTCGCTGTCCACCGGGCCCGGGAGTGAGCACCAACTCCCAGCGTTCAAGGTGGGGTTAGCCCCCTGTCGAAGACGCCTGGTCACATCAGTGCACGGGTAACTGTGCACAAACGACTGTGTACTCATGTCAAATCAACCCGGCGCGACCCGGACCACGAGGTCGGTGAGCCCTGATGGCGACGCGGGACGGACCTCCGGTGAACCCGGGCGGCGCGAGTCCATCGAGCTCGACGACCTGGCGACCCTCAAAGCCCTCGCCCACCCCCGGCGGCAACGCGTGCTGCAACACCTCACCGTGCACGGCCCCGCCACCTCGGCCACCCTTGGCCGTGCGCTCGGACTGAACACCGGCGCCACCAGCTATCACCTGCGCGAGCTGGCCCGGTACGGATTCGTCGAGGAGACCGACCGCACGGGCCACGGCCGCGAGCGCTGGTGGCGAGCCGTGCCCGGCGACCGCCGCTTTCCGCCGCGCAGCCGGCAGAGCCCCGAGATGAGGCTGGTGATGGACGAGTTGAACCACCATGCCTACGCAGCCGACCTGGAACTCTTCGAGGAACTGCAACGGGGCGCGGGCGACGACGACCCCTGGGCGGATGCCTTCCCGTACTCGCGCGGAACCGTTCGGCTCACCCTCCCCGAACTCCGCGAGTTCTTCGAGGAGTACATCGCGCTCCTCAACCGCTACCAGCGGCCCGAGACCGAGACCCCGTCCGGCGCACGCACCGTGCTCACTCGGTTCCTCGCCTTCCCGGCCGCCCCGCACCAGGACGACACAGAGGAGAGCGAGCTCTCATGATGCTGCGTTACGCCCTGCGGACCGTCCGGCACCGAAAGGGCGGCTTCCTCGGTGCATTCCTCGCCCTGATGTGCGCCGCCGCCCTCATCACCGCCTGCGGCACCCTCCTGGAAACGGGACTGCGCGGAACTATCGGCACCGAGCGCTACGCTGCCGCGCCCGTGATCGTGTCCGCGGACCAGAACGTCCACCAGAAGACCGTCAAACACAAGAAGGGCAAGACCAAGGTCAAACACAAGGCGAAGCCGATCACCGAACGTGCCTGGCTGCCCGAGGCCCTGGGGGAGAAGCTGAAGCGCGTACCCGGGGCGGCCCGAGTCGTTCCGGAACTCACCTTCCTCGCCCAGCCCTCGGTCCCCACCGGCGACCGGACCGCATACGGTCACGCCTGGGAGTCCGCGACCCTCACCCCGTACACCCTCATCAGCGGAAAGGCCCCCGTACAGGATGGCGATCTCGTCGTCGACCGTTACCTCGCCGACCGTGCGCGCCTCGGGCCCGGCGACCGGCTCACCGTCCAGTCGACCCGGGAGCCGCGCGCATACCGGATCACCGGAATCGCCCAGGGCACCCCGGTACGCCATCAGACCTCCCTCTTCTTCTCCGCCGCGGAGGCCCGCCGTCTCGCCGCACATCCCGGGCAGGTGACCGCGTTCGGCGTGCTCCCCGCCGAGGGCACCACGCCGGAAGTGCTTCGGCGAAACGTCGCCGGGGCGCTGCGCGGCACCACCGTGCAGGTCAGCGCCGGCAGTGACCGCGGCCCCGTCGAGTTCCTGGACGCCGCCGCGGCCCGGGTGAAGCTCGTCAGTCTCGGTGGCGCCATGGGCGGCACCTCGCTGCTGGTCGCCGTGATCGTGGTCGTCGGCACTTTCGCGCTGTCCATCCGGCAACGGCACCGCGAACTCGCCCTGCTGCGCGCCGTGGCCGCCACCCGGGGCCAACTCCGCGCACTACTCGGGCGAGAGGCCCTGATCGTCGGCCTGGTGGCCGGTGTCCTGGGAGCATGCGCCGGGCTGCCGCTCGGCGGTCTGCTGCACGACCGGTTCGTCGAACTCGGCGCCGTACCGGCCACCCTTCAGCACACGGCCGGTGTCTTCCCGCCGCTCGCCGCCGTCGCCGCGACGCTGCTCGGAGCCTGGGCCGCCGCCCGTGTCTCCGCGCGCCGCATCACCCGTATCCGTCCTGCCGAAGCCCTCGCCGAAGCGGCCGTCGAGCGCGTCCGTCCGGCCTGGGGACGCACCCTCGCCGGACTCCTCCTGCTGGCCGGCGGCACCACCCTCGTCATCGTGCTCACGGGGCTGCGGACCGAGCCCGCGTCGACTCCGGTCACCTTCCTCGCCGTCGTGGTCCTCGCCTCCGCCGTGGCGCTGCTCGGACCACCGTTGGTCAAGGCCACGGCCGTCGTCCTCGCTGGACCGCTGCGGACGACCGGGTTCGGCGGCCGGCTCGCCATCGCCAACCTCCGCGGCAATGCGATCCGCATGGCGTCCGTCGTCACCCCGCTCACCCTCCTCGTCGGTATGACCTGCACTGTCCTCTTCGTCCAGCCCACCCTCGGTGACGCGGCCCGCGCCCAGGCCCGGGAGGGCATCCGCGCCGACTGGGTCGTCACGGCGCAGGGGCCCGGTGTGCCGGCCGAGGCCGCACGGCGTCTTCGTACCCAGGGCGACACCGTCACCGAAGTCGTCCGGACGACCGTCCGCGTCGGCCTCGACAAGTACCCGGCGCAGGGCGTGACCCCCGCGGGCCTCACCCGCGCCTGGGACCCCGACGTCATCGCGGGATCCTTGTCGGGGCTCGCCGAGGACACCGTCGCCGTAAGCCAACTGGCCGCTGACCAGCACCACTTGAGGCCAGGAAGTGCTTTGAAGCTGACACTGGGTGACGGAACGCCGACCACCCTCACCGTCATCGCCGTCTATGCCAAGGGGCTCGGTTTCGGCGATCTCACCTTCGCCCACGACCTGGTCGCCCGCCATGTCGACAATCCGCTCGGCGCCGCCGTCCTCGTCGGCTCCACCCGCACACAGGCACAACTCGCGACCACCCTGAGTGAGTTCCCTGACCTGCGCGTCCTCACCCCGGCTGCGGCTGACGGGGTGCAAGCGGGGCGGCAGCAGGCGAACGCGGAGGTGAACCACCTCGCCATGGCACTCGTGCTGGCGTTCACCGCGATCGCGGTCGTCAACACGCTCGCCATGTCGGTCTCCGCGCGTGTACGGGAATTCGCGATGCTGCGGCTCGCGGGCGCGACACGGCGACAGGTGCTGCGGATGCTGCGTACCGAGGCGCTGTCGGTGCTGTTCCTGGCCACGGCGCTCGGCAGCGGGATCGCGCTCGCCGTACTGACCGCGTTCAGCGTCGGCATGACCGGTCGGGCGGCACCGTCGGTCACACCGCTGGTTTACGTCTCGGTGATCGCGATCGCCGGCCTGCTGGCCCTGGTGGCCACCGCGGTACCGGGGCGAGTGGCCCTGCGGCCCCTGCCGGTGAGGGTGGCCACGGCTCAGGAGTAGTGGGTGGGCGACCCGCAAGTGTGCGCCCCGCGCCTCTCCGGCGGGGCGGGGCGCCACCTGAGCGCGCGCGAGAAATTACTCAGCGGAAGCGAACCGCCCCGCGATCCCGCGTCACGGGAAACCCCGCCGCCTTCCACGCCTGGAAGCCGCCCACCAGGTCTGTGGCCCGGTGCAGGCCCAGGGCGTGCAGGGACGCTGCGGCCAGGCTCGAGGCGTAGCCCTCGTTGCAGACGACCACCACACGCACGTAGTGGTCGGCCGCCTCCGGCGCGCGGTGGCTGCCCTGGGGATCGAGGCGCCACTCCAACTCGTTGCGTTCCACGACGAGGGCGCCGGGGATCAGCCCGTCGCGGTCGCGCAGGGCCGCGTAACGGATGTCGACCAGGAGCGCCTCCCCGGCCTGCGTCGCGTCGTGTGCCTCCTCGGGCGCCACCCGGTCCAGGGCCGCGCGAACCCGATCCAGCAACTCGTCGATGCCCATGGGGCGTTCGCCATCGACGGCGCGTTCCCCGCCTGCAGGCTGCTCCCCGCCCACCGGCTGCTCCCCGTCCACAGGGTGTGCGCTCACTGCCAGTCCTCCGGACGCTCGACCTGCTCCAGGCGCAGCACCTGTTCCGTCCGGCTGTAGCGGCGGATCAGCGGCAGGGGCGGGTAGTACGCGTGGACGGAGATGGCGTGCACCTCGGTGGACTCGTTGAGCACCTCGTGCACGTGGTGGTGACCGAACGACCTGCCCCTGCCGGCCGGCAACCCCCGTTCGCGGTCCACCCCTTCGGTCAGTTCCAGGGTGGTCCACCCCTCACTGGGCAGCCGAACGGCGAGCGAGTTCTCCTTGAGCTCGCCCGACGCGGTGATGAAGGCGCCGACGGACTCGGCGTGGTCGTGCCAGCCGGTGCCGCTGCCGGGCGGCCAGCCGATCAGCCAGGCCTCGCTGCCGCCGGGGCCCTCCAGCCGGACCCAGGTGCGGCCTTCGGGGTCGAGGGGGAGTGAGGCGATCAACTCGGCGTCGGAGGCAGTGCGGCGCACGAAGTCGAGGAGGTCCGCCTGGGTGGGAGCCGGGGCGCCGGTCGCGGTCGCCGGTACGGCGGGGAATGCGGAGACAGACACGAGTACCGTCCTGAAGTGTTCGCGTGAAAGCGCACCCATGCCAAGGCGGGTGCGCAGAGGGGGAGAAGGCGAATCAGCAGGACGGGCGACACACGCAGCCCGCATAGCGGACGAGGTCCATATGGACCCTCCGCCACAGGCGCACACAGGTGTCGGTCACGGTCCGGAGTACACCATGGTGCCGCGGAGCGGTCAACCGAGAGTCACTATGTGGACCCGACGGTGACCGTCAGTTCGAAAATTGCTCGCGGCCACTGCGGGAACGGGCACATGACCGGGACGGCGACAGGCCTACGGCGGCCAGATCGACCAAAGGCCGCCCACGGCGACGGGCACACGGCGGCGACGGCCACACGACGGCACGGGCATACGAGGGCGACGGCCACACGACGGCACGGGCCTACGAGGGCGACGGCCACACGACGGCACGGCCACACGACGGCACGGGCATACGAGGGCGACGGCCACACGGCGGCGACGGCCACACGACGGCACGGGCATACGAGGGCGACGGCCACACGACGGCACGGCCACACGACGGCACGGGCATACGAGGGCGACGGCCACACGACGGCACGGGCCTACGAGGGCGACGGCCACACGACGGCACGGGCATACGAGGGCGACGGCCACACGACGGCACGGGCATACGAGGGCGACGGCCACACGACGGCACGGCCACACGACGGCACGGGCATACGGCGGCGACGGGCACGCGACGCCGACGCCCCAGGCCTCATCCCGTGCTCGCCGCCGCCTCACGCCGCGCTAATCCGCCCAGCGCCGCCTCGGCCGCCGCGTACAGCTCCGCCGGGCGGACCCCGCTCAGTGCGGTGACCAGATGGCCGTCCGGCCTGATCAGCAGCACGGAGTGCGCCGCGGCGCCCGGGTAGCTCTCGGCGACCAGCAGTTCGGCGGGACCCGGCAGCGCGGTCACCGCTGCCGCGAGTCGTGGCATGACGCCGGCCGTAACCCAGTGCTTGCGCTCCCACACGCCCGTACCCGGAGCGATCAGCACCACCAGCAGGGCTCCGCGCCCGAGCCGCTCCCGCAGCCGTACGAACGAACCGTCCTCCGCGGTCACCCGGACGTCGACGACCGGCGCACCGGGAGCCGTGTCCACGGACACCTCCGACTCGGTGTGCTCGGGCGCGAGCGGAGAGGTGGCGTAGGCCCCCGGCGCCCCGAGCGCACCGCGCCCCAAGTGGCCGTCGGAGATCAGCGCGTCATGACTGCGGGCCGATCCGGGCACGTACGAGCGCAACCCCCCGCCGCCACGCAATACCGGCAGCACCTGGTCGGCGGCGCGCAGCCGGGCGGAGACCACGGCGCGCCGCTCCTCCTGATAGCTGTCGAGCAGTGCTTCGTGGGGGCCGTGGTGCCAGGCCAGTGCCAGCTTCCAGGCAAGATTGTCGGCGTCCCGCAGCCCCTCCTCCAGACCGTGGCCACCGAGCGCGCCGAGCAGGTGTGCGGAGTCCCCGGCGAGGAAGACCCGGCCGGCCCGCCACCGACGGGCGAGGCGGTGGTGGACCGTGTGCACGCCGGTGTCCAGCAGTTCGTACGCGGGTGTGCCGTCGCCGCTCCAGCCTGCGAGGGTCTCGCGGACGCCCGCCACCAGCAGTTCGGGTGTGACCAGATCCTTGCCCGGTGGCAGCAGCCAGTCCAGCCGCCAGACGTCGTCGGCGAGGGGCCGTGCGGCGATCTCCCCCGCCGAGGGGCCGGACGTCCGCCACGGCGGCATACGGTGCAGCAACGCCTGGCCGGGCCAGGGGAGTTCCGTGCGCAGCGCCGCCACGGCGTGCCGTTCGACGGCCGTTCGGCCCGGGAAGCGGATGTCCTCCAGCTTGCGGACCGTGGAGCGCGGGCCGTCGCAGCCGATGAGATAGCTGCCGCGCCACCAGGTGCCCTGGGGACCGCGGGTGTGCGCGGTCACCCCGGACGGCTCCTGCTCGATGGAGTCGAGCCGGTTCTCCACGGCGACTTGGATCAGCGGCTCGCCGTCGATGGCGGCGCGCAGCGCGCGGGTCAGCTCGTGCTGGGCGAGGTGCAGCGGTGCCGGGGCTCGGTCGTCGGTCTCGTCGCCCGGATTCCCGGAAGGACCGGCAGTCCGTGGCACCTGATCATCGGACGTGAAAGTGATCTTCCGCATCACCTGCTTGCGCCGCATCGACCGCCATCCGGCCCAGCGCAGTCCCGTCCGGTCCAGCGGGGAACCGGTCAGCCGGTGCATCAGGTCGGCAGTGTCCTCGTGCACTACGACCGTGCGCGCGAACCGCTGCTCCTCCTTGCCGGTGCCCTCGTCCAGGACGACGGACGGGACTTCCTGGCGGGCCAGCGCCAGAGCCAGAGTGAGCCCGACGGGCCCCGCCCCGACGATGATCACCGGGTCCACGGCGTGACGCCCCCTGCCCTGTGCTGTGTCCTGGACGTCGTCCCGGAAGAACCACCGGAACAAGTACCGGAACTGGTGAATGGGGCAGGGTGTGCGATCACAGAACGTATGCAACCCATTGCCGGGGTTTGCGTCAAGCGAGGGAGGCAGTGGCGATCATGCCACTGCCTCCGTACTGCTCATGCGACTTGACTGCTGATCAGATGGCGACCGTGCGACCGCTCGTCAAATGCTGCCTCCGGCACCCGTTCCGAAGGTGCCTCCCACCTCGGCGGCGTTGATGTCGTCGACCTTCTCCTTGCCGAGGACAGCGCCCGTGCTGCGCTTGCTGCGGCGCAGCCTCTTCTCGAGCCAGCCGGCGAAGCTGGTGAGGATGAAGTTGAGGATGATGTAGATGACCGCCACCACGATGAAGCTGGGGATGACGTTGGCGTAGAACGCCGCGAGCGTGCTGCGCGTGTTGAGCAGCTCGGTGAAGCCGATCATGACGCCACCCAGCGCGGTGTCCTTCACGATGACCACGAGCTGGCTGACGATGGCCGGCAGCATGGCCGTGACGGCCTGCGGGAGCAGGATGCTGGACATCGTCTGGCCCTTGCGCAGACCGATCGCGTAGGCCGCCTCCGTCTGCCCCTTGGGCAGGGCCAGGATGCCGGCCCGGACGACCTCGGCGAGGACGGACGCGTTGTAGAGCACCAGGCCGGTGACGACCGCGTACAGGGGCCGGTCCGCGGTGCTGACATCCGTCGAGCGAGCGTAGAACTCGTTGGCGAACAGCATCAGCAGCAGTACCGGGATCGCCCGGAAGAACTCGACCACGGCGCCGGCCGAAACCCGCACCCACCGGTGGTCGGACAGGCGTGCGATGCCGAAGAGCGCGCCCAGTGGAAGGGCGATCACCATGGCGAGCGCCGCGGCCTTCAGCGTGTCGGCGAGGCCGGGCAGCAGATACGTCGTCCAGGCTTCCGACTGGGTGAACGGCTTCCACAGGGCCCACTCCAGCTGGCCCTTGTCGTCCAGGGTCTTCCAGGCCCACCACACGAGCAGGGCGAGCAGGAGGAAGAAGATCACCGAGAAGAGGACGTTGCGCCGCTTGGCGCGAGGGCCCGGAGCGTCATACAGGACCGAGCTCATCGCTTCACCGCCAGTCGCTTGCTGAGCCAGCCGAGGAAGAGGCCGGTGGGCAGGGTCAGTACCACGAAGCCGAATGCGAAGATCGCGCCGATGAGGAGCGTCTGAGCCTCGTTCTCGATCATTTCCTTCATCAGGTAGGCGGCCTCTGCCACGCCGATCGCGGCCGCCACCGTGGTGTTCTTGGTCAGGGCGATCAGAACGTTGGCCAGCGGGCCGATCACCGAGCGGAAGGCCTGCGGCAGCACGATGTGTCGCAGGGTCTGGCTGAAGCTCAGTCCCATGGCGCGGGCCGCCTCGGCCTGCCCGAGGGGCACCGTGTTGATGCCGGAACGGATCGCCTCGCAGACGAAGGCCGCGGTGTAGGCGACCAGCCCGAGGATCGCCAGCCGGAAGTCCCGGGTCTCGAACACCTTGGAGCCCATCGTCACCCCGAAGATGTCGGCGAGGCCGAGCGAGGTGAAGATGATGATGACCGTCAGGGGGATGTTCCGGACGATGTTCACATAGGCCGTACCGAACCCACGCATGAGCGGAACCGGGCTGACCCGCATCGCGGCCAGGAGCGTGCCCCAGACCAGGGAGCCGATGCCGGAGAAGAAGGTGAGTTTCACCGTCATCCAGAAGGCACCCAACAGGGTCGGGTTGTCATAGTCAGAAATAAAGTCGAACACGGTCTCCCGCGCTTCCGGGTGGGTGGCGTACGTGGATAGCGCGGCGTGCCGCCGCCTTGATCGCGGTGGGCGGCGGCACGCCGGTGGAGTCCTGCGCTACTTGACGATGTTGCCGATCTTCGGCGCGGGCTCGTTCTTGTAGTTGGCCGGACCGAAGTTGTCCTGGACCGCCTTGTCCCAGGCCTTTTCGCTGACCATCTTCTCGAGGGCGTCGTTGATCTTGTTGAGGGTCTCGGTGTCACCCTTCTTCACGCCGATGCCGTAGTTCTCGTTGCTCAGCTTCAGGCCGGCCAGCTTGAACTGGCCCTTGTACTGCTGCTGTGCGGCGAAGCCCGCGAGGATCGAGTCGTCCGTGGTCACGGCGTCCACGGCGCCGCTCTGCAGAGCGGCGATGCACTCCGAGTAGCCGCCGACCTGCTTCAGATTGGCCTTGGGGGCGAGCTTGTCCCTGACGTTCTGCGCCGAGGTGGAGCCGGTCACCGAGCACAGGTTCTTGCCGTTGAGGTCCGTGGCCTCGGTGATGTCGGAGTCCGACTTCACCAGCAGGTCCTGGTGGGCCAGCAGGTAGGGGCCGCCGAAGTCGACCTTCTTCTGGCGCTCCTCGTTGATCGAGTAGGTCGCCGCGATGAACTTCACGTCGCCTCGGGCGAGCGCGTTCTCACGGTCGGCGCTCTTGGTCTCGACGAACTCGATCTGGTCGGCGTCGTAGCCCAGCTCCTTCGCCACGTACGTCGCCACGTCCACGTCGAAGCCGGAGAAGGATCCGTCCGACTCCTTCAGGCCGAGACCGGGCTGGTCGTACTTGATGCCGACCTTGATCTTGTCGCCACCCCCGGCTCCCGCGCTGTCGCTGTCCTTGTCATCCGACCCACAAGCGGTGGCGGTGAGGGCGAGCGCGAGCACGGCGGCCGACGCGGCGGTGACCTTGCGGAGCTTCATGATGAACATCCTTTGAGTGGTGAAGGGTACGAGCCGTCGATGGCGGTAGACGTTGTGCGTCCGGGACGCGGTCCGGTGCGGAGTGCGCCCGGGACCGCGGTCCGGTGTGGCGTGCGTCCGGGACGCGGTCCCGGGCCGGCGCCGACCGTCAGTGGTGCAGGATCTTCGACAGGAAGTCCTTCGCCCGGTCACTGTTCGGGTTGCTGAAGAACTGGTCCGGCACAGCCTCTTCGACGATGCGGCCGTCGGACATGAAGACGACCCGGTTGGCAGCCGATCGTGCGAATCCCATCTCATGGGTGACGACGACCATGGTCATGCCGTCCCGGGCGAGCTGCTGCATGACCTCCAGCACCTCATTGATCATCTCGGGGTCGAGGGCCGAGGTCGGCTCGTCGAAGAGCATGACCTTGGGGTCCATCGCCAGCGCCCGCGCGATCGCGACGCGCTGCTGCTGACCGCCGGAGAGCTGCGCCGGGTACTTGTCCGCCTGGGTGGCGACGCCCACGCGGTCGAGCAGCCCGCGCGCCTTCTCCTCCGCGGCCTTCTTGTCGGCCTTGCGGACCTTGAGCTGGCCCAGCATCACGTTCTCGAGCACGGTCTTGTGCGCGAAGAGGTTGAAGGACTGGAAGACCATGCCGACGTCCGCGCGCAGCCGGGCCAGCTCCTTGCCCTCCGCCGGCAGCGGCTTGCCGTCGATATGGATCGCGCCCGAGTCGATGGTCTCCAAACGGTTGATCGTGCGGCAGAGGGTGGACTTGCCGGACCCCGAGGGTCCGATCACCACCACAACCTCGCCACGCGCGATGGTCAGGTTGATGTCCTGGAGCACGTGCAACGCGCCGAAGTGCTTGTTCACGTCCTTCAGCACGACCAGATCGCCGGTCGCGGGCACCGCGTCCTTGGTCACCGATACATTGCTCATCGGTTGTTCCGCTCCGTCCTCCTCGGGTTGTGAGGACAGTAGTAACGCCGCTCCACCAGCGTCATTACATCTGAGGGGAATCTGAGGATAACGATCCGATAGCAGTCGGACACTCCCCGTAGTGGCCTAGTCGGGGGCGCGTACCGGCTGCGTAACGGAAGCCGCCCGCACACCGATGGCCCTTGACGCGGTCCTCACTCATCGGCGTGACTGCCTGAGGGCATGAGCACGCACACACGTCCAGATGATGTCCAGAGTACGCGCCGACGCCAACTACCAGGCGAACGAACAGTCGAACGATCAGTAAAACCAAGGGGGCCCGGGTGAGACTGCTCCTCGTCGAGGACGACAACCACGTGGCCGCCGCACTGTCCGCGGTCCTGGCGCGACACGGGTTCGAGGTCGTGCACGCGCGCAGCGGCGAGGAGGCGCTCCAGGCGCTCGTACCGGAAGCGCATGGGTTCGGGGTGGTCCTGCTCGACCTCGGGCTGCCCGACCAGGACGGCTACGAGGTGTGCGGCAAGATCCGAAAACGCACCAGCACCCCCGTGATCATGGTGACGGCCCGCTCCGACGTGCGTTCCCGCATCCACGGCCTCAACCTCGGGGCCGACGACTACGTGGTCAAGCCGTACGACACCGGGGAACTGCTCGCCCGGATACACGCCGTCAGCCGGCGCACCGCCCACGACGACGCGTCCGGCTCGGCGGAGAATGCCCTGCTGCTCGGCACCGTCCGCATCGAACTGCCCACCCGGCAGGTCAGCGTGGACGGCTCGGTCGTCCAACTGACCCGCAAGGAGTTCGATCTGCTCGCGCTGCTGGCGCAGCGGCCCGGAGTGGTGTTCCGGCGGGAGCAGATCATCAGTGAGGTGTGGCGCACGAGTTGGGAGGGGACCGGGCGAACCCTTGAGGTGCACGTGGCGTCCCTGCGCTCCAAGCTGCGCATGCCCGCCCTGATCGAGACCGTGCGCGGCGTCGGCTACCGGCTCGTCGCCCCGGCGTCGTAGCGGGGACGGGTGCGCACACGTCTTCTTCCGCTGCTCATCGTCCTCATGGCGGCGGTCCTGCTCGCGCTAGGCGTTCCGCTCGCGGTGAGCCTCGCCGCCGCGCAGCAGCAGGAGGTCGTCGTCGACCGGATCGACGACGCCGCCCGCTTCGCGTCCCTCGCACAGTTCGTCACCGACCGCCCCACCGGCTCGCGGGTAGGCCCCGAGGGACAGCGCGGGGTTACGCTGCGTAGCGAGCTGCAGCAGTACGACGAGGTCTACGGGATCCGCGCAGGCGTCTTCTACCGAGACCACTCCGCCATGGCGCACGCCCCCGAGACCTGGTACCTGCCCGCGAAGGGCGAGGGGCGTGACGCTTTCGAGGAGGCGCTGCTGGGGCGGCGCAGCCACGACCCGGCACAGATCTGGCCCTGGGACAGCAAGAAACGGCTGGTCGTCGCCTCACCGGTCATCCGGGACGGTGACGTCGTCGCGGTGGTCGTCACCGACTCGCCCACCGGGCAGATGCGTTCCAAGACCCTGCACGGGTGGCTCGTCATCGGTCTCGGGGAGGCCGCCGCGATGCTGCTCGCGGTGGGTGCCGCGCTGCGGCTCACCGGCTGGGTGCTCAAGCCCGTACGGATTCTCGACGCGACCACCCACGACATCGCCACCGGGCGGCTGAACGCACGGGTCGCCGCGGCCGGCGGACCGCCCGAACTCAGGCGTCTGGCCCGGTCGTTCAACGAGATGGCGGACAACGTGGAGGACGTCCTGGAGCAGCAGCGCGCCTTCGTCGCCGACGCCTCGCACCAACTGCGCAACCCGCTCTCTGCGTTGCTGCTGCGCATCGAACTTCTCGCCCTCGAACTGCCGGAGGGCAACGAGGAGATCGCCTCGGTCCGCACCGAGGGCAAACGTCTGGCACAGGTCCTCGACGACCTGCTCGACCTGGCCCTCGCCGAACACGCGCAGGCCGACCTCCGGCTCACCGACATCGGCGCGCTGACCGCGGAGCGCGTCGCGGCCTGGGAACCGGTAGCCGAGCTCAAGGGCGTACGACTCGTCGGCGACTGCCCCGCCACCACCGCCTGGGCCGACCCGGTCACGCTCTCCAGTGCCCTCGACGCGGTCATCGACAACGCCCTGAAGTTCACTCCCGAAGGGGAACGGGTCGAGGTCTCCGTCACCTCGAACGGGGAAGTTTCGAAGGTCGTCGTCACCGACGCCGGTCCCGGCCTCACCGACGAAGAACTCACCCGCATCGGCGACCGCTTCTGGCGCAGCGGTCGCCACCAGAACATCAAGGGCTCCGGCCTCGGTCTGTCCATCTCCCGCGCACTGCTCTCAGCGGGCGGCGGCACGATCGCCTACACCCATCACGAACCGCACGGCCTGACGGTGACGGTGACTGTGCCGCGCGTCAGACCCGAGAGGGGTCCTTCCGGCATCTGAGGAGTGGGCGCGGGCGGGCAGTCGGGTGCGGTGCGGTCTCCCTGGGCGGTGGCGGTCTCCCTGGACGGTTTACGTGTGGCGCGGTCGCGCGGTGTGGTCGGAGAGCGCCGGGGAGCGGGACCCGCTACGGCTTCACCGAGCGGTAGTACCGTGCCGCGCCCTCGTGCAGTTCCAGCGGATCCGTGTAGATGGCGGTGCGCAGGTCGACCAACTGCGCCGAGTGCACCTCCTGCCCGATGCTGTCCCGGCTGTCGATCACCGTCCGGGTGAAGCGCTCGGTGAGTTTCGTGTCGACGCCCGCGCGGGTCACCAGGATGTTCGCCACCGCCACCGTCTGCACGGCCTGCCCCTCCTGGACCTCCTTGTACGCATCGGCGGGAATGTCCGCCGCCCGGTAGTAGACCGAGACCCCGCCCTGCTTGTGGAGTTTCTCGACGAGGTCGCCGCCGAGCGGGACGAGCCGGATGTCGAAGGTTTCCGCGAGCGAGGCCACGGCCCCCGTGGGCAGCCCGCCGGACCAGAAGAACGCCGCGATCTCCCCGCGCCTGAGTTGCTCGGACATGGTGGCGATGCTGCTGGACACGGCCTTGATGTCCTTGTTCGGGTCGAGCCCGGAAGCCACCAGGATCCGCTCGGAGATCAGCCGCACCCCGGAGCCGGGCTGTCCTATCGCGACCTTCTTGCCCTCCAGGTCCGCCACCGAGTGCACGGACGAGGCGCGCGGCACGACCAGCTGGACGTAGTCGTCGTACAGCCGGGCGCAGCCGCGCAGCCGGCCCCACCCCGAACGCTGGTCCAGGCGGTACTTGGCGACCGCATCGGCTGCCGCGATGGTGAAGTCGGCCTGCCCGGTGGCCACCCGTTCGACGTTCTCCTGCGACCCTTCGCTCTCCCAGAGCCGTACGTCGAGGCTGGGCATGTCCTCCGCCAGCGCGTCCTTCAGCAGGCCCCCGTACTGCTGGTACACGCCCTTCTGGGAACCCGTGCTGAAGGTCACGTCTCCGCCGGGCGATCTCTCCCCTATCGGCAGCAGCCACCACAACAGCAGTCCGAAGGCCACGAACGCGGCCGCGGAACCCTGCAGCGCGCGGCGTCTGCCGATCGGGGGGAATGGCTTGGGCATGCGCGCGATCCTGCCAGCCTGCCGCCCCGGATGACCAGGGCGGGGCACACGCACGCCCCGCCGTGCACCCACTGCCCAGCTCTGGCGAGCCAGCCGGGGACCGCTTCGGACGAGCGGGCCAGGGACCGCTCCGGACCGGCCCAGATCATCGGGAACCGCTCCGGACAAGCCGGCAGATCGGGAACCACTCCGGACGAGCAGGCCGGTCGGGAACCGCTCCGCCCAAGCCAGCAGATCGGGAACCACTCCGGACCGGCCCAGCCGATCAAGGACCACTCCGGAGCGGCCCAGCCGGTCAAGGACCACTCCGGAGCGGCCCAGCCGGTCAAGGACCACTCCGGAGCGGCCCAGCCGGTCAAGGACCACTCCGGAGCGGCCCAGCCGAGCAGGAACCGCACCAAGGTCAGCCCGGCCGAGCACACCCGGACGGTTCAGCTCACCGCCCGCCCACCGCGTCCCGCAGCGCCGCCAGTTCCGCGTACATCGTCGCGCCCGGGCACTCCGTCTCCATCCAGTCGCGGTGACCGCTGATCTCCGGGACGTCCTTCTTGGTGCCGTTGACGGGGTTGACGTAGGTCACCTGTGCCTTGGGGTCCACGCCGTGGAAACGGACGAGGACGCGGATCAGCCGGGTGAGGGAGGCCCGGGCGGCGTCCGTGGGGCCCTGGTCCACCAGTGTGCCGAGGAGGGCGATCCCGAGGTTGCCGGAGTTGAAGCCGCCCACGTGGAAGGCGGTGACCAGCTTCCCGTCCGCGTTGTGCGCGGGAATACCGTCGTCCCCCGAGTAGCGCCCCTCGTAGATGCGTCCCTCCTCGTCGATGAGGAAGTGGTACCCGATGTCGCCCCAGTCGTTGGTGACCGCGTGGAACTGGTAGATCGCGCGCACGGTGGCGGCCGGGTCCGGATCGTCGTTCGGGGTGGCGGTGTGATGCACCGTGATGGTCTGGAACGGGTAGTACGCGGTGGGCGTGTTCTCGGAACCGTCGGGCTTGAAGCGCAGTGACTCGTCCGCACCCCAGGCAGCCCGCGACAGATACGCGACCCCGCGCACCCGGGTGGTGTCTGCCGGAACGGCCACCTCGCGCCGCGGCCCGTGCACGGTGTCGAGGGCCAGCGAACGCAGACCGTCGGCGCCGTCCGGGGCCTTCACCTCGTAACCGGACGCCTCCCGGGCGGGGATGAGGAGCGCCCCGCCCTCGCCCTCCGAACAGCCGCTGCCGCTCAGTGACTTCCAGGCGCCGAGGCTGCCGTCGGCAGCGGTCAGCCGGATGCCTCCGCCGGCGGCGTCGCCGGTTCCCGACCAGCGCACACCGACGTAGACGAGGGGGAAAGCGGTCTCGACCGGCGCCTCGCCGGTGGCCGCCTCGGCCCGGGTCTTGGGGAACGCCTCGGTCGTCGACCCGTCGGCGTCGCCGGAGGAGTCGTCCGTCGTGGCCGCCATCACGGTGGGCGTGACCACGGCGCCCACAGCGACGGCGCTCGCGGCACCGATCAGACCGCGGCGGCTGAGACGGGAGGAGGTTCGGTGGGAGGGGGGTGTGGGTGGAACGGTCATGGGATTCCTTAGTGTTCCTGTTCGTTCCTGACGGCCTGGGGAGCCGCGGGAGCCTCTCGGCCGCAGACGGCACGACGACGGGGCAAGCGGAGGTGGGGCGTTGGGGCGGCGGCGCGCGATGCCGACGATCACCCGTGGTCCTCGTTGCTCCGCAGCCCCCGTCGGCCCGGCTCGCCGGTGTCGCCCGTCCGGGGCGCCGCTGCGCGAGGTACTGCCACGTGCCGCCGTGCGCCCGGCGGGCCAACTGCCGTACACACGACCGTGTTTGAAGGCTCAAGAAGCCTACGCAACGCAGGCACGCGCTGTCTCAAAGACCTCGTTAGGCTCACAGAATGCACTCCTCACCCGCCGATCTCGTCCGCGAATTCCACCTGGCGTTCGGCCTCGACGCCCGCAGCACACCGACCGAGGTCTCTCCCGAACTCGCCACCCACCGGGGCGAACTCCTGGCGGAGGAGGCCGCCGAGGTCGCCGAGGTGTCCGTGACCGGGCCCCTGGACCAGCTGGCCCACGAACTGGCCGACGTGGTCTACGTGGCGTACGGCACCGCCCTCGTGCACGGCATCGGCCTGGACGAGGTCATCGCCGAGATCCACCGCGCCAACATGTCCAAGCGCGGTCCCGACGGCCGGATCGCCCGCCGGGTCGACGGCAAGGTCCTCAAGGGGGAGCACTACCGGGCGCCGGACGTGTCCGGCGTACTGCGACGCCAGGGCTGGGTCCCCGGCGCGGACGGCCCCGGCCCGGGCGCGGAATGACCCGTTCACCGGCGGGCCGTCCACAACCCGTTCGGGCGTACGGCCCGCACCGCCTACCCTTGTCGCATGAGCAGCAGTGACCGGAGCCTGGCAGTGGGCGTCAAGACATACGAGGTGCGCACCTACGGGTGCCAGATGAACGTCCACGACTCCGAGAGGCTCTCCGGGCTCCTGGAGGAGGCCGGCTACGTACGCGCCCCCGAGGGCTCGGACGGTGACGCGGACGTCGTCGTCTTCAACACGTGCGCGGTGCGTGAGAACGCCGACAACAGGCTGTACGGCAACCTCGGCCGGCTCGCCCCGAAGAAGGCCGGGCGCCCGGGGATGCAGATCGCCGTCGGCGGCTGCCTAGCGCAGAAGGACCGCGACACCATCGTGAAGAAGGCGCCCTGGGTGGACGTCGTCTTCGGGACGCACAACATCGGCAAGCTGCCCGTCCTCCTGGAGCGCGCCCGCGTCCAGGAGGAGGCGCAGGTCGAGATCGCCGAGGCGCTGGAGGCGTTCCCGTCCACGCTCCCGACCCGCCGCGAGAGCGCGTACGCCGCGTGGGTCTCCATCTCCGTCGGCTGTAACAACACCTGTACCTTCTGCATCGTCCCCGCGCTCCGCGGCAAGGAGAAGGACCGCCGGACAGGCGACATCCTGGCCGAGATCGAGGCACTGGTCGACGAGGGCGTCTCGGAGATCACCCTGCTCGGGCAGAACGTCAACGCCTACGGGTCCGACATCGGCGACCGTGAGGCCTTCAGCAAGCTCCTGCGGGCCTGCGGCACGATCGACGGCCTGGAGCGCGTGCGCTTCACCTCGCCGCACCCCCGCGACTTCACGGACGACGTGATCGCCGCCATGGCCGAGACCCCGAACGTGATGCCCCAGCTGCACATGCCGCTGCAGTCGGGCTCGGACACCGTTCTGAAGGCGATGCGCCGCTCCTACCGTCAGGAGCGCTACCTGGGCATCATCCGCAAGGTGCGGGAGGCGATCCCGCACGCGGCGATCACCACCGACATCATCGTGGGCTTCCCAGGCGAGACCGAGGAGGACTTCGAACAGACCCTGCACGTGGTTCGCGAGGCCCGCTTCGCGCAGGCCTTCACCTTCCAGTACTCCAAGCGCCCCGGCACCCCGGCGGCCACGATGGAGAACCAGATTCCCAAGGAGGTCGTCCAGGCGCGTTACGAGCGTCTCGTCGCCCTTCAGGAGGAGATCTCCTGGGAGGAGAACAAGAAGCAGGTCGGCCGCACCCTGGAACTGATGGTCGCCGAGGGGGAGGGCCGCAAGGACGGCGCCACCCACCGCCTGTCCGGCCGCGCACCCGACAACCGTCTGGTGCACTTCACCAAGCCCACCGCGGAGGTCCGTCCCGGCGACATGGTCACCGTCGAGATCACCTACGCGGCGCCCCACCACCTGCTCGCCGAGGGAGCCGTCCTGAACGTGCGCGCCACGCGCGCGGGAGACGCCTGGGAGAAGCGACACGTCGAGAAGGCGGCGAGGACGGACGAGGCGCGGAAGCCGGCGGGAGTGATGCTCGGCCTGCCCAAGGTAGGCGTCCCCGAGCCGCTGCCGGTCGCCACGGGCAGCGGGTGCGGCTGCGACTGACCGGTGGCACTCGGCAGCTATTGACACTCGGCGGCGACCGACCGGTGACACTCGGCCCAGGGGCGGGGCTACGCTGCCGATCATGCTTGTAGCCGCCGCGGTCTGCCCCTGCCCGCCCCTGCTCGTGCCCGAGGTCGCCGCGGGAGCCGCGCCCGAACTGGCCGCCGCGCGCGAAGCGTGCGCGGACGCTCTGGGTGTGCTCGCGGCGGCGCGGCCCGACCTGCTGGTCGTCGTCGGCCCCGCCGAGCAGAGCGGGCGCGGGCCGCACGCGGCGGGGACCCGCGGCTCCTTCCGCGGGTTCGGCGTCGACCTCGACGTACGCCTGGGAGACCTGGGAGACGGCCCCGGCACCTCGGAGCGTGAGCTGCCGCCCTCCCTCGCCGTCGCCGCGTGGCTGCTGGAGCGAACGGACTTCTCCGATGCCCCGATCGAGGGACTGGGTGTGGGGGAACCCCTCGCGGCCGAGCGGTGTATCCAGGTGGGACGGGAGATCGGGGCGCAGGCCGAGCGGGTGGCCCTGCTGGTGATGGGCGACGGCAGCGCGTGCCGCACGCTCAAGGCGCCCGGTTACCTCGACGAGCGGGCGGCGCCCTTCGACGCGGCGGTCGCGCGCGCCCTGGGGTCGGCGGACGTGGCGGCCCTCAAAGCGCTGGACGCGGAACTGGCGGCGGAGTTGAAGGCCTCCGGCCGTGCCCCCTGGCAGGTCCTCGCGGGCGCGGCGGAAGACGCGGGACTGGGCGGGTCACTGCTGTACGACGAGGCGCCGTACGGCGTGGGCTATCTGGTGGCGGCCTGGTCGTAGGGCCAACGGGTGGCCCGGGTGGCCTGGGCGGCACACGGCGCCGCACGCGGCTGCGGCACCGAATGCTGTACGACGAGGCGCCGTACGGCGTGGGCTATCTGGTGGCGGCCTGGTCGTAGGGCCAACGGGTGGCCCGGGTGGCCCGGGTGGCCTGGGCGGCACACGGCGCCGCACGCGGCTGCGGCACCGACGGCGCACGTGGCACAGAACGGCACTCCTGGCACACACGACGGCACCTCCCGCACAGGACGGCGCCTCCGGCACACGACGGCACGCGGCACACGACGGCGGAGGACCGGAGCATGGGGTGCTCCGCGGTCCTCCGCCGTCGTGTGCCGGCTATCGCCCTCCTGAGCCGACTCGTCCGCCGTGCTGTGCCCGATCGTCCGCCGCCACGCCGTCGCGCGTCGGATCAGGAAGTCGGCGGGGGCGGCTCAGAAGCGGGCGGGGGCGGGGGCTCGGACGCAGGCGGGGGTGTCCGCTCGGCAGTGGGCGTGCCCTGCGACTTGCCCTCCTGGTGGGCGAACCGGTCCAGGGCACCCTTCGCCTTGCCCGTGCCCGTGTGGATCCTGGTGCTGTACTTGCCCCTGGTCGTCCTGTCGGCGACCCGCGCGGCGCGGTCGATGCCGTGCTCGATCTTCTCCTCGTGCCGCAGCGCGAGGCCCGACATCTTGCCCTTGGCAGGGGCGAGTCTGGTTTTCATCGTGTCCCGGAGGCCCATCGTTCACCTTCCCGCGCGGGTCGGTCACCTACGGGCGGCCTCGCCGGCCCCGCTGTCGGCCGCCTCCTGAGCGGACTGCTGCTTGGGGATCTCGACGCCCTCACCGGACGCGTCGCCCTTCACCGCGGCCGCGGCCCCGTCCTCGTCTCCGGCGCGCTCCTCGTTGCCGGAGGGCTCCGTCTCCGAGGTGGCGGCCGCGATGTCCGTAGTCGACACGACGGCCTCGGCCTCGGTCACCGACGCCTTCTCGGCAGTGCCGGAAGCGGCCTTTGACTTGCGGCGAAACCTGGCAAAAACGCCCATTTACAACTCCATACGTTACTCGTGTGGGCGAAATCCCGCGCCGCCCGGAGCGTCCCTTTGCGCAGCCTGGGGCACCGGTCCCCGCGACCGGCGGCCGGAACCTCGCAACAGGCAACGAACTCGGACCGTCACCGTCACTTAACTCATTCGAGAAGTACTCCGGAGGTTTGCGAGACTGGGGCAGTGAGTAGCGCAGCCCCCGGCCCTCGGGTCATCGCCGTCGTCGGCCCCACAGCAGCAGGAAAGTCCGATCTGGGTGTATTCCTCGCCCGGCAGCTAGGCGGTGAGGTCGTCAACGCCGATTCGATGCAGCTCTACCGGGGGATGGACATCGGCACCGCCAAGCTGACGCCCGAGGAACGCGGCGGCGTCCCGCACCACCTGCTGGACATCTGGGACGTCACGGTCACCGCGTCCGTGGCCGAGTACCAGCGCCTCGCCCGCGCCCGAATCGACGCCCTGCTCGCGGAGGGCCGCTGGCCCATCCTGGTGGGCGGCTCCGGTCTGTACGTACGCGGAGCGGTCGACAACCTGGAGTTCCCCGGCACCGACCCCGAGGTGCGGGCACGCCTGGAGGAGGAGCTGTGCCTGCGCGGCTCGGGTGCCCTGCACGCCCGCCTCGCCGTCGCCGACCCCGAGGCCGCCCAGGCCATCCTGCCCAGCAACGGTCGCCGGATCGTCCGCGCCCTGGAGGTCATCGAGATCACCGGTCGCCCCTTCACGGCCAACCTGCCGGGACACGACTCCGTCTACGACACCCTGCAGATCGGGGTGGACGTGACCCGCCCGGAACTCGACGAGCGCATCGCGCGCCGGGTCGACCGTATGTGGGACGCGGGCCTGGTGGCGGAAGTGCGCGCACTGGAGGCGCGGGGGCTGCGCCGGGGGCGTACGGCATCGCGCGCGCTCGGCTACCAGCAGGTCCTCGCGGCCCTCTCCGGCGAGTGCACCGACGCCGAGGCGCGCGCCGAGACCGTCCGTGCCACCAAGCGCTTCGCGCGCCGTCAGGATTCGTGGTTCAGGCGCGATCCCCGGGTGCACTGGTTGAGTGGGGCCGCGGCGGATCTGACGGAACTTCCGCGACGTGCCCTGGCGTTGGTCGAACGACCGGTTACAGCCTGATCACGTCCTGGCATCGGGACGCTCCGGTCGCCGTCCGGGCATCCGACGCCGTGCCATCATCGGGTTTCGATCGACCAGTGAAGTCCTGAGTTGGGAGGGCGCGTGGCGATGGAGGCCAGCCCTCGCGACACCGCACAAAGCGGGGAGTACGACACCGCACGGGAGCAGGACGAGGACCGTCTGAGCCCCGACGGGCCGGACGAGATCCCGTCGCTGACCGCGGACGGCCCCGCCCCGGACGAGATGTCCACGGGCGCCGAGGTCGAGGTCGAGCTGCGCCCGCACCGCAGGCTGCGCATCTGGCAGCTCGCGCCCATCGTGATCCTCGCCTCCGTCGGCTCCCTGATGTTCGCCTTCCCGCTGGCGTTCGAGTTCGGCGACGGCGGTGCCGTGGTCGCCATGCTCGGTCTGCTGATCTGCAGCTGCGCGGCCGGATGGGGCATGATGGCCGCCCGCCGGGTGGGTTACACGTGGCCGGGTCTGCCGCCCCGCGGCTCCGGGCGCCGCCCCGACTGGCGCCTCGTGATCGCGTACGCGGTGGTGGTCGTGGCGGTGGCCGTGCTCGCGGTCTGGCGGGTCGCGCGTCTGAGGTGAGCCCGCGGCCGCCCCCTTCCGGCGCCCCCTGTGGACAGCCGGGCGGGGTGCCGCAGCGACCCCGTACGATCGAGGAATGAGCACGCGGATCGCCTTCCTCAAGGGGCACGGGACCGAGAACGACTTCGTGATCGTCCCGGACCCGGAGAATGTCATCGACCTCCCGCCGAGCACCGTCGTCGCGCTGTGCGACCGCCGCGCCGGCATCGGCGCTGACGGTCTGCTGCACGTCGTCCGGTCCGCCGCGCACCCCGAGGCCACGTCGATGGCGGCCGAGGCGGAGTGGTTCATGGACTACCGCAACTCCGACGGTTCGATCGCCGAGATGTGCGGCAACGGTGTACGGGTGTTCGCGCGCTACCTCCAGCGCGCGGGACACGTGTCGGAGGGCGATCTCGTGGTGGCCACCCGCGGGGGCGTGAAGAAGGTGCACATCGCCAAGAACGGCGAGGTCACCGTCGGCATGGGCAAGGCGGTCCTCCCGGAGGGGGGCGTCACCGTGCGCGTGGGCGACCTCAGTCGCCCCGCACACAACGTGAACATGGGCAATCCACACGCCGTGACCTTCGTGGACTCCCTCGACGACGCCGGGGACCTGCTCGCGCCGCCGCTTTTCAGCCCGGCGACCGCATACCCCGACGGGGTGAACGTCGAGTTCGTCGTCGACCGCGCCCCCCGCCATGTGGCGATGCGCGTACACGAGCGCGGCTCCGGCGAGACCCGCTCGTGCGGTACGGGCGCGTGCGCGGTCGCCGTAGCCACCGCCCGCCGCGACGGCGCCGACCCGACGGTCACGGGCACCCCGGCCACGTACACCGTCGACGTGCTCGGTGGCCGGCTGGTGATCACCGAGCACCCGGACGGAGAGATCGAGATGACCGGCCCCGCGGTGATCGTCGCGGAGGGCGAGATCGACGGCGACTGGCTCGCCGCCGAGAGTTCCTGAGCCGATCGCCGACGTGTGCTTCTGGTCACCTCCTGTCGTGCCCACAACTCCCATGCGGGGGTGGCATTTCGGACCGTTTCCGGAGCGGATTGGCCGTCTTGGGAAGGGGCTTGACGAGGCATCAGTGGCTGGTGGTGCCCCCAAGGGAGCTTGTGGCGTGGCCCAGAGGCCCTCTGACGCACCATCGGGAACTCGTGGGACTCCCGGCCCAAGACGTCAACCTTCGATCTGTCGCTCGAATGGGTGATCCGTTTCACTGTCGGTGAGAGGCGGCCAGACGGGGGTGTTCGGCTCGATAGCATCAAGCACCGGCCCGGACGGGGGAACGACGCATCCCCAGAGCCGCGTACGCCATGGGGCCCCGTCCGCCGGTCACGAGCCGGAGGTGCCCCATGAGTGCGGAGGCCACGAACCCTGCGACCCAGGGCTCCGTGACGCCCGGAGCCCATCGCAGGCGGAACCGCCCGCGGATCGATCTGCGCCGCCTGGGACGGGCCGCGCTCCTCGGACCCGTCGCCCGCGACCGGCTGCCCGACGCCATCGGTCATGTCGCCGAGGTCCACCGCGCGCACTTCCCGCACGCCGACCTGGAACCGCTGCGCCGGGCCTATCTGCTGGCCGAGTCCTCGCACCGCGGCCAGATGCGAAAGAGCGGCGAGCCGTACATCACCCACCCGCTCGCGGTGACCCTGATCCTCGCCGAACTCGGCGCCGAGACAACGACCCTGACCGCCTCTCTGCTCCACGACACCGTCGAGGACACCGAGGTGACCCTCGAACAGGTGGGCGAGGAGTTCGGCGAGGAGGTCCGCTACCTCGTCGACGGCGTCACCAAACTGGAGAAGGTCGACTACGGCGCCGCCGCGGAACCCGAGACGTTCCGGAAGATGCTCGTCGCCACCGGCAACGACGTCCGCGTGATGTCCATCAAGCTCGCCGACCGGCTGCACAACATGCGCACGCTGGGCGTGATGCGTCCCGAGAAACAGGAGCGCATCGCCAAGGTCACCCACGACGTACTGATCCCACTCGCCGAACGGCTCGGCGTACAGGCCCTGAAGACCGAACTCGAGGACCTGGTGTTCGCGATCCTCCGACCCGAGGAGTACGCGCACACCAAGGAACTCATCGTGGCCAACGCGGCCCGTGCCCACGACCCGCTGGCGGAGACGGCGGAAGAGGTGCGGAAGGTGCTGCGCGAGGCCGGACTCACCGCCGACGTCCTCATCCGGCCGCGGCACTTCGTCTCCGTGCACCGGGTCTCGCGTAAACGCGGCGAACTGCGCGGCGCCGACTTCGGCCGCCTCCTCGTACTCGTCGCCGAGGACGCCGACTGCTACGGGGTCCTCGGCGAACTGCATACCTGCCTCACCCCGGTCGTCGCCGAGTTCAAGGACTTCATCGCGACCCCCAAGTTCAACCTGTACCAGTCGCTGCACACGGCCGTGGCCCGGGCGGACGGCGAGATCGTCGAGGTCCTCATCCGCACCCAGCAGATGCACAAGGTCGCCGAGGCGGGCGTGATCGCGCTCGGCAACCCGTACGCCCCCGCCGGCGACGACCCGGCCGACGGCGAGCGCGCCGACCCCACCCGGCCGGGCTGGCTCTCCCGCCTCCTCGCCTGGCAGGAGGCCGCCCCGGACACCGACACCTTCTGGACCACACTCCGCGCGGACCTCGCACAGGACCGCGAGATCACCGTCTTCCGGCCCGACGGCGGCACGCTGGGGCTGCCCGCCGGCGCCAGCTGTGTGGACGCGGCGTACGCGCAGTACGGCGAGGACGCGCACGCCTGTATCGGCGCCCGCGTCAACGGCCGGCTGGCGACGCTGAGCACCGTCCTCAGGGACGGCGACACCGTCCAGCTCCTCATGGGCCAGGACCCGTCCTCCGAGCCCTCCCGGGAGTGGCTGGAGCACGCGCGCACGCCTGCCGCTCGGATCGCCATCAACCGGTGGCTGGCCGCCCATCCGAAGCCGGCCGCGGAGGCGCAGGCCGGGCCGTCCGAGAGTGCCTCGGCCAAGTCGTCCTCGCCCGAAGACACCCCGGCCGACTCGCGGGGGGTCGTCGCCGGGGCGGCCCCCGAGGACACGGCGGCTCCGGCGGCCGAGAGCACGGCGCTCCGTTCACCCGCCGGCGCGCGCCCCTCCTCCGACACGACCCACGCGAGCCGCCCCGACGGCGCGAGCGCCGTGGTCGACCGCCCCGGCGCGACCGTACGCCTCGCGGGCTGCTGTACTCCCGTGCCGCCCGACGAGGTCACCGGCTTCGCCGTGCGCGGGGGAGTGGTGACCGTGCACCGCGTGGAGTGCGCCGGGGTGGTGCGCATGAAGGCCACCGGGCGCAAGGAGGTCGGCGTGCGCTGGGGCGACATCACCGAGTGCCGGGTCACCCTGGTCGCCGAGTCGTTCGGACGCCCCCACCTGCTGGCCGACCTCACCGAGGCCATCGCCCAGGAAGGCGTCGCCATCGTCTCCGCGACGGTGGAGCCCCCCAGCCAGCAGCGGGTCCGCCACACCTACACACTCCAACTCCCCGACGCGGCCGGCCTGCCCGCCCTGATGAAGGCGATGCGCAACGTCCCCGGCGTGTACGACGTCAGCCGCGCACAGCATCACGCGGCGGCGCAGTAGCGACGCGAAGAGGGCTGCCGGGCGCGGTAGCGCTGCGGTGACAGCTGCCGGGCGCGGTATTGCTGGGGTCAGACTGCCGGGCGCAGTAGCACCGCGATGTGACCTGCCGGGCGCGGTAGTTCCGCCGTGAGAGCAGCCGGGCGCGGTGGCCGCCGCTGGCGGCGGTCGGCTTCGGCGGCCTCCCGGGGAGCAGATGCCGGACGACCCGTTCGGGTGGGCCCGGCGCGAGTCGTCGCCGTCCGGTGAGTGTGCGCTGGTAGCCGTGGTCCATGCCGTTCACCGCCAGGGCCCGCCGTGCCTCCGTCGCGCTGCTCGCCTCCGCCGTCTCCGTCTGCCTGGTCGCCGCGAATCCCCCCGCCGCCCCGCTCGGGATCGGTGACCGCCTCTTTCCGCACCTGGGGAACCCGGGGTACGACGTCGTCTCCTACGACCTCGACTTCACCTACTCCGGCGCCAACGACGAGCCTCTCCCCACCATCACCACGATCGACGCCACGACGACCGCACGACTGGAGAGCGTCAACCTTGACTACTCGCACGGAACGGTGCGGTCGGTCGAGGTCAACGGCGCGCCGGCGACCTTCCGGAATGCCGGGGAGGACCTCGTGGTGACCCCGGCCGAGCCGCTGCCCGCGCACTCCGGGATGCGCATCACCGTGCGGCACCTGAGCGACCCGGTGCCCGCCGAGGACGTCAGGAGCGGATGGGTACGGACCGCGGACGGGCTCGTCATGGCCAACCAGGCAGACGGCGCCCACCGGGTCTTCCCGTGCAACGACCACCCCTCGGACAAGGCGTACTTCACGTTCCGCGTCACCGCGCCCGCGGGCCACACGGCCGTGGCGGGCGGCCTTCCCCTGGGCACACAGCGCCACGGCGGTACCACCACCTGGGCCTATCGCACCGCCCACCCCATGGCCACCGAACTGGCCCAGGTGTCCATCGGCCAATCCTCCGTGGTGCGCCGCACCGGCCCGCACGGCCTCCCCGTGCGTGACGTCGTACCCGCCGGGGACCGCGAACGACTGGAGAAATGGCTGGCGAAGACACCCGGCCAGATCCGCTGGATGGAGGAGAGGGCCGGCCGCTACCCCTTCGAGACCTACGGGCTGCTGATCGCCGACGCGACCACCGGCTTCGAATTGGAGTCCCAGACCCTGTCGCTCTTCGAACGGGAACTGTTCCTGCGCTCCGACCTCCCGGAGTGGTACGTCGACTCGGTCATGGTGCACGAGCTGGCACACCAGTGGTTCGGCAACAGCGTCAGCCCGCACACCTGGTCCGACCTGTGGCTCAACGAGGGGCACGCCACCTGGTACGAGGCCCTGTACGCCGAGGACAAGGCGGGGGTCGAGGTGGAGCACCGCATGCGCGCCGCCTACGCGAAGTCCGACCATTGGCGGGCCGCCGGCGGCCCGCCCGCCGCACCCAAGGCGCCCCGCCCCGGCCAGAAGCTCGACATCTTCCGCCCCGTCGTCTACGACGGCAGCGCCTTGGTGCTCTACGCGCTGCGCGAGGAGATCGGCCACGAGGCCTTCGAACTGCTCGAACGCGCCTGGGTGATCACGCATCGTGACGCGACCGCCACCACCGCGGACTTCGTGGACCTCGCCTCCAGCATCTCCGGACGCGACCTGAACGGTTTCTTCCATGCCTGGCTGTACGGCGAGAAGACCCCGCCGATGCCGGGCCACCCGGACTGGCGCAGCACCCCCACGACCGCCCGGCGCTAGGGCCCACCTATGGGGGCGAGCCACTCCACCGCACCGCGGCGATACGCCACCACGTACCGGCGGGAGGCCGCCTTCTGCGGGCACCGGCGACCGGTCGTCGCGCCGGTGCGGCCGGCCGCCTCCTGCGGGGCACCGGCGACCGGTGATCGGCGGTAGTCCGCAGGTCACCTCCGGGCCCCACCTGCGGAAGGCCGTCGTCCGCGGCCACAGGTGATAAGTCGCGTGACGAGACGGGTCGTGCCGTGCGACCATCGTCAGGTCGGCGGCACTGCCCCGGACGGTCCCGGAAAGCCGGGATTCTCCCGGGCTGGTTCCGGGAAACCTCCGGAGCGGAGCGGACCGCGCGAAGGCGGTGCCGGGAATCTCCCGGCGGCCCCGCGCGTTGTCGACAGTGACGGAACACGTCCGTCGCCCCATCCCCATCCTCACTACGTAAGGATCCAATGACCTCCTCTTCTTCCCCTTCCCAGGCCGCGCAGAGCCTCGCGCAGAACTACCCCGAAGGTCTTCGGGCCGATGCCCTGATGGAAGAGGACGTCGCCTGGAGCTTCGAGATCGACGGAGATCGGGACGGCGACCAGTTCGACCGCTCCGACCGTGCCGCCCTGCGCCGCGTGGCGGGCCTCTCCACCGAACTCGAGGACGTCACCGAGGTCGAGTACCGACAGCTCCGTCTGGAGCGCGTGGTGCTCGTCGGGGTGTGGACCTCGGGGACCGCGGCGGACGCGGAGAACTCCCTGGCGGAGCTGGCCGCCCTCGCCGAGACCGCGGGCGCCGTGGTGCTCGACGGCGTGATCCAGCGCCGCGACAAGGCGGACCCGGCCACGTACATCGGTTCGGGCAAGGCCACCGAGCTGCGCGACATCGTCCTCGAAACGGGCGCGGACACCGTCATCTGCGATGGTGAGCTGAGCCCCGGCCAGCTGATCCACCTCGAAGACGTCGTCAAGGTCAAGGTCATCGACCGTACGGCCCTCATCCTCGACATCTTCGCCCAGCACGCCAAGTCCCGAGAGGGCAAGGCGCAGGTGGCCCTGGCGCAGATGCAGTACATGCTGCCGCGGCTGCGCGGCTGGGGTCAGTCGCTGTCCCGGCAGATGGGCGGCGGCAAGGGCGGCGGCCTCGCCACCCGTGGTCCCGGTGAGACCAAGATCGAGACGGACCGGCGTCGAATCCGCGAGAAGATGGCGAAGATGCGCCGGGAGATCGCGGACATGAAGACCGGCCGCGAGATCAAGCGTCAGGAGCGCAGGCGCAACAAGGTGCCGTCGGTCGCCATCGCCGGCTACACCAACGCGGGCAAGTCCTCCCTGCTCAACCGTCTCACCGGGGCGGGAGTTCTGGTGGAGAACGCCCTGTTCGCGACCCTCGACCCGACCGTGCGCCGGGCCGAGACGCCGAGCGGGCGGCTGTACACCCTGGCCGACACCGTCGGCTTCGTACGCCACCTGCCGCACCACCTCGTCGAGGCGTTCCGCTCCACGATGGAGGAGGTCGGCGACGCCGACGTGATCCTGCACGTGGTGGACGGCGCGCACCCGGCGCCGGAGGAGCAGCTGGCCGCCGTGCGCGAGGTGATCCGTGACGTCGGTGCCACGGACGTGCCCGAGTTCGTCGTGATCAACAAGGCGGACGCGGCCGACCCGCTGGTGCTTCAGCGGCTGCTGCGGATCGAGAAGCGTGCGATCGCCGTGTCGGCCCGCACCGGCCAGGGCATCGACGAACTGCGTGCGCTGATCGACAGCGAACTGCCGCGGCCCTCGGTCGAGATCGAGATCCTCGTGCCGTACACCCAGGGACGCCTGGTCGCCCGGGCGCACTCCGAGGGCGAGGTCCTCTCCGAGGAGCACACCCCGGAGGGCACGCTCCTGAAGGTGCGCGTCCACGAGGAACTGGCGGCGGAGCTGGCACCGTACGCGCCGGCGTCGCTCGCGTGACCGGCACGACCGCGGTCCGCCCCTGGTGAAACCAAAGGTCCGCCCCCTGATCCGGGGGCGGACCTTCGGTCTGTTCCGCTCCGCTCGGGCGCCTCGGCGGTTACCGGCCGCCGTACTCCCGGCCCATCTCGTCGTACAGCGTCTGGGCGCCCCGGCCCAGCTGCGGACCCGCGAGCCAGGTGTTGTCGGTCGGACCGATCGACGTGTTCGAGACCAGCACCGTCTTGCCGTTCGCCACCCGGAACCAGCCGCCGCCGGACGAACCGCCGGTCATGGTGCAGCCGATCCGGTACATCGTCGGCAGGGCCGGCGACAGCGACAGCCGACCGGGCCTGTCCAGGCACTTGAACATGCTCAGACCGTTGTACGGCGGCGCGGCCGGGTAGCCCCAGGCGCCCATCTGGCTCACCGACTGTGCGGAGGGCGCGGAGAAATCCACATCCAGTGCGGCGCCCACCGTCTCCTCGAGGGACTTGCCGCCACTCTCGGGCTTCACATGCAGCACCGCGTAGTCGTAGGCCGCGCCCGCACGCGTCGCCCGGGCCGCAGGCGACCGCCGTGAGCGCCAGGGCCGCGGCCGGCCCGATGGCGGAGAGGACTGAGCGCCGCCGTTGTGAGGTGCGCATAGTGGTGTTACCCCCGTTGGAACATTGAATCCCAGGTGCTGATCAAGCCGGGAGCAGGCTCCACGCGGAGCCGCGAGACCCCACTGTGCCCGGACACTTGAGGACGAACGGCGGCCGCAGGGTGAGGGTTCAGCCTCTCCGCCGACCACCGTCCGTCCAGACGCCGTTACCTCTTCCTCGTACTTCCCCGTACTTCTCGTTCAGCAGAGTCTTCGTCGCCGTCCGGTCCCTGGACCGGTCACTGCCCGGCGAACTTCTTGCTCACCGCGTCGTACACGCCCTTGGCCTCCGTGCCGAGGCGCGGACCCGCGAGCCAGCCCGAACTGGCCGGGCCGATCGACGTGTTGGAGACGAGCGCGGGCTTGCCGTCCGATCCCTTGGCCACCCAGCCGCCACCGGACGAACCACCGGTCATCGTGCAGCCGATGCGGTACATCGTCGGGTCGGCCTTCGCGATCGAAAGGCGGCCAGGCTTGCCCGTGCACTGGAAGAGCGTCTCCCCGTCGAACGGGGCCGCGGCCGGGTAGCCGGTCGCCGTGAGGCTGTCCATCTCCGGTACGGCAGGCGCGTTGAAGTCCACCGGGAGCGCTGCCCCGACGGTCTCCTCGAGGGACTTTCCGCCGCTGCCCTCCTCGGGCTTCACGTGCAGCACCGCGAAGTCGTAGGGGGCGCCGTCACCGCCCGTCGCACCGCCCTGCTCGATCCACTGGTCCGAGGTCTGCGCCCAGTCGGCCCACCAGACACCGTACGGAGCGACCTCCTCACGGGTGGCGGTCTCCAACTCGGCCGCCGACATGGCCTCGTCGTTGTACGAGGGCACGAAGGCGATGTTGCGGTACCAGCCGCCCTTCTTGCCGGCGTGCACACAATGGCCCGCCGTCCACACGATGTTGGACTTTCCGGGGTTCGCCGGGTCCTCGACCACCGTCGCCGAGCAGACCATCGTGCCCTCGGGGGAGTCGAAGAACACCTTGCCGGCCTCGGGGACGCTGTCGTGGTACGTGGGCTGCACAGCCTGGGCCTTCACGGGCGCCGGCGTCGGGTCGGTGACTCCCTGGTCACCGGAGAGGTCGCTGTCGTCGACGGGCTTGTCCGGTTCCTCGGCGTCACGCATCCGGTCCGGGTCCCACAGGCCTTCGATGATCGGGTTGATGAAATCGCCGGCCTCGCGCAGCCAGTCGTCCCTGTCCCAGTTCTTCCAGGCGCCGTTCTTCCACTTGTCGACGTCGATCCCGTGCTCTTTGAGCCTGTCCTTGATGTCGTCCGGGATCTGGATCTTGTCGTCACCGCCGTTTTGGGACGAGGAGGAGGCGGAGGAGTCGGCGGTCGCGTTCGTGTCGCTGTCGGCCTTGCCGCAGGCGGTCGCGGTGAGTGCGACTGCGGTGACGAGGCCGACCGCGGCCAGCAGGGGGGAGGTACCGCGGCGCGCGCCCCTCCCGCGGCGGTCGGTGCTGCGCGGATGTATCGATCGCATGGTGAGACTCCCCCTGAGTTGCTTCGGCGAACGCCGTTCAGCCGAAGGGCTGAACGGCACCACAGACTATGCCGTTGCTGTGGGGGACTTCCGACGGAACGGCAACGGTTCCGTCACGGGAAAGATCTTGATCGTCACCGACGGCAATTATCTTGATTTCGCCCGTGGCCCCACGCGGCTGGCGTCGTTGGTACGTACGGGGGACCTGCCAACTGAGCGCAGTGCCCCCGTCTTGTCGTACTCGGATGCGTGGACTCCTCGTCCTGACGTGCGGTGCGACGGACAACCGGCGCCTGGGCAACCGGTCCCTGGACACCTTCGGACAACTGGTCCCCAGGCCGATGGCTTGCGCACAACTGGCCTCTGGGCAGCGGGAGGACCGACAAGGTGGCTGTGACCGACGGCGTGGCCGTGACTGACGACGTGGCTGTGACCGACGGCGTGGCCGTGACGGAGTCGGCGCCCGGAGCGGGACGCGGCGCCGGGGAACGGGGCGCGCAGGAGGGAATCCTGCGCCGTCAGTCGGCGCGTGAGTCCAAGGCGCGCACCTATGCGCGTGCTCTGCCGATCGTGCCCGTGCGGGCCCGCGGACTGACCATCGAGGGCGCCGACGGACGCCGCTACCTCGACTGCCTTTCGGGCGCGGGGACCCTGGCGCTCGGCCACAACCACCCCGTGGTGCTCGAAGCCATCCGCAAGGTGCTCGACTCGGGAGCGCCACTGCATGCGCTGGACCTGGCGACGCCGGTCAAGGACGCCTTCACCACGGAGCTGTTCCGCACCCTCCCGTCCGGTCTCGCCCGGCGTGCCCGCGTGCAGTTCTGCGGCCCCGCCGGCACGGACGCGGTCCGGGCCGCGCTGAAACTGGTGCGCGCCGCCACCGGGCGGAGCGGTCTGCTGGCGTTCACCGGGGCGAGCCACGGGATGTCTGCGGGGGCGTTCCAAGCCTCCGAGGGAGCACGCGATGGGTGCCTGACGCGGCTGCCCTATCCGCAGGACTACCGCTGCCCGTTCGGGATCGGCGGGGACCGCGGCGCCGAACTCGCCGCGCACTGGACGGAGTCCGTGCTCGACGATCCCGCCTCGGGGGCTACGCGGCCCGCCGGGATGATCCTGGAACCGGTGCAGGGCGAAGGCGGAGTGCTCCCGGCGCCCGATCGCTGGATGCGGCGGATGCGTGAGATCACCGCGTCCCGTGACATCCCGCTGATCGTCGACGAGGTGCAGACGGGCGTCGGCCGCACCGGCACTTTCTGGGCCGTCGAGCACAGCGGCATCACCCCTGACGTGATGGTCCTCTCCAAGGCGATCGGCGGCAGCCTCCCGCTCGCGGTCGTCGTCTACCGCGAGGACCTCGACACCTGGCAACCGGGCGCACGCACGGGCACCTTCCGCGGCAACCAACTCGCCATGGCCGCCGGCGCGGCCACCCTCGCATACGTCCGCGAGAACGGGTTGGCCGAGCGGGCGGCCGTGCTGGGCTCCCGCATGCTGGCCCAACTGCGCGGTCTCGCGGCGGAGTTCCCGGCCATCGGGGACGTGCGGGGGAGAGGCTTGATGATCGGACTCGAGTTGGTCGAACCCGAGGGGATCGTCGAAACCCCGAACCGGCCGTGGTGCACGGGAGGACCGGACGACTGGTCCGCGGAGACCGCGGAGACGGCGGAGACGGCACAGACCGCGGAGACCTCCACCGTGAGTCAACCGCGGCCCGCGAATCCCACGTTGGCCGCGGCCGTGCAACGCGAGTGCCTCGTCAGGGGCCTGATCGTCGAACTGGGCGGCAGGCACGCCGGTGTCGTACGTCTGCTGCCACCGCTGACCATCACCGACGAACAGGCGACCGCCGTACTCGACCGCCTCGCGGACGCACTGACCGCAGCGGTACGCGCACACGACGCGGGATAGCACTCGCGTCGACGCCCGCACACCGGTGCACCGCGGCCAGCCACATCGCGACTTCCCCCGGTGGCTTCGGGCCCCTGGGCACGTCCCCGCCATCCCTTCACCCCCCAATCCCTCCACCCCCCATCACTTCACCACCCAACCGAACCACTCCGCAGCCGTGCACAAACAGGCACGCCTCCCGGCAAGGACCACCGTGAACCCCACCCCGGCACCCGATGGCCGCCCAGACCTTCCCGAGCGCACCGACTCCCCACCCGCACCCGAGGCGGCATCGATCCCTAACCAGGCAGCCGGCGCCAGTGCCGGGCACAAAGACGTCCTCGGTTCCCGGCAGACGGACGCGGCCGGAAGCCGGCAGACGGACGGCACCGGCGCCCTGCAGGCGCACGCTGTCACCGCAGCGGCGAGACCCGCCGACCAGCAATGCGCCACCACCACCCACCTGCTGGACCACCCGGATCCCCGGATCGCCTCCGATGCCGCAGCCATCGAGAACCTGCTGCGCTGCTGGGTACGGGAAACCGGCCTGGCCTCACCGGGCAACGGCACCCTCCGCATCCCGCTCCCGAACAGCGGCACCGACCTCCTCGTCCCGGTGCACTACTGGTCCCCCACGGGATGGCATCGCTTCGGCCTCCCCCGCTTGGCCACCGCCCCCGCACCGGCCCCGACCCTGGACGCGGTCACGCTCGCGGCACTACTGGCACGAGAGACACCCACAGAGCCGAACGCGGTAGAAGCCCCAGAGCAAGGGCCGCAGCGGAGCCCGAACGAAACACGCCCGAACGAGCCGCTCCCGGAGGGAGCACACCGGGCCGAGCCGCTCCCGGAGGGAGCACACCGGATCGAGCCGCTCCCGGACGGCACCACCGCGCCGCACGGGGCCGAACCGCTGCGCTCACCGTACGACTCCGCCGACCTGGTGGGACGCGTCGCCGACTCCGTGCGGCGCGTCACCTTGTTCATCAGCGACCGCCGCAGGCACCCCGGCGACGAACCCGACCTCTTCCTCTCCGCCGAACAATCCCTCCTCCTCGGCCATCCACTGCACCCCACCCCGAAGAGCCGTGAGAGCCTCTCCGAAACCGAGGCACCCCTTTACTCACCGGAGTTGCGGGCCTCCTTCCCGTTGCACTGGCTGGCTGTCGCCCCCACCGCGCTGGCCACCGACTCGGCGTGGACCGAGCGCGGCCGTCCCGTCCCGGCGGCGCGGCTCACCTCTCGTCTCGCCGGCGACGGCCTGGACCTCCCGGACGGCCACGCCGCCCTGCCGCTGCACCCTTGGCAGTTCCGCGAACTCAGGCACCGCCCCGCCGTCGCCGCCCTGCTCGACCGTGGTCTCCTCCGTGACCTCGGCATCCGTGGCCCCGCCTGGTACCCCACCTCCTCCGTACGCACCCTCTACCGCTCCGGCGCTCCCGCGATGCTCAAACTGTCGCTGGCACTGCGCATCACCAACTCCCTCAGGGAGAACCTCCGTAAGGAACTCCATCGCGGTGTCGAGGTCCACCGCCTGCTCCGCACTGGTCTGGGTGCGGATTGGAAGGCCGCCCACCCCGACTTCGACATCGTCCGCGATCCTGCCTGGCTCGCCGTCGACGACGAGGACGGCAACCCCGTGCCCGGCCTTGACGTGGTGATCCGCCACAACCCGTTCCACCCCGACGTCGACGTCTCCTGCGTCGCCGGATTCGTCTCCCCCCGCCCCGTGCCCGACCGGCCCGCCACTGGGTACGGCCCCGAGTGCGCACCGAGGTCAACCCAACCCTCCGGCCCCCAAGTCCCCGCCATGCGTTCCCGGCTCGCCGCGACCGTCGGCCGGCTCGCCGAGCGCACCGGCCGCTCGCGCGGTGCCGTCTCCGCCGAGTGGTTCCTGCGCTACCTGGAGCACGTCGTACGCCCTGCCCTCTGGCTGGACGGCGCGACCGGCATTGCGCTGGAGGCCCACCAGCAGAACACGCTCGTCCTACTGGACGCCGAGGGTTGGCCCGCGGGCGGCCGCTACCGCGACAACCAGGGCTACTACTTCCGCGAGTCCCGCCGCGCCGACCTCGACAAGCGGCTGCCCGGCATCGGTGAGCACAGCGACACGTTCGTCTCCGACGAGGTCACCGACGAACGCTTCGCCTACTACCTCGCCATCAACAACGTCCTTGGACTCATCGGGGCCTTCGGCTCTCAACGCCTCGCCGACGAAGGGTTGTTGCTGGCCGCCTTCCGGCGCTTCCTCGCCGACACCGCGACCGGACCCAAGGCCCCGCGTACGACCTTGCCATCGCTACTCCTCGACTCACCCGTGCTGCGCTGCAAGGCCAACCTCCTGACCCGGCTGCACGGGCTGGACGAACTCGTCGGCCCGGTCGACACCCAGTCTGTCTACGTCACCATCGCCAATCCCCTCCACTCCTGAGGAACTTGCCCCACCCCGTCTCCTGAGAGGAGCGTCGCCGTGCCTCCCAACGATGCGAGCACCGACGCCGGCACCGTGTCCGTCGCCGCCCCCGGTCCCGGCCCGGGCCCCTGCGTCGCGGACTCGTGCCCGGACAATGAGGACACGCTGGAACTCCGTCTGCCCGCCGAGTGCATCGCCCTCCCGGACACCGACGAGGCGGGTCCGGCAGCACACCGTCCGACTCCCGCAGACGAAGGCGCGCCCCCGCCCGCCGTCCGCCCGCACCCGGCTGCCGACCACGCCCGTACGCCGCCCCGTAACCCGGACCGGCCGCTCGGTGAGCCGTACCTGCCCGTCGCCGACCGCCCAGCATCCATCGGCGCCCTGCTCGACCACCCCGCCGACTGGGGGCCCATCAGTACCCCTGTGGGCACCTTTCACCTCCGTCCCGTGAGCCTCCCGCTCGATCTCCCGCTCGTCAGCCGATGGATGAACGACCCCGCCGTCGCCGCCTTCTGGTCACTGGCCGGTGACGCGGCCGTGACCGAGGCGCATCTGCGGGCGCAACTGGGAGGGGACGGGCGCAGCCTGCCGTGCATGGGCATGTTGGACGGCAAACCCATGAGCTTCTGGGAGATCTACCGAGCCGACCTCGATCCACTGGCCCGCCACTACCCCGTCCGTCCGCACGACACCGGAATCCACCTCCTCATCGGCGGTGTCGCCGACCGCGGCCGAGGGCTGGGCAGCACCCTGCTGAGAGCGGTCGCCGATCTCGCACTCGACCGGCGTCCCTCCTGCGCACGAGTCATCGCAGAACCCGACCTTCGCAACACCCCTTCCATCTCCGCCTTTCTGACAGCGGGCTTCCGCTTCTCCGCAGAGGTCGACCTGCCCGGTAAGCGGGCCGCCCTGATGGTCCGCGACCGGGCTCTGCGCGATCTGCTGTAGGCCCGTCACTCTCTGTACACCGCCCGTGCCGATTCGGTTCCACCCGGATCCGAGCCGATTTCAACGGCCGACGCCGATCCAGCGGTCGGCCGCACGGACCGGTTGGCGGCACAGGTCGGTTGGCCGCACCGGCCGACCCGACGCCGCGCCCCCATGCCTGCACAGAGTCCGCCCCATGCCCGCCCCCGGCCCCATGCCCCCCGCGCCCGCCCGAGTCCCCCCGGGCCCGGGCGAGGCTTTCGACGCAAGGAGTCCAGCCCGTCGTGATCCAGATCCCCCATACCGCAGGCGTCCTGATCACACCCTCCGCTCCGGACTTGGCCGCCCGTTTGTCAGCGGGGCGCCGTAGGGTGGCAGCGCTATGACGAAGCCCTCACTCCCCGAACTCCTGCATGCTGCCGTCACTGCCGTCGGCGGTACGGAGCGCCCCGGCCAGGTGACCATGGCCGAAGCCGTCGCAACGGCGATCGACGACAGCTCCCATCTGCTGGTTCAGGCCGGTACCGGCACAGGAAAGTCGCTGGGTTACCTCGTGCCCGCGCTCGCGCACGGAGAGCGAGTGGTCGTCGCGACCGCCACCCTCGCGCTGCAGCGTCAGCTCGTTGAGCGTGACCTGCCGCGCACGGTGGAGGCACTGCACCCGTTGCTGCGCCGCCGCCCCGAGTTCGCGATGCTCAAGGGCCGCTCCAACTACCTGTGTCTCCACCGGCTGCACGAGGGAGTGCCGCAGGACGAGGAGGAGGGCCTGTTCGACCAGTTCGAGGCCGCAGCCCCCACCAGCAAGCTCGGTCAGGACCTGATCCGGCTGCGCGACTGGTCCGACGAGACGGAGACAGGCGATCGCGACGACCTCACGCCCGGCGTCTCCGACCGGGCCTGGGCCCAGGTCTCCGTGTCGTCCCGGGAGTGTCTCGGAGCCTCGAAGTGCGCTTACGGAGCGGAGTGCTTCGCCGAGATGGCCCGCGATCGTGCCAAGCTCTCCGAGGTCGTCGTCACCAACCACGCGCTGCTCGCGATCGACGCCATCGAGGGCGCGCCGGTCCTCCCGCAGCATGAGGTACTGATCGTGGACGAGGCCCATGAGCTGGTCTCCCGGGTCACCGGCGTGGCGACCGGCGAGCTCACTCCGGGCCAGGTCAACCGTGCGGTGCGGCGCGCCGCGAAACTGGTGAACGAGAAAGCCGCCGACCAGCTCCAGACCGCCGCCGAGGGCTTCGAGCGGGTCATGGAACTGGCTCTGCCCGGCCGCCTCGAGGAGATCCCGGAGGACCTCGGCTACGCGCTGATGGCGCTGCGTGACGCCGCCCGGACGGTCATCTCCGCGCTCGGCACCACCAGGGACAAGTCCGTCCAGGACGAGGACGCCGTACGCAAACAGGCGCTGGCGTCCGTGCAGAACGTGCACGACGTGGCGGAGAGGATCACCAACGGCTCCGAGTGGGACGTCGTCTGGTACGAACGCCATGACCGCTTCGGAGCGTCACTCCGTGTCGCTCCCATGTCCGTGTCGGGACTGCTGAGGGAGAAGCTCTTCGCTGACCGCTCGGTCATCCTGACCTCGGCGACCCTCAAGCTGGGCGGGGACTTCAACGGGGTGGGCGCTTCGCTGGGGCTCGGCCCCGAAGGCACGGAGAGTGAGGATCTGCCGGTCTGGAAGGGCGTCGACGTCGGCTCGCCGTTCGACTACCCGAAGCAGGGCATCCTGTACGTCGCCAAGCACCTGTCGCGGCCGGCGCGGGACGGTGACCGTACGGACATGCTCGATGAGCTCACCGAGCTGATCCAGGCGGCGGGCGGGCGCACGCTGGGCCTGTTCTCGTCCATGCGGGCGGCTCAGCTCGCGGCGGAGGAGCTCCGGTCGAACATCCCGGAGTTCCCGATCCTGCTCCAGGGCGAGGAGACCCTCGGTGAACTGATCAAGAACTTCGCGGCGGAACCCAAGACGTGCCTGTTCGGAACGCTGTCCCTCTGGCAGGGCGTCGACGTACCCGGTCCCAGCTGCCAACTGGTGGTCATGGACAAGATCCCATTCCCCCGCCCGGACGATCCGTTGATGAGCGCTCGCCAGAAGGCGGTAGAGGAAGCCGGGGGCAACGGCTTCATGGCGGTCGCCGCCACCCACGCGGCTCTGTTGATGGCCCAGGGAGCGGGCCGGCTCGTCCGAGCCTCGGGCGACCGCGGCGTGGTCGCCGTTCTGGACCCACGGCTGGCCACCGCACGCTACGGCAGCTATCTGAAGGCGTCCTTGCCGGACTTCTGGTACACGACGGACCGCAACCAGGTACGCCGCTCCCTGGCCGCGATCGACGAGGTGGCACGCAAGACGGAGACGGCGGACGCGTAGCACCTGACGCATGCCGCGGCTGCACGGCCGTGGTGCCGGCGCGGCTGAACGGTCCACACGGAAATCGGTGGGCCCGGGGGAACATGCGCGACGGCTGTAGGTCTGACGGGCGGGCCCGCCGGTGCGTGGTTCGTCGGCCGGCGTCCGGGTGGCTCTGGAGTTCGCGGGCGGTCCGTCGCGGATGGACGCCTGGCGGAGGCTCGCCGCCGAGGCAGCGGGACACCTGACACCCCCGTAGAGCCTGTGTCGGCCCGCCGATGCCGACGAGCCGCCGGCGCTCTACCCGCCGCGGGGATCGCCGCCGCCCGCGGGCCGGTCGCCGGGGCCCGACCGCTCGCATGACGCGCGCCGTCCCAGGCACCAGACCCCAGTCCCGACTCACCGAACCGGGACAGGACGTGCCCTCGTCGGAAAACGCGCCGCACCACCGGAACAGGCAGGCCCCGGTCGGTATACGCACCCGCCCCCGGGAACCGGCATGCCCTGGTCGGTATAGCACGCCCCCGGGAACCGGCAGGCCCCGATAGGAAGACGCACAGGACCCCGGAACCGGCGCAGGGGGTTCCGGGGTCCGGATCAGGAGGGCGGCGGGGTCTTCCGCCGCCGCGGGGTCACACCCGCCGCAGTACCGCCACGACCTTGCCGAGGATCGTCGCCTCGTCGCCGGGGATCGGCTGGTACGCGGAGTTGTGCGGGAGGAGCCAGACATGGCCGTCCTCGCGCTTGAAGCGCTTGACCGTGGCCTCTCCGTCCAGCATGGCGGCCACGATGTCACCGTTCTCGGCGACGGGCTGGCGGCGGACCGTGACCCAGTCCCCGTCGCAGATCGCGGCCTCGATCATCGAGTCGCCGACGACCTTGAGAACGAACAGTTCGCCGTCACCGACCAGTTGCCGGGGCAGCGGAAAGACGTCCTCCACCGACTCCTCGGCGAGGATCGGGCCGCCGGCGGCGATCCGGCCCACCAGCGGGACGTAGGAGGCGGCCGGCTTTCCGGCGGTGTCGGTGGGCTGCGGGGTGGCCGCCTGGTCGGAGCCCCGGACCTCGTAGGCGCGCGGGCGGTGGGGGTCGCGGCGCAGGAAGCCCTTGCGCTCCAGGGCCATTAGCTGGTGTGCGACCGAGGACGTGCTGGACAGCCCCACGGCTTGTCCGATCTCGCGCATCGACGGCGGGTACCCGCGCCGCTGCACGGAGTCCCTGATGACCTCGATGACCCGGCGTTGCCGGTCGGTCAGCCCGGAGCTGTCCGCCCTGATGCCTGGAGGTCGGCCCGGCAGGGAGCGTGCGGGCTTGGGACCCTCATGGTTCACGGCTTCAGTCATGGCATGCACCGGCTCGAGTCGGCCCTGGGAGCGGTCCTGGGCGGTGATGGTGGCGCTGTCTGCGGTGGTGGTCACGGCGGCCCCTCTCGATGGTCTCCCTGCTGCCCAACGGTAGTTGCTTTCGAAAGGTTGCGCCAAACACACGTTCGAGTGAAAAAATGCGGATTGCCTTACGTGACCATGAGTCGGGGTGTATGGCCCTCGCTTTGTCTGCAGGGCAATTCGGTTGATTACGTTACAATCCTCCGCCGGGTCGATGATCCCGCGGGGTGCTCCGAAGTTTGCCAACCGGCAATCCCGAAGATCGGGAACCCGTCCCCTTCTGTGCGTGGACCACCGTATCGCCGTATCTGGGAGACGGATATGGCTCTGCGGCACATGCCGCCATCGGGGTTCGACACGCCTTTGGGGTGGAATTTACGCTCGGACCCCAGATCTAGTGGTTGGATTGCAGTAGCGCCCCACAAGTTGTGGTCCCCCCGGTCTTCAGGGCCGGAGCGATCGCCTATGCTGGGGGCTGCTCCGAGGGGCCCAAGAGGCCTTGCGGGGCTATTGAGTCGTGCGTGTAAGGAGGGATGGGGGTTCCATGCACTGCCCCTTCTGCAGGCACCCTGACAGTCGTGTCGTCGACAGCCGGACGACGGACGACGGCACGTCGATCCGTCGGCGCCGCCAGTGCCCCGACTGCTCCCGCCGCTTCACGACCGTGGAGACCTGCTCCTTGATGGTCATCAAGCGCAGCGGAGTGACGGAGCCGTTCAGTCGCACCAAGGTCATCAACGGCGTACGCAAGGCGTGTCAGGGGCGGCCCGTCACAGAAGACGCACTCGCCCAGCTCGGCCAGCGGGTCGAGGAGCAGGTGCGTGCCACCGGAAGCGCCGAACTGACCACCCACGACGTGGGGCTGGCCATACTCGGCCCACTGCAGGAGCTGGATCTCGTCGCCTATCTGCGGTTCGCGTCCGTCTACCGGGCGTTCGACTCGCTGGAGGACTTCGAGGCCGCCATCGCGGAACTCAGGGAACAGACGGGGCGCCCCGCCGCGGACGACGAAGACGCGGACGTGGGGTGCCGGGGGAACGATCGCGGGTCCGGAGCGGCGGCCGACGCCCCCGTGCCCGCCACCACCGCCGACTGACCGGCGGGCCGGCCCCGGCCGGCGATCAGGACTTGTCGCGGACGGCCGAGTGCGCTCGGCGCGCGACCCAGTACACAACACCGTGCCACGGGAACAACGGGGCACTTCGGGGCGTTTTAGCCCGATATAGGGAGGCGGCATGACAGAGACGGCGAGCGGTCCGGCACGCGGTTCACGAGCCAAGGGGGCAAAGGCCGGCAAGGGGATGCGTATCGAGCGCATCCACACCACCCCAGGCGTGCACCCGTACGACGAGGTGGCTTGGGAGCGCCGTGACGTCGTCATGACCAACTGGCGCGACGGCTCGGTCAACTTCGAGCAGCGCGGCGTCGAGTTCCCCGAGTTCTGGTCGGTGAACGCGGTCAACATCGTCACCAGCAAGTACTTCCGTGGTGCCGTAGGTACGCCGCAGCGCGAGACCAGCCTCAAGCAGCTGATCGACCGCATCGTGAAGACGTACCGGAAGGCCGGGGAGGACTACAAGTACTTCGCCTCGCCCGCCGACGCCGAGATCTTCGAGCACGAGCTCGCCCACGCCCTCCTGCACCAGATCTTCAGCTTCAACAGCCCCGTCTGGTTCAACGTCGGCACGCCCCAGCCGCAGCAGGTCTCCGCCTGCTTCATCCTGTCCGTCGACGACTCCATGGAGTCGATCCTCGACTGGTACAAGGAAGAGGGCATGATCTTCAAGGGCGGCTCCGGCGCCGGGCTGAACCTCTCCCGCATCCGTTCCTCCAAGGAACTGCTCTCCTCCGGCGGTAACGCCTCCGGCCCCGTCTCCTTCATGCGCGGCGCCGACGCGTCCGCAGGAACGATCAAGTCGGGCGGTGCCACCCGCCGCGCCGCCAAGATGGTCATCCTGGACGTCGACCACCCCGACATCGAGGACTTCATCGAGACCAAGGTGAAGGAGGAGGAGAAGATCCGCGCCCTCCGTGACGCGGGCTTCGACATGGATCTGGGCGGCGATGACATCACCTCTGTCCAGTACCAGAACGCCAACAACTCGGTCCGGGTCAACGACGCCTTCATGAAGGCCGTCGAGAACGGCGAGAAGTTCGGCCTCCGCGCGCGGATGACCGGCGACGTCATCGAGGAGGTTGAGGCCAAGGCGCTGTTCCGCAAGATGGCCGAGGCCGCCTGGGCCTGCGCCGACCCCGGCATCCAGTACGACGACACCATCAACAACTGGCACACCTGCCCGGAGTCCGGCCGTATCAACGGCTCGAACCCCTGCAGCGAGTACATGCACCTGGACAACACGTCCTGCAATCTCGCCTCGTTGAACCTGATGAAGTTCCTGAGGGACGACGGTCTGGGCAACCAGTCCTTCGACGTCGAGCGCTTCGCCAAGGTGGTCGAGCTCGTCATCACCGCGATGGACATCTCCATCTGCTTCGCGGACTTCCCGACGCAGAAGATCGGTGAGAACACCCGTGCCTTCCGTCAGCTCGGCATCGGCTACGCCAACCTCGGCGCCCTGCTGATGGCGACCGGTCACGCCTACGACTCCGATGGCGGCCGTGCCCTCGCCGGCGCCATCACCTCCCTGATGACCGGCACGTCGTACCGCCGCTCGGCCGAACTCGCCGCGGTCGTCGGCCCGTACGACGGCTACGCCCGCAACGCCACGCCGCACCTGCGCGTGATGAAGCAGCACGCCGACGCCAACGCCGCTGCCGTCCGCATGGACGACCTGGACACCCCGGTCTGGGCCGCGGCCACGGAGGCCTGGCAGGACGTGCTGCGCCTCGGTGAGAAGAACGGCTTCCGCAATTCCCAGGCGTCCGTCATCGCCCCGACCGGCACCATCGGTCTCGCGATGTCCTGCGACACCACGGGTCTCGAACCCGACCTGGCGCTGGTGAAGTTCAAGAAGCTGGTCGGCGGCGGCTCGATGCAGATCGTCAACGGCACCGTCCCGCAGGCCCTGCGCCGCCTGGGCTACCAGGAGGAGCAGATCGAGGCGATCGTCGCCCACATCGCCGAGCACGGCAATGTGATCGACGCCCCGAGCCTCAAGCACGAGCACTACGAGGTCTTCGACTGCGCCATGGGCGAGCGTTCCATCTCCGCGATGGGGCACGTCCGCATGATGGCCGCGATCCAGCCGTGGATCTCCGGCGCGCTCTCCAAGACGGTCAACCTCCCCGAGAGTGCCACCGTCGAGGACGTCGAAGAGGTCTACTTCGAGGCCTGGAAGATGGGCGTGAAGGCGCTCGCGATCTACCGCGACAACTGCAAGGTCGGCCAGCCGCTCTCCGCGAAGAAGAAGGAAGACAAGATCGCGGAGAAGGCGGAGGAGACGATCCGCGAGGCCGTGGAGAAGGTCGTCGAGTACCGCCCGGTCCGCAAGCGCCTCCCCAAGGGCCGTCCCGGCATCACCACCTCCTTCACGGTGGGTGGCGCCGAGGGCTACATGACCGCCAACTCCTACCCGGACGACGGTCTCGGCGAGGTCTTCCTGAAGATGTCGAAGCAGGGCTCGACCCTCGCGGGCATGATGGACGCCTTCTCCATCGCGGTTTCCGTGGGTCTGCAGTACGGCGTGCCGCTGGAGACGTACGTCTCGAAGTTCACCAACATGCGCTTCGAGCCCGCCGGTATGACCGACGACCCGGACGTGCGGATGGCGCAGTCGATCGTCGACTACATCTTCCGCCGCCTGGCGCTGGACTTCCTGCCCTTCGAGACCCGCTCCGCGCTCGGCATCCACTCCGCGGAGGAGCGCCAGCGCCACCTGGAGACGGGCTCATACGAGCCCGCGGACGACGAGGTGGACGTCGAAGGGCTCGCGCAGTCGGCCCCGCGCCAGCAGGAGCTGAAGGCGGTCGCCGTGCCGCGGCCCGAGGCGGCCAAGCCGGCTCCGCAGCAGGCCCACACCAGCGCCGAACTGGTGGAGATGCAGCTGGGCATCCAGGCCGACGCCCCGCTGTGCTTCTCCTGCGGCACGAAGATGCAGCGGGCCGGTTCCTGCTACATCTGCGAGGGCTGCGGCTCGACCAGCGGCTGCAGCTGATTCCGGGCACCGTCAGGGTGTGAGTCCGGTCAGGGCGGTGGAGCCGAATACCTCGGCTCCACCGCCCTTGGCCAACCCCCGGTCCTGGGACGCGACTTTCGGCGTTCGGGACGAATGCCCTGTGACCGGGTCACGGAGCCGGTCTCTCGGCGCGGCCCGAAGTCCCTGCGGGTCAGGAGCCTTCAGGGCCGGCGGTGCTGCCCATCGTCCTGGTGAAGGCCATCAGGTCCGTGTCGGCGAAGCCCAGGAGCCCCGGGCGGAACTCCCACCCCCCGGAGCCGTCGCGCACGAAATCGCCGACTGTGGCCGCCGTGGCGTCGCGGACGTCCTGGAAGTCGCTCACCGCGAGGTCGGTGTATCCCTCGCGGATACGCAGACCGGGGTTGTGGACATGGGCGAAGGTCCGCTTCGTATCGCGCTGTTGGATGACGACACCGACCACCACACGCCCGTACCGGGCGTCCAGGCGATTGAACTCCAGGGTCATCACCTCGTCCCAGCCGAAGCCCTTGCCATCGCGGCTGTCCCGGTTCAGCGTGATGGTGCCGTCGGGGGAGCGGCGGTCGAAGTGCACCACATAAGAGGGGGTACCGGAGGGTTCGGCCGCCAGGTAGGTCGCCGCCACGAGGTCCAGGTCAGTGGCCGGCTCGCCCATCGGGCTCGGATCCCACTTCACGGCGACCTCGACCTTGCCCAGCCCCTTGCTGATGCCGTTCACCGAAACGTCTCCTCCCCCAGGTGTGCCCCAACTGCCTGGTAGTCAGGGCTGATTGTCCATCGTGCCACGAGCGCGCGGGCACTCGCGCGGAAGCACTCGCCGGGAGCGTGACCAAGGCCACGCTCCGTGGCCTTACCATGGCGCGGTGCTGGTCAAGTGGATTCGCTGCACCGTGGTCGACCGCCGCGGGTTCGAGCGGGGGCAGCGAAAATGGGCGGGGCTTCTGGGCGAGCCGGGCTTTCGGGGGCAGGGCGGTGGTTGGAGCAGGGGGCGCCAGGGCGTCGCGCACATCTTCGCCTTCTGGGAGAGCCGTGCCTTCTACGACTCCTTCATGGCCCGCTCGCACGACCGGCTCGCGGCCGCTCAGTCGGGCACCTTCAAGGATGCCCAGGTGAAACTGTTCGACCACCGGTTCGACGTCAAGACCGGCTTCGAACCGCGATTCACGGACACCGACCTGGTGCGGGTCGCCTTCTGCCGCGTCCATGAGGAGCGCGCGGAGCACTTCGCCCTGATGCAGGAGAAGGTGTGGAACCCGGCGATGGCGGGCTCGCCCGGCATGGTCCGAGGTCTCTTCGGCGAGGCGCCCGGCCATGAGTTCCTGGTCCTGTCCATGTGGCAGTCGGCCGCGGAACACGGCAAGTACCGCGTCGAACGCGTGGAACGCCTCGCCCTCAGGGCACAGATCGAGGCCGACGTCGCCGCTCTCACGGGAGACATCGTCGACCTCGAGCCCAGCTGGACCGTTTGAGATCCGCACCGGCGGACCGCCGCCCGAACCCCGACCTCACCGCCGTCCCCTTGACGACGGTTTCCGGACCGGCGCCCCTTGGCGGTTGGTTTCCCGCGGAACGTGCACCCCTCTGCCGCACACTTCCACTCCCGTCACTGTGTGAGATGCGCCGTATACGGTGCGCACGAATTCTCGATTGGGGCTCACTCGATCTAGGGTTCTTGCATGGCACGACCACGGCGCATCGTCCTTGTCCGGCACGGCGAATCGGAGGGCAACGCCGATGACACCGTGTACGAGCGTGAGCCCGACCACGCCCTGGCGCTCACCGAGAAGGGGTGGAAACAGGCCGAGGAGACGGGCAAACGGCTGAGGAGGGTGTTCGGCCGGGAACGGGTGAGCGTGTACGTGTCGCCGTACCGCCGCACGCACGAGACCTTCCGCGCCTTCCGGCTCGACCCCGAACTGGTCCGCATCCGCGAGGAGCCACGGCTGCGCGAGCAGGACTGGGGCAATTGGCAGGACCGCGACGACGTACGGCTCCAGAAGGCGTACCGGGACGCGTACGGACACTTCTTCTACCGGTTCGCGCAGGGTGAGTCCGGGGCCGATGTCTACGACCGGGTCGGAGGCTTCCTGGAGAGTCTGTTCCGCAGCTTCGAGGACCCCGACCATCCGCCGAACGTGCTCCTGGTGACCCACGGCCTGGCCATGCGGCTGTTCTGCATGCGGTGGTTCCACTGGTCGGTGGCGGAGTTCGAGTGCCTGTCGAACCCCGGAAACGCGGAGACGCGCATGCTCGTTCTGGGAAGCGACGGCAAGTACACGCTCGACCGCCCCTTCGAGCGCTGGCGCGACCCCGAACCGTATGGGATCACCGGATAGCCGGATATGAATCCCGGGGTCACCGGCTAGAGTGACCCCGCGATGACCGCTGACTCCTCTCCCGACGGGCGCTTGGGCCGCGCGCTCGCGAGCCTGCGTGGGCTCGCGGTGGGAGACGCACTGGGCTCGCAGTTCTTCGTGCCCGCGAACTACCCGCTGCTGGGCCGCCGGGCCCTGCCGGACGGCCTCTGGCAGTGGACCGACGACACGGAGATGGCCTGCTCGGTCGTGGCCGTGCTGGCCGACCACCAGCGCATCGACCAGGACGCGCTGGCCCGCTCCTTCGCCGAGCACCACGACTTCGACCGGGGCTACGGCCCTGCGGTCAACCGCCTGCTGCGGTTGGTGCGTGAGGGCGGTGACTGGCGGGAGTTGTCGTCGGCCCTCTTCAACGGTCAGGGATCGTGGGGCAACGGAGCGGCAATGCGGATCGCCCCTCTCGGAGCCTGGTACGCCGACGATCCCGAGCAGGCCACGCACCAGGCGGAGATCTCCGCCTATCCCACGCACCAGCACCGGGAGGCCGTCGCCGGCGCGACGGCCGTCGCTGCCGCCGCCGCGCTGGCTGCCGCCCCGGCGGGACCGCCGAGCGCCGAGACGCTGCTGGACGGGGTGATCGCCCTGGTGCCGCAGAGCGCCGTCAGGGCGGGGCTGCGGCGCGCCCGCGACATGCTCGACTACGACGACGAGGGCACCGTCGCCGCGGTCCTGGGCTGCGGACGGCGTACGACGGCGCACGACACGGTGCCGTTCGCGCTCTGGTCCGCTGCGCGCGCCCTCGGCGAGTTCGAGCGGGCGTTCTGGACCACCGCCCGGGCGGGCGGCGACGTGGACACCACCTGCGCGATCGTGGGCGGCATCGTGGCCTCCGGCAAGGCGGGGGCGCCTCCGGACGAGTGGACGGCGCGGACGGAACCGCTGCCGCGGTGGGCGACGTTCGCGGGGTAGGCCCGGGTGGCGCGGTAGGCCTGGGTAGGCCCGGGTAGGCCCGGGAAGTCCCCGGTAGGCGCGGTAGGCCTGGGCAGGCACGGTAGTCGGCGGTAGGTGCGGTAGGTGCGGTAGGCCTGAGGAGGCGGAGGCACTGTAGTCGGCGGTAGGCCGGGGCGCGGCCGGCGGACCGCCTTCGTGGCCGCACCCGCCCGTGGACGACACCGTGCGTCCGGATGCGGCCCGCGAACCGCACGCACGGAGCACCCGGGCCCGGCACGTCCAACTTCGCACACGGAATCACGACCACGGACCCTCCCGGCCCCCTGACTCCGTCCGCCGGGGCGCAGGCCCCTGATTCCCTCCGCCGGGTCCCGCTCCACTGACTCCGTCCGCCGGGCTCCGACGCCTGACTCCGTTCACCGGGCCCCGCACTGTCACAGCCCTGCCACAGAATGGCTTTCGTCGGTTGCCGCGTGGATAACCTGGCCGCCATGTGCCGCCTGTTGATCATGACGGGTGCGCGCCAAAGTGACTCCGGTCAGCAGCGCTCCGCCAACGGGGTGAGCCGCGCGGTGACCGGTCGGGAGGGGGCCCGTGTCCGAGAAACCGTCCACGCCCGAGCCGAGTGACCGACGGCCGGGTGACGAGGAGAAGAAGGACCAGGGCGCGGGCGTCGAACTCGCGGGCCGGCGGGAACCCGAGGACGCCGTCCCCGGGACGAGCCCGGACGAGGGCCCGGGGCAGCCGGAGGGCGAGGCGGAGCCGACGGCAGAGGCAGAGCCGCAGCTCGGGCGGCAGGTCCTCGTTCCCGTTCCCTGGCTCGCCGAGCTCCAGGTCGAGGAGCCCGCACCGGTGCGCACGGCGACCCTCGGGGCGGCGCTGGCCACCGGTCTGCTCAGCATGCTGCTGCTCGGTGACGGGTTGGCGGTCAACCTGCTGATCGTCGCGGTCCCGGCCGCGCTCGCCGCGTACTACGCGGGACAGGCGGCCGGGCGTCGCCCGCGCGCGTGGGGCCTCGCCTGGGGGACCGGCGGCCTGGCTCTGCTCACCGTGCCGGCGCTGCGCGACGCCGACTGGCCCTCGTTCCTGGCCGTGGTCTGCGCCGTGGCGCTGGGCTCGCTGGCGCTGCACGGCGGCCGTACCTGGCCCGCCGTCCTGCTCGGCCCGATCGGTATTCTCAACTCCCTTGTCACCGGGCCCATGTGGGGCTGGCGCGGGTTCCGCGAGCGCGCTCGCGGCACGCACGCCGGGATCGGCCCGCTGCTGCGCGCGCTCGCGGTGACCGCGGTACTGCTGGTGATCTTCGGGACGCTGTTCGCGGGGGCCGACGCCGCATTCGCGGACCTGCTCGGCGACCTGATACCGGACGCATCGGTGTCCGACGGGCCCTGGCGCTTCGTGCTGCTCGTCTTCGGCGTGGTCGGCGCGCTGGCAGCGGCGCACGCGGCCGCCGCCCCCGTGCGCTGGGACAGTGTCGAGGTGCCCGAGGGGCAGGCCCGTGGCCGGATGGAATGGGCGCTGCCCCTCGTCGTCCTGGCCGCCCTGTTCGCGGCCTTCAACGCCGTCCAGCTCGCCGTACTCTTCGGCGGCTACCAGAAGGTGCTGGACAAGACCGGACTCACCTACGCCCAGTACGCCCGCCAGGGATTCTGGCAACTGCTCTTCGCCACGCTGCTCACCCTGCTCGTCATCGTGCTCGCGCTGCGCTGGGCCCCGCGCGACGGGTCACGTGACCGCACGCTGGTCCGCGCGGTGCTGGGAACCCTCTGTGCCCTGGCGCTCGTCGTGGTTGCATCGGCGGTGCGGCGTATGGACATGTACGTGGATGCGTACGGCCTGACGCGACTGAGGCTCTCGGTGCTGGCCGTGGAGCTGTGGCTGGGCCTGATCATCGTTTTGATCATGGCGGCCGGGGTGTGGGGCGCCCGTTGGCTTCCGCGTACGGTGGCGGCCTCCGCCGCGGCGGGTGTGCTCGCCTTCGGGCTGATCAACCCTGACGCGCTGATCGCCGAACGCAACGTCCAGCGGTTCGAGGAGTCGGGCAAGTTCGACCTCGAGTACGCGCGCGGGCTGTCATCAGACGCCGTTCCGGCCCTCGACGAACTGAAGGAGCCGCTGCGGTCCTGTGTGCTGGAGTCCTTCAGCCGGACAGTCGCGGTCGACCGGCCCTGGTACGCGACCAGCTGGGGAGAGGCACGGGCCCGGGACGTGCTCCGCGACCACCCGGTGAAGACGCCGGTGGACTGGGAGAAGTGCGCACAGGAGCGGGTGGAATTGGACTACCGGTAGAGCGCCTCCTGCCTCCTGTCTCCTGTCGCGGAGCGCCCCGGGCGGCAGCCGATGACCATGGGGTGGCGTGTGTCACAGGCGCTGTGTTCCCTCGGGGCCGCCCTCCGATCGGGACCGCCCCTCCCCTCGGGGCCGCCCTCCCCTCGGGGCCGCCCTCCGATCGGGGCCGCCCTCCGATCGGGGCCGCCCTCCCCTCGGGGCCGCCGTCCGATCGGGACCGCTGCCCGATCGGGACCGCTACCCCGGTCATGGCCGCAGTCCCGATCATGGCCGCAGTCCCGATCAAGGGTGCCGTTCGGACTGCCGACGTCGTCGCCACCCCAGACCTCGGTGCCCTCAGCCTCCGACCGGCCCCGCGGTACCCGCGAGTGCCTCAAGATCGCTCTTCCGTACGCGGATCACGACCGCCGCCGTCAGCAAGGCGACGAGTGCCATGGCGACCGCGGGGACGAAAGCGGTGGCGATGCCGTGCGCGAGGACCTCGTGACCCCAGGGAGGAGGCAGCTCCTGGGACTTGGCGAACTCCGCCTTCTGTTCGGGCGAGGCGTTGGCCATGAAGTCCTGCAGCTGCTTCTTCGCCTCGTCCTTGCCGGCCGAGCCGAAGACCGTGGTCAGGATGGCCAGCCCGAGGGAACCGCCCACCTGCTGCGTGGCGTTGAGCAGGGCCGAGGCCGCGCCCGCCTCGTGCGGTTCGACACCGGAGACCGCGGTGATGGTCAGTGTCACGAAGTTCAGGCCCATGCCGAAACCGAACACGAGCATGGGGCCGAGCACCCCGCTCACGTACGAACTGTCCGGGTTGATGAAGGTCTGCCAGCCCATGCCGACGGCGACGAGCGCCGCGCCGGTCACCATGAACGGCTTGGGGCCGAGGACCGGCAGGAACCGCTGTGAGAGACCCGCGCCGGTCACGATCGCCACCGTCACGGGGAGGAAGGCCAGACCGGCCTCGATCGGTGTGTAGGTCAGCACGTTCTGCACGAAGAGGACGATGAAGAAGAACATTCCGAACATCGCCGCGGCCAGACTCAGCATGATCACGTAGGTGCCCGAGCGGTTGCGGTCGGCGAACATCCTCAAGGGAGTGATGGGTTCGCGGGCCCGCGACTCGATGAAACCGAAGGCCAGCAGCAGCACGATGGCCGCGCCGAACGAGGCGAGCGTGAGGTCGTCCCGCCAGCCTTCCTCGGAGGCCCGGATGAACCCGTACACCAGGGATGCCATGCCGGCCGTCGAGGTCAGGGCGCCCGCGATGTCGAAACGCCCGGGATGGCGTTCGGACTCGCTGATGTAGAGCGGGGTGAGGACGGCGATCAGCACACCGATCGGGACGTTCACGAAGAGCACCCAGCGCCAGTCGAGCCACTCGGTGAGCATGCCGCCCGCGAGCAGACCGATGGCACCGCCGCCCGCGGAGACCGCGGCGAAGACGCCGAAGGCCCGGTTCCTTTCAGGGCCCTCGGGGAACGTCGTGGTGATCAGCGCCAGTGAGGTCGGTGACGCGATCGCACCGCCCACCCCCTGCAGGGCGCGTGCGGCCAGCAACTGCCAGGGCTCCTGGGCGAGTCCGCCGAGCAGCGAGGCGAGCGTGAACAGCAGGATGCCGGTCAGGAAGACCCGGCGTCGGCCAAGGATGTCACCGGCTCGGCCGCCGAGCAGCAGCAGACCGCCGAACGTGAGGGTGTAGGCACTGACGACCCATGTGAGGTCGGTGGTCGAGAACTTGAGCGCGTCTTGAATGTGCGGGAGAGCGATGTTCACAATCGTCGCGTCCAGTACCACCATGAGTTGGCAGGCCGCGATGACCGTGAGGGCTATGCCGGGGCGCCCCTCCCGCCTGGCCGCCCCGGGCTTTCGATCCTGGATTACCTGAGAGGTTGTCACTATGGGTCCCCCACAAGTTCTTTAGTGAACGCTCGCGTTCACTGTGGCTTCAAACGGTAGTGAGTCCCCGACAGTGAACGCAAGCGTTCACTGAAGCTCACCGCCGCGGAACGCCGCATCCCCGCTCACCCCCTCATGCGGGAATCCCCGTCCCGCCGCTCAACGGAGAAACACAGATGGCTACTTCGCACTGGACGGCCCCTACCGCCCAGACGGTCACCTCCCGCCGGCGTGGTGCCGTGCTCGAACGCGCGATCCTCGACGCCGCGCTGGAGCAACTCGGCACCGTCGGCTGGAACGGTCTGACCATGGAAGGCGTCGCCGCGGCGGCCCAGACCGGCAAGGCAGCCGTCTACCGTCGTTGGCCCTCGAAGGAGGACTTGGTGGCGGACGCCCTGAAGGCCGGACTGCCGCGCGTGGAGGATGTGCCGGACCGCGGAAGTGTGCGGGAGGACCTGCTGGCGCTCTGCCGTCAGATGCGCGAGGCGATGTACTCGCGTTCCGGTTTCGCGATGCTGTCGGTCATTCACGAGTGTGATGCCGAGATCGCTCAGCGCCTGCACAGTGTGATCATCGAGGGTGTCGTGCAGCCGGGCGTAAAGCTCATTCAGGCGATTCTGCAGCGCGGTATCGAGCGCGGAGAGGTGTGGTCCGGTGCCGTCAACGCGTATGTGGCTGATGTGATTCCGGCGCTGATGATGTACCGCTCCAAGGTGTGCGGCAGTGAATGGAGCGAGCGGGACCTGGAGGAGATGATCGACCAGGTGATGGTTCCGCTTGTGTGCTCGGACCGCGACTGAAGGGGTCGGCCCGGGGCGGCTTGCGGTGGGTGGTCGGACCTGGCTTCGACGGGTCGCCGGCGGGTGATCCGACCGGGCCGGGATGCGCCGCGGCGGGCGCCGCAGCGCATGGACCACGGCCGGGGTCACCTCGTCGTGCGGGGCGCTGGTTGCTCGGGGAAACCTGGGTGTCGAACGGGACGGAGGGCGGCGTACGCTAAGGGCGTCATGGCGTACGAACCACCCACCCACAGTGTCGAGCGCTCCTTGAGAGCCACCACAGGAGCGAAGGTCATTGCAGGCATCGACGAGGTGGGGCGCGGTGCGTGGGCCGGTCCGGTCACCGTCTGCGCGGCCGTGACGGGCCTGCGGCGGCCGCCCGAGGGACTCACCGACTCCAAGCTGCTGACCGTCAAGCGGCGTACGGTCCTCGCCCAGGAACTGGAGCGGTGGGTGACGTCCTACGCCCTGGGGCACGCCTCTCCCGAGGAGATCGACGAACTCGGGATGACGGCGGCACTGCGGCTCGCCGCGGTGCGTGCGCTCGACGGGCTGCCCATATGCCCCGACGCGGTGATACTCGACGGCAAGCACAACTACCTCGGCCCGCCCTGGAAGGTCCGGACGGTCATCAAGGGTGACCAGTCCTGCGTGGCGGTCGCGGCGGCTTCCGTGATTGCCAAGGTCCGGCGCGACAAAATGATGGCCGAACTGGGTATCGACCATGCAGACTTCGGTTTTGCGGCCAACGCCGGGTATCCGTCACCGGTGCACAAGGCCGCGCTGGCGGAACGGGGACCCACCCCGCACCACCGGTTGTCGTGGGCGTATCTTGATGCGCTGCCCCAGTGGCGGCACCTCAAGAAGGTCCGCAGTTGGGCGGACGGAAGCGTTCCGGAGATCGAGGGCCAGTTGGGCTTCGACTTCTGACGATTCCGCTCGCACTCATGTGCCACCCGCCGAGGCGAGTCGCACCGGCGTTTGATAAACATCAGCTCATGCCTCTCATTCCCGAGGAGCCTCAGATTCACGAGAGTGCCCAGGGTCCCCGCGTCACTCCGGCCACCGGCCGTACCGCGCCGACCCCTCGTCCCGTACCCGGCCCCCGTCCCGCGGCGCCGGCGCGTCCCGGTCGTCCGGGACCCCGGCCGATGCCGCCGGCGCAGCGTGCGTCGCGTGAGCCGGCCGTGGCCAAGCCGGGGCCTGCTGCCCCGGTGGCCCCCGCTGCCACCCCGCAGATCCAGCTGATCCCGGCCTCGGCCGAGGGGGCGCTGGACGCGGCGGAGGAAGCCGTAGACCTGTTGCTGGAATCGGGCCGTGCCCCCGGTGAGGTGCTGGTGATCACCACCGGCGAGCCGCATCCGTGGGCCGCCCACGAACTGTCCTTCGGCGAGGCCGCGTACTGGGCCCAGCACGACGCGGGCGACGACGTGTTCTACGCCGACGCCTCCGTCGCCGCCCGAGCGGCGTCCCGCCCGGTGGTCGTCGTCGCCGTCAACGGCGGGTCCGAGTCGGTGGCCGCCACCGCCTTGCCGCTGGCGCATGGGCGGGCCCGTGCACTGCTGATCGTCTGCGGGGATCCCACGACGATCAACGCGGGGCTGGGCGCGGGGGTCTGACACCCTCGGCCCGCCCGGGGCCGGTGCCGGGGTGCCGCCGAGGCGGCACCTGAACACCGTCGCACCGACCTGAGTTCACCGGGTGGACGTGCCGGCGGGCTCGAGCGAGGTGGGCGCTTCAGGCTGCGCCGGCGTCGGCCGACGGATGCGATGGGGCGTGTTGCCGGCCCCGTTGGTTCCGGGCGCCCGACGTTCCGCGGGTTGCGAAGGCACCCCCGAAGCTGGGCAGTTGGTGCGTGCCAGTTGCCAGTTGCCAGTTGCCAGTTGCCCGTTGTCAGTTGCCAGGCGGTTGGTAGTGGGCTGGGGCGTGCACGCGCAACCGTGCCTGTGTATCGAGCCGCCCTCTACGGTGCGGCAGCGTGCGGAGCCGCGCCCCCGTGGCGCTCCGGCGCGCCCGGTCCCGACCCACAAGTGCTGCTCCGGCCCGTCCGCTGCCTTTCTGGGACAGGACGGCTCGTCGATGGAACCGGTGCAAAGCTCCGCCGCCCCGGCCTCCGCTTGCGTGCGTGCGCGCGGGCACTGGGGACACGCTCCGGTGCCTGACACGCTCCATCCTGAGTGATGAAGCACCCCGAGCCGGAACGGAGCGTGGCTGAGCCCGAGCGAACCTGAACCGGAAGGCGCGCCTTAACCGGAGCGCGCGCCGGAACCGGAGCATGGCCGGAACCGGAGCCTGCCTGAGCCGGAGCGTGCGCCGTGCGCACCCGGGCACAGGACGGCTCAGCGTGCCGCCACTCGGCGCAGTATCTCCGACGCCACGCCTCCGGTACGCGGCTGGGGCGTCGCCTCCGCCGGGTCGAAGGGCTCGGGGGGAGAGCCAGCGTGAGGGCGGCGGCCGCCACGGCCCTCGCCCAGTACCTGCCAGCCATCACGAGTCAACGTGATGTACGCGCCGCAGCGCAGCCCGTGCAGTGTGCAGGCGTCACGCAGGCCCCACATCCACGCCCCGTCCTCCTCCGTCCAGCGCGCATCGCCGTCACGGCAGTAGAGCAGCACGGCGGTCCGCACCGGTGTACGCCGCCGCAGGTCGTGTGGGATGACCCGGCGCAGTTGCGCGAGCAGTGCGTTGCGGAACACCCAGCCGTCCGCCGCGGCCGGGCGCCGGGTGAACGAGGCGCTCGCCCGCAGCCGTTCGTCGGGATCGAGGACGGCCACGACCGCGGTCGACGGGCGCGGCAGATGGCGGGAGTGCAGCCCGCTGACCACCTCGCGCGGATTGCGCAGCAGCGGAATTCCCGCCGCGGCCCACTCCGCGGGTTCGAGTATGCGGGTCAACGGGTTGGCCGAAGCGACGGACGCGTTGGCAGACGTCGAGAACTCAGACATCGGTGCCGCCGAGGACGGAGCGAATCCGAAGGTCACGGGCCTCCCTTCGGCTACGCGCCCACGGCTGCGGGCGGAGGTCGGACTTGGGAGTACGCACCCCAGTAAAGCCCTGCCGGACCAAGGCGAGCCGTGCGGGGAGCGGACCTCAATTCTTCCTGGCGTATCGCCTTGCGGCAACGAGCAATTGAGGCAGCCGACCGTTTTGTGGTGATCCGTTGGCTATATCCCTGCGCACAGGACGGCTGCCGACGCCGACGGTCATCCTTGGACGGCGAGGACCAACGGCAACACGCCCGGCGCACCGGCCCGCCGCAGCATGCGCGCGGCCACGGCGAGGGTCCAGCCGGTCTCCGTCAGATCGTCCACGAGCAGGACCGGTCCACCCGCCTCCTCGAGCGCGGCGGCCAGCGCGGGAGGCACCGTCAGCGCCCCGGCCAACGCCTTCAGCCGCTGCGCGCTGTTGCTCCGGGGCACCCGGGCGACCTCGACGGCGTATTCGACGGATCCGAGCAGGGGGAGTCGCCCGACCTCGGCGATCCGTCCGCCCAGGCTCTGCACGAGCCGGGGCCGGGAGCGGGAGGCCATGGTCACCACGCCCACCGGGCGCGGGGGAGCCTCGGGATCCCCCGAGGCCCAGCCGCCGGGTCCCTTCGCCCAGTCCGCCAGGACGCCCACGACGGCCTTCGCCACGTCGTCGGGCACGGGCCCGTCCGAGGCGTGCGGGGCGAGCAAGGGGCGCAGCCGGTTGCCCCAGCCGATGTCCGTCAGCCGCCCCAACGCCCGCCCGGGCGCGGCCTGTTCGCCGACCGGAATCCGTCCCTTCAGGCTGACGCCGATCGCCGGCAGCCCTGTCGGCCACATCTTCCGGGGTTCGACCTCGACTCCGGCACGGCCGAGCTCGCCACGCGCCGCATCGAGTGCCCCCGCGGACACGGAGTCGCCGAAGCGCGGTGTCGCGCAGGTGTCGCAGCGCCCGCACGGCGCCGCCTGTTCGTCGTCCAGTTGGCGCCGCAGGAACTCCATACGGCAGCCCGTGGTCGTTACGTAGTCCCGCATCGCCTGCTGCTCGGCTGCGCGCTGCTTGGCGACCCACGCGTACCGCTCGGTGTCGTAGAGCCAGGGGGCACCTGTGGTCACCCAGCCGCCCTTGACGCGGCGGACCGCGCCGTCCACATCCAGGACCTTGAGCATCGTCTCCAGGCGGGAGCGGCGCAGCTCCACCAGCGGCTCCAGAGCAGGCAGCGAGATGGGGCCATCGGTGCGGGCAAGCACGTCGAGGGTGCGCCGGACCTGCTCCTCCGGGGGGAAGGCGACCGAGGCGAAGTACTCCCAGATCGCCTCGTCCTCCTTGCCCGGCAGCAGCAGCACCTCGGCGTGCTCGACACCGCGTCCCGCGCGGCCCACCTGCTGGTAGTACGCGATCGGCGACGCCGGCGAGCCCAGGTGCACCACGAAGCCGAGGTCGGGTTTGTCGAAGCCCATACCGAGAGCGGAGGTGGCGACCAGCGCCTTGACGCGGTTGGCGAGCAGGTCCTCCTCGGCCTGCTGGCGGTCCGCGTTCTCCGTACGTCCGGTGTACGAGGCGACCCTGTGTCCGCACTGCCGCAGGAACGCCGTGACCTCCTCGGCCGCGGCCACCGTGAGCGTGTAGACGATGCCCGAGCCCGGCAGCTCGTCCAGGTGCTCGGCGAGCCAGGCCATCCGGTGGGCTGCGTCCGGCAGTCGCACCACACCGAGACTGAGGCTTTCGCGGTCCAACGGGCCCCGCAGCACGAGGGCGTCGGTGGTGCCGCCGGTGCCGAGTTGCTCCGCCACGTCGGCCGTCACCCGCGCGTTGGCCGTAGCCGTGGTGGCGAGGACCGGCACGCCCGGTGGCAGGTCGGCGAGCATCGTACGGAGCCGGCGGTAGTCCGGGCGGAAGTCGTGGCCCCAGTCGGAGATGCAGTGGGCCTCGTCGACCACCAGAAGTCCTGTCGCCGCCGCAAGCTTGGGCAGTACCTGGTCGCGGAAGTCGGGGTTGTTGAGCCGCTCCGGGCTGACCAGCAGCACGTCGACCTCGCCGGCCGCCACCTCGTGCTGGACGGTCTCCCACTCCTCCTGGTTGGACGAGTTGATGGTCCGGGCGTGGATTCCGGCGCGGGCGGCCGCCTCCACCTGGTTGCGCATGAGTGCCAGCAGCGGGGAGACGATGACCGTCGGGCCCGCGCCTCGCTCCCGCAGCAGCGCCGTCGCCACGAAGTACACCGCGGACTTCCCCCAGCCGGTGCGCTGGACGACCAGGGCTCTGCGCTTGTCGGCGACGAGTGCCTCGATGGCGCGCCACTGGTCCTCGCGCAACCGCGCCGCACCCGCCGGGGCGCCGACGAGGCGGGCCAGCACGGCGTCGGCCGCGGTCCGCAGGGCTTGGTGCGCGGCGGGGGCGTCCATCGAGGTCGGCGCGTCTTCTCCGGGCGTGGGTCGCGGGTCGTCGTTGCTCATGGCGTCCATGCAACCCGATGGGTCCGACATCGTGCGAGCGGGGCTGCTGGGCTGGGGAGAACTCCTGACATGCTCAAGACTGATCGTCCACGGCTGAGGATGCGGTACCGGCGCGCGGCGGGGCGGCCGGGTTCCCGGGGCGCGGTGCGCATCATCGCAGTCCCTCCTGAGCGTGCTTGACCGCCTTCCACCAGCCCGGGTTGTCCTGGTACCAGGCCACCGTCGCCGCCACCCCCGCCTCGAAGGAGACGCGCGGGGCGTACCCCAGCTCGTCGCGGATCTTGGAATCGTCGAGGGAGTAGCGCACGTCGTGTCCCTTGCGGTCGGGGACGTGCACCACGCTGGACCAGTCGCTGCCGGTCAGTTCCAGCAGCAACTCGGTGATCCCGCGGTTGGTCCGCTCGCTGCCGCCTCCCACGTTGTAGATCTCGCCGGCCCGGCCATGCGCCAGCACCAGTTGGACGGCCCGGCAGTGGTCGTCGACGTGCAGCCATTCGCGGACGTTGGTGCCCGCGCCGTACAAGGGGACGGTCTCGCCTTCCAGGAGGTTGGTGAGGAAGCGCGGGATGAGTTTCTCGGGATGCTGGTAGGGGCCGTAGTTGTTGGAGCAGCGGGTGATCGAGACGTCCAGGCCGTGGGACCGCCAGTACGAGCGGACCATCAGGTCCGACGCCGCCTTCGCGGCCGCGTAGGGCGAGTTGGGCAGCAGCGGAGACTCCTCCGTCCAGGAACCCTTCTCGATTGCGCCGTACACCTCGTCCGTGGAGATGTGCACCACCCGACGGATCCCCGAGCGCAGGGCGGCCTCCATCACGCTCTGTGTGCCGGAGACGTTGGTTGTGACGAACTCCGCGGCCGACACCAGCGAGCGGTCCACGTGCGACTCGGCAGCGAAGTGCACCACCGAGTCATGTCCCGGGAACAGGTCGAGGAGGAGCCGCAGGTCGCAGACGTCGCCGCGGACGAAGGTCAGCCGCGGGTGTTCGGCAGGCAGGTTGTCCCGGTTGCCCGCGTACGTCAGCTTGTCCAGGACGGTGACCTCGGTACGTTCGTGTCCCTCGTAGCCACCGGCCAAGAGGGTGCGGACGTAGTGCGAGCCGATGAAGCCGGCGCCTCCGGTGACCAGGATCTTCCCGGAGTCTGGGCTGCCAGTCCTGCGCGTCATGCGCGACCTCCACGCGAGTGCCGTCGCCTGCCGGGCGTCGGCGGCGACTCAGGCTTACGGGTTGCGATGCCGAGCCGATCAGTGCGTACCCTCCGCGTACATCGCCATTGACGTGACGCTGCACGTGGCCGAGGCGCATCTGCTCCCCCGTGAGGTTCATCCGACGGCGGCCCCGTTCTCGGCCTGGTCGGTGTACCTCCCCGGTCGGCGCCCTCCCCGGCCGACATGCCCCAGTATCCGGCATGTCCGCTGATCAGCGGCTGCCGCCAGTCTGCCGCCCCGCCCGGCTCACCGCCGCGGCCTGTGGACAAGTCTTGTCGTGGTCCTGATCGGACTTATCCACAGCGCTAAGCGGAAGGCTGGGATCCGCGAGATCGTCGCCGCATGACGAATCACAACGAAGCGGCCGGCTTCTCCGGTCACGGCAAGACTTCCCAGACCGCCGCGGAGCAGCAGGTGACCCTGCGCACGCCGGCCGAACTGGCGGATGCCCTGCCGTATCTACTCGGTTACCGCCCGGAGGACAGCATCGTGCTGGTGGCTCTGCACGGGCACGACGGCCGAGGCCGCTTCGGCGGCCGCGCACGCCTGGGCATTCCCGCGCACTCGGACGACTGGCCCGCCGTGGCCGAACAACTGACGCGGGGCCTGGTCAACGGAAGCGAACGCCGTGGAGCGCGCCCGGAGAGCATCGTGCTCTTCCTCTGCCAGGACCCCACGGACGGCGGCTCGGGCCGCGAGATCATGGAACGCCTGCGGCCCTTGGCCCAGGTTGTGCGGACGACGTGCGGCACCCTCGACATCCCGGTGGTGGAGGCCCTGTGCATCTCGAACGGCCGATTCTGGTCCTATTGCTGTCCGGGCAACGGCTGCTGCCCCGACGACGGTATCCCGGTGGGCCTGCCCGGCACCTCCGTCCTGGCCGCCGCGGCGACCTATGCGGGCATCCAGGTACGCGGCACTCTCAAGGAGCTGAGGGCCCGGCTCGTTCCGTGGGAGACCGCAGGGGCGCTCGCTCAGGAAACGGCGCTGGACACCGCGGGGCTGGCCCTGATTCCCAGGCTCCTCGAGGAGGCGGACCGCGGGCAGGTGGCCACCGAGACCCTTGATCTCGCCCGCCGGGTCAGGGACCGGTTCGCCGCGGCCCCGCCTGTGTCCGGAACGCTCCAGGCTGATCTGCGTGACGATGAACTGCTCGCCCACGAGGAAGCCGCCACGCTGATCCTCGGCCTCCAGGACCGCACGACCCGCGACCGGGCCGCGGCCTGGATGGAGGGTGACGAGGCCGCCCCCGCGCTACGCCTGTGGCGAGCCCTCGCCCGCCGCTGCGTCGGTCCCTACCGGGAGCACGCCGCGGCCCCGCTGACCCTCACCGGCTGGGTGGCATGGTCGAGCGGAGACGAGCTGGAGGCCCGTGAGGCCTGGGCGATGGCCCTGGCCGCGGACCCCGACTACCTGTTCGCCCGCCTCCTCCACCAGGCATGCAACGAAGGCCTGGACCCGGAGTCCGTACGCCGCTGTCTGCGCGCGCCCGGAGCGACCGAAACGGCACCGGCCTCCTCGGCGGCAGACCAGGTCGAACCGGGGGAACCGGGGGAACCGGGGGAACCGGGGGAACCGGGGGAAATCGAATCCGTCCTTCCAGCGGAGCCCGCACTCCTGGTTCCCACGGACAAGGCCCCTGTCGAGACCTTGAAAGCCGCACCCGCCCCCGCCGCACCGACGCCGTCGCTCCTCGCGCGTCGTCGTCCCAGGCTCCGGACCGCGGCCAGGACGGCTCCCCGGCCGAGCGACCGTCCCGCACGCCCCGCATCGCGCCGCTCCCACCCCGCCCATGGCCCTGGCACCACAAACGCCCACCCCCCTGTCCGCGGCTCGGAGAAGCCGGTCCGCACCCGGGAGAAGCAGGGCAAGGACGAAACGGAAAGCGGGACATGAACACCCCCGGCCCAACCCCGATCGATCGGCTCGGCACTCGTGGCCGTGACCCCATGGCGCACCGTTCCGTTCACCTGGGTGGCGGTAGGCGCGGTCCCACCCGGCCGCACTGCCGCCCCGGCCTCTCCGGAACCCCCACCCGGCGCCGAGCGCGTACCCGGCGCGGAGACCCCAGAGGAACCCGCCCCATGCTCCTGCCCACCCCGCATCCGACCTCCTGCAACGACGAACCCGCCCTCTCCAGACAGCCGGCGCCCGTCTCCGCGGCCCCAGGCGTCGCCACCGCCACACCGGTCGCACGCCGGCCCGCGGAGCTCCCGGCGACCCACGCCGCCCTGATCTGCGTGGCGCTTCCGGGACTGGCGATCTCCACCGATCAGGGCCAGCTGACCGGCATCGGCCTGGAGGGCTTCTACCGTGCGGGCCGCCGCATGCTCTCCCGCTGCCGGCTCCGGGTGGCAGGTCGCGAGCCCCTCGCCGTGCAGGCGAGCATGCTCGCCGCCGACTGCGCCCGCTTCGTCGCGACGCTGCGCATGACCGCCGACGGCGCCCCCGACCCGGATGTCCTCGTGGAGCGCGTCCGCTACGCCGACGGCACCGAGCGCATCACCCTGCGCAGTTCCTCTGGACGGCATCTCCGCTTCCCCGTGGAGGTGGCACTCGCCACGGACCTCGCTGAAATGGCCGCCGTCGCCTCCGGCAGAGCGGGTCCCGACATTCGCGCCACCGTCCACGACTCCGGACTGCGGTGGTCCTCCCCGAGCGGCCACTCGGTGCTGACCGCCCACCCGCCGCCACAGGACACCCTGGCCTCCGCGGGCGTGCTCCGCTGGGAGCTGGAGCTGCCGCCGGGCGGCGCCCAAAGCCTCGAACTCCGTGTCCGTCCGGCGGGCTCGGGCCCCATCCGTACGGCGAGCCGCAGCGCCTCCAACCACATGGCCCCGGCCCGCGCGGAGGGCGACGACCCCCGGGCGCGGTCACTGCTGGACACGAGCATCGACGATCTGCACGCCCTGCTGCTGCGCGACCCCGACCACCCCACCGACCTGCACCTCGCGGCAGGTGCTCCCTGGCGCTGTGGCCTGGCCCCGGCGGACGCCCTCGCCGCGGCCCGGATGGCTCTGCCACTCGGTACCCGGCTCGCCTCCGGGACCCTGCGCACACTCGCCCGTACCCAGCTCACCGGCCGGGGCCCGGGGGCCGGCATGATCCCCGGCCCCCGCCGGGACGCCGGCCCCCATCTGCCTCCGAGTTGCACCGGCATCGAGGCGACTCTGCTCTTCCCCGTTCTCCTCGCCGAAGCCCACCGCTGGGGCCTGCCCAGCCACGAGACGGAGGAACTGCTCCCCACCGCCGAACGCTGCCTGAACTGGTTACGCGCGACGGCCGACGACAAGCCCTACCTGCCCGACATCCACGTCCGCTGCGAGACCCAGGCCCATGCGCACCGCGCCGCGATCCTCGGTGCCGGGCTCCTCGACGAACACAACCGCCCGGGCGGCCCCGCACTGCGCGAGTGGGCACAGCACCTGCGCGGTGCGTTCCGTGACGACTTCTGGATCGAGGACCGCGGCGGTGGCAGACCCGCCGCAGCCCGCACCCCGGACGGTCGCCCGTTGCCTCATCTCGGGTCCCACACCGTCCACCTCCTCGACACCGGCCTTCTCGGCGCAGGCACCCATGCCCCGGGCCTCCTCGACAAGGTGCAGACCGAACAGCTCGCCCGGCTGCTCGGCGCCCCCGCGATGGACTCCGGCTGGGGATTGCGCAGCCTCGGCACGAAGGAGGCGGCTTACAACCCGTTCGGTCATCGCGGTGGCGCCGTCCGTACCCAGGAGACGGCCCTCGCCGTGGCCGGCCTGGCCGCCGCCGGATACGAGAGGGAAGCGAGCGGGCTGCTGCGCGGGCTGCTCACCGCTGCCGAGCACTTCGGCCATCGGCTGCCGGAGATGTTCGCGGGGGAGCAGCGCACGGCAGGCGGCGCCCCGTTGCCGCATCCTGCCGCGTGCCGCCCGGCGGCCACCGCTGCCGCGGCCGGTGTCCTCCTGCTGACCGCCGTCGCGGGAATCCGCCCGGACGTTCCCGGCGGGACGGTCACCCTCCGGCCCGTCTCCAGCGCCCCCGTGGGAGAACTGGGTCTGACCAATCTGCGGATCGCGGGCGCCCCCTTCTCGATACGGGTCAGCAGGCTCGGCCTGGCCATGGTCGAGGAAGCGGCCGACGGACTGCAGTTGGGACCATGACCTTGGGCGATGCACCCGGAGAAGGGAGTGTTTATCGTCAGGCAGACGACTATGATCGCGGCATGCCCTACGACCCCTCAGCCTTTCCTCCGTTCGCTGTCACCGTGGACCTGGTCGTGCTGACCGTGCGCCGCCATGCTCTCTGCGCGTTGGTGGTGCGGAGGGGTGAATCACCGTTCCAGGGGCGGTGGGCGCTTCCCGGAGGGTTCGTGCGGTCCGACGAGGACCTGGCTCAGGCCGCCGCGCGGGAACTCGGCGAGGAGACCGGCCTGCGCGCCCACGACCCGGACGCCCCCGCCCAGGACAACGGCGCGCACCTGGAGCAGCTCGCCACCTACGGTGATCCCAAGCGCGACCCGCGGATGCGCGTGGTCAGCGTCGCCCACCTCGCCCTGGCCCCCGACCTGCCCGCACCACGCGCGGGCGGCGATGCCCAGGGGGCCCGCTGGGCGCCCGTCGAGGAACTCCTCAGCCAGGGCGGCTACGGACGCGAGGGCGAACCGGTCGCGCCACTCGCCTTCGACCATGCGCAGATCCTGGCGGACGGTGTGGAACGCGCCCGTTCCAAGATCGAGTACTCCTCGCTGGCCACGGCGTTCTGTCCGACCGAGTTCACCGTCGGTGAGCTGCGTCGGGTCTACGAGGCGGTGTGGGGCGTGGCCCTCGACCCCCGCAACTTCCACCGGAAGGTGACCGGCACACCCGGCTTCCTGGTCCCCACCGGGGGTACGACCACGCGCCAGGGTGGACGCCCCGCCCAGCTCTTCCGCGCGGGCGGCGCCACGCTGCTCAACCCGCCGATGCTGCGCCCCGAGGTCTGAACTGCTCTCGGGTCGCCAATGAGGCCGCGGCAGCGCCCACTTGAGGCCCGCGCCGATGCCCGGACTGAAGTTTGTCAATCCGGGCCGTCAACTCGCCTACCAAGGCGAGCACTTGGGCTCGGCATCGCCAAGTCGCGCGCGGGCTGTGCCTATAGCCCGCCATGCCGCGTCGGGTCGGCCGAGGACGGGCACAGTGCGGCGGGTGCACATCTCGTCGTCGACTTGCCGCGTTCCGCGGACACGGGCCTTGCCACCTATCGGGGAACCCGTGTCCCACCGTGTCGGCCGCGGGGGGCCGCGTCGTGGCGCTCGCACACGAGGCCGCGCGAGGGTCTGCCGTGCGAACCGCTGCCGTGGAGCTTGGGAGGTCGTGCCGCTCGCCGCCCGCGATGTGGCCGATCGGTGCTGGAAGACGTGCGTCCGCGGGTTGGGTGGTCGAATAACTTCCTTGCGGAGCAAGGAGGTTGTCGTGGATAGGGCCACTTCGCGCCGGCCCGGCCGCCGGACTGCGGAACCTGGTCCGGTGACACGGTCGGTCCTCTTCCGCCCGGCCTTGTACGACAACTCCTCGTAGTGCGCGCATTTCTTTCCGATAAGGCGTCAATTGCGGCGAGGTAAGCGATCACCCTTTCGTGTGCTTTTCACCAAAGACCTCAAGGGACTTGGAGGCCACGCCGACAAAGGATCCGTGAGTACCCTTGCGCACACCATGATGACCACCGCCCGCTCCGCCGACTCCGGCCTCGCAGGACCGGGCGAACTCGACCGCTACCCCTACGCAGAACCCTCCGCCGTCGAACGCGTCGGCGTCTCCGCCTGGGAGACCGCGGACCCGGAGCTGGGCCGCGTCGGCCGTCGCACCGCCGGCAGCCGGGGGCGCGGACTGCACGGCCAACTCGTTCAGCAGCTGGGCCAGATGATCGTTTCGGGCGATCTGGGCGCCGACCGTCCGCTGGTTCCCGAGGAGATCGGACAGCGCTTCGAGGTCTCCCGTACCGTCGTCCGCGAATCGCTGCGCGTACTGGAGGCCAAGGGGCTCGTCAGTGCCCGCCCCAATGTCGGCACCCGCGTCCGCCCCGTCAGTGACTGGAACCTCCTCGACCCCGACATCATCGAGTGGCGGGCCTTCGGGCCACAGCGCGACGACCAACGGCGGGAGCTGAGCGAGCTGCGCTGGACGATCGAGCCGCTCGCCGCCCGGCTGGCAGCCGGACACGGCAGGGAGGAGGTCCAGCAGCGTCTCTCGGACATGGTGGAGATCATGGGCCACGCCCTCGACCAGGGCGACGCGCTCACCTACTCGCGCGCCGACACCGAGTTCCACTCGCTGCTCATCCAGGTCGCCGGCAACCGCATGCTGGAGCACCTGTCCGGGATCGTCTCGGCCGCCCTGCAGGTCTCCGGCGGCCCGGCCACCAGCTGTGACCGCCCGAACGACGGCTCCCTCGGACACCACGCCCGCATCGTCGACGCCCTGGCCTCGGGCGACGGAGCCGGAGCCGAGACGGCCATGCGTCAACTGCTCACCGTCCACCCCGAGGTGGAACGCGTGGTGCCTGCCCCGCGCGAGCACTGACCGCCTGCCGAGGCGAATGCGACCGGGGCGTGTGCCCGGTGCGCGGCGCACCGCGTCGTCTCTCGGCGCTCCTCTGCCGTCTCTCGGTGGTCCTTCGACAATTTTCGACCGTCCGTCGACGTGCCGCCGGACCTCGCCGGACCCCTGGAATCCGGCGAGGGGCGGGGGGCCGGGGGGGGGCGGGCCCCGGGGGGGCCCCCCCCCCCCCCCCCCCCCCCCCCCCCCCCCCATCCCCCCCCCCCCCCCCCCCACGGCCGCGTTAGAGCCCCTTGCTGACCACGTATGGCCGTATCTGGACGCTTTTGCGTGGTTACGAGGTGTGACTCGGGCCACGAAGATTGGGCGTAACGCTCCGGGAAACAGCGCGATGACCTAAGAGGTGACAGTCGAGGAGGGAATACGGACGCCGGTCACGGCGCTGTGCATCTTCCCGGCCCCCGCCCGCGCCGTCGGCTCATCCCCCAGTCGACGGTCGTCGGCTCCGGTCCATCCTGGACGGGGCCGGAAGCCGTTTTCCAACGTTCCGAGAGGTTGTTCGTGTCGGCCAGCACATCCCGTACGCTCCCGCCGGAGATCGCCGAGTCCGTCTCTGTCATGGCGCTCATTGAGCGGGGAAAGGCTGAGGGGCAGATCGCCGGCGATGACGTGCGTCGGGCCTTCGAAGCTGACCAGATTCCGGCCACTCAGTGGAAGAACGTACTGCGCAGCCTCAACCAGATCCTCGAGGAAGAGGGTGTGACGCTGATGGTCAGTGCCGCGGAGCCAAAGCGCACCCGAAAGAGCGTCGCAGCGAAGAGTCCGGTCAAGCGGACCGCCACCAAGACCGTCGCGGCCAAGACGGCGACGGCCAGGAAGGACACCGCCACCGCCGCCCCGGTGGCGCCCGCCACCGACGCTGTCGCCGAGGACGCCGCCCCCACGAAGAAGGCAGCTGCCAAGAAGACGACGGCGGCCAAGAAGGCCGCCGCCAAGAAGACCGTCGCCAAGAAGGTGGCGCCCGCCAAGAAGACCGCCGCGAAGAAGGACGACGTCGAGCTGCTCGACGAGGAGGCGCTCGAGGAGACCCCGGCTCCCGGCAAGACCGGTGAGGAACCCGAGGTCGCCGAGAACGCCGGCTTCGTCCTCTCCGACGAGGACGAGGACGACGCGCCCGCGCAGCAGGTCGCCGCCGCCGGGGCCACCGCCGACCCCGTCAAGGACTACCTCAAGCAGATCGGCAAGGTCCCCCTGCTCAACGCCGAGCAGGAGGTCGAGCTCGCCAAGCGCATCGAGGCCGGCCTGTTCGCCGAGGACAAACTGGCCAACGCCGACAAGCTCGCCCCCAAGCTCAAGCGCGAGCTGGAGATCATCGCCGAGGACGGCCGCCGCGCCAAGAACCACCTCCTGGAGGCCAACCTCCGTCTGGTGGTCTCGCTGGCCAAGCGCTACACGGGCCGCGGGATGCTCTTCCTGGACCTCATCCAGGAGGGCAACCTCGGTCTGATCCGCGCGGTCGAGAAGTTCGACTACACCAAGGGCTACAAGTTCTCCACGTACGCCACCTGGTGGATCCGCCAGGCGATCACCCGCGCCATGGCCGACCAGGCCCGCACCATCCGTATCCCGGTGCACATGGTCGAGGTCATCAACAAGCTCGCGCGCGTGCAGCGTCAGATGCTCCAGGACCTGGGCCGCGAGCCCACCCCGGAGGAGCTGGCCAAGGAGCTCGACATGACCCCGGAGAAGGTCATCGAGGTCCAGAAGTACGGCCGCGAGCCGATCTCGCTGCACACCCCGCTGGGTGAGGACGGCGACAGCGAGTTCGGTGACCTCATCGAGGACTCCGAGGCCGTTGTCCCGGCCGACGCGGTCAGCTTCACGCTCCTGCAGGAGCAGCTGCACTCTGTCCTCGACACCCTGTCCGAGCGCGAGGCGGGCGTCGTCTCCATGCGCTTCGGTCTCACCGACGGTCAGCCGAAGACCCTCGACGAGATCGGCAAGGTGTACGGCGTCACCCGTGAGCGCATCCGGCAGATCGAGTCCAAGACGATGTCGAAGCTGCGTCACCCGTCGCGCTCGCAGGTCCTGCGCGACTACCTGGACTAGAACGCGGTCCTAGGTTTCGTCGGCCACTGGTTGGCCGCACGGCCAAGGGCCCGGCTCCCGCGGGGGAGCCGGGCCCTTCGGCATGCGTGCGCCGGAAATGTAGTGCCTGCTGCCCGCGCAGAGCCCACCAGCCGCGCCCAGCCCGCCGCCTACGCGGAGCCCCCAGCCGCGCTGCCCGCCCGCCCCCCACGCCGAGCCCGTCGGCCCCGTGAGCCTGCCAGACGGGCCGAGGCCGTCGGCCGTGCCGAGCCCGCCCCGTCGGCCCCGTGAGCCTGCCAGACGGGCCGAGGCCGTCGGCCGTGCCGAGCCCGCCCCCGCCGGCCGTGCCGAGGAGTTCTGGCGGCTGCACGGAGCACCGGCGCCCCCAGAGCCGGCTCTCACACCTGAGCCTGGCCACTGCGCCGAGCGGCTGCGGCGCCGAGCAGCTGTCGCGCCGTGCCGGCGGTCGTAGCCGGGCGGACGTAATCGCCGTGCCTGGACGGTCGTGCCGAGCAGCTGTGGCGCCATGCCTGCCACTTCGCGCCCTGCCCGCGCACGGCACCACGGGCAGTCCCCGCGGTCCCTGGGGCCGCGGCGGGTCTCAGGGGACCGCGGCGGGTCCTCAGGGACCGCGCGTCTCCACGACGCGCTGGACCGGCTCTCAGGCCTCTTCTGACGCTCGCGCTGTCGTAGCGCACGCGCGCCCCGGCTTGTAGGAGCGGCAGCGGGCGTACGGGAGCGCTCGGGCCTTGCGCGGCATGCGAGCACTGCCAGGCTGGATCACTCTGGGTATGTCTCTGTCAGCTCAGAGTGAGGAACGCGCATGCCTCGTCCATTCGCCCGAGCACTCGCACTCGCGGCCGTGGCGGCCGTGATACCCCTGGCCTCGCCCGGCACCGCGGCGGCCGACAGCGTCGTCATCGGCGGCTTTCCCGTCCAGGCGTCCGCGGTCCCCTGGACAGTGGCCGTCGCCAGCCGTGACCGGTTCGGGGGTACGCGTGGGGGGCAGTTCTGCGGCGGTGTGGTGATCGGCCGGTCGACGGTGCTCACCGCGGCCCACTGTATGGGCGAGGAGGCCCTGGGTGGGCCGGTCCGGGAACTGTCGGATCTGGCGATCATCCAGGGCCGCAGCGACCTGCTCGCGTCGGACGGTCGCGAGATCCGGGTGCGCGACGTCACGGTCAACCCTGACTACAGCAGTCGCACCAACGCCGGCGACTTCGCCGTGCTCACGCTGGCGAGCGCGCTGCCACAGGGCGCTGTGATCCCCATGGCCCCGATGGGTGACGCCGCGTACCGGCCGGGTACGAGCGCCACCGTCTACGGCTGGGGAGACACCACGGGGGCGGGCGACTACGCACGCGCGCTACGGGGCGCGAGGGTGGAGGTGCTGCCCGACGCGACCTGTCAGAGGGCGTATCCGGGCAGCGCCGACGGCACGTATGTGCCGGCCTCGATGCTCTGCGCCGGGGCGACCGGTGGCGGGCGAGACGCCTGCCAAGGTGACAGTGGTGGACCCCTGGTGGCCTCGGGGCGTCTGATCGGTCTGGTCTCGTGGGGGAGCGGCTGTGGACAGGCCGCCAGCCCGGGGGTCTACACACGGGTCTCGGACGTGGTCCGCAAGCTTCGGCCGAGCCGCTGAGGCTCTCCCGGGCCGGTTCCGCCAGTGCCCGTGTCCGTGTCCGTATCCGTATCGCGCCCGCGCCCGAGGGGTGCGTGACGGGAATAACACTCCGCTGTCATGAGGACGGGCGGCCGCCCTGCGGGTGCAGGTGCGGCCGCCCGATGACCGGCCTTGCCGGAGCTGGCTCGTCGTTGCGATGTGTCAGCGTTCCTCGTCGGCTGCGCTGGTCGGAGCGGTCGTCAGCCGCTCCGTCTCGTCCTGTATCTCAGCGGCGATCTTCTTGAGTTCCGGCTCGAACTTGCGTCCGTGGTGGGCGCAGAAGAGCAGTTCACCGCCGCTGATCAGGACGACTCGCAGGTAGGCCTGTGCACCGCAACGGTCGCAGCGGTCTGCGGCCGTCAGCGGGCTCGCGGGGGTCAGAACAGTAGTCACGTCGCCTCTTCTCTAGCTCGACGAGCTGTCGTACCAGGGTCAACATCCAACCAGGCCGAAAACGTTCCCGCTCTTGGCTTTTCCTCGAAAATTGCTTTTCTCGGCGGCTGGCTGCTGCCGGTTGGCGGCGAATGAGCCGTATTGCGTGTCTTCGTGTCGTACGGGTTCGCTCTTGCTGTCAGGTTCGGTCCTACCGGCTGGCTTGCCGGTTGTTCATGAGGACGTGCCCGGAGCCTAAATGGTTCATGCCCCGAAGGGAACGTGATATGTACTTCACTCCATCGAGGGATCGAACACGCATACGAGCCTGCACTAGTCTGGTTCCGGGGCGAGGGTGGCGTTACATCGGCTCTACCAGGCCTCGGTACCCTCGGAGCGGCGACCGAAGCCGGACCCTTACCCCAGAGGGCCCCAACTGAAATTCAGCGAGGAGCGAACCGCGTGACCGCCGATACGTCCGTGCCGTCCACAGCGTTGCTGACCGGAGCAGACCGGGACGGTTCCAACTACACCGCGCGGCACCTGCTCGTCCTCGAGGGGCTCGAGGCGGTGCGCAAGCGTCCCGGCATGTACATCGGATCCACGGACAGTCGTGGTCTGATGCACTGCCTGTGGGAGATCATCGACAACTCCGTCGACGAAGCCCTGGGCGGCTACTGCGACCACATCGAGGTGATCCTGCACGACGACGCCTCGGTCGAGGTGCGTGACAACGGCCGTGGCATCCCGGTCGACGTGGAGCCCAAGACCGGCCTCTCCGGCGTCGAGGTCGTGATGACCAAGCTGCACGCCGGCGGCAAGTTCGGCGGCGGTTCGTACGCGGCATCCGGTGGTCTGCACGGTGTGGGCGCCTCCGTGGTGAACGCGCTCTCCGCGCGTCTGGACGTCGAGGTCGACCGGGCCGGGCACACCCACGCCATCAGCTTCCGTCGGGGCGTTCCCGGAGCGTTCGCGTCCCTCGGTCCGGACGCCAAGTTCGAGGCCAAGGGCGGCCTGCGCAAGGCCAAGAGGATCCCCAAGACCCGCACCGGCACGCGCGTGCGCTACTGGGCGGACCGTCAGATCTTCCTGAAGGACGCCAAGCTGTCCCTGGAGCACCTCCACCAGCGCGCCCGCCAGACCGCGTTCCTGGTGCCCGGCCTGACCATCGTGGTCCGCGACGAGTACGGACTCGGCGAGGACGGCAGCAAGGGCGAGGAGTCATTCCGTTTCGACGGTGGGATCAGCGAGTTCTGTGAGTTCCTGGCCACGGACAAGCCGGTCTGCGACGTCCTCCGCTTCTCCGGCGAGGGAAGCTTCAAGGAGACCGTTCCGGTCCTCGACGACCACGGTCAGATGACGCCCACCGAGGTCACCCGGCAACTCGGCGTGGACGTGGCGCTGCGCTGGGGCACCGGCTACGACACGACCCTGAAGTCCTTCGTGAACATTATCGCCACCCCCAAGGGCGGCACCCACGTCGCGGGATTCGAGCAGGCCGTCACCAGGACGATGAACGAAGTACTGCGCACCAAGAAGATGCTGCGCGTCGCCGAGGACGACATCGTCAAGGACGACGCATTGGAGGGGCTCACCGCCGTCGTCACCGTCCGCCTGGCGGAGCCGCAGTTCGAGGGCCAGACCAAGGAGGTGCTCGGCACCTCGGCCGCCCGCCGCATCGTGACCAACGTGGTCACCAAGGAGCTCAAGGCATTCCTGACCTCGACGAAGCGGGACGCCGCCGCGCAGGCCCGGGTCGTCCTGGAGAAGGCGGTCGCCGCGGCCCGGACCCGTATCGCGGCCCGCCAGCACAAGGACGCGCAGCGCCGGAAGACGGCACTGGAGTCCTCCTCGCTGCCCGCCAAGCTCGCCGACTGCCGCAGCGACGACGTCGAGCGCAGCGAACTGTTCATCGTCGAGGGCGACTCCGCGCTGGGCACCGCCAAGCTGGCGCGGAACTCCGAGTTCCAGGCTCTGCTCCCGATTCGCGGCAAGATCCTCAACGTTCAGAAGTCGTCCGTGTCGGACATGCTGAAGAATGCCGAATGCGGCGCGATCATCCAGGTCATAGGTGCGGGGTCCGGCCGGACCTTCGACATCGACACGGCGCGCTACGGCAAGATCATCATGATGACCGACGCCGATGTGGACGGGTCCCACATCCGCACCCTGCTCCTGACGCTGTTCCACCGGTACATGAGGCCCATGGTCGAGTCCGGCCGGGTGTTCGCCGCGGTGCCGCCGCTGCACCGTATCGAACTGATCCAGCCGAAGAAGGGCCAGGACAAATACGTCTACACCTACTCGGACCGCGAACTGCGCGACAAGCTGCTGGAGTTCCAGAGCAAGGGCATCCGGTACAAGGACTCGATCCAGCGGTACAAGGGCCTCGGTGAGATGGACGCCGACCAGCTGGCCGAGACGACCATGGACCCGCGCCACCGCACCCTGCGCCGGATCAACCTCACCGACCTGGAGGCCGCCGAGCAGGTCTTCGACCTCCTGATGGGCAATGAGGTGGCTCCGCGCAAGGAGTTCATCTCCAGTTCGGCCGCGACGCTGGACCGCTCGCGCATCGACGCGTAGCGCTCCGCACCGACCGCACGCCTCCGCCCGGGCACCCGCCGCGGTGCCCGGGCGGAGCCGTGCTCGTTTCGCCCACGGGAAGGGTCTCGTGGGCGCCACCCGGCAGTCAGGTCACCTGATGGGGTGAACAGCACCGGGAGAAGAGTCCGGGATCTTCCTGATCTGCCCATCCTTGGGCATGCAGTCAAGCAACAGTGGTCGCCAACGCGGTCCTGAGAGGTCGGTCGTGCCCCAGGAGGGCTACGGCCCGGAACCGGTCGCCACGGGGGCGGCCGGACCGGTGAGGCTCGACGACCCCTGGTACGACGCACTCGCCTCCGGCTGGGGCGAGTTGGACGGTACGGGCGCGCCCACCCCGGCGGCAGCGTCCCCGCGACGTCGACCGGAGGACCGCACCGCGGCGGCCGAGATCTATCTGGAGGTTCAGCGCAGCGAGGCCTTCCGAGAAGTCCGCAGGCGGTACCGGAGGTTCGTGGTTCCGGCCGTGGCCGTCTTCTTCACCTGGTACGTGGTCTACGTGGTGACCGCGACCTCCGCTCCGGGGCTGATGGCGCGGCCGGTGGCGGGCGCGGTGAACGTGGCGATGCTGTCGGGGCTGGGACAGTTCCTCACCACCTTCCTGTTCACCTGGGCGTACGCCCGGCACGCGCGGCTGCGCCGGGACCGGGCCGCACTGGAACTGCGCTGGGACACCCAGGAGTTGACGCGCACGGTCAGGGGTGGTGAGCGGTGACGGGGAACCACCAGATGCTGGCGCTGCTGCTGTTCAGCGCGTTCGTCGCCGTCACTCTGGGGATCACCACCTGGGTGAGCCGCGACCGGCACGGGTCGGCGGAGGAGTTCTATGTGGGAGGGCGTCTGTTCTCCCCGATGGAGAACGGTTTCGCCATCGCAGGCGACTACATGTCCGCCGCCTCCTTCCTCGGCATCTCGGGGCTCATCGCGCTCTACGGCTACGACGGGCTGCTCTACTCGGTCGGGTTCCTCGTCGCCTGGCTGGTGGTGCTGTTCCTGGTCGCTGAACTGGTGCGCAACTGCGGCCGGTTCACGCTGGCCGACGTCGTCGCCGCCCGGATGAGGGAGCGGCCGGTGCGGATCGCGGCGGGAACCTCCTCGGTGACCGTGTCCGTCCTGTACCTGGTCGCGCAGATGGTCGGGGCGGGCAGCCTGGTCGCGCTGCTGCTGGGCGGTACGAGCGGCGCGGCGCGCAACTGGGCGGTGATCGGTGTCGGCGCGCTCATGGTGATCTATGTCTCGCTGGGAGGGATGCGGGCCACCACGTGGATCCAGATCGTGAAGGCGGTCCTGCTGATGGGCGGCACCGTCGCGCTGACAGCGCTCGTGCTGGTGCGCTTCCACGGCGACTTCGACCAGTTGCTGCGCACGGCGGCGGAGCGCAGTGGTCACGGTGACGACTTCCTCGCTCCCGGACTGAAGTACGGCGGGGACTGGACCGCGCGGTTCGACTTCATCAGCCTGGGACTCGCGCTGGTGCTCGGTACGGCCGGGCTGCCGCACATCCTGTCCCGCTTCTACACCGTGCCGACCGCGCGGGCCGCCAGGCGGTCCGTCGTCTGGTCCATCGGTCTGATCGGCGGCTTCTATCTGATGACGATCGTGCTGGGCTTCGGCGCGGCGGCCCTCGTCGGCTCCGACGCCGTACGGAGGTCGAACCCGGCGGGGAACACGGCGGTGCCGCTGCTGGCGCTCGATCTGGGCGGCGGATCGGGATCAACGGGCGGAACGGTCCTGTTCGCCGTCGTCGCCGCGATCGCCTTCGCCACCATCCTCGCGGTCGTCGCCGGGATCACCCTCGCGTCGTCGGCGTCGGTGGCACACGACCTGTATGCCTCGCTGCGCCGGCGCCGTGCCAAGCCCCACAGCGAAGTCGCCGTGGCACGTGCCGCCGCGGTCGGGATCGGAGTCGTCGCGATCGCACTGGGGCTGCTCGCGCGCGACCTCAATGTGGCGTTCCTGGTGGGTCTCGCCTTCGCCGTCGCCGCGTCCGCGAATCTGCCGGTGCTGCTTTACTCGCTGTTCTGGCGCGGCTTCACCACCCGCGGCGCCGTATGGTCCGTCTACGGCGGCCTGGTGCCTGCGCTGGTGCTCGTCGTGCTGTCACCCGTGGTGTCGGGCAGCCCGGCCTCGCTCTTCCCCGACCTCGACTTCCAGTACTTCCCGCTGGAGAACCCGGGGCTCGTCTCCATCCCGCTGGGCTTCCTCGCCGGGTGGCTCGGAGCGGTCACGTCCCCCGAGCCACCGGACGAGGCTCGGCACGCGGAGACGGAGGTGCGGGCGCTGACCGGGGCCGGGGCGGTGTGACGGACGGCGTCGCGTCGGCCGCGGTGATCAGATGACCGTGCCTCAACCCCGCTCGCGCACGCGCTGGTCCACCGGACTCAGGCCGCGCTGATCCCGGTCGTGTACTCAGGTGCGGGTCGCCCAGGCGTAGCGATGCTCCGGGCGGCCAGCGTCGCCGTACTTCAGGGTGAGCGTGGCCCGCCCGGTGCGCTCCAGGAGCTTCAGATAGCGCTGGGCGGTCTGCCGGCTCAGTCCGGTCCGCTCGGCGATCTCCTGAGCGGACAGCGGGCCTTCGGCGCTCACCAGGGCACGACGGACGAGCTCGGCGGTGGTGGGGGAGTGCCCCTTCGGCAGATCCGGCTCCGAACCCGCCGACAGGGCCCCGAAGATGCGGTCCACCTGGGCCTGTTCGGCCTCGCCGCCACTGTCGAGGGTGCGCCGCAGTTCCGCGTACGCCTCGAGCTTGGCGCGCAGGCCCGCGAACGCGAACGGTTTGACCAGGTACTGCAGTGCGCCGTGCCGCATCGCCGCCTGCACAGTGGAGACGTCCCGTGCCGCCGTCACCATGATCACGTCGGTCTGGTGACCGCGTCGGCGCATCTCCTGTACGACCGCGAGACCCGTCTCGTCCGGCAGATAGTGATCCAGCAGCACGAGGTCCAGTTGTGGCAGCAGCTCCAGTTGCCGCAGTGCCTCCTGCGCCGAGTGCGCCTCGGCGGCGACGTGGAAGCCCGCGACCTTGTCCACGTAGGCGGCGTTCACCTTCGCGACCCTGGTGTCGTCGTCCACGACCAGGACCTCGATCATCGTGACTCCTCCTTGGCGGCCGTAATGAGCGCGGTGGGCTCTACAGGTGTTCCGGGTTCCGTGAGCGCTTCGGGCAGGACCACCGTGAACTCCGCGCCGCCGCCCTCCGCGTCGTCCACGCACGCGGTGCCACCCTGCCGTTCGGCGAGCCTGCGCACCAGGGAAAGTCCGATCCCGCGTTTTCCGTGCGCCGGTGGTTTCTTGGTCGACCAGCCCTCCGTGAAGATCAGCTCGCGCCGGTCCTCGGGGACGCCGGGCCCGGTGTCACGTATCCGCAGGACCGCCGTACGCCCCTCCGCCCGCAATTCGACCTCCACGCGCGCGTGCCGGGAGCCCGCGACGGCGTCGATGGCGTTGTCGACCAGGTTCCCGACCACGGTCACCAGCCCCTGGGGATCGACCAGCCGGTTGGGCAACAGCGTGCTGTCCGACACCCACAGGGCCACGCCGCGTTCGGCCGCGACCGTCGCCTTGCCCACCAGGAGCGCGGCCAGCAGGGGGTCGTGGATCCTCTCGGTGACCTGTTCCGCGGTGGCCCTGTGGTCCCCGACCACCTCGCCGACGTATTCCACGGCGTCGTCGTACATCTCCAGTTCCAGCAGCCCGAGAACGGTGTGCATCCGGTTGGCGTGCTCGTGGTCCTGGGCACGCAGGGCCTCGATCAGACCGCGTGTGGAGTCGAGTTCGCGGCCGAGCTGTTCGAGTTCCGTACGGTCGCGCAGAGTGGCGACGGCGCCGCCGTCGTCCGTGGGCATGCGGTTGGCGACCAGAACCCGCTGGCCGCGCACGGTCAGCAGATCGGTGCCGTTGACCCGCCCGGCCAGCACGTCCGTGGTGCGCCCCGGGCCGAGCGCGTCGTCCAGAGGCCGCCCGATCGCCTCACCGTCGAGACCCAGCAGCCGCTGGGCCTCGTCGTTGAGCAGCCGGATGCGCCCGGCGCGGTCGAGCGCCACGACCCCCTCACGGATGCCGTGCAGCATCGCCTCACGCTCCGCGAGCAGCGCGGAGATGTCGGAGAAGGCGAGGTCATGGGTCTGCCGCTGGACTCGTCGGGAAATCAGGTACGCGGCCAGCGCCCCGATGGCGAGGGCGGCGCCCGCGTAGGCGAAGAGCCCAGGGATGGCGTGGACGAGCCGGGCCCGCACGCTGTCGTACTCGATGCCGACCGAAACCGCTCCGATGATGTGCCCCTGGGCGTCGCGCAGCGGCACCTTGCCGCGGGCCGAGCGGCCCAGGGTGCCGTTGTCGATCTCCATGACTTCCTGGCCGGCCAGGGCGCGCCTCGGGTCGGTGGAGACGACCTTGCCGATCTCCGAGGGATCGGTGTGCGACCAGCGCACGCCGTCCGTGTTCATCACGACGATGTACTCGGCCTTGGTGGCGTGGCGGATCCGCTCCGCCTCGGACTGCACGGGTCCGTCCGCCGTCGGGCGCGTCGACTTCAGGTCCTTCGCGATCTGCGGCTGGACGGCCGTTGTCTGCGCGATCGAGAGCGCCCGGCGCATCGCCTGGTCGTCCAACTGCTGGCTCAGGGGTGCCAGGAACAACCCGGTGGCCAGGACGACGACCCCGGCGGCGATTGCCACCTGCATCAGCAGCACCTGCTGGAAGACGCGTTTCGGCAGACCGAGACGCAGCCGACGGGCAGGAGGGGTGGGGCTCATACCCAGAAACGGTACGGGGGAGTGCGGGCCGTGCCGTAGGGGTGTGGTGGGGATCTCGTACGTTCGGCGCCGGTCGGACGCTTCGGCGCCGTTCGGATGCTTCAGCGGGTGGCACGCCCCGTAGTGCGGACGGGCCGTGCCGCCATGCCGACGGGTTCGGTGTGGCGGGGGCGGGCCGTCGAGCGCGGATCCGTCGTTCAGCGCAGGACGGGCACCGGTGCCTCCTCGTGCACGGCGACGACGTCCATGCGCGCCGGAGATCCGAGGGGGCTGCCGCAGCTCTCCGGGCGGGGCGGGAGGGCGCGGCCCTGGGCGACGGTGACGTGCCACCGGCGGCCGTCCGCGTGGGCAACCGTCACCTTCCAGCACGGGGTCGCCTCCCCGCGGGGGGTCGCCTCCGAGCGCGGGATCGCTTCCAAGAGCGGGGCGCCGTCCGGCCTTGCACCGGCCCCGCGCGCGGTGCCGTCGGCGTCCCCGGCAACCGTCTGTACTACGCCTGGTACGCCCTGCGGCGCGACTCCCGGTACGCCCTCCGTCCGGACGACTCGGAGAACGTCCGCACGTTCCTCGCCCGTGGCCGCGCGCACCGCGAGCTCCGCCGCCTGCCCCGGCCGTTCCCAGGCGGAGTTGCCGCGGCACCCCTCGGTGACGACACGACCCTCCCGGACGCCCTGGAGGATCTCCTTGACGTGGTGGGCCTGGACGCGCCCGTACGCGTACCCGTACGGGAGCACGAGCATGGTGGGCGAGAAGCGGTGGCCCCCCAGGTGCGTGACCTCCCAGACGCCCTCGACCCCCGAGGCGGCCAGTTCGGCGGCGAGGGGGCGGCCGAGGAGGGCGCAGCAGCGGTCGCGCTTGCCGTTGGTGCAGACGAGGGCCAGCGGGTCGCCGGTGTGCGCCGTGCCGCCGAGAGCCGCGTCGAAGGTGTGGGGAAGTCCCATGCCCAGGGAGGCGAAGTCGATGTCCAGCAGCCGTTGCGGGTCCGTCGTCACGGCGCTGTGCAGCCAGGTGTTGCCGGGGGTCGTGTGAGCCGCGTACACGCGCCGCTCGTGGGCGTCGCGGCAGTCGGCGTGCCGGCCCGGCCTGCGGATCAGCGCCACCCGTACGCCGGTCCCCTCGGCGGCGGCCTCAAGGGCCCGGCCGAGCACGGGGTCGAGATGGCTCGAGGTGAGCGCGCGGGCACCCCACGGTCCCGGCTGTTCGAGCAGCAGCCAGGTTCGGGCGGTGGCGGCGGTCCCGGCGAGAGGTTCGTCGAGGTCGCGGGACGCGGTGGTGCACGGGCTCACGAAGGTGAGCCTAACCTGACTTGAGTGCCCGGCGAATCATGTGGGGCGTTTGAGGGATTGATCACAGGGCAGGTGTTTGCCCCCAGGGCGTGCGGCGACTCCGCGTTGAGCGGCTGCCGGCCGCGAGCGCCCACGTGAGTCCTTAAGGGTGATCCGCCCCTCCCGGAAACAAGGACTTCACTCGTTGGGATCTGCATCTTCTACAACACCGGCACCGGATCCCGAGTATGTTGTCGCCTGCCCCTCGTATGGGCACTCCGGGGGAGCACCCTCTCCGTGGAGAACCATTCAACGCGCCACGGTGTACCCCTGCCTGGTCGGCGCCGATCACTCCGAGGGACACCGCGCTCGGAGGGCTCTGTTACTCCAAGTCTCCAAGTTGCAAGGATTCGTGATCCCCCGGTGAAGATCGTGCGTCGAGTAGGGGCGTCTCCGCGTGAGCGCGGAAGCCTGAACGGTCAGTCCTGCCCTGACATCTTTGAACTGAGCGACGGCAATTTCGCGGTCATCGGGACAGAGGCCACAGCAGCACTCGACGGCGAACTTCCCGGCGATGCGTCCCGCGCGAACTACGAGCGCATCGTCGTCATCACGCGCGAGACACTCATCCGGGCAAAGGCTGACATTCCGGACGTGTAGCCCGTCCCATCACACGCTCGCGGCCCGCCGGTGCGACGCGCACTGCCGGGCCGTTGCCGTTCCACCGCGTTCCGGTACGGCCGCCGGTAACAGGTCCCTGAGCACCACACCGGGCGGGTCCACCCGCGCGGCCTACTGGAAGTCGCGCGGGAGTTCCCCCGCGACCCACCACTCCTCCGCATCGTCCAGATCCCGGATGAGCTGGTCCACCATTCGTCCGGTACGCGCTTCGTCCGATGAGTCGTCCAGGCTGGCCCGATGGTGGCGGGTGGCTTCCCAGTACTGACGGAAGATCGCGTTCTGGCATGTGATCCGCAGGTATCCGTGCAACTCCTCCAGGCTGACGATGCCCAGCCGGTAGGCATGCAGGGCATTGGTGTAGAGCGCGTTGGCGAAGAGGAACTGCCGCTGCGTTCTTGGAGGCACGTCGGTTTCGTACGTGTCCAGTACCGCGGCCAGGTCCGGGTCGTCCATGGCCTTGCTCAGGAGCTCGATCAGCAACTGCTGCTGATGGGACAGATCTGCGTGCCGCTGCCACTGGCCCGCCTGTTCGATGCGCTCGAGTCGGCGGCGCAGTTCGTCGTACTTGCGCGAGTGGCTGGTCAGTAACGCCGCGGCGCCCATTGCGACGGCCAGGCCCGCCATGGCGGCGAACCGTGCCCTCCCCGTCCCAGAGTTCCATGTGGTCATGCCAACCCCCGATTCAGGCGACCGTCCGCCGGTCGTCGGGTGCGGTCGACTGGGAGGGGACCGGCAGCGGTGGCGGCGCTTGCCGTCTCCCAGGGTGCCGATCTGTGTTCGGGTGCCGGGAGGCGGAGAAGGAGGCGCACAGAAGGAAGCGCGGGTCGCATTTTTCTGCGCCATGCACAGCGTGTGCCCCCCTGGCGCTGCTGACAACCGTTCGCTCCGCGGAGATTCAGGTGCCTCGTATCCTGGCTGCGCGTCGATCGCCGTACGGAGCCGAGCCCCGTTCGGCATCACGGAAGCGTGACGGCCCGTCGCACCAAGTGCAGCAAGGAGAACCCCAGTTGAGTGAACAGCAGATCCCGGTCGTCGTCCTTGCCGGCTTCCTGGGCTCTGGCAAGACCACTCTCCTCAACCATCTCCTGCACAGCAGCCGCGGCAGCCGGATCGGCGCGATCGTCAACGACTTCGGTGACATCGAGATCGACGCCATGGCCGTCGCGGGTGCGCTCGGGGACTCCACCGTCTCACTGGGCAACGGATGCCTGTGCTGCGCCGTCGACGCCGGCGAACTCGACCTCTACCTGGAGCGGCTGGCCCATCCCGCCACCCGTATCGACGTCATCGTGGTCGAGGCGAGTGGGCTCGCCGAGCCTCAGGAACTCGTGAAGATGGTGCTCGCCAGCGAGCATCCGCGCATCGTCTACGGAGGACTCGTCGAGGTCGTCGACGCCGCCGAGTTCGACGCCACCCGGAGCCGGCACCCAGAGCTCGACCGGCATCTCGCAATCGCCGACCTCGTCGTCGTCAACAAGGCCGACCGTGTGCCCGAGGCGGAGCGGGAACGGGTCCTGGGGCTCGTACGGACGCTCACCGACCGCGCCGCCGTTGTCTCCGCCTCGTACGGCCGGATCGATCCGGAGATCCTGTTCGACCCTAAGCCGGTGACCGAACGCCTCGGACAGCTCTCCTTCGACGACCTGAATGATGATCGGCGGCACGAGCCGACCCAGCATCTGCACGATGCCTATCAGGCCCTCTCCTTCACCTCCGAGGCTCCGCTGAGTCCCCGCCGGCTCATGGACTTCCTCGACAGCCGGCCCGAAGGGCTCTACCGGATCAAGGGCTATGTCGACTTCGGTCCCCATGACGCGGCCAATCGCTACACCGTCCACGCCGTCGGGCGCTTCCTGCGGTTCTACCCGGAGCCGTGGGCGCCCGGTGACCAGCGGCTCACACAACTCGTCCTCATCGGGTCGGACATCGACACCGCGGCCCTCGGCAAAGCGCTCGACGTATGCGCGGAGGACGCCCCCCACGCCGATGAACACAGCATGTGGGGCGTCCTCCGTTACGTGCCGGACGCGGATGACGTCCAGGAACCGGGCGCGCCGGTCTGAGCGACGCGCCGGTCTGAGCTACACCGGTCCCGCCACCGCCGCCACCGTCTTCGACAGTGAGACGCCCGAGCCGTCCCGGCGCGGGTCCGGCTCCGGGAGATCGGCCGGCAGGCCGCTGCGCTGCGCCGCCCGTGCCGGTGCCGGGCCCGCCCAGGCGAAGGAGAGGCAGTCCTCACCCTTCAGGAAGCGCTGGCAGCGCACGCCGCCGGTGGCCCGGCCCTTCCGCGGGTACTGGTCGAACGGGGTCAGCTTCGCGGTCGTCTGGACGGAGTCGTCCAGCGTGCCGCGCGAGCCCGCCACCGTGAACACCACGGCGTCCACGGCCGGGTCGACCGCCGTGAAGGAGATGACCTTCGCGCCCTCCGTCAGCTTGACGCCCGCCATGCCGCCCGCCGGACGCCCCTGCGGACGCACCTGGGAGGCCTGGTAGCGCAGCAGTTGGGCGTCGTCCGTGATGAAGACCAGGTCCTCCTCGCCCGTGCGCAGCTCGGCCGCACCGACGATCCGGTCGCCCTCCTTGAGGGTGATGACCTCCAACTCCTCCTTGTTGGAGGGGTAGTCGGGGACGACGCGCTTGACCACGCCCTGCTCCGTACCCAGCGCCAGGCCCGGCGAGGACTCGTCGAGGGTGGTCAGGCAGACCACCTTCTCGTCCGCGGCGAGGGTCGAGAGGAACTCCGAGATGGGTGCTCCTCCGGAGAGGTTGGGCGCCGTCGCCGACTCCGGCAGCTGCGGGAGGTCGATGACGTTCAGCCGCAGCAGCCGACCGGCGGACGTCACCGCGCCCACCTCTCCCTGGGCCGTGGCCGGGACCGCGGAGGCGATCAGGTCGTGCTTGGCGCGCTTTGCGGCCTCGTCCGTGACGAACGGATCGCCGTTGGCGGTGCGGGCCAGCAGCCCCGTCGACGACAGCAGCACCCGGCACGGGTCGTCGGCGACCTGGAGCGGCACGGTCTGGGCCGGCGCGCCGGAGGACTCCAGCAGCACGGTGCGCCGCGGGGTGCTGAACTTCTTGGCCACCGCGGCCAGTTCGCCCGAGACGAGCTTGCGCAGCTCCGCGTCCGACTCCAGGATGCGGGTCAGCTCTTCGATCTCCGCGTTGAGCTTGTTCTTCTCGGCCTCCAGCTCGATGCGGTCGAACTTGGTCAGCCGGCGCAGCGGCGTGTCCAGGATGTACTGCGTCTGGACCTCCGACAGCGAGAAGTGCCCCATCAGGCGCTCCTTGGCCTGCGCGGAGTTGTCGCTGGAGCGGATCAGCCGGATGACCTCGTCGATGTCCAGCAGCGCGGTGAGCAGGCCCTCGACCAGGTGCAGCCGGTCGCGCTTCTTGCCGCGGCGGAACTCCGAGCGGCGCCGTACGACCTCGAAGCGGTGGTCGAGGTAGACCTCCAGCAGCTCCTTCAGACCCAGGGTGAGCGGCTGGCCGTCGACCAGCGCCACGTTGTTGATGCCGAAGGACTCCTCCATCGGCGTCAGCTTGTAGAGCTGTTCCAGGATCGCCTCCGGCACGAAGCCGTTCTTGATCTCGATGACCAGACGCAGGCCGTGCGCGCGGTCCGTGAGGTCCTTGACGTCGGCGATGCCCAGCAGCTTCTTGGAGCTCACCAGGTCCTTGATCTTGGCGATCACCTTCTCCGGGCCGACGGCGAACGGCAGCTCGGTGACGACCAGGCCCTTGCGGCGGGCGGACACCGTCTCCACCGACACCGTGGCACGCATCTTGAAGGTGCCGCGGCCCGTCTCGTAGGCGTCCCTGATCCCGGAGAGGCCGACGATCTTGCCGCCCGTGGGCAGGTCCGGGCCCGGGACGTGCTTCATCAGCGTGTCGAGGTCGGCGCCCGGGTGCCTGATGAGGTGCCGGGCCGCCGCGATGACCTCGCCGAGGTTGTGCGGCGGCATGTTCGTGGCCATGCCCACGGCGATACCCGAGGCGCCGTTCACCAGCAGGTTCGGGAACGCCGCCGGCAGGGCCGCCGGCTCCTGCTCCTGGCCGTCGTAGTTCGGGGCGAAGTCGACCGTGTCCTCGTCGATGGACTCCGTCATCAGGCTCGTCGCGTCGGCCATGCGGCACTCGGTGTACCGCATCGCGGCCGGCGGGTCGTCGTTGCCCAGCGAACCGAAGTTCCCGTGGCCGTCGACCAGGGGCACACGCATCGAGAAGGACTGGGCGAGGCGGACCAGGGCGTCGTAGATCGACGCGTCGCCGTGCGGGTGGAGCTTACCCATGACCTCGCCCACGACCCGCGCGCACTTCACGTAGCCGCGGTCGGGGCGCAGGCCCATCTCGTTCATCTGGTACACGATGCGGCGGTGCACCGGCTTGAGGCCGTCACGGGCGTCCGGCAGCGCTCGGGAGTAGATGACCGAGTACGCGTATTCGAGGAAGGAGCCCTGCATCTCGTCCACGACGTCGATGTCGAGGATCTTCTCCTCGAAGTCGTCGGGCGGCGGGGTCTTCGTGCTGCGGCGGGCCATCGCTGCTGCGGCTCCTTCACAGTCTCTGCCGGGGCATGTACGGATCTGACGCGCTCCATTGTGGACCGCCGCACTGACAACGCGGACCACGCCCCTTGTCCCAGGGCCCCATCACCCCTCTCTCGCGGGCTCCATCACCCTCTCTCGCGGGCCCACCACGCCTCTCTCGCCGGCTGCTCACCCCCTCTCTCGCGGGCTGCGCCGGGGCCCGCGTCGCGGTGGGCAGGTCCGGTCCGGGGCCATGTTCCGAGGCCCGTCACCGTATGCACGCCACACCAGTCACGGGCCCGGCGGAGCCGCCCGTCGTCCCGGGCGACCTGCGCGCCACCTGCTCGAGCGCAGTCGAGAGCCGTCGAGACCTCTCGAGAGCTCGGTGGAGGGCCCGAGGGGCCGGGCAAGGCCCCGACGGGGCCCGCTGGTCGCCCGGGGACGCACCGTGAGCGTCCCGCCACGGTCGCACAGCGGTCGCCCGCGGTCGCCCGCTGTGCGACCGAGCCCCGGGTCCTGGCCGCGCGGCGACCCCACCGATCCGCTCAGGGCGTACACCGCGCCGGAACTTCGCCAGGGGTCCGCGCGCTTGCATACAGTGGCAGGACCGGCAGGATTCCACGGTTTTTCCGCGATGCCTTTTCCGCGATCGAAGGGACGTACATGCCCATGGGTCACACGGCCACAGCTGAGGCCGGCTCCGGCGGCCTGACAGCAACCGAGCACCGTCTGGACAACGGCCTGCGCGTGGTCCTCTCCGAGGACCACCTGACCCCCGTCGCGGCGGTGTGCCTCTGGTACGACGTCGGCTCCCGTCACGAGGCCAAGGGGCGCACCGGCCTGGCACACCTCTTCGAGCACCTGATGTTCCAGGGCTCGAAGCAGGTCGACGGCAACGGACACTTCGAGCTGGTGCAGGGCGCGGGCGGCTCGCTCAACGGCACCACCAGCTTCGAGCGCACCAACTACTTCGAGACCATGCCCGCGCACCAGCTGGAGCTCGCCCTCTGGCTGGAGGCCGACCGCATGGGCTCCCTGCTCGCCGCGCTCGACGACAAGTCGATGGAGAACCAGCGGGACGTCGTCAAGAACGAACGCCGTCAGCGCTACGACAACGTCCCGTACGGCACCGCCTTCGAGAAGCTCACCGCGCTCGCCTACCCGGAGGGCCACCCGTACCACCACACCCCGATCGGTTCGATGGCGGACCTGGACGCGGCCACGCTGGAGGACGCCCGGAATTTCTTCCGCACCTACTACGCCCCGAACAACGCCGTCCTGTCGGTCGTCGGCGACATCGATCCGGAGCAGACGCTCGCGTGGATCAACAAGTACTTCGGCTCCATCCCCGCGCACGACGGGAAGCCCGAGCCGCGTGACGGAGCGCTGCCCGACATCATCGGCGAGCAGCTGCGCGAGGTCGTCGAGGAAGAGGTCCCCGCGCGCGCGTTGATGGCCGCCTACCGGCTCCCCGAGGACGGCACGCGCGCGTGCGACGCGGCCGACCTGGCGCTCACGGTACTCGGCGGCGGTGAGTCGTCCCGCCTCTACAACCGGCTGGTCCGCCGTGACCGTACGGCGGTCGCCGCCGGATTCGGACTGCTGCGGCTCGCCGGAGCGCCCTCCCTCGGGTGGCTGGACGTGAAGACGTCCGGTGACGTGGAGGTCCCGGTGATCGAGGCGGCCGTCGACGAGGAGCTCGCCCGGTTCGCCGAGGAGGGCCCGACGCCGGAGGAGATGGAGCGCGCCCAGGCCCAGCTGGAGCGCGAGTGGCTGGACCGGCTCGGCACGGTCGCGGGCCGTGCCGACGAACTGTGCCGGTTCGCCGTCCTGTTCGGCGATCCGCAGCTCGCGCTGACCGCCGTGCAGCGCGTGCTCGAGATCACCCCGGAGGAGGTGCGGGAGGTCGCGAAGGCCCGGCTGCGCCCCGACAACCGCGCGGTGCTCGTGTACGAGCCGGTCACGGCCGACACCGGGTCCCCGCAGGCCGCCGAAGCCGCCGAAGCCGCCGAAGCCGCCGAAGCCGCCGAAGCCGCCGAAGCCGCCGAAACGACCGAAGAGAACGAGGAGTCGGCGAAGTGACCGAGCTCGTGAGCATGGAGTTCCACCCGCAGCCCCAGCCCGGCGAGGCCAGGCCCTGGGCGTTCCCCGCGCCCGAGCGCGGCAGCCTGGACAACGGCCTGACGGTGCTGCGCTGCCACCGCCCCGGACAGCAGGTCGTCGCCGTGGAGATCCACCTCGACGCCCCGCTGGACGCCGAGCCGACCGGACTCGACGGGGTCGCCACGATCATGGCCCGGGCCTTCTCCGAGGGCACCGACAAGCACTCCGCCGAGGAGTTCGCCGCCGAACTGGAACGCTGCGGCGCCACCCTCGACTCGCACGCCGACCACCCCGGCGTCCGCCTGAGCCTGGAAGTGCCCGTGTCGAGGCTCCCCAAGGCGCTCGGACTGCTCGCCGACGCCCTCAGGGCACCCGCCTTCGTGGACAGCGAGATCGAGCGCCTCGTGCGCAACCGCCTGGACGAGATCCCGCACGAGATGGCCAACCCCGGCCGGCGCGCCGCCAAGGAGCTCTCCAAGGAGCTGTTCCCGGCCACCTCGCGCATGTCGCGCCCGCGCCAGGGCACCGAGGAGACCGTCGCGGGCATCGACTCCGCGGCCGTACGCGCCTTCTACGAGAAGCACGTGCGCCCCGCCACGGCCACCGTGGTCGTCGTCGGCGACCTCACCGGCACCGACCTCGACGCGCTGCTGGCCGACACGCTCGGTGCCTGGACGGGTTCGTCCGGGGAGCCGCGCCCCGTTCCGCCGGTGGTCGCCGACGACACCGGGCGCGTCGTCATCGTGGACCGTCCCGGCGCCGTCCAGACGCAGCTGCTCATCGGCCGGGTGGGCGCGGACCGCCACGACCGCGTGTGGCCCGCTCAGGTGCTCGGAACGTACTGCCTCGGCGGCACCCTCACCTCGCGCCTGGACAAGGTGCTGCGCGAGGAGAAGGGCTACACCTACGGTGTGCGGGCGTTCGGGCAGGTGCTGCGTTCCGCACCCGACGGGACGGGCGCCGCGATGCTCGCCATCAGCGGCTCCGTGGACACCCCGAACACGGGCCCGGCCCTCGCCGACCTCTGGAACGAGCTGCGCAAGCTCGCCGCCGGGGGACTGACGGACGCCGAGCGCGACATCGCCGTGCAGAACCTCGTGGGCGTCGCACCGCTGAAGTTCGAGACCGCGGCGGCCGTCGCGGGCACGCTGGCCGACCAGGTCGAGCAGCATCTCCCGGACGACTACCAGGCGACGCTCTACCGGCAACTCGCCGCCACCGGCACGGTGGAGGCCACCGCCGCCGCCGTCAGCGCATTCCCGGTGGACCGGCTGGTGACGATCCTGGTCGGCGACGCGGCGCAGATCGCGGAGCCCGTCAAGGCTCTGGGGATCGGCGAAGTGACGGTCGTGACGGGCTAGTGCCGCAACAGGCAACGTTCGCCCCGTCGCGTCGCCCGGCACTCCCTCAAGCTCTTCGAGCAGGGGGACCCCCACTCGCCGCACCGGCCGAAAGCCCAAGTACGTCCAGTACGAGGACTTCCGGCCGGCACTCCCCCAAGCTATTCGAGCAGGGGGTACCCCCAGAGCACGCACCGGACGCCGCTCCTTACCGGGCAAACGTTGCCTGCCGTGGCACTAGTTGACACGTCCGTCGGGCTCCGGCGGACCTCATTCGCACAGCCGGGACCCCGGTGGCGCACAGCCACCGGGGTCTTTAAATGTCCGTATTGGTGCAGGAGTTACCTGTCTGCTCTGTGGTGTGGGCTACAAAAACCGGGATTCGTTTGCTGTTCGAAAGGACTCCCGCTTAGCGTCAGTCCGGCTGTTCGTCAGGCAGTGCGCCGCACCCGCGGCACCGGACAGTCATCGCCGAGTCCCCATGGCGCGAGCCAGGGGAGCCGGGGACCCAACCGCAGTCCCTGGGGTGAATCGGACGCCCTGCGAGGGGTGGCCGTAGGAGACCTTCCTGCTCCGAACCCGTCAGCTAACCCGGTAGGCGAGAGGGAAGGAAAGGACCACCCCCTTCATGGCGTTCACCCGTGCCACCGGGAAGCACCGTCGCCCGACCCGCACCACCACGCGCCGGACCGCCCAGGTCACGGGCCTCGCCGCGCTGACCACCACCGGTGTCATCGGAACCCTCGCCGCCCCCGCCCTCGCCGCCGACGGCACCCCCTCGCCCGAGGACACGGGGCTCACCCCGGTCGTCTCTCTCGGCGACACGGCCGCCCAGCAGATCGACGCGCAGGCCGCCGCCCAGGAGCAGGCCGCCTTGGAGGCCGCGCGCCAGCAGGCCGAGGACGCCGCGCGTAAGCAGGCCGAGCAGGCCGCGCGTAAGCAGGCCGCCGAGGAGGCCGAGAAGGAGCGCGAGGCCAAGGAGCGTGCCGCCCGCGAGGCCGAGCGCAAGCGCCTGAACACCTTCGTGTCCCCGATCAGCGGCTCGTACGTCTCGACGAGCTACGGGTCCGGCGGCGCCGTCTGGTCCTCCGGCAGCCACACCGGCATCGACTTCCACGCCTCCAGCGGCACCGCGGTGCTCTCCGTTGGCGCCGGCACGGTCGTGGAGGCCGGCTGGGGCGGCGCGTACGGCAACAACATCGTGATCAAGATGAACGACGGCACCTACACGCAGTACGCCCACCTGTCGTCCATCAGCGTCTCCGTGGGCCAGACGGTGACCCCGGGGCAGCAGATCGGCCTCTCCGGAGCGACCGGCAACGTCACCGGTGCCCACCTCCACTTCGAGGCCCGCACCAGCGCCGAGTACGGCTCGGACATCGACCCGGTCGCGTACCTGCGCTCGCACGGAGTGAACGTCTGACGAGGGTTCCCCCGCTCGCCCCACCGCTTTCCGAGGCCCCGGCTCATCGAGCCGGGGCCTTCGCGTTCGGCGCGACGCCCGATGCGGCGGACGACTGCCTGTTCGGACGGGGGTGGTGTCCAAAAAATATCCATGAGTTTCGGCCCGCCATCGGAAATTCCGGTCCTCTGCAATAGAGTCTGCTGAACAAGCGTCAATCGAAGACGTTTCACGGGGATTAAGGCGGAGGTCCGGTCATGCGTATTCCGGCGCACTCGGTATGCACGGCGATCCGTGATGACATCGTCGCGGGTGTCTACGAGCGCGGCAGCCGGCTCACCGAGGAACTGCTGGCTCGGCGCTACGGCGTCTCCCGCGTCCCCGTGCGCGAGGCGCTGCGCACCCTCGAGGCCGAGGGCTTCGTGGTGACCCGTCGGCACGCGGGCGCGTGCGTCGCGGAGCCCACCGAGCAGGAGGCCGGCGACCTGCTGGAGATGCGCATGCTGCTGGAGCCGCTGGGCGCCGCGCGGGCCGCCCAGCGCCGCACAGAGGCCCATCTGAAGGTGCTGCGCGGTCTGGTCAGGCTGGGCCAGGAGCGGGCCAGGCGGGGCAACAGCGAGGATCTGCGCTCCCTGGGCGGCTGGTTCCACGAAACGCTCGCGCAGGCCTCCGGAAGTCCCGCGCTGACCTCCACCCTTGCCCAGCTGCGCCACAAGATCGCCTGGATGTACGCGGTCGAGGCGCCGGCTCAGCCCGCCGAGTCCTGGGCGGAGCACGGGGCGATCGTGGACGCGGTGGCGCGCGGGGACAGTGAACGGGCCCGGTCGATCACCGCCCTGCACACCGAGCGGGCCACGGCCGCGCACCGGCTGCGCTTCGCCGGCCGGGGGGAGCGGACGGACCGTGTGAGAACTTCGCAACATTCCGTAAACACGGTGGGCCTCCGGCATTAACAGAAGCGCCGTATACAAAGAGAGATATTCGGTGGGGCCTTTTTCTGCTGCCCGAATTTCTTGTGTTCCGTTCGGCGTTCTCTTTGCGGTGCACGCGCTATTGGTGTGCAGCCGCTCTGCAATTTCCACACTGCTCGGTGTGCGGATCCGAAGCCGGTGGGAAAACCCGTAAAAGCGGCGGAGCCGCGTCGCCGTCATCCGGCCGACGCGGCTCCGCCGCAGGGTGCCTCGTCACTCAGACCGTCTCGGGAAGCTCCTCGAGCCCCTCCGAGACGAGCTTAGCCAGACGGTCGAGGGCGGCGTCCGCGCCCTCCGCGTCCGAGGCCAGGACGATCTCTTCGCCGCCCTGAGCCCCCAGGCCGAGGACCGCGAGCATCGAAGCGGCGTTGACGGGGTTGCCGTCGGCCTTGGCGATCGTCACGGGGACGCCGGCCGCCGTGGCCGCGCGGACGAAGATGGAGGCGGGGCGGGCGTGCAGGCCCTCGGCCCACCCGACGTTGACGCGACGCTCGGCCATGTGATGCTGCCCTTCAGTATCTCGAAGTTGTCTAGACCATTGTTCCACACCCTGCGGCAGGTGCGGGACACGGGTTCGCCACCTGAGACGGCTGCGCTCCGGTGGGTGGGACACCCACGCTCCGGAACCCGAGACGAGGGCGGCCCGGAACCCGGGACGACGACGACCGTCACCCCGGACGGGCGGCGCCCAGTCACCCGGGACAGCGGCGCCCCGTCGCCCGGAACGGCTGCGCACCTCACCCGGAGCGGCGGCCGCCCGGCGCCGGGACGGCCACGCCTTCCGAGCCTGAGGCTGCCGCACCATTGTCGGACCCGAGCCGTACGCTGGGCCCCATGCAGACTCCGCCGGACCGCCACGCGTATCCCGACCACTGGGAGGCCGACGTGGTGCTGCGCGACGGCGGTACGGCACGCATCAGACCCATCACCGCCGAGGACGCCGACCGTCTGGTCAGCTTCTACGAACAGGTCTCGGACGAGTCGAAGTACTACCGCTTCTTCGCTCCCTACCCCCGCCTGTCCGCGAAAGACGTCCACCGCTTCACCCACCACGACTTCGTGGACCGGGTCGGCCTCGCGGCCACGGTGGGCGGCGAGTTCATCGCCACCGTACGCTACGACCGCATCAACGCCGACGGCATGGCCGCCTCCGCCCCCGCGGACGAGGCCGAGGTCGCCTTCCTGGTGCAGGACCCACACCAGGGCCGCGGCGTCGCCTCCGCACTCCTCGAACACATCGCGGCCGTCGCCCGGGAGCGCGACATCCGCCGGTTCGCCGCGGAGGTGCTGCCCGCCAACACCAAGATGATCAAGGTGTTCACGGACGCCGGTTACACCCAGAAGCGCAGCTTCGAAGACGGCGTGGTCCGCCTGGAGTTCGACCTGGAGCCCACCGACCGCTCGCTCGCCGTTCAGCGTGCGCGGGAGCAGCGGGCGGAGGCGCGCTCCGTGCAGCGGCTGCTGGCTCCGGGCTCGGTCGCCGTCGTCGGAGCGGGCCGCACCCCTGGCGGAGTGGGCCGCAGCCTGCTGGACAACCTCCTGGAGGCCGGCTTCACCGGCCGGGTGTACGCCGTGAACCGGGCGTTTCCGGCCGACTGGAAGGAACTCGACGGAGTGCCCGCGCACCGCTCCGTGCGCGAGATCGCCGAACCTGTCGACCTCGCGGTCGTCGCCGTACCCGCAGAGCAGGTACCCGAAGTGGTCACCGAATGCGGCGAACACGGAGTGCAGGGGCTCGTCGTGATCTCCGCGGGCTACGCCGAGAGCGGACCCGAAGGCCGGGAGCGCCAGCGCGAACTGGTGCGCCAGGCGCGGACATACGGGATGCGCATCATCGGCCCCAACGCCTTCGGCGTCATCAACACCTCCCCGGGAGTGCGGCTCAACGCCTCGCTCGCCAACGAGATGCCCCGGCCCGGGCGCACCGGGCTGTTCGCGCAGTCCGGCGCGATCGGCATCGCGCTGCTGTCCCGGCTGCACCGGCGGGGCGGCGGCGTCACCGGGGTCACGGGCGTCTCGACGTTCGTCTCCTCCGGCAACCGCGCGGACGTGTCGGGCAACGACGTGCTCCAGTACTGGTTCGAGGACCCCGACACCGACGTCGTCCTGATGTACCTCGAATCCATCGGCAATCCGCGCAAGTTCACCCGGCTCGCCCGGCGTACGGCCGCCGCCAAACCGCTCGTCGTGGTGCAGGGGGCCCGGCACGGCGGGGCGGCACCCCCGGGCCACGCCGTACGGGGTACGAGGCTGCCGTACGCGGCCGTGTCCGCGCTGCTGCGGCAGGCCGGGGTGATCCGAGTCGACACGATCACCGAACTGGTCGACGCGGGGCTGCTGCTCGCACGGCAGCCCCTGCCCGCCGGCGACCGGGTGGCGATCCTCGGCAACTCCGAGTCGCTGGGGCTGCTCACCTACGACGCGTGCCTCGCCGAGGGGCTGCATCCGCTGCCCCCACGCGACCTGACGACCGCCGCCTCGGCGGAGGACTTCCACCGGGCCCTCTCCCAGATGCTCGCGGACGACCTGTGCGACGCGGTGGTGGTCACCGCGATCCCGGCCGTGAGCGAGACCTCCGCCGCGGACGCAGCCCTCGCCGAGGCCCTCCGCTCGGCGGCGGCCAGGGCTCCGTCGAAGCCGGTGCTCGTCGTCCACGTCGAACTCGGCGGGCTCGCCGACGCGCTGTCCGCCGCCGCGAGCACCGCACCCCAAGCGGGCTACGAGATGCCCCCTTCCGTGGCCGATGCCGAAGCCGAGGCCGCCGGCCTTGCGAGCGCCCCCGCGCAGCGCCCGCCCACCGCGCCCGCGGACGGGCCGATTCCCGGCGAGTCCCTCTCCCACGAACCTCGGTTCATCCCCGCCTACCCCGCCGCCGAACGCGCCGTCCGGGCCCTGGCCGAAGTGGTGAAGTACGCCCAGTGGCGGCGCGACGCAGCCGAGCCGGGCAAGGTGCCCGCGTACGACGACATCGACGAGACCGGGGCCGCCGCGCTGATCGACGAACTCCTCGGCGACGAGGGCGAACTGGAGCTCGGGGACGCCGAGGCCTGCGCTCTGCTCGGCAAGTACGGCATCTCCGTACGGCGGGCACTGCACGCGCCCACCCCCGACGCCGCCGCCGAGGCGGCCCGCGCCCTCGGCTACCCGGTCGCGCTCAAGACCACCGCCCCGCACCTCAGACACCGCGCCGACCTGGGCGGCGTACGGCTCGATCTCGCCGACGAGGAGCAACTGCGGCGGACCTACGCCGAGTTGACCCAGCTGTTCGGAGGGCCCGAGGAACTGCGCCCGGTGGTGCAGGCGATGGCGCCGCGCGGCGTCGACACCGTCGTCCGGGCCGTCATCGACCAGGCGGCCGGAGCCGTGCTCTCCTTCGGGCTCGCGGGACCCCCGTCGGAGCTGCTGGGCGACACCGCGCACCGACTGATCCCGGTCACCGACCGGGACGCGGCCTCGCTCGTCCGGTCGATCCGGACCGCACCGCTGCTCTTCGGCTGGCGCGGCTCCGCACCGGCCGACACGGCCGCGCTGGAGGAACTGCTGCTGCGCGTCTCCCGGCTCGTCGACGACCACCCGGAGGTCGTCTCCGTCGATCTCGAGCCGGTCGTCGTCGCCCCGCGCGGTCTGACCGTGCTCGGCGCCTCCGTGCGACTCGCGCCGCCGCCCGTCCGCGACGACCTCGGCCCGCGCACACTGCCCGTCTACTGAGACGCCTCGAGCGGTGCCTCGCAGCCAGTGCATCCCCGTAGGATGGGCGGCATGGCCAAGACCAGTACGACGACCCAGGGCCTGCGCACGGCGATCGAGCGCAGCGGCTACTACCCCGCACTCGTAGCGGAGGCGGTGGAGGCCGCGGTCGGCGGCGAGCCCATCAAGTCGTACCTGGTCCACCAGGAGACGACGTTCGACGCGAACGAGGTGCGTCGGCATGTGACGGTGCTCGTGCTCACCGGCACCCGCTTCATCGTCAGCCACACGGATGAACAGGCTGCTGACAGCACCTCTCCCACCCCTTATGCCACGACCTCCACGGAGTCGGTCAAGATCGGCCGGATCTCCTCGGTCGTGGTCAGCAGGGTGGTCGCCAACCCGGAGAAGTACGTGCCCGGCACCCTGCCCCGCGAGGTCGTCCTGACCATCGGCTGGGGCGCCGTCTCCCGCATCGACCTGGAACCCGCCGCCTGCGGCGACCCCAACTGCGAGGCGGACCACGGCTACACGGGCAACTCGACGGCCGACGACCTCAGCCTCCGGGTCAGCGAGGCCGGCGACGGTCCGGACACGGTCCGCCAGACCCTCGCCTTCGCCCAGGCACTCTCCGAGGCGACCGTGGACACGACACGCTGATGGCGCAGCCTGCCTACGACGCACCGGAGCCGCTCGCCGTCGACTCCGCCCCCGTCCCCGCCTACGGCACCGGTTCCCTGGCCGACGTCCTGCCCACCCTCGCCGCGGGCATGGCAGTCCCGGGGATGAGCCCGGTCATAGCCGAGCTGGCGCCCGCCGACCGCGCGTGCGTCTTCCTGATCGACGGGCTCGGCTGGGAGCAGCTCAGGGCGCACCCGGACGAGGCTCCGTTCATGACCACCCTGATCGCGAGCTCCCGCGGCGGCACCGGCCGCCCGATCACCGCGGGCTACCCGGCGACCACCGCCACCTCGCTCGCCTCCGTCGGCACGGGCCTGCCGCCCGGTGCGCACGGACTGCCGGGCTACACCGTGCGCAACCCGGACACCGACGAGCTGATGAACCAGCTCCGCTGGCAGCCGTGGACCTCGCCGCGGGTCTGGCAGCCCTACCCCACGATCTTCCAGCTGGCCCACAAGGCGGGCGTGCACACCGCGCAGGTCTCCTCGCCGACGTTCGAGAACACCCCGCTCACCAAGGTCGCGCTGAGCGGCGGCAGCTTCCACGGCCGGCTGTCCGGCGAGGAACGCATGGACTTCGCGGCCGAACAGCTGGCCGCCGGGGACCGCTCGCTGGTCTACACGTACTACGCCGAGGTGGATGGCAAGGGCCACCGCTTCGGCGTCGACTCCGACCCCTGGCGCGGCCAGCTCATGTACGTCGACCGGCTGGTCCAGCGGCTCGCGGAGCAGCTGCCCCCGCGCTCCGCGCTGTACATCACCGCCGACCACGGCATGATCGACATCCCGTTCGACGAGCAGCACCGCATCGACTTCGACGAGGACTGGGAACTGCGCGCCGGTGTCGCCCTCCTGGGCGGTGAGGGCCGGGCGCGCCATGTGTACGCGGTTCCGGGAGCCGCCGCGGACGTGCTGGCGGTCTGGCGCGAGGTGCTGGGCGAGCAGTTCTGGGTGGCCTCACGCGACGAGGCGATCGCGGCGGGCTGGTTCGGTCCCCACATCGACGAGCGCGTCCGCGCACGCATCGGTGACGTGGTCGCCGCCGCCCGCGACGACGTGCTGATCATCGCCTCGGAGCGGGAGCCGAAGGAGTCGGCGATGGTGGGCAACCACGGCTCGCTGACCCCCGTCGAACAGTTCGTACCCCTGCTCGAAGTACGCTCCTGATCCTCTGTTCGTTTCGTCGTTCGCATCGAACGTCTCTCTGCCGAAAGGTGCTCGACCCGTCATGCCCGAGCTGGTGTTCTTCTCCGGAACGATGGACTGTGGGAAGTCGACGCTGGCCCTCCAGATCGAGCACAACCGTTCGGCGCGTGGCCTGCAGGGCATGATCTTCACCCGGGACGACCGGGCGGGCGAGGGCAAGCTCTCCTCGCGCCTCGGTCTGGTCACCGACGCGGTGGAGGTCGAGGACGACTTCGACGTGTACGCGTACCTCGTCGACCACCTCTCGCGCGGCGGCCGGGCGGACTACGTCATCGCGGACGAGGCACAGTTCCTCTCCCCGGAGCAGATAGACCAGTTCGCGCGTGTGGTCGACGACCTGAGCATCGACGTGTACGCCTTCGGCATCACCACCGACTTCCGCTCCAAACTGTTCCCTGGCTCCCAGCGGCTCGTGGAGCTCGCCGACCGGGTCGAGGTGCTCCAGGTCGAGGCCCTCTGCTGGTGCGGCGCCCGCGCCACCCACAACGCCCGTACGGTCGGCGGGCGGATGGTCGTCGAGGGCGCCCAGGTGGTCGTCGGTGACGTCAACCAGGCCACCGACGAGGTGGGTTACGAGGTCCTGTGCCGCCGTCACCACCGACGCCGCATGACGAGCGCTTCTGTCCGTGCCGGCGCGCTCTCGCCGGATGTCCTGCCCGTCATGCCTTCCTGAGCCTCCGTCCTGACCGGCAGGACCTTATGGTTCCTCAGGTGGCGGGCGGGTGCCGGGCCGACCTGTTCTCATGAGCGGGCCGGCGGGCAACGGGCCGGGGTGGGGCGCGAGACGAGTTCGAGGGGTTCCGCCGCACCTCGGAGAGCGGCAGCGCCGTCTCCTGAAAGGGGCGGAAGCCCAGTCCCTCTTGCTTCTGGGACTACTGGCAGACGCTGCTCCGAGCCTGCGGCCCGGCCCTGCCGACTTCCGGGCCTGTACCGCCGCGCCGCCTCGCCGATGACGGAAGCGACGAGCTCAGCCCTTCGCGGCCGCGCGCCGCGCCAGGATGGCGGCCCGGCGCTCGTCGAACCGGGTCGCCTGGGCGTCCAGTGAACCGAGGAACTCGCCCAGCTCCTGCTGGGCCTTGAGCCCCTCGGGCCCGAGGTCGCAGATGTGCAGGATCTTGAGGTGGCGCAGCACCGGCTGGAGGACGTCGTCGTGTGGACGCGCAGGTTGTAGACACCGCCCAGGGCGATCTCGACGGCGGCGCCCTCGAAGCCCGGCAGGCCGTGGCCGGGCATCCTGAAGCCGCTCACCACGTCGGCGACGGCGCGCAACGCCTGGTCGGGGGCGATCTCCAGGGCGGCCTTGAGCAGGTTGCGGTAGAAGACCATGTGCAGGTTCTCGTCGGTGGCGATCGTCTCCCGTTGACGACCGCCGGGGACAAGGGGGCGATGCGGGTGTGCCGCAGGCAGGAGGTCACCGCCGTAGTGCTCTTCGCCGGGTGATGTGGCAGGCGGCCTGCGCCATGTCGGTGGCGGGGCTGACCGTTGCGGCCGTGCTGCGGATCCGTGCCGCCGCGCAGCGCCGCCAGGAGGTGCGGGAGATCGCCCGTCACTGGGCGGCGCTGGCCCCCGGCCCGCCCGAACACGGCCGCTCCCGGCACACCTTCGCCGCCGTTCTGGTCTCCGGACTGGCCGCCGCCGTGGCCGCGACGGCACTCTCGGTGGTCGCGGGACCCGAAGACGGCGCGGACTGGCTCGTGGCCGCCGTCGCTCCCGCTCCGGTCGTCGGCCTGACCATCGTCATCGCGGTCACGCACGCACGTACTGCCCGTCGCAGCACGACGGGCAGTACGTGGCCCCACGACAGAGGCGTGTCGGCTCCCGGTGAGCGGACGGATGCACGTCACGAGGTCCTGTGCCGCCGTCACCACCGCCGGCGGATGACGGCGCGACGGCCCGGGCGGGTGCCCTGTCACCGGACGTGCTCGCGCTGGACGCTCCGGCCGGCGCGTGACCCGGGCCCCCGGACCGGCGATCGGACCGGAGTGCCCAGAGCCATACCTGATGTGCCCTCAACTCCCCGTGTGCACCACCGAGAAGACAGCTCCCTCGGGATCGGCCACCGTCGCCGTGCGGCCGTGGGCGGTGTCCCTCGGGGGCTTGACGACATGACCGCCCAGTTCGATGACGCGGTTCGCGGCCTCGTCCGGGTCCGCCACCTCGAAGTGCGTCATCCAGTGCGGGCCGCGGTCGCGGGGCAGGCCGCGTCCGACCCCGTGCACGGCGGCCACCGGGCGGCCCTTCAGGGCCAGCGTCACATAGTCGAAGTCGGCGGACACGACCGGCTCCTCCTCGTAGCCGAAGACCGTCCGGTAGAACTTCGTGACGCTCGCGGTGTCCCTGGTGAGCAGCTCGTTCCAGGCCGGGGTGCCGGGAACTCCGTAGACCCCGATGCCGTGATGGGCGGCCGCCTGCCAGATGCCGAAGACCGCTCCCGAGGGATCCGCGGCGATCGCCATACGGCCCGCGTGCTCGGCGTCCAGCGGACCCACGCCGACGGTACCGCCGCAGTGCCGAACCGTCTCTGCTGTCAGATCCACGTGGCTGGACGCGAGATACGGGGTCCAGGCGACCGGCAGATGGCGGTCGGGCGGCAACTGGCCGATCCCGGCCACCTCGTCACCGTGAAGTAAGGCCCGTACGTACGGCCCCAGTTGCTGCGGACCCGGCTGGAACTCCCAGCCGAACAGCTCCCCGTAGAACTCCTGGGTGGCAGCCAGGCCGTGCACCATCAGACTCACCCAGCAGGGTGTGCCGGGCGCGTACGCGCTGCCGTTCCGACCGGCCGTCGCCGGTGCCTCGGTCATCGTCACTCTCTCCCAGGCCCCCAGAAGCGGCCTGTCCTAGAAGTGGCCTGTTCGCTTCACGCATCCGCACGTGCGTACCGCCGCCGCACGGGAGCGCCTCCGTTGATGCCCGCGCCACTGGTCGTGCCGCGCGCCCGGCCGCGTCTCCCACGGCGGAGGATGCCCGGTGTGCTGTTTCCACCCGTTTCGGTGACCTTGCCGACAGATGTCGTTCCGCTGTACAGCGCGTGGCCGGATCTGTACGCCGTGTGGTCATCCCTGTCCGGCCGAGCAGAGTAGCCGGAGCTGGACGATGCGGCCACCCCGTGCGCGAGGATGGGGGCCATGAACGCCATCATCTCCGCATCGGAGCTCGCGAGTGCCCTGGCCGGCCCCAACCCGCCGGTCCTGCTGGACGTCCGCTGGCAGCTCAGCACGGCGGGCGCGCCCTTCGACGGCCGGGCGGCGTACGCCGAGGCGCACCTTCCCGGGGCCGTGTACGTGGACCTCGACACCGAGCTGGCCGGTCCTCCGGGGGTGAAGGGGCGGCACCCGCTGCCGGACATGGAGGTCTTCGGGGCGGCCATGCGGGCGGCCGGGGTCTCCGCGGACCGGGACGTCGTCGCGTACGACCAGGGACACGGCTGGGGCGCGGCCCGGGCGTGGTGGCTGCTGGGCTGGACCGGGCACCCCTCGGTGCGGGTGCTGGACGGCGGGCTCGCGGCCTGGGACGGCCCGCTGACCGCGGAGATCCCCTCACCCGTTCCGGGGACCTTCGTGCCCGCTCCCGGGGCCCGTACGCTCCTGGACGCCGACGGTGCCGCCGCGGTGGCCCGTACGGGGCTGCTGCTGGACGCGCGGGCCGGTGAGCGGTACCGGGGCGAGGTCGAGCCCATCGACCGGGTGGCTGGGCACATTCCCGGCGCGGTGTCGGCGCCGACGACCGACAACGTGACGGAAACCGGCCACTTCCGCCCGGCCGCCGAACTGGCGGAGCGCTTCAAGTCCCTTGGCGCGGGCGGGGCTTCGGAAGTCGGGGTCTACTGCGGCTCCGGCGTCTCCGCGGCGCACGAGGTTCTCGCACTGGCTGTGGCGGGCATTCCGGCGGGGCTGTACGTGGGGTCGTGGTCGGAGTGGACACAAGAGGAGGGCCGACCGGTGGCGGTGGGGACGGAGCCGCAGTGAGGCCCGGAGGGTGACGGGTTGAGACGGGTTGAGACGGGCTGAGACGGGCCCGGCTCGGGCAAGCAGCGTGGGCGGGCTCGACCCCTGGGCAGGGCCCGCACCATCGGGTGGAAATCCAGCATCGGGGTGGGACCGCACCGTCGGGCTGGTCTGCACCCTGAGGAAGGCCGGGGTCGGGCCGGCACCGTCGGTTGGGACGGCACCGCGGGTGAGGCCGGCACCATGGGTGGGAGGCACCACGAGTACGCCCGGCACCATGGATAAGGCCCGCACCCAACGGCGCGGGCCCCACCCGAAGATGACGACTACTCCTGCTTCTTCCGTCTCGTCCCGAACACGATCTCGTCCCAGCTCGGGACCGCCGCCCGACGGCCCGGGCGGACGCCGTCCGCCTCGGCCTGGCGGTCGGTCGCGCCGACCAGGCGATCGCGGTGGCTGGTCACGGCGCGCGGCATCAGCACGTCGGCGTACGCGGATCCGGCCGAGGCCGCGGGCGCCGGCGGTTCCTCCGCCTCGGGCTCCGGTGCGGGCTCCTCCGGGGCCTCGGCGGGCCGCTCGGGTACCACCATGTCGCCGCGGAAGCTGGGCACCGCTTCCAGCAGGCTGGTGAGCGAGTCGCGCTCGCCCGCGGTCTCCTCGGCGGGTTCGGGCGCCGGGCCGGGCAGGACGGGACGTTCCGGCGCGCGGTCCAGGGGGCGGTCGCGGGGCAGCCGGGCGATCCGGGGTACGAAGGGGAAGCTCGGCTCCGCCGCGGCGAGGTCGTCGGACTCGCCGATCAGCGAGCGCGCCTCGTCGTCGACGGCCTGGACGAGCCGCCGGGGCGGGTCGTACGTCCAGCTCGCGGAGTGCGGTTCACCTGCGACGCGGTAGACGAGCAGTACCTCCCAGGTGCCGTCGTCGCGGCGCCAGGAGTCCCACTGGATGGTGTCCTTCTCCGCGCCGCGGATCAGCAGTCGCTCCTGGACGGCCTCGCCGAGCTGCGGTCCGGTGTTCTCGCCGGGCCTGCGGACGGGCGTCTTGCGGGCCCGCTCGGCCATGAAGGCGCGCTCCGCGAGAACGGGTCCCTCGAAGCGGCGGACGCGGTCGACGGGGATACCTGCGAGTTGGGCGACCTCCTCGGCGGAGGCGCCGGCACGTATACGCGCCTGGATGTCGCGGGGGCGGAGATGGCTCTCCACCTCGATCTCGATCTGGCCGAGGCGCGGACGGTCGCCGCGCACGGCGGCGCGGAGTCGTTCGTCAATCGGAAGCGTGTACTCCGTGCTGTCCGCAGCCCTCAGCACCAGCCGTGTGCCGTCATTTGAGACGGCCACGACACGCAGTTCGGGCATGGGGACCTCCCGGGTGGTGCCTGCCGACGTCACGTGCGTCGCTGCTTCCGCTAGTCGAGTGTGGCCTGCCCGGGTGCAGCCTGCCACAACCTTGCCGAGTTGCCCGGCGTGTCGGGCGGGGGCCCGAGAGCGCCGTTATGGCACGGTTACCTAATTCGCAACGCTAAGTGACGAACTCCATCACCCTGAGCAACGATCCCCCTCCCGGCGGTCTTGGAGGCCCCGAAACGCCCTGGCGGGTGTCCGGACCCAGGGCTCGCAACAGTACTCCATTCGGGCCACCGAAGTGGATCGCCGCGCCGTCCGAGTTCGCGCAGGCGGCGGGAGTTGCCCGGGCGCGGCACGGGTTCGTGACCATGGAGCGGAACCGGCTTCACGGAATCGGCAGAACCGGAATCGAGCGTTTCGCCTGCACGACCCTGGGTGCGCATCAGTGCGCGCCCTGTGTGCGCCCCGCACCGCGCCCGCCGAGCGCCCACCGTGCGCCCCCGCGACACAGTTGACGGCCTTATGCCCCCAAGACCCGCCTCAAGTAGTCGTTCCCGAAACGACGTTCGGGGTCGAGCCGGTCCCGCAGGGCCGTGAACTCGCCGAAGCGCGGATACACCTGGGAGAAGTACTCCGCGTCGCGCGTGTGGATCTTCCCCCAGTGGGGACGCCCTTCGTGCGCGATGAAGATCCGCTCCGCGGCGGTGAAGTACTCCCGGTACGGGGTGCCCCGGAACATGTGGACGGCGATGTAGCCGCTGTCCCGTTCGGAGGCCGTGGAGAGCGTGATGTCGTCCGCGGGCGCGGTGCGCACCTCGACGGGGAAGCTGATCCGCAGGTTCGAACGGTCGACCATGGACTTGAGTTCGCGCAGCGTCTCCACCAGCGCCTCGCGCGGGACCGCGTACTCCATCTCCACGAAGCGCACCCGGCGCGGGGAAGTGAAGACCTTGTAGGGAATGTCGGTGTACGTACGCGCGGACAGCGCCCGGCTGGATATCTGGGCGATCGCCGGGATCGTGGCGGGCGCTGCGCGGCCGACCCAGTTGGCCACCTGGAACACGCCGTTGGAGAGGAACTCGTCCTCGACCCAGCCGCTGAACCCGTTCACCGGCTGCTCGGGACCCGCGCTGCGGTTGTTGCGCTTGGTGTTGCAGCTGCCGGTGTGCGGGAACCAGTAGAACTCGAAGTGCTCGTTCTCTGCCCAGAGTTGGTCGAAGGTGCTGGTGACCTTGTCGAAACTCATCGGCTCCTCGCGTGCCGCGAGCAGGAAGAGGGGCTCCACGGCGAACGTGATCGCCGTGACGATCCCGAGTGCGCCGATGCCGATCCGGGCCGCCGCGAAGACCTCCGGGTTCTCCTTCTCGGAGCAGTTCAGGACCGAGCCGTCCGCCGTGACCAGCTCAAGTCCCTTGATCTGCGCGGCGATCGAGGCGGACTCCCGCCCGGTGCCGTGGGTCCCGGTGCTGGTCGCGCCCGAAACCGTCTGCTCCATGATGTCGCCCATGTTGGTCAGCGACAGGCCCTCGCGCGCGAGAGCGGCGTTGAGGCGCTTGAGTTGGGTGCCCGCCCCGACGGTGACCGTGCCCGCCTCGCGGTCGATGCCGCGTATCCCGCTCAGCAGTTCAGGGCGGATCAGCAGGCCGTCCGTCGCGGCGGTGGCCGTGAAGGAGTGCCCGGAGCCGACCGCCTTCACCCGCAGCCCGTCCTCGGCCGCCCGGCGCACGGCGGCCGACAGTTCATCGACCGAGGCGGGGGTGGCCTCCCGCACCGGCCGGGACACGACGTTGCCCGCCCAGTTACGCCACGTGCCGTTCTTCCCGCTCGCTGTGCTGCTCAAGGGTTCCTCCCCGCTGCGGAGCCGGCCTGCTGAGCCGGCGATACCCCAGGAAACCGACGACGACCGCGACGGCCCCGGACACCACCGGAACCCCGTACCCGGCGTCCGCCCCGGCGGCGTCGATCACCCAGCCGGCCACGGAGGAACCGAGCGCTACCCCGACCGCGAGGCCGGTGCTCACCCAGGTCATGCCCTCGGTCAGGTGCGCGCGTGGTACGTGCAGTTCGACGAGGGCCATCGTCGTGATCATCGTGGGAGCAATGGACAGGCCCGCAACGAACAGCGCCACGGCCAGAAACACCAAGTTTCCGACCAGTAGGAGGGGGATCATACTCACGGCCATCGCACATACGCCCAGCAGCCACCGGCGAGCGGGTGCCCCCGCGAAGCGCAGCAGTCCGAAGACGAGGCCCGCCACGCACGAGCCCGCGGCGTACACGGCCAGCACCACGCTGGCGGCGGCCTTGTGACCCTGCTCCTCGGCGAAGGCCACGGTGACCACGTCGACCGCTCCGAAGATCGCCCCGGTGGCGACGAACGTGGCGACCAGTACCTGCAGTCCCGCGGAACGCAGCGCCGAGCCCCCGGTGTGCTGCTCCCGCGGATGCGGTACGGGCTCGGTGGCGCGCTGCGCCGTCAGCCAGAAGACGCCCAAGACGAGGAAACAGCCCGCGAGCAGGGGGCCGGCCTCGGGGAACCACGTCGTGGACAGCCCGATGGAGATGATCGGCCCGATGATGAAGCAGACCTCGTCCACCACCGACTCGAACGAGTACGCGGTGTGCAAGTGCGGGGTGCCCTGGTAGATGGCCGCCCAGCGCGCCCTGACCATCGCCCCCAGACTCGGCACGAACCCCACTCCGGCGGCACACAGGAACAGCACCCAGTCCGGCCACTCGTAGTGCGCGGCGAACAACAGCACGCCGGCCGCCGCCAGCGCGAGCAGCGTCGCCGGGCGCAGCACCCGGCGCTGGCCGTAGCGGTCCACCAGGCGCGAGACCTGCGGGCCGAGCAGGGCCGCGGACAGGGCGATGGTGGCCGAGAGCGCGCCCGCGAGCCCGTAGCGCCCGGTGAGCTGCGAGATCATCGTCACCACGCCGATGCCCATCATCGACAGCGGCATCCGGCCGACGAACCCCGCGGCGGCGAAACCCCTGGAGCCGGGCGCGGCGAACAGGGCGAGATAGGGGCTGGGCACGGAGGTCTCCGGTGGTGGTCCGGCGGGGACGAGCGGATTCGTACGCCGACGGGGTGATCTGGGAATGCGGTAAGGCGTGTACCGACTGAGACAGCTTACGGAGCGGGTCTCTTCGGCGCACGTGCTTATCCGGACCGCCCTGACGGGGAGCTCCGGGCCCGCTCGGAGGCCCTCCCCACGCGCTGCGCCCACGGCGAGCGGCTGGCGTTTACGCGCTGCGCCCACGGCGAGCGGCGGGCGTTTCCGGGCCGTCAGGGGTGGATGGCAGGATCGTAGGCATGCCCCAAGCACTCGATGCCAGTCCCTACGACGCCTTGCTGCTGCTCTCGTTCGGAGGTCCGGAGGGCCCGGACGACGTGGTCCCCTTCCTGGAGAACGTCACCCGGGGGCGCGGCATCCCCAAGGAGCGGCTGAAGGAGGTGGGGCAGCACTACTTCCTGTTCGGTGGGGTGAGCCCCATCAACGACCAGAACCGCGCCCTGCTCCACGCCCTCCGCAAGGACTTCGCGGAGCACGGCCTGGACCTGCCCGTGTACTGGGGCAACCGCAACTGGGCGCCCTATGTGACCGACACGCTGCGTGAGATGGTCGCCGACGGTCACCGTCGCATCCTGGTCCTGGCCACCAGTGCCTACGCCTCGTACTCGGGCTGCCGGCAGTACCGCGAGGACCTCGCCGGGGCGCTGGCGACGCTCGAGGCCGAGGGGCTGGAGCTGCCGAAGATCGACAAGCTGCGGCACTACTTCAACCACCCCGGATTCCTGGAGCCCATGATCGAGGGCCTCCTGCAGTCCCTCGCCGACCTCCCCGACGACGTCCGCAGGGGAGCGCACATCGCCTTCACGACGCACTCCGTCCCGGTCACAGCGGCCGACACCTCCGGACCCGTCGAGGGCCACGGCGACGGCGGGGCCTATCTGCGCCAGCACCTGGACGTGGCGACGCTGATCGCCGACGCCGTACGCGAGCGGACCGGGATCGACCACCCCTGGCGGCTGGTCTACCAGTCGCGCTCCGGAGCCCCGCACATCCCGTGGCTGGAGCCCGACATCTGCGACCACCTCGAGGAACTGCACGGCGCCGGGGTGCCGGCCGTCGTGATGGCACCCATCGGGTTCGTCTCGGACCACATGGAGGTGCTGTACGACCTCGACACCGAGGCCAAGGCCAAGGCGGAGGAACTGGGGCTGCCGGTGCGCCGCTCGGCCACCGTCGGCTCCGACCCGCGGTTCGCCGCCGCGGTCCGGGATCTCGTCGTGGAGCGCGCCGCCACCGAGAGCGGGCGCCCGGCCACCCCCTGCGCCCTCGGCGCGCTCGGCCCGAGCCACGATCTGTGCCCGGTGGGCTGCTGCCCGGCCCGCGCCCCCAAGCCCGCAGCCGCGGGCGCCGACAGCCCGTACGCCTGAGGAGCACCGTGACCCCGCAGACCCTGAAGGCCGAACTCCTGCAGATCGCACTCGACGCGGCCGTCCGCGCGGGCGCCTTCCTGCGCGACGGCAGGCCCGACGACCTCGGCGTGGCCGCCACCAAGACCAGCGCCGTGGACGTCGTCACCGAGATGGACATCGCCTCCGAGAAGCTCATCACCGGCCTGCTCGCCGACCTCAGGCCGGACGACGGCGTGATCGGCGAAGAGGGCGCCAGCGTCCGCGGCAACAGCGGCGTCGAATGGGTGATCGACCCGCTCGACGGGACGGTGAACTACCTGTACGGCCTGCCCAGTTGGGCGGTGTCCATCGCCGCGCGCCTGGACGGCGAGACGGTGGTCGGCGTGGTGCACGCCCCGCTGCGCGGTGAGACGTACCGGGCGGTCCTCGAGGAGGGCGCGTTCGTCAACGACCGCCCCGCGCGCGTACGTCCCGCCCCCGACCTCTCCCTCGCCCTCATCAGCACCGGCTTCGGCTATCTCCCCGAGCGCCGTGCCCGGCAAGCCGAGGTGCTCCGGCGACTGCTCCCCGAGGTACGCGACATCCGCCGCGGCGGCTCGGCCGCGATCGACCTGTGCGACGTGGCGGTGGGCCGACTGGACGCTCACTTCGAGCGCGGGCTCAACCCCTGGGACTTCGCGGCGGGCGACCTCATCGCCCGGGAGGCGGGCGCGCTGAGCGGTGGCCGCCCCGGAGAGCACCTCTCACCCGAGCTCACGGTCGTCGCCTCGCCCGGCCTCTTCGAGCCGCTCCAGGCCCGCCTGGAGGAACTGGGCGCCTGGCACGACTGAGCCCGGTCAGCCCGGTCAGCCCGGTCAGCCCGGTCCGCTCCGCCGCCGCAGTCCACGGCTGATGGCGGCCCACCGTGGTCAGGCGCGCCCCGGAGGCGAACCGAGCCCCAGAAAAAAGGGGCCCCCGGCACTGGATCGATGCCGGGGGCCCCTCACGTTCGAATCAAAAATCAGACGCGTGACGCGCCGACCTCCACACCGTGCTCGGCGGCCAGGCGGTGCAGGTCGTCGAGCTCGGCCTGCTCGACCTCCGCGAGGAAGTCGTCGCCGGTTTCGCGAGCCCGCGTCAGGTCGGACTCGGTCGCCCTTATGCGCTGCAGAAGTCCTGCGGTGAATGCGTCCATGCTGCGCCCCCTCGTCCAGGGTCGTGGGTCGGTGGCACGGGGGTGTGCCTTCGGGAAGGGTTTGATCACGCTTCACGTGTGTGCCCGGTGCCATCCGGTCTGGATCGGCGGACGCTGTGCCGGACACCCACAGGCCGCCCTGCGGAAAGCGGCTCGTGGCGTGCCACATACAAAGCGTGATCGCGGGTGTAAAGCCGTCCTCCCCCAGCTGTCTTCCGGGGAAACCTCGAGTCGGTGAGAAAATTTGCTCATACCCGGCCCCGCTCCCGCCTTACAGCCGGTTTATGGCTGAAAAGGGCAGGATGGAGGCCACACCCCACAACCACCCTGCCCGCGTGCGCCCGAGCGGCGCTGCGCGAGTGGACACAGGAAGGACATGCGACGTGCGCGTACTCGTCGTCGAGGACGAGCAGCTGCTCGCCGATGCGGTGGCCACCGGACTGCGCCGGGAGGCCATGGCCGTCGACGTCGTGTACGACGGTGCGGCCGCCCTGGAGCGCATCGGCGTCAACGACTACGACGTGGTCGTCCTCGACCGCGACCTCCCGCTGGTGCACGGCGACGACGTCTGCCGCAAGATCGTCGAGCTCGGCATGCCCACGCGCGTGCTGATGCTGACCGCGGCGGGAGACGTGAGCGACCGGGTCGAAGGTCTGGAGATCGGCGCCGACGACTATCTGCCCAAGCCGTTCGCCTTCAGCGAGCTCACCGCACGCGTGCGCGCCCTCGGCCGCCGGACGAGCGTCCCCCTGCCTCCCGTCCTGGAACGCGCGGGAATCAAGCTCGACCCCAACCGCCGGGAGGTCTTCCGCGAGGGCAAGGAGGTCCAGCTCGCGCCCAAGGAGTTCGCCGTCCTGGAAGTGCTGCTGCGCAGCGAGGGGGCCGTGGTCTCCGCCGAGCAACTCCTCGAGAAGGCCTGGGACGAGAACACCGACCCCTTCACCAACGTCGTGCGGGTGACGGTGATGACACTGCGCCGCAAACTGGGCGAGCCCCCCGTGATCGTCACCGTCCCCGGCTCCGGCTACCGGATCTGATGCCCGATGGCAGCCACACCCGCGCCGCCCACGGCGCCCCCCAAGCCCACCTGGGACCCCAGAAGACCGGAACCCCCCTTCCCCTGGCTGCGTCCCACCATCCGCATACGGCTCACCCTGCTGTACGGCGGGATGTTCCTGATCGCCGGCATCCTGCTGCTGTCGATCATCTATCTGCTGGCGGCGCAGGCAATCAACACGGGCAACGAGCCGCCCTACGAGATCGTCAGCGGTGACAACATCCGCGTCTCCAGCGCCTCCTGCCCCCAGATCGGTACCGGAGACATCGACCAGTTCAAACAGGCGGTCGCCTCCTGCATCGACTCCCAGCGTCAGGTCGCGCTGGACAATCTGCTCAGCCGCTCGCTGCTCGCGCTGCTCGGCCTCGCCGTGATCGCCTTCGCCTTCGGGTACGCGATGGCCGGCCGGGTGCTCTCGCCCCTCGGCCGGATCACCCGCACCGCCCGGACCGTGGCCGGCTCCGACCTCTCCCGGCGGATCGAACTGGACGGCCCGGACGACGAGTTCAAGGAACTGGCCGACACCTTCGACGACATGCTGGAGCGGCTCCAACGGGCCTTCACCGCCCAGCAGCGGTTCGTCGGGAACGCCTCGCACGAGCTGCGCACCCCGCTCGCGATCAACCGCACGCTCCTCGAGGTGTCCCTGTCCGACCCGGGAGCCCCGGCGGAGCTGCAGCAGCTCGGCAAGACGCTGCTGGCCACCAACGAGCGCAGCGAGCAACTGGTGGAGGGTCTGTTGTTGCTCGCCCGCAGCGACAACCAGATCGTCGAGCGCAAGGCGGTGGACCTCGCGGAGGTCGCCTCGCGCGCCGTCGACCAGGTGCTCGCCGAGGCGGACGCCAAGGGCGTGACGATCCGCGGGGAGCGCGCTCCCGCAGTCGTGCAGGGCAACGGTGTCCTGCTGGAACGGATCGCGCTGAACCTCGTGCAGAACGCCGTCCGGTACAACATGCCCGAGGACGGCTGGGTCGAGGTCACCACGGAGCTCCAGCACGGTCAGGCGGTCCTGGTGGTCTCCAACACGGGTCCGATCGTCCCCGCCTACGAGATCGACAACCTATTCGAGCCATTCCGGCGCCTCAGGACCGAGCGCACAGGCAGTGACAAGGGGGTCGGTCTCGGGCTGTCCATCGCACGCTCGGTGGCGCGCGCCCACGGCGGCCATATCCACGCCGTACCCCGCGAGGGAGGCGGACTCGTGATGCGCGTCACGCTGCCCATCTGAGATCATGCCCCGACACGCCGGGGTGTTCGCTTATCGCGGAATTTTTGGGCGACTGTTCCGAGTCCGGCGTGTGGGATCGATCACACGGGCGATTTTCCAGCCATCTACTCTGCGTGATCAAGGAGGCTGTGGGAAAGCCCGGAAAATCCGGGTTTTCGAGTGTCTTGATCACGGGAAGTACACGGGGAGGCACCTTTGAAGTGCACGCTTCGGACCGTGTACGGTCCCGATCGCCATCCAAGCCGATCACCCGAGCGGGGGCCGGTTGGGTGTCGATTGAGTAACAGACCTTGATGTGAGGCAAAATCTCCGCCTCGGGTCGGGCACAAGTCCGGCCTCTCACGCGTTACGTGCGCTGGAGACACCGCAGACACCCAGAGGGGGAGAGCGACATGGCAACGGACTACGACACTCCACGCAAGACCGATGACGACCTCAACGAGGACAGCATCGAAGAGCTGAAGTCCCGCCGGAACGACAAGTCGACCTCGGCCGTCGACGTCGACGAGTTCGAGGCCGCCGAGGGACTGGAGCTGCCCGGGGCCGACCTCTCCAACGAGGAGCTGGCGGTCCGGGTCCTCCCGAAGCAGCAGGACGAGTTCACCTGCATGAGCTGCTTCCTGGTCCACCACCGCAGCCAGCTGGCCCGCGAGAAGAACGGCCAGCCGATCTGCCGCGACTGCGACTGAGGCAGGGTCGGCCGTGACAGGCTCGACCCCGCCCTGGAAGCGCCGCCCCCGCGGTGCGGGGGAGGACCACGCGCGTGACGCGGAGCGAGGCCGCAAGGCCTCGCTCGAAGCTCTCGAGGCTCAGGGAGCGACCCAATACACGCCGGGCGCCTCCTCCGGCGCCCTCGCGGTGCCGGAGGAGGCCACTCGTCCGTCCCGCACAGCGGCCGTCCGCAGAGGCGTGACCAAGGGCCGCAGCGCGGCCAAGGCGGGCCTGGCGTACGTGGCCGACCGGATCATCGACAGCGCCCCGCGGATCCCCGTACGGGACCTCGCCACGCTGCGCCGGCAGTTCCCGGGGCTGACCCCCGAACAACTGGCGGACAAGCTCGTCACGGGCGCCGCCAACGCCACGTCGGCGGTGGGGGCCGGGATCGGCGCCGCCGCGATGTTGCCGGTGCCTCCGGCTATGCCCACGGAGCTCGCGGCCGAGGTCACCGGCGTCGCGGCCATCGAACTCAAAATGATCGCCGAACTGCACGAGGTCTACGGCCTCAGACCGCCCGGCACCCTCATGCAGCGCAGCACCGCCTACCTGAACTCCTGGTCCGGGGAGCGCGGGATCGACGTGACCAAGCCGTCGACCGTCAACGCCGCCCTCGGTGGGCAGATGAAGCGCGAGCTGCGGCAGCAGATCATGAAGCGGATGGTGCGGAACCTGCCGAACCTGATTCCGTTCATGGTGGGGGCCGCCGTGGGGGCGGCCATGAACCGGCGCGACACCAAACGGCTCGCCGACCGGATCCGCAAGGACCTGCGGGCCCGTCAGGTCCCCTGGGACGCCCTCCCGGAACTGCCGCCGCTGGAGAAACCGGCCGATCCCCTCCCGCTGGAGGAATCCGGGAATCCCATCGAACCCAAAGGGCTCCTCAGAGGGTCTCCCGAGGAGCCCGGGCACTGAGCCCGGCGAGGACGGGCCGCGTCACGCGGCCCGTACGGCCTTGATTGCGGCCACCAGGGCCTCCGGGTCCCGCGTCGAAAGGTACACGTACGGGGTCGGGTCCTCGGGATCCGTGACCTCGATCCGCAAACCCGTGGGGATGTAGCTGCGCAGCAGCATGAACGCGCGCGGATCGGCCTTGTACGTCCGCCAGGCGCTCGCCTCCTCCGCGTCCATGACGTGCGCCTCGCCCAACGCCGTCACCGGGATCTTCGCCTCACCCGCGATGAGCGCGCCGCCGACCACGCGGATACGGACCGAGCCGTACGAACTGGCCAGCACCGCCGCGACGGCGGTGCCGCCGACCAGCCCGCCCAGCATGGGCAGCGTGCCGAACGGCAGCAGGACCAGCCCCATGGCCACCCCCACCATGACGGAGATGAGCCACCAGGAACGGGGGGCAGTCAGACGTTCTTCGTAGGGCGGCACCGAGAGCTGCATGAGCCTAGCTTGACACGGTGTCCGCCCCTGGCTGACGCGGAGGTAAGGTCTGCGCCTGTGAGTACATCTGCAGCGCTGACGCCCCCGGCCGACGCCGCCGCGCCGGTGCGGCACCCGGACGCTCCCGCCGCCGGCGAGCTGCTCGGCGCGCACTACGGCCAGTGCTTCGGCTGCGGCGGCGAGCAGGCGCACGGTCTGCATCTGGCGGCCCGGGCCGGCGACGACGTCTCCATCACGGCCGAGTTCACCGTCAAGCCGGCCCATCAGGGCGCCCCGGGCCTCGCCCACGGCGGCGTGCTCGCCAGCGCCCTCGACGAGACCCTCGGCTCGCTGAACTGGCTGCTGCGCACGATCGCCGTGACCGGACGGCTGGAGACCGACTTCGTACGACCCGTCCCGGTGGGCACCACGCTGTACCTCCAGGCCCGGGTGACCGCCGTGGCCGGGCGGAAGATCTACTCGAGCGCCACCGGCCGGATCGGCGGCCCCGACGGTCCCGTCGCGGTCCGCGCCGACGCCCTCTTCATCCAGGTCGAGGTGAACCACTTCATCGACAACGGGCGTCCTGAGGAGATCCGGGCCGCGATGGAGGACCCGGACAGCGTCCGGCGTGCCCGAGCCTTCGAGGTGAACCCGTGAGGACCCCGTCCCGTCCCGAAGTCGACGTTCTCATCCGGCGTGTCGACCCGGAAGTGCCGCTTCCGGAATATGCCCGTCCCGGTGACGCCGGCGCCGATCTGCGCACCACCGAGGCGTGCGAGCTGGGGCCCGGGGAACGGGCCGCGCTGCCCACCGGGGTGTCGATCGCCCTGCCGGAGGGGTACGCCGCCTTCGTGCACCCGCGCTCCGGTCTCGCCGCCCGATGCGGTGTCGCTCTGGTGAATGCCCCGGGGACGGTGGATGCCGGGTACCGTGGGGAGATCAAGGTGATCGTGGTGAATCTCGACCCGCGCGAGTCCGTGCGGTTCGAGCGCTTCGACCGGATTGCCCAACTGATCGTTCAGCAGGTCGAGAAGGTCCGCTTCCACGAGGTGGCGGAGCTTCCCGATTCGGCACGTGCCGCGGGGGGCTTCGGATCCACCGGCGGCCATGCCGCGATGGACGGCACAACGGGTGGGAATCGATACGCTTCGGTCGTATCCGACCGGGAAGGACAGTGACGTGTTCGGACGTCGCAAGAAGGGCAGTGCCGCCGGGGACGCGGCGGGCGAGGCCGAGCAGGTCGTCGACGGCGTCGACACTCAGGCGGACGAAGAGGTGGAGCGGGAGCGCGTACGGCTGGAGCCGAAACCGCGTCCCGACGGCCCCTGGGACAGCAGCGAGGTCCGCGAGCCCGCCGAGGGCCGGGTCGACCTGGGCGGCTTGTTCGTGCCCGGGGTGGACGGCATGGAGCTGCGGGTGGAGGTCGCCGGTGACGCCATCGTCGCGGCGACCGTCGTGCTGCGTGACAGCGCCATCCAGTTGCAGGCGTTCGCCGCGCCCAAGCGTGAGGGCATCTGGGGCGAGGTGCGCGAGGAGATCGCGGCCGGCATCACCCAGCAGGGTGGTGTCATCGACGAGGTCGAGGGGCCGCTCGGCTGGGAACTGCGGGCCCAGGTGCCAGTGCAGCTGCCGGACGGCACGGGTGGCTTCCAGGTCGTGCGGTTCGTCGGTGTGGACGGGCCCCGGTGGTTCCTGCGCGGCGTGATCTCCGGGCAGGGCGCCGTACAGCCGGGCGCCGCGGGGCTCCTGGAGCAGATCTTCAGGGACACGGTCGTGGTGCGCGGCGAAGGGCCGATGGCGCCTCGCGACCCGATCGTCCTGAAGCTCCCGCAGGACGCACAGATGGTCGCCGAGGGCATTCAGTCCGAGGAACAGGCCGGGTCCCGCTTCTCCGGAGGCATGGGCCAGCTGCAGCGAGGGCCGGAGATCACCGAGGTGCGCTGAGCCCGGCCGCCTCGGGCTGGGCGTGAGCATGCGGGGCCGCATCCGTCAGGACGCGGCCCCACTGTCATGTACGCAGTCGTCTTCGGCGGTACGGTCATTGCCCGGGCGGTACCGCTCATTGCCCGGGCGGGACCGCGGTGAGCATACTGGCGCGCGGTTCGGTGTTGGGGATGCGGAACTGACGGGGAGTGGTCGTGGCAGGGAGCGCCATGGTGTGCGTCGAGGGCGTGCACCGTTCATACGGGACCGGTGCGGCCGCCGTGCGCGCACTGCGGGGAGTCTCCTTCGAGGTGCCGCGCGGTGAACTCGTCGCCCTCAAGGGGCGCTCCGGTTCCGGGAAGACGACCCTGCTCAATCTCGTCGGCGGGCTCGACGCGCCGGACCAGGGGCGGATCACCGTCGACGGTCAGGAGCTGTCCGGCCTCGGTGAGAGCGGTCTGCTGGAGCTGCGCCGCGACCGTATCGGCTTCGTGTTCCAGTCCTTCGGGCTGATACCCATCCTCACGGCAGCCGAGAACGTCGGCGTTCCGCTGCGGCTGCGGCGGGCCGCGGTGCGTGAGCGCGAGGAGCGCGTCGAACTGCTGCTCTCCCTGGTCGGTCTGGCCGAGCACGCCGGACAGCGGCCCGGTGAACTGTCCGGTGGCCAGCAGCAGCGTGTGGCCATCGCGCGGGCCCTGGCCAATGAACCGGCCCTCCTCATCGCGGACGAGCCCACCGGGCAGCTCGACGCGGAGACCGGAGTGGCGGTGATGGAACTGCTGCGTGCGGTTGTTCGCAGTGAGCGGGTCACCGCTCTGGTGGCCACGCATGACGCGGCTCTGCTCGATCTCGCGGACCGGGTTCTGGAGCTGCGTGACGGGGAGATCTCCGAGCCGGGCTGACACGCCTCGCCCGCCCCGCGGGCTCCCCCTGGGCCTGTACGGCATTGTTCGGCCGGGTCCGAATGGGTTCAACTGGGTTCGGTCGGGTCCGAATGGGTTCGACTGGCTCGGCTGGGGCTCGGCCGTGCTCCGGGTTCAGCGCCGTCCCCTGGACGCCCACCGCCATCAGGACAGGGATCGATCTGGTGGACATGGCGCCGCACGCGCTGCGGCAGGTGAACTCCGGCGTTGCATGATGTGCCCCGGCCCCCGGGCAGGCGGCGGCGGGCGACGCACGACCTACCGCCAGCAGTTCACAACCCCCGCTTCGTACCTGGGTTTGGGCCAGGGATGTGCATTTCGGACGCTGGTTCGAAAACTTACTCGTGTCGGCATCAAGGCGCGCTCGTACGGGAATCAGTGCGGAAAAGAACACAGCGGGGTATGTGCTCATCCCGTGTCAGTGGTGCCCGGTACGCTTTCGGTATGAGTGCTGTTCCTCGTTCCGAGAAGCCGGTGGGCCGGTTCAGGCGCATGCTCGACCGGCTTTCCTCGTCGCAGGAGGATCTGGAGTCCGAGGAACTGCGGGAGGACACCGATACCGCGGGCTGTACGCGCATAGGTGACTGTCATGACCGTGAGATCGTGACGGTTACTGGTACCTTGCGCACGGTCACGCTACGGCCCAGGGCCGGGGTTCCTGCCCTGGAGGCCGAGCTGTTCGACGGCTCGGCCGCGCTGGACGTGGTGTGGCTCGGCCGGCGGTCGATCGTCGGGATCGAGCCGGGGCGCAAGCTCATCGCTTCGGGTCGTATCTCGATGAGCCGGGGCCGCAGAGTGCTGTTCAACCCGAAGTACGAACTGAGACCCCTCGGACGGGAGTAGCCGGTGACGTCGCTCGACAAGCCGACCGAAGACACCCAGCAGGATTCCCGGGCGGTGACCGAGGCCGCGCTCTTCGATGCGTTCGGCGGGGTACGGGGCATGGTCGAGACCGTGCTGCCCGGCCTCCTCTTCGTCACCATCTACACCATCAACAAGGACCTGCACTCGGCGGCCATCGCCGCGCTCGCGGTGTCATTGCTGCTGGTGGTCGTCCGGCTGGCGATGAAGGACACCGTCAAGCACGCCTTCAGCGGTGTATTCGGCGTCGCCTTCGGTGTGGTCTTCGCGATGATGACGGGCAACGCCAAGGACTTCTACCTGCCCGGCATGCTCTACACCCTCGGCCTGGGTCTCGCGTACATCATCACCACGCTCGCGGGCGTCCCGCTGATCGGCCTGATCCTCGGTCCGGTGTTCAAGGAGAACCTCTCCTGGCGCACCCGCAACCCCGGCCGCAAGCAGGCGTACGCCAAGGCGAGCTGGGCCTGGGGCCTGATCCTGCTCGCCAAGTGCGCGATCCTCTTCCCGCTCTACTGGTGGGCCGACACCACCCAGCTCGGCTGGGTCCTGGTCGCTCTGAAGATTCCTCCCTTCCTGCTCGCCGTCTGGCTCACCTGGGTCTTCCTGGCGAAGGCACCGCCGCCGATCGACGTCTTCGCGGAGATGGAGGCGGCGGAGAAGGAAGAGGAGGAGCGGAAGGCCGCACTTGCCCAGGAGCACGGTGAGCCCGCGGCCGGCCGCCACCGCCGGGAGGGCTGAGCCCGGGGAGCGCCGGGAGGCCGTTGCCCGGGGACTGCCGGGAGGTCTTGAGCCCGGGGCGCGCGGAGAGGCCGTTGCCCGGGCACTCCATGGAGGCCTGAGCCCGGGGACCAGCGAGATGTCTGGGCCGGGCAGCGCCGAGAGGTCTGAGCCCGGGGACCAGTCCCCGCCGGGCCCGGGCCTCTGTCGGCCCGAGGCTTCGGCAGCGGCCCATCTGCCGGACGCTGGACGGGCCCGTCGGCGATGGTGCCCGAGGCCGGTGGGCGGGGCTGGGGACCTGAGCGCGACGGGAGCGAGTCCGCTGGGCGCCGCGGGGCCCAGTCGTGCCCAATGTGGCCAACCGGGCCGGACGCGCGGGGGCGTGCAGAGCGCAGGGCGCGCCGAATCGGGTTGGTGGTGCATAGAGCCCGTAGAGAGGGTCTGGCGGTCTGCGGCCGCCCGTGGAGACTCGGTTGCCCAGAGGCACCGGCGGGGCACCAGGCGACCACGCGGCACCACCCGGCGGTCATCCGTCCCCGGGTATGGCGATGGGGGCGACCGTTGTCCGACGGTCGCCCCCATTGCCATACCTCCACAGAACCGCTCCCGGAGGATCAGCTCTTCGCGTCCTCCCGGCGTACCGAAAGCAGGTCCTCGAGTTGCTCCTCACGCGCCTGCGCCGCCACGAACAGCAGCTCGTCGCCCGCTTCCAGGGAGTCGTCCTGGGAGGGGGTGAGGACGCGGGTGCCACGGATGATGGTGACCAGGGACGTGTCCTCGGGCCACTCCACATCGCCAACCTGCGTGCCGGCCAGCGCCGACTCCGGCGGCAGGGTCAGCTCGACCAGGTTGGCGTCGCCATGGCTGAAGCGCAGCAGCCGGACCAGGTCGCCGACGCTCACCGCCTCCTCGACCAGGGCCGACATCAGTCGCGGGGTGGAGACCGCGACGTCCACGCCCCAGGACTCGTTGAACAGCCACTCGTTCTTGGGGTTGTTGACGCGGGCGACGACGCGCGGGACGCCGTACTCGGTCTTGGCGAGGAGGGAGACGACGAGGTTCACCTTGTCGTCTCCCGTCGCCGCGATGACCACGTTGCAGCGCTGCAGCGCCGCCTCGTCCAGGGAAGTGATCTCACAGGCGTCGGCCAGCAGCCACTCCGCCTGCGGTACGCGCTCGACCGAGATCGCGGTCGGCGCCTTGTCGATCAGCAGGACCTCGTGCCCGTTCTCCAGCAGCTCGCCCGCGATGGAGCGGCCCACCGCACCGGCACCGGCAATGGCGACCCTCATCAGTGACCGGCCTCCTCTTCGGGACCCTCGGTGAACGCCGCTTCGACCTTCTCGACGTCGTCGGTCCGCATCATCACGTGAACCAGGTCGCCCTCCTGCAGCACCGTCTGCGAGGTGGGAAGGATCGCCTCGCCGAGCCGGGTCAGGAAGGCGACACGGACCCCGGTCTCCTCCTGGAGCCTGCTGATCTTGTGCCCCACCCATGCCGAGGAGGCGTGCACCTCGGCCAGCTGGACGCCCCCGGTGGGGTCGCGCCACAGCGGTTCGGAGCCGGACGGCAGCAGCCGACGCAGCATCTGGTCGGCCGTCCAGCGGACGGTGGCGACGGTCGGGATGCCGAGGCGCTGGTAGACCTCCGCGCGGCGCGGGTCGTAGATGCGGGCCGCGACGTTCTCGATCCCGAACATCTCGCGGGCCACGCGGGCGGCGATGATGTTGGAGTTGTCACCGCTGGAGACGGCCGCGAAGGCGCCCGCCTCCTCGATGCCCGCCTCGCGCAGGGTGTCCTGGTCGAAGCCGACACCGGTGACACGACGGCCGCCGAACCCGGAGCCCAGTCGTCGGAACGCGGTGGGGTCCTGATCGATCACGGCGACCGTGTGCCCCTGTTGCTCCAGGGTCTGGGCAAGAGCGGAGCCCACTCTTCCGCAACCCATGATGACGATGTGCACGCCCGTCCTTCCGGTGTCAATAGGTGTTACTCAGGCATAACAGGATCTCAGACGACGCCCAAGCTACACACGAGCGGTCCTTCGACGGCACCCCCTGTGCGGCTGCACCTCGGGTTCTTCCCGTTCCGCGGTCGGGGTTGGGCCGGTTCGACGGCGGGTTCAGCGGCGGCCGATGCGGCGGACGCTGACCAGGGTCAGCACGCCGAGCCCGATCAACCCGGCGGCAGCACCGATGAGCTGTGCGGTCGCATCCAGCATGGGACCTCCAAGGTGGCGAGTGAAGGAGCGGGGAGAGGACGAGGGAGAGACGAGAAATGGACCAGGAAGGAAGGGGAGCGGCCAGGAAGGAAGAGGAAGGGGAGCGGCCAGGAAGGAAGAGGAAGGGGAGCGGCCAGGAAGGAAGAGGGAAGGATGTGGGGGAGTCGTGGGGGAGGCTTGGGGGAAGGGGTCGTGACGGGACGGTTTCGTCATATAGACATGCCTGTCGTCGCGTATGAGGGAGGGCGCCGCGAGGGTCGCCGGGAGTTCACCCGGATGTGCCCGGTCGCTGCCCGCCCGCAACGGCCCCTTCACGGCGTCGGACACGGGTGCCCGGTTCACGGCGGGCCGAGCACGGGGGGAGGGTGGGCGGCGCCGCATTCGAACGCTTACGATCCTCTGGTGTCCAAACTGACCGACGTGCCCAAACGGATCCTGATCGGGCGCGCACTGCGCAGTGACCGGCTGGGAGAGACGCTCCTGCCCAAGCGCATCGCACTCCCCGTCTTCGCTTCCGACCCACTCTCCTCCGTGGCCTACGCCCCGGGAGAAGTGCTCTTGGTGCTCTCCATCGCGGGCGTGTCGGCGTACCACTTCAGCCCCTGGATCGCCGCCGCGGTCGTGGTCCTGATGTTCACGGTGGTCGCCTCCTACCGGCAGAACGTGCACGCGTACCCGAGTGGCGGCGGCGACTACGAGGTGGCCAACACCAACCTCGGCCCCAAGGCGGGCCTCACGGTCGCCAGCGCCCTCCTCGTCGACTACGTCCTCACGGTCGCCGTCTCCATCTCCTCCGGCATCGAGAACCTCGGCTCGGCGGTCCCGTTCGTGGTCGAACACAAGGTCCTCTCCGCGGTCGTCGTGATCGTGCTGCTGACGCTGATGAACCTGCGTGGGGTCAAGGAGTCCGGCAAGCTCTTCGCGATCCCGACCTATGTGTTCGTCGGGGGCGTCTTCGCCATGATCGCGTGGGGTGCCTACCGCGGGCTCGTCCTCGACGACACCATGAGGGCGCCGACATCCGCGTACGAGATCAAGGCCGAGCACCAGGGGCTGGCCGGCTTCGCGCTGGTCTTCCTGCTGCTGCGCGCCTTCTCCTCCGGCTGTGCCGCGCTCACCGGTGTCGAGGCGATCTCCAACGGCGTCCCGGCCTTCCGCAAGCCGAAGTCCAGGAACGCGGCGACCACGCTGGCGATGATGGGCCTGCTCGCCGTCACCATGTTCTGCGGCATCATCGGGCTGGCCCTGGTGACCAAGGTGCGGATGGCCGAGAACCCGGCGAGCGACCTGCTCCAGGGCGGCGTACCGCTCGGCTCGGACTACGTTCAGAACCCGGTGATCACGCAGGTCGCCGAGGCGGTCTTCGGCAAGGGGAGCTTCTTCTTCGTCCTCCTCGCCGCCGCGACCGCGCTCGTCCTCTTCCTCGCGGCCAACACGGCGTACAACGGCTTCCCGGTCCTCGGCTCGATCCTCGCGCAGGACCGCTATCTGCCGCGCCAGCTGCACACGCGCGGCGACCGCCTCGCCTTCTCCAACGGCATCGTCCTCCTCGCGGGCGCCGCCATGTTGCTGGTCGTCATCTACGGGGCCGACTCGACCCGGCTGATCCAGCTCTACATCGTCGGTGTGTTCGTTTCCTTCACGCTCAGCCAGACCGGCATGGTCCGGCACTGGAACCGCCATCTGCGGACCGAGAAGGACCCGGCCAAGCGCCGCCACATGATCCGCTCGCGGGCCATCAACACCTTCGGCGCCTTCTTCACGGGTCTGGTCCTGGTGGTCGTCCTGAGCACCAAGTTCACGCACGGCGCCTGGGTCGCACTGCTCGGCATGGTGATCTTCTACGCCACGATGACCGCGATCCGCCGCCACTACGACCGGGTGGCCGACGAGATCGCCGCTCCCGAGGGGCCGAGCGACGACAGCATCCGCCCCTCGCGCGTCCACTCCGTGGTCCTCATCTCCAAGATCCACCGGCCGACGCTGCGTGCCCTCGCGTACGCCAAGCTGATGCGCAGCGACACCCTCGAGGCGCTCAGCGTCAACGTCGACCCGGCGGAGACCAAGGCACTGAAGGCGGAGTGGGACCGGCGGGGCATCGATGTGCCGCTGAAGGTGCTGGACTCCCCTTACCGGGAGATCACCCGGCCCATCATCGAATACGTGAAGGGGCTGCGCCGCGACTCGCCGCGCGACGCCGTATCCGTGATCATCCCCGAGTACGTGGTCGGTCACTGGTACGAGCACCTGCTGCACAACCAGAGCGCGCTGCGGCTGAAGGGGCGCCTGCTGTTCACGCCCGGGGTGATGGTGACCTCGGTGCCGTACCAGCTGGAGTCGTCCGAGGCGGCCAAGCGGCGGGCCCGCCGGCAGCAGGAGTGGAACGCGCCGGGCTCGGTGCGTCGGGGGCCGGCGGGTCCGGTGGGACCGACGGGGTCCGGATCTTCGGATTCCGCGGAATCTCGGAGCAAGGAGTCCGGCTCCACCGCGAAGGCGTCGAAGTCTTCGAAGACCTCGCAGTCCGGCTCCTCGCGGTCCGGCTCCGGCGGCAAGCCGAAGTCCGGCTCCGGCGAAGAGGAATAGTCAAAGTTCACAGAAGTAGTCAGAGCCAACAAGAGCTACGGCTCGTGGTCAACGGCCGGACGACGCCCACGTAGACTGGTGGGCTGTTGTCCGGCCGTTCCCTCGTTCTCACTCTGGAGTCACCCCACCATGCAGGCAGAACCGAAGAACTCGCTGGTGGGGCAGGAGTACGAGGTCGAGATCGGCCCCGTCGCCCACGGCGGGCACTGCATCGCCCGAACCGACTCCGGGCAGGTGCTGTTCGTCCGGCACGCGCTGCCCGGTGAGCGGGTGGTCGTACGCGTGACCGAGGGCGAGGAAGGGGCCCGCTTCCTGCGCGCGGACGCGGTGTCGGTGCTCTCGCCGTCCAAGGACCGCGTCGAAGCGCCCTGCCCTTACGCCGGTCCCGGACGCTGCGGCGGCTGCGACTGGCAGCACGCCAAGCCGGGCGCGCAGCGACGGCTCAAGGGCGAGGTGATCGCCGAGCAGCTGAAGCGACTCGCGGGCCTGACGCCCGAGGAAGCGGGGTGGGACGGCACGGTGATGCCCGCCGAGGGCGACAAGCTCCCCGTGGGCGAGGTCCCGGCGTGGCGCACACGCGTGCAGTACGCCGTGGACGCCTCCGGGCGCGCGGGCCTTCGCCGCCACCGTTCGCACGAGGTGGAGCCGGTCGAACACTGTCTGATCGCCGCCCCCGGAGTGACCGAACTGGGCATCGAGAAGCGTGACTGGACCGGCATGGAGTCCGTCGAGGCGATCGCGGCGACGGGTTCCCAGGACCGCCAGGTAGTGCTGACGCCGCGGCCGGGGGCACGGCTGCCACTGGTCGAGCTGGACAAGCCGGTGTCGGTGATGAGGGTGGACGAGAACTCCGGCGGGGTGCACCGCGTCCACGGCCGTCCCTTCGTGCGCGAACGCGCCGACGGCCGCACCCACCGTGTCGGGGGCGGCGGCTTCTGGCAGGTCCATCCGAAGGCGGCGGACACGCTCGTGGCTGCGGTCATGCAGGGCCTGCTGCCCCGCAAGGGCGACACGGCGCTGGACCTGTACTGCGGCGTCGGCCTCTTCGCGGGCGCACTCGCGGACCGGGTCGGGGAGAAGGGCGCGGTTCTGGGCATCGAATCCGGCAAACGCGCCGTGGAGGACGCCCGGCACAACCTCGCCGACTTCGACCGGGTACGCATCGAACAGGGCAGGGTCGAATCGGTCCTGCCGCGCACCGGTATCACGGAGGCCGACCTGATCGTCCTGGACCCGCCACGGTCGGGTGCCGGCCGGAAGACGGTCGAACACCTGTCGTCACTGGGGGCGCGGAGGATCGCGTACGTGGCCTGCGACCCGGCAGCGCTGGCACGGGACCTCGCGTACTTCCGCGAGGGCGGCTACCGGGTGCGGACGCTGCGCGCCTTCGATCTGTTTCCGATGACCTCGCACGTGGAGTGCGTGGCGATTTTGGAGCCTGCGGTGAAGGGGTTCTGACCTGCGGTTTTTTGTAGGTTTCTCAGGCGAGGCCGGGCGCGCTCGACCTGTTTCCCGAGGTTCACCGCGTGGAGCATGTTGTAGGTTCCCGCCACGTGTCTCACCTGCGGTTTCGCGGCGTGGGCGTTGGTCCAGAACGCTCTGTCTCAGCTCGGTAAGAGAAACGGGTTCGGAAAATGTCTTGACGCTCGGTTGACGCCGTTTCTGACGGAGCGTGAAGTGGTTGTCCTGGATCAGGTAGCGCGGGTCAATCGACTTGTAGGGCTTAACCCGTTGAGCAGCGCGTTGGGGCTGTTCTTTGGGCTCGGGCAGTGTCGGCAGCGTCACGCACCTGGACGAACAAGGTCGTGTCCGGCACCGGCTGGCGCTCGACCGTGAGACCGGCGAGCCGTTCGAGGCCGTGGTGGGCGGGCAGAGCGCCGACGTGGAGACCGGCGAGGCGCGCGCCGCCGACGGGTCCCGGTGGCTGATCTGCCGTACGACCGTTCCCAGCCCCTCCGGGATCACCCGGTCTCACAAGGCGGTGGGGTCCACCACCGCAATCGCTGTGGCTCTTCCTCTCGGACCCGATGACGCCGGGCGGATCTACGCCGTTCTTCCGGTCGCGGACACCGCTCTGTCCCTCTGTATCAGCGCCCAGTTCGATCCGATCGCCAGCCGTCAGGCGCTCGACGACACCCCGTGGAACCGCGCACTGAATGAACTGGTGGGCGACCTGTGGACGGCCGCCGCCCTGTGGCAGTTCCGGCGGGATCCGGCACGGGACTGGCGCGCCGTGCCGCTCCTCGACGACATGCGCGACTCCCGCGACCCGGTCGCCGCGCTGGAGCGACTACTCCTCGACCGTGCCAGGGCGGGCGTGTCCCACGGTCTAGTCCTGGACGTCCCGGGGTACGGGCCGCATGGCCTGGATCTCGCGGTGGAGGACGAGACGCTGATGGGCGTGGTCACCGAAGAAGAGATCTCCCGCGTCGCCGAGCGGACCGCCGTGCTGCCCCAGGTGGCGCGGGACCACGTCCGATGCGCCTGAGCGTCACTGACCTGTTGTTTTTGCGAGCACTACGGGGACGGCCGCTGCGCCTCGTTCGGTGCAGGCCAGCACGGCGGCAGGTTGTCTTGAGGCTCGGATGATGCTCGCTCTAATGGTCTGTCAGAGCAGTGTCGACCGCGCTCGGTCCGGTCAGGTCGGCCGTCGACCACATTCGTCATGAGTCGCGTGTACAGCTGCGACATGTCCGTCACGGGGCTGCCCGGATGCGGAGCGGCGTCAGCCGGCGTCATCCCTTCTGAGGGTCGTCCCTCCGCCGAAGTGATGAGGCGGTCTTGTACGTCGGTCTGACGTGTCCGCGGGCACCGCCGCCATAGCTTCGCCTGGTGTCAAGGGAAACCAAGTCGAAAGAAGCACAGGCGAGTCGGCGCGTACAGTCGCTGGACGTGCTGCGCGGTGTCGCCATCATCGGAACGCTGCTGACCAACATATGGATCTTCGCCATCGGCTCCGGGGGCGATCCCGTCTACCTGCTCGGCAAGTCCGAGGAGTTCCTGAGTCCACTGTCGAACGCCATCTCGAACGGTAAGTTTCTCGGGCTCCTGTCGATTCTGTTCGGCGTGGGCATAGCGATCCAGTTCGAGTCGGCGGTCCGGAACGGGCTGCGCTGGCCGTGGCGGTACGAGTGGCGCTCGCTCCTGCTGCTGGCCGACGGCTTTATCCACTTCGCGCTCGTCGTGCAGTTCGACATCCTCATGGGCTACGCGCTGGTCGGCATGGTGATCGCCCCGCTGCTGCTCCTGCGTACCCGCTGGCTGGTGGTGGCGACCGTGCTCGCCGGGGCACTGCACCTGGCGCTGGAGTTCAACCGCATGATGGCGGGCCGATCCGCCGGTGGGCGTGGCGGGGACGACGACTGGGCGGAAGGGTTCGGCGGGGGCGCGTTCGGCGGCGCCTGGGATGGCGAAGTGCCCACGACCTACTTCGCCGAAGTCGCCGATCGGATGGGGAACTTCTGGGCCCTTCGCGAGGAGGCGTTCATCATTGCCCCACCCCTGTCGGCGTTCCTCTTCCTGTGCGGGGTGTTGCTGTGGCGGGCGGGACTGTTCAGGGGCGACGCGCGGGCGCACGCGATGAGCCGCCGGTTCGCGGTGGGCGGGCTGACCATCGGCGGAACGCTGACGGCGTGGGAATATCTGCCCCTGCCGGGGAAGGACATCATCGGGGCACTGTCCCGCTACACCGTCGCTCCGATCGTGGCGTTCGGCTATCTGGGGCTGATCCTCATCCTGCTGCGCCGCCGTGGCGGCTCCGGGTTCCTCAGCCGCCGCCTCGCAGATGTCGGCCGCACCGCGCTGTCGTGCTACATGCTGCAGAACGTCGTCGCCATAGTGGCCTTCTCCCAGTGGGGACTTGACCTGGGACCGTTCGGCCCCCTTGGTACGGTGCTGTCCTGGGCGGCGATCAGCGCCCTGCTGATGCTCGGCGCCTGGTGGTGGCTGCGGCACTTCCGCCAAGGCCCGTTCGAACTCGTCTGGCGCTGGGCGGTCAACGTCCCCTTCCAACGAGCCGACCGCAGGCGACAGGAAAAGCGCGATGAGGACGAGAAGCAAGCGACGGCCGACAGGACCTCCGTCGGCGCCCCGTAGCGGCGTCGTGGCCGTGGCAGGGCTGGCGGTGGTCGCGGCCTCGATCGACCTGGGGGAACTGCTGTGGTTCGAGCGGACGACGGCCCGGTCCGTGCTCCTCGCCGTTTCCGCGGCCGTGTTCGCGCTCGCCGTCCTGTGGCGCCGCGCCCGTCCGATGACAGCTCTGGCCTTGGTCGGCCTGGGGTACCTGGTCACGTCGGCCTGGCCGGGTGACCAGGTCACGCCGACGCCGGCCCTGGCGCAGGCAGGCGTGTGGGTCGCCGCGTTCAGCGCGATCGCAGCGGGCACGGCTCGATTACGACTGGCAGCCATCGCCGCGCTGGGCGCGATCGTTGCCGCGGACGCCTATCGCGTCCTGTGGACCGCCGAGGCGTACGACTTCGGGCTGGTGGGGCTCCTCTACGACACGGCGGTCTTCGGCTTCATGCCCGTCGTGGTGGTGGCGATGGCCGATGCGGCGCGCAGCCGCGTCCAGTTGGCCGCCACGCAGGCCGAGCAGGCCGAACGGCTGCGGGAGCTGGACGCCCGCGCGGCTGCTCGCGACGAGCGGCTGCGCCTGGCCCGTGAGTTGCACGACGCGGTGGCTGGCCGGCTCAGTGCGGTGGCGATGCGGGTCACGGCCGTCGGCCATGTCCACCAGGACCGGCACACCCCGGAGGGCGAGGCCCTCGCCGAGATCGGCCGGGAGGTCGGCGCCGCGCTGGGCGAGCTGCGCGGCGCGCTGGACTCGCTCCGGGACGACGAAGCCGCCGCCGACCTCGTGGCGCAGCCTTCGCTGCGGGAGGTCGAGGCGCTGGCCGACCAGGTGCGCCGGGCCGGCGCCGCGGTGGACGTCGTGACCCGCGGCGAGCCAAGCCCCCTGTCCCATATGGTCGACCTCGCGGCCTACCGCATCGTCCAAGAGGCGTTGATGAACGTGGCTCGGCACGCCCGGCCACCACGCGCGACGGTCAGTCTCGACTACGGCAGGGATCGGCTGTGCATCCGCGTCGACGACGAGGGAGCTCCCCAGGGCGGGCCGCGGACCAGCCCGACCGCCGGTCATGGGCTCATCGGGATGCGGGAACGCGCCGCGCTGTGCGGAGGCTCGGCCACCGCGGGCCCCCGGCCGGACGGCGGCTGGCGGGTCGATGCGACGCTGCCCCTTCCGACGGGGGCTGCATGGCACCAGTGACCATCTCCGTGCTGCTCGCCGACGATCAGCATCTGGTGCGTACCAGCATGCGCATGATGATCGATGTCGAGGCCGATCTCGTGGTCGTCGGAGAGGCCGCCGACGGGGTGGCCGCGGTGGAGCTGTCCGCCCGGCTACGCCCCGACGTGGTGGTCATGGACGTGCGTATGCCGCGGCTGGACGGCGTCGCGGCCACTCGGCGGATCACGGCCCAGGCAGGTCCGCCCGCCATCCTCGCGCTCACGACCTTCGACCTCGACGAGTACCTGTTCGGGACGTTGCAGGCCGGAGCCACGGGGTTCGTGCTAAAGGACGACCCCGCGGCCACGTTGCTGGACGGCATCCGGGCGGTCGCCCGCGGTGACGGGTTCGTCTCACCGGGCCCGACCCGAAGACTGATCGCCCGAGCGTCCAGCCACGGCATCGGGGTCGTCACGCTGCCCGACGGCCTGACACCGCGGGAACGCGAAGTGCTCGTCCTGGTCGGACACGCCCTGAGCAACGCGCAGATCGCCCGCCGACTGCGCGTCGAGGAGAGCACCGTAAAAACGCACGTGCAGAAACTGCTGGCCAAGCTCGACGTCCGCACGCGGGTGGAGGCGGCGCTCATCGCGAGCCGGGCCGGGCTCGTCGAGAACGCATCGGGCGACCCAAGGAGATGAACACGCTGGGAGAGTCCGCCAGGGCAAGCGGATCAAGGGCCGGGTGCGCGCACCCCGTCGACGCATCGGAGGGCCCGCCCGCCCCCGGGTCAACCCGCTCGTCTCACGGTGGGGAGGGGGCCATGACCTCTCACACAGCACAAGGAAGTCCGGGACGGGGCGGCGCCGAAGGCAGGGAATTCTTCTGGCCGGCGCGAGCGGTGAGGTGGTCCGTCCGCACGACCTTTTTTGGCGGCCTCGTCGCCAAGACCGGACTCGCCCCGAAGCCTCTGTCGCATTGGGTGGAGGAGGAATCTTCACCGTACACAGGCCGCTGCGGCGGGCTACTGTCGATGTCAGTTGCGGTTGCGGTTCCCGAAACTTCAAGTGCTCACCCGGCGGCACCTATGCCGCTGGAAGTCGACCGCGAGCGGCGTGGCGGAATCGATGAAGGAAGTCACAACTGAGTCGGTCACCGGTGCGTTCGTCATCATCGGACGACGCCACTACCCCGCCTGGCAGGTCGGCCAGGTCTCACCGGTCAGACCGGCGTGATTTCAGCACCGGCGAAGTCCTCCGGGCCATGACCCAACTCGGCTTCACGTGCCGCCCCTACCGCCGCATCCGCGCCCATGACAGGCCCGTACGAGTCGGTGTCCGCACCGCTCGGCGCTCCTCCTGTCCGCCTGACGTACGGGCAGGTGTGAGCCGAACCGGGCGGTGAGGCCCGACCGGCGTGTGCCGGTGAGGCCTCACTGTGTGCCGTGTCTCGGCGGGTCAGTGGTCGGAGTAGCTGAAGTCGCCCACGGTCCAGGCACTGACGTCCTCGATCGCGACGCGGTACATCCCGCCTGTCTCCGGAATCCCCACCGTGCCCTGCAGGATCCGGGCGACGTGGAAATGCAGATGTGTGGGCGGCCCGTCCTTCTTGGCGGGGGTGTCGAAGACGGCGGAGAACTCGCCTAGGTCGGCGGAGTCCGTCAGCACGTCAGACACCCTTTGCCTCCACATGGCTCCTGGAGCCAGCCGACCGGTGATGACGGCACCACTGGTGACCACGGTCAGGGACATCTGATTGCTCTGTCCGGACTCCACGAGGGCGGCTATCGCAACGAGCAGCTCGTCAGGCTTCGGCATGGGATCGGATCCTATACACCGGCCCGCGCAGGCGGCTTGGACGGTGGCGCAACCGGGCGAGGCTGGCGCATACGGCTCCCCTGGTGCCGCACTACAGGTGAGGGGGCGTATGTGCGGCGGCTGCGAGCCAGGGGTGTGCTTCGAGGCATTTGTCTGCTGCCGTTCGGCTGCCGCAGGTCTTCGATGAACGCTTGTGCGGTATCGCGTGCGTCGGCAACGGCCGCTTGGAACGGGGTGCTGTGGCGTTGACGGACATCGTCTACATCGGGGGCACCCTCGTCTGAGGATCGTGCATACCCGGCCCTTGCCCACCCGACCCTGCGCCCCGCCCGCCAACTCACCGGGCCACCGTGCTCCCCGGAGGGGCTGAGTCGCGGTCGACGCGCCGCGCCGGTCGGCGGCGCCACGGGAAGCTCCGCATGCGGCTCTGGGCCTCATCCGTGCGCGGACCTGCGCTGCGGACGGCCCCCGGCATTCACAGTTCGGCGCAGCGGGAGACTTCATCGTCGAGCCGCAGCAAATCTATCCTCGCTGGAGTAGACATTCGGTGTCCTCATGATTATGGTTTCTCTCGTAGTCGAGATCGAGCAGGGCTCGGCAGACACGAACTGCCGGGCAGCGGTCCACGTATGACGGTGTGGTGGTGGAGTTTTCGAAGCCAGGTTTTTGTACGACGGCGACGGGACTGACGACCGGACCGGGTGGCCCGAAGTGACGAGGGGCCGCCGTGAGCAGGACCGCAGTTGACGCGGTTGCAGTACCAGCAGGACGCAGTCCTGTTGGCAAGTGGTTGGTTCCAGGAAGAACGGAGGAGTCAGGCACCATCAGGATCGCCCGGGCGGAAGACGCGAGCCCGGGTACCGCAGGACATCGATAGGTAGGTGGTCTCCGGTCACGCATCCGCGATCCCCGCACTCCCGTCGGACTATCAGGCGGCGGGGCGGAAACAGAAGGCCGGCGCAGCTTTAGGGCCGGCAGATGGTGTTGCAGTTCCTTCGGGGCCTTGGTGCCAACGGCACCAAGGCCCCTCGACGCATTACCCAGAGAGGTGAGATGACAGCAGACGAGTCGCTAAGCCGTCTCGACGACGACGACTACCCCGCCTACACGATGGGCCGGGCCGCCGAGTTGCTCGGTACCACTCCCGGCTTTCTCCGCGCCATCGGCGAAGCGCGGCTGATCACACCACTGCGCTCCGAGGGCGGTCACCGCCGCTACTCCCGCTACCAACTGCGCATCGCGGCCCGCGCGCGTGAGCTCGTCGACCAGGGCACCCCGATCGAGGCCGCATGCCGGATCGTCATCCTCGAAGATCAACTCGAAGAAGCCCAGCGCATCAACGCCGAATACCGCCGCACCGGCGGATCGTCCAGTCCATCGGCGACAGCCTGAGGTGAGCGGGCCCCGGTATCGGCGGGCTGTCACACCCGCGCGTGGCCGGGCTGTGGCCCGCAGAGATGGTGCTCGTGTCCGAACGGCTCCACCGGCATTTCAGTCCCCTCCGGCCCCGGTCGCGGCGCCGCCGCAACGGGTGAGGCGGCTGGCATGCTCCCTACCCGGGCGCCGCGTCCCTCCAGGCATCCCCCACAAGGCCCCAGTTGTTGATCAGGCCGCGAGTGCGGCGACAGCACCGCGCCGCAGTAGTGAATGCGCCTGCTGTCTGGTCAGTAAACGGCGAGGGAGATGGCGATGTAGTGCGCGGTGAAGGCCGCCACGGTCAAGGCGTGGAACACCTCATGGAAGCCGAACCAGCGGGGCGAGGGGTCGGGGCGTTGGACGGCGTAGACCACCGCGCCCGCGCTGTAGAGGAGACCGCCGGTCACTGTCAGGGTGACCACGGCCGCACCGCCGGTGTGCAAGAAGTCGGGCAGGTAACGCACCGGTGCCCACCCCAGGGCCAGGTAGCAGGGGGTGTACAGCCAGCGGGGAGCGTTGACCCACAGCACGCGGAAGGCGATACCGGTCAGCGCGCCCGTCCATACGATCCACAGCAGCAGGTTTCGCCGGTCGGGAGGCAGGAGGAGCACAGCCAGAGGGGTGCAGGTCCCGGCAATGATCAGAAAGATGTTGGCGTGGTCGAGGCGACGCAGGACGGCCTCACCCATCGGCCCCCAGGTACCCAGGTGGTAAACGGCGCTCGTCCCGAACAGCAGCCAGGCGGTGACGGAGTACACGGTGCAGGCCAGGGTCGCCTGCTGGGTCCGGGCCAGGCAGACGAGGACGATGCCGGCGCTCACCGACGCAGGGACCATCGCGGCATGGAGCCAGCCACGCAGCTTCGGCTTGAGCGGCTCGACCAGGTCGGCCGCCCACTCGGCCAGATCGCCAACCGGGTGAAACTCATCCCCGGCACTGCCATGATGTGATCCGCCGCGGAGACCGGCTACGTCGTCCCCAGACGCAACTTCCCGTCCTGTCTCGTTCTTCTGGGCATCATCGGCAACCATCCGATCATGCTAAGAGCCTGCCCGTGACAGCCTCCATCGAGGTCGGTCTTGCCACCAACCGGGCTGGCGGAAGGCGTGTAAGCCGCCTGGCCACGGGAAGTCCAAGGTTCCCGAGCGTGCATCTCAGCCCACTACGCCCAAGGACCGCCACTGCTTCCCGAGTTCCCCTCCCGCGCATCCCTCCTCGCAGATCGGATGGAACAAAGATTGGGGCTGCCCTCACAGCTCCAGGATCTGGAACTCACCGCCTGGCGCGTCCTCCACGCGGACCACAAGTCGCCCGATTGCGGCCGGACGTAACGCCGTCATCGAAGCATGGACGAGTGTCTGACCCGGCCGAGTCGGCACACACAAGCATCCGAATAACTTCGGGACGTTCGAGCAGTGACCTGTGATCGAACGAATCCGGGCATGACTCGGCCGGTGGGTGGTAGGAGTCGACGGTCAGTTGGGCTTGCCGAGAGGACGGGTGTGTAATGGCACGGCTGCGGCCCTTGGGCGCGGCAGCGGCTTGAAACAGCCGCCCTCAGCGGCCGTCTCGATACCGCCGGTACCTTGGTCTCGCCGTAGCCGACGAGACTCACACGCCCGGCTGCCTGCTCACGGCCTTCGACGTCATGGAGCCGAGTGGCAGCGCGGCCTGGGGACGCCGTGATCGTCGCCCAGCCGAGGGCCGGCGGGCACCCGGGGCAAGATCGGGCGCACTTCGGGCACAGCGCCGACGGCACTCGGGCGCTGCTGTACACCGAGTGGGCCATCGACGAGGCGCGCCGGGAGCCGCGGAGGCCGGCCACCACGACAAGAGGCACGAAATCCTCGCCGGCACCACCGGGCTCACGGCTTACCCACCGAAGGCGCTACCACCTCGGCCCCTCCCCGTCCGGCCGCCGACGTCATCCGATCGTCCCGCAACAGGCGCTGCCGGTGCCCCGCTCCGTCGTGCGGAGAGATCACACAGGCAACGGATCATCTCGTTCCGTCCTGCGGGTACCGTCAGGGTATGAGTCATCCGCACCCTGAACTGAAAGCCGCCCCGCCCCTTCCCGAAGGAGGGCTGCGGGTCATCGCCCTGGGCGGCCTGGGTGAGATCGGCCGCAACATGACCGTCTTCGAGCACGCCGGCAAGCTGCTCATCGTCGACTGCGGCGTGCTGTTCCCCGAGGAGACCCAGCCCGGCGTCGACGTGATCCTGCCGGACTTCACCTCGATCCGGGACCGGCTGGACGACATCGTGGCTGTGGTCCTCACCCATGGCCACGAGGACCACATCGGCGGTGTGCCGTACCTGCTGCGCGAGCGGTCCGACATTCCCGTCGTCGGTTCCAAGCTGACGCTGGCGTTCTTGGAGGCCAAGCTCAAGGAACACGGGATCCGGCCGCGCACGGTGCGGGTGCGGGAGGGTGACCGGCGTGGCTTCGGGCCCTTCGACTGCGAGTTCGTGGCGGTCAACCACTCCATCCCCGACAGCCTCGCGGTGGCGATCCGCACCGGCGCCGGGATGGTGCTGCACACCGGCGACTTCAAGATGGACCAGTTCCCTCTCGACGACCGCATCACCGATCTGCGCGCCTTCGCCCGCCTCGGCGAGGAGGGCGTGGACCTGTTCCTCACCGACTCCACGAACGCCGAAGTGCCCGGCTTCACCACCTCCGAGCGTGAGCTGAACCCGGCGATCGAGCAGGTGATGCGGACCGCGCCACGCCGGGTCATCGTCTCCAGCTTCGCCAGCCACGTGCACCGCATTCAGCAGGTCCTGGACGCCGCCCACCAGCACGGCCGCAAGGTCGCCTTCGTCGGCCGGTCGATGGTCCGCAACATGGGCATTGCCCGTGACCTGGGCTATCTGAAGGTCCCCTCCGGTCTGGTCGTGAGCACCAAGGAGCTGGAGAAGCTCCCGGACCACAAGATCACTCTGGTGTGCACCGGTTCCCAGGGCGAACCCATGGCCGCGCTGTCACGGATGGCTACGCGCGACCACCAGATCCGCATCGGCAAGGGCGACACCGTCCTGCTCGCCAGCTCTCTCATCCCTGGCAACGAGAACGCCATCTACCGGGTGATCAACGGACTCACCCGGTGGGGCGCCCACGTCGTCCACAAGGGCAACGCCAAGGTGCACGTCTCCGGGCACGCCAGCGCCGGCGAACTCGTCTACTGCTACAACATCGTCAAACCCCGCAACGTCATGCCCGTGCACGGCGAATGGCGCCACCTGCGGGCTAACGCCGACCTCGCCATCCGCACCGGCGTCGACCCCGACCGGGTCGTCATCGCCGAGGACGGCGTCGTCGTCGACCTCGTCGACGGCCGCGCGTCCATCACGGGCAAGGTCTCCGCCGGCAACGTCTACGTGGACGGCATGGAAGTCGGCGGCGCCACCGAAGCGTCCCTCAAGGACCGCCTCACCCTCGCCGCCGAAGGCGTGATCACGGTGGTGGCGATCGTCGACGCGGACACCGGCGCCCTCGCCGAGGCCCCCGACTTCCTGGCCCGTGGCTTCGTCCACGACGACGCCACCTTCGATCCGGTCATCCCGGTCATCGAGAAGTCCCTGGCCACCGCGGCCGAGGAAGGCGTCGGAGACGCGCGCCAACTCGAACAGCTTCTCGCCCGCGCCGTGGCGAACTGGGCGTTCCGCACCCACCGCCGCAAGCCCCTCATCATCCCCGTCATCATCGACGCCTGAGCCACAGCCCGGCAGGCGTCCGGGGTCGGACGCCGATGCGCACGGGGTGAAACTCGGCGACGAGTCGTTGCTGATGTCCAGCCTTATCACCGGCCCACCGGGTCGGCCCGTACGAATAGCGCCCGGGTCGGCTCGGTGGCGGGAACGCTGCGCCGGGCATCCCGCAGCACCTCAAGCTGCTGACCTGCCGCCCGAGCGGCAACATGACGGCCACGGGGTCAGAAACGCGGACAGCCCGGTGTACCGGCCGGAGAAGGAGAGAGCCCGTCAGTCATGACGCTCTCGTCGGCTCGCGTGGCGTGGGACGGGAGTCCGGCCGGGTGCGAGGTGCTCACGAGGTATTTCCCACGGCTTTCGGCCCTGAAAAATACCCCGGGGCTCACTGGAAGGGAACACCGCTGCGCCGAGCCCGGCCCCCGCGCCGCCGCCCGGCCCGGCCGCCGCAACGGCATGACGAGGCTGCGCCGGCGGTATGTGCCGGTACGGTCGATGCCTTGGACCGGGCGGTCATCGGGCCGTCCGTCGGGGCCGCGATCCTCCGCCCCGAAACCCACAGACCCGGGGCGGGCGCTACGCCAGGGACAGGAACAACTTCTCCAGGCGGGCGCGCATCCGCACGCCGTCCTCGCCGTCCTCGCCGTTCTTGCGGCCGGACTCGATGTCCGCCATGCACTGCTGCAAGCCGGTCGCGATGATCGCGAAACCGGCCCGGTCGAGCGCGCGGGAGGCGGCGGCGAGTTGGGTGACGACGTCCTCGCAGTCGCGCCCCTCCTCGATCATCCGGATCACACCGGAGATCTGGCCCTGCGCGCGACGCAGCCGGTTCAGCACGGCCTTCAGGTCCGCACCCTCGAGCTCCAGTTCCACGCTCACTCCTCGCATACCCCTAGGGGTACTGTACGTCCGGGTTCGGGATGGCGTCGACCCTTGATGATGACGTCAACTCATGACTGCTCCCGTCACCCAACCGGTGTCGGTTCGGGTTTGTTCCAGGCGGACGGGCGGCAGTACGAACCCGCGCATGGGCTCGAAGTCGGCCGGTGGCCCGGTGGAGTCGTCGTCCCGGTCCAGCCATACCCCAGTGGGTACTGGGGTGGGGACCAGCGGCCCATGTCCCGGCCTCACCTGCCGCATGACAGTGAGGACATGAGCAAGCATGTGGTGATTCTCGGAGGCGGAACCGCAGGCACCATGACGGCCAACCGCCTGCACCGCGCGTACGACGAGCGGGACATCCGGATCACGGTCGTCGATCAGGACGACGACCACGTCTACCAGCCCGGCCTGCTGTTCCTGCCGTTCGGGCCGGCCCAGCCGCATCACCTTGTCCGTTCCCGCCGGCGGCAGCTGAACACAGCCATCGACTACAAGCGGGCGCGGATCGAGCGCGTCGACCTGAGCGAGCGGACGGTGTCCCTCGACGGCGGCAGCTGAACACAGCCATCGACTACAAGCGGGCGCGGATCGAGCGCGTCGACCTGAGCGAGCGGACGGTGTCCCTCGACGGTGGCATCCGGCTGTCCTACGACGTCCTCGTGGTCGCCACCGGCGCCCGGCTGCTGCCGGAGGAGACCGAGGGACTGACCGGTCCCGGCTGGGGCGAGAACGTCTTCACCTTCTACGACCTGCCCGGAGCCGTCGGTCTGCACCATGCTCTGGAGCGTTTCGACGGTGGCCGCGTGGTGGTCGACGTGGCGGACCTGCCGGTCAAGTGCCCTGTGGCGCCACTGGAGTTCGCCTTCCTCGCCGACTGGTACTTCCAGCGCTGCGGCATCCGCGACAAGGTCCGGCTGACCTATGCCACCCCTCTGGACGCCGCCTTCACGAAGCCGGTCGCGGCGAAGGCGCTGGGCGGGTTGCTGGCGGAGAAGGGCATCGAGCTGGTCACCGAGTTCACATTGGGCGAGGTCGACGGCCCGGGCGGCCGGCTGGTGTCGTACGACGAACGGGAGGTGCCGTTCGACCTGGCGGTCGTCGTCCCGCTGCACGGCGGCGCGGAGTACGTCGGGCGATCCGATGGCCTGGGCGACGAACTGGACTTCGTGCCGGTCGATCCGCGCACCCTCCAACTCCCCAGCCATCCCGAGGTGTTCGCCATCGGGGACGCGGCGGGCCTGCCCGCCTCCAAGGCCGGGTCGGTGGCCCACTTCGAGGCCGGGACGCTCGTGCACAACATCGGACGCTTCGTCGCCGGGCAGCCGCTGGACGCCTCCTACGACGGGCACGCCAACTGCTTCGTGGAGACCGGTTTCCACAAGGCCCTGCTCATCGACTTCAACTACGAAACCGAGCCGCTGCCCGGCCACTACCCGGGCCCCGTCGGCCTGCCGCTTCTACGAGCACGCCGCCGGCGGCCAGATCATCTACACCTGAGATGCCGGAACGCTGCCCGGCTTCGGTCCACCTCCCACCGTGACGGCGTCGTGAGCCGCGAATGACCCCGCGGCACGGTGTCATCGCCGCACGGCACGGACGAGCGCGTCGAGGGCCGTACGGCCGGCGCCGTCAACATCGGTCACTGTCCGAGGGACCGTCTCGGCCCGCAGGATGTCGGCGTACGGCCGCCACAGGTCGGCGACCTGCTCGGCGGTGTACAGCACGCGTGGGTCCTGCGGGCCGCCGTGGCCGCGCTCGGGATTGGCCGCGTCATGGCCGACGAGCAGCAGGGTTCCGCCCTCGCGCACGGCAGCGCCGGCCCGGGTCAGCACCTGGGTCATGTCCGGCCAGGGCGGGTGCAGATAGGCGATCAATGCCAGGTTGTACGTCGCTTCCGGGGGCGTCCAGAGCGTGAGGTCGGCGTGGACGGTCCGCAGCCGCACACCACGGTCGGCGGCCTGTCGCTCGGCCTTCTCCAGCGCGACGGCGGAGAAGTCCACGGCGTCCACCTCCCAGCCGCGCTCCGCGAGCCAGACCGCGTTGCGCCCCTCCCCGGCCGCGAGGTCGACGGCCCGCCCGGTCGGCTGCAGGCCGGCCAACTCCTGCTCGACGAACCGGTTGGGTTCCGCCTTCCACACCAGTTCGCTGCCCCGGTACCGCTCGTCCCAGCTTGCTGCGTCCATCCTGTGCCCCTCATCCCTCCGCGTGAGTGGAATCCTCGCCCATACTGGTGCCGCCGTCCGGGTCGCAGCCGCTTCCGTGCTCGCGACGGCACGACGGCACGACGGCACGACGGCACGACGGCACGACGTTCACGAGGTTCACGGCTTCCGTGTCGTCCACCGGATCTCAGGAGGGATGAGGCGCGAGACGGTCCGCCCGCTCGCGTCGTCCGACGGTGCCGAGGCGTCGCCTGCCCCCCGCGGCGTGCGTCCGTCGGAGCCGCGCACCATGTACCAGCCGAACACGATCCCCGCCGCCGCGGCCACGGAGGACCAGGTCCAGGGGCTGGTCAGCAGGGTGTGGCGCAGTCCGGGGGGGATCTGCCGGCCGAGGACGAAGACGCCCATGACGGCGACGAACCATCCGAAGGACTTGCGCAGCGCGTCCTGCGGGATACGCCCGGCGAGACGGCCGCCGGCCAGTGCGCCGACGACGGCGGCCGCCGTGACGAGGGCCGCGAGCCCCCAGTCGATGTGCACGCTCGCGAGGTAACCGGCCAGGCCCGCGAAGGACTTCATGGAGATGACCAGCAGTGAGGTGCCGACGGCGACACTCATGGGGAGCCCGCCGAGCAGCGCGAGGGCGGGGACGACCAGGAAACCTCCGCCGGCGCCGACCAGTCCGGTGACCAGGCCGACCACGATGCCGTCCGCGAGGACGTGGAGCACGGGGAGGTCGTGGCGGCCCTTCTTCGGCTGCTGCTTGCGTCCCCGGATCATGGCGGCGGCGGTGGCGATCATCATGAGGGCGAAGGCGATCAGCAGCACGGTGCCGGAGATGTACTCGGCCAGGCGGCCGCCCGCGTAGGCGCCGGTCATGCCGGCCAGGCCGAACAGCAGCCCGGTGCGCCAGCGGACACGTCCTGCGCGGGCGTGCGAGACGACGCCGGCGGCGCTGGTGACGCCGACGACGAACAGCGAGGTGGCGATGGCCTCCTTGGCCTCCATGCCGGCCAGGTAGACCAGGATGGGCACGGTCACGATGGACCCGCCGCCGCCCAGGACGCCGAGGCTGACCCCGATGAGCAGGGACGCGGCGATGACGACGGCGATCACGAGGAATCCCGCAGGGCGGCGACGACGGTGTCGCGGTCCGCGCGGGGGCCACGGTTGTAGGGAAGCTTCGCCAGCAGCATGCCCATGGCGCAGGTGTTGGTGAGCGCGGCGACGGCCAGCCCTGCCCCGACCGCCGTGCCGATCAGGTGCAGCCCGGGCAGGAACAGGCCCGCGACGCCGCTCACCAGGACGAGGGTTCCGGCGACGAGGCGGACCTGGCGCTCCAGGTCCCAGCGTTCCGGGCCGCGGGTGAGCGAGCCTCCGCCGGTCTCCCATGCCGTTACGCCGCCGTCGAGGACACGCAGGTTGGGCAGCCCCGCTTCAGCCAGGGCCTGTTCGGCCTGGGCGGCGCGGGCGCCGGAGCGGCAGATGAGGACGACGTCCTCGTCGAGGTGGTGCAGCAGTTCGGCGCGGTGCTCGCGCAGGGTGTCCAGGGGCACGTTGTAGGAGCCGGGGATGTGGGCGGTGCGGAACTCGCCGGGCGTGCGTACGTCCAGTAGGCGCGGGCCCTTCCCGTCCCGGATCAGGTCGCGGAGGGCGGCGGGGTCGAGTCGTGGTTTGTCGGCGTGGGTGGTCATCGGGGTTCCTTGTCGCCTTGAAGCGTTGTCTTGATCGGGGCGGGCGGCGGTCCGATGCGCCGGGGCCGCCGCCCGGGGGGTGGGGTGGGTCAGGCGCGGGGGTTGCCGCCCGGGGGTGGGGTGGGTCAGGCGCCGGCGGGTGCCGGCTGGGCGAGCCAGGCGCCGTAGCCGCCGAGCAGGTCGGAGACGTCGGTGCGGCCCTTGTGGCGCAGCAGGCTGGCGGCGATGGATGAGCGGTGGCCGCCCGCGCAGTGGACGACGAGGGGCCGGTCGGCAGGGATCTCGTCGGCGCGGCGGGCGAGTTCGGCGAGCGGGATGTGCAGCGAGCCCTCGATGAAGCCCTCTTCGCGTTCGGCGGTGTTGCGCACGTCCAGGACGAGCGGCGCGTCCTCGCCGTCCAGCAGGCGGCGCAGTTCGTCGGCGGTCAGCCGGCTGGCCTGCCGCATCCGGTCGGCGAGTGCGGGGAAGGCGCCTTCGGGCTCGCGCAGGTAGCCGCCGACCTTGTCGAAGCCGATGCGGGCGAGCCGGGTGACCATCTCCTCCTCGCGGTCCTGGGGTGCGACCACGACGACGTCCTGCTCGGGGGTGACGACCATGCCGGCCTGCTCGGCGAAGCGCCCGTCGGCGGGCACATTGACCGAGCCGCGCAGGTGACCGGCGGCGAAGTCCTGCGGGGAGCGGGCGTCGACCACGACCGCACCGGCCGCGCGTCGCCGGAGGAACTCCTCGGCGGACAGCGGTCGCGGCGCGGCGGCCGCGTCGAACAGGCCGTGCTCCTTGCGGTTGAGGATGGCGTCGTAGACGAAGTAGGCGGGCGCGGACGGCTGCCCCGCCGTCACCAGCTCGACGAACTTCTCCTCGCTCATCGGCCGGCAGGCGTAGTTGGTGGCGCGCTGCTCGCCGATGGTGGACTGCCGCTGGGTGGAGAGGTTCTTGCCGCAGGCGGATCCGGCGCCGTGCGCGGGGAAGACCCGCACCGCGTCCGGCAGCGCCATCAGCTTGTGCTGAATGGTGTCGTAGAGCATGCGGCCGAGTTCGTCGGCGGTGACGCCGATGGAGGCGAGCAGGTCGGGGCGGCCGACGTCGCCGATGAACAGGGCGTCGCCGGTGAGGACGCCGTAGGGGACGGTGTCGTCGGCGTGCTCGTACACCAGGATGCTGATCGACTCCGGTGTGTGGCCGGGAGTTTCGAGGATCCGCAGAGTGACGTCGCCGAGGCTGATCCGTTCGCCGTCGGTCAGCTTGCGGATGGGGTACTCGGCCTCGGCGCGCTGTCCGTAGCCGATCCAGGCGCCGGTGCGGTCGGCCAGCTCCAGATGGCCGGCGAGGAAGTCGGCGTGGAAGTGGGTGTTGAGGACGGCCTCGATGGTGAAACCGTGCGTCTGCGCGTCGGTGAGGTATTCGGAGACATCACGGCGTGGGTCGATGACCACGGCCCTGCCGGTGGTCTCGTCGGCGATCATGTACGACGCCTGGGAGAGACAGTCGAGGTAGTACTGGGCGAAGAACATCTTCGGGTGACCTCCGTGTCGGAAGAATGGGGCCTGGGGGCTAATACCCCGGGGGGTATTTACGGGCGTCTGGTCCACCTCGGTTCGAGGTTCGAGGTTGGAAGCGTGGGGCGGGGGTGGCCGGCCCGAGTCGGGGATGTCCCGGCCCGACCGGTCAGAGACGGCCGGTGAGCATGCCGTGCCAGTACACCGGCGGCAGCCCGTACCGCTTGAACAGCCTCTGGGGCTGGTGGCTGGGGCTGGTGGTCGGTGGTCTTCAGCGGCTGGGGCTGGTGGTCCTCAGTGGCTGGTGGTCGGTGGCCGCGGCGAAGGCTGAGAGCGGAGTCGCTCAGGCCGCGTGCTCGTGGTGGCCGGCTGTGATCGGGTGCCCGGCGCGGGCCCAGGCGCCGGTGCCGCCGGCCACGGAGTAGGCGTCGATACCGCGGGAATTCATCCACTCCGCGGCGGTCCTGCTGCGGTTGCCGCCGGCGCAGATCACGTACACCCGCCGGTCTGCGGGCAGTTCGTCGCACCGGACGGGCACGGTGCGCAGCGGCATCAGTCGCGCGCCCGGCACATGCCCGGCCGCGTACTCGTCGGCCTCCCGTACGTCGACCACGAGTCCGCCGTCGGCCCAGGCCGCGGCGAACGTCTCCTGCGTTGCTTCACGGGCCACTTGATTACCTCCTCAAATACCCCCGGGGGTTTCTTGTCGACGAGAGTACGGTGTCCGAGGGTGGGTCGTCAAATACCCCGGGGGGTATTTTCCTGTCAGGCAACTCGCGGCTCGGTGTCAGGGTCGGGAATGAGCCGGTGATCCCTGACTGTCCTGGGTGGCCGGATGGTTCGGAAACCGAACCGGCCGGTCTATTGACGCGTTCATGACTGATACCTATCTTCTGGTCGACGTTCCGCACGGTGTTCGAGGTTTCGGACATTGCTGTCAAACGGTTCCTGACAGGAGACGTACATGCCCGCGGTTCTCGCTCGGCTGGCGGCGATACTGGTCGCCGCCTGCCTGCTCTTCGCATCTCAAGCCGTGACCACACCCGAGCGGGCCTCCGCCGCCGACCCGGGCTATCTGATGACGCATTTCATCGGGGAGGGGGCGACCGGTCAGCAGATCTACTTCTCGCACAGCACGGACGGTCTGCACTGGAACGACCTCAACGGCGGGGGGATGACCCTGCGCTCCACGGTGGGTACGCGTGGTGTGCGCGACCCCGCTCTGGTTCGCTCGCCGGGCGGTGACCGGTACTGGATCATCGCGACCGACCTGTGCATCGGCTGCGGGCAGTCATGGGGGGACGCGACGTCCAACGGCAGCCGCCATCTCGTGGTGTGGGAGTCGACGGACCTGGTCACCTGGTCGCAGCCGCGGCTGCTCAACGTCGCCGGCGCCATCCCCGACGGACGCAACGCGTGGGCGCCGGAGGCCATCTGGAACCCGCAGACCAACGACTACGTCCTGTACTGGGCGACGAACGCGACCGTGGGCGGCGTGCTGAAGCACCGCATCTACTACGCCCGTACGACGGACTTCCGCACCATCACGACACCGCAGCTCTACATCGACCGCCCCGGCACCCAGGGCATCATCGACACCCAGATCGTCGAGGTGCCGGCGGGTGTCGGCACCTACCGCTACGTGCGGGCCTCCGGCGACGGTCAGATCACGCTCGAAGGCAGCAACTCGATCCTCGGAACGTGGACCGCCCTCGGCAACCTCTCCGGCATCGGCCTCACCGGCTCACAGGTCGAGGGACCGATGTGGATGAAGTTCAGGGACCGCGACGAATGGGCCCTGTACCTCGACCAGTACGCCTCCGGACGCGGTTACCTGCCCGTCCTGACGACCGGCCCGGCCACCTCCGGCAGTTACCGGCTTCCGGCGTCGGGAAGCTACGACATGGGCGGGACCAAGAAGCGTCACGGCTCGATCCTGAACCTGACGGCGGCCGAGGAGAGCCGCGTGCAGGCACGCTGGCCCAACACCGCGATCAACCGGCTCCAGTCGTTCAACTTCCAGGACCGGTACGTACGGCACACCAACTTCGACGTGCGCATCGACGCGAACGTCAGCCCTGCCCAGGACGCCCAGTTCCGGCCGCGGACCGGCCTGACGGGTTCCGGCACCGTCTCGTTCGAGTCGGTGAACTTCCCCGGGTACTTCCTGCGCCATTCCGGATTCGACTTCCAGCTGGCCCATGACGACGGCACCACCCAGTTCGCGGAGGACGCCACCTTCCGTCACGTCGCCGGGCTCGCCGACTCGGCATGGTCGTCGTTCCAGTCGTACAACCACGCCGACCGGTACATCCGGCACTATGCCTTCCAACTGCGGCTCGACCCGATCACCACCGCGACGGGGCGCAACGACGCCACCTTCCGTGTGACGAGCTGAGCGACCGGAGCACTCGCCTTGGCTCGCTAAGTGGGCGGGAGGGGAAAGCCGTTCGGGCCGGCCCGTGTGGGCCGGCCCGAACGTGTTCTCAACGAACTGACCTGACGACGTCGACGGATCAGACGAGGTCGAACCGGTCGAGGTTCATGACCTTCGTCCACGCCGCGACGAAGTCGGTCACGAACTTCTCCTTCGCGTCATCGCTCGCGTAGACCTCCGCGAGCGCGCGCAGTTCGGAGTTGGATCCGAAGACCAGATCGGCACGGGTGCCGGTCCACTTGACCTCGCCCGTCGCGTCGTCGCGGCCCTCGAAGGTGTTCTGGTCCTCCGAGATCGACTTCCACGTCGTGCCCAGGTCGAGCAGGTTGGCGAAGAAGTCGTTCGTCAGCTTGCCCGGGGTGTCGGTGAAGACGCCGTACGGGGTCTGCTGGTAGTTGGCGCCCAGGACGCGCAGGCCACCGACCAGGACGGTCAGCTCGGGCGCGCTCAGGGAAAGGAGGTTCGCCTTGTCGAGCAGCAGGTACTCGGCCGGCAGGCGGTTGCCCTTGCCCAGGTAGTTGCGGAAGCCGTCGGAGGTGGGCTCCAGCGCGGCGAAGGACTCCGCGTCGGTGTGCTCGTCCGTGGCGTCCACACGGCCCGGCGTGAACGGCACCTCGATGTCGTGACCGGCGTCCTTGGCGGCCTTCTCCACGGCGGCGGCGCCACCGAGGACGATCAGGTCGGCCAGGGAGACCTTCTTGGCGCCGGAGTTGAACTCCTGCTGGATGCCCTCCAGGACACGCAGCACCTGCGCCAGCTTGTCGGGCTCGTTGACCTCCCAGCCGGCCTGCGGCTGGAGGCGGATGCGGGCACCGTTGGCACCGCCGCGCTTGTCGCTGGCGCGGAAGGTCGAGGCCGACGCCCACGCGGTGGACACCAGCTGAGAGACGGTCAGCCCCGAGTCGAGGAGCTTGGCCTTGAGGGCCGCGATGTCCGCGGCGTCGATGGGCTCGCCCTCGGCCTCCGGCAGCGGGTCCTGCCACAGCAGGGTCTCCTCCGGGACCTCCGGGCCGAGGTACAGCGACTTCGGGCCCATGTCACGGTGGGTCAGCTTGTACCAGGCGCGCGCGAAGGCGTCCGCGAACTCCTCGGGGTTCTCGTAGAAGCGACGCGAGATCTGCTCGTAGACCGGGTCGAAGCGCAGCGACAGGTCAGTGGTGAGCATCGTCGGGAGCTTCTTCTTCGACGGGTCGTGCGCGTCGGGGATGATCGCCTCGGCGTTCTTCGCCACCCACTGGTGGGCGCCGGCCGGGCTCGTCGTCAGCTCGTACTCGTACTCGAACAGGTTCTTGAAGAACCCGTTGCTCCACTGGGTCGGCGTGGCGGTCCAGGTGACCTCCAGGCCACTGGTGATCGCGTCGCCGCCCTTGCCGGTGCCGTACGTGCTCGCCCAGCCGAAGCCCTGCGCCTCGATCGGGGCGGCCTCGGGGTCGGGGCCGACGTGGTCCGCCGGGCCCGCGCCGTGGGTCTTGCCGAAGGTGTGACCACCCGCGATCAGGGCGACGGTCTCCTCGTCGTTCATCGCCATCCGGCGGAACGTCTCACGGATGTCGCGGGCCGCGGCGATCGGGTCCGGGTTGCCGTTCGGGCCCTCCGGGTTGACGTAGATGAGGCCCATCTGGACGGCGCCGAGCGGGTTCTCCAGCTCGCGGTTGCCGGAGTAGCGCTGGTCGTCGAGCCAGGTGGTCTCGGGTCCCCAGTAGACGTCCTCCTCCGACTCCCAGACGTCCGCACGGCCGCCGGCGAAACCGAAGGTCTTGAAGCCCATCGACTCCAGGGCGACGTTGCCGGCGAGGATCATGAGGTCGGCCCACGACAGGCTCTGGCCGTACTTCTTCTTGACCGGCCACAGCAGACGGCGGGCCTTGTCGAGGTTGCCGTTGTCCGGCCAGCTGTTGAGCGGGGCGAAGCGCTGCTGACCGGCGCCGGCGCCGCCGCGGCCGTCACTGATGCGGTAGGTGCCCGCGCTGTGCCAGGCCATACGGATCATGAACGGGCCGTAGTTACCGAAGTCGGCCGGCCACCAGTCCTTGGAGTCCGTCAGCACCTCGGCGATGTCCCGCTTCACGGCCGGGAGGTCGAGGCTCTTGAACGCCTCGGCGTAGTCGAACTCCTCGCCGAGGGGGTTGGCCACGGCGGGGTTCTTGGCGAGGATCTTCAGGTTGAGCCGCTCCGGCCACCACTGGCTGTTTCCGCCGCCCTGGGTCGGGTGCAGGGCGCGACCGTGCGCGACCGGGCAGCCACCCGCCTCCTCCGGCTTCGGGTCAGTGACGATTGCGTCGTGGTTCTCCGACATGGGAATCCTTCCGAACGGGGTGGATCACGGTGCTGTACTGCGGGCGGTGGAACACTCGGGGCACAGGCCCCAGTAGATGACCTCGGCCTCGTCGATCGAGAAGCCGCGGCCGTTTGAAGCGGTCAGGCAGGGGGCGTGGCCGACCGCGCAGTCGACGTCGGCGACGACACCGCACGACCGGCACACGAGGTGGTGGTGGTTGTCGCCGACGCGTCCCTCGAACAGGGCCGGGCTGCCCGGCGGTTCGACGCGGCGGACGAGTCCCGCCGCGCTGAGCGCGTTGAGGGCCTCGTACACGGCTTGGAGGGAGACTTGGCCCACGCGGTCGCGCACTCCGGAGGCGATCGCCTCGACTCCGAGGTGGTCGCCGTTACGGACGGTCTCGAGCAGTGCGACGCGGGCGGCCGTCACCCGCAGGCCGGCACCGCGTAGCTCCTCGGCGGTGGTCGGATGCTGGGGCGCGGTCATGGCGCACAACCTACCCTCATAAACACGAATGGTTCAAGAAAAAGAATCGATCCAAGTCTGGAGTCGCCTCAGGCAGGTGCTCGATCCAGGGTGGCTGATGAGCGGCGCACGGGGGGCCGAGGTCGGCCGAGGTGCGGCCGAGGTGCGGCCGAGGTGCGGCCGAGGTGCGGCCGAGGTGCGGCCGAGGTGCGGCCGAGGTGCGGCCGAGGTGCGGCCGAGGTCCGACCGGGCATGGCCGCGGGGAGGTCGCTGTGGGCCCGCGCCTGGGATGGTCGCTGTGGGGTCGGGGCGAGGAAGGCCGCCGGAAGGTCGCTGTGGGCCGGGCCGGGACCGACCGCAGGGAGGTCGCCCCGGGGGTCCGCCCCCGACGATGCCCCGGGGGTTCCGCCCCCGACGATGCCCCGGGGGTCCCGCCCCCGACGATGCCCCGGGGGTTCCGCCCCCGACGATGCCCCGGGGGTTCCGCCCCCGACGATGCGACGCGCGGCGTGGGCCGGCCAGGACCTGGTGGGCGACTCGTTCGGCGACGGCGGGACCCCCGGGGCATCGTCGGGGGCGGTGCCCCGGCCACCGGGATGACTCTGTGGATCCCCCATGGCCTGTGTGGGGTACCGTGGCACGCCGACGTGACCTGGAACTACCACCTGTGGGTTACCGGGTGAGGTCACCGGCCGGTTGACCTGCCCGAAGGCCTCGCCCGGCCTCCCCGACTAGCGACCAAGAGGTGCGAACGATGGCGGCGGCAGTCGACCCGGATCCGGATTCCGGCACCGGTGCCGGGCCTTGTCCGGAGGACCCCAAGGGTCCGCTGACGATCTATCTCGTCAAGCAGCTCGAGCTGGCCATCCGTTCCTTCATGGACGAGGCGCTCCGGCCGTACGGGCTCACGACGTTCCAGTACACGGCCCTGACCGTGCTTCAGCGCCGAGGGGGGCTCTCCTCCGCCCAGTTGGCCCGCCGCTCCTTCGTCAGGCCGCAGACGATGCACGAGATCGTGCGCTCGCTGGAGGAGCGCGGGCTGATCGAACGCGCCCACGCCCCGGGCAACCGGCGGATCATGGAGGCGCGGCTGACCCGGGACGGGGAGGAACTGCTGGCGGCGTGCGCGCCGGAGGTGCAGAGGCTCGAGGACCGGCTGATGCTCGACATGCCTCAGGAGCGACGGTCCGCGTTCCGCCGCGGTCTCACGGACGGGTTGGCCTCCTTGACGGGGCGCGACTACGGCTGAGCCCCGCGCGGTGGTCCGTCAGCAGTCCCGGAACTCCGGCGACTGGTTGAGGATCTGCGAGCGCAGAGAGGTGAAGCGGGTGTGGGTCGCGCCGCCGCGGGACTCCGGGCGGAAGACGGCCACCCGATGGCAGTTCTGGAACGCCAGGGCCACATCGAAGTGCCGTTCCAGGCTGCCGCGGATCGCGTCGCTGGACAGCGCCCGCAGCAGCTGGCCGCGTTCCCTCTCGGACGGGGGCGGGGTCTGGTTGTCGGCGAACTCGGCGGTACCGGCGCGTAGTTCGGCGGTCAGGGTGGCGACCAGATCGTAGGCGTAGGGCAGGGAGGCGCGGACCGTTGCCACGAAGTCCTCCTCCCGGACCTCGCCGGTCTCGGCTGCGGACAGCAGGTGCGGGGAGACGTCGAGCGACATGCGGGTGTCCTTTCTGTGGAAGGGGCGGGCGAGGAGGGCGTCAGGCGTCGGGGGCGAGTGCCTCGGGGCCGTGCCGGAAGTCCGGGTCGACCTGGGTGGCCAGGTCCTCACCCGTGGCCGCGTCGGCCCAGGCGGCGGCGTTGCGGAGGTGGAACTCGACGGCGTGCCGCTGGAAGGTGTCCCAGTCCTTGGCGCGGGCGTCGACGGCGGTGCGCAGTTGCCGCAGCGTGTGGGCGTTGTGCGGCTCCAGCTCACCGGGTGCGCGGCCCTGTTCCTGGGCGCGTACGAACGGGGACTGCTCGCAGTGGGCCAGCAGATGGTCGCCCACGTGGTCCTTGAGGAAGAGCAGGTCCTCCTCGCCGGTGACCTTGTTGCCGACCACGGCGATCGGGATGCCGAACTCGGCGGCGTGGTCGCGGTACTGGCGGTAGACCGAGACGCTCTTGCGGGTCGGTTCCACCACCAGGAACGTCAGGTCGAAGCGGGTGAAGAGACCGGAGGCGAACGCGTCCGCTCCCGCCGTCATGTCGACGACGACGTACTCGCCGGGGCCGTCCACGAGGTGATTGAGGTAGAGCTCGACCGCGCCCAGCTTGGAGTGGTAGCAGGCCACGCCGAGATCGCTCTCGTCGAACGCGCCGGTCACCATCAGCGGTACCCCGCCCACCCGTTGGACGTGCCGGGTGTGGATCTCGTCCTCGCCGAGCAGCCGCAGCAGCCGTGAACCCCGGCCCGGCGGGGTCGTCTTGACCATGGCGTCCCGGGAGGTGATCCGCGGGTTCGTGCCGCGCAGGAAGTCCTTGATGTCGGCGGTGTGCGAACTGAGCGGCGGGACGGTGAGGTTGACGTCCTCGTCGGGCGCCAGGGCGTGGGCGAGGTGCTGGTTGATGTCACCGTCGATGGCGAGGACGGGTGCGCCGGAGCGCGCCAGATGACGGGAGAAGAGCGCGGACAGGGTCGTCTTGCCGCTGCCGCCCTTGCCGACGAATGCGATGCGCACGGTATCTCGCTCCCGGTCAGCCGGTGGGGTGGAGCAGGCCGCGCTCGTACGCCTTGACGAGCCGCTGCGGTACGAGATGGATGGCGCCGTCGACCCGGACCGGCACGAGCTGCGAGGTGCTCGCCTTCCACTGGGCGCGGCGGTGACGGGTGTTGCTGCGGGACATCTTCCGTTTGGGAACGGCCATGGAGTCCTCCTCGATGGGTGATCGAGGAGAAGCTACATGAAAATGGATCCCATTACGAACAGGGGGTGGTGGTCAGTTCGGCGCCCCGCCCCCGGCCGCTCTCCCGGTTCACCCGGCTGCCGTGCGCCGGCCGGTGTACTGGCGCCGCGTGCCCCACCCCCGTCGGGAAGGTGCGATCCATGTCCCGCCCCTGCCGTGGTGGTGCGCGGCTCCGCCGGGGCGGGGGCCTTCCGGGTTGCGCCGTGGCTCGTCCCCGCCGAGGAGTTCGCGCAGTGCCGTCTCCTCCTCGGGGTTCAGTCCCATGACGAACTGCCGGAGTGCGGCGATCGGGTCCGGAGCCCGGTCGAGAGCCTCGCGCATCGCCTCGGCGGCCAGTTCGGCCGCGTTCTTCGCGGGCCGGTACGCCCCGCGCCGTCCGCCTGCGTCGCGCAGCACCAGCCCCTTGTCGTGCAGGCGTTTGAGGATGGTGTGCACGGTGTTGTAGGCGAGGCCGCCGCCGAGTCCGGACTGGATCTCGGCCGGCGTCAGAGGCCGGTCCGTGGCCCAGAGCGCGGAGAGCACCTCACTCTCCAGTTCGCCCGCGGCGCGCCGCTCCGCCCTGCCGTGGGGGTCTCTGCCGACCATGAATAGCACCTTACAAGCTGTAGGGCGGTGCGCCCAGACGTGTGCGGTGGGCGGCTCGCCCTCGGCGGCGCTTTACATGAACCCTACGGATTGTAGGGTTTCATAAGTTGACCCTACAGGGTGTAGGGAATGCGCGGTTCCGCAGGCGACCAGAGGGGAACGATGGCCAGCTCCCACCGCACACTCGTCGGGGCGCACCGGTACGAGCCGCCCACCGGTGCGAGCCCGAGGTGGCGGAATCGCGGTGTTCAACTGCCGGCCCTGGTGGCCTGCGCCTTCACGCTCGCCCAACTCGCCCTCGTGCGACCGGGGATGGGCCTCGGCTGGGACGAGTCGGTGTACGTCAGCCAGGTCAGCTCGCACGCCCCCGCGGCCTTCTTCAGCGCGCCCCGCGCGCGGGGGGTCTCCCTGCTGGTCGCACCCATCGCCTCCTGGTCCTCGTCCACCGAGCTGCTGCGCGTCTATCTGGCAGTGCTGTCCGGCCTCGGCCTGTACCTCGCGCTGCGGGCCTGGCGAGGGCTGTTTTCCGCCCGGGTGATGGCGCTGGCCGGCGCGTTGTTCGCGAGCCTGTGGGTGACCCTCTTCTACGGTCCCCAGGCCATGCCCAACTACTGGGTCGCGATCGGTGCGCTGGCCGGTATCGGGCACTTCCTGCGGGCCCGGGCGGACCGTTTCGACCGCACGGCGCCGTGGGGCGTGGCGGCGAGCGTGGCGCTGATGGCGTGGATGCGGCCTACCGACGCCGTCTGGGTGACCCTGCCCCTGCTGGTGCTGCTGCTCGCGGTGCGGAGCTTCCGGAGCCCGCGGCTGCTCGTGGCGATCCTCGCCGGGCTGGTGGCCGGGGCCGGCGAATGGGTGGTGGAGGCTTACATCGGCTACGGCGGCCTCGAGCAGCGGCTGTCCGACGCGTCCGCGATCCAGGGCGGGCTCGGCTGGAACATCGCCGTACTGGACCAGATCCGCAGCCTGGCCGGGAAATCCCTGTGCCGCCCGTGCACGGTGCCGCTCCCGCCCCTGCCGGTGTACGCCTGGTTCCTCGCCCTGCCCCTGCTCGCCGCACTCGGTGCGGTGTTCGCGCTCAGGGCCCGGCGTCCGACCACCACACTGGTGCCCCTGACCTGCGCCGTCACGGCCGGCATCCCGTATCTGCTCATGATCGGGTACGCCGCCCCGCGCTTCCTGCTGCCCTGCTACGCGCTACTGTCGATCCCGGTCGCCGACGTGTTCGTCCGACTGGTCACCGTGCCGAACCGGACCGCGCGGCGGGTGGCCGTCGCGCTGGTCGCGACCGGTCTCGCCGGGCACCTCGCCGTCCAGTACGCGGTGCTCCACAAGACCGTCACCCGCACCACCGCCTCACACCAGGGGTGGGCGCGCACCGCCGACGACCTGCACCGTCTCGGCGTACGCCCGCCCTGCCTGCTGTCCGGACATCTAGCCATCCCGATCGCCTTCTACGCCGGGTGCGGGTCCGTGCAGACCAAGGGGCACAACACCAACATCACTCGCCCTGACCTCCTGCGGGTCGCGGAGCGGACCCCGCTCGCCGTGCTGACCACCGCGCACGGGACCCCGCCCGCGTTCGCCCGCGACTGGCCGTCCCACCCTTCCGGAAAGCTGCGCATCTGGGTAGGACCCGCCGCACGGCAGGACGGCACAGCGGGTCAGTGAACCGGTGGGTCGGTGGGTTAAAACGACCCCGGCCCCGGGTTAAGGGTTGGGAAACGTTCGCGCGTTCCCCGAGCCGCTGCGTCCCCCTGGACGTAGCAAGGGGCATGCCCCTGTCGACGGTCCGCAAGGCTCTGTGCGCACGGCTGCGGCGGCACCGGCGGCCGCTGTTCGTGCTCGCCGTCGTCGCCCTGCTCGCCCAGATGGCGTTCGCCATGGTCACCACCGCCGTGCAGCAGACCCCGACCATCGACGAGCCCGTCTACGTGGGCACGGCCGTCGTCTACGAGCAGCAGCACAGCCTGCGCTACAACCCCGAGCACCCGCCGCTCGGCAAACTGCTCATCGCCGTCGGGACGACGCTCGCGGACCCGCACCTCGACCCCGGCTTCACCGGCGACCAGACCCGGCTCGGCCGGCACCTGCTCTACGAGTCGGGCAACGACCCCTGGCGGCTGATGCTGTGGGCGCGGCTGCCGGTGATCGCCGTGACCCTGCTGACCGGACTGGTCGTGCTCGCCTTCGCGTCCGACCTCCTCGGCCGGGTGGCCGGACTCGCGGCGCTCGCCCTGTACGCCTTCTCGCCCGACGTCATCGCCCACGGCTCACTCGCCACCCTCGACGTACCGGCGGCCGGTCTGCTGCTGACCACCGCCTGGCTGCTGTGGCGTGCCAGGCGACGGCCCCGCCTGTACCTGCCGCTCGCCGGGGTGGCGCTCGGTGCGGCCGTGGCCACCCGGATGAGCGTGCTGCCGCTGGTGCCCGTGCTGCTGCTCCTCGGCGCCCTGTCGTACTGGCACGCCCACCTCACCCCGGGGCCGGCTCGGCACGGACGGATGCGGCTGCCGGTCCGCGCCACCGCGGCCGCCGTGGCGATGGCGGTGATCGCCGTGGCCGTCGTATGGGCCGCCTATCTCGCCGTCGACCCCCGGCTGCGCTGGACCACCCCGCCGACCGTGCCCGACATCCGCGGGGTACGCGGGTTCGTCGCCCACTGGTTACCGCTGCCGGAGCCCTACCGCGACGGCATGCGCGTCCAGTTCGGCATCGAGTACTCCACGAAGGGCGGTGGGTTCCTGCTCGGCCGCCGCTACTTCGGCTCTCTCTGGTACTACCTGCCGGTCGCACTGCTGATCAAGACACCGCTCGGCATGCTCGCCCTGTGGCTCGCCGGGACCTCCGCCGTCGTGGCCGTGCCGCGGCTGCGGGCGGCGATCCCGTACATCCTGGTGCCGCCGACCCTGCTCATGGCCGTCCTGCTGGACGGGTCCCGCGACTTCGGCACCCGCTACGCCATCTTCATGCCGATGTTCCTGGCCGTCGTCGCGTCCTGCGTGCTCGCCCTGCGCCGAAGCGCGGCGCGCCGGTGGGCTTACCCCGCGACGGCGGCGCTGATCCTGTTCGTCGCGGTCAGCTCGCTGCGCACCTACCCCTACTACATCCCGTACTCGAACGAGGCTTTCGGCGGTACCGCCAAGACCCGTCTGCGACTGCACGACTCCAACGTCGACTGGGGCCAGGACCTCGGGCGCCTCGCCGACCGGCTCGACGACCGCTACCCGGGCGAACGGGTCTGGCTCGTCTACAAGGGCAGCGGAGTCCCCGCGTACTACGGGATCGACGCCGCCGACCCGCTGCGGGTGCCCGCGAACGACGTGCACGGACTGCTCGTCGTGTCGGACTCCGCGGCCGCCAAGGCGGAACCGGGGGGCCCGGTGGAGCGGCTGGTCCGCAGCAGCGAACCGGTCGACGAGGTCGGTCACTCCATCACGATCTACCGCCGGCCCTGAGCGGGTCCGTCACGGGGACCTCAGTACACGTCCCTGACATACCGTTTGTCGGCCGCCAGCTGCTTGACCCAGGCCGCCGCCTCGCTCTCGCCGAGGCTGCCGTGCGCCACCGCGATGTCCCGCAGCGCCCGGTCCACGTCCGCCGCCATCCGGGACGCGTCACCGCACACGAAGAAGCGGGCGCCGTCCTGCAGCCAGTGCCACAGCTCCGGACCGTGCTCGCGCATCCGGTCCTGGACGTACACCTTCATGCGCTGGTCCCGGGAGAACGCGGTGTCCAAACGCGTGAGGGTGCCGTCCTTCTGAAACGCCGTCAGCTCCTCCTCGTAGTAGAAGTCCGTCGCGCGGTGCTGCTCGCCGAAGAACAGCCAGTTGGGGGCCCGGTGGCCGAGGGCCCGGCGCTCCTCGAGGAACCCGATGAACGGTGCCACCCCGGTACCCGGACCCACCATCACCATCGGTGTCGCACCGTCCGCCGGCGGCCGGAAGTCGGGCGAGCGCCGGACGTGGACCGGCACCGGAGTACCCGCCTCACAGTCGGCCAGGAAGGGCGAGCACACACCGCCGCGGGCGCGGCCGGCGAGGTTCTCGTAGCGCACGACCGACACCGTCAGGGAGACCTCGAACGGGTCGACGAGCGGACTGGACGAGATGGAGTACAGCCGTGGCTGCAACCGCTTCAGCACCCCCGCCCACTCCTCGGCCGAGGCCCGCACCGCGTACTCGGCCACCACGTCGACGGCCTGCCGACCCCAGGACCAGCGGGCCAGCCCGTCCTTGTTGTCGGGGCGCATCAGCTTCTTCAACTCCCGGTTGTCCCGAGCTCGTTCGGAGACGAAACGGAGCAGGTCCGGGGTGATGCGGGTGATGTCCAGATGCCGGTACAGGGCCTCCTCGAAGGCAACCTCGCCCATGTCCCTGACCTGTACGGGAGTTGCCGCGTCCAGTCCGGTGACAGTCAGCCATTCGTCCACCAGCGAACGGGAGTTGACGGGCCGCACGCTGAGCGCGTCGCCGGCCTGGTAGGTCAGCGGGACCTCCGATTCCCGGGTGTCGAAGGTGAAGCGCCGCACCTCCTTGCCGGCGCCCGGCAGGCTGAGCAGCCGGTTGCCGGTGAGACGGGCGGTGGTGACCGGATTCGCCCGGCGTGCGGCGGGCGGCGCGGAGACCGTCCCGGGTGCCGGGGGTGTCAGGGTGGTCCCGCCGAGGGCCGTGAGCACCTCGTCGAGCCATGCCTGAGCGGACGTCTCGTAGTCCGGTTCGCAGTCCGTGCGCGGGGCGAGCCGCACCCCGCCGAGTTCGTCGAGCCGCCGGTCGAGCCGGCGGCCGTGCCCGCAGAAGTCGTCGTACGAGGAGTCGCCGAGCGCCAGCACGGCGTACCGCACGCCCTCGAAACGGGGCGCGTCGGGGCCGGCGATGGTGTCCCAGAAACCGGAACCGTTGTCCGGGGCCTCGCCGTCGCCGAAAGTACTCGTGATCAGCAGCAGATCCGCCGCGGGCGGCAGTGCGGCCGCATCGGCGGTGTCCATCCCGACCAGGCTCGCCTTGTACCCGGTCGCGGCCAGCCGGTCGACGACGTCCGTGGCGAACTCCTCGGCGTTGCCGGTCTGGGAGGCCCACAGCACGAGGACCTCGCGGCCGGGCGCCTCGGCCGCGGGGCCCGGAGCGGGAGCGGCAACGGAGGTCCGGGAGTACAGGCCCGCTAGGACTCCGTTGACCCAGAGGGCGTGCTCGGGGGAGAAGGGGGCGCCGGGCGGGAGGACGGGGACACCGGGGGCGCCCTTGTCGATACCGGCGAGGAAGCCGACGAGGTACTGGCGTTCGGGGGCGGTGAGGACAGGCGGAGGTGCGGGCGTGAGACCGAAGACGTCGACCCCTGCGGGCTGTGCGGCAGCCGTGTCCACCACAACCGCCGGGGCCGCGGCCTTGCGCGCGGAGCCCCCGGTGGGGGTGAGGGCGACCGCGCACACCTTCAGCTCCGGCTGGAACGACAGCGGATCCACCGCGTCGCTGGTGACCGCGTTGACACTCAGGTACTCCCCGAACAGGTCGTTCCAGTGGAACGGCGCGAAACAGCACCCCCGCTGCACCCGGTCGGTGACCACCGCGGGCAGGACCGCCCGCCCACGGCGCGAGGAGACCTCGACCAGGTCGCCGTCCGTGATCCCGAGCGACTCCGCGTCCTCGGGGTGCACCTCCACGAACGGGTCCGGATTGAGCTTGTTGAGCCGGGCGACCTTCCCCGTCTTGGTCAGCGTGTGCCACTGGTGCTGGAGGCGGCCCGTGTTCAGTACGAACGGGAAGTCGTCGTCGGGCATCTCGGCGGGCGCGAGGTGCGGCCGGGCGAAGAACACGGCGCGGCCGGACGCCGTGGGGAACGTCGGGCCTTCTCCGGCGGGCGCGCCGGCCAGATAGCGGATGGGGTTGCGGTCCGGGCCGTCCTGCGCGGCCGGCCACTGCACGGGAGTCAACCGCAGCCGCTCGTAGGTGACACCTCGCAGGTCGTAGCCCGTCTTCGGGTTCCAGGCCCGCTTGATCTCCTCGAAGACGTCCTCGGCGGATCCGTACGAGAAGCCGTCCTCGTAGCCCATCTCGCAGGCGATCCGCGCGATGATCCGCCAGTCGGGCAGCGCCTCGCCCGGCAGGTCCACGGCCTGGCGGGTCAGGGTGAGATCGCGCTCGCTGTTGATGAAGACGCCGTCGCCCTCGGTCCACAGCGCGCCGGGCAGGACGACGTCTGCGTAGGCGTTGGTCTCGGTCTCGGTGAAGGCGTCCTGGGTGACGACGAACTCGGCGGCCTCGAGTCCCTCGATCACCGTCTTGCGGTTGGCGACCGAGGCGACCGGGTTGGTGCAGATGATCCAGCAGGCCTTGATCGTGCCGTCCGCGAGCCGCTCGAACATCTCCACTGTGCCCTTGCCCACCCCGTCCTTCCGGATGGTCCCCGGCGCGATCCCCCACAACTCCTCGACGAACGCACGCTCCTCGTCCACCAGGACGGACCGCTGCCCCGGCAGCCCCGGCCCCATGTAGCCCATCTCCCGCCCGCCCATCGCGTTGGGCTGGCCGGTGAGCGAGAACGGGCCGCTGCCCGGACGGCATATCGCGCCGGTGGCGAGGTGCAGATTGACCAGGGCGTTGGTGTTCCAGGTGCCGTGCGTGGACTGGTTCAGGCCCATGGTCCAGCAGCTCATCCACTCGCCCGACGCGCTCGCCTCGCCGATGATCGCGGCGGCCCGGCGGATGTCCGCCTCCGGTATCCCGGTGATCTCCTCGACGGCCGCGGGCCCGTAGTCGGCGAGGAACGCGGGCATCGCCTCCCAGCCCTCGGTGTGCCGGGCGATGAACTCCGGGTCGGTGTGTCCGTTCTCGTGCAACAGGTGCAGCAGGCCGTTGAGGAGCGCGAGGTCCGTGCCCGGCCTGATCTGCAGGAACAGATCGGCCTTGTCGGCGGTGGCGGTGCGGCGCGGGTCCACCACGATCAGTTTCGCGCCCGCCTTGACCCGCTCCATCATCCGCAGGAAGAGGACGGGGTGGCAGTCGGCCATGTTGGAGCCGATGACGAGGAAGGCGTCCGCCTTGTCGAAGTCCTCGTACGACCCGGGCGGGCCGTCGGCACCGAGCGACAGCTTGTAGCCGGTGCCCGCGCTGGCCATGCACAGCCGGGAGTTGGACTCGATCTGGTTGGTGCGGATGTAGCCCTTGGCGAGCTTGTTCGCCAGGTACTGGGCCTCCAGGCTCATCTGCCCCGAGACGTACAGGGCGAAGGCGTCCGGGCCGTGCTCGTCGATGATCGCGCGGAGCCGGCGCGCGGTCGCGGTGATCGCCGCGTCAACGGGCGTCGGTTCCAGTTCCTCCCCCTGCCCGCCCCGGACCAGCGCGGTCGTCAGGCGCCCCGGCGCGGAGAGTAGATCGGCGGTGGTCGCGCCCTTGGTGCACAGCCTGCCGTGGTTCGCCGGGTGCGCCTTGTCGCCGGACGCCTTGAGGACCGTACGGCGGCCGTCCGGGCCCATACCGATGTCGAGGACCATGCCACAGCCCACACCGCAGTACGAGCAGACCGTACGCACCTGGGCGACGCCGCTCCGGGGCGCGGGCGCGGTCCCGGTGGCGGCGGGCTGCGGGCGCTGGGCGGTCACGGGCGGGCCCTCCTTCTTGGGGTTGCTTCCTCGTGTTGCTTCGCTTCGTGTTGCTTCTTGGGGTTGTCTCGCGGTGCTTGTCTTCGCGGTGCTTCTCTGCGGCTTGTTTCTCTTCGTGTTGCTCTTGCGGGTTGTTTTCCCGCGCGTTGCTTCTTCGGCTTGCAGATCCTTCGGGTGACAGATCGGTGCGAAGAACCGCTGCTGTCGGTAAGGAGTACGGCTGTGGTCGACGGTTGACTCCGGAAGCGTACGAATCCGCCGTTACGCCTTCGTCACATGGGGCGATCATGGGCCGTTACGCACCTCACACAGTGGCCGGAAGCGGCATGTGAGGAGCCTGCGGGAGCGGGGAGGGACGAATGCCGTCCGTGTCGTTGGTGGGCCGAACGGGTGACCATGCGTAAGAATTGGCCGATGCGGACAGTGAGTGCGAGCCAGGACGGGGTGGGCCGTTGAACAGCCACGACGTCACCGATGAGCAGTGGGAAGGGCTCGCCCAGGTCGTACCCCTGCGCGGCCGGGACGCCTGGCCGTCCGCGGTCAACCACCGCTCCGTGCCCGAGGCCGAGACCGAGGCGCGACGCCGCTTCGTCGTGTTACGCGTGAATGTCTTCGCCGACGCGCGCGACGTCGCGGAGACCCTCATGGCCGGCGTACCGGTACTGCTGGACCTGACGGGCGCGGAGACCGAGGTCGCCAAGCGGGTCCTCGACTTCAGCACGGGTGTGGTCTTCGGGCTGGCCGCCGGGATGCACCGCGTGGACCGCAATGTGTTCCTGCTCACGCCCCGGGGGACCGAGGTGCGGGGGCTGATGGAGGGGGCCGGGGTTCCTGGGGTTTGAGGGGATTTTCCTCTTCGGGGTCGTTCCTCCTGATTCGATTCGGGGTCGCTCTCCGGATTTCGAGTCGGGGTCGTTCCTCCGGATTCGAGTCGGGGTCGTCCTTGCGCCGGATTCGTTTTGGGGTCGTTCCTCGGGATCCGAGTCGGGCACCTTGAATCGAGTGTGATCCCTCGTTCGTAGGAAGGTTGCCGGAGTACGGCGGGCCGCCCCCCGGGCGGCACCTACCGTCCGGTCGTGACCGTTTTCGTTGAGGAGGTACCCGCCGGGGCCGAGGGCTGCACGCCGGGCCGGCCCCGTGTCGGTGAACTGAGGCTCCACGCCTACGCGATGCACCGGCGGGCCGTCTTCCCACTGGGACCGCTGACCTTCTTCGTGGGGCGCAGCGGCAGTGGCAAGAGCTCCGTGCTGCGGGCGTACGAGGCGCTGGCACGACTGGGCGGTGGGGCCTCGGTGGACGAGGTGTTCGCCGATCCGGGAGCCTGTGTACCGGAGCGGGCCCGGCCCGATTCCGCGCGGCGGCGCGGCTTCCGGATCGGCTGCCGGGCGGACGGCCCCGCCGGACCGGTGACGCTCGATCTCGCCGTCCAGACCGAGCCCGAACTGCGCATCGTGGGCGAGCGGTTGACCGGCGGCGGGCTGACGCTGCTCCAGACGGCGCTGCGGGACCCCAGGCAGCGGACCGTACAGGCGGCCTGGCACACGGGCGGTGCCACGGCTGTCACCCGCGCACCGCTGCCGGACGACCGGCTCGGGACCGCGCTGCTGCCGTTGCGGGTCGCGGGCAGCACGGACGGCCAGCGCCGGGTGCTGGCCGCCGCCGAGCAGATGGTGGTCGCGCTGCGGTCCGTCTTCGCCTGCGACCCCCGGCCCGCCCGGATGCGCGCGGCGGTTCCGGTCGGCGCGGGGCGGCTGCTGCGGGGATGCGACAACCTCGCCGAAGTGCTGTGGCGGACGCGGTCCGAGTGCGGGCGTCGGCACGGGCTGTTCGTGGCGGCGGTGCGCGAGGGGTGCGTCGGGGCCGTATCGGACGTGCTGGCGGAGGAACTGATCGACGGGACCGTGCGCGGGGTGCTCGACCGCGGGGACGGGGTCGGGACGGTACTCGGGCGGCTGGGCGACGGGGAGTTGCGGTATCTGGCGCTGGCGTTGGTGATGTTGACCGGGCCCGGTGTGCTGGAGGTGGACGCCGTGGGGGAAGTCCCGGCCGCGCTGCAGACCCTGACGGTACTGGCCGACGGGTTCGACCGCTGTCTGGACGCCCGGCAGGCGCGGGCGCTGGCGATGTTGGCCGGGCGGATGTGCGAGCGGGGGCACGTCCGGCTCGTGGGGGCGTCGAGCGACGCTTCGTGGGCGGCCGGGGTGCCCGGGGTGTCGGTGGTACACCTGGGGCGTGACGGAACTTGATGTGGCGGAGCTGCAGCGGCGGTTGGCTCGGTTCGCCGAGGTGCGCGGGTGGGGGCGGTACCACACGCCGAAGAACCTGGCCTCCGCGTTGAGCGTTGAGGCGGCGGAGCTGGTGGAGATCTTCCAGTGGCTGACGCCGGAGGAGTCGGCGCGGGTCATGGAGTCGGCGGACACGGCGGCCCGGGTGACGGATGAAGTGGCTGATGTTCTGGCGTACTTGCTGCAGTTGTGCGAGGTGCTGGGGATTGACGCGCTCGGGGCGCTCGCGGCGAAGATCGAGCGGAATGAGGGGAGGTTTCCGGTGTGAGGGTGCCTTGCGGGGGTGGTGGTCTGTGGCAGGTGTTGCCCTTGCCTGGGGTGCTGTCGAGGAGGGGTTGTTGCCGTGCCGGTTGTGTTGCCGTGCCGACTGTGTTGCCGTGCCGGAGGTTGGTGGCCGTTTGCGCCTGCCGGCGGTGGCTGGGTCGGGGCCGCGCCGGATTCTCCGTCCTCGGTCATGGGGGTCCCCCCGCTCGAGCGGAGCCGAGAGTGGGGGAGCGTTTCGTGTTTTACGCCAGGGCTGACTGGTCCGAGCGCCAGCCGCTGCGGGCGGAGATTCCGGCACGTCCCCTTGCGCCGGATCGCGGCTGCCGGTCGTGGGGGTGCGGTCGTCGCCCGGGCTGGTGGCTGCCGGGCGTGGGGGTGTGGTCGGTGGGTGGGGTGGTCGTCAGCCGCTGCGGGGCGGGGATTTCCGTGCGTCCCCTTGCGCCGGATCGCGGCTGCCGGTCGTGGGGGTGCGGTCGCCATCCGCGCCGGCGGCTGCCCGGCGGGGCGGGGAGGGTGAAGGGTCTGGTTACTCTCCGGAGTTATGTTGCTGTACGCATTAAATTCGGTGTCCACAGATTTCAGACTTCCTCTGGCTTTTCGTCCCGGAGCCCTTCACTCTGGGTAGTGGAGTCGGAGTGGCGGGTAGACGTGCGTCAAGTACGTCGGAGCAGAGCGGGGGCAGCGCATGGACGCGGTGCGGCTCATCCTGGCGAGCAGACGCGCCCTGGCGGCGAGCGACGAGGCGCCGGAGGTCATGGCGGAGGCCTGGCAGGCGCAGTCCCTGGCCCAGGCCGTCGGTAGTCGGCTGGCGGTGTCCGGACCGCCTGAACTGCGGGGCGAGGCACTGGGGTTGACGGAGCTGGCGGGCAGGGGGTGTGTGGTGCTGGGCACCCCGGGCCCGGACCTGCGGGCCGCCCAGCTCACGGAGCTCGGTGACGCCCGCCAGGCGTTACAGGGCCTGGGCGCCCTGCTCGGCGAGGTGGGCATCGCCCTGGTCGTGGTCGCCTGTGCGGCGGAGGGCGAGGGAATCTACTGGCAGTGCATGGAGGCGATCGACGCCGCCGACGAGGCCAGGGACCGGGTGCGCGAGATGCTGCGCAGGCTCGCGGCCCGGGAGCAGCAGCGCGAGCAGGCGATGGAGCGGGGTTCCGCCCCGGGGTGATCTTGACGGTGGGCGGGGCGGAGGGGCTGCACGGATGTTCGGCGCGCAGGATGGACGCATGGAACTTCGTATCTTCACCGAACCCCAGCAGGGCGCGACCTACGACACCCTCCTCAGCGTGGCCAAGGCCACCGAAGACCTCGGTTTCGGGGCTTTCTTCCGGTCGGACCATTACTTGCACATGGGTTCGGTCGACGGTCTGCCCGGACCCACCGACGCCTGGATCACCCTGGCCGGCCTTGCCCGTGAGACCAAGCGCATCCGCCTCGGCACGCTGATGACGGCAGCCACCTTCCGGCTGCCCGGAGTGCTCGCGATCCAGGTCGCGCAGGTGGACCAGATGTCCGGCGGCCGGGTCGAACTCGGCATAGGTGCCGGCTGGTTCGAGGAGGAGCACACGGCGTACGGCATCCCGTTCCCGAAGGAGAAGTTCGCCCGGCTGGAGGAGCAGCTGGCGATCATCACCGGGTTGTGGGCGACGGAGGTCGGCCGGACCTTCGACTACGAGGGCACGCACTATCAGTTGAGCAAGTCGCCCGCGCTGCCCAAGCCCGCCCAGGCGAAGGTCCCCGTCCTCATCGGCGGCAGCGGAGCGCAGCGCACCCCGCGGCTTGCCGCGCGGTACGCGGACGAGTTCAACATGCCGTTCGGCTCGATCGAGGAGAGCGAGCGACAGTTCGGCCGGGTGAGGGCCGCCGCCGAGCAGGCCGGACGCAAGGCCGACGAGCTGGTGTACTCGAACGCGCTGGTCGCCTGCGTCGGCAAGAACGACGCCGAGGTGGCCCGCCGGGCCGCCGCCATCGGCCGGGAGGTCGAGGAGCTCAAGACCAACGGCCTGGCCGGTACTCCGGACGAGGTGGTCGACAAGATGGGCCGCTATGCCGAGATCGGATCGCGGCGGCTCTACCTCCAGATCCTCGACCTGGACGATCTGGACCACCTGGAGCTGATCTCCACCGCCGTGCAGTCGCAGCTGGGTTAGGGAGTCAGTGGCGTCCGTCGGCCGGGCGAAGGTGTCCCGGGCCGGCGGACTCAGGTTCCGGCGATGCGGCCCACTACCGTCCGCGAGATGTCCCGCAGCTGGGTGAGCTGGGCAGGACTGAGTGCGTCTATCACCAGGTCGCGGACCGTCTCGACATGGCCGGGGGCGGAGGCCACGACCTTGGCGTAGCCCTCGTCGGTGAGACGGGCGACGGTGTAGCGGCCGTTGTCGGGGCAGGGGGCGCGGCGGCCCCAGCCCCTCTCCTCCAGGCGCTTCACGACGTGCGAGAGCCGGGAGAGGGACGCCGTGCTGAGGCAGGCGAGATCGCTCATCCACAGGGTGCGGTGCGGGGACTCGGACAGGGCGGCGAGGACCACGTACTCGAAGTGCGTGATACCGGCGTCGCGCTGCATCTGGCCGTCCAGGGCGGCGGGCAGCCGCAGCAGCATCCCGACCAGGGCATGCCATGCCTCCCGCTCGGTCGTGTCAAGCCAGCGGGGCCCGATCGCTGTCGCGTCGGCGCCGTCGTCCAGTTACGCGTGGATCACACTACGGTGAAGTCGGCCGCCTTCGTGTCCAGCGTCGTGTCGCCGTCCTTGTCGGTGGCCAGGACGGCGACGTGCCACAGACCGCGCGGGGACGCCTCGGCATCGGCGCGCGTGATGGGGACCTTGTAGGTGCAGCGCATGGTGTCCCCACCGGCCGGCTTGCACACCGCCGTCTCCGCAGCCGCCATCTCCTTGACGGTCAGTCCCTTCTTCGCGAACGACGACTTCGCCGGCCAGGCCAGGACCTTCACGTTCTTCACGCCGGAGGACGCCGTGACATCAGTGGTGAAGGCCAACGAGCCGGCCCGATCACCTTCGGGGGCAGCGTAACGGGCCGTGTTGTGCGCCAGAACCGGAGGCTGGCCCCCGGCGTAGGCCAGAGCGAAGGCCCCGGCACCGCTCAGGACGACAACACCGGCGGTCACGGACAGAACGATACGACGCGACATGAGAAATTCCCCCGACAGGATCAGCTGCATCAGACCGGCGCTCCTTGTTGCGCCGCTGCACCAATCCTGGCCACGCAACAAGCACCAGGTATGAGCGAACATACTCAACAACGGTCTGAGTAGGGCCAGTCCGTCAGCCAAGACGAAGGCGAGAGGCTGGCAATTGCCGTCGACCGGGCTGGGCATGCAGGGCTGAGCGAGACAAACGGTTCCCCGGCCAGTGAGGTCTTTCAGTGTGGTCATTGATCGGGTGACGACGTCGGCCTCCGCAACGAGCAAGGCTCCTATGCCGTTGAGGGAGATGTTCGACGCCTCAACTCATTTGCGCCGGAGCCTTGTTGGCTGCCTATCCTGACGCACTCGACCTGCCTCATGCCCTGGTCGAGTGGGTCACCATGCTCATTGCCACCCGCGAGGGTGACCTCCGCTGCAAGCTCCCACCGCACCAACGTGCCCTGGTCGGCCTGGTGTACCTGCGGCGGCACGACACCCTCGCCCAACTCGCGGCCGGCTTTGGCATCTCCGTCGGAACCGCCCACGCCTACACGGCAGCTGTCATCGACCTGCTCGCCGACCGGGCGCCCGGGCTGCTGCGGACCCTGCGCGAAGCCGAGCCCGACTACGTGCTGCCGGACGGCACCCTCGCGGAGTGCGACCCTGCCCGGCCGAGCACACGACCTGACCGCGGCCCGCACCCACAAGGGCACGGCGAACCTCTGGGCCATCCGGATGGGCAACGCGCAGTCGGGCGGCCTGTCGACCGGTTACTGCGGACCGCGCCCCAGCGACCCGGGTTACAACCCGATGCACAAGGAGGGGGCCATCGTCCTCGGCATCGGCGGCGACAACAGCATCTGGGGCGCCGGTACCTTCTACGAAGGCGTGATGACTTCCGGTTACCCGTCGGACGCCACCGAGGACGCGGTCCAGGCCAACATCACCGCCGCCGGCTACGCGGAGACCGGCCAGGAGATCGTGGGTGCCGGGTCCGGCCGGTGCATGGATGTGCCGGGCGCGACCACGAACAACGGTACCCAGGTGAACCTGTGGGACTGCAACGGCAACTCCAACCAGCGGTGGACCTACACGTCCGGCAAGCAGTTGAGGGTGTACGGCAACAAGTGCCTGGACGCCTACAACTGGGGCACCAGCAACGGCACTCCGGCCGCCATCTGGGACTGCACAGGGGCAGCGAACCAGCAGTGGAACCTCAACGCCGACGGCACGATCACCAGCGCCCTGTCAGGGTTGTGCCTGGAGGCCGCTGGTCTCGGGACCGCGAACGGCACGAAGCTCCAGCTATGGAGCTGCTGGGGCGGCTCCAACCAGAAGTGGAACCTGCGCAACTAGCCTCGATCGCTCGTTGAGGGCCGTCAGCTTGCTGACGGCCCTCTTCGGCTCCGAGCAGGGCCGTCACAGAAGGGCTCGCCGAACCCGGGGTACCGACGCGGCGATGAGACAGCCGAGACCGCGGCGGCACGACGCGGCCAGCCACGCCGCCCCGCAAGCGAGGCACGCTCCTGGACAGCGGCGGCAACAAGGTCCTCAAGGCATCCGGGGACCAGTGCTGGGGAGGCGACAACACCACGATGTCCTTCGCCCCCATGCGGGGCGGCTGGTGCCCACCGCGTCCTTTGGCGCCCCGGGGAGATCCTCGAGTGGAAGCTCCAGGGGGACGGCGGCACGGTGGTGCAGGAACTGTCCGGCGCGGCCAACGGCCTGCACGGCGTGCACTTCCCGGTGCCGACCGTGGACGGCTCGGTCGCGTACTTCGGTACCGGCCACTCGCCGACCGGCCCCGCGGACTCGGACCCGGCCCAGTCCTCCAGCCCCGCGGACGCCTCAACATCGGAGCAGTGATGATGGTGCCGTGGCCCTCCGCCGGGTGAAGGCGGCTCGGGAAGGTCACCTGCACACGAAGCTTCGTTGCGATACGCCGCGGCTGCGCCGAACACCACCACACCGCGTGGCCTGCGCTCCCAGGGTTGATGCCCTCTCACCTGGGGGACAGGGCGGTTCGTCGGCCCTGGGGCCTGATGAGCGGTTTGCCGGAGTGGAAGTAAGAGACGCGACGTCAGATGATCGAGGCTTCTGGGAGACTGAAGATCGTCCCGGAGTCGTGTCCGCGTGCGCGGCATGGTCGTCACCGCCGACGCGATCCGCCGGGCACGGACGTCGCGAAAGCTCAATGTCTGTTGGTGCCACAGAGATCACGACGTCGTACGCACATCTGCGATGCTGGGCAGATGAGCAAGATATGGCAAGGACACGTCATCGATGGCACGCGCTTCGTGGTCCCGGCGTCCGGTGTGACGCCGAGGCACGTGCTGTGCGCGGTCGGCGTGGGCCTGGATCCCGACGTCATCAGCCGGGTGGTCGAGGAGGCGGGCGCGGGGGACTTCACGCTCGACGAGTTCCAGCGGGAGCCCGACCCCCGGATGCGAGAGGCGTTCGACGCGGCGGTGGCTTCCCGCCGGATCACCGGCGTCGACGAGTTCGGCGACGACGACTGGGCCGCGGTGGACGCGCACGACTCGGTCGCCTACGTCCTGTCACCGCCGATCTCCCAGGCCACCGGCCTCGACGTGTCCCGCCGGGCGCTGGCCGTCACCGCGGCCCTGCTGACCAATGGGGCCACCGCGGTGAAGAACGAGTCAAGCGGGGTGGCCTGCGGGCGGGAGCGGTGGCTGGCCCTGGCGAGCGAGGCGGCGGCCGCCGAGAACGTGGACGACCTGGCCGGCGCCCTGGTCCAGGCCTGGGTCGTGCCGGTGATTGACGACGGGGAGGTCTACTACAGCTGCGGCATGCACCTCCTGGGCGAGGCCGATGTGGAGCTGGCCCCCGGACGCACCGCGGCGCCCGAGCCGGAGCTGTTGCTGGAGTGGGTGACCACCATGGAGGTCGCGGGGTACTACCTGCTGACCGAGCAGCCGGACCACGGCGTCCAGAACGGCGAGGGCTTCCGCATCACCCCGGACGCCTCTCGCTGGATCATGAACCGTGTGGAGTGCGAACGATTCGAGGACGACGACTTCTTCCACAACCCGTACGGATACTGGCGCCTGACCCCGGCCGCCCGCGGCCCCCAGAGACGGGCGAGGCTCAAGAGGCGCAACCCCCGCACGACCCTGGGAACGCGACGGAAGAGGTGAGAACGGCGAGGGTGTGACATCTCCGGGCCACGGGCCGAACGCCGCGCCCTTCTCCGGCGTTTCAGTACCGATCGCGGTCCCGCCCACCCGGGCGACCGCACATGGGGCGAAGAGCCGGAGGGACGCATGGCCAAGCGAACACCCGCCAGGCCCGGCGCGATCGCGGCCGTGGCGGTCGCAGTCCTGGCTCTCGGCGGACTCCAGGGCTCGACGGCCGGCGCGCAGACCGTGGAAGCCGTGTCGAGCCATTCGACAACCTGCCACGGCACCCAGCCGAAGGGCGGCGGCACCGGTGACTCCGGCGACGGCGGCCCGGAGGACGACACCCCCATGTACCGAACCCTGGGCCACGTGGGTCTGCTCCGAGGTGTCCAGCCAGAGCCCGATGCGCGGAGTCTCCTCGCGCAGGGCCTGATCGAGGGCTTCGACCGTCCAGACGCCATACCCGGCCTTCGGGCGCTCGGCCTCCCTGGTCTGCACGGCTGCGGCGGAGGGAGCCAGCACGACGACGTAAAAGGGGCGTGTGCGCACCCGGGCGACATACCACGGGCCTCACGCTTGCCCCCGAAGGGGGCTCGGTGAACGCGGCTGTGTGCACTGCCTGGCCCGTGACGCCGGAATCTCCCAGGCCACCGGCTACCGCTACCTGCACGAGGGCATCGACGTCCTGGCCAACCGGGCCCCCGATCTGCACAAGGTCCTCAGCCGCTGTCAGCGCGAGGGTACGACACACGTGATCCTGGACGGCACGCTGATCGAATCGGACCGCCTCGCCGGCGTCCGGGACAACGGCAACGACCTGTGGTTCAGCCAGAAGCACAAGGCATTCGGCGGCAACATCCAGTTCCTCGCTGCCCCGGACGGCACCCCGCTGTGGGTCTCCGACGTCGAGCCCGGCTCCACCCCCGACATCACCGCCGCCCGCATCCACGCACTGCCCGCGCTGTACAAGGCGGCGGCCGACGGCCTGCCGACCCTGGCGGACAAGGGCTACATCGGCGCGGGCATCGGCATCCCTATCCCCGTCCGCCGCCCAAAGGGTCAGTCCGAAAGGACCCCTTAACGTCGACACCCGCATGTTCAACACGCTGCTACGGCATGTGCGGGCACTCGGCGAGCGCACCGCCGCCGAGCTCAAACAGCGATGGCGCGCCCTGCAGCACGTCACGCTCAGCCCCAGCCGGATCGGCGACATCGCCCGAGCAGCCCTCGTCCTCAACGGAATCTGGAAGTGATCATCGTTGAGAAAACCTCACTGACTGGTGGGGGTCCTCTGCTGTCCCCAGGTAATCCAGTATCGCCGTGGGCCCACGGGCACCCATACTCGGACACGTGTTCCTGACGATCTCGACTATTGGCGACGAGCAGTACCCGGCTACTGACCTGGGGTTTCTCCTCCATAAGCACCCTGGCAACCCGTTCTCGACCAAGCTGTCTTACGGCATCGCGCACGTCCTCTACCCGGAGGCGAGCGCCGAACGGTGCACGGCCGCGCTGCTGCTGGAGGTCGACGCGGTGGCGCTGGTCCGGCGCGGCAAGGGCAAGGGGCGCGGCGGAGCGCCCGACGGCGCGCTCGCACAGTACGTCAACGACCGCCCGTACGCCGCCTCCTCGTTGCTCGCGGTCGCGCTGAGCTCGGTCTTCTCCAGCGCGATGAAGGGCCAGTGCAACGCGAAACCCGAACTGCCCGCGCAGAGCAGGCCGTTGAGCATCGACGTGCCCGCGTTGCCAGCACGTGGCGGCGCCGAACTCGTACGCAAGCTCTTCGAGCCCCTGGGCTGGACGGTGACCGTCGAGCCGGTGCCGCTGGACGCAGAGTTCCCCGAGTGGGGCGACTCCCGTTACGTACGGCTCGTCCTGGAGGCCGAGAGCCTGACCCTCGCCGAAGCCCTGCGCCATCTGTACGTCCTGCTCCCCGTCCTCGACGACGCCAAGCACTACTGGGTCTCCGCCGACGAGGTCGACAAGCTGCTGCGTGCCGGTGAGGGCTGGCTGCCGGACCATCCCGAGCAGAAGCTGATCACCAGCCGCTACCTGTCCCGGCGTTGGTCTCTGACCCGGCAGGCGATGGAGCGGATGGAACTGCTGCGGCTCGCCGAGACCGACGACAGCGAGGTCGAGGAGATCGACAACGCGGTCGACGAGCAGACGGACACCGAGGACCGGCCGGTACCGCTGGCCGTGCGGCGGCGTGAGGCCATCCTCGCCGCACTGCACCCCTCGGGGGCCACGCGCGTCCTCGATCTCGGATGCGGTCAGGGCCAGTTGGTGCAGGCACTGCTGAAGGACGCCCGGTTCACCGAGATCGTGGGTGTGGACGTGTCGGTACGGGCGCTCACCATCGCGGCGCGGCGCCTCAAACTGGACCGGATGGGGGAGCGGCAGGCGGCGCGGGTCAAGCTCTTCCAGGGCTCGCTCACCTACACCGACCACCGGCTCAAGGGGTACGACGCCGCCGTGCTCAGCGAGGTCGTCGAACACCTCGACCTGCCCCGGCTGCCGGCCCTGGAGTACGCGGTGTTCGGCTCCGCCCGCCCCGGGACCGTCGTCGTGACGACACCGAACGTCGAGTACAACGTGCGCTGGGAAACCCTTCCGGCCGGGCACTCCCGGCACGGTGACCACCGCTTCGAGTGGACCAGGCGGGAGTTCCGCGACTGGGCGCACACGGTGGCCGAACGGCACAACTACGACGTCGAGTTCGCCCCCGTCGGGCCCGACGACCCCGACGTCGGGCCGCCCACTCAGATGGCCGTGTTCTCCCTGAAGACAGGCACCTTCAAGGACACGAAGAACACGAAGAACTCGAAGAACGCCAGGAACACCAAGACCACCGAGAACGTGCAGGACTCGACGGACTCGACGGACTCGACGGACTCGACGGACTCGACGGACTCGACGGACTCGACGGACTCGACGGGTCAGGACTCGCACGACTCACAGAACTCGCAGGACCCGAAGGAGAAGGAGGAGACAGCGGCATGACGGAGAGTCAGAACAGCCAGAGCCGGCAGGCCCAGGACGCCCCGGTCCGGGCGCGCACCCTGCCCGTCACCGACCTCTCCCTCGTGGTGCTGATCGGCGCCTCCGGATCCGGCAAGTCCACCTTCGCCCGCAAGCACTTCAAGCCCACCGAGGTGATCTCGTCCGACTTCTGCCGCGGCCTCGTCGCCGACGACGAGAACGACCAGAGCGCCAGCAGTGACGCCTTCGACGTGCTGCACTACATCGCGGGCAAGCGGCTCGCCGCGGGCCGGCGCACGGTCGTCGACGCGACCAGCGTCCAGAAGGAGAGCCGCTACCAGCTGATCGACCTGGCCAGGCGGCACGACGTGCTGCCCATCGCCATCGTCCTCGACGTGCCCGAGGAGGAGTGCGCACGCCGCAACGCGGCCCGTACCGACCGGGCCGACATGCCGCGCCGCGTCATCAAGCGCCACATCCGCGAACTGCGCGGCTCCCTCAGGCACTTGGAGCGCGAGGGCTTCCGCAAGGTGCACGTCCTGCGGGGGGCGGAGGAGATCGATGCGGCCGCGGTGGTAACCGAGAAGCGCTACAACGACCTCACCCACCTCACAGGCCCGTTCGACATCATCGGCGACATCCACGGCTGCTCCGCCGAACTGGAGTCGCTGCTGGGCAAGTTGGGCTACGCGGACGGAGTGCATCCGGACGGCCGCACGGCGGTCTTCGTCGGCGACCTCGTCGACCGCGGCCCGGACAGCCCCGGTGTGCTGCGCCGGGTGATGTCCATGGTGGCCTCCGGCAACGCGCTGTGCGTGCCCGGCAACCACGAGAACAAGTACGGGCGGTACCTCAAGGGCCGCAAGGTCCAGCTCACGCACGGCCTTCCCGAGACCGTCGAGCAGATGGCAGGGGAGAGCGAGGAGTTCCGGGCCGCGGTGGGGGAGTTCATCGACGGACTGGTCAGCCACTACGTCCTCGACGGCGGCCGGCTGGTGGTCTGCCACGCCGGTCTGCCGGAGAAGTACCACGGCCGTACCTCGGGCCGGGTCCGTTCGCACGCCCTGTACGGGGACACGACCGGCGAGACCGACGAGTTCGGCCTGCCGGTGCGCTACCCGTGGGCGGAGGAGTACCGCGGCCGGGCGGCCGTCGTCTACGGCCACACCCCCGTCCCGCACGCGACCTGGCTGAACAACACCATCTGCCTGGACACCGGCGCCGTGTTCGGCGGCCGGCTCACCGCGCTGCGCTGGCCGGAGCGCGAGCTGGTGGACGTACCCGCCGAGAGGGTCTGGTACGAGCCCACGAGACCCCTCGCGACCGAGGCACCCGGCGGCCACGACGGGCGGCCCCTCAATCTCACCGACGTGCTCGGCCGCCGGGTCGTCGAGACCCGGCGCGCGGTCCGGGTCGGCGTGGGCGAGAAGAACGCGGCGGCCGCCCTGGAGGTCATGAGCCGCTTCGCGGTCGACCCGCGGCTGCTCCCGTACCTCCCGCCGACGATGGCCCCGACCCCCACGTCCCGGGTCGAGGGCTACCTGGAGCACCCGGTCGAGGCGTTCGCGCAGTACCGGGAGGACGGCGTCGAGCGGGTCGTGTGCGAGGAGAAGCACATGGGGTCGCGGGCGGTGGCGCTGGTGTGCCGGGACGCGGAGGTGGCGCGCGAGCGCTTCGGCGTGTCGGGCCCCACGGGCTCGCTCTACACCCGCACCGGCCGCCCCTTCTTCGACGACGCGACCGTGGTCGAGGAGATCCTCGGCCGGCTGCGCTCCGCGGTGACCGCCGCCCACCTCTGGGAGGACCTGGCCACCGACTGGCTGCTGCTCGACGCCGAGCTGATGCCGTGGTCGCTGAAGGCGTCCGGGCTGCTGCGATCGCAGTACGCGGCCGTGGGCGCGGCGTCCGGTGCGGTGTTCCCGGGTGCGCTCGCCGCGCTCGAGGGGGCTGCCGCGCGGGGTGTCGACGTGGGTGATCTCCTGGCCCGCCAGCGGGACCGCGCCGCGGACGCCGCCGCGTTCACGGACGCGTACCGGCGCTACTGCTGGCCCACCGACGGCCTCTCCGGTGTCCGGCTGGCCCCCTTCCAGATCCTGGCGGTCCAGGGCCGCAGCCTGGCCACCCTGTCGCACGACGCCCAGCTCAAGCTGGTGGACCGCATGGTCGAGCACGACGGCACCGGTCTGCTGCAGACCACGCGGCGGCTCTTCGTCGACACCGGCGACGAGGCGTCCGTGCGGGCGGGCGTCGACTGGTGGCTGGAGATGACCGAGCGGGGCGGTGAGGGCATGGTGGTCAAGCCGTCCAGGGAGACGATCCATGACGCGCAGGGCCGGCTGCTCCAGCCCGGCATCAAGTGCCGTGGCCGCGAGTACCTGCGGATCATCTACGGTCCCGAGTACACCCGGCCCGAGAACCTCGTCCGCCTGCGGGGCCGGTACCTCGGCCACAAGCGGTCGCTGGCACTGCGCGAGTACGCCCTGGGCCTGGAGGCGCTGGACCGTCTCGCGGCGGGGGAGCCGCTGTGGCGGGTGCACGAGGCGGTGTTCGCGGTGCTCGCGCTGGAGTCGGAGCCGGTGGACCCGCGGCTTTGAGGGGCCACGCTCCGCCCCGGGTGGAAAAAAACCCGCCACCGACGGGTGAACGAAACATGTGGCGGCCAGGATGTACCCATGGCATACCGCGTCGACTCCGAAGCAGGCCGGCTGCGCCGCGTGATCCTGCACAGGCCGGATCTGGAGCTGAAACGGCTCACACCGAGCAACAAGGACGCCCTGCTCTTCGACGACGTGCTGTGGGTGCGCCGCGCCCGCGCGGAGCACGACGGCTTCGCGGACGTCCTGCGTGACCGCGGCGTCACCGTCCACCTCTTCGGCGATCTGCTCACCGACACCCTGGCGGTCCCGGCCGCCAGATCCCTGGTGCTGGACCGTGTCTTCGACGAGAAGGAGTACGGTCCGCTGGCCACCGACCACCTGCGGGAGGCGTTCGAGAGCCTGCCGTCGGCCGAGCTCGCGGAGGCGCTGGTCGGGGGCATGACCAAGCGGGAGTTCCTGGAGGCCCATGCGGAGCCCACCTCGGTGCGCTTCCACGTCATGGAGCTCGACGACTTCCTCCTCGAGCCGCTGCCCAACCACCTCTTCACCCGGGACACCTCCGCCTGGATCTACGACGGCGTCGCCATCAACGCCATGCGCTGGCCCGCGCGCCAGCGCGAGACCGTGCACTTCGAGGCGATCTACCGGCACCATCCGTTGTTCCGTGCGGAGTTCTTCAACACCTGGTCCGAGGGGCAGGTGGACTACCCGTCCACCATCGAGGGCGGGGACGTGCTCGTCATCGGCAACGGCGCGGTGCTCATCGGCATGAGCGAGCGGACGACGCCCCAGGCGGTGGAGATGCTCGCGCACAAGCTCTTCGCGGCCGGGTCCGCGCAGACGATCGTGGCCCTCGACATGCCCAAGCGGCGGGCGCTGATGCACCTCGACACCGTGATGACGATGGTCGACGGTGACGTCTTCACCCAGTACGCGGGTCTCGGGATGCTCCGCTCGTACACCATCGAACCGGGGGTGGGGGAGAAGGAGCTGAAGGTCACCGACCATCCGCCGGAGCACATGCACCGCGCCATCGCCGCGGCCCTCGGCCTGAACGAGATCCGGGTGCTGACCGCCACGCAGGACGTGCACGCGGCCGAGCGCGAGCAGTGGGACGACGGCTGCAACGTCCTCGCGGTCGAGCCGGGGGTCGTGGTGGCGTACGAGCGGAACGCGACCACCAACACACATCTGCGCAAGCAGGGCATCGAGGTGATAGAGATCCCCGGCAGCGAGCTGGGGCGCGGCCGGGGCGGGCCGCGTTGTATGAGCTGTCCCGTGGAGCGCGAGGCGGTGTAGGGGGCGGCTCGGGGAGCCGCCCGCCTCCCGCGCGAGAAGGCGGCGCCGCCGAGCGGACCCCGCGGGGATCGGCGGGTACCGGCTCCCGGTCCTGCGGGGACCGGCGGGTACGGGTACCGGCTCCCGGTCCCGCCGGGATGGGGTACCCGCTCGGGTCCCTGTTGGGATCGGCGGACACCCGCTCGGGTCCCCGCCGGGATCGGCGGACACCCGCTCAGGTCCCAGAAGGCCCGGTTCCGCCTGGGCTTCCGGGAACGTCGCGCCATGGGTCAGACGGGTCCTGCATAACGTCTGTATAGAAATGTAAGGCGTCGTATAGTATTCCAGCGTTCCCTGTCTTCGTAACCCTGGAGCGCCCCATGGCGACAGCCCCGCGCGCCCTCACCGGCCGCCACTTCCTCAAAGAGCTCGACTTCACCCAGGACGAGTTCCGGGGGCTGGTGGAGCTGGCCGCAGAGCTGAAGGCGGCCAAGCGGGCCGGGACCGAGACCAGGTCGCTGACCGGAAAGAACATCGCGCTGATCTTCGAGAAGACATCGACGCGCACCCGCTGCGCCTTCGAGGTCGCGGCCGCGGACCAGGGCGCTTCGACCACGTATCTCGACCCCTCCGGCTCCCAGCTCGGGCACAAGGAGTCGGTCAAGGACACCGCCCGGGTGCTCGGCCGGATGTACGACGCGATCGAGTACCGCGGCGACAGCCAGGGACACGTCGAGGAACTGGCCGCATACGCAGGGGTCCCCGTCTACAACGGTCTGACCGACGACTGGCACCCCACCCAGATGCTCGCCGACGTCCTCACCATGACCGAGCACTGTGCCAAGCCCCTCGGTGAGACGGCGTTCGCCTATCTGGGCGACGCCCGTTTCAACATGGGCAACTCCTACCTGGTCACCGGGGCCCTGCTGGGCATGGACGTGCGCATCGTCGCGCCGAAGTCCTACTGGCCCGCCGACGCGGTCGTGGCGCGGGCGCGTGAGCTGGCGGTGACCAGCGGTGCGCGGATCACGCTCACCGAGTCCATAGAGGAGGGTGTGCGGGGAGCGGACTTCGTCGCCACCGACGTATGGGTGTCCATGGGTGAGCCCAAGGACGTGTGGGACGAGCGGATCGTGGCGCTGGGCCCGTACGCCGTGACCATGGACGTGCTGCGGGCCACCGGCAACCCGGACGTCAAATTCCTGCACTGCCTGCCGGCCTTCCACGACCTCGGCACCAAGGTCGGCCGTGAGATCCACGAACGGCACGGCCTGGACTCGCTGGAGGTGACCGACGAGGTCTTCGAGTCGGCGCACTCCGTCGTCTTCGACGAGGCGGAGAACCGGCTGCACACCATCAAGGCGATCATGGTGGCGACGCTCGCCTGACCCGATGCCGGGGCGGCGTCCGCCCGCGGCCCGCCTACAGGGGCCCGCGCTGCGGCCCGCCTACAGAGGCCCGCGCTGCCGGGGGACGAAGGGCAGGCGGAACCACACCGCCTTGCCCGACTCGGTGGGGCGGTGGCCGCAGGACGCGCTGAGGGTGCGGATCAGCAGCAGGCCCCGCCCGTGCTCCTGCCACGGATCCGGCTCGCCGGACGGCAGTGGGACGGTGAGGTCGCCGGGCGGCGCGGGGTCGGGGTCGTGCACCTCCACCTGGCAGCCGTACGGCAGCATCTCCACGACCAGCTCTATCGGGGCGTCGCCCGAGGTGTGCTCCACGGCGTTGGCGACCAGTTCGGCGGTGAGCAGCTCGGCGGTGTCGCTGTCCGCGGCGTACTCGAGGTCGGCCAGGGCCGTACGGACCAGGGCGCGCGCGACGGGCACGGCCGCGGCCGTGTGCGGGAGCGCGATGCGCCAGGAGGCGGGAGCGGAGGGTTCGTGCAAGGTCGGTCCGTTCATGGAGCAGGTGGTCCTGCTTTCGACGTTCAGTGATGGTACGGCGCACCCGGACAGAGGCGATCGGCGGGGTGCATTCGGGACGTTCCGCCCTACAAGATCTTCATCGACCTTCTGGCCCGGCCGCCGCCGCCCTGTCCGGTACCGGCTCCGTACCCAGGACAACGCCCCGCCCAGCGCCGTTCGATGCACCGTTACCGGGATGTCGACGAGCCGTGACCCCCTGACGGTTTCTCGACAGGGCCATGACGGCTCCCTCAGTCCTATTGCGTGCTCCTGACGATAGTCACAGAACGGTGATACCTTCGAAGCCGGCCGTGGTCGAGGCCGGCCGCCGCTGCCTGGACCCCTGCCTGGACCGCCCCCGTGGACCGCCGCCCCGCCCGAACGCCGCCCCGCCCGAACGCCGCCCCGCCCGAACGCCGCCCCCACCGGCGGCCGCCGGCACGCCCGAGCGCCGAGGAGGCCGCACCTGATGAGTCCCTTCACCGGCTCGGCCGCCCGCACCCCCGGCTGGCGGCACCTGCGCTGCGCCCTGGCCGACGGCGTCGCCACCGTCACCCTCGCCCGCCCCGAGAAGCTCAACGCGCTCACCTTCGGCGCCTACGCCGACCTGCGCGATCTGCTCGCCGAACTGTCCCGAGAGAAGTCCGTGCGGGCGCTGGTCCTGGCAGGGGAGGGGCGCGGGTTCTGCTCCGGCGGCGACGTCGACGAGATCATCGGCGCCACGCTGTCGATGGACACCTCCCGTCTGCTCGACTTCAACCGCATGACCGGGCAGGTCGTACGGGCCCTGCGGGAGTGTCCGTTCCCCGTGATCGCCGCGGTGCACGGGGTGGCCGCGGGCGCCGGGGCGGTGCTCGCGCTGGCGGCCGACTTCCGGGTCGCCGACCCCTCCGCCCGGTTCGCGTTCCTGTTCACCCGCGTCGGGCTCTCCGGCGGCGACATGGGGGCCGCGTATCTGCTGCCCCGGGTCGTCGGACTCGGACACGCCACGCGGCTGCTCATGCTGGGCGAACCGGTGCGTGCTCCGGAGGCCGAGCGGATCGGCCTGATCAGCGAACTGGCCGAGGACGGGCACGCGGACGAGGCGGCCCACGCCCTCGCCCGCCGGCTCGCCGAGGGCCCCGCGCTCGCCTACGCCCAGACCAAGGCACTGCTCACCGCCGAACTCGACATGCCGCTCGCGGCCGCGGTCGAACTGGACGCCGCGACCCAGGCGCTGCTGATGAACGGGGAGGACTACGCCGAGTTCCACGCGGCGTTCACCGAGAAGCGTGCCCCGAAGTGGCGGGGGAGGTAGCCGTGCCGCCCGGGGGCGGCGGGCGTCCGCCGCGCGTCGCCGTCGTCGGTGGCGGCCCCGGCGGCCTGTACGCCGCCGCCCTGCTCAAGCGGCTCGATCCGGCCCGGGAGGTCACCGTCTGGGAGCGCAACGCGCCCGACGACACCTTCGGCTTCGGCGTCGTCCTCTCCGACGAGACCCTCGGGGGGATCGAGCACGCCGACCCGGTGGTGTACGCGGCGCTGCGGGACGAGTTCGTGCGCTGGGACGACATCGACGTCGTGCACCGCGGAGCCCGCCACACCTCCGGCGGCCACGGCTTCGCCGCGCTCGGCCGGCGCCGGCTGCTGGGGATCCTCCACGAACGGTGCCGCTCGCTGGGTGTGGAGTTGCGGTTCCGGACGCGGGCGCCGGACCCGGCCCGGCTCACGCGCACGTACGACCTCGTCATCGCCGCCGACGGCGTGCACAGCACCACCCGCGAGGCGTACGCCGAGGTGTTCCGGCCCTCGGTCACCCGGCACCGCTGCCGCTACATCTGGCTCGCCGCCGACTTCGCCTTCGACGCTTTCCGCTTCGAGATCGCCGAAACGGAACACGGCGTGATGCAACTGCACGGATACCCGTACTCCCGCCCGTCGCCCGACCACCGCCCCGCAACGAGTCCCTCCGGGATACAGAACCGATCCGGCGCCTCCACCGTCATCGTCGAGATGCGCGAAGAGGTCTGGCGGGCGGCCGGCTTCGCGGAACTCGGGACGGCCGAGTCCGTCGAACGCTGCGCGAAGATCTTCGCCGAGGCGCTGGGCGGCCGACCCCTCCGGTCCAACAACTCGGTGTGGACCACCTTCCGCACCGTCGTCAACGAACGCTGGTCGCACGGCAATCTCGTCCTCATCGGGGACGCCGCGCACACCGCCCACTTCTCCATCGGCTCGGGCACCAAGCTCGCCGTCGAGGACGCGCTGGCGCTGGCCGCCTGTTTACGGGAACACCCCACCCTTCAGCGGGCCCTGGCCGCCTACGAGGAGGAACGGCGGCCCGTCGTCGCCTCCACCCAGCGGGCCGCCCGCGCCAGCCTGGAGTGGTTCGAGAACCTCGGGCTCTACCTGGACCAGCCGCCGCGTCAGTTCGCCTTCAACCTGCTCACCCGCAGCCGCCGCGTCACTCACGACAACCTCCAGTTGCGCGATAGGCGCTTCACCGCCGCCGTGGAGCGCGAGTTCGGCTGTCCGCCGGACACCCCGCCGATGTTCACCCCCTTCCGGCTGCGCGGACTGACCCTGCGGAACCGGGTCGTCGTGTCCCCCATGGACATGTACTCGGCGGTGGACGGCGTACCCGGCGACTTCCACCTCGTGCACCTGGGCGCCCGGGCTCTCGGCGGCGCCGGACTGGTGATGACCGAGATGGTGTGCGTCAGCCCGCAAGGGCGGATCACCCCGGGCTGCGCGGGGCTCTACACCCCCGAACAGGCCACGGCCTGGCGCCGGATCGTCGACTTCGTGCACACCCGGGCCCCGGACACCGCCGTCGGGGTCCAGCTCGGCCACTCCGGGCGCAAGGGCTCCACCCGGCTGATGTGGGAGGGCATCGACCAACCCCTCCAGGAGGGCAACTGGGCGCTCGTGGCCGCCTCCCCGATCCCCTACCGGCCCGGGAACCAGACACCGCACGAGCTGTCCGAACGCCAACTCGGGCACATCCGGGACCAGTTCGTCTCGGCCGCGCGGCGGGCCGTGCGCTGTGGCTTCGACCTGCTGGAACTGCACTGCGCGCACGGCTACCTGCTGTCCGGTTTCCTGTCCCCGCTGACCAACCGGCGCACGGACGCCTACGGTGGCACGCTCACCGACCGGCTGCGCTTCCCGCTGGAGGTCTTCGACGCAGTACGGGCGGTGTGGCCCGAGGAACGGCCGATGACCGTACGGATCTCCGCCACCGACTGGGCCGACGGCGGGACCACCGCCGAGGACGCCGTCGCGATCGCCCGGGCCTTCGCCGCGCACGGCGCCGACGCCATCGACGTGTCGACCGGCCAGGTCGTCCCGGACGAACGGCCCGAGTACGGGCGCTCGTACCAGACCCCGTACGCCGACCGCATCCGCAACGAGACCGGCGTCCCGGTGATCGCCGTCGGCGCCATCTCGTCCTGGGACGACGTCAACTCGCTCGTCCTCGCGGGCCGTACGGACCTGTGCGCCCTCGCCCGGCCACACCTCTACGACCCGAACTGGACGCTGCACGCGGCGGCCGAGCAGGGCTACACCGGGCCGGGCGTCACCTGGCCCGCGCCCTACCGCGCCGGGAGCAGACGCCCGCGGACGGGGCGCACCGACACTCCCAAACCCCGGCTCACACTGGGGGGTTGACGCCTTCGTGGGCGGGCCGGTGCGCGGCGGGCGAATGGCCCGACACACGATCCCCCGGTCGGCCGGCGCCCGGTACACCAGCCCCGCGGACTCCTCCGGCGTCTGGTGCCGCGTGTGCAGCGCGACCGCGGGGTCGACCGGGGGCTCGTGGGGGTCGTCGACGCCCGTGAGCCCGATCGGCTGACCCGCGGCCTGGCGCGCGTACAGCCCCTTTCACATCGCCTTCGGCACACACCTCGACCGGGTGGCCACATGCACCTCGAAGTACGGTGTGGCGCTCGCCTCGTGTCCCCCCCCGCACCGCCTCCCGGCTGTCCGCGTACGGCGCGATCACCGGCACCACCGCCAGCACCCCGTTGCGGGCGAGAACCTCGGCGACCGGCCCGACGCGCTGGACATTGGTGTTGCGGTCCTCGCGGCTGAAGCCGAGCCCGGCCGACAGGAAGCGGCGGATCTCGTCGCCGTCGAGGACCTCAACGCGGTGGCCCTCGGACCGCAGCCGGCCGCGAGCGTCCGGGCGATCGTGGTCTTGCCCGCGCTCGGCAGGCCGGTGAGCCAGACGGTGGCACCCTGCGCCCTTGCCGTGGTGGTCATGCGAGCGGTCCTTCCGCGGCGGCGTGCGCCTGCCGCCCTGCCGTGGCGTCGCCCCGTGCGCCGCGCCCTTCGGGGAGCCGGTCAAGCCGGTGGAGCCGGTGGAGTTCGGTGAAGAGGGCTTCCCACCGCGGGTGCACGGCGTCCGGCCCGTAGGAGGCGGCCGTCATCACGGCGGCCATGCCCATGTCGGCGCGCAGCGCCCGGTCGCCCATGAGCTTGCCCATGGCCTCGGCGAGGGCGTCGGGGTCCTCGGGCGGGACGAGCAGACCGTCGACGCCGTGGGTGAGCACGTCGGACGGCCCGGTCGGGCAGTCGAAGCCGACCACCGGCAGCGCATGGCTCATCGCCTCGATCATCACCATCGGCAGCCCTTCGAAGCGGGAACTGAGCACGTAGAAGGAGGCCTTGGCGAGTTCGTCGTCGAGCCGGTCGGTGTGGCCCATCAGGAAGACGTGGTTGTAGAGGTGGTGCTTGTCGACGAGCTCCCGCAGCTGCGCCTTCTTCTCGCCGCTGCCGTAGATCCGCAGCTGCCAGTCCGGGTACGTCTCCACGAGCTTCGCCCACGCCGGGATGAGGATGTCGAAGCCCTTCTGGGGGAAGAGCCGCCCGGCCGCGACCGCGATCTTCGACCGGTGGTCGGAGGGGACCTGGTCCAGTGAGTGCACGGCGTTCGGTATGCGCACCACCCGGGTGCCGGGCAGCAGCCGCGCGTACTCCTCGCGGTCGCGTTCGGTCAGCACGGCGACCGCGTCGAAGCTCGGGTAGCTCTCCCGGATGCGTTCCTGCACGTCGCGCTTGTGCGTGCCGTGGTTCATGTGCTCCTGAGCCACCCGGATCACCCCGCCCGCGGCGTGCTCGGCGGCCAGGAGGTTCAGCGCGGGCCGGGTGGTGACGAGCACGCCGTCCCGCAGCGTCCTCAGATAGCGGGCGAGCTGCTGCTCCACGTAACGGTTGAAATGGCGGTAGCCGAACTCGCCGGGCGGGACGGCCCGGGGCGGCTCCGCGAGCAGTCGGCCCTTGCGCCACTCCTGCCAGCGCTCGATGAGGCCGATGGGCCGGACGTAAGCGTCGTCGCGCAGATCGACGACGGTGGAGACGCGGACGCGTTCGTCGAGGGGGAACTGAAGGTCGTCGCGGCGTCGGATCGCGCTCACCAGCTCGACCTCCCAGCCGGCGGCGACCAGCGAGTTGGTCTGGTTCATCACGGTGCGGATGGTGCCGCCGCGGCCGTAGGCGTGCAGCAGCAGATAGCGGACCTTCGGACGATGGCGCGGCGGGCCGTCGGCCGGCCGGACGGGCAGGCGGTCGGCCGTCATGACGCGACCTCCGTGCGGCACTCCAGGGAGAGGTTGTCGTTGACGGTGAAGTAGGGCCGGACGCTGAAGTCCGCCAGCCGCTGTTCCGGATAGACCATGATCCTCTTCTTGCCGCGGATGTCGTCGAGGTGGCGGCCCACCCGCAGTTCGGCCGTGCCTTCGGTGAGATGGAGGTCCCACTCCTCTACGGATGCCGGGTCCGCCTTCCTCAGGTCGGTGATCGGCAGCTCGCTCTCGAAGCGGTTCTCCTCCAGCGCGACCTGGTAGTGCAGCCGCTGCTCGCCGCAGCGAAGCACCAGCAAAAGCCGCCATTCGTCTTCGTCCCGTACGGGCCGTCCGTAGATGTGCCCGACCAGCCGTACCAGTCCGTCGCGGGGCCAGACCTCCGCGACCTCCGCATGCGACTTCACGACGAGTAGCCCCAGGCGGCACACATGGGCCGCAGGATCTCGGGGATCTCCTCCTCGCGGGGCAGCGCGCGCCCGGCCTGCACCGTGCCGGAGCGGATCTTGTCGCGCCAGTCGCCGAGTCCCTTCACCACCTGGGAGTCGTCGCGCTTGCCGTAGTCCAGCATCATGGGCTCGAAGTCGACGTCGAGGAAGGCGCACATCCGGCGCAGCTCGGCCTGGGGGCCCTGGGTGAGGTCCTCGTAGCGCAGGGTGTGAAAGCCGGTCAGCCCGCCCCGGGCCTTCTCGACGGCCTTCATGTAGCGCAGCGCGTCGGCCGCCGCCTCCTCGTAGGTCCGCTTGTCGGGGTCGCCCTCGTGCCACGACCGGGCGATGGAGACGGGGTGGCGCAGCAGGAAAACGAAGCGGGCGTCGGGCCAGCAGTCGCGCAGACGCTGGTAGACGAAGGCGTTGCTGGGCGTCTTATCGACGATGAAGTCCTTGCCGGACTTGACCAGCTCGCGGTGCAGGACACGGTCCCACAGCAGATGTTCCAGATCGCCGCGCTCCAGGTCCAGGGCGGTCATGGCCTTCTGCGAGAGCTTGCTGCCGTAGCCGACTTCCAGGCGGCGTATGTGCAGCTCGTGCGGGGAATGCAGCCGCGAGTGGGCGTTGAGCAGCATCCTCAGCAGGGTCGAGCCCGAGCGCACCGGAGACATGATGAAGACCGGTTGACGCAGCAGCCGGTCGGTCCGGAGGTCCTCGGGCGCCGGACATCGGTACGCCGCGGCAGGCCCCTGGGCGGGCCCCGCGGACGTGGCCCCGGACTTCGGCAAAGCAGCCGGAGCGGCCGGAGTGGCCTTCCGTACCTGGAGCCCTGTCGTGGCGGTGAGCGCCCGGTTCAGACTGCGCATCAGACTCATGCGTCACGACCCTAGGTAAGAATTCTGAGAAGACGGAAGGAGAAACCTAAGGGTTGTCTTAGCGACCGCGGATGTCACTGAGGTCACGGCTGTGAGACTTCTTACACGGCCGCTGCACAGGCCCTGACCAGGTCACATCTCACACCCGTCCGGCTGCCGCCGTGCCGGCCTGCGCGCCGGCGAATTCCGCGCCCGCCTCCCGCAGCCGCTCGTGCAGCGCCCGGAAGACCGCCGCCGAGCGGTAGCCCGGCCAGCTGCCGGGGAGCAGGCCCGCGGGCAGTCCGGGGTCGGCGTACGGGAGGTGGCGCCAGGAGTCCAGCGCGCGCAGATGGTCCGCGTACGCCTCGTCCGCGGGGGTGTCCGCGCGGGACTCCCACCGCCGCAGCACCGGTGCGTGGCGGTCGAGGAACGCCTCGTGCTGCTCTGCGATGGCGGGCAGGTCCCACCAGCGGGCCACCGCCTCGGACGTCGCCGCGAAGCCGAGGTGTTCGCCGCGGAAGAGGTCGACGTACCCGTCCAGGCGCAGTCGCCGCAGGGTGTGCCGGGTCTCCTCGTAGTGCCGGGCCGGGGCGATCCACACGCCGGGGGCCGCGGTGCCGAAGCCCAGCCCGGCCAGCCGCGAGCGCAGGACGTGCCGCTTGTGCCGCTCGGCCTCCGGGACCGAGAACACCGCGAGCACCCAGCCCGTGTCCTTCGGTGATGCCGTCGCGTACACCCGCCGGTCGCCGTCCTCGAGCAGCTGGCGTGCCTCGGGCGACAGCGCGTACCCGGCGGCGCCCGTCTCCGTACGCGCCGGCACCAGCAGTCCGCGGCGCTTCAGCCGCGACACCGCCGACCGCACCGACGGCGCGTCCACCCCGACGGCGCCGAGCAGCCGGATCAGCTCGGCCACGGGCACCGGACCGGGCATGAAGCGGCCGTACGCGCCGTAGAAGGTGACGATGAGGGACCGGGGGGCGTGCTGCTCGGACACGTGATCACTCTAGGGCTCGTAGGTCACCCGGGACGGTCGCCTGTGGACAACCCGCTCCCGTCGCCTGTGGACAACGAGGCGGTGTCCCTAGCGTCAGTACCGTCTGTACCCTCCGGACGCTCCGTGCCGTCCGTGCCCTTCGCACCGTCAGTGCGCAGCCGGAACCGCTGCAGCTTCCCCGTGGCGGTCCGCGGCAGGGCGTCCAGGAAGACGATCTCGCGGGGGCATTTGTACGGTGCCAGCTCCGCCTTGACGAAGGCGCGCAGCGCGTCCGCGTCCCGGGGCGTTCCCGGGCGCAGTACGGCGTACGCGACCACGACCTGCCCGCGCGCCTCGTCGGGCCGCCCGACCACCGCGGCCTCCATCACGTCGGGGTGGCGCAGCAGCGCCTCCTCGACCTCCGGGCCCGCGATGTTGTACCCGGCCGAGATGATCATGTCGTCGGCGCGGGCGACATAGCGGAAGTAGCCGTCCGGTTCGCGTATGTAGGTGTCGCCGGTGATGTTCCAGCCGTCCCGTACGTACTCCCGCTGCCGGGGGTCGGCCAGATAGCGGCAGCCGACGGGGCCCTTCACCGCGAGCAGTCCCGGCTCGCCGTCCGGGACCGGCGCACCCGAACCGTCGACCACGCGCGCGTGCCAGCCCGGCACGGGAACTCCCGTGGTCCCCGGCCGGATCTCCTCGTCGGCCGCGGAGATGAAGATGTGCAGCAGTTCGGTGGCGCCGATGCCGTTGATGATCCTCAGCCCGGTCCGCTCGTACCAGGACTGCCAGGTCGCCGCGGGCAGGTTCTCACCGGCCGAGACACAGCGCCTGAGCGAGCCGGTGTCGTGCGCGTCCAGGTCGGACAGCATCGCGCGGTACGCGGTCGGCGCGGTGAACAGTACCGACACCCGGTGTTCGGCCAGCGCGGGCAACAGCTGCCCGGGGCCTGCCTGTTCGAGCAGCAGCGCGCTCGCGCCGGCCCGCATGGGGAACACCACCAGACCGCCGAGCCCGAAGGTGAAGCCCAGCGGGGGACTGCCCGCGAAGACGTCGTCGGCATGCGGGCGCAGCACGTGCCGCGAGAAGGTGTCCGCGATGGCGAGGACGTCACGGTGGAGGTGCATGCACCCCTTCGGGCGCCCGGTGGTGCCGGAGGTGAAGGCGATGAGCGCGACGTCGTCCGCGGCGGTCGCGACGGCCGGGTACGGCTCCTCGGGCGCGCTCCGGCGTAACAGGTCGTCGGGTGCGTCCCCGCCGTACGTGGTGATGCGCAGTCCGGGGACCTCCGCCTTCACCAGGTCGTCGACGGAGCGGATGTCGCACAGTGCGTGCGTGACCCGGGCGATCCCGCACATCGTGGCCAGCTCGTGGGGGCGCTGCTGGGCCAGCACGGTGACGGCGACGGCGCCGGCCTTCAGCACGGCGAGCCAGCAGGCCGCCAGCCAGGGGGTCGTGGGACCGCGCAGCAGCACCCGGTTTCCGGGCACGACACCGAGTTCGCAGGTGAGGACGTGGGCGATCCGGTCGACGTGCCGTCGGAGGGTTCCGTACGACCACGGGTCCCCGGTCGACGTGCGGAACACCGGCCGCCCGGGGCCGAACCGCTCGACCGTGCGGTCCAGGAGCTCCACGGCGCAGTTGAGCCGGTCCGGATAGCGCAGCTCCGGCAGGTCGAAGCGGAGCTCCGGCCACTGGTCCGGGGGTGGCAGACGGTCGCGCGCGAAGGTGTCGATGTGGGCCGAGGCGGTGCCGGTCGTGCCGACGGTGCCGTCCTTGGATTCCATAGCGGTGCGCCCCCTTGTCGTGGTGGGCTCGCCCTTGGAGCGTATCGACTTGGTGACGACAGTCAATCATGCGCGATAACGTCGGAGCTGAGTCCGCCAGGGAGAGAGGACGAACGGCCGATGACCGCTTTCTCGCTCGATCCGGACCAGGAGGCGTGGTGCAACAGGTTGCGCGGCCTCGCGGCGGACCGGCTGCGCCCGCTCGCCGAGAAGTCGGAGCCGGGCCGCGTCAACCGTCCCCTCGTCGTCGAACTGGGCCGACTCGGCCTGCTGGAGCGGCTGTTCTCCTCAAGCGCGCTGGATCTGTGCCTGATGCGGGAGTCCCTCGCGTACGCGTGCACGGAGGCCGAGACGGCCCTCGCCCTCCAGGGCCTGGGCGCACACCCGGTCCACGCGCACGGCACCCCCGCCCAACGGGAGCGCTGGCTCCCCCGGGTGATCGAGGGCAGCGCGGTGGCCGCCTTCGCGCTGAGCGAGCCGGGGGCGGGATCGGACGCGGCGGCCCTGGAGTTGAGGGCCGGGCCCCACCGTGCCGGGGCGGTCCGGGGCTGGCGGCTCACCGGCGAGAAGTGCTGGATCTCCAACGCTCCCGACGCCGACTTCTACACCGTCTTCGCGCGGACCACACCCGGCGCGGGCGCCCGCGGGGTGACCGCCTTCCTGGTGCCCGCGGACCGGCCCGGGCTCACCGGCACCACCATCGACATGCTCTGTCCGCACCCGATCGGCACCCTCCGCTTCGACGAGGTGCCGGTGACGGCGGACGACGTCCTCGGCGCGGTGGACCGTGGCTTCCGCGTCGCCATGGACACCCTCAACGTCTTCCGCCCGAGCGTCGGCGCCTTCGCGGTCGGGATGGCGCGGGCAGCCTTGGACGCGACGGTCGCGCACACCGCCGGACGGCGGGCCTTCGGCGGGCCTTTGAAGGATCTGCAGGCCGTGTCCCACCAGGTCGCCGAGATGGCACTGCGTACGGAGGCGGCCCGGCTCATGGTCCACGCGGCGGCGACCGCCCACGACGCGGGTGCCCCGGACATGCCCAAACGGGCCGCGATGGCGAAACTGCTGGCCACCGAGACGGCCCAGTACGTGGTGGACGCGGCGGTACAACTGCACGGCGCCCGCGCCCTGCGCCGCGGCCATCTCCTCGAACACCTCTACCGCGAGGTGCGCGCACCGCGCATCTACGAGGGGGCGAGCGAGGTCCAACGCACGATCATCGCCAAGGAGTTGTACAAGGAGTCGGACAGGGATCCGGGCCGTGTACCCGGTAGGGATCCGGGCGGGGCGCCTGCCAGGGATCCGGGCGGGGCGTCCGGTAGGGATCCGGATGGGGAGCCCGGTAGGGATCCGGGCAGGGAGCCAGGGGACCGGGAGTCCGACAGGGAGGGCGCCCGATGACCGCCGAACGCGTCAACCCGCCCGGTCTCTCCCCGCCGACCGGCTTCTCGCACGCGGTCGTCGCCACCGGCTCACGCGTGGTCTTCCTGGCCGGCCAGACCGCGCTGGACGCGGCAGGCGGGATCGTGGGCGACACGCTCCCGGAGCAGTTCGAGAAGGCCCTGGCCAATCTGCTGGCCGCCCTGCGGGCCGCGGGCGGCACCTCCGCGGATCTGGCCCGGGTGACCGTCTACACCACCGATGTCGCCGGCTATCGCGCGCACACCGCGCAACTGGGCCGTATCTGGCAGCGGTTGGCGGGCCGCGACTATCCGGCGATGGCGGTCGTCGGAGTGGTGCGCCTCTGGGACGAACGGGCGCGGGTGGAACTGGACGGGTTCGCGGTGCTCCCGTAGGGGATCAGCCGGCGGAACAGGGTCTTCACGCGGCGACGGCCAACTCGGCGACCATGACGCGGTGCGGGGCGACGACCTGGCCGTCGGGGAGCAGTTCACCGGTGTCGTCGAAGACGATCGCGCCGTTGCAGAGCAGGTTCCAGCCCTGCTCGGGGTGGGCGGCGACGATGTGCGGGCGGTCGCTGTCGGTCGCGGCGCACGAGGGCTGGTGAGTACACATGGCGCACCTCCAAGGTGGCTTCGAGTGCCGGGCGGCTCTGTCGTCGCCTCGCTGTACTTAAGACGATGCGCGCGCCCGGAACTCATCGCCAGCGGGAGGCGACAAGCGTGACAACACCCGGACAACTCCCGTACGCGGCAGAGACGGACGTCGCCGACTCGGGTCAACGGCCCCGGGGTTCCACCACGTCGCCCGGACGGCGGAACCCCACGCGGCGGCACGGGACGCCTCCGATGTCCCGAACGCCTGGACGCCGTCCCCGAACGCCTGGACGCCGTCTCGGACGCACGGGGAGCGCCCGGGACTTCTGTCTCCGCCCTGAAGATGATGAGACGTCAGCGGCAAGGCCGCAGCGGCGGAACGGCGGGAGACGCCACGGCCCGGCCGCAGCTGGGCGGCCACTGGCCCCGTCGAGCCGACGCACCGGACGGGCCGGCCCGGCTTGCGTGCGTCAGCTACGGCGGCTACGGCGCTCGCCATCCGGGTGATCTGCCGGGCCCCGGCAGTGGTCCGCGCGTGCCGGACCGGCCGGCCGGGAGCGGGCCGGCGTCAAGCGTGGCCGCTCAGCGCGGGGGCATGCAGGTCAAACAGGGGCGGCGGAATCCTCCGCTCAGATGTCCCGGAACGTCTCGATCTGCGCCCCGACCGAGTTGAGCCGCTCCGCCAGGTCCTCGTAGCCGCGGTTGATGACATAGACGTTCCGCAGTACGGACGTGCCCTCGGCAGCCATCATCGCGAGCAGCACGACCACGGCCGGTCGCAGGGCCGGCGGGCACATCATCTCGGCCGCGCGCCAGCGAGTCGGACCCTCCACCAGGACCCGGTGCGGGTCGAGGAGTTGGAGCCGTCCACCGAGCCGGTTCAGATCGGTCAGATAGATCGCCCGGTTGTCGTAGACCCAGTCGTGGATCAGCGTCTTGCCCTGCGCGGAGGCGGCGATGGCGGCGAAGAACGGGACGTTGTCGATGTTCAGGCCCGGGAACGGCATCGGGTGGATCTTGTCGATCGGCGCCTCGAGCTTGGAGGGCCGCACGGTCAGGTCCACCAGCCGCGTGCGGCCGTTGTCCGCCCAGTACTCCGCCGACCGGTCGTGGTCGAGGCCCATCTCCTCCAGCACCGCGAGCTCGATCTCCAGGAACTCGATCGGCACCCGGCGCACCGTGAGCTCGGACTCGGTCACCACCGCGGCGGCCACCAGGCTCATCGCCTCGACCGGGTCCTCGGAGGGGGAGTAGTCGACGTCCACGTCGATGGAGGGCACGCCGTGCACGGTGAGCGTCGTGGTGCCGATGCCCTCCACCCGCACGCCCAGCGCCTCCAGGAAGAAGCACAGGTCCTGGACCATGTAGTTGGAGGACGCGTTGCGGATGACGGTCGTGCCGTCGTGCCGGGCGGCGGCCAGCAGGGCGTTCTCGGTCACGGTGTCGCCGCGCTCGGTCAGCACGATCGGGCGGTCGGGCACGACCGAGCGGTCCACCTGCGCGTGATAGAGCCCTTCGGTCGCGGTGATCTCCAGGCCGAACCGGCGCAGCGCGATCATGTGCGGCTCGACGGTGCGGGTGCCGAGGTCGCAGCCGCCCGCGTACGGCAGCTTGAAGTGGTCCATGCGGTGCAGCAGCGGGCCGAGGAACATGATGATCGAGCGGGTGCGGCGGGCCGCGTCCGCGTCGATCGCCGCCATCCGCAGTTCGCCCGAGGGGACGATCTCCAGGTCGGTGCCGTCGTTGATCCAGCGGGTGCGGACGCCGATGGAGCCGAGTACCTCCAGCAGGCGGTAGACCTCCTCGATGCGCGCGACCCGCCGCAGTACCGTCCGGCCCTTGTTGAGCAGGGACGCGCACAGCAGCGCCACACAGGCGTTCTTGCTGGTCTTGACGTCGATGGAGCCGGACAGACGACGACCGCCGACCACCCGCAGATGCATCGGGCCTGCGTAGCCCAGCGAGACGATCTCACTGTCCAGGGCTTCACCGATTCGGGCGATCATCTCAAGGCTGATGTTTTGGTTGCCACGTTCGATGCGATTCACCGCACTCTGACTGGTCCCGAGCGCTTCGGCGAGCTGGGACTGGGTCCAGCCCCGGTGCTGCCTGGCGTCACGGATGAGCTTGCCGATGCGTACGAGGTAGTCGTCTGCCATGGGGGCAGGTTATCTCAGATATGAGATGGGGCACTGCGGGGGGTCCGGATGGGTGACGACCCCTCAGTGGCGCTTGGGGCGTTTGCTGCTGGTGGTCCGGCGCCAGCCGAAGGGGCCCGGGAGGTCCATGGAGGTGGTGCGCCGGCCCGTGCTGCTGTGCGTGTGCCGGGGCCCGCGACTGCCCCCGGTCGTGATGGACCAGGACCGCCTGTTGATGTTCAGGCGCACGCCGGGCAGGATCCGTAGGCTCTTGCGGAACGTGAGTGGCATGGTTGCCTCCCTCTTGCTGCGTCTTCCCTTTCTCCGCGCCTTGGCGTTGCCTCGCCGAGGTCTCGCTTCGTGCTGCGGGTACCCCCAACTGCGGGAAGCACTCGGGACCGCCCGGACATCCGTGCGTTCTCCCGACCGATGACAGGTCGTTCTTTCGGTGACGGACACTCACCCCGCGGAATTGTCATCACGTTTGCGCCCGGTCCAAAGTGCGCCCAACGGCCACCCGGTAGCCAGGAACCCGGTGTCAGTGCATAGTCTGCCTATTCGTAGGCACGCAGGCGCGTGACAGGGGAGGGGAAAGTATGTGGCAGCGGGTGCTCGCCGTGGGAGCCCATCCGGACGACATCGAATTCGGCTGCGGTGGGACTCTATTGCGGCATGCCGCACAGGGGGCCGAGATAACCGCCGTCGTCGTCAGTGACGGGGCCCGTGGTGGGGAACCCCTGGTGCGGGCTGCGGAGCAGGCGAGAGCCGCGGAATTGCTGGGGGCGAAGGTGGTGCCGCTCGGGTTGCCCGACGGGGATCTGGGCTCCCTCACGCACCTCGTCACGCTCCTGGAGCAGGTGATCACCGACACCGCCCCTGACGTGGTGTACACGCATCTGCCGGAGGACACGCACCAGGACCACGTCGAGACGCACCGGGCGATGAGGATCGCCGCGCGTGGCCAGCGGAACGTCCTTCTCTTCGAGTCGCCAAGATCGCCGGTGCTGTCCACCGGTATCGCCGTCGACATAAGCGATTTCATCGAGGAGAAGACGGAACTGCTTTCCCAGCACGCGTCGCAGACCGCGACGAGTCCTGAGCTGAGGGATAAGGCCGTCCGCGCCCGGGCGCTTCTCCACGGGCTGCGATTTGGCTGTGACTATGCGGAGATTTTCACTCCGCTTCGTTTCTCGCTGCCCTTCGGCCTGGGGGCCCGGTCGGCCGAAGATCCAGTGGCGTGACAGCGGAAAACACTGAATGACGCTGAAAGACTTCTCCAAAGGGAAGGCGTGCACTCGTCAAGAAATGGTCAACGGACAGGCAATTCTTCACCGTGGCATCTACCGCCCGAAGTGCGGCCGGGTAGGAGCCGCGCTCGTGTGTGTGCAGGGGCGGCTGTTGCCGCAGGGGCTCAGGGGTCGGCCGGTCCGGGCCGGTGTGTGTCCGCCCGGGTCCCTGTGAGCAGCGCGACGGTATCCGGGCATGACCAGTCCGCCCCCATGTACTAGAGTTATCTCGACATCGAGATATCTGCCGGGGCGTACTGCACGCCACCTTTCGGTAAGGCTTACCTAACTTAGCCTTACCTTAGCGGATCGGCCCAGAGGGCGTGGCGGCAGGATGCGGTGTGGTACGCGCACATCAATGAAGGAGACTGTCGTGTCGGCGAACAGCTTCGACGCCCGCAGCACGCTGCGCGTGGGCGACGAGTCGTACGAGATCTTCCGGCTGGACAAGGTGGAGGGCTCGGCTCGCCTTCCGTACAGCCTCAAGGTCCTGCTGGAGAACCTGCTCCGCACGGAGGACGGCGCGAACATCACCGCCGACCACATCCGGGCCCTCGGCAACTGGGACTCGCAGGCCCAGCCCAGCCAGGAGATCCAGTTCACCCCGGCCCGTGTGATCATGCAGGACTTCACGGGTGTGCCCTGTGTCGTGGACCTCGCCACCATGCGTGAGGCCGTCAAGGAGCTGGGCGGCGACCCGGCCAAGGTCAACCCGCTCTCCCCGGCCGAGCTGGTCATCGACCACTCCGTCATCGCCGACAAGTTCGGCACGAACGACGCCTTCGCCCAGAACGTCGAGCTGGAGTACGGCCGCAACCGCGAGCGCTACCAGTTCCTGCGCTGGGGCCAGACCGCCTTCGACGACTTCAAGGTCGTACCCCCCGGCACCGGCATCGTCCACCAGGTGAACATCGAGCACCTCGCTCGGACCGTCATGGTGCGGGGCGGGCAGGCCTACCCTGACACCCTCGTCGGCACCGACTCGCACACCACCATGGTCAACGGCCTCGGAGTGCTCGGCTGGGGCGTCGGCGGCATCGAGGCCGAGGCCGCGATGCTCGGCCAGCCGGTCTCCATGCTCATCCCGCGTGTCGTCGGCTTCAAGCTCACCGGTGAGCTCAAGCCCGGCACCACCGCCACCGACCTGGTGCTCACGATCACCGAGATGCTCCGCAAGCACGGCGTGGTCGGCAAGTTCGTCGAGTTCTACGGCGAGGGTGTGGCCGCCACGAGCCTCGCGAACCGCGCCACCATCGGCAACATGTCGCCGGAGTTCGGCTCGACCGCCGCGATCTTCCCGATCGACGCCGAGACGATCAACTACCTGAAGCTCACCGGCCGTTCCCAGCAGCAGCTCGCGCTCGTCGAGGCCTACGCCAAGGAGCAGGGTCTCTGGCTCGACCCGGCCGCCGAGCCCGACTTCTCCGAGAAGCTCGAGCTCGACCTGTCGACGGTCGTCCCGTCGATCGCCGGCCCGAAGCGCCCGCAGGACCGCATCGTCCTCGCGAACGCCGCCGAGCAGTTCAAGCTGGACGTCCGCAACTACGTGGACGTCGTGGACGAGGCGGGCCAGGAGTCCTTCCCGGCCTCCGACGCCCCGGCCGTCGCCCCGAACGGCGCCCCGTCCAACCCGGTCACCGTCACCGCCCCCGACGGCTCGACGTACGAGATCGACCACGGCGCCGTCACCGTCGCCGCGATCACCTCCTGCACCAACACCTCCAACCCGTACGTCATGGTCGCCGCCGCGCTGGTGGCCAAGAAGGCGGTCGAGAAGGGCCTGACCCGCAAGCCGTGGGTCAAGACCACCCTCGCCCCGGGTTCCAAGGTCGTCACGGACTACTTCGACAAGGCGGGCCTGACCCCGTACCTGGACAAGGTCGGCTTCAACCTCGTCGGCTACGGCTGCACCACCTGCATCGGCAACTCCGGCCCGCTGCCGGAGGAGGTTTCCCAGGCCGTCAACGACCACGACCTCGCCGTCACCTCGGTCCTCTCCGGCAACCGCAACTTCGAGGGCCGGATCAACCCCGACGTCAAGATGAACTACCTGGCCTCCCCGCCGCTGGTCGTCGCGTACGCCATCGCGGGCTCCATGAAGGTGGACATCACCAAGGACGCCCTGGGCACCGACCAGGACGGCAAGCCGGTCTACCTCGAGGACATCTGGCCGTCCGAGGCCGAGGTCAACGACGTCGTCGCGAACGCCATCGGCGAGGACATGTTCAACAAGTCCTACTCCGACGTCTTCGCCGGTGACGCCCAGTGGCAGGCGCTGCCGATCCCCACCGGCAACACCTTCGAGTGGGACCCGGAGTCCACCTACGTCCGCAAGCCCCCGTACTTCGAGGGCATGACGATGGAGACCACCCCGGTCTCCGACATCTCCGGCGCCCGGGTGCTCGCCAAGCTGGGTGACTCGGTCACCACCGACCACATCTCCCCGGCCGGTGCCATCAAGGCCGACACCCCGGCGGGCAAGTACCTCACCGAGCACGGTGTGGAGCGCCGCGACTTCAACAGCTACGGCTCCCGCCGCGGCAACCACGAGGTCATGATCCGCGGTACGTTCGCCAACATCCGCCTGCGCAACCAGATCGCGCCGGGCACCGAGGGCGGCTACACGCGTGACTTCACCCAGGACGGCGGACCGGTGTCGTTCATCTACGACGCCTCCCGCAACTACATCGAGCAGGGCATCCCGCTCGTCGTCCTCGCGGGCAAGGAGTACGGTTCCGGCTCGTCCCGCGACTGGGCCGCGAAGGGCACCGCGCTGCTCGGTGTGAAGGCCGTAGTCGCCGAGTCGTACGAGCGCATCCACCGCTCCAACCTCATCGGCATGGGCGTGCTCCCGCTGCAGTTCCCGGAGGGCGCCTCCGCCCAGTCGCTCGGCCTGACCGGTGAGGAGACCTTCTCCATCTCCGGTGTCACCGAGCTCAACGAGGGCACCACCCCCCGCACCGTGAAGGTCACCACCGACACGGGCGTCGAGTTCGACGCGGTCGTCCGCATCGACACCCCCGGCGAGGCCGACTACTACCGCAACGGCGGCATCATGCAGTACGTGCTGCGCAGCCTGATCCGCAAGTAGGCGATCGGGTAAGGCGGCCGGGCCGCGCTCCTCCTGGGGCGCGGCCCTTCGCCATGTCCGGTGCCGGTGCTCACACCCAGCCGCGTTGCGCGGCCCGCACTCCCAGCTGGAACCGGCTCGCCGCCCCGAGCCGTTCCTGCAACTCGCTCACCCGCCGCCGCAGCGTCCTGAGACTGACCCCCAGATGGCGGGCCACCGCCTCGTCCTTCATTCCGGCCGCCAGCAGCCGGATCAACGTCCGCTCGCTTTCCGGGAGTTCATCGTCGTCGGCCGGCTGCCCGAGCGGAGTCGCCTGCTGCCAGGCCATCTCGAAGAGCTTCTGCAGGGCGTCGGCCACCGCCGAGTGCCACACCACGACCGCGCAGTAGCCGCCCGTCGAGGACGCGGTCAGCGGAAGCATCGCCCGGCACCCGTCGACCATCGGCGACTTGACCGGTACCGACGGCAACAGGCCATGTCCTCGGCGGTGGCGGCGAAAAGCTCGGACACGGCGGCCCACGGAGGGCGCATCCACGCGGACAGCGCCCCGGGGCGTACGGAGTTCACCGTGGAACTCCCGCGAACCGGCGAAGCAGAACCGACAGCGCCGCACTCGTGCCCCGCGTCACCGCTCCGGATCCCGGAAGAGGTCGCCGAGCCGTCCGCGCTCCTCACGGCCACGCCTCCTCGCCGCTCGTGGTGCGGTGGGCCACGGCGTTGTCCGCGGCGCCCGTGATCGAGGAGATGATCTGCTCCTGCGGGGTGGTGTTCACGTCGAACAGACCGTTGTTGCGGCCGAGGCGCAGGACCGCGACACGATCCGCGACGGCCTTGATGTCGCCCATGTTGTGGCTGATGAGGAGTACCGCGAGGCCGCGGTCGCGCAGTTCCTCGATGAGGTCGAGGAGGTGGCTGGTCTGTTCGACACCTAGCGCGGCGGTGGGCTCGTCGAGGAGGAGGACCTTGGGCGAGCCCATCAGCGAGCGGGAGATCGCGACGGCCTGCCGCTGCCCCGCGGACAGGGCGGCGACCGGCATGCGTACATCGGGGACACGGATGGACAGGGCCCGCATCAGTTCGCGGGCGCGGCGCTCCATCTCCACCTCGTCGAGAATGCCGACCCTGTCGATCTCCCGGCCGAGGAAGAGATTGGCGACGACGTCGAGGTTGTCGCACATCGCGAGGTCCTGGTAGACGGTCGCGATGCCCAGCGCGTGGGCGTCGTGCGGGCGCCTGATCGACACGAGCCGGCCCTCCCACTCGATGACGCCCCTGTCGGCGGGGCCCACACCCGAGATCACCTTGATGAGGGTGGACTTTCCGGCGCCGTTGTCGCCCACCAGGGCGACCACCTCTCCGGCCCGGATCTGGAGCTCGACATCCATCAGGGCCTGCACGCCGCCGAACCGCTTGGATACACCGCGCAGCGCCAGCACGGGCGGGAACGCCACCGTGAACCACCTCCCTCGTCCCTCCCTCGCCCCTCACCGGGTGAGTCCGGCTTCGTCGCAGGCGGAGCGGAGACGGGGGACGCAGATCTCGTCGATCGTGTACACGCCTTCGTCGACGAGCGTCCGGCGGATGTTGTCGACCGTCACGGCGACCGGGGTGAGCAGCACGGCCGGGACGTCCTCGGTGGTGGGGCTGTCGTACGTCGTCGTGGCGATGCCGTCGAGCCCCTCGCCGCGTCCCAGGGCGATCGCCATGGCGGCGGCCGCGTCGGCCTCCGTCTCGAAGGGCTTGTACACGGTCATGTACTGCTCGCCCCGGACGATGCGCCGCACAGCGTCGAGTTCGGCGTCCTGGCCGGTCACGGGTGGCAGCGGCGTGATCCGGGCGCTCTTGAGGGAGGAGATGACACCGGCGGCGATGGTGTCGTTGGCCGCCAGGACACCGTCGATCCGGTCCGGGCCCAGGGCACTGATGGCGGCCGACATGTTGGCGTGGGCGTTCGCCGCCCGCCAGCCCGGGGTCTCGTACGACTTGCCGATCTTCACCTGGCCCTGGAGGACGGACCGGGCCCCGTCGGCGAACCAGGCCGCGTTGGGGGAGGTCGGATCGCCGTTCATCATGACGATCTGACCGTCGTGCGCCTGCTCTCCCATGGCTCTGAGCAGCGCCTCGCCCTGGAGCCTGCCGACCTGCGCACCGTCGAAGCTGACGAAGCCCGAGATCGGGCCTTCGGCGAGCCGGTCGTAGGCGACGACCGGGACGCCCGCGTTGTCCGCCGCCTGGACCGACGAGCGGAGCGCCTTGGGGTCGGTGGCGGTGAGGATGAGGACCTCGACCCCCTTGGTGATCATGGACGTCATCTGCCGCTGCTGACTGGTCACGTCGTTCTCGGCGTTGGCGTACACGAAGGAGCAGTCGTCACACAGCTCCTTCACCCTCTTCTCGATCAGGGGCCGGTCGGAGGCCTCCCAGCGGGGGGTTCCCCGGTTGGGCATCAGCAGCCCGACGGTGATGCCGTTCCCGCCCCCCGCCGCCCCGTCCTCCTGGCAACCGGCCAGGGTCACGGCCAGGAGGCCCGCGCACACGGCGGCGAGCGCGCTGCGCCTGAGGGTCCACAGGGTGTTCAGGATCCCCATCGCGGACCCCCTCGCTCTCTCCGGCCGGCACGGCGCCTCTTGTCCCGGACCGGGTCACCGGCCGGACCGGGTGCGTGGGGATCGTCCCGCGGGCCCGGCAGCCCGGTTTCGCGCGACTCGGCCCGGGGCCCCGGCGGCGCGGTGCCCGGCCCGGCCCGGAACCCGGGCGGCGCGGCGTCGCCCGGTCCGGGCGCCAGGCCCGCGGGGAGGTCGTCCGCCTCGACGGGACCGGGCTCGCGGGGCGGTACGACGATCTCGCTCCACACCTGCTTGCCTCCGCCGACCGGCACCGTGCCCCAGGACGCCGACATCGCCTCCACCAGGAGCAGACCCCGGCCACCGGTCGCCTCCCAGTCCACGATCACCGGCTTGGCGGGTGCCCGCGGCGAGGAGTCGCTCACGGTGACCCGCACCCGGTCCGCGGCGAGCGTGAGATCGAGGCGCACCGCCCCCTGGGTGTGCACCAGGGCGTTGGTGACCAGCTCCGAGACGACGAGCAGCACCGAATCGGCCGCCTCCGCGATCCGCCAGGAACGCAGGGTGCGCGCGGTGAAACGGCGGGCGTGCATCACGGCGTCGGGCAGCCGCCAGACCACCCAGCCGGCCCGGACCGGCCGGACCTTCATCCCGTCGTAGCGCAGCAGTAGCACCGCCACGTCGTCCTCACGACGGCCCTCGTCGCCCAGCAGTTCGTCGGCCATCCGCCCGGGGTCCGTGGGGTCGGCCACGGCCAGCGCGACGCGCGTACGGCGCATGCCCTCGTCCAGGTGCAGCCCCGCGGACTCCACCAGACCGTCGGTCACCAGGGCGAGGACCGTACCCGGGGTCAGCGCCACCGCGGTCAGCGGGAAGTCCGCCTCCTCCAGTACGCCGAGCGGCAGCCCGCCCTCGACCTGGATCTCCTCGGAGCTTCCGTCGGGGTGGCGCATCAGCGGTGCCAGGTGGCCGGCCCGGACGAACAGCGCGTTGCCCTCTTCCATGTCCAGTTCGACGTAGCAGCAGGTGGCGAAGAGGTCGGTCTCCATGCCGACGAGCAGGCGGTTGGCGTGCGAGACGACGACGTCCGGCGGATGGCCCTCCACGGCGTAGGCCCGGACGGCGGTGCGCATCTGGCCCATGATCGTCGCGGCGCCGGCGCTGTGCCCCTGCACATCACCGATGACCAGGGCCACCCGCCCCTCGGAGAGCGCGATGACGTCGTACCAGTCACCGCCCACCTGAAGCCCCCGTTTGGCGGGCAGATAGCGGGCGACCGCGGTTCCCCCGGGCAGTTCGGGCAGACGACGCGGCAGCAGACTGCGCTGCAGCATCGTGGCGAGCTCCTGCTCGGCGTCGTACGCGTGCGCACGCTTCAGCGCCTGCCCGACCAGCCCCGCCGTCGCCGTGAGCAGCGACCTCTCCTCCGGAACGAAGTCATGCGGTTGGTCCCAGCCGACCAGGCACACACCGGCGACCCGGCCCTTGGCCGGCAACGGCAGTACGGCGAGCCCGCCGGGGCCCACGCCCGCGAGCCCGGGTTCGAGCGGGGCGCCCGCGGGCCACAGGCCCATCCGCCCGTCCCTCAGCGCCGCCTGAAGCGTGGGCAGAGCGCTGACGGGGGCTTCGGGCCACTCCGAACGCCACTCCGTGCGCCACAGCTGCGGCCAGGCGCCGGCCTGCGGCGGATCGAGGACGGTGACCGCCAGCCGGTCGTCCTGCAGTTCGGCGAGGGCCACCCGGTCGGCTGCCAGCGGCTCGCGCAGGGCCGCGACCACCACCCGGCTGACGTCCCGGACCGACGTGGCGTCGTCGAGCGCGGTGGTCAGCCACTGCAGCTTGGAGACGTCGTCGGCGCTCTTGCGGAGCACGGAGGCCGCGGTCACCACGCCCAGCACCTGCTCGGGCACGGCGTCACTGCCCTTGACCACCCGGCAGCCCATCCGCAGCCAGCACAGTTCACCGGTGTTCCGGCGGATCCGGAACTCCAGCTCCCGGCGGCCGGCGGCCTGCGCAGACGGCTCCACCACCGACATCAGCGCGGGCAGGTCCTCCGGGACGGTCTGCGCGAGCAGTGTGTCCGTCTTGCCGTCGAAGTCGTCCTCCGAGATGCCGAGCAGTTCGAGCAGGGTGGTGTCCGCCTCGATCAGGCCGGTGTCCGGCACCAGGACGAACGAACCGACGCGCAGGGCCTGCAGTGCCGGGTCCAGCAGGGGCGTCGGCCTCGACGGCGCGGTCTCGCCCCGGAGCTTGTCGGCGATCGCGGCCGCGTACCGTTCGAGGAAGCTGCGCTGCTCGTCCCCGAAGCCCTCGGCGTCGTCCCCCACGACGACGAGGCAGCCCAGCGCTTCGCTCGCCGCCACCTCCGCGATGAGCGGCAGCACCCCGAGAGACATGCCGGCCCAGAGCGTCGCCCGCTCACCCTCGTGGTGGGAGGCGAGGGCCGCGGGGCTCAGCCACAGCGGCCCGCCGACGCGGAACGCGTCGGCCACGGGCGAGTCACCGGACAGCGTGAACCGTTCCGGCAGCCCGTACCGGGTACGGGCGCCTCCGGCCGTCTCGACCAGCCGGAGCTCCTCGCCGCCGTCGCAGTGTGCGTAGACGGCGGCCAGTGCCGCCCCGGCGTACGCAAGGACCCGCTCCCGTGCGGCGGGCTCCGACGCCACGGAGGGCGGACCGGTGTCTTCCGCCCCGGCCCCGAACGCCCGCAGCCCCGAGACCGCGGTCCGGGCACCGCCGTGATGGGGCATTTCCGCACCTACCTCCCGTCCATGCCGCAGGTGCCGGCAGGTGGAGGCCCCCGGAACGCAGGCGGCGACGGCGCGGACGCCGGACCCGGCGGCGCCGGACCGCACCCCATGAGCAGCGGGGCACCCACACACCAGAATCGCATACCTGAACAAACCCGCCATATGGGTTGTCACCGTCTGCTCGGACTTCGGTTACGCCTCAGGTTCGCGCGTCACTGCCGTCGCTCGTCGTGCGTCACAGTCGTCCGCTCGTCGAAGGATCCGGAGAAAGGATCGGGGAATCCGAAGGGATCCCGCGGAGTCTCGAGGCGTCCCGAAGGCATCGCGACGAACTGGAGGCGCGCAGAGGCCCCTGGGCTGGGCGCCGCATTCGAGGCATGTCCGGAATGCCCCCGCGCCGAGCGTTTACAGCTTCCGCGTCGCGCGCTACGTTCGCACAGAAGTGAGGTGGGAGCGCTCCCATCACGGTGGACCGGAACCCGCCCCGGACGCTCCCGCCTCACGCTCGCCCGCTCTCGCAACGTCCACCGACCGAAGGGCAGGACTTGTCATGCTCTCGACAAGGTTGGGATTACTGTCCACCCGGCACAGCGCCCTGCTCCTCGTCCTGCTCGCCCTGGTCACCACCGTCCCCGCGCTCGGCCTGGTGTTCACGGCGGGCGGCCGGGCGGAGGCCCACGGCACCCCGATGAAGCCGGGCAGCCGTACGTTCCTGTGCTGGCGGGACGCACTGACCGACACCGGCGAGATCAAACCCGTCAACCCGGCCAGCGTCGAGGCCAACTACTCCTGGACCGGCAGGCTTCCTGACGGCAAGTCAGGGCGCCATGTCATCTACATGGTGTGGCAGCGCTCCGACAGCACGGAGACCTTCTACTCCTGCTCCGACGTCGTCTTCGACGGCGGCAACGGCGAGGTCACGGGCATTCACGACCCGGGCAACCCAACCGAGTCCCCGCCGGGTGCCTGCACCGCCACCCGCAGGGCGACGGGCAGCTGGAACGGCGGCTACCAGGCCGAGGTCACCGTCACCAACACCGGTGACGTACCGATGCTCGGCTGGATGGTGGACTTCGGTCTGCCCGCCGGCCAGTCGATCACCAATCTCTGGGGCGGCAGACACACCACCCAGGGACAGGCGGTGATGGTGCACAACGCCGACTGAAACGGCTCGCTGGATCCGGGCAGGAGCACGACCTTCGGGTACGTCGTCTCCGGCTCCGGCGGTGGTGCGTCCACGAGCCTGCCCTGCCGGCCGGGTTGATATCCCGCCGGCCCGGCTGACGCCCCGCGGGCCCGGAACGCGGTTGGCGCCGTTGGCGCGGTCGGCGGTCCGGGACTGAACCGGACATGAGTGCATGAGTGCGTCCGGCACCAGAAGGTGCTGGACACACGTCGCGGTGCGGGGACGGAGTCGGCCCGCCCGCCCCTCGCCGCCCGCGCCGAGATCGTGACGAGGGCTTCGTGGTGCGACGAGGGATCGCGGGGCGATGAGGATCCGTTGGGCGACGAGGGATCGGTCAGACCCGGGTGCCCTCCCGGGCCGGTGTCTTCCGGATGTCCGGGTAACTCGGCGGGCCGGAATGGAGGTTGAGGGCGACCGTGAAGGAGATGCCGCAGCCGATCAGGAGATACAGGGCGACCAGGACCCAGTCGCCGCCCGCCCACAGCACCAGGGTTCCGGCGATGAGCGGGGTGAAGCCGCCGCCGATGACACTGGCCAGTTGATAGCCGACACCCGCGCCGCTGTAGCGGAACTCGGGGCCGAACATATCGGTGAACAAGGGCTGCTGGACCGCCACCGCCATATCGTGGGCACCGTTGACCAGCAGGATCGCCGCCACCAGGAGCAGGACCATCGAGCCCGAGCGCAGCGCCACGAAGAAGGGGAGCGCGCACAGGACACCGATGCCCGCGCCCCACAGATAGACGGAGCGGCGGGTGTACCGGTCCGCGAGATAGGCGAAGAGGGGGATGGTGACGATGGCCAGCGCACCTACGACCAGGTTGATGTCGAGCAGTGCGTCGCGGTCGAGGCCGTACTCCCGGGTGCCGTAGCTCAGGGCGAACGTGGTCACACAGTAAAAGGTGAGCAGTTCGACCAGGCGCAGACCGATGATGGCGAGGAAGCCCGCCGGGTGTTCCCTGACGGCGGTGAGGAGCGGCGGCCGTCTTCGCCCCGCCGCGGGGCGGGCGGCGACCTGCGCGCCGAAGACGGGCGACTCGTCGACCAGGGCCCGGACGATCAGTCCGATGACGACGATGACGCCGCTGACGAGGAAGGGCACACGCCAGCCCCAGTCGTGGAAGGCCTCGTCGGACATGCGGACGGACGTGTACTTGACGGCGGCGGTCGCCAGCAGCAGTCCGACGGAGGCTCCCACCTGGACACCGCTGCTGTAGAGGGAACGCCACTTGGCGGGGGCGCTCTCGACCGCCATCAGCGCGGCTCCGCCCCATTCCCCGCCGACCGCGAAGCCCTGAGTGGCGCGCAGGGTGACGAGCAGGGCGGGGGCCCAGACGCCGGCTTCGGCGTAGGTGGGCAGCACTCCGATCAGGGTGGAGGAGAGCCCCATGATCACCATGGTGAGAATCAGCATCTTCTTGCGGCCCAGCCGGTCGCCGAAGTGACCGAAGACGATGCCGCCCAGCGGACGGAAGAGGAAGCCGACGCCGAAGGTGGACCAGGCGGCCAGGGTTCCGACGGCCGGGTCGGCCGCGGGGAAGAACAACTCGTCGAAGAGCAGACCGGCGACGATGCCGTAGAGGAAGAAGTCGTACCAGTCGGCGACGGCGCCGACGAAACTGCCGATGGCCGCGCCCGGGCCTGGACCGGATCTGTCACTTCGGCTCATTGCCAACCTCCCTGGTGGAGCCTGTACGGTCCGCATGCTGGACCTATTGGTCCGAGTTGGAGGGAAAGTACGCGGAGCGCGGTGTCAGGGCAAGGCCTGGGTGGCAAATTGTTCCGCTGAGCGGAGCATTCGTCCCACGGGATGGACCACTGGGACCACTGGATCACTGGGCCACCGAGAAGATCGAAGACCGGAAGACCAGGCCCTCGGCCCGAGGCTCGCTGGATGACCGAGCGCTGCGATCTCGCGGTGGCCCCCATGGTGGCCGTCGGCGGCAGTGCGCCGCGCCGGCCGGGTCCCGCGCTCGCCGTGGACGGCGATGGCACGGCGAGCGGACGGGGTGCGTGCGTGCCGCGCCGCCGTACCGTGCCGCGCGAATTGGTCCCGTCCCGCGCCGTCCCGCGCCGGGCCGCGCGATGCCGTCCCGTCCCGCGCCGGGCCGCGCGGTGCTCTCGCGCCGTGCCGCGTGGGTTCGTCTTGTCGTGCGCCGTCCCGCGCCGGGCCGCGCGATGTCGTCCCGCGCTGTGCCGCGCGGGGCCGCGTGGGTTCGTCCTGTCCCGCGCCGCGCCTGTGACCTGGGCGCGTGCGGCCTCGTGTCAGGCGGCCCCTACGCCCTGTCGCCGCGGCGCCCGGGGCCGAGGGGGTGGTTGAAGCCCTGTTCCCAGATCAGTCGCGCCGCTTCCTTCAGGTCCGCGGCGAAGCGCTCGATCGCCTCGTAGGAGAAGCGGTGGTCGGGTCCGCTCACGGACAGCGAGGCGATGACGGCGCCTTTGGGCCCGGCGATCGGGACCGCGACGGCGGTGAGCCCCTCGTCCCACTCGCTGTTGCTCACCGCGTGGCCGCGCCGCGCGGCCTCCTGCGCCGAGGTGCGCAGCTGCTCCACGTGCCCCTCGCCGTGCGGCGAGGCGAGCGCGACGCGGCGCAGCAGGGCGTCGGGGGCGTCGCGCAGCAGGATCTTCGAGGACGCGCCGGCCCACAGCGGCTGTTCGTCACCGATGTCGACCACGTGCCGCAAGGGGTGCGGGCTGTCCTCGTGGGCGACGCAGACGCGGTGGAGGTCGCGGGCGACGAAGATGTTGACCGTCTCGCCCAGCCGGTCCGCGAGGTCCCGCATGACCTTGCGCGTCTCACGCGGGATCTCCCACTGGCTGCGCGCGAGGTAGGCCCAGCGCCACAGGCCGGGGCCGGCGATGAACCCGCCGTTGTCCGACCACAGCAGGCCGCTCTCCTCCAGCGTCTGGACCAGGCGCAGCACCGTGGTCTTCGGCAGACCGGTGGCGTCGGTGATCTCCCGCAAGGTGATGGCCGGCCGCTCCTCGCTCAGCAGATTGAGGATGTCCAGGGCGCGCCGTACGCTCCGCACGCCCGTGCCGTTCGGCTCGCGCTCCGCATCGGCCCCCGTCGCCCCGCTGTCCACGTGACGCCCTCCCGCTGATCACCCTGTGTCCGGGCGGCGCAGGACAACGCCGCCCGGCGGGCCGGATCGTGGCCCGCTCGGATACGACGGTAGTCCGTTGTGCGGACCGCCGGTACCTGAAGCACCGACGAAATCCCGCGGTAACTCTTGCCTGGCGCCTGTGGAGGGCCTTATCTTCCCGCTACTCGGTTCATGCGATCCGTCACATGGACCTGACTGGTCGAGGGGCACCGCCTGTACCACGGCGTGACCCTTCCCTCCCCCGGCTCTCGGCTCCGTTCGAGCGGGGGACCCCAACCCGTCCGACGGCCGGCTCCCCACCCCCGGAGTCCCGTCGCCACACCGCCGGTCCATCGCGGGCCGCATCCGCCCGAGGGCAGCCGCCCCGGCCAACCGTTCACCGCTTTTCGTCCCCGTCGTCCGTTTCCCCGGCCGAGCCGCACTGTGAGCGCGGTCTGCTCTGGCCAGGCCGGTGAGACGCAGCATCCAATGGAGTGTGTGAGTTGAACAGCATCCCAAGCCCGGCAGCCAAGTCCGGGGCCGCAGGCGCAGGCGCGGCGCGGAGAGCGGCGATCGCGAGCTTCATGGGAGCGGTCGTGGACTGGTACGACTTCTTCCTCTACGGAATCGTCGCCGGTCTGCTCTTCAACGAACTGTTCTTCCCGGACGTCAGCCCCGCCGTCGGGACCCTGGCCGCGTGGGCCACGTTCGGCGTCGGCTTCCTCTTCCGGCCACTGGGCGGCATCGTCTTCGGGCACTTCGGCGACCGGCTGGGCCGCAAGAAGATGCTGGTCCTCACCATGCTGATCATGGGCCTGGCCAGCACGCTGATCGGAGTGCTGCCCACCCACGCCCAGGCCGGACTCTGGGCGCCCTTCCTGCTGGTGGTGCTGCGTGCCGCCCAGGGCTTCGCCGTCGGCGGCGAGTGGGGCGGGGCGGCGCTGATGGCGGTGGAGAACGCGCCCGCGAAGTGGCGTTCCCTCTACAGCAGCGGTGTCCAGGTGGGTGCCTCGGTGGGCCTGCTGCTGGCCACCATGATCACCAAGGTGATGTCCGGTTCGCTGTCGGACGAGGCCTTCCGTTCCTGGGGCTGGAGGGTGCCCTTCCTGGTCAGTGCCGTCATCGTGGTCATAGGCCTGGTCGTCCGGGCCAAGGTGGAGGAGTCCGAGGTCTTCACCAGCGAGGTCGCGGGCCTCGCGAAGGACGACAAGCCGCGCATGCCGCTGATCGCCGCGATCCGTTCCAACCCCAAGGGGTTCTTCGCCATCATCGGCCTGCGCCTGGTGGAGCTGTTCACCTTCTACGGGGTCACCAACTTCGCCCTCAGCTACGGCACGGCCGAGTTCGGACTGAACCGTGACAACCTCCTCAACATCAACCTCGCCGTGGGCGGCCTGGCGATCGTCACCATCCCGGCCTTCGCCTACCTCGCGGACCGCTACAGCCGCAGGTCTGTCTACGTATGGGGCGCGGTGCTGGGTGTGGCCGGGTCGGTCCCCTTCTTCTGGGCCCTGGAGTCCGGCTCGATGGTCCTGATCATCGTGTGTGCGGTGCTCCTGGTGAACGGCGCCCACGACATGGCCGTCGCCGTGCAGCAGTCCCTGTTCACGGAGATGTTCGGACCGGAGTACCGCTACAGCGGTGCCGGTGTCGGCTACCAGCTCGCCAGCGTCGTCGGTGGCGGCTTCACCCCCTTCGTCCTCAGCTCGCTGGTGCTGTGGGCGGGCGGCGGCTGGTACCTCGTCGCGGGCTACTTCACGCTCGGCTGCTTGATCTCCCTGGTGGTCGCCCTGCGCATGGGCGGCGGCCGGACCGAGGCGCACTCCGAGACACGGCCCGAAGCCGTGCGATCGACCGTCTGAGCCGTCCGTGGCCGTCCCCGGCCGTCCCATCGCTGCCCACGGGCGGCCCGGGGTCGTAGCGGTCGATGGAAAATGCCTGGCCGCCGCACGTCCGACCGAGGACGTGCGGCGGCCTTTTTCTTCGCCGGGGACGCCTCACTCATCCCTTGTTGAACCGCACAGCGGACCATAAGATCCACTCAATGGACCGAAGGAGGGTCTGATGAGAGCAGCTGTTCTGACAGGGACGTCCCGTGTCGAGACGGTGGGGGACTGGCCCGAGCCCGACTGCGGTCCGCACGACGTCATCGTCGAGATGGCCGGCGTCGGGCTGTGCGGCAGCGACCTCGCCGTCTTCCGCGGCAGCCGGATCCCGCCCGCCACCCCGTGGGTGATGGGACACGAGGGCTTCGGACGCGTCGTCGCCTGCGGGTCCGCGGTGCGGGACCGCCGGATCGGACAGCGGGTGGTGATCGAACCCAACTACGCCTGCCTCAAGTGCGCCGACTGCCTCAGCGGTCTGACCTCGGCATGCCCGCACCGGACCATCGTCGGCCTCAACGCCCCGGGGGTCCTCGCCGAGCGTGCCGCCGTTCCGGCGCGTTTCGCCCACCCCGTCCCGGACGGCCTGTCCGGCGCCGACCTCGCCTGCGCCGAGCCCTACACCGTGGCCCGGTCCGCGGTGCGGCGCAGCGGCACCACCGCGAGGGACCGCTGCCTCGTCGTGGGCGCCGGGGCCCAGGGTCTGCTCGTCTGCCTCATCCTGGCCCGTCTCGGCGCCCGGCCGCTGGTCGTCGAGCCGCATCCGCCGCGGGCCGCCCGTGCTCGGCGGCTGGGCGCGCTGCCCGACGACGGCCGCACCGGTTTCACCCGGATCTTCGAGACCTCCGGCCACGCTCCCGCACTCGGCCCGGCCCTGGACCGGGCGGCCCCCGGCGCCACCGTGGTGCTGATCGGCCTCAACTCCGATCCTCTGCCGCTCACCGTCGAGGACGTGGTGCGCCGGCAGCTCGTGGTCCGGGGGTCCATGATCTACGACCACCCGCGGGACTTCACCGAAGCCGTCGCGGAACTCCACCGGTCCCGGCCCGGCGCCGTCATCGAGGCGCGATACCCGCTGACCCAGGCCCAGCAGGCCTTCGCCGGAGCCGGTGAACGGGCCGGGAAGACGTGGATCAGCATCGCGGACGTGGAGTGAGACCGGGCGCAGTGCGGCGCGCGCGGCGCCGGATGCGTCCGGTGGCTGCGGTCCTGGACCGGCACACGCAGCGGAACCGCAGGAGCGCCGGCGTCGATCAAGCGGCAGCTGATGTCAGGTCACGAAACCGCCGCCCCGGCAACCCGGGGCGGCGGCTCTCGGGGTGCTCGCTCACCTCACGCCAGCAACTCCACCTCCGCCAACGTCCCTTCCCCGTCCAGCACCAACCGGTAGTGCTCATAGGACCCCGGTGCCTTCACCGAGAAGGGACGGGTCTGCTTGTCCCAGGCGAAGGTTTGACCGGAGCGTTCGTCGAGGGTCTTCCAGGTGGTGCCGTCCGAGGAACCCTGGAGCTTCCAGCCCGCCGGAGCCCCGGTGCGGTCGTCGGACGTCAGGGTGTACTGCACCGCCTTGACGGCCTTGCCAGTCGGCAGGTCCACCGACGTGATCGTGCCCTTCGTCGACGATGTGTTGTCGAAGAGCGGGCCCTCGCCCTCGATGGTGTCGGCCCGGGGCGTCGGCACCTCGTCGTCCTGGGTGATCGACACCGGCGCGGCATTCTTGCCGGTGCCCCAGGAGGACGGCTTCGGGCCCATCTCGAATTCCAGCGTCCCACCCTTCGCGATCTCCGAGTGCGGCAACGAAGTCGACTTCCACGTACGGCCGTTGACCCTGAGCCCCTGGACGTACACGTTCTTCGCGCTGTTCTTCGGCGCCTCGATGACCAGCTTGCGGCCGTTCTCCATCTGCACGGTCGCCTTGGTGAACAGCGGGGAACCGATGGCGTATTCGCCGCTGCCCATCACCAGCGGGTAGAACCCGAGCGCGGAGAAGAGGTACCAGGCGGACTGCTCGCCGTTGTCCTCGTCGCCGTGGTAGCCCTGGCCGATCTCGCTGCCGGTGTAGAGGCGGGAGAGCACCTCGCGGACCTTCTCCTGCGTCTTCCAGGGCTGTCCGGCCGCGTCGTACATGTAGGTGGCGTGATGGGCGACCTGGTTGGAGTGCCCGTACATGCCCATCCGTACGTCCCGGGCCTCGGTCATCTCGTGGATGATGCCGCCGTAGTGGCCGACGAACTCGGGCGAGGCGGTCTCCGGTGTGGCGAAGTACTCGTCCAGCTTGTCGGCGAGTTTCTTCCGGCCGCCGTAGAGGTTGGCGAGGCCCCGGGAGTCCTGGGGCGCGGTGAAGGCGTAACCCCAGCCGTTGGTCTCGGTGTAGTCGTAACCCCAGACGCGCGGGTCGTACTCGGACGACTCCACCCGCCAGTCGCCCTTGCCGTCCCGGCCCTGGAAGAAGCCCGCCTTGGAGTCGAAGAGGTTGACGTAGTCCTGGGCGCGGTCGAGGAAGTACTCGGACTCCTCCTTGTAGCGCTTGTCTCCGGTCTTCTTGTACAGCGCCTGGCCCATCTTCGCGATGCCGTAGTCGTTGAGGAAGCCTTCGAGCGCCCACGACAGGCCCTCATGGGTGTCCGTGCTCGTGTAGCCCAGGAATGGCGAGGTCCCCATGCCCTTGCGGCCGACGCCCGAGGACGGCGGCACCACGGTCGCGTTCTTCACGGCGGCGTCGTACGCCGACTTCGCGTCGAAGTCGACGCCCTTGACGTAGGCGTCCGCGAACGCCACGTCCGATGAGGTGCCGGTCATCAGGTCCGCGTAGCCGGGGGAGGACCAGCGCGAGGTCCAGCCACCGTCCTTGTACTGCTGGACGAACCCGTCGACCATTTCACCCGCCTGAGAGGGTGTCAGGAGCGAGTAGGCCGGCCAGGTGGTCCGATAGGTGTCCCAGAAGCCGTTGTTGACGTACACCTTGCCGTCCACGATCTTCGCGCCGGTGTGCGTCGGGGTGTCCTGACCGGGCATGGGGGAGAAGGGCGATGCGTACTTGTACGTCGAACCCACCTTCTCGAAGCCCGAGTTGGGGTACAGGTACAGCCGGTACAGGCCGGAGTAGAGGGTCGTGAGCTGATCGGGGGTGGCGCCCTCGACGCGTACCTTCCCCAGCAGCCGGTCCCACTGCTTCTGCGCCCGGTCCCGCACCGTAGTGAAGGACGTCCCCTCGGGGATCTCCTGGCGCAGGTTGTCCTTGGCCTGGTCGACGCTGATCAGGGAGGTGGCCAGGCGCAGGGTGACCGTGCGGTCCCTGCCCGCGTCGAAGCGCAGGTATCCCTTCTCCTTGGCGGAGTCGCCCGCCACGACCGGCGCGTCGAAGACCCCGTAGACGAACAGCCGCGTCGCCCCGGTCGATTTGCCGGACTTGACGTCCGAGTAGCCGGTGACGACGCCGTTCTCCTTGTCGAGCGTCAGTCCCGCCTGGTCGTTGACGTTGTCGAAGATGACGCTGGTGTCGTCACCGGGGTAGGTGAAGCGGAGCATCGCCGCGTGGTCCGTCGGCGTCATCTCCGCCTTCAGCCCGTTCTCGAAGCGCACCCCGTAGTAGTACGGCCGGGCGGTCTCGTTCTCGTGCCGGAAGGCCAGCGCCCGCTGGGTGCGGCCCAGCTCCGGGGTGCCCGTCGCGGCCGACGGCATCACCTGGAAGGTCTGCCGGTCGCCCATCCAGGGACTGGGTTCATGGCTGGCGCTGAACGCCTGGACGGTCGGCAGGTTGTCCGCGTTGTTGGCGCGCGCGTAGTCGTAGAGCCAGCTCAGCGACTCCGCGTCGGTGACCGGGGTCCAGAAGTTGAAGCCGTGCGGCACGGCCGTCGCCGGGAAGTTGTTGCCCCTGGAGAAACCACCGGTGGAGTTGGTGCCCCGGGTGGTCAGCGCGTAGTCGGAGAGGTGCGCCTTGGGCTTTTCCGGTGCCTGCACCTTCAGCGACACGTCGTCGACCCAGCCCCGGAACTTCGCGGGCCCCTTCGGCGAGTCGTACGCCACCAGTATCCGGTCCACGGTCTTGCCGGCCGCGACCGAGCCGATCCGTGAGACGACGTTGTTCCACTGGTTGACGTAGAGCACCTTGGCAGCGCCCTGGCCCTGCGGCGACAGCCGGAATCCATGCTGGTCGACGGCCTTCAGGTCGCTCAGATGGGTGCCGTCCGTGAAGGCCAGGTCCATCGACACGTTGGTGGCGTCGTAGTCGAGGTCCTTGCTCGCCATCGCCGGATAGACCCGATACGACAGCGTGGTGTCCCGCTCGACGCGTACGTTCACGTCGAAGACCTTGTTGTACGAGTACGCCCTGCCGTCCGTCTTGTGGGTGCCCAGGTAGCGCAGCGCCCGCTTCCCGGTGAAGCCCGCCCCCGCCTTGGCCGTCGGGGAGCCGGTCGGGCCGCGGTCGACGAGGGACAGCATGTCCTTGGGCGCCGGTTCCTCCACGGCACCAGTGGACAACTGCACATCGGCGAGCTGCACGATGTCACCGCTCTGGTTCTTGGTGATCTCCAGACGGAAGTGCCGGTACTCCTGGTCATTGGCGATGTCGTAGGTCTTCGTCTGAAAAGGCTCGCTGAAGGATTCCCCCGAACGGGTGTCGAGGGTCTTCCATTCCTTGCCGTCCGTGGAGCCCTGCAGCGTCCAGTCCCTCGGGTTCCGCTCGGCGTGGTCGTTGGCCGACGTCAGCGCGTAGGTGACCACGGTGACCGGCGCGTCCAGTTCGAGCTCCACCCAGCCGCTCTTGTCGAAGGTCAGCCACTTGGTGCCCGGCTCGCCGTCGAGCAGGTTCTCCTTCACCTCGCCCGCGCCGGTGTTCTCACCGCTGGCCCGGATGTCCGTGACATGGTCGATAACATTGCCCGGGATGCCGGTGGTGAAGCCGCCGTCGACGCCGGAGGTCCGTTTGGAGCCGTCCGGCGCCATGTCCACGGTGTTGAGCCAGTCGGGCGCCGGATCCCCTGCCTCGAACGAGGAAACGAACTCTCGATCGGCCGCCACGGCTTGAGCCGGACGGGCGACGGCGGCCCCCTGTGAGCCCACCAGAAGAGCGAAGGCGGCCACCGAGATGACCGCCCCGCTCTGTCTGTGCCTGTTCCCGTGCTGCATGCGCGAGCACCCTCCCTGCGCTTGGACAACGTTGTCAGCTTGGCTGCGCAAGGTCCAGTAGGGAGTCAAGTGAACTCTGTGTCAAGGGTGTTGGCCGTGACGCCGGGGATGAAAGGCGATTGTCGGACTGCTTGGACTGCTGATGACGGTGGGTACGCATCCGTGTATGCATGTCACGGGCGGCTCACATTTCCGAGAGGTCTCACTTAGGGAAAGAAGGACGGCCAACCGCGGGTTCGATCTTGCTCCGCCGCCGGGAAGTGGACTATACCTGTCGGCGTCAGCGGTGCCACGTGATGGCCGTAGGGCAGGTACCACGGTTGTGGGGGGATGCGTTCGGACGCCGTGTCGCAGGCGCCAAATGCCGCGACTTTCCCTGTTTCCGGTTCAACATCGAGCACGACCCAGCTCCAGCAAGATCCCTCCGATCGAAGCGCAGGGCACACGGCGTGACCTGCGTTTCTCTTCCGGAGGTCCGGGATCTGCCCGGGGTAATGCAGTACCACGACACCGCGGTGCCGGGTGGCTCCGGTTCACCGCCTGAGTCCTGGAGGCGAGGACTTGAGCATGGGATCCACTTCCGCTCACAACGGCCGTGAGAGCGTCGGCCGCCGCGATCTGATTCTGCGGTCCGCCGCGCTCGGGCTGGTCTCCGTGCCGGCGGTCGGCTTCCTGTCTGCGTGTGCGAGCAGCGGCGGCGACTCCGAGGACAAGGCGGAGTCCGGCAAGAAGACCAAGGCGAACCCGCTCGGGGTCAACGATACGGCGCAGATGGAGTTCGTGCTCTTCGACGGCGGCTTCGGCAAGGAGTACGCCGAGGACGCGGTCAAGGTCTACGAGCAGAAGTTCCCGAAGGCCTCCGTCAAGTTCTCCGCCACCCAGAAGATCCAGACCACCCTCCAGCCGCGCTTCAACCAGGGCACCCCGCCGGACCTCATCGACAACTCCGGCGCCGAGCAGATGGACATGGGCGTCCTGGTCGGCAAGAAGCAGCTCGCCGACCTGACCCCGCTGCTGGACGCGCCCTCGTACGACGACCCCGCGAAGAAGGTCCGCGACACGCTGCGTCCCGGCATCGTCGAGATGGGCCAGTTCGACGGCGACCCGGTGTGGATCATGTACTACGCCTACACGGTCTACGGCGTCTGGTACTCGCAGAAGGCCCTGGACTCGCTCGACGAGCAGTACCCGGAGACCTGGGACCAGATGCTGGCCGTGTGCGAGAAGGCCAAGAAGAAGGGTATGGCGGGCTGGACGTACGCGGGCAAGTACCCGTACTACCTCCCCTTCTCGCTCTTCCCGATGATCGGCAAGGTCGGCGGCCGGGAGGTCCTGGACGCCATCGACAACCTTGAGCCCAACGCGTGGAAGCATCCGGCGGTCAAGGCCTGCTTCGAGGCCTACTACGAGCTCTACAAGAAGGGCTACATCCTCCGGGGCACCCCCGGACTGGACCACATCCAGTCGCAGACCGCCTGGGCCAAGGGCAAGGCGCTGTTCATCCCGAACGGCTCATGGGTGGAGAACGAGTCCGCCAATGTGATTCCGGCCGACTTCGACCTCGCGGTCTCCGGGCCCACCGGTCTCGACTCCTCCGACAAGCTGCCCTTCGGCGCGATCTGGGCCTCCGGCGGTGAGCCCTTCATCGTCCCGGCCAAGGCGAAGAACCCGTCCGGCGGAATGGAGCAGTTGCGCATCATGCTCAGCGAGGCCTCCTCGAAGAACTTCACCAGCAAGGTCAAGTCGCTGACCGCGTTCAACGGCGGTACCGACGGGATCGAGCTGACGCCCGGTCTGAAGTCCGGTGTGGCGGCGCTGGACAAGGCCGGTGACAATGTGCTGAACCCGCGGCTGCAGGACTGGTACGTACAGCTCAACAAGGAGCAGGTGGGTGTGTCCGGACTCGGCGAGATGATGGCCGGCCGGCTCACTCCGGCGGAGGCCATCAAGAAGATCCAGGGCTTCGCCGACACGGCCGCCAAGGACTCCAGCATCAAGCACTACAAGCACCAGTGAGTACGCGTCACCAGCGGCGGCACCCGCTCGAGGAACGGGGTCGGTAGGAATGCAGCACGGCAAGTACCGGTTCATCGTCGGATTCCTGGCAGTCCCGCTCGGGCTGTACGTCCTCTTCGTGATCTGGCCGTTCATCCAGTCCATCTACTACTCGTTCACGGACTGGACCGGCCTGAGTCCCGAGTTCAAGATGGTCGGGTTCGACAACTACAGCCGGATGCTCGACGACGACGTCTTCTGGAAGTCCCTGTGGCACAGCCTGCTGTTCGCGCTGGTGCTGCCGCTGGTGACGATCGGCTTCGCGTTGTTCCTCGCCTTCATGATCAATGTGGGCGGCCGGCGGCGCCGGGGCGGACCTGTCGTCTCCGGTGTTCGCGGCTCGTCGTTCTACAAGATCGTCTACTTCTTCCCGCAGGTCCTCTCGATCGCGATCGTCGCTTTGCTGTTCGCCTTCGCGTACAACCCGGACAGTGGCGCCATCAACTCCGCCTTCAAGGCGATCGGTCTCGACAGCGTCCAGCCGCTGTGGCTGGGCGACCCGGACCTGGCGCTGTGGTGTGTGATGGCGGTGCTCGTCTGGTCCACGGTCGGTTTCTTCGTGGTGCTGTTCTCCGCCGGGATGGCCTCCATCCCGGCGGAGCTGTACGAGGCGGCTCTGCTGGACGGCGCCAACCGGGTGAACACCTTCTTCCGGCTGACCCTGCCGCTGCTGTGGGACACCGTGCAGTCCGGCTGGGTCTACATGGGCATCCTTGCGCTGGGCGCCGAGTCGTTCGCCGTGGTCCAGATCATGACGACGGGCCCCGGCGGACCCGACTACTCCACCACCGTCATGGTGCTGTACGTCTACCAGAAGGCGTTCCGTGACGGTCAGGCGGCCTACGCGACCACGATCGGCGTCGCCCTGCTCGTCGTCACGCTCGCCTTCGCGGCGATCGTGATGCGGCTGGGCCGGCGCGAGCGGCTGGAGTTCTGATTGCCATGAAGACGACCGAAACCCCCGCCCCCGTACCGGCCGAGTCCGCCGGGGTCCCCGTCACCAAGGTGGACCTTCCCGAGCGGAAGGGGCAGCAGGAGAAGAGTGAGGGCGCGGTCCTCAACGCCTTCTCGCACGGGATCCTCGTCCTCTGGGCGTTCATGGTGGTGCTGCCGCTGCTGTGGGCGGTGATGACGTCCTTCAAGGACGACAACTCCATCTTCAGCTCGCCCTGGGCGCTGCCCGACAAGCTCCACTTCGACAACTGGGCGCGCGCCTGGACCGACGCCAATATGAGCGACTACTTCCTCAACACCATTCTGGTGGTGGGCGGTTCGCTCATCGGGACGCTGGTGCTCGGCTCCATGGCGGCGTACGTCCTCGCCCGCTTCGAGTTCCCGGGCAACCGGTTCATCTACTTCCTGTTCATCGGCGGCATGAGCTTCCCGATCATGCTCGCCCTGGTCCCGCTGTTCTACGTCGTGAACAACATGGGCCTGCTGAACACCATCCACGGCCTGATCCTCGTCTACATCGCCTACTCGCTGCCGTTCACGGTGTTCTTCCTGACCGCGTTCTTCCGCACCCTGCCCACCTCGGTGGCGGAGGCGGCGTTCGTCGACGGGGCCTCGCACACCCGGACGTTCTTCCAGATCATGCTGCCGATGGCCAAGCCGGGCCTGATCAGCGTGGGGATCTTCAACTTCCTGGGGCAGTGGAACCAGTACATGCTGCCGACGGTGCTCAACACCGACGAGGACAAGCGGGTCCTCACCCAGGGCCTGGTCCAGCTGGCCGCCAGCCAGGGTTACAAGGGCGACTGGTCGGGACTGTTCGCGGGCCTGGTGATGGCGATGCTGCCGGTGCTGTTCGCGTACATCGTCTTCCAGCGCCAGGTGGTGCAGGGGCTCACCGCGGGCGCCCTGAAATAGTCCGCACGCAGTCGAAGGCAGTCCGTCCGTGGGGGCCGCATCCGTCCGGGATGCGGCCCCCACGGTCATGTCCACGACGCCTCCAGGGCATGTCCGGCCATCCGAACGGCGTTGTGCAGGTTGCCCGGATTTCTGTCAAGGACTTGACTGCGGTAACCCGTTCAGTCGAGCTTGGAGTTCACAACTTGTAATGAGTCCGGGCCGCTCAGTGCGGTCCGGGCGCACGGGCGGCCCAGGGTCCGCCCGGCTGAGGGCAGGAGTGGATGGGTCGATGGAGACTCCGGGGTCGCAGTCGTCGCTGCACCGAGCCAATCTCGAGCGGGTCGTTCGGGCCGTGCGCCTCGCCGGATCGCTCACGCAGGCGGAGATCGCGAGGACGACGGGCCTGTCCGCGGCGACGGTCTCCAACATCGTCCGCGAGCTCAAGGAGGGCGGAACGGTCGAGGTCACGCCCACATCGGCGGGAGGCCGCCGGGCCCGCAGCGTGAGCCTCAGCGGTGACGCCGGGATCGTCATCGGTGTCGACTTCGGGCACACGCATTTGCGCGTCGCGGTCGGGAATCTCGCGCACCAGGTGCTCGCCGAGGAGTCCGAGCCGCTGGACGTGGACGCCTCCGCCGCACAGGGCTTCGACCGGGCCGAGGAACTGGTCAGCAGGCTGATCGTGGCGACCGGGGTGGACCGTTCCAAGATCGCCGGGGTGGGGCTCGGCGTACCCGGTCCGATCGACGTGGAGTCCGGCACGCTGGGGTCGACCGCCATCCTGCCGGGCTGGACCGGTGCCAAGCCCGCCGCGGAGCTGCGCGGACGGCTCGGCGTCCCGGTGCACGTGGACAACGACGCCAACCTCGGCGCCCTCGGTGAGCTGGTGTGGGGCAGCGGCCGGGGGGTCAAGGACCTCGCGTACATCAAGGTCGCCAGCGGTGTCGGCGCGGGGCTGGTGATCGATGGCAGGATCTACCGCGGCCCGGGTGGCACAGCGGGAGAAATCGGGCATATTACTCTTGATGAGTCCGGTCCCGTCTGCCGCTGCGGCAACCGGGGCTGCCTGGAGACCTTCGCGGCGGCCCGCTATGTGCTGCCGCTCCTCCAGTCCAGCCACGGGACCGGCCTGACCATGGAGGGAGTCGTCCGGCTGGCGCGGGACGGTGACCCGGGATGTCGACGGGTGATCGCGGACGTCGGCCGCCACATCGGGAGTGGAGTGGCCAATCTCTGTAATTTGCTGAACCCGAGCCGAGTCGTTCTCGGTGGCGACCTCGCCGAGGCCGGGGAGCTCGTCCTCGGGCCCATAAGGGAGTCTGTCGGGCGCTATGCGATCCCCAGTGCGGCGCGCCAACTCTCCGTTCTTCCGGGTGCACTTGGGGGCCGTGCGGAGGTGCTCGGAGCGCTCGCTCTCGCACTCAGCGAGATGGGTGATTCGACCCTTTTGGACGGCACGCTGCCCGCAGCGACCCCTGTCTTCACTTAGAGAACGGATGGCACCGTTGCCATCTCGTTAAGGATTTACTTCTTGACGTCGCACAAGTGGCCGAGTTGACTTCCAGTCACCTCGGCCGCAACGACGCGGCCTCGTCAGGGAGGTTTCTGAAGTGAACACGCGTATGCGTCGTGCCGCCGTCGCGGTTGCCGCCGGTGCGATGGCTGTTTCGCTGGCCGCCTGTGGCAGCGCGAAGGAGTCGGGCAACGACAGCGACTCCACGGGCACCGCCGCCAAGGGGGACGCGATCAAGGTCGGTCTGCTCCTTCCGGAGAACCAGACCGCGCGTTACGAGAAGTTCGACCAGCCCTTGATCGAGAAGAAGGTCAAGGAGCTCACGAACAACAAGGGCGAGGTCGTCTACGCCAACGCCAAGCAGGACGCCAGCACCCAGAACCAGCAGGTCGACACGATGATCACCAACAAGGTCGACGTGCTGATCGTGGACGCGGTGGACTCCAAGGCCATCGCCGGCTCGGTGAAGAAGGCCAAGGACGCGGGCATCCCCGTCGTCGCCTACGACCGCCTGGCCGAGGGCCCGATCGACGCCTACACCTCCTTCGACAACGAAGAGGTCGGCCGGGTCCAGGGTGAGGCCCTGCTCAAGGCCCTGGGCTCCAAGGCCAAGGACGGCGAGATCGTCATGATGAACGGGTCGGTGACCGACCCGAACGCCGCCCTCTTCAAGAAGGGCGCCCACTCCGTCCTCGACGGCAAGGTGAACATCGGCAAGGAGTACGACACCAGGGAGTGGAAGCCGGAGAACGCCAACGCCAACATGGAGGGCGCCATCTCCGCCCTCGGCAAGAACGAGATCATCGGCGTCTACTCCGCCAATGACGGCATGGCGGGCGGCATCATCACCGCCCTGAAGGCGGCCGGCATCTCCGTCCCGGTCACCGGCCAGGACGCCGAACTCGCGGGCGTGCAGCGCATCGTCGCCGGTGAGCAGTACATGAGCGTCTACAAGCCGTACCCGCAGGAGGCCGAGACCGCCGCGGAGATGGCCGTGGCGCTCGCCAAGGGCGAGAAGCTCGACTCCATCGCCAAGGACTCGGTCGACAGCCCGACCACCAAGGGCGTCAAGTCCTCCATCATCCCGGTTGTCTCGCTGACCAAGGACAACATCAACGACACGGTCATCAAGGACGGCATCTACACGGTCGCCGAGATCTGCACGGCCAAGTACAAGGCCGACTGCGACAAGATCGGCCTCAAGTAAGTCCCTTACGCAGTACGGGAATTCACACCGAGCGCAATTGTCCGCCCGTGAATTCCCGTACGGGACGCATGTATGTCGCGTGTATGTGCTGACGCGCGTACCCGCGCAGTCGCGTACGCGCGCATCTTCGCACCGTGCTGAAGGCGTGAAGGGTGCGAACCGTGCGTACGAAAAAGCTCCTCCGGCGCCCCGCCACTCAACAGCCCCGCAAGCTCGCGCGGGGCGCCGGACGGAACAACACCCCAAATATTGCTGCACTACCTTCCGCCGGGTCAGGCGGCGAAGGAGATGATTGACGTGTCCGCTACGCCTGTCCTGGCGTTGCGCGGGGTCTCCAAGCGGTTCGGTGCCGTCCAGGCGCTCACCGACGTAGAGCTCGAGGTCCACGCCGGTGAAGTGGTCGCCCTGGTCGGCGACAACGGCGCCGGAAAGTCCACGCTGGTGAAGACGATCGCCGGCGTGCACCCCATCGATGAGGGCGTCATCGTGTGGGACGGCAAGTCCGTCCAGATCAACAAGCCGCACGACGCCCAGAACCTGGGCATCGCGACCGTCTACCAGGACCTCGCGCTGTGCGACAACATCGACGTCGTCGGCAACCTCTACCTGGGCCGGGAGATCCGCAAGCGCGGTGTCCTGGACGAGGTGGAGATGGAACGCCGCTCCCGCGAGCTGCTGCAGACGCTGTCGATCCGCATCCCCAGTGTCCGGATCCCGATCGCCTCCCTCTCCGGCGGTCAGCGCCAGACCGTGGCGATCGCCCGCTCCATGCTCGGCGAACCCAAGCTGGTCATCCTCGACGAGCCCACCGCGGCGCTCGGTGTGGAACAGACGGCGCAGGTCCTCGACCTGGTGGAGCGGCTGCGCGAACGCGGTCACGCCGTGATCCTCATCAGCCACAACATGGCCGATGTTAAGGCCGTTGCCGACAAGGTCGCCGTACTGCGCCTCGGCCGCAACAACGGCGTCTTCGAGGTCAAGTCGACCTCGCAGGAAGAGATCATCTCCGCCATCACGGGTGCCACGGACAACGCCGTGACCCGTCGTGCGGCGCGCACCACTGGGGAGATCCAGAAGTGAGCATCGACAAGACCACGACGACGGCCGACGCGCACGTCGTGGAGAACCCCGAGGCGGCCGCCGGTTCCGACGTCGCCGTCGACCCCCGGCTGCTGGTGCGCGAACAGGGCTTCGCGGGCTACCTCACCGAGTTCAAGCGCAAGCTGAAGGCGGGCGACCTCGGCTCCATCCCGGTCGTCCTCGGCCTGGTCGTCATCTGGGTGATCTTCCAGAGCCTGAACTCCAACTTCCTCACCGCGGGCAACCTGTCCGACATCTCCGTGGCCATGGTCGGCACCGGAATGATCGCCGTGGGCATCGTGTTCGTGCTGCTGCTCGGTGAGATCGACCTGTCGGTGGGTTCCGTCAGCGGTGTCGCGGGCGCGACCTTCGCCGTGCTCAACGTCACGAACGGCATGAGCGAATGGACGGCCTTCGTGCTGGCCATCCTCACGGGTACGGCGGCCGGCGCGATCCACGGCTTCGTCTTCGCGAAGATCGGTGTCCCCGCCTTCGCCGTCACCCTCGCCGGACTGCTGTTCTGGAACGGCTTCATGCTCCAGATCCTCGGCGAGAACGGCACCATCAACCTGGACAGCGAAGGCCTCGTCGCCAAGCTGACCAGCTACTACTTCACCGACGTGGCCGCCGCCTACGGTCTCGCGACCGTGGTCACCGCGGGCTTCTTCCTCAGCTCCTTCCTCGGCAACCGACGCCGCGAGGCCGCCGGTGTGCCGTCCCAGCCGCTGAGTGACACCATCCTGCGCACCGTGCTGCTGGCGATCGTCGCCTTCGCCGTCGCGGCCGTCTACAACCAGTACAAGGGCCTGCCGCTGGCCGTGGTGATCTTCATCGCGGTGCTGCTGCTCACGGACTTCGTCCTGCGCCGCACGTCCTACGGCCGGAAGATCTTCGCGCTCGGCGGCAGCGTGGAGGCCTCGCGGCGCGCGGGCATCAACGTCGAGATGGTGCGGATCTCCGTCTTCGCGATCGCGGGTACGTTCGCCGCGATCGGTGGTCTCTTCATCGCCTCGAAGATCGCTTCGGCCAACCAGGGTGCCGGTGGTGGTGACCTGCTGATGAACGCGATCGCCGCCGCGGTGATCGGTGGTACCTCGCTGTTCGGCGGTCGCGGGCGTACGTGGAACGCGCTGCTGGGCGTGCTGGTGATCGTGTCCATCCAGTACGGGCTCGCGCTGGAAGGTATCGCCTCGCCGGTTCAGTACATGATCACCGGTGGTGTGCTGCTCGCCACTGTCGTGATCGACGCGATCACCCGGAGGACGCAGAAGACCGCGGGCCGGGCCTAGCCGTCTTCGCCTGAGCCCGGCCCCAGGGGTCGCTCGCCGGCTGAGGGTTCGTCGTGGCTGGTCGTGCCCACGCGGCGAGCCGCGCAATGTCACAGCCCCGCGCCCTTGAGGGGCGCCTGTGCCCGGTATCCGCAAGGTGCCGGGCACAGGCATGTCATGGAACAGCTCCGGCTGGGTAGTACGTCCGATCGCGTGACCTCGTACCGGCTGCCCGGGAACGGTGGCGCACAGCGGAACATTAGACTCGACAGACCCGTCAAGCTCGAACAGCTCTATCGCAAGGAGGCACGGGTGCCGCTGCTGACCCGCATCACGGGACCGCGCGATCTGGACCGGCTCAGTCCGGAGCAGCTTCAGAAGCTGGCCGGCGAGATCCGGACCTTTCTCGTCGAAGCGGTCTCCAAGACAGGCGGCCACCTCGGCCCCAACCTCGGTGTGGTCGAGCTCACCATCGCGTTGCACCGGGTCTTCGACTCGCCCAAGGACAAGGTGCTGTGGGACACGGGTCACCAGTCCTACGTCCACAAGCTGCTGACCGGCCGCCAGGACTTCTCCAAACTCAAGATGAAGGGCGGTCTGTCGGGCTACCCCTCGCAGGCCGAGTCCGAGCACGACGTCATCGAGAACAGCCACGCCTCCACGGTCCTCGGCTGGGCCGACGGCCTCGCGAAGGCCAACCAGCTCCTGGACCGCGACGACCACGTCGTCGCGGTCATCGGTGACGGGGCCCTCACGGGCGGCATGGCCTGGGAGGCGCTCAACAACATCGCCGACGCCAAGGACCGCCCGCTGGTCATCGTCGTCAACGACAACGAGCGCTCCTACGCCCCCACGATCGGCGGCCTCGCCAACCACCTCGCCACCCTGCGCACCACCGACGGCTACGAGCGTTTCCTGGCCCGCGGCAAGGACATCCTGGAGCGCACCCCGGTCGTCGGCCGGCCGCTCTACGAGACCCTGCACGGCGCCAAGAAGGGCCTGAAGGACTTCATCGCCCCGCAGGGCATGTTCGAGGACCTGGGCCTGAAGTACGTCGGCCCCATCGACGGACACGACATCGAGGCACTGGAGTCCGCGCTCGCCCGCGCCAAACGCTTCGGCGGCCCCGTCATCGTGCACTGCCTCACCGAGAAGGGCCGCGGCTACCAGCCCGCCCTCCAGGACGAGGCCGACCGGTTCCACGCCGTCGGCAAGATCCACCCCGACACGGGCCTGCCCATCGCGTCCTCCGGCGCCGACTGGACCTCCGTCTTCGGCGAGGAGATGGTCAAGCTCGGCCGCGAGCGCGAGGACATCGTCGCCATCACCGCGGCCATGCTCCAGCCGGTCGGCCTGGACAAGTTCGCCAAGACGTTCCCCGAGCGGGTCTTCGACGTCGGCATCGCCGAGCAGCACGGCGCGGTCTCCGCGGCGGGCCTCGCCACCGGCGGACTGCACCCCGTCTTCGCCGTCTACGCGACCTTCCTCAACCGCGCCTTCGACCAGGTCCTGATGGACGTGGCCCTGCACAAGTGCGGTGTCACCTTCGTGCTCGACCGGGCCGGCATCACCGGCACCGACGGTGCCTCCCACAACGGCATGTGGGACATGTCGATCCTCCAGGTCGTCCCGGGCCTCAGGCTCGCGGCACCGCGCGACGCCGACCAGGTACGCGCCCAGCTGCGCGAGGCCGTCGAGGTCACCGACGTGCCGACCGTCGTCCGCTTCTCCAAGGGCGCCGTCGGCCCGGCCGTGCCCGCCGTGGGCCGGATCGGCGGGATGGACGTGCTGCGCGAGGCGGGCACCGACGCCCCGGACGTGCTGCTGGTCTCCGTCGGTGCCCTCGCACCCATGTGCCTGGAGATCGCCGATCTCCTCGACAAGCAGGGCATCTCCACCACGGTCGTCGACCCGCGCTGGGTCAAGCCCGTCGACGAGGCCCTCGCCCCGCTCGCCGAGCAGCACCGCGTCGTCGTCACCGTGGAGGACAACTCCCGCGTCGGCGGTGTCGGTTCGACGATCGCACAGGCCCTGCGCGACGCCGGGGTGGACGTCCCGCTGCGCGACTTCGGCATCCCGCCGCGCTTCCTCGACCACGCCTCCCGGGCCGAGGTCCTGGCGGAGATCGGGCTGACCGCGCCCGACATCGCCCGCCAGGTCACCGGGCTCGTCGCAAAACTCGACGGGCACGCCCCGACGCAGCTGCCGGCCTCCGACGCGACCCCCGCCGCCCGCAGCGGCGCGGACTCGGTGGAGCCCGCACGCGACTGACGCACCTCCAGGCACCTCTTGGGCAGGTTTCGCCACCCTTTACGGTGGCGAAACCGGCCCAATGGCGTGAACTTCCCGTTGTCCGGGCAGGCGATGCCTGAACCCTCTCGATCATGTCGAGGACGACTGGCGTGGAGGTACGCCCGTGAGCAGCACACTCTTCCGGACCAAAAGCGTCGAGCAGTCGATCAGAGACACCGAGGAACCGGAGCACGCGCTCAGGAAGTCGCTGTCCGCCCTGGACCTGACGGTCTTCGGCGTCGGTGTCATCATCGGCACCGGCATCTTCGTGCTGACCGGCAAGGTCGCCAAGGAGACCGCCGGACCCGCGGTCTCCCTGGCCTTCGTCGCCGCCGGCGTCGCCTGCGCGCTCGCCGCGCTCTGCTATGCCGAGTTCGCCTCCACGGTTCCGGTCGCCGGATCCGCGTACACCTTCTCGTACGCCTCGCTGGGCGAACTGCCCGCCTGGATCATCGGCTGGGACCTGGTGCTGGAGTTCGCCCTGGGCACCGCGGTGGTCGCCGTCGGCTGGTCTGGCTATATCCGCTCGCTGATGGACAACGCGGGCTGGCAGATGCCCGAGGCGCTGGCCGGACGCGAAGGGGCCGAGGGCTTCGGTTTCGACATCCTCGCCGCCGCGCTGGTGCTGGTGCTCACCGGCATCCTCGTGCTCGGGATGAAGCTGTCCGCCCGGGTCACCCAACTCGTCGTCGCCATCAAGGTGACCGTCGTCCTGATCGTGATCATCGCGGGCGCCTTCCTCGTCAAGGGCGCCAACTACGACCCGTTCATCCCCAAGACCCAGACGGTGGAGGCGGGCAGCAACCTCCAGGCGCCGCTCATCCAGGTGATTTTCGGCTGGGCACCCTCCAACTTCGGGGTGCTGGGCATTTTCACCGCCGCGTCCGTGGTCTTCTTCGCCTTCATCGGCTTCGACATCGTCGCCACCGCCGCCGAGGAGACCAGGAACCCGCAGCGGGACATGCCGCGCGGCATCCTCGGCTCCCTGCTCATCTGCACCATGCTCTACGTGCTGGTCTCGATCGTCGTCACCGGTATGCAGCACTACAGCAGGCTGTCCGTCGACGCCCCACTCGCCGACGCCTTCAAGTCCACCGGACACCCCTTCTTCGCCGGTGTCATCAGCTTCGGCGCCGCCGTCGGACTCACCACCGTCTGCATGATCCTCCTGCTCGGCCAGACCCGGGTCTTCTTCGCCATGAGCCGTGACGGACTGCTGCCCCGGTTCTTCTCCGTGGTCCACCCCCGCTTCAAGACCCCGCACCGGCCGACCATCCTGCTGGGCGTGATCATCGCGATCCTCGCCGGCTTCACCAGCCTCAGCGAACTCGCCGAACTGGTGAACATCGGCACGCTCTTCGCGTTCATCGTCGTCGCGATCAGCGTGATCATCCTCCGCCGCACCCGCCCCGACCTGCCCCGCGCCTTCCGCACCCCGCTGGTGCCGTTCGTGCCGATCCTGTCGGTGCTGGCCTCGCTGTGGCTGATGCTGAACCTGCCCACGGAGACCTGGCTGCGCTTCGCGGGCTGGATGGTGGTCGGCTTCTTCGTCTACTTCCTCTACGGGCGACAGCACAGTCGCCTCCAGCGGGAGAAAGCGGCTCCTGCGGACACCGCTCGCTGAGCTTTCAGCCCGTCCGTCATTTGAGGAGAAGGCCGCAAGGCCGATGCGGGAGGCCGGGGGCGGCAGCCCTCGGGATGGGATCCCCGGGATGGGATCCCCGGGATGGGATCCCCGGGATGGGATCCCCGGGATGGGATCCCCGGGATGGGATCCCCGCGATGGGGGTTCCCGAGATTGGGGTTCCCGAGATGGGGTCCCCCTGCTCGAGCGAAGTCGAGAGCTTGGGGGAGGGACGGGCAGGGGCGGAGGGGGCGAAGCAACCCCGGGCGGCGCTCAGCCCTGCCGTACCGTACGCGGCCCCGTCACCTCCGCGCCCAACTCGCCCACCCGGTGCCGCAGCTCGCGGTCCGCCGTGACCACCAGTCGGTACCGGTCGGCGAACTCCCGGGCCAGTTCCACGATGCGGTCGTCCCCGGTGCCGGGAGCCCGCTCGACCCGTACGCCGGGAACCGACTCCACGTCCCGCGCCGCGCCCTCCACCACCAGCACGACCTCCACCGGCCCGGGACGGTCCGCGAGCCCCTCCTCCGCGACCGCCACCAGCCGGTCGCGGAGCCGCTCGGCCGCGCCGCGGCGGTCGCGCCACCAGCCGTCGGGAACCGAGCCCACGACATTGGCGGCGTCGACGATGAGCAGCAGCGGAGCATCCATGGGGGTTCACGCTTCCATGAGGTTCGGGGTCGCACGAGGACGGTACTGGCCGAGTACCTCCAGGGGCCGCCGATTAAAGTGGTCCGGTGCCAATGGCTCCATCTACGACGACTTCCGCCCAGCCCTCGGCGGTGAACGGCAACTGGCTCATACGCGGTCGGGACGGCCGACTGAGCGCGTACTCCCCGCTGGGTGACGCGGCCGTGTGCCGTGCGGAGAAGCACCCCGGCGGACCCTTGCTGCCACCCCGCCGCGTGGGCGGCGACCAGCGGCTGCACCCGGTGCTGGCGGTCGGCCGGGGCACCGACGGATACGCGCATCTGGTCTCCTGGCGCCCCACCGTGCCCGGTGAGTCCGGTCTCGTGCACTCCACGCACTTCCGTGGCCACCTAGCGTCGCTCGACTGGAACCCGCTCGGCCACCCCAACCGCACGGGCGACCGGACCGGCGTACCCGCCGTCACCGTGGACGCCGAGGGGCGCGCCCACGTCTTCGTACGCAACATGGGCGGCGGGGTGTCCATGCGCGGCCAGAAGGAACGCGGCGGCTGGGGGCCCTGGCGGGACCTCAAGGGCCGCGACGTGGAGGGCGAGCTCGCGGCGGTGACCCGGGAGTCGGGGCGCGTGGAGCTCTTCGCGGCCACCCCGAACGGGATCCTGCGCTGGACGCAGGCCGGTCCCGGGCACATCCCCGCGCTCGACGACGAGCCGCTGAAGGTGGGCGTGCGGCCGGGGACACTGCGCGCCCTGGCCACCTCCGAGGAGCACGTCACCCTCTTCTTCACCGACCAGGCGGACATGCTGTGCGCCTGGCGGCCCGGCAGCGATCCGGTGCCGCTGCTGGCGGCGGCCGGTCCCGGCCCCGTGTCGGCCGTCCGCTGTCTCCTGGACGACCAGGACTGCACCCTGCTGGCCCAGCGCTCGACCGGCGGCCGGGTGGCGTTCGCGGCCTACCCCACGGAGCAGGAGTCGGCCGGGGCCTGGTGGACGGAGTCGGGCCCGCAGCTCCCGCAGGACACCCGGGTGGCACTGACCGAGGACGCCCAGGGCAGGGTGGTGGCCGCGACCATGTCCGCCGACGGCGAGTTGTACCTCACGCGACGCAAGGACGAACCGGGTCTGGCGCTGGAGGCCTGGCGGCGGATCGAGCGCGACTAGTGGCCCCGACAGCCAACGTTCGCCCCGTCGCGACGCCCGGCACTCCCCCAAGCTCTTCGAGCAGGGGGCACCCCCACTCGCCGCACCGGCCGAAAGCCCAAGTACATCCAGCACGAGGACTTCCGGCCGGCACTCCCCAAGCTTTTCGAGCAGGGGGTACCCCCAGAGCACGCTCCCCCAAGCTCTCGACTTCTCCCCCATTCTCGGCTGCGCTCGAGCGGGGGACCCCCATGAGCAGGGGGACCCCCATGACGCCGCTCCTTGACGGGCAAACGTTGCCTGCCGGGGCACTAGCGGAGCACGAGCGCGGCCGGTGGCCCTGGCGATCTCGGTGAGCGTCGCGCGGGGCCGGTGAGCATGAGCGCGGCGCGTGAGCACAGGCGGGGGCGGGGGATCCGAGCGGGTCGGTGGTGCATCGTGCGGGGTCGGTGGATCCGAGCGGGGCGCGTGAGCACGGGCGGGGGCGGGGGATCCGAGCGGGTCGGTGGAGCATCGGGCGGGGTCGGTGGATCCGAGCGGGGCGCGTGAGCACGGGCGGTGCCGGGGGGATCCCAGCGGGTCGGTGGAGCATCGGGCGGGGTCGGTGGATCCGAGCGGGGCGCGTGAGCACGGGCGGTGCCGGGGGATCCGAGCGGGTCGGTGGTGTATCGGCGGGGCCGGGGGCCCGAGCCGGCCGGCGGAGTATCGGGCGGGGCCCGCGGAGCCCGGGCGTGTGGTCCGTCGGGCGCCGTCGACGGACTCAGTCGGACTTGAGCTTCTCCAGTGTCGACTCGGTGTCGGCCTTGAGCCAGCGGGCGACCTCGTTCACCTCGGGCACGTCCTCCTCGTCGTAGGAGGAGGAGTAGGCGCTCCAGCTCATCTGGTAGGTCATCCAGCCGTCCCGCACCGCGAGGGTGACCGCCCGGCTGCCGCTCGTGCCGGAACCGGTCGTGGTGTCCTCGGTGACGAGATAGGCCTCGTCACCGAAGCCGCTGAGCTCGTCGACGTCGTAGTCGTCGTAGCGCTGGTCGTACTCGGACCACAAGGCCGTGAACTCGGGAGCGGGGTCGGTCCTCTTGTGGAGGTCCACCTGCACCGAGAAGTACGCGTCGGCGTAGGAGGAGGCGGAGGACGCCTTCAGGGAGATGCTGCAGTAGCTCTGGTCCAGGGCCTCGTGCTCCAGGGAGTTGTGGACGGGAGAGCCGTCCTCCTCCGGGTATTCGCTCTTGACGGACGAGTAGTCGACCGAGGAGCAGAGGTTGGCCTTGGACTCGTAGCCGCGCAGATCCGCCTCGGGATCCCCGCCGAGGAGGAAGACTCCGCCCGCCCAGCCAGCGGAGGCGACCACCGCGCCCAGCGCCGCCCACAGGACGGCACGCCCGGCGGGTCCACTCCCGGCGGACGGCGGCGCGGGAGGCGGGAAGGCGCCCGGCGGAGGGGCGTACGGATTGTGCTGTGTCGGCACTGGCCCGGCGTGGGTGCCGTACCCGGCCGGCGACTGAGGACTGGGGTAGGGGTAGGCGGTCGGCTGCGAGGGGGGCGGGGAAGGGAGCTGTGACTGCGGCGCGGGCTGAAGCTGCGCCTCGGGCTGGGGCTGGGGCTGCGGCTGGGGCTCGGGCTGGGACTGCGGCTGCGGATCGGGCTGTGCCGGGACACCGTCAGGGTGTTCGTGCATCGTCTTCTCCTCTTGCCGCGTGGTCGGAGGGATACAGCACAGGCGGATGCGCAACGACGTTCGACGACACGTAGCAGAGGGTTACCCGCTGCCGGGCCTCCTTCCACACGTTTCATGGCGTCCGCGACGACCGAGCTCCCCTCCAGGGCGGGTCAGAGGAGTGGCGGGTCGGTGAGGAACGGGATCAACTCCCGGTCCACGAAGACGTGGTGGTAGACCCGGGCAAGGACGAAGTACGGGAACCATTCCAGCGCGAGATCCCGGTCGAACCGCAAAGCCGCGTGGACCAGCAGATCGGGACGGGTCAGCCGGTCGCGGATGCCCAGCAGTTCGGCGAGTTGGAGCAGCGGGTACGAGCCGGTGGCGGCCAGGGCCTCGTGGATCGGCGCCATGCCCCGGGAGTTGAGCTGGAGACCGTATTCCCGCACCTCGGTGGCACAGGCCACGCCGCCCTCGGTCTCCCGCCGTCCTGCCGAGGGGAACGCCAGCGGCAGCAGGGCGCCACGGGGTGAGACGGCGAGCCGCTCTCCCCCCGCCTGTCCGGAGCCGACGTCCCGGTCCATGACCGTCCACCCGCCGGCCTCCGCCAGCGTGCGGTAGCCGCGCATCCCGAGGCTGCGGAGCCTGGGCTCGCGCCAGGAATCGCCCACGTCGGATCTGTCCAGGCAGGACAGGTGCCAGGTCCCCGCGGTCTCCGGACGGCCCCCGTCCCCGGTCGACAGGTACGAGTCGAAGCGGGTGAACTGCCCGGTCAGTTCCAGCACGGGGCGGCGGCATCCCACACAGCGTGGGGTGTTGGCGGCCAGCGCGGCCGTCGGGTTGGCGGCCGTGGGCGGAGCCGGCCTCCGTGCGACGCCGGGCTCGTCCTCGAAGCCCTTGCGGCGGAGCAGCGCCGCCACCCGGCGGTTGTGGTCCGCGATCCGGATCCGCTCCCGCTCGGCGTCCTCGGCGGTGGCCGGCACCGTGCGCCCGTGCTGGCCCTCGTAGGTCTCCAGGCTCTCGTGGCGGCCGTCGGCATGGATGCGCCCGTGGTAGGTGAGGTCGTCCGGCAGCACGACGTAGTCCAGATGCAGCCGTCCGTCCGCCCCGATCCCGACCAGCACGCGCAGGTCCTGTCCGTGCAGGTCTACCGGGTCGTCCACCCGGTAGACGCGGCCGACCTCGAGTGACTGCGGCAGCAGGTCCGAGTGCCGTGCGTGTTCCCGCAGCGCGTCCCGGAACACCGCCGTCACCGTGTCCGGTACGCGGACCACGCCGGACACCCCCACCGGGAGTTTGCCGCGCTCGGCGTACCAGCGGGCGTCGAAACGCGAGACCAGGTTGCGCAGATGCAGCCACGGCACATGGCCGTAGGCGTCTTCCAAGGTGTGTCCGTCGGCGCTCATGGGCTGCACATGGGCGGTCACGCCTCCCGCGACCGCCCGTATCACCGAGCGCTCGCCGGGGTGCCACGCGCACGCCGGCTCAGGATGCGGATCCCGCTGGACGACCAGCAGGTTCTTCAGATGGGGAGATGCCGCGATGGCCTCGAACGCCCGCGCGCCGAGCCGGTTGCCGGTCAGGTCCAGATGCAGGCAGTCCGTCAGCAGCGGACTGCCCGCGAGTTCCGCCACAGCGTCGTCGTCCAGGCCTGCCCCCGGAAACCCGATCGAGTCCAGGCCGGCCAGATGCTCGCACCGCAGCAGCCGGGATAGCGAGCCGGGGCGCGGCAGGGTGAAGTCGATGTGCCGGACCACAGTGGTGTGCAGCAGGAGCCCACCGCGTTCGACGAAGAGGTCGGCGTCCATGGTCAGATGGGCCACGAGGCCCCGGTGGAACATCAGACGCGGACCCGGAATGCCCGGCTCCGTGGTGAACCGGTCGACCCACTGCGACCAGGTCTGCGCGTGCCGGGTCAGCAACCGGCGTTCCTCGGGCGTTGCTTGGGAGGTGTCGATCTCTCCCTGGGCGCGCTGCCGGCTGACCCTGTCCACCTGTGTCCGGACGAACTCCGAGAGCTCTGGTTCGTAGGGACGCAGGTACGTGGCGAACGACCGTCGCAGTTCGTCGTTCTCCGGGTCGGCGGCGATCGCCAGGAGGTACTCCTCCTCGTTGGACGGCGTGCTCATCGACGGTACGGTGCGTCGGCGGGACAGGGACTCGACTGCCGTCTACGGCCGGAAGCTGTCATGGCCGTATCGTGAGGGACGTTGCGCGGAGCTGACAACTCCGGTAGCGCAGGCCACAGTTGACGCTTCGCGGCGCACCGGATCCACCGCCGTGGCCGCCGTCGTCATGCCGCTGCCCGGCACACCCCGTAGGTGTGCCGGGCAGCGTACTTCCCGAAACGAAAGGCGGTTACGCCGGGACGCTCGCGACCCCCGGCTCCAGGAACCGCTTGCCGTTGACCCGCTCGCTGACACCCTCACGGTCCAGGTAGGGCGTGATGCCGCCCAGGTGGAAGGGCCAGCCGGCGCCCGTGATCAGACAGAGGTCGACGTCCTCGGCCTCGGCGACGACACCCTCGTCGAGCATGAGCCCGATCTCCTGCGCCACCGCGTCCAGCACCCGTGCCCGCACCTGCTCCTCGGTCAGGACGCTGTCGCCCTGCTTCAGCAGCGCCGCGACCTCCGGGTCCAGCTCCGGCTTCCCGGAGTCATAGACGTAGAAGCCGCGCTTGCCCGCCTCGACGACCGCCTTGAGGTTGGGGGAGACCTTGAAGCGGTCCGGGAAGGCGCCGTGCAGCGTCTCGGAGACGTGCAGGCCGATGGCAGGGCCGACCAGCTCGAGCAGCACCAGCGGCGACATCGGCAGACCCAGCGGCTCGACCGCCTTCTCGGCGACCTCGACCGGCGTGCCCTCGTCGATGACGTTCTGGATCTCGCCCATGAAGCGGGTCAGGATGCGGTTCACGACGAACGCCGGGGCGTCCTTCACCAGTACCGCGGTCTTCTTCAGCTTCTTGGCCACTGCGAAGGCCGTGGCCAGCGAGGCGTCGTCCGTCTGCTCGCCGCGCACGATCTCCAGCAGCGGGAGGATCGCCACCGGGTTGAAGAAGTGGAAGCCGACGACCCGCTCGGGGTTCTTCAGCTTCGACGCCATCTCCGTCACCGAGAGGGAGGACGTGTTGGTGGCGAGGATCGCGTGTGCCGGGGCGACCGCCTCGACCTCCGCGAACACCTGCTGCTTGACGCCGATCTCCTCGAACACGGCCTCGATGACGAAGTCCGCGTCGGCGAAGCCCTCGGCCTTGTCCAGGACACCCGTCACCAGCGCCTTGAGGCGGTTGGACTTGTCCTGGTTGATACGGCCCTTGAGCAGCAGCTTGTCGATCTCGGCGTGGACGTAGCCCACACCCTTGTCGACACGCTCCTGGTCGATGTCCGTGAGGACGACGGGGACCTCGAGGCGGCGCAGGAAGAGCAGCGCCAGCTGGGAGGCCATCAGACCGGCGCCGACGACACCGACCTTGGTGACGGGACGCGCCAGGTTCTTGTCCGGCGCACCCGCCGGACGCTTCCCGCGCTTCTGCACCAGGTTGAACGCGTAGATACCGGCGCGCAGTTCACCGCCCATGATCAGGTCGGCGAGGGCGACGTCCTCGGCGTCGTAGCCCTGCTGCAGGTCGCCGTTCTTGGCGGCGGCGATGATGTCGAGGGCGCGGTAGGCGGCCGGGGCCGCGCCGTGCACCTTGCTGTCCGCGATGAAGCGGCCCTTGGCGACGGCCTGGTCCCAGGCGTCCCCGCGGTCGATCACCGGGCGCTCGACCCCGATGTCGCCCTTGAGGACGGACGCCGTCCACACCAGCGACTGCTCCAGGAAGTCGGCGCCCTCAAAGATGGCGTCGGCGATGCCGAGGTCGTAGACCTGCTCGCCCTTGAGCTGCTTGTTCTGGTTGAGCGAGTTCTCGATGATCACCGAGATGGCCTTGTCGGCACCGATCAGGTTCGGCAGCAGGGTGCAGCCGCCCCAGCCCGGGACCAGGCCCAGGAAGACCTCGGGGAGCGAGAAGGCCGGGATCGCCTTGGACACCGTCCGGTACGAGCAGTGCAGACCGACCTCGACGCCGCCGCCCATAGCCGCGCCGTTGTAGTACGCGAAGGTGGGCACCGCGAGCGAGGCGAGGCGCTTGAAGACCTCGTGGCCGCCCTTCCCGATGGCGAGCGCGTGCTCGTGCTCCTTCAGCAGTTCGACGCCCTTGAGGTCGGCGCCGACCGCGAAGATGAACGGCTTGCCGGTGATGCCGACACCGACGATCTCGCCGGCCGCGGCCTCCTTCTCGACCTGGTCGAGGGCGGTGTTGAGGTTCGCCAGCGAGGCCGGGCCGAAGGTGGTCGGCTTGGTGTGGTCCAGGCCGTTGTCCAGCGTGATCAGCGCGAACGTGCCCGCGCCGGCGGGGAGGTCGAGGTGGCGTACGTGCGCCTGCGTCACGACCTCGTCGGGGAACAGCTCGGCCGCACCCTTGAGCAACTCGGTTGTGGTGCTCACTTGTCCCCCTCGAAGTTCGGGTTCTCCCAGATGACCGTCGCGCCCATGCCGAAGCCGACGCACATGGTGGTCAGGCCGTAGCGGACCTGCGGCTGCTCCTCGAACTGGCGGGCCAGCTGCGTCATCAGACGGACACCCGAGGATGCCAGCGGGTGACCGAAGGCGATCGCGCCGCCGTACTGGTTGACGCGCTCGTCGTCGTCCGCGATGCCGTAGTGGTCGAGGAACGCCAAGACCTGGACGGCGAAGGCCTCGTTGATCTCGAAGAGGTTGATGTCCTCGATGGACAGGCCCGCCTTGGCGAGCGCCTTCTCCGTCGCCGGGATCGGGCCGTAGCCCATGACCTCCGGCTCGACGCCCGCGAAGGCGTAGGAGACCAGGCGCATCTTGACCGGGAGGCCGTTCTCGCGGGCGAACTCCTCGGAGGCGATGATCGAGGCCGTGGCGCCGTCGTTGAGACCGGCCGCGTTACCGGCGGTGACCCGGCCGTGGACGCGGAACGGCGTCTTGAGGCCCGCCAGGTTCTCCAGGGTCGTCCCCGGACGCATCGGCTCGTCGGCGGTGACCAGGCCCCAGCCCGTCTCGCCCCCCTCGGGGTTCGTCCGGCGCACCGAGATCGGCACCAGGTCCTGCTGGATCTTGCCGTTGGCGTACGCCTTGGCGGCCTTCTCCTGCGAGCGCACGGCGTATTCGTCGGCGCGCTGCTTGGTGATGTGCGGGTAGCGGTCGTGCAGGTTCTCCGCGGTCATGCCCATGAACAGGGCCGACTCGTCGACCAGCTTCTCGGAGACGAACCGCGGGTTCGGGTCCACGCCCTCACCCATGGGGTGACGGCCCATGTGCTCGACACCACCGGCGATGACGGCGTCGTACGCGCCGAACGCGATGGAGCCCGCGGTGGTGGTTACGGCGGTGAGCGCGCCGGCGCACATGCGGTCGATCGAGTAGCCGGGCACGGACTGCGGCAGACCCGACAGGATGCCCGCGGTGCGGCCGATGGTCAGGCCCTGGTCGCCGATCTGCGTGGTCGCGGCGATGGCGACCTCGTCGATCTTCTTCGGGTCGAGACCGGGGTTGCGGCGCAGCAGCTCCCGGATGGCCTTCACGACGAGGTCGTCGGCGCGGGTCTCGTGGTAGATGCCCTTCGGGCCCGCCTTGCCGAACGGGGTGCGGACGCCGTCGACGAAGACGACGTCCCTGACGGTACGAGGCACGATGGCTCTCCTCCAGATGCGGGACGGCTGCTGCGTACGCGCCTGAGCGCGCGCTCACCTCCCCATGCTACTTGTGGGTAACCATGCTGCCCAGTCCTCTCGACTGGAGCGTTGAAGGTCACATCGCTGAGCAGGGGCAAGGTGCCGGAAGACCACCCGTTCGGCGGGCTTGTGCCCGCTCGTCCCGTTCCGGCCTCGGCCTCCGGCTCCCGTACCGGCCTGAACGGCCTCGTCCTCGATGGCCGGACGGACGGGATCGCCGGACGGACGGGAGTCGCCGGACGGGCAGGTACTCCTCCGCCGGTCCGGCACGAGGTCCGGGCCCATCCGGCTCGCTCAGGGGCACGGATCTTGGCGCGATTTCGCCGCTTTCTCGAAACGGCTTCTTCGGTTCACCTTCTCCGACTCGGCTTGTCCGGTGGTTCGGCTTCCCCGGTTCGGCTCTTCGATTCGGCATCTCCCGCTGCAAGGGGCGTCGGTCGTCGGTGCCCCCGAACCCCAGCCAGTGCGGTCAGACCCCCGGTGCCCTGGTCTGGAGTGCTTTCACCAGTACCGGTGTGACCTGCTCGACCTGCCACGGCCTGGCCCCGAGTCCGGCCAGGGTGGCGCCCACCGACTCGGCGTCGGGTGTCGCGGGCGGCTCCCAGCACACACGGCGCACGGTGTCCGGCGCGATCAGGTTCTCCTGCGGCATCGCCAGGGCCTCGGCGAGCGCCGAGACCGCCGCGCGCGCGGCCGAGAGACGGGCCGCGGCAGCCGGGTCCTTGTCCGCCCACGCCCGCGGCGGCGGGGGGCCGGCCACCGGCTGGCCGGGCTGCGGCAGCTCGGTGTCCGGCAGCGCCTTCGCGCGGTCCACGGCCGCCTGCCACTGCTCCAGCTGGCGACGGCCCATGCGGTGCCCGAAGCCGTTCAGCCCGGCCAGCGCGTGCACATTGGCCGGCATGGCCAGCGCGGCTTCGACGATCGCCGCGTCCCCGATCACCTTGCCGGGGGAGATGTCACGGCGTCGCGCGATCTTGTCCCGGGTCTCCCACAGTTCGCGCACCACGGCCATCTGCCGACGTCGGCGCACCTTGTGCATGCCGGAGGTGCGGCGCCAAGGGTCCTTGCGCGGCTCCGCCGGCGGCGCCGACGCGATCGCCTCGAACTCCTGCCGGGCCCACTCCAGCTTGCCCTGGCGGTCCAACTCCTTCTCCAGGGCGTCCCGCAGGTCGACCAGCAGCTCGACGTCGAGAGCGGCGTAGCGCAGCCAGGGCTCGGGCAGGGGCCGGGTCGACCAGTCGACCGCGGAGTGTCCCTTCTCGAGTACATAGCCCAGCACCCCTTCGACCATCGCGCCGAGGCCGACCCGCGGGAATCCGGCGAGCCGGCCGGCGAGCTCGGTGTCGAAGAGGCGGGAGGGGACCATGCCTATTTCGCGGAGGCAGGGCAGGTCCTGGGTGGCCGCGTGCAGGACCCACTCCACACCGGAGATCTCCGAGCCCAGGCCGGTGAGATCGGGGCAGGCGACCGGGTCGATCAGCGCGGTGCCGGCGCCCTCGCGGCGCAGCTGCACCAGATAGGCGCGCTGGCCGTAGCGGTAGCCGGAGGCTCGCTCGGCGTCCACGGCCACGGGGCCGCTGCCCGCCGCGAAGGCGGAGATCATCTCGGCGAGCGAGGCCTCGTCGGCGATGACGGGCGGGATGCCCTCCTGGGGCTCGAGCAGGGGGATCGGCGTCTTGTCGACAAGGCCGCCGGCGCCGCCAGAGCCGCCGTCGTCCGGAGGGGCGCCTCCGGTGGTTCGCAGTGGACTGTCTGCTGCGGTCTCTTGGGCGTCGGTCACCTGTCAAGGGTATCCGGGCATGCACAGCGCCCGCCGACGTAACGTTCCGTCCACGGGCGCTTCAAGGGCGTAAACAAGTCACGTGTCAGTTGATGATCCTGGTGTGCGTGGGGAGAGCCGCGGTCTGCGGCCGACTGTGCCGCGGTGGGCGGCGGGCGGTGGGGTCGTCGGGGTCGGTGGAGTCGGTGGGGTGGTGGGCAATGGGCGATCCGGTGGTCAGTGGATGATCCCGGTGCGCAGTGCCACGGCGACCATTCCCGCGCGGTCGCCCGTGCCGAGCTTGCGGGCGATCCGGGCGAGGTGGCTCTTGACGGTCAGTGCGGACAGGCCCATGGAGACGCCGATGGCCTTGTTGGACTGGCCTTCCGCGACCAGTCGCAGGACCTCGACCTCACGGCCGGACAGTTCGCGGTAGCCGCCCGGGTGGCTCGGGGCACCCGGGGGGCGGCGGTGCATCCGCGCGGCGGCGGCACCGATGGGAGCGGCACCGGGCCGGGTGGGGAGCCCGACGTTGGTGCGCGTACCGGTGACGACGTAGCCCTTCACACCGCCCGCCAGGGCGTTGCGTACGGCGCCGATGTCGTCGGCGGCGGAGAGGGCGAGGCCGTTGGGCCAGCCCGCGGCGCGGGTCTCCGACAGCAGGGTGAGGCCGGAGCCGTCCGGCAGGTGGACGTCGGCGACGCAGATGTCGCGCGGGTTGCCGATACGGGGACGGGCCTCCGCGATGGACGACGCCTCGATGACATCGCGCACTCCGAGCGCCCAGAGGTGACGGGTGACGGTGGAGCGGACCCGGGGGTCCGCCACGACCACCATGGCGGTCGGCTTGTTCGGGCGGTAGGCGACCAGGCTTGCGGGCTGCTCGAGGAGAACGGACACCAGGCCTCCTGGGGAAGGGACGGAACCAAGGTCACAGACGTCTTCGGCACCAAACCCGTCCGCCTTTAGAGAAAGATCACGATTTAGTGAGTAACAATCTGTGCAATTCGGACGCACGGTCGATCACGCGGAGGTCGAACCGGGTCGATCCGAGTCGTTACGCGCACGAAAGTGGTCGAATCGACAAAACGTCGTGGGCGGTGCGGGGGCGCGCGGGGCGCGGGGCGCGGTTTGCGGGGCGCGGGTGCGGAGCGTGGGCATGTGAAAGGGCGGGCGCCTGGGGCGCCCGCCCTTCGTGCTTGGTGCTTGGTGATTGCTCGGTGGTTGGGTCTCAGCGGGGCTGCGGGCCTCTGCGCTGGGGCAGGGTGACCACCGATCCGTCGCCCGGGCCCGCCGGGGGCAGGCCGGCGACCTGGCACAGCAGCTCGCACCACGCGGCGAGGTGGGAGGCGGTGTCCGGGACGCCGCCGAGCCCCTCGCGAGGGGTCCAGGACGCCCGGATCTCGATCTGGGAGGCGGCGGGACGGTCGGCCAGGCCGCCGAAGTAGTGCGAGCCGGCGCGCGTGACCGTGCCGCTGGCCTCGCCGTAGCCGAGGCCGCGGGACGTCAGCGCGCCGGTCAGCCAGGACCAGCACACGTCGGGGAGCAACGGATCGGTGGCCATCTCCGGTTCCAGCTCCGCGCGCACCAACGTCACCAGGCGGAACGTGCCGTGCCAGGCGTCGTGACCGGCCGGGTCGTGCAGCAGGACGAGGCGGCCGTCGGCCAGGTCCTCGTCACCGTCGACGACCGCGGCCTCCAGGGCGTACGCGTACGGGGCGAGGCGCTGTGGCGGGCGCGTCGGTTCCATTTCGAGCTCCGGTCGCAGCCGGGCGGTCCGCAACGCGTCGACGGCCGCGCGGAAAGGCCGCGGTGCCGTCGCCATCGCATCGCGGTCCCCCTCCTTCGCGTCGTCCATTCCGCCAGCGCCGTCCGACAGTCGTCCCTGAGCCGCAGCCATGCGGGGAAGAGTAAGGGGAACCACGGCTTCGCGCAGGGAGGACACCCGTGCGCGGGGACACTGTCCGGATCGCCCTCCGCGAACGAAACAAGTGGCCTCGCGGGGTTTGACCGGCGGAGTGCGGGTTGGCGCCCACCAGGGCCGGGCTTCCGGGGTCTTGGCGCCGTGCGAGACTTTCCGCGTGAGCGCGAACGACCGCCCTACGGGCCCCCAGCCGACAGCCGCGTACGACTCCGCCTTCCTCAAGGCGTGCCGGCGTGAACCCGTGCCGCACACGCCGGTGTGGTTCATGCGGCAGGCCGGGCGGTCTCTGCCGGAGTACCGCAAGGTGCGCGAGGGCATCCCCATGCTGGAGTCCTGCATGCGGCCCGAGCTGGTCACCGAGATCACGCTGCAGCCGGTGCGCCGGCACAACGTGGACGCGGCGATCTTCTTCAGCGACATCGTCGTACCGCTGAAGGCCATCGGCATCGACCTGGACATCAAGCCCGGCGTCGGCCCGGTGGTCGAGAACCCCGTCCGCACCCGCGCCGACCTCGCCCGGCTCCGCGACCTCACGCCCGACGACGTCCCCTACATCACCGAGGCGATCCGGCTGCTCACGGCCGAACTGGGGGAGACCCCGCTGATCGGTTTCGCCGGCGCGCCCTTCACGCTCGCGAGCTATCTCGTCGAGGGCGGCCCGTCACGCACCTACGAGAACGCCAAGGCGATCATGTACGGCGACCCGCAGCTGTGGGCCGATCTCCTCGACCGGCTCGCGGAGATCACCGCCGCCTTCCTCAAGGTGCAGATCGAGGCGGGCGCCTCCGCGATCCAGCTTTTCGACTCCTGGGTCGGGGCGCTCGCGCCCGCCGACTACCGGCGCTCGGTCATGCCCGCGTCGAGCAAGGTCTTCGAGGCCGTGCGCCCGTACGGCGTTCCGCGCATCCACTTCGGCGTGGGCACCGGTGAGCTGCTCGGCCTCATGGGTGAGGCGGGCGCGGACGTCGTCGGCGTCGACTGGCGCGTGCCCCTGGACGAGGCGGCCCGGCGGGTCGGCCCCGGCAAGGCGCTCCAGGGCAACCTCGACCCCACCGTCCTGTTCGCCTCCACCGAGGCGGTCGAGGCGAAGACCCGCGAGGTCCTCGACTCCGCCGCAGGCCTCGAGGGCCATGTCTTCAACCTCGGCCACGGCGTCATGCCCAGCACGGACCCGGACGCCCTGACCCGTCTCGTGGAGCACGTGCACACCCGTACCGCCCGCTGACGCCGTCACTGCAGGCCGGGCCGCGCTCTCCTGCCGAACAGCAGACCGCGCGGCTCGGGCGGCGGCGGGGTCCCGGGGCGCAACGGCCACGCCAGCAGCATCCCCACGACGAAGCCGGCCACATGCGCCAGGTACGCCACCGTCCCGGCGTCGGAGACGGCGCCGCCCGACGAGTACCAGGCCTGCAGGCCGAACCAGAAGCCCAGCACCAGCCAGGCCGGCAACCGCAACGGCAGGAAGATCAGGAAGGGTACGAGGACCCAGATCCTGGCCTTCGGATACAGCACCAGGTAAGCGCCCAGCACGCCCGCGATCGCCCCCGAGGCGCCGATCAGCGGTTCACTGGAATCGGCGTTGACCAGCGCGTACGCATAGGTCGCCGCGTAGCCGCACGCCGCGTAGAACAGCAGGAACCGGACGTGGCCGAGGCGGTCCTCGATGTTGTTGCCGAAGATCAGCAGGAAGAGCATGTTGCCGAGCAGGTGCAGCCAGCCGCCGTGCAGGAACATCGCCGAGAGCGCGGACAGCGGGGGCGACTTGTCGTAGCCGGGCGGACCCACCACGCAGCCGGGGCCGGACCTGCTCGCGCCGATCTCGCCGGTGGGGACGAGCCGCGGCAACTGGTCGTGGATCAGCTCGCGCGGTACGGCCGCCCAGCGCTCCAGGAAGGCGTGCGTCTGGCACAGCTGCGCGAGCCCCGACTCGCCCGTCAGCGAGAGGGGGCCGCCGGGCATGGTCAGGAAGACCAGGATGTTCGCGGCGATCAGCGCATACGTCACATAGGGCGTACGGCGCACGGGGTTCACGTCATGGACCGGGATGACCACAAGGAATGTGTGCCCCCGATGCGTCCCGCGAATCGAGACGGTGAACACGTGCGCGTGACGGTGCGTATGAGTCGGCAACCGTTCGCAATCCGAGGGGAACAGGCCATGAACGACCGAGGCATTCCGTCGCTGCACGCCACACCCGACGGCGAGGCGGAACTCGCCGTGGTACTCCACCTGCCCTGGGAGGACATTGCCGCGCTCGGCCAGGAGGCCTCGCGCCTGGCCGCCACGATGCAGCGCCCGGTGACCCTCGACGAGGCCGCGAGCCACCGGCTGCGCAGCCGGCAGCCGGGCCACCACGCGCGCCCCCAGGCCGCGCCCGCGGCCGTCTCCTCCCTGCCCCGTTCCCCGGCCGACCAGGCCCGCCAGGCGATAGAGAAGATCAACGGAACCTCGCCGCACCCGGCCCACCACGGAACCGCCCAGGGGGCGTAGCCCCGCCACGTCGTGAGCGCACGCGCGCGTGGTGCTTCGGACAGGCCACGCGCGCGTGGTCTTCGGGCAAGTCACGCGCGCGTGGTCTTCGGGCAAGTCACGCGCGCGTGGTCTTCAGGCAAGTCACGCGCGTGAGGCCTCCCAGCGTGCCCCCGCGTGCGTGCCCCTCCGGACTCCCGGACCTCCGGGCTCCCGGCGCCCGCGGGTCAGGTCCGTCCCGCTCGTACCGCCGCGACCGCCTTGCGGGCCGCGACCAGCACCGGGTCCCACACCGGGGAGAACGGCGGGGCGTATCCCAGGTCCAGGGACGTCATCTGTTCCACGGTCATTCCCGCGGTCAGCGCGACCGCGGCGACGTCGACGCGCTTGGCGGCGCCCTCACGGCCGACGATCTGCACCCCGAGCAGCCGCCCGGTCCGGCGCTCGGCGAGCATCTTCACGGTCATGGTGGCGGCCCCGGGGTAGTAGCCCGCGCGGCTCGTCGACTCGATGACGACCTTCTCGTACTGCAGGCCCGCCCGGCGCGCGTCCTTCTCGCGCAGGCCTGTCCTCGCGATCTCCAGGTCGCACACCTTGCTGACGGCGGTGCCGACGACACCGGGGAACGTGGCGTAACCGCCGCCGATGTTGGTGCCGATGACCTGGCCGTGCTTGTTGGCGTGGGTGCCCAGCGCGATGTGCCGTTCGCGGCCCGAGACGAGGTCCAGCACCTCGACGCAGTCGCCGCCCGCCCAGAGGTTCTCGTACCCGCGCACCCGCATCGCCTGGTCGGTCAGCAGCCCCCGGTGTTCGCCGAGCGGCAGCCCGGCGGCCTCGGCGAGCGTCGTCTCCGGTCGCACGCCGATGCCCAGGATCACCACGTCCGCCGGGTACTCGGCGTCCTCGGTGCGGACCGCGCGGGCCCGCCCGTCGCCGTCGGTGAGCACCTCGGTGACCTCGGCGTCGTCGACCATCGTGATGCCGAGGCCCGTCATCGCCCGGTGCACCAGCCGGCCCATGTCCGCATCGAGCGTCGACATGGGCTCGGGGCCCCGGTTGAGGACGGTCACCTCGTAGCCGCGGTTCATCATCGCCTCGGCCATCTCCACGCCGATGTAGCCCGCACCGACCACCACCGCGCGCCGGCCCGGGGTCAGTTCCAGGCCCTCCAGGGTGTCGAGCAGCGCCTGACCGTCGTCGAGGGTCTGCACCCCGTGCACCCCGGGAGCGTCTATGCCGGGCAGCGGCGGACGCGTCGGCCGGGCGCCCGTGCCCAGCACGAGCTGGTCGTACGACAGCCAGGACTCCCCACCCGACTCGAGTTCGCGGAAGCGGACCCGGCCGCCCGGCACGTCCAGTTCGGTGACCTCCGTGCGCATCCGCAGATCGATACCGCGTCCGCGGTGCTCCTGCGGCGTCCGCGCGATGAGGTCGTCCCGTTCCGCGACGTCACCGCCCACCCAGTACGGGATGCCGCACGCCGAGTACGAGGAGAAGTGCCCCCGCTCGAACGCCACGATCTCCAGCTCGTCGGGACCCTTCAGACGGCGCGCCTGGGACGCGGCGGACATCCCCGCCGCGTCACCGCCGATGACAACCAGTCGCTCTCTCGCCCGGATCATGTTCATGCGAACACGCTACGGGCGAGCGCTGTGCCGGTTCGCAGTCGGTTCTCCTCGCGCCGCCGTCGGTCCTCTTCAGCGCCGCCGTCGGTCGTCCTGGCCCGCGGTCGGTCGGCAGGCGCCCCGGTCAGTCCTCCTCGCGCTCACCCCCGCCGGGCGCGGGCGGGAGCGGGCCCGCGGTGGTGAGGGGTGCCGGGTTCGCCGTGGCGGGGCGGCGGGCGCGGGCCACCCGAACCCAGACCAGCAGCATGATCGCGGCCGTCGCGGCGAACGGCAGCACCGCGCCGAAGGCCAGCGCGATCCAGCGCAGCATCGTCACGAACGCGTCCCAGCCACCCGTGAGCGCGTCCGCGAACCCGGCCTCGTCCTTGGCCGGCTCCACCCGGGTCTCGGTCAGGGACAGCGTGATCGTGGCGAGGCTGGTGCGGTCCTTCAGGGACGCCTGCTGGGCGAGGAGTGCCTCCAGGTCGGCCTGGCGGGAACTCAACTCACCCTCCAAGGTGACCACATCGCTGAGCTTGGTGGCCTGGTCCATCAGTTCCCGGATCCGGATCACGCTGGCGCGCTGCGTCTTGATCCGGCTCTCCACGTCCACGACCTGGTCGGTGACGTCCTGGGCCTTGGAGTTACGCTCCAGGAGCTTGCCCGTGCCCTCGAGATCGCCGAGGACACCGGCGTATTTGTCCGTGGGCACCCGCAGGACGACCCGGGTGTGCTCGCGGCCCTCGTCGTCGCGGTTGGTGGTCTCCTGCCCGACGAACCCACCCGCGTTCTCCGTCACCGTACGGGCCTCGTCGAGGGCCTTGGGGACGTCCTTGACCTGCACCGTCAGCGAGGCGGTGCGGATGATGTGGGAGGCGGTGATCTTCGGGGGAGCGTCGGCCTGGTCGGCCTTGCCCCGGGAACCGTTCAGGCCGGCGGCGCCCTCGGCCTGCTTTTTGTCCCCGGCGTCCGCGGCCGCGCCCGCGGCGCTGTCCTCCCCGCCGGAGGGGGAGACCCCGCTGCAGCCCGCGAGGGCCAGCGAGGCGGTGATCAGCAGCGCGGCCAGCACCTGGACGGGCCGTGCCGAGCGCCAGGATCCGGGTGCCCGGCGTGATCGGTCACTGCTCGCCCTGCTCGTGCCAAGTACCTGCATGTCGGCATACCCCCCGGGTTGTGATCGGTGATGCCTCTTCGACGCCCGGGCCGGACGAAACGTTGGCATCGAACGGTCCCGATGCGGTCACGGTCGGGACTCGCTGCGGACACCGGGCCCCGGCCGGGCTGTCGATGCGGTCTGACACAGTGGGGGACATGCGCGAATCGGGTGCGGACAGGGATACGGGCGCGGGGCACGTCGTCGTCATCGGGGCCGGCATCGCGGGTCTGGCGGCCGCGCACCGGCTGCTGGACGGCGGGGCGCGGGTGACGGTGCTGGAGGCCTCGGAGCGGGTCGGCGGGAAACTGCTGCCCGGCGAGATCGCCGGGGCGCGGGTCGACCTCGGCGCCGAGTCGATGCTCGCGCGACGCCCTGAGGCGGTCGCGCTCGCCCGCGAGGTGGGCCTCGCCGGCCGCCTGCAGCCGCCGGCCACCGCCTCCGCGTCGCTGTGGACCCGGGGGGCGCTGCGGCCCATGCCGAAGGGCCATGTGATGGGCGTGCCCGGCACCGCGTCGGCCCTCGCCGGGGTCCTCTCCGAAGAGGGCCTGCGCCGCGTCGAACAGGACGCCGACCTGCCGCGCACCGAGGTCGGGGACGACGTGGCGGTGGGCGAGTACGTCGCGGCCCGCGTCGGCCGGGAGGTCGTGGACCGCCTCGTCGAACCCCTCCTGGGCGGCGTGTACGCGGGCGACGCCTACCGGATCTCGCTGCGTTCGGCCGTGCCCCAGCTCTTCCAGGCCGCGCGGACCCATGACTCCCTGACGGAGGCGGTCCGTGGGATCCAGGCGAAGGCGGCTGAGGCCGGCCAGAGCGGCCCGGTCTTCATGGGCATCGAGGGCGGCGTCGGCGAACTCCCGCTCGCCGTCGCCGAGTCGGTGCGGGCGCGGGGCGCGGACATCCGCACGGGGACGCCGGTGACGGAGCTGCGCAGGGCCGGGGCGGAGCAGCACGGCGCGACGGCCGGCTCCGGCGAGCAGGGTGGCGCGGCACGGGAGGGTGGCGCGGCACGGGAGGGTGGCGCGGCGCGCCATGAGGCGGCGGCGCGGCAGCGCCCGGCCTGGCGTGTCGTCGCCGGAGGGCAGGTGCTGTACGCCGACGCGGTGGTCGTCGCCCTTCCCGCCCGGGCAGCCGCCGAACTGCTGCGGGCCGAGGCCCCGGCGGCCGCGACGGAGCTGGCGGCCGTCGAGTACGCATCCATGGCCCTCATCACCCTCGCCTACCGCCGCGGTGACATCCGTCTGCCCGAAGGCAGCGGTTTCCTGGTGCCGCCCGTCGACGGGCGCACCATCAAGGCGTCGACGTTCGCCTCCCAGAAGTGGGGGTGGATCGCGGAGGAGAACCCCGATCTGCTCGTCCTGCGGACCTCCGTCGGACGGTACGGCGAGACCGAGGCGCTCCAGCGCGCGGACGACGACCTCGTGGACGTCTCACGGCACGATCTGCGCGAGGCCACCGGACTCGACGCCGTGCCCGTGGCGACCCGGGTCACCCGATGGGACGACGGGCTGCCGCAGTATCCGGTCGGCCACCACGCGCGCGTGGCCCGGATCCGCGAGCACATCGCCAAGCTGCCGGGTCTCGCGGTGTGCGGCGCGGCCTACGACGGCGTCGGCATCCCGGCCTGCGTCGCGAGCGCGTACGCCGCCGTCGACCAGCTCAAGGGCGACCGCGCCGGGCTCGATGCGCTGACCGCGAACCCGGTGCAGAGCCTGCACGGCGGAGCGGGAGAATAGCCCCATGAGTGACGACGCCCCCACCAACGACCCCACCGCAGCCTCCGCCCGCATCCCCAACAAGGGCAAGCTGGCCAAGGACCTCAACGAGGTCATCCGCTACACGCTGTGGTCCGTCTTCAAGCTGCGCGAGCCGCTCCCCGAGGACCGTGCCGGGTACGCGGACGAGGTCCAGGAGCTCTTCGACCAGCTCGCCGCGAAGGACGTGACGATCCGCGGCACGTACGACGTGTCCGGCCTGCGCGCGGACGCCGACGTCATGATCTGGTGGCACGCGGAGACGGCCGACCAGCTGCAGGAGGCGTACAACCTCTTCCGCCGTACGAGGCTGGGCCGGGCCCTGGAGCCGGTCTGGTCGAACATGGCGCTGCACCGCCCCGCCGAGTTCAACCGCTCGCACATCCCGGCGTTCCTCGCCGACGAGACGCCGCGCAACTACGTCAGCGTCTACCCCTTCGTCCGCTCCTACGACTGGTACCTGCTGCCGGACGAGGAGCGCCGGACGATGCTCGCCGACCACGGCAAGATGGCCCGCGGCTTCCCGGACGTCCGCGCCAACACGGTCGCCTCCTTCTCGCTCGGCGACTACGAATGGATCCTCGCCTTCGAGGCGGACGAGCTGTACCGCATCGTCGACCTCATGCGTCATCTGCGCGGCTCGGAGGCCCGGCGGCACGTCCGCGAGGAGGTGCCCTTCTTCACCGGGCGCCGCAAGGACATCGGCGAACTGGTGGCGGGCCTGGCCTAGGGCACGGCCAGGGCGGCCTGGTGCGGCCCAGGTTTTGTCGGCCCGCCACGGCGGGCCTGGCCCAAGGCTGTCGGCCGGCCGCGGGGGCGGGCCCTTCAGTCGGCGATTTCGTGGCGGGCGCGGTGGGCGCTCGGCGTTCCGGAGTGGTGGCCGAACGCCGCGCGCAGCTGGGGATCGCGCACCGCACGGACACCGTGCACGGCGACCGAGGTGAGATACGTGCGTTCGTCGACGCCGTGGGTCGCCAGAGTGCCGAGCAGCCGCTGTCCGGCCGGGGACGCCCAGCGCGTGTAGGGGTGGGCCTCCAGCCGGGCCAGGGCCAGCGAGCACAGGGTGAGGATCAGGGGCAGCGCGAACCAGACGGGAACCGGCACGCCGCCCGCCCCGGGCGACGGGAACCGCAGCGCCACGACGACACCCAGCACCACCACCCCCACCGCGGTGGCCCGCACCCGGCGCACCGCGGCCGCGAGGCTGCTGCCGGAGCCCTCGGGCACGGCGAGGCCGGCCGCGACCAGCCGGTCGGCGAGGTCGCGGACGGCGGCACCGGTGGCGACCCGTGACCGCACGGGAGCGATCCGGGCCTGACCGTACGAGCCGATCGCGCTCATCACCGACCGCTCCAGCCCGTCCCGGCCCTCCGGGTCCACGACGGTGACCCAGCCCGTGTGCGCGAGCAGCAGCCGCCGCTGGCGGGCCATCGAGACCATCGCCAACTCGGCCACCCGGACCGGACCGCCGGACAGGAACGCGGCCTCGTACAGCGTCAGCCGGTGTCCGTCGCCGATGCCGGGGTCGATCCGTGCGGCGCGCAGGGCGGCCAGGCACAGCCGGGTGCAGTTGACGGCCGCCACCGACCAGGCCAGGAGAAGAAGGAGAACCCACGACATGGCGGTGTTTTATGCGACGCGGCCGGGGGAGGCCACGGCGTGTTCAGGATGTGGACGGAATGTTGAGTTCCGGTGAAGGTGCATTGTCATGGGCTCAGTTGTGGGAAGGGTTGGCGGGCGGGGGCAGGGAGTACGAGGGGGACGCCCGGGACGAGGGCGCCGACGACACCGGGGACACCGGGTTCGTGGAGATGCCGGTCGTCGGGGTCACCGGTGTGGCCGGGGTCGGTGAGGCCACCGGGCCCGGCGGGGCGGGGGAGTTGCTGATCGGCGGTGGGGCGGCGGTGGCAGCGTCCCGCGCCAGCGCGTCGAAGTCGACGTAACCGGTGGCCTCCAGGACCTTGATGTGGTCCAGCACGGTGGTGTTCGCGTCGTCCGCCAGTGCCCGCACCAGAGAGTTGCGGGTGGTCGCGCGGACCTGGGCGACCACCGAGAAGACCTTGCCGTGCGCCGCACGCAGGATGTTGGCGAAATCGCGGTCGTAGTCCTCGCCCTGGGCCGCGCTGAGGGTGGCGAGCCACTGCTGTTGCTGCTCGCTGGGCTGGTTCGGCAGTTCGAGGCCCAGCTGCGACGCGACCTCCCTTACACGTGCATCCAGGAAGGTGTGACCCTCCATCAGGTGCACGCCCGCGGTCCGGACGGCCTGGGTGGTCCCTCGCTGCTGCGCCTGCTGTCCGGCGGGCAGCTCCCACAGGCCCGCGAGCCGCACCTTGGTGATGAACTCCCGGTCCAGTGCCGACAGCGGTCCGTACCTGGTCGCGACCGACTGTGCGTTCAGTGTGTCCAGGCCGGTTCCCGCGCGGTCCGCGTACGACCACACGGGAAATATCAACGCGACGAGCGTCGCCGCCAGGCCCGCCACGATGAGCCCGGTGCCGCTGAAGACGGTGCGGCTGTCGATGGATCGCATGGTGCCTCCTGTCGCGGCACCGCACGTTAGTGCGCTGGTGGGTGGGAGCTGGAATCGTAACGCGCTGCGTACGCCAACTTCAGTACCCGTGAGTTCTGTTCAGTGTGGGTGGCCGACGTCAGGTGATGGAGCAAAAGAGGACGACTGGGGGCGGCGAACTGGAGGATATGCGGATATTCCGGTGTGGGGCGCGGTGTTGTGTTAGTCGGGGCACACTCGCGCCGGCAATGCACCGCAGGCACTCAGCAGCAGCGCATGCACTCAGCAGCAGCGCAGGGAATCAGCAGCAGTGCAGGGATTCAGCAGCAGCGCAGGGATTCAGCGGCGCAGCAGTACCCGGCGGGTCGCACGGACCAGTCGGGCCGTCGGACGGTGCGACCGTGGCGCGGGGCCCGAGCGGTCCAGCCACCAGTCGGACAGCCGGCGGCGCACCTCGGCGTCCTCGGGGGACCCGGCCAGCAGCAGTGACTCCGCGAAGTCCAGTGCGTCACGGCGGTAGCCGTCGGTCATCGGGCGGCGGTGGGCGTAGGCGAGGAAGGCCGGGCGGTAAGCGTCACCGAGGATCTCCGGCAGCTCCGGGGCGACCTTCGCGACGACCCCCGCCCGCTTGGCGGCGAGGGCGCGGGCCTGCACTCCCATGCGCACGCGGTCGAACCCCTCGGGTACGGGCGTCCCGGCGACCAGGGCGGAGAGCACGGCGGTCTGAGCGAGGGCGAGCCGCTGGCGTTCGGCTTCGACGCCCACTCCCACTCCCACGCCCACGCCCACGCCGTGGCCGTCGCCGTCCCCGGCACCGCCCCTGCTCGCGACGCCGACGGTGGCGGGGACCGCGTCGCGGACGGCGGCGGGCCCGGGCTCGGCCCCGGCGGCGGGAGTCCGGCCCGTGGTCGCCGCTCCCTTGGCCAACGCACCACGTATCGAACGCAGCTCGCGTTCCAGTTCGGCCGGGGCGGGGAAGTTCTCGTCGCGTTCCAGGAGAACGCCCGGTGGCGTCACCCGCGAGGCGAGGTCGGTGAGGATGTCGAGGACCGGCTGCGGGACCGGGTGGGCGTGGCTGTCGTGCCAGACGCCGTCGCGCTCGAAGCCGCCCGCCACATGGACGTAAGCGATGGCTTCCAGGGGGAGTTCGGTGAGCGCCTTGGCGGGGTCCTCGCCGCGGTTGACGTGGTTGGTGTGGAGGTTGGCCACGTCGATGAGGAGGCGTACGCCGGTGCGGTCCGCCAGCTCGTACAAGAACTGGCCCTCCGACATCTCCTCGCCCGGCCAGGAGATCAGCGCCGCGATGTTCTCCACGGCGAGCGGCACCGGCAGGGACTCCTGAGCGATGCGGACGTTCTCGCACAGGACGTCGAGCGCGTCCCGGGTGCGCGGCAGGGGGAGCAGATGGCCCGCCTCCAGCCGCTCGGAGGCGGTGAGCGGTCCTCCGGCCCGTACGAACGCGATGTGCTCGGTGACCAGCGGTGAACGGAGGGCCTCGGCCCGCTCGGCGAGCGCGGTCAGCCGGCCCTCGTCGGGGCGGTCGGCGCCGCCGAGGCCGAGGCCCACGCCGTGCGGGACGACGGTGACTCCGCGTTCGCGCAGCCGCAGCAGCGACTCGGGGAGGTGACCGGGGCACAGGTTCTCGGCGACGGCCTCCACCCAGTCGATGCCCGGCATGGCCTCCACGGCCTCGGCGATCTCCGGCCGCCAACCGATTCCCGTACCCAGACGCCTCATCGTCCCCTCCTTCGCCATGACCCCGCCCCTGCACCGAACGCTGTGTGGTTGTCTCCTTCGACGGACCGCTGTGCCGGCGTGTGGAGGTCATGGCCCCGGCGGCTCGCTCCGAATCCGGAGGAGCGGAGGTTCAGAGCAACATTTGAGGTTCGCCGGGACGGACGCGGACCGGCGTCGCGGTGGCCCCCGCGACGCCGGTCCGCGTCGGTCATGACGGTCCTGCCGTGCTTACTGGAGGATGCCGTCCGGGTCTTCGGGCTCCGGCCGGTTGGTGTTGATCCCGCCCGGGCTCGGGGAGATCCCCGATGTGGGGTTCAGCCCCGGGGGCGGCGTCACCGCGGGCGGGTCGGGCACCTGCTGACCGGGAACGGGAGCCGGCGGGCCGCTCGGGCTGGCGGTCGCGCCCTTCATCGAGTTCTCGGCGATGAAGTTGAAGTCGACCGCGCCGGTCTTCTCCAGGATCGTGATGTGGTCGAGCACCGTGTTGTTGGTGTCCGAGGCGAGCTGACGCACCAGCGAGTTGCGGGTGGAGTTCCGCACCGTTCCGATGTCCGGGAGGATCTTGCCGTGCGCGGCCCGCAGCAGGTTGGCGAACTTGTACTCGTAGTCCTTGCCCTGAGCGGCCGTCATCTCGTCGAGCCAGCCCTGCTGCTGGGCGGTCGGCTGGTTGGGCAGCTCCACGCCGAGTTGGGCCGCGATGATCCGGACCCGCTTGTCCAGGTCGTTGTGACCGGTGATCAGATGCTCACCGGCCTCCTTGATCGCCTGGGAGGGTGCACGCTCGAGCGCCTGCTGTCCGGCCGGCAGTTCCCACAGGCCTGCCAGCCGCACTCGCACGATGAGGTCCCGGTCGGAGGCGGTGAGCGGGCCCCAGCGGGTGTTGATCGTGGGGGCCTCGGTCACCACCGCGCCGGCTTTCGCGGCGTCGTTTCGGTGGGGGTACGAGTAGAACACGGGGTACGCGAGGGCGCCGACCGTGCCGGTGATCGCCAAAGCGATGAGCGCACCGTTGATACGCCGCAAAGGAGCCTCCCGAAGGAAACCAACTGGTCGTTGGGGGTGAACTGTTACTTGGTCGGTGCAAGGACATACGTACGTGCCGGTCGGCATGTTCAACGGGGCCGGTCGGGATGTCCGACCGGACCGCGGTGGCCGACACCTCGCCGCACCGTGCCGCAGCCGCGTTCGTAAACCGCGGTCACCGGGCGACCGGCTGATCGGCCGGTCGCCGTGCGCGGCATCCGCGTCGCCGCGGACGGGTCACTGTGCGTTGGCGATGGCGTCGAAATCGACCGCTCCGGTCTTCTCCAGCATGGTGATGTGGTCCAGCACGGTCTGGTTGGTGTCCGAGGCCAGCTGGCGCACCAGCGAGTTCCGGGTCTCGTTGCGGACCTTCCCGATCACCGGGAAGATCTTGCCGTGCGCGCTGCGCAGCAACTGCGCGAACGTGCGCTCGTACTCCTTGCCCTGCGCCGCGTCCATCTGGGCCAGCCAGCCCTGCTGCTCGGGGGTCGGTTCGTTCGGCAACGTCATACCGAGCTTCTTCGCGACGTCCCGGACCCGCCTGTCCAGGTCGGCGTGGCCGTTCACCAGGTGGTCACCGGCCTCCTTGATCTCCGGCGTGGGTGCGCGCTCCATCGCCTGCTTCCCGGCGGGCATCTCCCACAGACCCGCCAGCCGGACACGGTAGATCAGGTCGCGGTCCTGCGCGGTGAGCGGCCCCCACTGGGTGTCGACCGAGCTGGCGGACGCATAGGCCTGCGTCGTGCCCGAACGGTCCTCGTAATCCCACATGGGGAACGCCAGCGCTCCGACGGTGACCGTCAGAGCCACGGCCGCGATGATCGATCCGTTGACGCGCTGCAATGTGCCTCCCGAGAGGGACGCCCCAACTGGCTCGTCGGGGCAACCTACTTGCCTGCCACCAGGTACGGGAGAGGTCACCGAGTTGTTCAATCACGCCCAGCGGTCCTGATCACACACGTCAACCGGGCATGGGCAGGTGTGGCTCGGGGGCCGCACCGACGTGCCGTCCCGGAGCGCCGTTCCGGAGCGCCGTCCGGAGTGCTGCCCCGCCGTTCCGAAGGGGGCTGCCCCGCCGTTCCGAAGGGGGCTGCCCCGCAGTGCCGAAGGGCTGCCCCGGAGTGCCGCCCTGAAGTGGCGCTCCGACGTGCGGCCCCGCGGCGCCGCCCGACGTGCGGCCCCGAAGTGCTGCCCCGACCTGCCGCCCGGTGTCACCGGTCGCCCGGGCTCCGCCTCAGCGGCGCAGGGCCGGATGGTCGGCGACCACCGTGCAGGAGCCGGGGGCGATCTCCGTGAAGCCGGCGTCCCGGACCAACGGCAGTCCGCTGGTGGTGAGTCCGGGCCAGCGGGCCGGGTCCGCGGTGCGTACGGCGAGCGCGAAGCCCGCATCGCGCCAGGCCGTGCGCTGCTCGTCCGTCAGCTCCCACCAGGCCAGTTGGGCGCCGTGGCCCGCCTGCGCCATCGCCTTGCCCGCCGACATCTCCAGCTCCGGGTTCAGCCACAGCACGGGCTGCGCGGGGTCGGTGTCCCCGGGCGGCTCCGGATCGTCCAGGTCCGTGCCGGAGACCTGCAGCCGGGCCAGGTCCTTGGGCCAGCCGTCGAGCGGTACCGGAGGGAAGACCCTTACCTCGGCCGACTTGCCCGTCACCGTGATGCCGGGCAGCGCCTCCGCCCGCCGCCACTCGGCACCGCGCGCCCGCCGCACCACCTTGCGGATCCGGGCGTCCTGCCAGTTCCGCATCGCCTGCGCCCAATCCCCGTCGCCGGTCGACCGCTCGTCGCCGAGCATCACCAGTACCGCACGGGCGGCGGTCTCCAGCGCGTCGGTGCGCGGCGGGGGAGCGGCCCTCTCGATCCGGACGACCAACGGCAGGACGAATTGGGGTACTTCGTCGCGAAACGTCCGCTCCGTACGGAAGGGGGTGTCGTCCTTCGAACCGGGTGAGGCGGGCGCGGCCGGTACGGTTGGTGCGGCGGGTACGGCGGGTACGGCGGGGGTGCCGGCGGCGCCGGTGGGGTCGGCGGTGGTCGTCTGGTCACTGCTCACAGACCCCAGTCTGCCAGGCGGAAGATCGGTTCTACTGCGCGCCGACGTGCGCTCGCGCGAGGATGGCCCCCATGAAGCGAGACCTCCGTACCTCAGGGGAACTGCGACTGGAGGGGGTCGGGCGCCGCTACCGCGGCCGTTACGGGCTGCGTGGCCGCTGGGTGTTGCGCGGTGTGGACCTGGTGGTGGCCCCCGGCACCCTCGTGCGCGTACAAGGCGCCAACGGCGTCGGCAAGTCGACCCTTCTGAAACTGCTGGCCGGGATCGACGCCCCCACCGAGGGCCGGATCAGCGGACGCCCGCGCACCGCCTACGTGCCCGAGCGCTTCCCCGCGGTGCTGCCCTTCACGGCGGCCGACTACCTGATCCACCTCGGCGCCGTGCACGGTCTGTCCCGGCCGGCCGCCGCGGACGCCGCCGACGAGTGGCTGGAACGATTCGGCGCCGCGGAGTACGCCGACACCCCCCTGTCGGAGCTGTCCAAGGGAAGCAGCCAGAAGGTGGCGGTCGCACAGGCGCTGCTCGCGGAGTCGGCACTCCTGGTCCTGGACGAGGCCTGGACCGGCCTCGACGCGGCGGCCCGCGCCGAACTGGACCGTGTGGTGACCGAGCGGCTCTCCGCCGGTACCGCCGTGGTCTTCACGGAACACGACCCGGGCCGCCTGGGTGGCGTGACGGACGCCACGTACGAGATCGTCGACGGCTCCGTCGAAGCCCGTGCGCCCGAGGCCGGTTCGGGCCCCCGGCTGGTCATCGAGGCGGAAGGCCCCGTCGGCGCGACCCCGCCGGCCGACGCGGTGGCGCCGGCCGCGCTCGTGGAACACCTCGAGCCCGGCAGGCTCCTGCTGACCGTCCCCGAGTCCGGCTCGGACGAGGTCCTGCACGCCCTGCTGACCGCCCGCCCCGCGTGGCACGTGGTGACGGTGGCACGTGAGCCGTCCGTAAGGGCGGAGCACCGGGGGCTGCTCGGCACGGAGGCGCGAGTGGGGGCCGACGCCGAGCGGCAGGGGCCTGCGGGCGGTGATGCCCGGTCGGGAAGACCGGCCAGGTCGGCGGGACCGGCCAGGTTCGCAGAACCGACCAGGTCGGCAGGACCGGCCAGTGACGCTGCCGGTGGGCGAGCGGCGGGCGACGACCCCGGCACGGCCGGGACGGGGAGTACGGCGGGGTCCGGGTCGGGGTCCGGGTCCGGGGCCCTGGCCGGGAGTATGGCGGGTGCTGAGCCCGGCGCAGGGAGTATGGCGGGGCCGGGAGCCGACGCTGGGACCACAGCGGGAGCTGCGGCCGACTCTGGGACCTCGGCGGGAATTGGGTCCGGGGCCGGGCGTTTGGCGGGTGCTGGGCCAGACGTTGGGAGCCCGGCAGAGGCCGGAGCCGGAGTTGGACGCCTGGTAGATGCAGAGGCCGGGGCCGGGGCCGGAATTGGGCGCCGGGCAGATGCAGAGGCCGACGTCGGCGTCGGGAGCCTGGCAGAGGCCGGGGCCGGTGTCGGGGCCACCGCGGGGGCCGGGGCCGGTGGGATTCCTCGGCCTCGTTCCCTGGCCGAGGACGGTCCCCGTAACGCCACCGCCCATCCCCGACGGACCGAGGCCGACCGATGACCGCTCTGCTCCGCTACCAGACATCGCTGCTGCTGCGCTCACAGCGCTGGCTGCCGCCCGTCATCCTCTACGCGGCTTTCCTCGGCATCGGTGTCCAGACCGGCCAGCCGGTGCTGGACTCCCTCGGGTACGCGGCCGCGCCCCTGGTACCCGTCGCGGCCTGGCTGGTGCGGATCTGCGCCACCAACGAGCCGCCCGAAGTCCGCGGCCCGGCCGCCGCAGCGGCCGGGCCCGGACGGGCCCACCTGGCATGTCTGCTGGTCGCGCTGGTCGCGGCGGTCGGGCTCGGTGTCGTCGGGGCCGTCCTGGTCACGGCGATCAGCGACCCGGCCAGCAACGACCAGCGGACGGAGGTGTCCGTCCTCGCGGCCGGTACGGCGGGGCTGCTGGCGGCGCTGGTCTGCGCCCTGCTCGGAACGGGAGTCGGCGCCCTGACCACCTGGCCGCTGCTGCGCTCCCCGGGCAAGGCCGTCCCCGCGATGCTCCTCGCCACGCTCCTCGCGCTGGTGGTCTCCGGCTCACCGGCCCGCACAGCGGTTTCGGACCTGGTCACCGGCTCCGAGTCGGGGACCGTTCCGTCCTCGGTGCTCCCCTTGCTGACCGCCGCACTGCTCACGGCAGCAGCGACCGCCGTGGCCTGCGCGATCACCTCGCGCCGGTGACGGTCGGCGCCCCTCAGCCGGAGCCCCTCAGCCGGAGCGTGCTCGGGTGGAGCGTGCCCAGCCGGCGCTCCTCAGCCGGAGCAGGCCGTGCGCTCGGCCTCCCGCCACTCGCAGACGGGGCAGAGCGTGATGCCCTTGTAGGACTCGGGGTATTCGGTGGGCTCCCGGCACAGCACGCACTCGGCGAAGGGCGGGCCCCCGGTGACCGCGCCCTCGACCGCGGCCACGCCTTCGCCCCGCGATGCCTCGGCGGCGGGGCCTGCGCTGCAGTAGTCGCTCATACCTCCAGCGTAGGCCGGTGCCGGACCGTGCGGCCCAGCACCGGACTCACACGTCCTTTCGCCTCAGCGGCCGGATGGCCGGGCCCTGGACGACCTGGCCGTCCGGGTCGAAGCGGGAGCCGTGGCACGGGCACTCCCAGGTGCGCTCCGCCGGGTTGAAGGCGACCAGGCAGCCGAGGTGGGTACAGCGGGCCGACACGGCGTGCGGTTTGCCGTCGTCGTCGCGATAGACCGCGAGGCGGCGGCCGTCGACGCGCACGACGGCGCCCTGACCGGGAGTGATGTCGTCGAGCGAGCTCGGCGGGCGCAGCCGGTCGCCGATGAAGTGGGCGGCGGACTTCGCCTGGAACTTGAGGAACTGCGGGGCCTCGCGCACCACCGACCGGACGCGGCGCGGATCGTACAGGTCCGCCCACGGCGGCTTCCGCCCGGAAGCCCGGGCGGCCCCGGCGTCCGCGGCGTCCGCGTCTCCCCGGGCGCGCCCGGCGCCCAGGGAGTCCCCGGAGTTCCCGGTGACGAGCGCCGCCAGCAGCCGTCCCGCCATGATGCCGCCGCTCATGCCCCAGCCGCCGAACCCGGCCGCCACGAAGGTGTGACGGGCCGCCGGGTGCATCGGGCCGACCAGCGGCACTGTGTCGGTGGAGTCGTTGTCCTGGGTGGCCCAACGGTGACTGAGCTCTACGCCCGGGAAGTGCTCGTCGGCCCACCGGGCGAGCCGGTCGAACCGTTCCGCCGAGTCGCCCGAACCCGGAGTGAAGTGCTCGCCCGTGATGACGAGCAGCCGCTTCCCGTCGCCGTACGGGGCCGTCCGTACCGAGCGCGTGTTCTCCTCCGGCGTGATGTACATGCCGTCCGGATCCTGCTCGGCATCGACCGTCCCGGCAACGACCAGCTCCCGGCGCGGAGACAGCCGGGTGAACAGCAGCGCCCGGTCGAAGAGCGGGTAGTGCGTGGCCACCACGACGTCACGGGCCGTCACCGTCGCCCCGGTCCGGGTCCGCAGTCGGCACGGTTCCCCCTCGTCGAGGCCCGTCACGACCGTCTCCTCGTGGATCGCCGCACCGTGCGCGAGCAGATCGGCGGTGAGCGCCAGCAGGTATTTTCGCGGGTGGAACTGGACCTGGTCGGGGAGCCGCACCGCGCCCGCGATCCGGTACGGCAGCCCGCACTCGGTCACGTACTCGGTGGGCAGCCCCGCCTCCCGGGCGGCCTCGGCCTCGGCCCGCACCTTGTCGGCGCCGCTCGGGTCCCTTACGTAGGTGAAGGCGTCGCGGCGTTCCCACTCGCAGTCGATGCCGAGTTCCTCCACGATCGCGGCGGCGTGCTCGACGGCCTCGCTCTGCGAGCGCGCGTACAGCCGCGCTCCCTCCACGCCCCGGGTACGGCGCAGCCGGCCGTAGACCAGACCGTGCAGCGCGGTCAGCTTGGCGGTGGTGCGGCCGGTGACCCCGGCGGCGACGCGGCCCGCCTCCAGGACGGCCACGCGCCGCCCGGCCCGGGCCAGCTCCCAGGCCGTGCTGAGCCCGGCCATACCGGCGCCCACCACGGCCACGTCGACGTCGAGGTCCGCCTCCAGCGGGGGAAGCGGCGTACCCGGGGCCGTCTCCATCCAGTACGACCTGTTCGAGCGCTTCTCGGTCATGCGGCCCCGGGTACCCCGTCGACGCGCACCTAGACGACCTGGGAGTTCTCCGGGCTAGTGCCCCGGCAGGCAACGCTTGCCCGTCAAGGAGCGGCGTCCGGGGCGTCTTCTGGGGGTACCCCTGCTCGCAGAGCTTGGGGGAGTGCCGGCCGGAAGTCCTCGTACTGGATGTACTTGGGCTTTCGGCCGGTGCGGCGAGTGGGGGTCCCCCTGCTCGCAGAGCTTGGGGGAGTGCCGGGCGTCGCGACGGGGTGAACGTTGCCTGTTGGGGCACTAGGCCCGAGGAGAGGGCGTCGGGGCGTCAGCGGCGCCAGGGGCCCGTCACCGCGAAGGTCGTGCCCGGGGCGTAGCAGTTCACGTACATCGTGTCGCCGTCCGGCGAGAACGTGACGCCGGCGAACTCGCCCCACTCCGGTTCCTCGGGCGTGCCCACGTTCTGCCTGTTGCGTGCCATCGGGTACACCTCGCCGCGCCGGGTCACGCCGTAGACGTGCTGGGCGCCGTTGCCGTCCTCGCAGACCATGAGCCCGCCGCTGGGGGCGAGACAGATGTTGTCGGGGGACTCACCGGGCAGCTGTAGGTCGGTGCCCGGACCGAAGACGATCACCAGCGTGAGGCGGCGCGCAGTGGGCTCGTAGCGCCAGATCTGCCCGTAGTGGTCGGCGGCCGACCCCTCCGTGCTGCGCGCGAACGACGACACGAAGTACACGCTCCGGCCGCCCCAGTAACAGCCCTCCAGCTTCTGCGCGTGGGTGATGCCCTTCGGACCGAAGTCCTGCAGACGGATGGGGGTCCCGGTCGCGAGTGGATCCGGGACGTCGACCCATTCGACGCGGTCGAAGGCGGCTCCGATCTCCTGGACGGCGGAGAGGTCGGGCACGTCCGGTACGCGCATCGCCTGGAGTCTGCCGCCCGCGCGCAGGGAGCCGACACCGCCCAGCGGTTTCTGGGGGAGGAAGCGGTAAAAGAGGCCGAACGGCTTGAGGAACGCGTCCTCGGTCTCGTAGACGATGCCGCGCGCGGGATCGATGGCGACCGCCTCGTGCTGGAAGCGGCCCATCGCCGTGAGCGGTACGGCTCCGGTGCGGTACGGGTCCGCCGGGTCGACCTGGAAGATGAAGCCGTGGTCCTTGGTGTAGCCGTTGGTGCCGGCCTTGTCCTCGGTCTCCTCGCAGGTCAGCCAGGTGCCCCACGGGGTCGGGCCGCCCGCGCAGTTGACCGCGGTGCCGGCGATAGCCACGCGCTCGGCGAGGACCCGGCCTCGGGAGTCCAGCGTCAGCGCGGTGCAGCCGCCCTTGCCCGCCGGGTCGTAGGTGAGGCCCTCGATCACCGGGACCGGTCGTGCGGCGTTGTGGCGGTTCTCGTGGTTGCGCACGAGGTGGACCCGGCCGTGGCGGCCCGCGAAGGCCGACATGCCGTCGTGGTTGCCGGGGACCGCGCCCTCGCCGGAACGCAGTCGGTCGCCCTCGCGGGAGAGCACCCGGTAGCGGAAACCGGCCGGCAGATCGAGCAGCCCGCGGGGGTCGGGCACAAGGGGGCCGTAGCCGCCGCGGCCGCTCTGGGCGGAGGCGGTGCCCGCGAAGAGTTCTGAGAGATCTCCGGCGAAGGCGATCGAGGTACCCAGCGCACCCAGCGCGGCCGTGCGCGCGATCGCCTGACGGCGTGTTACGGACGGGGTTTCGGACATGGGGCAACCTTCCTGCTGGCGGACAGGACAGTGACCCAGCCGTGTGTATCACGGGCGGGAGGGCTCGGGAACCACGCCTGCAACAGCTGTCACTCGGGGTAAGTCCGCCCGGGATCCCTGACCGATGACTCGCCGTCGGGGTGGCTCTGGCTCCCTTTCGGGGGGCCGGTCTCCGGAAGTGCCGACTTCGGGAATCCCGTCTCCGGTAGTCCCGTCTCCGGTAGTCCCGTCTCCGGTAGTCCCGTCTCCGGTAGTCCCGTGTTGGGAAGTCCCCTGTTCGGGAGTCCTGTTTCCGCTGGTCCCGTCTTCGGGAGTGCTGTGTCCGGATGCCCTGCGTCCGGGAGCCCTGTCTCCCCCCGACCTGTCTCCGGGGGCCCGGCCGCCGGCTGGCTGCTCGTCTCCAACGGCGAGGGCACGCCCTGTGAGCGCTCCAGGAAGCGGAGGAGTTCCACCGGGAACGGCAGGACCAGGGTGGAGTTCTTCTCGGCGGCGACCGCCACGATCGTCTGCAACAGGCGCAGTTGGAGCGCGGCGGGCTGCCGCGACATCGCCTGCGCCGCCTCCGCCAGTTTCCTCGAGGCCTGCAGCTCCGCGTCCGCGTTGATGATGCGCGCCCGGCGTTCGCGGTCGGCCTCCGCCTGCCGGGCCATCGACCGCTTCATCGTGTCCGGCAACGACACGTCCTTGATCTCCACCCGGTCGATCTGCACACCCCACCCCACGGCCGGACTGTCGATCATCAGCTCCAGCCCCTGGTTGAGCTTCTCCCGGTTGGAGAGCAGATCGTCCAGATCGCTCTTGCCGATGATCGACCGCAGCGACGTCTGCGCCATCTGCGAGACCGCGAAACGGTAGTCCTCGACCTGGATGATGGCGTTGGCCGCGTCGACCACCTTGAAGTAGACGACGGCGTCCACCCGCACCGTGACGTTGTCCCGCGTGATGCCCTCCTGCGCGGGGATGGGCAGCGTCACGATCTGCATGTTCACCTTGTGCATCCGGTCCACTGCCGGGACCACCATGGTGAAGCCCGGCGCGCGGACGGGGCCGGAGAGCCGCCCGAGCCGCAGGACCACCCCGCGTTCGTACTGCTTGACGATGCGGGCCGCCGAGGCGACGTACACCAGCCCGACGGCCGCGGCCGACGCGAGTGCTGCCAGCAGGTCCTGGAGCATGACGACCCCCTCAGGGAGAGGCCCCCACAGCAGGGGCCTGTTATGTCTGCTCTGCCACGATATTCCCGGTGTGTTCCAGAGGCGAGAGGCAGCTGTGAGGGGCCCGGCCCGTGCGGCAACGGCCCGGTGGTGAGACCACTGGGGTCTCACCACCGGGCCGCGGTGCGCGGGGTGACGAGTCGGGGTCAGACGCGTCCGGGGTCACCATTGCGGGTCAGACCGCGTCCGGGGTCACCGGTTGCGGGTCACGCGTCCGGGGTCACCGGTCGCCGGGTCAGACCGCGTCCGCGGTCACCTTCACCGGCTCGGTCCCGGCCGCGCTGTGCCGCTCCGCCCAGGTCTCCAGGGCCGTACGGCAGGCGTGGTCCAGGTGGTGGAGGCCGGACAGGTCGAGTTCGACGGGGCGGTCCTGCGGGAGCGCCTCCAGGTTGTCGAGGATCTTCGGCAGCCGCAGGAAGGTCGCGTTGCCCGACAGATACGCCTGCACGGGACCGGCTCCCTTGTCGACGACCTCGAGCCGTACGTGCGAGGCCTCCCACGCCGTCTTCACGACCGCCAGCGCGAGGCCGATCAGCACGCCCTCGAACATGCTCACCACCACGATCGACACGGCCGTGACCACCAGGATCACCACCTCACCGCGGTGCTCGCGCCACAGCCCGGCGATCTGCCGTATGGGGATGAGCTTGGCGCCGGCGTGCACCAGGATGCCCGCGAGGGCCGGGATCGGGATGTACGCGAGCACGGACGGCAGCAGCGCCGCGAACAGCAGCAGCCACACACCGTGCAGCACCCGGGACGCCTTGGTCCTCGCCCCGGCCTGGACGTTGGCCGCGCTGCGCACGATCACCGCGGTCATCGGCAGCGCGCCGAGCAGCCCGCAGATGGTGTTGCCCGCGCCCTGCGCCACCAGTTCCTTGTCGTACTCGGTGCGCGGCCCGTCGTGCAGCCGGTCCACCGCCGCGGCGCTGAACAGCGACTCGGCCGACGCGATCAGTGTGAACGCGACGATCGTGCCGAGCACGCCCACGCTCGCGAGCTCCCCGAAGGCGTCGAGCGCCGGCGGCTGGATCGACCCGAGCAGGCCCTTCACCTCGACGGTCGCCACGGGCAGGCTGAACGCCACCGAGACCAGGGTCGCCAGGCCGACCGCGGCGAGCGGGCCGGGGACCGTGCGCACCTGCCGCGGCACGTGCTTCCACAGCACCATCACGGCGATGGTGCCGGCACCGAGGCCCACCGAGGCCAGCGCCTCGGCGTTCCCGGCCGCCGCGACCAGCGCCCCGGGCAGGCCCGCCAGCTTCCCCAGGCCCGACGCGGGGGCCTCGGTTCCGGCCAGCGAGTACAGCTGTCCGGCGATCAGGACGAGCCCGATCCCGGCCAGCATGCCCTCGACCACGGACACCGAGATGGCCCGGAAGTAGCGCCCCAGCTTCAGGACGCCCATGAGGACCTGGAGCACCCCGGTGGCGAGCACAATGACGCCGAGCACGGGCAGCCCGTACTCCAGCACCGCCTCGAAGACCAGCACGGTCAGACCCGCCGCCGGGCCGGAGACCTGGAGGCTGCTGCCCCGCATCAGGCCGGTGACGATGCCGCCGACGATGCCGGTGACGAGGCCGAGTTCGGCGGGTACGCCGGAGGCCACGGCCACGCCCACGCACAGCGGCAGCGCGACCAGGAACACCACGAGGGAGGCGGCGAAGTCCTGCCGCAGATGGGGGTGGCGAACCGGTTTCCGGGGCGCGTTCCGGTCCGCGTCCGGGTTCGCGTTCGGATTCAGCTGGTGACTCTGACGGGGATTGGGCCGCGGACTGTTGCTCTGTGTGCTCTCCATGCCGGCGCTCACAGGGCCGCGAAGGTGTCGGTCTGCGGGCGGTGGGCCAGTACGGATCCGGTGTGGACCTCGTAGTACCAGCCGTGCAGGCGCAGTCGGCCGTCCGACAGACGCTTGTCGACGCACGGGTACGACCTGAGCCGCAGCAACTGCGTGAGCACATGGCTCTGCACCGCCTCCGCGACGGTCGGGTCCTCGACCGTGCCCGCCGGGCGGGGCGTCGCGTGCGCGAGCCACTCGCGTACGGCCGGTACGGCGGTCAGGTCCTCGTCGCGCACCAGGGCGCCGACGGCACCGCAGTGCGAGTGACCGCAGACGACCACCTCGCTCACGCCGAGCACTTCCACGGCGTACTCGATGGTGGCGGCTTCACTGGTGGGCTGTTGGGAGATGTATGGGGGGACGATGTTGCCCGCGGTACGGAGTTCGAAGAGTTCACCGGGCCGGGCTCCGGTGATCAGGGCGGGGACGACCCGCGAGTCGGAGCAGGTGATGAAGAGCACCTGCGGGGACTGGCCCTCGGCCAGCCGGGCGAACTCCTCCGGGCGCTGTCCGTGTGCACGGGCGTGATCGATGAGGGGCTGCATTGTCAGTTCCTCCTGGCGCGCCTTCGGGCGGCGCGTCGGTTTACGAGAACGTGGCAGTGCGGGTACGGGGACACGAGGACACGGCCCCACGTCGACGCGCTCGGCGGACGTGGCGTGGTGAGGGTGGCCGATGCCCTTCTGCCCACCCGAGTGGGCGGTTCAGCAGCGGAAGACCTGAAGGGCCGCTGCGGAGTGGGACGCCGAGGATCTCGTCGTCCGGAAAGCGGCGGGGCGCGCGGTGTCGGGGCCGCTGCCGACGGCGGGATCGCGGTCGAGCGGCGGGCCGCTGGGGTCTCCGGGGGCGGAGTCCGCCGGACGGCAACGGTCGCGAGTGGCTCGGAAGGGCGATATTCGGCTTTCGGAGTGCCGGGAGTTTCCGCAACTGGCGCTCTCCGCCGCGGGGATGCCCTCGGTGACCGCCTCGGTGACGACCTTCGCGTCGGTCGTGACGGCGGTCGTGACGGCGGGAGGGCGGTGCGCTGTGGTGTGCCCTGCCATCGAGAAGAAGACCTGAAGGGCCATCAGGACGGCGGCTAGGGCCGCGAACAAGGCCCGGGCCGTCGTTCCGCCAACCATGCGCCCCCTTCCGTCTCCGTACTGCCGTTACCCGTTGGGCCCCGGCCGAATGCCTACGGTAACCCGGGGAGTTGGTTGCAAGGTTAACGTAACGTTTCGCTCTCGTGAGGCAGCAAATCGGCACGTGAGGTGGCGTGAACTCAGGGTTTGGAGACTTGGATTCGCGGGTGTGCAGGGTGAAGCGGCTGGTGGGCGCGGCTGGTCGGGTGCGCGCCGCCGATGGTCCGCCTGTCGGGGGCCGTGGCTTTTCTCACGACGGGTCAGACCTGCCCCTACGGACTGGCCCCACGGACTGCCCCTGCGGACCTGGCCCTGGCTGGACCGGCCTTGCCCCGGCTGGACCGGCCTGGCCCCGGCTGGACCGGGTGGCTGTCGTCAGCCGGAAACCAGGGGCTTCGCGTCGCGGGCCAGGGCGGTCAGGCGGGAGATGGCGCGGAAGTACTTCTTGCGGTACCCGCCGTTCAGCATCTCCTCGCTGAAGAGCCGGTCGAAGGGGAGCCCGGAGGCGAGGACCGGGACCTCGCGGTCGTAGAGACGGTCGGCGAGGACGACGAGGCGCAGGGCGGTCGACTGGTCGGGTACCGGACGGACGTCGGTGAGGCAGACGGCCTTCAGACCGTCGGTCAGTGCGCCGTACCGGCTGGGGTGCACCTTCGCGAGGTGGTCCAGAAGGTGCGGGAAGTCGTCCAGCGAAGCGCCCGGCGTCGCGTACGCGGCCTGGGTGACCTGCGCGTCCGTGAAGGGCGCCGGTGCCTCGGGCAGGCCGCGGTGGCGGTAGTCCTCGCCGTCGATGCGCAGGGCGCGGAAGTGGGCGGACAGGCCCTGGATCTCGCGCATGAAGTCGGCGGCGGCGAAGCGGCCCTCGCCGAGCTTGCCGGGCAGGGTGTTGGAGGTGGCGGCGAGGGCGACGCCCGCGTCGACCAGCTTGCCGAGGAGAGTGGAGACGAGGACGGTGTCGCCGGGGTCGTCGAGCTCGAACTCGTCGATGCAGAGGAGGCGGTGGCCGGAGAGGGTGCGCACGGTCTGCTGGAAGCCCAGCGCGCCCACCAGGTTGGTCAGCTCCACGAACGTGCCGAACGCCTTGAGCGCGGGCTCGGCCGGCGTGGCGTGCCAGAGGGAGGCGAGCAGATGGGTCTTTCCGACGCCGTAGCCGCCGTCGAGGTACACCCCGCGGGGCCCGGTGGGGGTGTTCTTGGCGGGCTTGCCGAATCCGAACAGCCTGCGCTTGCCGGCGCCCGTCGCATGCGCGCCGCCCAGCCCGGCGGCGAAGCCGCTGAGGACCCGTACCGCCTCGGTCTGGCTGGGCTGGTTCGGGTCCGGGAGGTAGGTCTCGAAGCGGACCGAGTCGAAGCGCGGTGGCGGCACCATCTCGGCGACGAGCCGGTCCGCGGGGACGTGCGGTGCGCGCTCGCAGAGGGACAGCGGGGCCGCTGCGGAGGTGGAGCCGGTTCCGGAGGCGGCTGTGGAGGTCGACACGGTTACCCATGCTAAGCGTCGTGGAACACTGCACGACATGCGACGCCTGTTCCCTGTGACCGACCAGACAGCAGCGACCACGGAGAAGGACCGCGAGTGGGGGCTGGACGAGCTCGCCGAGGCCTACGCGTATCCCGAGGGCGACGAACCCTGGCTGCGCGCCAACATGGTGAGCACCCTCGACGGCGCCGCCCAGCACGACGGGCGCTCGGGGCCCATCTCCAGCCCCACCGACATGCGGATCTTCGGCACCCTGCGCGCGCTCGCGGACGCCGTGGTGGTGGGCGCGGAGACGGTGCGCAAGGAGGGGTACCGGCCGGCACGCGCGCGTGAGGAGTTCGCGGCGCGGCGCGCGGCCGCCGGGCAGGGGCCCGCTCCGGCCGTCGCCGTGGTCAGCGCCAGCCTCGACCTGGACTTCTCGCTGCCGCTGTTCACCTCGCCGCTGGTGCCCACGCTGATCGTCACGGGGGCCGCGGCGCCCGCCGACCGGAGGGCGGCGGCCGAGCTGGTGGGCGTGCAGGTCGTGGTCGCCGGTGACGGCGTCGGCGCGGAACCCGAGCGGATCGTGTCCGCGCTGGCCGAGCGCGGCCTGGCCCGGCTGCTCACGGAGGGCGGACCGCGGCTGCTCGGCCAGCTGGTGGCGGCCCAGGCGCTGGACGAGCTGTGCCTGACGGTGGCACCGATGCTCACGGCGGGCGACGCCCAGCGCATCGCGGGCGGACCGGGGGTCGAGGTGCCGCGGCGGCTGGAGCTCGACTCGCTGCTGGAGGACGGCGGGTTCCTCTTCGGGCGTTACCGGCGTGAACGGTGAGTTACCGGCGTGCGCGGTGAGTGACCGGGGGCCTCGATCACTGTCGACTGTTCCGGTTCTTCTTCGCCGGGCACACGGAAACCCACGGCCCCGGACCGCTCAAGGGGCAGGATGGTTGTGTCGGGGTCTACGGACGGCCCACTCAGGAGAAGGGTGCCTGGTGTGTTCACTAGCGTTCTGATGATCGAGAAGGCCCTGACGTCCGCCGACGTGGAGTTCGTCTCCACCCTGCACGGGGACGAGCCGGTCGCCTTCCATGTGCTCCTGCAGCCCCGCGGCGAGCAGGCCGACCGCCTGCTGCGGGCCATCGACGACGTGGCCCTCGGTGAACTGGAGGAGGCCACGCACGAGGGCGACACCCCGGAGGGCAAGGACGCGGCGGCCCTCGGCCGGCAGGCCCTGGAGGTGTCGCTGACGGCGCTGCGGGCGGCGGGCAGCGAGGCCGAGGGGCGGCTCGTCGAGGATCATCCGCTGGACGCGCTGAGGACGCTCGTCGACGAGGCCGGCGCCGACGAGGTGATCGTGCTGACCGATCCGCACTACGTGGAGGAGTTCTTCCACCGCGACTGGGCCTCCCGGGCCCGGCACAAGGTGGGCGTACCCGTGCTGAAGCTGTTCTCGCACAGCAAGGCGTAGCGGCCGGCGGGCCGCCCGGACAGCGACGGTGAGTGGGGGCGTGGCAGGGCGAGGCAATAGGCTGGGGCCCGCGCCTTCGGGCGCCGACGGACCCGTACCAGCCTTGGGAGAAACGCGCATGGCACCCGGCCTTCCTATCGCCATGGACCGACCGCACTTCATCGGCATCGGCGGCGCCGGGATGTCGGGCATCGCCAAGATCCTGGCGCAGCGCGGGGCGAAGGTCGCGGGCAGCGACGCCAAGGAGTCGCCGACCGCCGACGCCCTGCGGGCGCTCGGCGTGACGGTGCACATCGGGCACGCGGCGGAGCATCTGGCGGACGACGCGACCTGCGTGGTCGTCTCGTCGGCGATCCGCGCCGACAACCCGGAGCTGGCCCGGGCCGCGGAACGGGACATCCCGGTGGTCCACCGCTCCGACGCGCTGGCCTCCCTCATGGACGGACTGCGCCCGATCGCCGTCGCGGGCACCCACGGCAAGACGACCACGACGTCGATGCTGGCGGTGTCCCTCTCACAGCTGGGCCTCGAGCCGTCCTACGCGATCGGCGGCGACCTGGACGCCCCCGGCTCGAACGCCCTGCACGGCACCGGTGACATCTTCGTCGCCGAGGCCGACGAATCGGACCGCAGCTTCCACAAGTACGCGCCCGAGGTGGCGATCGTGCTCAACGTCGAGCTGGACCACCACGCCAACTACGCCTCGATGGAGGAGATCTACGACTCCTTCGAGACCTTCGCCGGGAAGATCCGGCCCGGCGGCACACTGGTGATCTCGGCGGACCAGGAGGGTGCGCGGGAGCTGACGCGGCGGCTGCCGTCGGTGCGGACGGTGACGTACGGCGAGGCCGCCGACGCCGACGTCCGGGTCCTCGGCATCGTGCCCCAGGGCCTGAAGAGCGAGGTCACGGTCCTGCTGGACGGCACGGAGCGCACCTTCACGGTCTCGGTCCCGGGCCGCCACTACGCCCTCAACGCGGTGGCCGCGCTGGCGGCGGGCGTGGCCATGGGCATCCCGGCGCCGGAGCTGGCGCCCGCGCTGGCCGCGTACACGGGCGTCAAGCGCCGACTGCAGCTCAAGGGCGAGGCAGCCGGCGTCCAGGTGATCGACTCCTACGCGCACCACCCGACGGAGATGACGGCGGACCTGGAGGCGATGCGCGCGGCGGCGGACGGTGCCCGCATCCTGGTCGTCTTCCAGCCCCACCTCTTCTCCCGCACCCAGGAACTGGGCAAGGAGATGGGCCAGTCCCTTGCCCTGGCGGACGCCTCGGTCGTCCTGGACATCTACCCGGCGCGCGAGGACCCGGTCCCGGGTGTGACGAGCGAGCTGATCATCGAGGCGGCGCGCTCCGCGGGCGCGGACGTGACGCCGCTCCACGACAAGTCCCAGGTGCCCGCGGTGATCGCGGGAATGGCGAAGCCGGGGGATCTGGTTCTCACCATGGGCGCGGGCGACGTCACGGACCTCGGCCCGCTGATCCTGGACCACCTGCAGTCGAAGTAAGGGGCGTAAGACTCATGTCGTACGACGTCGAGAAGCCGGACGAGCAGTGGCGCGCGGAGCTGACCCCGGCCGAGTACCAGGTCCTGCGCCAGGCGGGCACGGAGCGGCCGTTCACGGGTGAGTACACCGACGCCAAGACCAAGGGCGTCTACTCGTGCCGAGCCTGTGGCGCGGAACTCTTCACGTCCAACGAGAAGTTCGAGTCCCACTGCGGCTGGCCGTCCTTCTACGACCCGAAGGACTCGTCCGCGGTGGAACTGCTGCAGGACCGCTCGCACGGCATGGTGCGCACGGAGGTGCGGTGCGCCCGGTGCGGGTCGCATCTCGGGCACGTGTTCGAGGGGGAGGGTTATCCCACCCCGACCGATCAGCGGTACTGCATCAACTCCATCTCGCTGCGGCTGACGCCGGACGAGGGCTGACACACCAGGGCGGGGGGCCGGGGGGGGCGCCCGGGCGGCCCCCCCG
>NZ_ML137709.1:0-56980 GCF_004023625.1 Streptomyces cavernae | reverse complement strand
GCGGGCCGCGGGTGCTCCCCTCCGGCGCCCCGCCCTGGTGTGTCAATGACGTCAGAACAGATGCCCCGTGCGCCGTTGCGGATGGGCTCGTGAGTAGTGCTCGGCAGCCACCACGGAGGCCATCAACTCCGAATCCAGAGCGGACGTGTCCGAGAGACGAGAGGCTGCGGCGTAGGAGTTGAGCAGGCTCTTGGTGACCCGTAGTGCGCCCGGGGGGCGCCGCAGGATGGGCCTGGCCCACGCCGCAACCGCCTGATCCAGGTCATCCTCGGGCACGACATTGTGCAGGACGGAGAGGTTCACGGCTTCGTATGCGTCGAAGGCTCTGCATGTGAGGATGAGTTCGCGTACGCGGGAGGAGCCGACTTCGCTGAGCAGGCGGGGGAGGAGGCCGCCCCAGGCGGTGGGCAGGCCGAGGGCGAGTTCGGGCAGCCGGAAAGTCGCGTTCTCGGCGCCGACGCGCAAGTCGCAGGCGAGGACCAGGGCGAGGCCGGCACCGATGGCTTTGCCCTGGACCTTGGCGATGGTGACGGCCGGGTTGCTGGTGAGTGCCTCGCAGACGCGCCGGGCCTTGATGCCTGACGTGCGGATGCCTCCGCCGGTTGGATCCTGGGCCAGGTAGTCGGTGAGTTCGGTGCGGTCTCCTCCGAGGCAGAAGTCCGATCCGGCACCTGACAGCACGATGACGCGGACCGTGGGATCCGGGTCGTCGAGGACCATGAGCAGTTCGTCCAGCATGGCCTCGGTGACCGCGTTGCCCGCCTCGGGGGTGTGCAGCTCTATGTGCAGGACCTGGGCCTGGCGGTCCGTACGCAACACCTTCAGGTCGGGTTTCGTCCGGGTGTCCGGGGTGGGGAAGGCGCTCATGTCGTCACTCTCAGAGAGGTCATGCAGCGGAACACCATCCGGGATGCATAGGTCGGGGAGGCAGCGGGCCGCAGCGTCGGGAATCGTTTCAGCAGATGTCTGAGAAGCGTGTGCGCCTCCAGACGGGCCAGGGCCGCGCCCAGGCAGTAGTGCACACCGCCGCCGAAGGTGAGGTGGGCCCCTCCGCCGCGCAGGATGTCGAAGACGTGGGGGTTCTCGTTGACCCGGGGATCGTGGTTGGCGACGCCGTACATGACGTGCACGGTGGTGTCCTTGGCGATCGGCACCCCGGACAGCACGGTGTCCTCGGCAGAGAAGCGGCTGTTGAGGTGGATGGGCGGGTCGTAGCGCAGGGTCTCCTCGACGGCGTTGTCGATGTGCTCGGGGTGGCGGCGCAGCCAGTCCCACCGGGACGGTTCGTCGATGAGGAGGCGGACGAGGGAGGAGAGCAGGGTCGCGGTGGTCTCCAGCGAGGCGATGGTGACGAACATGGTGAGGGAGTACAGAACCTCGTCCGCACCGGCCCGGTCGTCCGGCGCTTCCTTGTCCCAGTGACGGATCCAGTCGGAGAGGACGTCGTCGCCGGGTCTCGCGCGGCGCCGGCGTATCAGCTCTGTGAAGTACTGCCTCATCTCGATCGTCGACTTGGCGGATATCGCCAACTCGCTCTTGCTGGGCAGGAGTTCCTGGGCGTGCACCTGGCGGTGGGTGAAGTCGAGGATGTGTGCGTAGTCCTCGGCGGGGATGTCGAGCCAGCGGCCGATGGTGTGCATGGGCAGCGGGTCGCTGACGGTGGCGACTAAGTCGGCCGAACCGTGCGCGCGCAGTTGGGTTTCCAGGTCCTCGAGGAGGTGCCCGACGTGTGCTTCGACCTGTGGCCTCATGTCTTCGACGGTGGAGTGGTCGAAGAGCCTGCCGAGGCTGCGGCGTCGCATTGTGTGTACGGGGGCGTTGAGCCGGGACAGCGTGTTGAACATTTCCCGGGTGGCGGGAGCCCGCCAGCGTTCTGTGTCGGTCTGGCGGTCAAGCCAGGCGAAGTCCGGTACGAGCCAGTTCCTGCCGCGCAGGATCTGGTTGCAGAGCTCGAAGCTGGTGACGAAGTGCCCGCCCCAGGGGGCGGGGACGACGTCCCCCATGGCGCGCAGTTCCTCGTAGAGAGGGAAGGGGTTGCTCTGCCCTGCGGGGGATCGCAGGCGACGCAGAACGGAGATGACGGCTCTGCGGTCAGTGGTTTTGCCGCCTATGTCACCGACAGCGGTCACGCGGAGCTCCTTAAGCCGGCGTTACCGTTACCGGCGAAATCTACCCTTCGTGGCCGGTTCGTTATGCGCCTGCCCGTGTTGCACCCGTCACATGCCGTGGTCGGTATGTCGCCCCGTGCGGAGCACCCGGCGGCGGGTGCTCCGCACGGCGTCGGCCGTCAGAGCCGGATCGTGTCCAAGGGTCGTCAGAGCCGGATCGTGACCAGGGGCCGTCAGAGCCGGAACGTGTCGAGGAAGGTGCTCCAGAAGCCCTTCTTCTTCGCCGGCTTGCCTTCCGCTCGCGGCATCGCGGGGGCGGGCGTCTGTGCCGGGAGGGCCGCCGGGTTACGGGAGTCGGTCGCGTTCAGTGCCGCGGCGACTCGGGACGCGGGTGTGGGGGTGAAGTACACCGGCAGGGTGACCAGGGCCCGGTGGAAGGGGCCCGGCCGCCACTGCAGACTCTCCGCGGGGACCGCGAGCTTGAGGTCGGGGAGGGCGTTGAGGATCTTCTCGATGGCGGTGACGGCGATCACCTGAGCCGGTGACTTGGCCGGGCAGGCGTGCTCTCCGGCACCCCAGGCCAGATGTGCGCCCTTGCTGAGGGACTGGCGTGCCGAGGTGAGCGCGGGGTCGCTGTTGGCGGCGGCGAAGCTGATGACCAGCGGAGTGTGGGCGTCGACGGGGACGCCACCGAGGTCGATGTCCTTCAGCGGGTAGTGCGTGGCGTAGTTGGCGATGGGCGTGTGGTTCCACAGCACGTTGTCGAGGGCTTCCTCGATCAGCATGTTCGCGCCCTGGTCGGACAGCAGCAGGAGCAGGGTGTTGCCGATCAGGTTGCGCTCGGGTTCGACGCCGGCGCCCATCAGCATCACGAGCTGGTCGGTGAGCTCCGCGTCGGTCAGACCCGCGGGGTGCTGGATGAGCCAGGAGGTCATGTCGTCGCCGGGCTGGCGTCGCTTGATGGCGATCAGTTCCAGCAGGCAGGCGGTGAGGTCCTCGTTGGCGCGCAGCGCGTCCTTGCCGTCGAAGATGGCGGCCATCGAGGTGGCGAGGGTGTCGCCGATGTCGGCGGGGCAGCCGAAGAGTTTGTTGAACAGCAGCAGGGCGAGGATGCGGGCGTAGTCGTTGAGGAGGTCGGCCGTGCCGCGTTCGCTGAACTGGTCGATGAGGTAGTCACCGATCAGGTCGACGTCACGGCGGAGCCGGCTCATGTTGAGCCGGGCGAGGCTCTCGGAGACCGCGGTGCGCAGCCGCTTGTGCGCGGCGCCGTCGGTGAACAGGCAGTTGCCGGGGCGGGCGGCCATCATCGGCAGGACCGGGGTGTCGAGGGGGACGCGGCCTTCCAGCAGTGCTGCCCAGTAGGTCGAGGAGTCGCGCGAGAAGAGGGTGGTGTTCTGCAGCACCCGCAGGGCTGCCTCATGGTTGGTGACGAGGGTGGCGTCCACTCCGGGGGCGAGTTCGACGGGGGCCGCCGGACCGTGGGCGCGCAACCGGTCGTATATCTGGTTCGGGTCGGCGGCGAAGTCCAGCCCGTGCATCGGGCAGCGTGCTGGGCTGCCGTGTGGGGCGGCGACGGGGATTGAGTCCATGAGTTGTTCCTTCGTGCCTGGTGTGCTCGTGCCGCGGGGCGCCTGGGGCAGTGCCGGTTCAGGCCGCGCGGGTGAGCAGATGTCTGACGAGTGCGATCAGTGCTTGGCTGGACGACTTCTGGTCCCGGGCGTCGCAGTACACGACGGGGGTGTGGGGGAGCAGGTCGAGTGCTTCGCGGACTTCGCTCTGCTCGTAGTGGTTGAGCGGGTCGAAACTGTTGACGGCGATGGCGTACTCCAGGCCGTAGGACTCGACGAGGTCCATGACGGGGAAGGTCTCGGCCAGCCGGGAGGGGTCGACCAGGATCAGGGCGCCCAGTGCGCCGCGGGCCATGTCTTCCCACACCTGCATGAAGCGCTGCTGCCCCGGCGTGCCGAACAGATACAGCACGACGTCGTCGCCGACGGTGAGCCGGCCGAAGTCCAGGGCGACTGTGGTCGTCACCTTGTCCGGTGCTCCGCGCAGGTCGTCCACCTGGGCGGACGCCTGGGTCATCTTCTCCTCGGTGCGCAGCGGGGGGATCTCCGAGAGCGAGCCGATGAACGTCGTCTTGCCCACGGCGAAGTGCCCCACGACCAGGATTTTCACCGCGGTGGTCACCGCATCCGAGACGTAGATCGTCTCAGCCGAAGTGGGATTCGAGTCCATGCAGCACCTTTTCGATGGTTTCTCGGTCGACGGCCTGGGCGGGTGGTGGCGCCGCGCGGCGCAGCAGGTGCCCTTGCTCGAACAGGTCGCTCAGCAGTAACCGGGTGACGCCCACGGGCAGTCCGAGCCGGCCGGCGACCTCGGCCACGGCCAGGTAGCCGGGGGCGCACAGCTCCCAGATGGCGCGTACCTCGGGGCTGGCCTGCCTGGGCATTTCCCGGTCCGGGGCCAGGGTGACCAGGGTGTGCAGGGCCAGGCCATCGGCCGAGGGCATGGGCCGGCCGCCCGTGATCACGTAGGAACGGACGAAATTGCTGGTGACCGGGTCTTCCTCACCAGGCGTAGTCATACGTCGGTTCCGGTTTTCTCACGTAGTGGTGTGCTCATCGCCTTTCCCACGGCGCCCACCAGCTGCTGCATCCGGAAGGACATGGCCTCCATGTCGACGTCCGACCCTGCCGAGACGGCCAGATAGGCGCCTCGTCCCGCGGCTATCAGGAAGATCCAGCCGCCGTCGTACTCGAGCAGGGTCTGCTTCCATATGCCCTTGCCGCCGCCGACGAAGGGAGCGACGGCCCGGCTCAGCGACTGCATCGAGCTCATTGCGGCAGCGTTGGTCTCCGCGTCGTCGCGTTCGATCTCGCTGGACTGCGCCAGCAGCAGGCCGTCGGCCGAGACGAGAATCGCGTGTCGGGCACCGCGTACCTGCAGCACGTCGTTGAGCACCCACGACAGGTCGGGATTCACTGGTCTTCGGGTCCTTCCGTTGTTCCTGTTTCCCGCGCCCGCAGCATTCCGCGCTGGAACGCCCCGAGTTGCGCGGTTGTCGTGCTGCTGTGTTCCAGGTCCTCCACCTCGGGGTGCGGCATGGCCGATACCGGGGTCATGCGCCGGCGTTTGGGCAGGCCGCCCGCCGTCCTCCCGACCGGGGCCACCGGAGCCGGAATCCGCCGTGGGGTGAGCGGCTGCGCCCCGGCGGACCCTTCGACGGTGCTCTCGTCCGCTGCGGCGCCGGCGGAGGGCTCGGGGGTCTCGGTGGTCAGGAGGCTGTCGGGCACCAGAATCACCGCGCGTACGCCGCCGTAGGGGGAGACGGAGTCGACCGAAACCCTGAAGCCGTACCGGGTGGCGAGCAGGCCGGAGACCGCGAACCCGAACTTGGGCGGGTTGCCCAGGCTGGTCAGGTCGACCGGACCGGTCGGGGCCAGCAGCGCGGCGGCGCGGTCCTTCTCCTCCTGGCTCATGCCGAGCCCGGCATCGTCGACGATCAGACACACACCCGTCGGAACGGGCTGGATGTTGATCTCGACGGGAGTGCCGGGCGCCGAGTAGTTGGTGGCATTGGCCAGCAGCTCGGCCAGCACAACCGTCACCGGCTCGACAGCCCTGCTGGCGACCGAGACGTTCGCCTGCGTTCGGATGTTCACCCGGTCGAAATGGCGGATCCGGCCCTGAGCACTGCGGGCCACGTCGAACACCGAGACGATGGCATCACGCCGTCCCAGCCAGCCACCGCACAACACCGCGATGCCCTGCGCACGCCGGCTGGCCTGGCTGTTGATGTGGTCCACACGCATCAGGTCGGCGAGGATGTGCTCGTCGTCGCCGTACTTCTGTTGCAGCTGGTCGATGCTGCGCTGTTGCTCCTCAGTCAGGACCTGCAGGGTCCGCATCGCCGACTTGAGGACGGTCTTGGTCTCCTCTTCCGCGTCCTTGCGGACCTGCTGGAGGGCCGCGTCGTACCCAGCAGTGAGCTGGCCGCTCTCCGTGACCAGCCGATACTGCTCGGACAGGGCGGTGTCCCGCTCGCGTTGCAGGACGGCGTTGTGGCCGCGGAGTGCCATGTTGGTCTTCCGGGCACGCAAGATCGCGCCAAGTCCGGCGAGAAAGACAGCTATCAGGATCCACAGCAGCGGATCCTTGATCAATGACGTCATGAGGCTCTCTTCAAGTCGCATCATCACAGGAGCAGGTACCTGTCTGACGGCCCTGGCCGAGGTCGTCGGCCGATGGCGGCCGCGGACCGTACCGGCGGGCCACCCGTCACTCCTTCGCGATGGGGCCCTAGCGGCTGCCCCCCCGAGCGCGCATGACGCGGCCGCAGCCTACTGGAAAAGTGGGGCGATCTTAGCAGTACAGAGAGTGGCAAACTCCTTACGCAAAAGCGGACTTGGAGAAGTTCACCGAGACTTTGCGACTCCTGCTCACCTGCGCCGCGAGGTTGTTCGTGTCAGTGGCGATTACGGATCGTCCCGCTGCGGCGGCCGGTCATGCCGGAGCCCCGTCCACCCCGATCGCCGCGCCCTCGCCGCACGCACGGCGCGGCACCCAACTGACCCTGCACACTGGGCCGTTGCTCCGCCGCGCGAGGTCCTCGCCCTGCGCGAGGACCGACGACGTCGCACCGCATCGGCGCCCACCGGTCTTCGTTGACATGCCCTTTCGCCTGCACCAGGATCCTCAGGGATCGTCATGAGCGATGTGCCGTACCGATCGCCTCAGCACCTGAACAGGCAGCAGGTAGGGCCGGGATGGCAGAACTGACGCACCACAGCACACGGACCGGATTCCTGGAGCCTGGTCGAGCAAGAAAGGGAAGGAGAAATGCCTACCCTCGGCTACTTGGTCAATGAAAGACCGGACCTGCGGCTTCGCTTCGTCAATCCCGTCCATGCCCGGGTCCACGGCGACGCCAGGGTGACCGAAGTCGCCGTTCTTCCCCTGGCGCGGGCCACAGTCAACCCGGGCCACCCGCCGGTACCCGAAGCCGTCGCTCTTATCACGTTGAACAGCGACATCAACCACGCGGCGGCAGCCGCTCTCGTCGACATCCTGCGCTACCTCAAGGAACGCCGGGCAACCGCTCTCGTTCTGCAGACACCCGGGCGCGAGCTCCGCGTCCCGGACAGTGTTCGTACCCTCGCCGAGAGCCTGCGGCTGCCGCTGCTCATGTCGACCGCGGATACCGAGTGGGCAGGCGTCAATGCGCATCTGCAGCAGCGGAGAGCCGCCTCGGCGGAGCGCCACGTCGAGCAACTGGACGGGCTTCTCAACCGTCTGCCGTCCCGCCTGGCCAATCCCGACGCGACGGCCGGCATCGTGTCCTGGCTGGCGGCCGCCCTGAACGCCGACGTCGTCGTGAGTTCCGCCGAGCGAGGCGTCTTCGCCGCCGCTCCCGAGGGCCTCGCCAACCTGGCACGCGCCCTCGTGGGCCGGACCGCAGAGGGTGACGAGGCAGCAGATGGCGACGAGACCGCGGAGGGTGACGAGGCGCCAGAAGGTCACGAGGCCGCAGAGGGTGACGAGACAGCAGAGGGTGACGCAGCCGAGCACAGCCGCCTGGTCCAGATCCATGGCGCGGAGGACGGAGCGGTGCTCGCCGCCGCCTCTCATCGGCCATTCGACGTGGCGGCCGGAAATCTCATCCGCCATGCCGCCAAGCTCCTGGGGCTGTGCGAGCAGGCCCGCCGCGACCACCAGGCCGCGGTGCTGGCACCGCGGTCGGTCAGTCAGGCTGCCACCCAGCTCTTCCTCGGGGGAAACATCGTGACCGGGCAGGTCGTCGCCAACACGATCGCTCCCGAGTTGATGGACACCGAGACAACCCGCGTGCGGGTCATCGACACCGGGCCCCAGGACCGCGAACCCACCCTGCGTTGGTGCGAACGCACCCTCCACGGGCGGGCCCTGGTCTCACCCTGCCCCGGCAAGGCCCGGCAGATCATAGTGATCACACCCAGCCACCAGGAGACCGGCGTCGCCTCCGACCTCCACCGGATGATCAGTACCCGCGACTGGCTGCTGATGGGCGAGAGCCTGCCCTACGCTCTCGTGGCCAGCGGTGCCGGATACGCCGAGGCCGCGCAGGCCGTGCGTCACGCGGCCCGCAGCCCGCGGCGCATCAGCGTCGGCGCCGAACCCAAAGTCGCCTCACTGCTGCCCCGGAACGCCGCCCGCGCCTGGGCACAAGCGCTCCTCGCTCCTGTGCTGGCACCCGAGTACCGGCCGATCCTCGAGACGCTCCCCACCGGATTGTCGTTCAAGCCCAGTGAGGCGGCCCGGGGCCTCGGTATTCACCGCAACACACTCCGCCAGCGTCTGGCGAAGGCAGGAAGCCTGCTGCGACTCGACCTCAACACCATCAACGACCGGATCCTGATTCTGCTGGCCCTGGACATCCTGTCCCTGCCCAAGGCCCCCGAGACCGCGCCCTTGTCCAAGGCCCCCGAGACCGCACCTTTGCCCGACGCCCTTGAGACCGCACACTGGTCCAACGCCCCCGAAACCGCACACCTGCCCGACGCCCCCGACACATCACAGCGGGCAGGCGCTCCCGACTTCGCGCATCTCCTCCAGGCCGAGCCCGGCACCGTCCGGGAATGGGCCGAACAGCGGCTCCGGGAAGTGCGGTCCGATCCCCGCGACCTGCTCACCACCTTGACGGTATGGCTCGAGCACAACCTCTCGGTGCGGCAAACGGCACAGGCCCTGCGACTGTCGGACGCAACGGTGCGCCACCACACCGCCGACGCCTCGGCCATGCTGGGCATCGATGCCACCACGACAGCGATCAGCGTTCATGACACGGACGTTGTCACCATCGCGGACATCGGTATCGCGGCATACCTGCTCACCGGGCGGCCGGCGCTGAATCAGCCGCGCGCAGAACGGCCGGCTGCCACGGAGGACAGCCGGACGGCGCCCTCCTGACCCGGCCTCGCGGTGCGCCGGTCGAGCAGCGCCCAGATCGCCGCGTTCCGCGCGCACTTCGCCGCGGTGACGGGAATGATCCCGTTTCGCTTGTCAGCCCTCGCGGGCCAGTGGGCAGGTGTCACTGGGGTTTCCCTTCAGACGCTCGACGGAAGTCCTGGGGAGATGCGTTGTCCGCCCCCTCCCCCTCCGGACGACGTGCTCAGGCTAGAGGGGGTTCGAAGAGTGAAACCATTGCGACATTGCACTGTTGGCGCGGTACGCGTTTCCGAAGTGCACAGTCGAAGTGTCGATTTGTCCGCGTCGGTGCATAAGCGAAGGTGCGGCACTCGCGTTTCCGTACAGCAGGGCGTTGTCCACCAACCTTTCAGCGGCACCCGTTGCGCATCTCCCGCGGCGTCACCCCGTACCGCTGCCGGAACGCCGTGCTCAGAGCACTCGCCGAGGAGAAGCCCGAGGCGTAGGCCAGGTCCGTGATCGTCATGTGCTGGCACTCCGCGCACTGCAGGCGGTCGCGCACCAGCCGCAGACGTTCCTCGCGGATCAGGTCCCGCGGGGTGGTGCGCGCTGGAGTGCCAGCTGCACCTGCCGCAGGGACCAGCCGAGGGCCCGCGCCATCGTCGTACCGGTGAGCGAGGGGTCGTCGGCGTGGTCGCGTACATAGCGCCGGACCACCGCCTCCACCTCGGTCAGGTGGCCCGGCGCGTCCGGGCGGTCGTCCCCGGTGGCGAGCATGCACAGCAGCTCGACGACGCGGTCCGTGACGGCGTCGAAGTGCGCCGTGGTGAGGGCCTCGCGCTGCTGGTAGAGGCTGTGCAGCATGCCGTCGACCACCGCGCCGAGGCCGCTGGTCAGATCAAGTCCCTTGGCCAGCGGGGACTTCCGGTTCAGGGGGCCGTCGATCTCCTGCGCCGGGACCGACAGGACGAACCCCTCTACGGCTGAGTCGTGCAGTAACTCGAACGGCGCGCCGAGCGTCAGCAGACTCCCGGTGCCCGGCGGCAGCCGGATCTCCTGGCCGTCCTGCCGCAGCACCAGCTCACCCGAGATCGGTAACAGGAAGCGGTAGTCGGGATCGGGCACCTGACGCACGAGGCCCGGGGTGCGGACGTACTCCATCTCGTCCGACTGCCAGGTGACCAGCTGGTACGTGTCACTGCACTGCCGGACCAGTCTGCCCCGGAAGACGTCGGGGCGTTCGTACCTGTGCCGGGGCCCCGCCCTCCGCCGCGGCCCCGCCCTCCGTCGAGGACGTCCGCTCGGCCGAGGAGACCGCCCGGCGCCTCGGCGCCTACGCGCGCGGCACCCGTCAGGGCCGCGCCGACCACGCCCAGGAGACCGAACAGGCCGCGCAGGCCGAATCGGCCGCACAGACCGGACGGGTCGCACGGGCCGAACCGGCCGCACAGACCGGACCGGCCGCACCGGCCGAAGAAGGGAACCACCAAGGATGATCGAGCCCACGAACAACGAGTTGGGCTCGATGAAGTGCTGAAAGTCCCGGAGGCGCTGCACGCGATCCTGCTCTCGGCCGACGGCATGCTGCGGGCCCACTCCGCCGGCATCAGCCGCGACGACGCCGACCGGCTGGCCGCGGCACTCTCGGGGGTGCAGTCCATAAGTCGCAGTACAGCGGAGTTCTGCGACCGGCCCGAGACGCCGTGGCGGCAGACGCTGATCGAGTTCACGCACGGGTACGTCTTCCTCGTCGCCGCCGGCGAAGGCGCCCATCTCGCGGTCTCCACCACCCAGCACGTGGACATGGAGGCTGTCTCGTACCGCATGCACAAGCTCGTCGACCGGCTCGGCAAGGAGCTGACCAGCCCCATCCGCCAGGACGGCCCGATCGGCCAGGACAGCGGCAGCCGGGTATGACACCGCCCGGGAACCGCCGCGAGCCGGTTCGCGCCGCGGGGCGGTGCCGATCTGCTCGCCGAGTACGCGCAGGTGCTGCCGCTGCTGGTCTTCAACCACCTCTTCGGCTGCCCGCCCGACTACGGGGTGCGGCTGGTGGAGGGCATCTCGGGAATCTTCGACGGTGTGGACGCCGAGAAGGCCGACGAACTGCTGACGACGACCCTGCGCGAGCTGGTGGCGCTCAAGCGCGGCAGGCCGGGGCGGGACGTGACCTCCTGGCTGATGGCGCATCCGGAGCAGCTCAGCGACGAGGAGAATCCACACCCTGGTCGTGCTGATGGGGGCGGGGACGGAGCCGCAGCAGAACCTGATCGCCGGTGCGCTGCGGCTGCTGCTGTCGGACGACCGGTTCGCGGGGACCCTGTCCGGCGGGAGCCTGCCGGTGGAGGACGCGCTGGACGAGGTGCTGTGGACCGATCCGCCGATGGCCAACTACGCCGTGCACTATCCCGTGCGCGACGTCGTCTACGAGGGGGGCGTTGCTGCGTGCCGGGGACCCGGTGGTGGTGTCACTTGCCGCGGCCAAGAACGATCCGGCGCTGGTGTCCGACCCGCCCGACCAGCCCGTTCAGCCCGGTCAACGGGCCGGTAACCGTGCCCACTTGGCGTGGAGCGCGGGGCCGCACAACTGTCCGGCGCAGACTCCGGCGCGGTTGATGGCGGCGGTCGCGGTGGAGAAGCTCCTCGACCGCCTTCCAGATGCGGAACTCGCGGTGCCGGTGGGGGAGTTGGTCTGGCGGCCGGGGCCGTTCCACCGTGCCCTCGCGGCGCTGCCGGTCACGTTTCCTGGGACTCGGGTGCCGGAGCCCGCGGAGGACCACCTAGCGGCAGCAGTCGCGGCCTGTCGCGCGCCGGTCGCACCGCCGCCGCTTCCCGAGCCGAAACCGGGTGTGGAGCGTGTGGAAGGCGGGCTGGGGCGGCTGCTGGCCTGGTGGCGGGGGGGAGTAGAGGGTGCGGGGGCTGGGTTGTTCAGCCTCCGCCGCCCCCTCCCGGCCCCTCCCCAAGCTCTCGACCTGGGGGAGGACAGGGGCAGCAGGGGCGCAGGGGGCGACCCAAGCCTCCTCAGCCCAGACGCACCGGCAGGCTCCGATGCCCGTTGGAGATGAAGGAGTCCACCGGGGTCAACTCCCCTTCGGGGGCCGCGAGTCGGAGGGACGGGAAACGGGTGAACAGGGCGGGCAGCGCGGTCGTCGCCTCCAGGCGGCCGAGCGGCGCGCCGAGGCAGAAGTGCACCCCGTACCCGAACGCCAGATGCTCCTTGTCGAGGCGGGTCACGTCGAAGACGGCGGCGTCCGCCCCGTATTTCCCGGGGTCGCGTCCCGCCGCGGCGTACGCCGCGAGGATCGCCTCCCCCTGGGCGATGACCATGCCCTCGGGCCCGCCCATCGCACCGAGCTCGAGATCCTCCACCGCGTACCGCAGCGGCAGACTGGCGATCGGCGCCTGCACCCGCAGTGTCTCCTCGACGACGTCCTCCCAGGACGCCCGCCCCTCCCGCACGTGTTCGAGCTGTCGCGGATGGGTGAGCAACGCGTGGATGGCGTTGTCGATGAGGTTGACCGTGGTCTCGTGCCCGGCGCTGATCATCAGGATCAGGGTGTCGAGCAGTTCCTGTTCGCCGAGCCGGGTGTCGCCCTCCTCGTCGCGGGCGTGGATCAGCGCGGTGGTCAGGTCGTCCCCCGGCATCTTTCGTTTGGTGGCGACGAGTTCGCCGAGGACGGCGTACATCCGCGCATAGGTCTCGGTGACCTCCTCCGGTGACGCGGAGGTGTGGAAGACACTGTCGACGATGGCCCGCAGTTCGTCCCCCTTCTCCTCCGGCAGCCCCAGCAGCTCGCTGATCACCCGGATGGGCAGCGGATAGCAGAACTCCTCGCGCAGGTCGACCGTCGCGCTGCGCCGCCCGGCCTCCTCGAGCCCGTCGAGGAGTTGCTTGGTGATCTCCTCGACGCGGGGTTGCAGCGCCGCCGTGCGCCGGGCGGTGAACGCGCTGGAGACCAGCCGGCGCAGGCGTTTGTGATCGGCGCCGTACGCGGTGAACATGTTCTGCACCGCGACCCAGGTGAGCAGCGGCCATTCCGGTGAGATCCCGCCGTTGATCCAGATGGGCCAGTGCCGGCGCGGGTCCTTGGACACCCGGGAGTCGGTGAGCAGCCGCTTGAGGAGGTGTGGACTGCTGACCGCCCAGGCCCGCACACCGTCGGGGAGTTCGACCAGTGTCACCGGGCCACGGTCGCGTATCCGGGCGGCCTCGCCGTGGATGTCCCGACCGGACGGGTCGATCACTACGGCACGCTGGTCTGTCATCGGAGCCTCCGGACTCGTACACCAATACGCCGGGTCACGCTACGCCGCGGTAATGAGCCCGGACGAGAGCGCGTCGGACGTGCTGCGTACGACGGCAACTTCCCTACGTGTTCCGGCAAGTTGAACCGACGCGTACGGTCCTACAGTCAGGTGCACCCGAGGAGAGACCGGTGAGCGGCATGACAGTCAGCAGCGTTCCGCGGTGGATGCGTGCTCTCGGCCCGGATGTCCGCGCGCTGCCCGCCGGGCGGTGGTGGGATGCCGTACGGGTGCCGCTCGATGTGGGTACCGCGGTGCTGCAGCGGCTGGGCGAGCAGTCGGGGGCCGTCATCGCGGACGGCTACGGCGGCATCCTCTACTGGCTCGTGCCGCCCAGGTCCGCCGGGACCTGGGAGCTGCCGGGAGCGCAGATTCTGGGACCGGGTTGCCATGTGGCGGTGCCGCCCACCCATCGCATCAGTGGTCCGGGCCTGTACTGGCTGGTGCCACCGACCCGTGAGCGGAACTGGACGAGCCCGGAGCGGCTCGAGGCGGCACTCCGGGCTTCGCTCACGGTTCGCTGAGGACTAGTGCCGCAACAGGCAACGTTCGCCCCGTCGCGAGGCCCGGGACGCCCTCTCACCGCACCGGCCGAAAGCCCAAGTACGTCCACTACGAGCTCACCGCACCGGCCGAAAGCCCAAGTACGTCCACTACGAGGACTTCCGGCCGGCACTCCCCAAGCTCTTCGAGCAGGCGGTACCCCCAGAGGACGCCCCGGACGCCGCTCCTTGATGACGGGCAAACGTTGACTGCCGCGGCACTAGGTCGCCGGTGCCTCGGCCCGGGCGGTGCCCAGGGGCGAGTCGGGGGCCGCGTCCGGGCCCGTGCCAGGGGGTGTGTCGCCGGCCGCCGTCGCCGACGCGGCCCGCTCGCGCCGTCGCCGGCGGCGGCTGACGCGCGGCTCCTGGTCCGGCAGCCAGCCGAAGGTCAGCACGCTGCCGACCGTCCCCAGCAGCAGCCCGACGAAGAAGCCACCCATGTTCGAGGTGGCCCAGGTGGCCAGTGACGCCATGACGCCGACGATGGAGTAGAACAGGCGCTGGCTGGGGTTGAAGAGGATCAGCAGTCCGAGCAGCAGCATCACGCTGGGCAGCAGATAGCCCGCGACGCCCTGCATACCGACGTGCAGGATGACCTTCAACGAGGCCTTCATGGTGAGCAGGATCTGCGCTCCGCCCAGGGCGAGCAGCAGACCGCCCCAGAAGGGACGGTCCGACCGCCACTGCTTGAAGCCGGACATCAGCTGACGTCGGGCTTCGCGCAGCTCTTGCTGCTGAAGCTGAGCTTGAGGCCGGGAAGCTTGAACACACCCGCCGTGGTGGCGTAGTTGGTCTGCTTCAGGTTCTTGATCTGCACGGTGTCGGCCTGCTGGCTGAAGACACCGAGCGGGCCCTTGACGCCGCCCTTGGTGAGGGTGCTGGCGTCGTTGCCGATCTCGATGTTGGTGAAGGCCGCGTCGCCCGTCAGCTCGGTCGAGTCGGTCGTCAGATCGCTGGCCTGCACCTTGTCGGAGCCTTCGCCCGCACGGATCAGCAGGTTGACGCCGCCCAGGTCGACGCTCTGGCACAGCTTGCTGAGCGTCGCTTCCTTGATGACGGAGGTGACGACGAGTACCTGCCCGCCGGTGTCGCCGGCGTTCGGGCTGTTCGGAGCCATCTCGTCCAGGCCGCCGAACTGCTCGAAGCCCGTGCCATTGAGTTCGGAGGCGGTGACCGTGAAGGGCATGCCCGAGATGGCGAACTGCACACCGAGGGCGCCCTCGGCGGTGAGGATCATCATTCCCGCGGCCAGCGCGGTGGCAGGCACCGCCATCACCGCGGCGCGGCGCAGGCGGACCCGCCCGCGTCTTTCGGAGGCGGAACCGCTTTCGGGGCTCTCGGGGGTGGAACCGGTGGACGAATTGACGTCCGGGGACGAGGCCATCGTTGCTCCCATGGCATAGATCAATGCAGGTAGGGCTTGAGTGGCGCGGTGTCCTGGCGCGGACAGTGCTGCGAGGCACACATCCTTGAGTCTCCCGGCGGGCGCAAGGGCTTTCTCGGCACGTCGCAGCGGCCGACCAGGAAGTTACCCCCGGTTACATTTGACGGTCAAGTAACTTGTGCGAAAAGGATGTTGTTTTTGTGAAGGCCGTGCCCGACCCGGGCCGGCGAATTCTCCCGGTACACCCTCCGGACATCGTCCCGCACGACCAACTTCCGCACGGTGCCTTGACGTTGAACAGTGCTCAGGTCTACAACTCAGGCCAGGTTACTCACGAGTCCGTGGCGCCGGACCCGTCGCACGACCTTCCCGGGTAACACCCGTTCCACGCGGCGCTCACTGCGACCTGACAGCCCGTCAGGCGCCGTATTCGCTGCCGCCTTTCCCGGCGACTCGTCGCCGCTATCCGAGTGCGGTCACCTTGCCCCTGGGACCGTGCCCGACCGGCCGCTGCCGATCCGCCGCGTACGGAGAAGGCGTGACGGACCGGCAGCGGCCGAAACCCTCACCCTCACCCCCGCTTTGTCAAGAAAGAGGCATACCCGCATGCGTACTCGACCCGTTCTCGCCCTCGCCGGTGCCGTCGCGGCGCTCTCCCTCGCCACCTCGCCCGCCACCGCCGCCGACACCCCGGTGCTGACCACCGGCAGCCTGGGCGGCACCCCCGTCGCGGCAGGCGACGTCCTTCAGGCCGGGCTGGCTGAGGGAACGGCCGCCACGCTCTACTCCAGCGCGACCGGAACCAGCGGCATCTCCTGCAGCTCGTCGACGTTCACCGCCACCGCCACCGACAACCCGACCGCGCCCGGCACGGCCACCGAGTCGGTCTCCGAGCAGACCTTCGACGCCGGCGCCTGCACCAGCAACGTCCTCGGCGTCAGGGGCGTCACCAGCATCACCGTCAACAACCTGCCCTACACCACCACCGTCAGCTCGGACGGGACCGTGACCGTCACCCCGGCCGCGGGCTCGACCATCCAGACCACGGTCGTGCTGCGCACCCTGCTGGGCAGCATCAACTGTGTCTACCAGGCGCCGAGCCTGACCGGTACGGCGAGCAACGACGACAACAGCATCACCTTCACCGCCCAGCAGTTCACCAAGTCGTCGGGCTCTTCGCTGTGCTTCGCCAACGGCTACTTCACCGCGAAGTACGCGCCCGTGCGGGACATCAGCCAGGAAGGCAGCCCGCTGGTCTTCGTCAACTGACGCACCGGCCGGCGTACGACGACGGGCCGGGCCGCCGGGCACGCGGCGCCCGGCCCGTTCTCTGAAGCCCGCGGGCCGGACGGGAGCTCCCCTCCCGTCCGGCCCGCGTTCTGTATGCGGCGGGCTGTGCCCCCGCGCGCGCCCGCACCCCTCGCTTCGCGGTAATCGAGGGTTTTCCCTGTATCCCTATGACCTGGGCCTTGCTTATGGTTTTCAACCACAGCTGACCCACAGGTAACCCCTTCAAGGGCAGCTCGCGCATGGCCGGCCGCCGCGCCTCTACTTCGAGTGACCCCCCGCCGCTTCGACGACGAAGCGAATCACCGTGCTCCCGCGTGGAGTCGGCCACGAAAGGCAAGCTCATGCGAACTGCCCGTGTGTCCCCCGCTTCCAGACGGAAGCTCATATCCCTGGCCGCGGTCTCCGCGGCCGTTCTGTCGGGTGTCGCGCTGGTGGGACCCGCCTCCGCGACGGAGTCCGCGGACCGGGCCCCTGCGGCACAGGCCGCCGCGTCGCAGGTCGAAGCCGCCCCCGGCGAGACCGCCGAGCGCCTCATCGTCGGCTACAAGTCCTCCGCCCCCGAGGCCAAGTCCAACTCCGCCGCCTCCGCCGACGCCGAGGCCAAGGGCAAGGAGGCGGGCGAGGAACTCGACTTCCAGCGCCGTCTCGGGACCGGCGCCGCGCTCGTCGACCTCGGCGAGGACCTCAGCGCCAAGGACGTCTCCGACGTCATCGCCGAGTACCAGGCCGACCCCCAGGTCTCCTACGTCGTACCGGACCGCCTCAACACCCCGCAGGCCGACCCCAACGACACCGAGTACAGCAAGCAGTGGGACCTGTTCGAGGCCACCGCGGGCATGAACGTGCCGGGCGCCTGGTCCACGTCGACGGGCAGCGGGGTGACGGTCGCCGTCATCGACACCGGTTACGTCACCCACTCCGACCTCGCCGCCAACATCGTCGGCGGCTACGACTTCATCTCAGACACTGCGGTCTCCGTCGACGGCAACGGCCGCGACAGCAACCCGGCCGACCCGGGCGACTGGTACAACGCCAACGAGTGCGGCGCCGGCATCCCCGCCAGCGACTCCTCCTGGCACGGCACGCACGTGGCCGGCACCATCGCCGCGGTCACCAACAACAGCAAGGGCATCGCCGGTATCGCCCACGGCGCGAAGATCTCCCCCGTGCGTGTGCTGGGCAAGTGCGGCGGCTACGACTCCGACATCATCGACGCCATCACCTGGGCCTCCGGCGGCACCGTCTCCGGCGTTCCCGCCAACTCCAACGTCGCCAAGGTCATCAACATGAGCCTCGGCGGCTCGGGTTCGTGCACCTCCGCCACCCAGAGCGCCATCAACGCGGCCGTGAACCGCGGCACCACGGTGGTCGTCGCGGCCGGCAACAGCAACGCCAACGCCGCCAACTACTCCCCGGCGAGCTGCTCGAACGTCATCACCGTCGCGGCCACCAACCGCTCCGGCTCCCGCGCCTCGTACTCCAACTACGGCTCGATCGTCGACATCGCGGCCCCCGGCGGACAGACCAGCACCGGCACCGCGAACGGCATCCTGTCGACGCTGAACTCCGGCGCGAAGACCCCGTCGACCGAGAACTACGAGTACTACCAGGGCACCAGCATGGCCACCCCGCACATCGCGGGCCTGGCCGCGCTGCTGAAGTCGGCGAACACCTCGCTCACCCCGGCCCAGATCGAGTCGGCCATCAAGACCAACGCCCGTGCCCTGCCCGGCACCTGCTCGGGTGGCTGCGGCGCGGGCCTCGCGGACGCCACCAAGACGGTCGCGGCCGTCAGCGGTGGCGGCGGCGGTACCCCCTCGGGCACCACCTTCTCCTCCACCGCCGCGGTCTCCATCCCGGACGCGGGCTCCGCCGTCGAGTCGCCGATCACGGTCAGCGGCATCAGCGGCAACGCGCCCTCCGCCCTGCAGGTCACCGTCGACATCACCCACACCTACCGCGGTGACCTGGTCCTCGACCTGGTGGCCCCGGACGGTTCGACCTACCGGCTGAAGTCCTCCAGCACCTCCGACTCGGCCGACAACGTCAAGACCACCTACTCCGTCAACGCGTCGAGCGAGACGGCGAACGGCACCTGGAAGCTCCGTGTCCAGGACGTCGCCGCCCAGGACACGGGCACCGTGAACAGCTGGAAGCTCACCTTCTGAGGGCGGAGGCCGCAGGCCTGACATTCCAGGCCTGAGATCGCAGGACTGAGATCCCAGGCATGAGATCCCGGGCATGAGACCGCAGGCCTGAGATTCCAGGCCTGCGGTCCGCGTTGCGAGCTCTGAGGTTCTGAGCGGTGGATCAGGACCGGGTCGGGCCGGCCGGTGTGGGGGAGCACCGGCCGGCCCCTTTCCGGATCCCGGTGTCAGCGACGGCGACGAAGGCCGACGGCGACACCGGCGGTGACCAGAAAGGCGACGAGCCCACCCGCGAACAGGGGAAGTGCCATGCCGACGGTGTCATCACCGTCGGCGGTGGCCACGGGGCTGCTGGTCACTGTCTGGGCACCGGTGGGGTTGGGGGTGGGTGCGCCCGCGGAACCGGCGTCCGCGGCCCCGGCGTTCCCGGACTCCGTAGGGGCGGAGGCACCGGTCGTGGCGCCGCTCCCGCCCGCGTCCGCCGAACCACCCTCGTTCGAGGACCCGCCGTCGTCCGCCCGCTCTCCCTTGTCGGCGGTCGGGAAGACGACGTCGGAGCAGGAGTAGTAGGTGTCCACCGTGCTGGTGTTCTGCCAGATGGTGTAGAGCATCTGACGGCCCGTCCGGTCCGCGGGCAGCTTCACCTTGAAGCGGTACACGCCGTCCACGAGCTTCGGGTCGGTGGCCGTCGCGAACGGCTTCTCCGGCAGGTCCGACCAGTTCAGCGGCTTGGTGGGGTCGTAGCCCTCCTTGGTGAGGAACACCTTGAACGTGCCGCTGTGCGGAATGGTCGACGCGTAGGTCAGCGTCAGCTCCGACCCCGGCTTCAGCTCGGTCGAGGGCCAGTCGGCGCGCGCCACGTCCAGCCCCTTGTAGACGTCGATCCCTCCGCTGCACAGCTTCCCGTCGGGGATGGTCTGCCGGTCCTGGCCGTTCACACCGGCGACCCGCAGGTTGTCCCACGCCCCGATCGCACCCCCGTTGGCGGCCACGGCCGCCTGGCAGGCCGCCGAGCGGGCGTCCGCCCCGCCGTCCTCGGAACAGGCGAACACCCGGCTGATCGGATCCGTCGGTGCCCCGTGCGCCTGGGCGGGCGCGGCCAGGAACATGACGGAGGCCGCTCCGACCAGAGCGGCCGCGGTGACGGTGCGGTGAGCGGTCATCGGGTGCGATCTCCGTGAGGTGGTACGGGCCGGTTGTCCCGTCCAGTACGGAGATTCACGGGCGAGCGTTCAGCCCGCCAGGTGTCGCGCTGCTCACTCCCAGACGCAGCGGCAGCGACTTCAGCCCGTTGATGAAGTTGGAGACGAGACGGCGCGGAGGACCGGCCGGCCGCGGCGGTCCGGGCAGGGCGCGCAGCGTCTCCTCGTACAGCACGCGCAGTTGCAGCCGTGCGAAATGCGCGCCCAGACAGACGTGCGGGCCGTCGCCGAAGGAGACATGGGGATTGGGGGTGCGGTCGGGGTCCAGGCGGTCCGGGTCGGGGAAGGCTCGTTCGTCCCGGTTGGCGGCGGCGTGGAACACCACCACCTTCTCCCCGGCGGCGATGTCACGGCCCGCCAGCCGTGTGTCGCGGACCGCCGTACGGCGGAAGCTGAGCACGGGTGGGTGCCAGCGCAGCAACTCCTCGACCGCCAAGGGGAGCTGAGCGTCACCGGAGCGCAGCCTCAGATATGTCCCGGGGCGCTCCGCGAGGGCCAGCAGACCGCCCGGCGCCGCGCTGCGGACGGTGTCGTTGCCCGCGACCGTGAGCAGGAAGAAGAACATCTCCAGTTCACCGCCGGACAGTTCGGGGTCGGTCGCGAGCGTGGTCATGATGTCGTCTCCGGGCTGCCGCCGCTTGTGCCCGGCCAGGTTGCGCGCGTACGCGAACATGTCCGCCAGCATCGCCGGCGAACGCGGATCGACCGGCCTGCCCGCGGCATCGCTCACCCGCGGGCCCGCCTCGTCCGGGTCCTGGTAGCCGATGACGCGCTGCGTCCAGTGCAGCAGCAGCCCGCGGTCGCTCTCCGGTACGCCCAGCAGATCGGCGAGGTTGAGCAGCGCGTAGTCGTCGGTGACGGTGGCGACCACGTCGCAGATGCCGTCCACCCTGCTCTCCAGGGCCCGGCGCAGCAGGCCCCGGGCCCGCTCCCGTACGACCGCCTCGAAACGCCGGGTGCGGCGCGGGGTGAAGGCCCGGCTGACGAGACGGCGCAGCCGGCCGTGGTCCGGCGGGTCCTGGTTGAGCATCATGCGCCGGATGAACGGCAGGTCACCGGGGTCGGGATCGCGGATCTGGGTCGCGCCGAGGTGCGAGGAGTACGTCGCCGGGTCCTTGAGGACGCGTACGACGTCGGCGTGCCGGGTGACCGCCCAGAAGCCCGGACCCGCCGGCCAGCCGAGCACCTCGGGTTCGTCCTGCCAGGCCACGGGGTGGTGGTCGCGCAGGACGCGGTACGCCTCGTACGGCACGCCCCGCGCATACCCGCGCGGGTCGAAGACGTCCGGGACCGGGGCACCGGCCCCCGCCCCACCGGCCCCGGTCCCGCGCACATGCGGCTCGGCGGAGCTCACGCCGCGTCGTCCTCCCGCAGGAAGTCCTCGACGACCCGGATCAGCTCGAGCGGAGTCTCGTCCATCGAGTAGTGACCCGCCGCGGACAGCTCCACCAGGTGGCCCTGCGGGTACCAGCGCAGCCAGGTCCCGCGCAGCAACTCGGCCGTAACGGCGGGGTCCAGGGCGCCGGTCACGGCGAGTGCGGGCACCCGGGAGCCCGCCACCTCCGCGTGGAAGTCCTCGCCCGCCCAGGAGTCGAGCCAGGCGCGGAACGCCTTCGGAGCGGTGACCGCGAGCGACCGGGCGACCATCCGGTCCAGCCAGGCCGCGGGGCGCCGGCCGCCCGAAGTGAGGTCGATGACGGCGCGCCGGTTCTCCGGCCGGTGCTCCGCCTCGGCGAACAGCTCCCACTGCTGAGAGGGCATGGGGAAACCGGAGGCGGGCACGGGGGAGATTCCGGCCAGTCTGCGCACCCGACCCGTCGTCAGCAGCCGCTGCCCCACGGCGGCGCCCATCGAGTGCCCGACCACCGAGAAGCGCTCCCAGCCGAGCCGGTCCGCCAGCTCGACGAGGTCCGCCGCCGCCTCGGCGGTGGTGAAGTCGCCTGCGGTGTCCTCCGCCGCGCCGTAGCCGCGCAGGTCGACCAGGGCGTACTGGAACGACGCGCGGTCCAGGTCGGCGAGCACCGGCGCGTACGCCGACCGGTCCGCGAACCAGCCGTGCACGGCGAGCACCTTGTGCGGCCCGTCGCCGTGCAGTTCATGAGGCAGTACGAAAGGGGTCATGTCGCACCACGGTGGCCTTAACCGGCTTACGGGGCAAGAGTGCCACGCCCACCGCCCGACTCCCACCGCCCGGCGGCACCGTGATCCGGCCACGGTCCGGGGATGCGGTTGTGTCGCCCGGGGCCGCGGGGTAAAGGCTCGGCATCCGGACGCCGAAAGCGGACCAGCGGATGGGACCGACCGCCGAGGAGGCGCCGTGATGAGCCGTACGACCGGACCGGGAGGAGGCGCCGAATGACGGGGCGCGAAGGCGGGTGCCGTATGCCCGGGTTCGCAGGCGGGCGCCGTGCACCCGGGCATGCAGGCGGGTGTCGTGTGCCGGGGCGTGCAGGCGGGTGTCATGCGCACGGGCGTGCAGACGGGGGTGGCCCGGGCGGGGCCGGGGCGTGGGGAGGCGACCGATGACCGGTACCGTTCGGGACGCCGTCGTCCGGCTGTGCCGGGACACCGGCATGACCACGGTGTTCGGCAATCCGGGATCCACGGAACTGCGCATGTTCCGTGACTGGCCCGACGACTTCCGCTATGTCCTCGGACTGCAGGAGTCCACCGCCGTGGCCATGGCCGCCGGCCACGCGGTCGGCACGCGCCGCGCCGCACTGGTGATCCTGCACTCCGCCGGCGGGGTCGGCCACGCCCTCGGGGCCGTGTTCAACGCGTTCCGCGACCGGGTGCCCCTCGTCGTCGTCGCGGGACAACAGTCCCGCGCGCTGCTCCGGCTGCGCCCCTTCCTGGGCGCCGACGAACCCGCCGAGTTCCCGCGCCCGTACGTGAAGTTCAGCCGCCAGCCGGAACGAGCGGCCGACGTCCCGGCGGTCCTCGCCGAGGCACACCGCATCGCCATGGCACACCCGCGCGGCCCGGTCTTCGTCTCGATCCCCGAGGACGACTGGGACCAGCCCGCCGACCCCGTCGAACCGCGCGCCGTGCACGGCGCGTTCACCGCGGACCCCGCCGCGCTGGGTGCCCTCGCCGCACGCCTGGACGCCGCCGAACGGCCCGCCCTGGTGGTCGGCCCCGGAGTCGACGACGAGGACGCCCTCCCCGAAGTGCGCGAGCTGGCCGAGCGAACCAGGGCCGCCGTATGGATCAGTCCCATGTCGGGAGGCTCCGGATTCCCCGAGTCGCACCCGCTCTTCCAGGGCTTCCTGCCTCCGGTGGCGGACCTGCTGGCGGCCGCGCTGGAGCCCTACGACGTGGTCGTCGCGCTGGGCGCACCGCTTTTCACCTACCACGTGCACACCGACCACCCGCCGCTGAACCCGGGCACCGAGCTGTTCCACCTCGACTGCGACCCCGGACAGGCGGCCTGGCTGCCCACCGGCACCAGCATCGTCACCACGCTGAAGCCGGCCGTCGGCGGGCTCGTCGCCCTGGTTGCCGACTCCGGCCGCGAACCGCCCCCGCCCCGCCGTGTGCCCGACCCCGTGCCCGCCGCGCCCGACCTCACCGGGGAACACGTCCTCGACCTGCTGAGGGACCGGTTGCCGCACGACCGGGTCCTCGTCGAGGAGGCACCCAGCCACCGCGACGCGCTCCACGCGCGCGTGCGGGTCGACGGTGCCGGAGGCTTCCTCACCACCGGCAGCGGCGCCCTCGGCTGGGGCCTACCGCTCGCCGTCGGCCGTGCGCTGGCCGACCGGCGCCGGGTGGTGTGCGTCATCGGCGACGGATCGGCGCTCTACTCCGTGCAGGCCCTGTGGACCGCCGCCCAGCACCGGGTGCCTGTCACCTACGTCCTGCTCGACAACGGCGGCTACGCGGCCGTCAGCGCCCTCGGCCGGCGGATCGGGATCGCCTCCGTGCCCGGCACCGACCTCGGCGGCATCGACTTCGCCGCGCTCGCGCGGTCCCTCGGCTGTCCGGGCGACCGCGCCGAACGGCCGGAGGAACTGCCCACCGCCCTGGACCAGGCCCTGGAGCGCGGCGACGACGACGGACCGTACCTGCTGCACCTGCGCGTCACCGGCACCGAGGACGCCCTGTATGTCCCTCGCACCGGGTGATCCACTGACCTGGGTGATCCCCCGACCTGGGGCGCCCTCCTGGCGTCGCCCTCCTGACCCGGGTGGCCCCCCGACCCGGGTGGCCCTCCCATCCGGGTGGCCGGCCGACCCGGGTGACCCCTCGCACGGAGTGACTCTGCCCCGGTCCTCCCGGACGGGGCACTGGCTGACCCGCCCCCGTCAGCCGATCCGCACGTCCTGCCACACCATCGGGTGGTCCGCGGCAGGCACAGTGGGCTGTTCACGCGATGGTGTGATCAGGCCCGGACCCGTGGATGCCGCCAAGAGGCCCTGGGCAGTACCCGGCCATGACGCAGCCGTTCCAACTCCCGCACTTCTACATGCCGCATCCCGCGCGCCTGAACCCACACCTGGACGAGGCGCGTGCCCACTCGACCGCGTGGGCACGCGAGATGGGCATGCTGGAGGGCTCCGGCATCTGGGAGCAGGCCGACCTCGACGCACACGACTACGGACTGCTCTGCGCGTACACCCACCCCGACTGCGACGGACCCGCGCTCTCCCTCATCACCGACTGGTACGTGTGGGTGTTCTTCTTCGACGACCACTTCCTGGAGATGTACAAACGCACCCAGGACCGCGAGGGCGGCAAAGCCCATCTGGACCGGCTGCCGCTCTTCATGCCGATGGACGTCGCGGCCCCGATGCCCGAGCCGCGAAACCCCGTCGAGGCCGGCCTGGCCGATCTGTGGACGCGTACGGTGCCCGCGATGTCGCCGGCCTGGCGCGCCCGCTTCGCCCGGTCCACGGAGCACCTCCTCAACGAGTCCCTGTGGGAGCTGTCCAACATCAATGAGGGGCGGATCGCCAACCCCGTCGAGTACATCGAGATGCGCCGCAAGGTCGGCGGCGCCCCCTGGTCGGCCGGACTCATCGAGTACGCCACCGCCGAGATCCCCGAACCGGTCGCCGACTGCCGCGCGTTGCGGGTCCTCACCGACGCCTTCTCCGACGGGGTGCATCTGCGCAACGACCTCTTCTCCTACCAGCGCGAGATCGAGGACGAGGGCGAACTCAGCAACGGCGTGCTGGTGTTGGAGACGTTCCTGGGCTGTACTACCCAGGAGGCCGCAGACGCCGTCAACGACCTGATCACCTCACGACTTCAGCAGTTCGAGTCGACCGCCTTCACGGAACTCCCCGCACTGCTCCTGGAGAAGGGGCTCGGCGCCCCGGAGTGCGCGGCCGTCGGCGCGTACGTCAAGGGCCTGCAGGACTGGCAGTCGGGCGGCCACGAATGGCATCTGCGCTCCAGCCGCTATATGAACGAGGGTGCACTGGAGGGGAGTTCACCACTCGGCGGGCCGATCGGGCTCGGCACCGCGGCGGCCGACGTCAAGGGCCTGCTCACCGCGGCGGGCGCACAGCGGCTGCGTTCCTACACCCACGTCCCGTTCCAACGCGTAGGACCTTCGCTGGTGCCGGACCTGGAACTGCCCTACGCGGTCAGCCTCAGCACGCACCTCGGCACCGCGCGAGAGAACCTCGTCGGGTGGGCGCACCGCATGGGGATTCTCGGCGAGGGCGTCTGGGACGAGGACGCGCTGCGCCGCCACGACCTCCCGCTGTGCTCGGCCGGACTCGACCCGGACGCCACCCCCGACGAACTCGACCTCAGCTCCGCCTGGCTGGCCTGGGGCACCTACGGCGACGACGCCTACCCTCTGATGTACGGCCGCACCCGCGACCTGATCGGTGCCCGTGCCTGCACCGAGCGGCTGAAGCTGATGATGCCGCTGGACACCGCCGAACCGCCGCCGGCCCCGGTCACCGGCATGGAACGCGGGCTCACCGATCTGTGGGAGCGCACCACACGCCTCATGGACGCCGAGGCGCGGGCGATGCTGCGCGACGCCATCGAGACCATGCTCGACAGCTGGCTGTGGGAACTGGCCAACCAGGCACAGAACCACATCCCCGATCCGGTCGACTACATCGAGATGCGCCGCGCCACCTTCGGCTCCGACCTCACCGCGAGCCTGTCGCGCATCTCCCACGGCAACCGGGTCCCGCCCGAGGTCTACGCCAGTACGCCGATGCAGTCCCTGGTGAACTCGGCCTTCGACTACGCCTGCCTGCTCAACGACCTGTTCTCGTACCAGAAGGAGATCGAGTACGAGGGTGAGGTGCACAACGCCGTGCTTGTGGTGCAGAACTTCTTCAACTGTGACTACCCGACCGCCGTCGCCATCGTCCACGACCTGATGAAGGGCCGCCTCAGGCAGTTCCAGCACGTGGCCGCGGCCGAGCTGCCCGTCCTGTACGACGACTTCGGGCTCGGCGAGGCGGAACGGTCGGTGCTCGACGGCTATGTGGCCGAGTTGCAGGACTGGCTGGCCGGCATCCTGAACTGGCACCGCGAGTGCCGACGCTACCGGGAGGAGTACCTGTCACACGGCACGAGAACACCGCTCTCCGCCCCCCATGCACTGAGCGCCCCCCATGCACTGAACGTGGGCCCGGCGCCGAGCCCGCCCCCGGCACTGAACGTGCCCACGACAGTGCAGCTGCCGTTCGCTCGGCGGGCCGGGGCACCGTCCTGAGGACGATCACGCCGCGCGCGTGACCGCGGCCCGCGCCAGGACCCAGACGAACGGCGGCACCAGCCCCCAAAGGTGTACGGGCCGGCTGCCCGGCACCACCCATACGGCGTCGAAGCCGCCGCCGTATGCCGCGTCCCGTGCGGGGATCCAGCGGGCGTCCAGGACGAGCCGGTCACGGGTCGTCCTGGCGGCGACCGCCCGGTCCGGATGCCATGGTGGCCCTGCCCGTCGCCGCCCCGCCTCACCCTGCTGCCCGAACGGCCGCCGCGGGCGTGACCCGGGCGGTGGCCGTTCTCCTGGTCATGCCCCGCCCGGTGTACCGCATCGAACTGGTGTATGCCGTGGCGCTCCGGATTAGCGGCGGCTGTGTGCCGGCCCGGCGGCTGCTGGACGCACCGTGAGGCCACTCCCTCCCTGGGTGTCGGTCGTACTCAGGCCCGCAATCGGCTCGCGTCCGCCCCCGTGGAAGGGCAGGATGCTGCCCGTAGCCGCCTGGGGAAACCCGGTGGAACCCGAGGACGTACGGAGGCATGGATGACCGGCTCGCCCGCGCCCTTCACCGCCGACGACCACGCGACGCGTATGCGGCGCGCCGCGGAGGCAGCCGCGGACGCCGGGCTCGACGGCCTACTGATCGCGCCGGGACCCGATCTGGTGTGGCTGACCGGCTACCGGCCCGTCCCGACCGAGCGGCTCACCCTGCTCGTGCTCCGGGCCGGCGAGGACCCCGACCCCGTGCTGGTGGTGCCCGCCCTGGAGGCCCCGGACGCTGCCGAGGCCGCGGCGGCGCCCGTCCTGACCCTGCGCGACTGGAGCGACGGCAACGACCCCTATGAGACGGCCGCCCCGCTGCTCGGCGCGGGAGGCCGCTACGGCATCAGCGACAACGCCTGGGCCATGCACCTGCTGGGACTGACGAAGCGGCTCCCCGGCATCCGGTACACCTCCCTCACCGAGTCCCTCCCCATGCTGCGCGCCGTCAAGGACGCCGCCGAGCTGGAACGCCTGGCGGCGGCGGGCGCGGCGGCGGACGCGGCGTACGAGGAGATCCGGAAGGTGCCCTTCGCCGGCCGCCGGGAGACCGACATCGCCGCCGACCTCGCGGAGCTGCTGCGACACTTCGGTCACTCCCAGGTCGACTTCACCGTCGTCGGGTCCGGACCCAACGGTGCCAACCCGCACCACGAGGCGGGCGACCGCGTCATCGAGCAGGGCGACATGGTCGTCCTCGACTTCGGCGGTCTGAAGTACGGCTACGGCTCCGACACCTCCCGCACGGTGCACGTCGGCGAACCCACCGCCGAGGAGCAACGCGTCCACGACGTCGTACGCGCCGCACAGCAGGCCGCCTGCGCGGCCGTCCGGCCCGGCATCGCCTGCCAGGACGTCGACCGGGTGGCCCGCGAGTACATCACCGACGCCGGGTACGGCGAGTACTTCATCCACCGCACGGGCCACGGCATCGGGGTCACCACGCACGAGCCGCCGTACATGGTCGACGGCGAGGACCGAACGCTGGTGCCCGGCATGTGCTTCTCCGTGGAACCCGGCATCTACCTGCCCGGCAGGTTCGGCGTCCGCATCGAGGACATCGTGACCGTGACGGAGGAGGGCATGCGCAGTCTCAACGACACCCCGAGGGAGCTGGCGATCGTGCACTGAACCCGGAAACCGACCCGAACCGCCCCCGAACGACAACGGCGCGACCATGACCCAGGCAGCGACACCCCCGACGGCCGAGACCGTACGGCGGCTGATCCGCTCGCTCCTCCCGGAGAGCGGACCGGACGTGCGGCCCGTCACGGAGTGCGGCGAGCACTCCTCCTGGTGGATCGGCACCCGCCATGTGCTGCGGCTCGCCCCCGACCGGGAGGCCTCCGTACGCCGGCGGCGCGAGCTGCGACTGCGCGATCTGGTGCGTCCGCACGTCGGGCTCGCCGTCCCGGTGAGCATCGCCAGCGGCGAGTGGGCGCCGGGGCTCGTCTACACGCTCGACACCCGGCTGCCCGGGGTGTGCGCCGAGGAGCAGGACGTCTCCGCGGTCGGCGAGGCCGATCTGGCGGGCCTGCTGACCGGGCTGCGCGAGGTGACCCTGCGGCAGGCCGAGCTGCTGGGGGTGCCGCGGGCCGCGCCGCGCAACCTGGAGTCGCTGCGGACCGCCGCCCTGCGGGCCGCGGAACCGCTCGAGGAGAGCGACGAGTTCGACGCCGCGCGGCTCGCCCAGTTCACCGCTCCCGCCGCCCGGCAGCTCGCCGCGCAGCCGGGCGGTGCGGTACTGGTCCATCACGGTCTTCGGGGCGAGCACCTGCTGGTGAGTCCGGACGGGCGGGTGCGGGGTGTCCTCGACTGGTCGAGCGCCGTCGTCGGCGATCCCGCCGAGGACATCGCCGGGCTCGCGGTCTCCGTGGGCGCGCCCGCGGCGGTGCGTGCCGCGACCCTGGCCGGATACGGGGCGCGGCCCTGCCTGCGGGGGCTCTGGCTGGCGCGATGCGACGCTCTGCTCCGCCTGGCCGCGTGCCTCCGGGGCGACGGCGGCTCGCTCCCCCTCCTCCAGGAACAGCTCGGCCGCGCCTGGGAGGCGATCCTGCTGGAACGGGTGACGGAGCTGCGGGACGAGGGTCCCTGAGCCGAAGGCGGGGCGGGCGTTGTGGTCTTTTCGCAAGCCCCGCCCCCACCCGCTGCCTCGTGGCCTCCGGTCCCGTCCCCACGAGGGAAGTGGCCGGTGGCGGGTGGCAGGGGAGGGTTTTATCGCCCCCTCCGCCCCTACCCGTCCCGTAACCGGGGCTGCCGCCCCTGAACCCCGCTGTCGGCCTGAACGGCCTCGTCCTCAAACGCCGGACGGGCTGACACCATCCAGCCCCTCCGGCGTTTGAGGAGCGGGTTCCGGGCAGCGCCCCGGGGACCGCGACCGGGAGGGGGACGGGACCACCGGCCACCTCGCCCCGCCCCCGCCACCGGCCTACGCCTGCGTCAGCACCACACAGGACTCCCCGGGCAAGTTCAGCAGCCCGTCCGCTCCGGGAGCCGCCACCGGCTCCCAGGCGGCGAGCACCCGCAACCGCCCCGTGCCGAGCGGAATCGCCGCCGGCTCCTTGGCGAGGTTCACCGCTACCCGGACGTCACCGCGGCGCAGCGCCAGCCAGCGGGCCTCCTCGTCGTACGCCACCCGGACCGCCGCCAGATCGGGCATGGACAGGTCCGGCTCGGCGCGCCGCACGGCGATCAGTTCGCGGTACCAGGCCAGCAGGCCCGCGTGGACACCTTCGGCCGGCTCGGACCAGTTCAGGACGGAGCGGTCCCGGGTCGCCGGATCCTGCGGGTCGGGAACGTCCTCCTCCGCCCAGCCGTGCGCCGCGAACTCCCGCCGTCGGCCCCGCCGTACTGCCTCGGCCAGCTCCGGGTCGGTGTGGTCGGTGAAGAACTGCCAGGGCGTGGACGCGGCCCACTCCTCGCCCATGAACAGCATCGGCGTGAACGGCCCGGTGAGCGTCAGGGTGGCCGCGCAGGCCAGCAGCCCGGGGGAGAGGGAGGCGGACAGCCGGTCGCCCTGGGCGCGGTTGCCGATCTGGTCGTGGGTCTGGGAGTAGCCGAGCAGCCGGTGTCCGGAGATCCGGGTGCGGTCCAGTGGGCGTCCGTGGTGTCGTCCGCGGAAGCTGGAGTAGGTGCCGTCGTGGAAGTAGCCGCAGGTCAGCGTCTTCGTCAGGGCCGCCATCGGCGCCCGGGCGAAGTCCGCGTAGTAGCCCTGCGACTCGCCGGTGAGCGCGGTGTGCAGCGCGTGGTGGAAGTCGTCGTTCCACTGCGCGTGCAGTCCGATGCCGCCCTCCTTGCGGGGGGTGACGATCCGCGGGTCGGCGAGGTCCGACTCGGCGATCAGGAACAGCGGCCGGCCCAGGTCGTCGGAGAGCTGGTCCACGGACGCCGCCAGTTCCTCGAGGAACGTGTACGCGCGCGTGTCCCGCAGCGCGTGCACGGCGTCCAGGCGCAGCCCGTCGAGGCGGTAGTCGCGCAGCCAGGCCAGTGCGCTGCCGACGAGGAACGCGCGCACCTCGTCCGAGCCGGGCGCGTCCAGGTTCACGGCCGCACCCCAGGGCGTGTGGTGGGTCTCGGTGAAGTAGGGGCCGAAGGCGGGGAGGTGGTTCCCGGAGGGGCCAAGGTGGTTGTGCACCACGTCGAGGACGACGCCGAGTCCGAGTTCGTGCGCCCGGTCGACGAAGCGCTTCAGCGCCTCGGGCCCACCGTACGGCTCGTGCACGGCCCACAGGGACACCCCCTCATACCCCCAGCCGTGCACCCCGGGGAACGGGCACAGCGGCATCAACTCGACGTGTGTGACGCCCAGTTGGGCGAGGTGTCCGAGCCGGTCGGCGGCCGCGTCCAGGGTGCCCTCGGGGGTGTACGTGCCCACGTGCAGCTCGTACAGCACCGCGCCCGGCAGCGGCCGGCCCTGCCAGGGCGCGCGCCAGTCGTACCGCTCGTGGTCGACGACCGCGCTGAGCCCGTCCGGGCCGTCCGGCTGCCGCCGGGAGCGCGGATCGGGCAGTACGGGGCCGTCGTCCACCGAGAACCCGTACCGGGTGCCGTCCTCCGCCTCCGCCTCGACCCTCCACCAGCCCGGCCGCTCCGGATCGCGCTCCATGGTGCGGGCGGCCCCCGCGCACTGGAGCGTCACCCGGTCGGCCTGTGGTGCCCACACCTCGAACTGCACGGACGGTCCCCCTCGTCTGTTCGGCCTCGTCTGTCAGGCTTGACGTGCTGACCATGGTGCTGCAAACGAGATCAATCCGCTCGGAAACACTCTCGATCCCAGCCGTCTACGGCATGAGTTCCCCCACCGTCGGCGGGCCGTCCTGCCAGGTCACGACGGCTGCGGTCGCGTGTTCGACTTTCCTCGTTTCTGGACACCCACGGCGAACCTGTCGGACAATCACTTTGTGACGGGGTCCTTTGAGTTCAACACCTATCCGGCGCGGCTGTCCGACGCCGAGCGCGACCGCGCGCTGAAGGCACTCAAGGACGGCGTCGCCCAGGGCAGGCTGTCGCACGACACGTTCCTGCGTCGCATGGAACTGGTGTTCTCCGCCCGTCGATCCGAGGAACTCGCCATCCTCGTCGCCGACCTGCGCACCGAGGGCCGACTGTCCCGAGTGGTGTTCGGCACCGTCGGCAAGGTCTCCGGTTTCACCGAACGGCTCCGCCGGGCCTGGCAGGTCGAGAAGCTGCCGAAACTGCTGCTGCCCCACCCCGGCAACCCCCACCCGCTGCGCATCGGCCGCGACCCCGCCAACGGGCTCCGGCTCAGCCACGAGACGGTCTCCCGCGTGCACGCCGAACTCAGCAACCAGGGCGGCATGTGGGTGCTGCGCGACCTCGGCTCCACCAACGGCACCTCCGTGAACGGGCGGCGCGTGATCGGCGCGGCCGTGGTCCGCGACGGAGACCAGGTGAGCTTCGGCCGCATGTCCTTCCGACTGGCCGGAACCGATCGGTAGCGGAGCCTCGGCTTCCGTGCGCGCAGTGGTGTTGACGTAACCCTCGGTGTCGTGACTGACTGTGCGTACATCATGTACACCAGGTGAGAAGCGGGCGCCCGGTGAGTACGTGTATGGGGTGAGAACGTGCGCCCGGTGAGAACCAGCACCGGGTGAGAACGGCGGCAACGCGCAGTGGAGGTGGACCCTGCCGTCACTCCTCCGCTATCCGTGCGTGGACGAACTCAGCGCGCGCGCAGCATCGCTCGTCGCCGGCCGGCCGCGCGACGCCCGGCTGCGCCGTGTCGGCACGTCCCGGGCCGGCGACCCGTTGTGGCTGCTGAGCGTGGGGCACGGCACCCGCCAGGCCCTGGTCGTCGCCGGCCCGCACGCCAACGAACCCGTCGGCGGCGCCACCGCGTTGCGCCTGGCCGACCGGGTCCTCGCCGACCCCCGGCTGTCCGAGGGCGCCGACGTCACATGGAACGTGCTGTTGTGCCTCGACCCCGACGGCGCCCGCCGCAACGAGGGCTGGCTGGTGGGCCCGTACACCCTCGGCCACTACTTCCGGAACTTCTTCCGCCCGGGCTTCCTGGAGCAGCCCGAGTGGCTGCCCGACGGGGCGGACGGCGCCGTGTTGCCCGAGACCCGGGCCCTGCTCGATGTCCAGGACGAACTGCGGCCCTTCTTCCAGTGCTCGCTGCACGGCGTCGACGTGGGCGGCGGCTTCGTCGAGCTGACCCGCGACCTGCCCGGTCTCGCGCAGCGCCTCGCGCACACCGCGGCCCGGCTCGGCATCTTCCTCGAACTCGCCCCGTACGACGCCCTGTACTGGCCAGAACTCGGCCCCTCGGTCTACCGCATCCCACCGCCCCGGCCCGCCGACCGGGCCGCCGCCATCACGGAGGCGGCGGTCGAGTCGACCTGGTACCACCCGCACCGGTACGGCACCGTCACCGCGGTCGTCGAGGCGCCCATGTGGGGCGTCGCCGATGTCGCCTCGGACACCCTTCCGTCCGACGCGGCCCTCGTACTGCGCGACATCAGCGGCACCCTGCGACGCGACACCAGGGTGCTGGTGGACCTGCTCCGGAGCACCCGCCGCCATCTGGGCACCGCCCCCGACACGGCCCGGCTGCTCGCCCCCGTCGACGACTACCTGCTGGTGTGCCCCGGGATCGCGGACGACTGGGACCCCGACGCCGCCCGGCTCGGCCGGCGCCCGCTGCCCCCGCTCACCACCGCGCGGCTGACCTCGCTGCGCATCTCCGGACGGCGGCTGGCACTACGTACGGCGGGGCTGCTGCACCAGGCCGTCACCGCTGCCGGATGCGACCCGACCGGGGCGCTCGGCACCCTGGAACGCCTCATCGACGTGTGGTGCACGGACTTCACGCACGGCTGCGGGGCGCGCTGGATCCCGGTCGCACGACAGGTCGAGTACCAGACCCGGGTGGTGCTCGCCGCCTTCGACCTGGCGGCGCGGCGGTCACCCGCCGACGACGGCGTGCACCCGATTGCCGCACGCCGAGCGGCGGCCGAAGTCCCGTTCGAGTGAGTCCGGTCGGCTCGCGCAGCCGGCGTGCCGATGCACCGGACATGACGAAGACGATCAGAACCGCGCTGCTGGCCGCCGCCGTCGCCCTGCTGGCGACCGGCGCCGCCCCCGCGCCCGCCGCCCCCGCCGCTCCGGCGACCGCCTCCCCGGTGCACGTCGCCGCCGCGCCCGCCGCCCCCGGTAACTGGCTCTACGTGACGGTCGCCCAGGGCGAGTCCCGCCCCCGGTTCCCGCGCGGCACGCTGCTCATGTGCGACCGGCCCCAGCGGCACAAGCGCGCCGTCGAGGCCTGTGCGCAACTGCGCCGCGCGCGCGGCGACATCAACCGGATCCCGCACCGCAAGGTCATGTGCCCGATGATCTACGCGCCGGTGACCGCGTCGGCACGCGGGCTGTGGAACGGCCGGACCGTCGGCTACGAGAAGCGCTTCGGCAGCCGGTGCGAGCTGGAGGCGCAGACGGGGTCGGTGTTCACACTGAGGCGGTGACGCCCTCGGCACCCGCCTCGGCCCCTCCCCGCCTCTCCGTGCCCGCGCCGGCTCCGGGCCCGTCCCGCTTCTCCGGGCCGCGCCGGCTCCGGGCTCGTCCCGCTTCTCCGGGCCGCGCCGGCTCCGGGCCCGTCCTGCCTCTCCGGGCCGCGCCGGCTCCGGGCCCGTCCCGCTTCTCCGGGCCGCGCCGGCTCCGGGCCCGTCCCGCTTCTCCGGGCCGCGCCGGCTCCGGGCCCGTCCTGCCTCTCCGGGCCGCGCCGGCTCCGGGCCCCTCCCGCCTCTCCGGGCCGCGCCGGTTCCAGGCCCGTCCCGAACCTCCGGGCCTGTCCCGGCCGTCCGGGCCTGTCCCGGCCGTCCCGGACGCTCAGGCCGCCTCTGCCGCCCGCCGCCTCCGCCCTTTCGGGTCTGGACCGTTCAGGGGCTGTTCCGGCCGCTCGGGTCCGCCGCGTATCGGCCGCTCCCTCCCAAGGGAGCGGGACGGCCTCGGAGTGACCGGGACGGGCACATGGGCGCGGGCGGCTCCGGTACCGGCTCGCCCCCCCCCGCACCCCCGCCCCCGTCCCGGCCTGCCCGAGGCGGGGGCGGGGTGCGTTCCGGGGACCGGCGCGGGCTGCCCTGTGTCCGGGCCCTGGACCGTTCCCGGGCCGGGGCCCGCGCGGGACGACGGCCTGTGCTCGCCCACGCCGCGGCGATTTTACGGCGGCCCGCCCACGCCGAGGCGGTTGGACGGCGTCGGCTCTCAGCGGTGGTCGGGGTGTGCGTGGCGGGCCGCCGCCAGCACCGTCCGGGACTGGTGCTCCACCTGGTTCTCCAAGGGCACCCAGCGGGCGCGGAAGCGCTCCGCGAAGGATTCGGTCCACACCGTGACCAGGTGTTCCAGCCGCAGGGCCGCGCGGTCGTCGGTGTCCCTGAGGGCCCGCAGCAGCATCGACGCGGCCCGTAGCGGGATACGTCGGCCGAAGGCGTCCACACTCCCGATGTACGCCATCGTGGCGCCCGGCGGCGGTGGGCGGGACCAGTCCGCGGCCAGCCCCGGCACCAGGGCGAGCGCCCACTTCGCGGCCCGCAGGAACGGCCCCTCGGGGCCTTCTGTACGCGGCAGCGCGTCCGCGAGGACGTTCTCCACCTGTTCCGTGTCCCGGCGCAGCCGCCGCGCCAGCCGCCGCATCGCCGCGGCCGGGGCCGGATGCGGCGCCGGGTCGTCCACCAGGTCGCTGGCCCACATCGGCACCTCCACCACGGCCGTGAGCCCACCGTGACGGTGCGCGTGGTACCAGGTGCTGTGCCTGGCGTCGTCCGGCAGGCTCGGGAACACCGCGTCCGTGCCGGGCGCCGGCATCACATACACACCGGCCCCGGCGGCCGGCCAGCCGACGGCGTCCGAGGCCCCGGTCTCCACGGGAATGTGCAGCTCCGCCGCGGACTTGGCGAACGGCTCGGCGAGCCCGGGGACGTCCTTGGTGAGCTGCACCCAGCTGCCGCCCAGATCGGTGCCGTGCAGGGAGACCTGGAGGTAGGGGCGCACCTCGTCGATGACCCGGGTGAGCACCCGTGTCTCGGGCGGCAGCCGGTCCGGCGGCAGCACCGACGGCGACCACTCCGGCTGCTCCGGGCCCGCCGGGCGGTAGAACCCCAGGTGGTAGTCGAGCAGGCTGCGCGGCGTCGGCGTCACATGCAGGCTCGCGCCGTCCGGGTCGGCGCACAGCAGGAAGTGCCAGGCCGTGCCGGACCGCAACTCCTTCTCGTGCACGGTCCGTTGGGCGAGGGACAGCAGCGTTGAGCCGCCGGCCGGCTCATTGGCGTGGGCGCCCGCGACCACCAGGACGGACCGTGGGGCGTGCCCCACGGAGAGCAGATGCAGGGGCCTGCCCCCGCGTGAGAGACCGACCTCCCTCAGCGTGCACAGTCCGGGCCGGCGGGCGGCGAGCGCCCGGGCGGAGGACAGGACGTCGGACACACTCGGGTAGCGCAGCTCCGGCAGCTGACTCACCCCCGTCTCGTCCGCCCGGTGTCGCACTCGCAGTAGTCCACGGACCGCAGCAACTGTCAAGGAGCGTGAAACGGGGCGCCCGGCGCACGCTCACCGCGGACGCCGGCCCACGCACTCGGGTGCGGCCCGCTCCTCGTCGTCGCGGTCAACGCCCGGCGAGTGTCGGCAACTTCCCGCCCACCGCATCCGCTTGTTCCCCGGTACCGGCTTACAGGGCCTCAGCCTTCCCTGACGAGCAGGGCCACCGGCAGCGACCCGAAAAGCTCCGCCAGGCGCACACGCTCCTCGAACTCCCGCCCGGGAGACAGCAGATCGGACCACCGGCCGGGCGGCAGCGGCAGGCCCGTGTCGCGCCAGCCGCCCGCCTCCGCGAGCCGCAGCGACAGCCGGGTGACGGCCGTGACCACCTCCTCGGAGCGCGCGAAGGCCACACAGTGCGCGGCGGCCGGTCCCTCGGCCGTGAGGGGCGTGTACGTCGCCCGGTCGCCGAAGAGGCCGGGGCGCTCCCTGCGCAGCCGCAGCGCCGCGGTGGTGAGCGCGGCCTTCGCGGACCTCTCCGCGGAAGCCTCAGCGGGGTCTTCCGGCGGGGCGAACGGACGCCGGTTGTCCGGGTCCACCAGCGCCCGGTACTCGTCCTCGGTGCCCTGGTACAGATCGGGCACCCCGGGCATCGTCAGCTGGACCAGCGCCGCTCCCAGCACGTTCGCCCGCACATGGGGCTCCAACTCGCCCCGCAGCCCGGCCACGCGTGGCTCCTCGACCACGGACGCCGTCACCGAGGCCTCGTACCCGCCGTCCTGCTCCGTCCAACTGGTGCGCAGCCCCGACTCCCGCACGTGTTTCAGGAGGAAGCCGCGGATGCGCTCCTCGTCGAAGTGGCCGAGTCCGAACTCGGTCTGCCGGGCGGCCCACATCACCAGGGGGTCCGCCCCCGGCTCCCCGATCACCTCACCCCACCGCTGGGGGCACTGGGAGAGCACCGAGATCGCGGCCCGCACGTCCGCGCTCCGCTTGGTGTCATGCGTCGACAGCACGGTCCCGGTGACCGGCCAGTCGCGCTGCACACGTGCGCAGTACCCGTGGAACTCCTCCGGGGACACCGCCGGGCGCCCCGGCTCACCGCCCACCTCGGTCGCCGACAGCAGCGGCACGTAGCGGTAGAACGCCGTGTCCTCCACCGACTTGGCCCGCAGAGCCGACGAGGTCTGTGCGAACCGGGCCCGGAACGCTCGGTGCTCCGCCGAATCCTCCGCCCGGCCCAGCACCAGATCCCGTACGACGTCGACGGCATCCGCCTCCTCGGGCACCGCGAACGCCCGCCGGGCCTCGGCGGCGGCCTCCTCGGTGACGACGGCGGAGGCGTCGGTGGAGGCGTACGGCCGGTACACCTCCATCCGCACGAGCAGTTCGACGAGCGCGGTGCGCAGTGCCCAGGGGGCGCGGTCGCGCAGGGCGAGGTCCGCGGCGCACAGCAGGCTCGCCGTGCGCGTGAGGCGGTCCAGCTCGGTGGCCAGCTCATGGCCGATCACCTTGTAGGCGGCCCGCCGCACGGTGGCCTCCCAGTGGCCGCCGCGGTCCGGCGGCGGGGCGGTGAAGCGCCGGTACTGGCCGAGCAGTTCACCGGCCCCGGCCGGGTCGACGAACAGCCCGTCGACGTGCCGCAGCGCGTCATAGCCGGTGGTGCCCGCGACGGGCCAGGAGGCGGGCAGCGGCTCACCGTCGGCGAGGATCTTCTCCACCACCGTCCAGCGCCCGCCGGTCGCCTCGTGCAAGCGCCTGAGGTAGGCGTCCGGGTCGGCGAGCCCGTCCGGGTGGTCGACACGCAGCCCCTGGATCACCCCGTCGGCCAGCAGCTCCAGCACCTTCCGGTGTGTGGCTTCGAACACCTCCGGGTCCTCCACCCGGACCCCGATCAACTCGGAAATGCTGAAGAAACGCCGGTAGTTCAGCTCCGTCCGGGCCAGCCGCCACCACACCGGGCGGTACCACTGCGCGTCCAGAAGCTCCGGCAGGGGCAGTTTCTCGGTGCCCTCGCGGAGCGGGAACGTGTGTTCGTAGTACCGCAGTTCGCCGTGCTCGGCGTCGACTTCGAAGCGGTCGAGTTCCTGCCCGACGGGCCCGCCGAGCACCGGCAGCAGCAGTTTGCCGCCCTGAGCCTCCCAGTCCACGTCGAACCAGCGCGCGTACGGTGACTCCGGCCCCGCCCGCAACACCTCCCGCAGGGCCTGGTTGTGGCGCGGTGACATCGCCATGTGGTTCGGCACGATGTCGACCACCAGCCCCAGCCCGTGCGCCCGCGCGGTGGCCGCCAGGGCCCGCAGCCCCTCCTCACCGCCCAACTCGCCCCGCACGCGAGCGTGGTCCACGACGTCGTAGCCGTGCGCCGACCCGGGGACGGCCTCCAGCACCGGCGACAGATGCAGATGGGAGATCCCGAGCGAGGCCAGATACGGCACGGCCGCCTCGGCCGCGGCGAACGGGAACGCGGGTTGGAGCTGGAGGCGGTACGTGGCGGTGGGGATCACCGGATCAGGCGTCATGCAACGTACGTACCCGCCCCCGCCGATTTCTCGCTACCGGATCGCGCACCCCCAGCCGCACCGGCGTCGGGGAGGTAGCCGGTATCTCCGCAAGGGCGCACCCCACGGCCCGCAGCCGCGATCGGCGCAAGGGGACGTAGCCGGTCGGCAGCCGCGTCCGGCGCAAGGGGACGTAGCCGGTCGGCAGCCGCGTCCGGCGCAAGGGGACGTAGCCGGTCGGCAGCCGCGTCCGGCGCAAGGGGAGGTAGCCGGTATCTCCGCAAGCGCGCACCCCCACGGCCCGCAGCCGCGACCGGCGCAAGGGGACGTGCCGGAATCTCCGCCCGCAGCGGCTGGCGGTCGGGTCACACAGACCCCAGTGGCGAACACGCACCCGCCAGACCGAGGACGGAGAATCCGGCGCGGCCCCGACCCAGCCACCGCCGCCAGGCGCACCAGCCAGCGCCTTCGGCACGCGCCTGCCGGCACGGCGCTCGCATCAAGCCGGCGCCGCACCACCAGGCACCAGCTACCGCCTTCGGCACGCGCCTGCCGGCACGGCGCTCGCATCAAGCCGGGCGCCGCACCACCAGGCACCAGCTACCGCCTTCGGCACGCGCCTGCCGGCACGGCGCTCGCATCAAGCCGGCCGCCGCACCACCACAAGGCTCCGCCCCACCAGCGTCACCCGGTCCCCGGCCTTCACCTTCGGTCCGGACCCGGGCTCCAGGCCCTCCGACCGCGCGGTGTCGACGACCACCTGCCACTGCCGGCCGTGGTTCACGGGCACCACGAACTCCAGCGGTTCCGGCGAGGCGTTGAACATCAGCAGGAAGGAGTCGTCGACGATGCGTTCGCCGCGCGGGCCGGGCTCGGAGATGGCGTTGCCGTTCAGGAAGACCGTGAGCGCGGAGGCCTGCGCGGAGTCCCAGTCCTCCTGGGTCATCTCCTCCCCGCCAGGGGTGAACCAGGCGATGTCCGACAGTTCGTCGTGGGTGCCCTCCACCGGCCGCCCGTGGAAGAACCGCCGCCGCCGGAACACGGGGTGCTCCCGGCGCAACCGCACCATGGCCCGGGTGAACTCCAGCAGCGTGCCCCCGTCCCCGCCTTCCTCCCCGTCTCCACCGCCGTCGCTACCGCCGTCCCCGTCCCCGTGCCACGGCACCCACGACAACTCGCTGTCCTGGCAGTAGGCGTTGTTGTTGCCGCCCTGTGTGCGCGCGAACTCGTCACCGTGGCTGAGCATGGGCACGCCCTGGGACAGCATCAGCGTGGCGATGAAGTTGCGCATCTGCCGGTTCCGCAGCTCCAGCACGGACGGGTCGTCGGTCTCGCCCTCCACCCCGCAGTTCCAGGACCGGTTGTGGCTCTCGCCGTCGCGGTTGTCCTCGCCGTTGGCCTCGTTGTGCTTCTCGTTGTACGAGACGAGGTCGTGCAGCGTGAAGCCATCGTGGCAGGTCACGAAGTTGATCGAGGCCAGTGGGCGGCGCCCGTCGGACTGGTAGAGGTCGGACGAACCGGTCAGCCGGGAGGCGAACTCCGCCAGTGCCCGCGGCTCGCCGCGCCACAGGTCGCGCACGGTGTCGCGGTACTTGCCGTTCCACTCCGTCCACAGCGGCGGGAAGTTGCCCACCTGGTAGCCGCCCTCGCCCACGTCCCACGGTTCCGCTATCAGCTTCACCTGGGAGACCACCGGGTCCTGCTGCACCAGGTCGAAGAACGACGACAGCCGGTCCACCTCGTGGAACTGCCGCGCCAGCGTCGCCGCGAGGTCGAAGCGGAATCCGTCGACGTGCATCTCGGTGACCCAGTACCGCAGCGAGTCCATGATCAGCTGGAGCACGTGCGGGGAGCGCATCAGCAACGAGTTGCCGGTGCCGGTCGTGTCCATGTAGTAGCGGGGGTCCTCCGTGAGGCGGTAGTAGGACGCGTTGTCGAGGCCCCGGAAGGACAGCGTCGGGCCCAGGTGGTTGCCCTCGGCCGTGTGGTTGTAGACCACGTCCAGGATGACCTCGATCCCCGCCTCGTGCAGGGCCCGTACCGCCGACTTGAACTCCAGGACCTGCTGCCCCCGGTCGCCCCAGGAGGCGTAGGCGTTGTGCGGGGCGAAGAACCCGATGGTGTTGTAGCCCCAGTAGTTGTTCAGGCCCATGTCGACCAGCCGGTGGTCGTTGACGAACTGGTGGACCGGCATCAACTCGAGGGCGGTGACACCGAGTTCGGTCAGGTGCTCGATGATCGCCGGGTGCGCGAGGCCCGCGTAGGTTCCGCGCAGTTCCGGCGGCAGCGCGGGGTGGCGCATCGTGAGGCCCTTCACATGGGCCTCGTACAGCACCGTGTGGTGGTACTCGGTGCGCGGGCGCCGGTCGTCGCCCCAGTCGAAGTAGGGGTTCACCACGACGGACGTCATCGTGTGCGGCGCCGAGTCGAGGTCGTTTCGTTCCTCGGGGGCGCCGAAATGGTAGCCGTACACCTCCTCGCCCCAGTCGATCGAGCCACTGATGGCACGCGCGTACGGATCCAGCAGCAGCTTCGCGGAATTGGCGCGCTGCCCGCGCTCGGGGGCGTACGGGCCGTGCACACGGAAGCCGTAGCGCTGTCCGGGCATGATCCCGGGCAGGTACGCGTGTCGCACGAAAGCGTCCGATTCGCGTAGTTCGATCGCCGTCTCCGAGCCGTCGTCGTGCAACAGACACAGCTCTACTCGGTCCGCGGCCTCCGAGAAGACCGCGAAGTTGGTCCCGGCGCCGTCATAGGTGGCGCCGAGCGGATACGCCTGTCCAGGCCAGACCTGCATGGATACGACTCTTCCAGTTACGCCCCGCTCCGTGGGGGACTCCCGCCCGAGTCTCCCCGAAAGTGATGGAACCACCTATGACTTACATCCCTCTTACCGTGCGACCAGGCATACCCCGTATGTCGAACAATTGTTGCTCAAGGGACTTCTGAGCGCATAGGACGCATAGAAGGAGTAGGGGGAAATGTGCGCGCAATAGTGCACCGCCATCTGGGCAAGGTGGTGGCAGGTGCGGCCATCGCGGTCGCGGGTACCGCCGTGATGGTCGGAATCACCCTGCCGGGGTCGGCCGGGGCCGACGAGCCGGCGGGCCGGGGCGGCGGAGCGGCCGCCCGGCAGGCAGGACAGGCGCCGGAACAGGGGGCCGGCGCGGTCCGGCCGGGGGTCGTGGAGGACGCTCCCGCAGAGGGCGGCGAGGGCGAGGGCCGGGATCCGCTCACGTCCGACGAGATCGCCCGGGCCCAGCGGATCGCCCTCGACCAGCAGCTCTTGCGGACCAGCGAGAACGTGGAGGGTGAACGCGGTCCGCAGCGGATCACCGCCAATCTGGCGGTGCCGGCGGCGGACGAACTGGATGATCCGCAGGCCCCGCGCCGTGCGGACGTGTCGTTCTACGACTACAAGGACGACACCCTCGTCACCAAGACGGTCAATCTCGACACCGGAAAGGTGGAGAAGACCGGTACGCAGCGTGACACCCAGCCTCCGATCAGTCACGCCGAGGCGCTCGAGGCGGCCGGTCTGCTGCTGGCCGACCCGCTGGGCGCGGGCCTCAAGGCCGACTACAAGGACGCCACGGGCAAGGAGCTGACCTCTCCCGACCAGTTGGTACTGAACAGCATGGTGTTCCGGGTGAGCGAGGGCGCACAGGGCCCCGCCGGGCTCGCCGAATGCGGGAAACACCGCTGCGTGCGGCTCTTCGTCAAGGTCAAGAACGGCCCGTGGATCGACACCCGCAACACGGTGATAGACCTCAGCGCCCGCAAGGTGGCCAAGGTCCACTGAGCCCCGGCAGCGTGAGGGGACCCCGGACCTGACCGATTGCTCCCGCCCGGCCCTCGTTCCGCGCCACGCTCCCGGACCGTCGGCCCGACCTGGACATGGCCCCGTCCGGGCGCCGCCTCCTGACGTCCTGGCCCTGCTCGGGCATCGATGCGGCACTCGTCCATCCCGCCCCCGGCCGTTCGGGGCACTCGTCCATCCCGCCCCCGGCCGTTCGGGGCACTCGTCCATCCCGCCCTCGTCCATTCGGGGCACCGGCCCTGTCCGGCCCCAGCCCTTACCGGCCTCCAGTCCGTTCCGGCACCCCGCCCTGTCCGGGGCCGCCGATCCGGCCTCCCGCCCGGTTCCGCACTGGACTCGTTTCTCACTTCCGCGATCACATCCGCCTTCCGCAAGGAGTTCCGTTAGTCATGTCCATGACCAGAATCGGCCGTGCCCGACAGGCCGCACTTGGCCTCTCGCTCGCCGCGCTGACCGTCGGCGCTACGGGCGCGATGCACCCGGCGACGGCACAGTCCAAGGCGGCGCCCGCCACCGGACCCGGCTGCAGCGCCGAGTACCGCATCGAGCAGAAACTCTCCTCCGGAACCACCTGGCGCATGTGCTGGCGCTACGAGAGCGAGGCTGGGCTCGTCCTGGAGAACGTCACCTACCAGCCGCCCGGCGAGGCCGCCCCGATACGCGTCCTGACCAGCGCGAAGCTCGCCCAGATCCACGTCCCGTACGACGACGGCTCGATCGAGTACGACGACCTCACGGGCGCCGGCTTCGGCCAGGGCCTGATGAACATGGCGCCCGGCGAATGCCCTGGCGGCAGCATCAAGACCGTCCGGATGCCCGACGCCGGAGAGGGGCAGGACCGGAACGTCAAGGGTCTGTGCACCACCACGCGGTCCCGTGGCCACGCGTACCGTATGCAGGCCGACACGGGCAACAAGGTCTTCCAGGCCCAGGGCAAGGACCTGCTCGTCTACGCCGTCAACCAGGTCGGCTGGTACGAGTACATCACCGAGTGGCGCTTCCAGGACGACGGCACCGTCAACATGAACGTCGGTGCCACGGGCAGCCTCGCGCCCAGTGACTACGACGCGGGCGACGGCCGCGGCTGGCCCATCGGCAAGGGTGCCAAGGACTACGCCACCAGCCACAGCCACAACGTCTTCTGGCGGCTCGACTTCGGCCTCGACGGCTCCTCGAAGGACAAGATCGAGCAGTACGACTCGGTCGTCAGCCCGCCGGCCCAGGGCGGAATGGCGCCGCGCAACAAGACCACCGTCACCCGCGTCACCAAGGAACTCGCGGGCGACGCCAAGAACATGCGCTGGTGGCGGGTGGTCAGCGGGACCGGGAAGAACAAGGACGGGCACGCGCGGTCGTACGAGTTCGTGCCCGGTGCCACCAGCAAGTACCCGGGCCGCAGCTACACCAAGCACGACATCTACTTCACCGAGTACAAGGAGTGCGAGCAGTTCGCCAGCAACAACCTCCCCAACTGCGGTACCCGAGCCGGTAAATCCGTCGACAAGTGGGTCAACGGACAGACGCTCACCCATCCCGTCGCCTGGGTCAACGTCGGCTTCCACCACATCGCCCGGGACGAGGACCAGCAGCCCATGCCGGTGCACTGGCAGGGCTTCTCCGTCGCGCCGCGTGACGTGACCGCTATGAATCCGCTCACTCCCGCCGAACTGGCCGACCAGAACGGCCACGTGGAGCAAGGAGGCGGAGGGGAAGGTTGAGAAAAGACCCCGCCCTTCGGCTGCACTGCCGCCCGCTCCCGGAGTACCCTTCCTTGATCGTTGGCAGGGGGAGTGCTCGGGGGAGCGGAAGGCGGTGCGCGGGTGGGCTCGGGTGGGCTGGAGCTGCCCCCTGGTGACGGCGGTCACGAGGGGAGCTCCACGGACGTCCCCCCTGGAGCGGTTTCGCTGGCACGGCCGATGGAAATCGGGGCGGAACTGAACTGGGACGCCGAGGCCTGGCACGAGGTGCGCACCCGCGCCCAGCGCGCCGGTCGGGCCTACATCTGGCTGAACCTGGTGGAACAGCGGCTGCGCGCGGTCGTGGCCGCCGTTCTGCGTCCCATCTACGAACCCGTGCACGGCGACGAGTGGGTCGTGGCGGCGGCCGGACCGGCCGGCCAGGAGTGGGTGCAGCGGGCCGTCGCGGTACGCGAAGTCAGCCGTCGCAAGGGCTATCTGCTCGACCCCGCCGACGACAACGTGCTCAGCTTCCTCACGCTGCCCCAGCTGCGCGAGCTGATGGTGCAGCACTGGCCCTGCTTCGAGCCCTACTTCGACGAGCGGCGCGACGTCGAACTCGCCCTGGATGAACTCGAGGTGACCCGCAACGTCGTCTCACGCAACCGGGCCCTGTCCGAGGCGGTGCTCGCCCAGGCCGAACGGGCCTCCGCCCGGCTCCTGGAGATACTCGGGGCCGGCAGTGACGTGCCCTCCGCGCGGCGGTTGCCCGTGGACGCCGTGGAGCAACTCGTCGGCGACCGGTACGGGGACGTCGTCGCCGTGCACCCCGACAGGGTGCGGCTGCTGGGGAGGTTCCCGGCCGAGGACCTGTTCGGCAGGGCCCGCCGCCTCGACGCCATCGGCATAGGCCTCAACCTGCTCGTGCAGAACTTCTCCGGCCGCAGGCTGGTGCGCCTGGCCGAGGCGGGCAGCCGGGTGCGACTGCTCTTCCTCAACCCCGCCTCCAGCGCGGTCAAGCGACGCGAACGCGAACTCGGTCTGAAGCGAGGCGAGTTGAGCCGAGCGGTGGAGATGAACATCCTGCACATGCGAAGAGTGCGCTCCCGGCTGCGTGACCCCGGGGCCTTCGAGATCCAGGTCTTCGACGAGACACCGCGCTTCACCGCCTATCTGGTGGACGGCGACGGCTCCGACGGCATCGCGGTGGTGCAGTCGTATCTGCGGCGTAGCCGGGGCATGGAGGCTCCGGTGCTCGTGCTGCGGGGCGGGGCCCGGGTGGTGAAGTCCGATGACATCAGAGGAGGCGGAGAAGGCGGTCTCTTCGAGACCTACCGCGAGGAGTTCGAACTGGCTTGGGCCGACTCCCGTCCCGTGTCCTGACAGCCCCGGCACCCGGAAGCGGAAGGCGGTCACCCGATTGTCAGTGGTGCATGGGATCGTAGGGATCACCTGAAGATCCCGAGATCGCCGGGGACCTCCAGGTGTCGCAGGGGGATCGCCGAGGATCGTCGGGGGATCGCCAGGGGATCGCAGGGGGAACGCACCATGAAGAAGGGGGCCGCATGGGTGGGCACCGGGAGTTGCTGATCGGCTTCGACCTGGAGACGACAGGGACGGATCCGCGCGAGGCGCACATCGTCACCGCAGCCGTGACCGAGAACGCCGCCTTGTTTCCCCGTACTTGGGGCGCGTCTCAGGTGTACCGGGGCATCCTGGCCGACGGGGCCCTGCGATGAGCTGGATCAGTGGGCCGCTGGTGGCCTTCGACCTGGAGACCACAGGGACCGACATCGAGAACGACCGGATCGTCACCGCCGCGGTCGTTGCCGTGGACGCCGACGAGCGGTCTCCACAGGCCCGGACCTGGCTGCTCGATCCAGGAGTGGCCATACCTCAACAGGCTTCGGCGATCCACGGCATCTCCACCGAACACGCCCGCGAGCACGGGGTGCCGGCGGCTCCCGCGATCGAGGAGATCACCTCGGCCGTCGCCGAAGCGCTGAACTCGGGGACTCCGCTGGTGGTGATGAACGCGCGGTACGACCTTTCCCTGCTTGACCGTGAGTGCCGACGGCACGGGATAGAGCCGCTGGTGAAGCGGTTGAGCGGAAAGACAGCGCCCGTCATCGACCCGTTGGTCCTCGACAAGCACGTGGACCGGTACAGGAAGGGGTCGCGGAATCTCAAAGCACTGTGCGAGCACTACGGCGTGCTGCTCGATGACGCGCACAACGCCGTCGCGGACGCGGTGGCCGCGGCACGAGCGGCGCGGTCCCTGGGGATCAAGCACTCGGTCATAGGAACGTTGGCACCCGCGGAGCTGCATGATCTTCAGGTTCGTGCGGCTGCCGAGCAGGCGGCGTCGTTGCAGAGATACCTGCGCCGCACCTCGAACTCCGAGGCGACGGTCGAGTCGGCCTGGCCCGTGGTCCCCTATGGCGGCCGCTGATTGCCGCGCAGCCGCCCGACCGCCTGCGAGCCTCATCGGATCTCGGCGACGACCTGCGCGGGTAGAGTCGCCGACCATGAGCGATGACTGGCGGGAGGACCGGATCGGCAGCGCGCTGCGAGGCGGGAATCCCACGGTGCTCCGCAGGCTGGAGGCAGGATTCGCGGTGATCGGGGATGTCCAGTTCCTCCCGGGGTACTCGGTGCTCCTCGTGGATGACCCCGCTGTGCAGCGCCTGTCGGAGCTTCCCAGGAGCAAGCGGCTGGCGTTCCTGTCCGACATGGACCGACTGGGCGAGGCCGTCGAGCGCGCTTGCAAGCGGCTGGATCAGGCCTTCCGGCGGGTCAATCTGGAGATTCTGGGGAACACCGACCCGTTCCTCCACGCACATGTGTGGCCGCGGTTCACCTGGGAACCTGCCGAACTCGTGGGCTCGCCGGTGTGGCTCTATCCGCGAGAGCGGTGGAATGACGAGCGATTTGCGCTCGGCCCTCAGCATGACGCCCTGCGTGAGGCGATCGGCGAGGAACTGGACTCGCTCGCATCCTGGCCGGACCGGACGCCGATCGGCAATCGGTGCGAGTGACGCGGTCGAAGTCGGTCGTGCGACGCGGTGAGACGCTGCCGGGTGCCCGTCAACAGAAGGGAGTACCTGGCGCGTTGGCCCAGAAGGAAAGGAACGACCAAGTCTGGGCTCCGATGCGCCCGTCGACGACGATGCCGGCACATCGCTGGAAGTCCTGCGTCGCGGACTGCGTGACCGGGCCGAAGTCTCCGTCCTCGTCCAGGCCGGCGCCCATGGCCTGATTCAGGTAGCACTGGGCTTGTTGGACCGCCGGCCCGGACGACCCCAGGCGAAGGGTCGGCCGGGTGTCGGTGTAGTCGCACACGTCGACCGGTCCCTGGGCCACAGGGCCCGTTGGGTGCTTCGCCTCGGGTGCGGCCTGCGTGCTGGTCGCCACGGTGGGGGCGGAAGTGGCGTGCGATGCCGGTGCTCCGGCGAGGGAAACAAGGGAAACCGAAAGGGCCAGGCCCGCTGCCGCGGGGAACACACGTCGCATCCGGATGACCTCCAGGGGAGTGCCCTTGTTCTCATCGTGCGCTTCCCCCACCCGGGCTGCATCTCGGTGAGGGCTGCCGGTGCCGAGGTGCACGCATGCGCCATCGAATGGATGTTTGACTTGTCACTGTGTTCGGAGTCACCGGCGTGCAAGACTGACGGAATGCCAGAAGTGGCCTTCACGGGCATAGCGCCCGTTGTACCCGTCCGGGACCTCGACGCGGCCCTGGACCGGTACCGTCGTCTGGGTTTCGCGGTGCGTGCCTTCGCTGGGCCGCACCGTTATGGCTTCGTCGAGCGGGACGCGGTATCGGTTCACCTCAGCGAGTGGGCCGAGCATGATCCTCTGCGCACCGGCACCGTCCTCTACCTCTACGTGAGCGACGCTGACGCCGTCTATGCCGACTGGACGGCTTCCGGCGTCGAGGGGCGCTTCACGGAACCGGCGGACACGTTCTACCGGCTTCGGGAGTTCAGTTACGTGGACGCCGACGGCACGGCTCACCGCGTGGGATCGCCGCTGGCGGCCTGAACTCCTCTCCGGGCCCCGCGAACCGCACCGCCGCGAGGTGCGGCTGGACCACGGGTGTTCAGAACGGGTACCAGCGCACCGACTCGTCCCCGTCCCGCAGTGACGCCACCCTGCGGCGGAACTCCTCGAGGGCCTTGGGGTTGCCCGGGGCGTGCTGGGCCACCCATGCGCAGCTCGCGGTCTCCCGGGCCCCTCGCAGCAGCGAACAGCCCTCCCACTCGCGCACGTCCCACCCGTACGCGTCCGTGAACGCCGTGTACTCCTCGGCGGGCAGACCGTAACGGTCGCGGGAGAGGGCCATCACGACCAGGTCGTGCTCACGCAGGTCGGCGGAGAACGTCTCCAGGTCCACCAGGACGGCGCCGTCCGGCCCTACATGGACATTGCGCGGGAGCGCGTCCCCGTGGATCGGCCCGGGCGGCAGCAACGGGGTCAGCCCGGCGGCGGCCGCGGCGAAACCGTTGCGCCGGTCCCGCAGATACGCCGCGTCGACCGGGTCGATCGCATCGCCCGCGAGCCGTAGCCAGCGCTCCACACCGCCGAGCAACTCCCGGCGCGGCAGCTCGAACGGGGGAGCCGGCAGGGCGTGCACCACCCGCAGCAGCTCCGCCAGATCACCGGCGCCGGCCGGCCGCACCGGATCGGGAAGCCGGTGCCACACGGTCACCGGATGCCCGTCCACCAGCAGCGGCTTGGGTTCCGCCGCCCGCACCGCCGGAACCCCCGCCTCCGCCAGCCATGCGGCGATCTCCAGCTCCCGCCGTGCCCGGTCCAGGAGTTCGGCGTCGCGCCCCACCTTGACCACCAGGTCACCGGCGCCGAAGACGGCGTTCTCGCCCAGGGCGAGCAGTTCGGCGCCGCCGGCCGCCCCTGCGGGCAGCACACCGGCCCCGGCCAGCACCTCCCGCGCCCCTGCCTCGTCCATCCGTTCGCCTCCCGTGCTCGGGTTCACGCGGCCTGGCCCAGTCTCGCAGGAGCCGTCGTCCGGCTGCGCCGCCCGGTGATGCGTGCCACGCTGGTTCGGTATGGGCTGTTCTGCGACACATGACCGGAAAGGCGGAAGACGGTGAGCGTCAAGCCTGTTCCCGAGGACTTCCAGCGCGTCACGCCGTACCTCTGCACCGACGGCGCCGCGGACGCAATCGACTTCTACGTGTCCGTCCTCGGTGCGACGGAGCGGATGAGGGTGGCGGCGCCGGGCGGCAAGATCGGTCACGCCGAGCTGCAGATCGGCAACTCGGTCGTCATGCTCGCGGACGAGTTCCCGGAGATGGGGTTCCGCGGGCCGAAGACGGTCGGTGGCACGCCCGTGACCCTGTACGTGTACGTGGAGGACGTCGACGCGGTGTTCGCCGAGGCCGTCGCCCGGGGAGCCACGGAACTCCAGGCGGTGCGGGACGAGTTCTACGGCGACCGGGCGGGACAGTTCGAGGACCCCTTCGGCCACCGGTGGAACGTCGCCACACATGTGGAGGACGTGCCGCCGGATGAGCTGGAGAAGCGGGCCAAGCAGGCCATGCAGGCCATGGAGAGCGGCGGCTGAGCCCGCCGCCGGGGCGCGGTCGAGCTGACCCGCCCGCGATCCGACGCCGGCTCGGCTCCGGCGGTCTCCGGTCCGCCCGGCGGCGCGGCGGTCCGCCGTCGAGAAATTCAGTTGTCCGCTCCCCGCCGCGGCGCCTAGCGTGCCGTTCGTGGGTATTCAAGCGATCTTCTTCTCCGGTCACGCCGGGGCCTGCACGTATGCCATGAGGCTGCGTCGCGGCCCGGTGTCCTGACCGGTCCGGGAGTCAACCAGCCCCGCATTCCCCGCGCGCGCACCCGAGTGTGCCGGCGCTTCTTCCTGTGTCTCCGGTCAGGGCTCAGCTCCGCCCACAGCCCTCCCGAAGACAAGGACCCACGGCCCATGGCCCGCCCCACGCACCTTTCGCGTGCCCTCTCGCAGAACTTCCTCGCCGACCGTGCCACCGCGGCCCGGTTCGCCCGGCTCGCCGTTCCGCACCCGACCGCCGAACTCCTGCTCGAAGTCGGAGCGGGCAAGGGCGCGCTGACCGAGGGACTCGCCCCGCGCTGTCAGGAACTACGGGCTTACGAGATCGATGCCCGGCTCGTGCCGGGCCTGCGCTCCCGGTTCGCCGACCGGCCCCATGTGCGCGTCGTACACGGCGACTTCCTCACCGCCCGGCCCCCGGTCACACCCTTCTCGGTGGCCGGGAACGTCCCCTTCTCCCGCACTGCCGCGGTCGTCGACTGGTGTCTGCGTGCCCCAGGGCTGACCGACGCCACCTTCCTCACCCAGCTCGAGTACGCCCGCAAACGCACCGGGGACTACGGCAGCTGGACCCTGCTGACCGTCCGCACCTGGCCGCGGTACGAATGGCGCTTCCTCGGCCGGGTCGACCGGACCCGCTTCCGGCCCGTGCCGCGCGTCGACGCCGGTGTCATCCGCCTCGAACGGCGCGGCACACCGCTCATCGGACCGGCGGCCTACCGCGGCTGGCGGGACCTCGTCGAGCTCGGCTTCTCCGGGGTGGGCGGCTCGTTGCACGCCTCGCTGCGCCGGGCCCATCCGCGGCGGAAGGTCGACGCCGCCTTCCGTGCCGCCGGGCTGGACCCGTGCGCCCTCGTCGGCTCCGCCGGCCCCGATCAGTGGCTGGAACTGCACCGGGTCCTTGCCCGGTAATGAATTGCACGAGACGTCTCGTCTTGTCTACGGTTGGGGGCATGACCACCACGCATCCCGCGGGCCCCGCCCGCCGGTCCTTCCGGTCAGGAAGCGTCGAATCGCCGCCAAGGGGCGATTCGCCGCCCCCGCACACAAGCGATAGAGTTGCTGCGGCGCCGGGCGACAACCAAGCGGGCGCCGAGCTGGACAATGTTCAGGTCGCGGCGGGACACGCCGGAGGGGTGACAACCCGTGAGGGTTCGAGTGCCCGTGAACCTCAGCCCGCAAAGGCTGGAATCCCTCGGCCTTCGACCGAGGGAGGATGTCAAATCGCCATGTTCTCCATCGCCGCCCACGGGCACGTGAACCCGAGCATCGAAGTGATCCGGGAACTCGTCGCCCGCGGGCACCGCGTGACCTACGCGATTCCGCCCGCCTTCGCGGAGAAGGTCGCCGAGACCGGCGCCGAGGTGAAGCTCTGGAAATCGACGCTGCCCTCCCCGGACGACGACCCGGCGGCGTGGGGGACCGAGTTGATCGACAACATCGAGCCCTTCCTCACCGACGCGCTCCAGGCCGAGCCGCAGCTTGCCGAGCTCTACGCGGGCGACGAGCCGGATCTCGTGCTGTACGACATCACCGCCTACCCGGCCCGGACGCTCGCCCACCGCTGGGGCGTTCCGATCGTGCAGCTCTCGCCGAACCTGGTGGCCTGGGAGGGGTACGAGGAGGAGGTCGGCCGGCCGATGTTCGAGCCGCTCAAGCAGACCCCGCGCGGGAAGGCCTTCTTCGAGACCTTCGCGCGCTGGATCGCGGACAGCGGGATGGAGTTGAGCGTCGAGGACTTCATGGGCCGCCCGGACCGATGCCTGGTCCTGATCCCCAAGGCTTTCCAGCCCAACGCCGACCGGGTCGACAGGACCCGCTACACCTTCGTCGGCGCCTGCCAGGGCGACCGGGCCGCACAGGGCGACTGGCAGCGGCCGGACGGCGCCGAGAAGGTCGTACTGGTCTCGCTGGGGTCGTCCTTCACCAAGCAGCCATCCTTCTACCGGGAGTGCGTCAAGGCGTTCGGCGATCTGCCGGGCTGGCACCTGGTGCTCCAGATCGGCAAGCACGTCGACCCGGCCGAGCTGGGAGAGATCCCCGCGAACGTCGAAATCCACTCCTGGGTACCGCAGTTGGCGATCCTGCGGCAGGCCGACGCGTTCGTCACCCACGCGGGCGCGGGCGGCAGCCAGGAGGGGCTCGCCACCGCGACGCCGATGGTCGCGGTGCCGCAGGCCGCCGACCAGTTCGGCAACGCCGACATGCTGCAGGGCCTCGGTGTGGCCCGCCATCTGCCGATGGAGGAGGCGACAGCCGAGACCCTCCGCGAGGCAGTCCTCACCCTGACCGCCGACCCCGAGGTGGCCCGCCGCCTCGCCGTGATCCAGGCGGAGATGGCGACCGAAGGCGGCACACAGCGCGCGGCCGACCTCATCGAGGCCGAACTGCCCGCGGGAGTCCGCCGCCGGTAGCGGTGACCCCACAAGGCGAGGGCCCGTTGGTTCCCCGGAACCAACGGGCCCTTTCGTCTCGGTGCGGTCGGAGGTCAGACCCCGACCCGCTCACCCTCCACCGCCGGAGGCCGAGGCGGCGACACCGGCTCCGCCGACTCGTCATGGCTCAGGTCCGGCAGGCGGTTCAGCCACTTCGGCAGGTACCAGTTGCGCTCCCCGAGCAGCGCCATCACCGCGGGCAGCAGCACGCCCCGGATGATCGTCGCGTCGATGAGGACCGCTGCGGCCAGGCCCACGCCCATCTGCTTCATGGACTGCATGGACAGCGTGCCGAAGATCGCGAACACGGCGACCATGATGACGGCCGCGCTGGTGACGACCCCCGCCGTGGTCACCACACCGTGCTTGATCGCCTCGTTGGTGGTGAGGCCCCGCAGCCGCGCCTCACGGATCCGGGAGACCACGAAGACGTGGTAGTCCATCGAGAGGCCGAAGAGGATCACGAACAGGAACAGCGGCAGCCAGGTGACGATCGCGCCGACACCCTCCGCGCCGACCAGCGACGCGCCCCAGCCGTGCTGGAACACGGCGACCAGGATGCCGTAGGCCGCGCCCACCGAGAGCAGGTTGAGCACGATCGAGGTGACCGCGATGGTCAGCGAGCGGAACGACAGCAGCATCAGCAGGAAGGCGAAGACCACGACGAAGGCGAAGACCGGGGCCACCGAGCCCACCAGCTGCTTGTTGAAGTCGTGCCCGCCCGCGATCTGTCCGGTGATCGGCGCCTGCAGCCCGTCGACCTTGCCGAGCGTCGCCGGACGCACCTCGTCACGCAGCTTCTCCAGGCTCGCGCCCGCCTTGTCCTGGTCGGAGCCGCCGACCAGCGGTACGTAGACGAAGGCGAGGTTCTGGGCGTCGTGCACCTTGATCTCGACCGGGCCCCGCGAGGCGCCCGAACTCACCGCCCGCTCCCGGAAGTCGGCCAGCGCGGACTTCACCTCCGGCGCGCCGATGTCCTTGGCCTTCACGACCACCTCGGCCGGCTCGGAGCCGCCGGGGAAGGCCTCGTTGACACGGTTGTACGTCTGCACGATCGGCAGCGAGTCCCCGAACTCCTGGTCCAGGCTGAGGTTTTCCGTCTTCATGCCCACCGCGGGTGCCGCGACGGCGAGCAGCGCACCGGCCGCGACCACGACCGACAGGGCCGGCTTGGCGAGCACACCCCGCAGGACGGCCGTCCAGAACCGGCTCTCCCCGTTGCCTCCCCGGCCGCCGTTCTTGCGCCGCTTGTCCGGGTGCAGGAACGGGACGCGTCCCTTCTCCACCCGCTCGCCGAGCAGCGACAGCAGCGCGGGCAGTACCGTCACCGAACCGACCATGGCGACCGCCACCACGATCAGCGAGGCCAGACCCATGCTCTGGAAGGTCGCGAGCCCGGTGAAGAGCATGCCGGCCATCGCCACGCACACCGTGACACCGGAGACGATGATCGCGCGGCCGCTCGTCGCGGCGGCGATGCGCAGCGCGGCACCCGCGTCCCGTCCGGCCGCCCGCTCCTCGCGTTCCCGCCGCAGATAGAACAGGCAGTAGTCCACCCCGACCGCCAGACCGACCAGCAGCATCACGGAGTTGGCGGTGTCGCCCATGGGCATCACATGGCTGACGAGGCCCATCAGACCCACCGTCGCCACGATCGCGGTGATCGCGAGAGCCACCGGCACCAGCGCGGCCACCAGCGCGCCGAACGCGATCAGCAGGATGCCGAAGGCCACCGGCACCGCCGAGTACTCGGCCCGCTGGAAGTCCTTGCCGAAGGCGTCGTCGAACGTCTTCATCATGCTGGCGCCGCCGATCTCCTCGATCCGCAGCTGCGAGTGGTCCTTCTGGACGCCGTCGACGGCCTTCAGCACGGGCTCGATCCGCTCGCCCGCGGTCTTTGAGTCACCGCGCACGTCGAACTGGACGAGCGCGCTGCGGCCGTCCTTGGAGATCGTGTCGGTGTCGTAGGGCGAGGTCACGTCCGAAACCCGGCCGGTGGCGCCGACCGCCTTGATCACCGCGTCGACCGCGGCACGGAACTCGGGGTCCGTGGCCTTGGCGCCGTCGCCCTTGGCCTGGATCAGGACGGTCTCACTGGCGGGCTCCTCGATCCCCGCGTCCTTGATGATCCGGGCGGCGGTGCGGGTCTCGCCCTTGAGCTCGGCGCTCTCGTCGACGTCCACCCGTCCCGCCGCCGAACCGAGCCCCATCGCCAGGACGACGAACAGCATCCAGATGCCGACGGCGGCCCACCGATGCCGGGCGCTCCATCCGCCGGCCCGGGCCGCGATGCCCCGGACCCGCGTTGTCTCTCCGTTCCCCATGACGGGCTGCCCCCTACGACTACGGTGCCGACCCCCTGCCGTCACCTTTCGTAACGAAGGTATGGGCCGGATAAGCGCAGCTCATCGTGCTGCCCGGTGAACCGCCCGACGGAGCCCTCCTCCCTTCGGACCGGACGGCATCGGCATCAAGGAGGACCGTGGCCCCTTACACGGATGTGGTGGTCTCGGGGATGCGGCTCGGGGGACAGGCCGTGATCACCGACTTATCGTGGGGGCATGACGATGTATGCGGCGCTGCTGCGCGGGGTCAACGTGGGTGGCAGCAGAAAGCTCCCCATGGCCGGGCTGCGCACCCTCATCCAGGGGCTCGGCCACGGCGACGTGCGCACCTACCTGCAGAGCGGCCAGGCCGTGTTCACCGCGGACCACGGCGACGAGGACTCGCTCGCCGCCGAGCTGACCCGGGCCATCGAGACAGAGTTCGGGTTCACCTGCGATGTGCTGGTGCGCGAGCACGCGTACCTCCGGGCCGTGATGGAGGCCTGCCCGTTCCCGGCCGCCGAACTCGAGGCCAAGCAGGTGCATGTCACGTACTTCTCCGCGCCGGTCGGCTCCGAGCGCTTCGCCGAGGTCGACCCGGACGCCTACCTCCCCGAGGAGTTCCGCCTCGGCGACCGCGCACTCTACCTCTACGCACCCGACGGCCTCGGTCGCTCGAAACTGGCCGAGGCGCTGTCCCGTCCCCGTCTCCTCAAGGGCCTCGTCGCCACCACACGGAACTGGAACACCGTGGTCAAGCTGGTGGAGATGACCGAGGGCTGACGCGTTCCTCGCCGCCGGTCGGCTATCAATAACTCGCGGGAGGTGCCGGGGAGTTGGACGGCAATGGCACAGTGTCCTCGACGAGGAGCGGGGACCTCAACGGCGAGATCTCGCTGCTGGGCCGGATGCACGGTGTGCCCACGCCCCTGAACGATCTGCTGCAACGGCTCGCCAACCAATACGCCCGGGAGCGGCGGGAGGCGGGCTCGATGCCGATCGCCCAGCTGACACGGCTCGCCGACGAGGCCTCCGTCGCGGCTGTCGCGTTTGTTCAAGAGGACTGAGCGGCGCCTGACTAGCGTGCTGCGCATGGACCTTTCCTACGAGAACCTGCACCCCCTCATGGTCGAATGCGCGGCCGAGGCCGCACGGGTGGCCCACGGTGTCCGCGCGGAGCAGCTCACCGAGCCCTCCCACTGCACGGGCTGGGACGTCCGCACCCTGGTCAACCACTGGGTGCTCTACACCTCGCACGGCCTGGAGCACCGGGCACTGCGCAAGCCGCTCCCGGAGGAACTGACGGGGCGTGACTTCACGGCCGAGCCGGGCTGGGCCGAGGCGTACGCCGAGCAGCTGCGGAGGGCGGTCGCCGCCTGGGAGAAACCCGATGTGTGGGAGGGCGAGGTCGACCTGGGCCAGGGGACACTGCCCGCCGACGAGCTGGCCTCGATGGTCATCAAGGAGATGGCGGTCCACGGCTGGGACGTGGCCGTGGCCACCGGTCAGCACTACGAGATCTCCGAGGAGGCCGCCCGGCTGATCCTCCACGTCGTGGAGAAACACGGGGATCTCTATCGGCAGTACGACGGTTTCGCCGATCCGGTGCCGGTCGCCGACGACGCGGGGGTGTTCACTCGGGCGCTGGCACTGAGCGGGCGCAAACCCAAATTGGCCCACTGATCGGTGGAGGAAGTGGACCAGGTCACTGTGCCATTCCCCGACTACCGTCCGGGGCATGACATCGCAGAACCCGACCCGCGTCGACTTCTACTTCGACCCCGCCTGCCCCTTCGCCTGGATCACCTCACGCTGGCTCCTGGAAGTCGAACGGGAACGGCCGCTCGACCTCGACTTCCACCTTGCTTTCGGGCAGGGTGCCCGGTCGTTCAGGGCCGGGGTGAATGCCCGCTCCCGCGGAGTGGGGCAGGGGAAGCCGAATCGCCGTCAGGGCGATTCGGCGTCGACGCCGTGATGCAGAGGTGGCCACAGACAGGTGGTGGTGACGGGGTTGAGGGGCCTGGGGCGGTGGCCGCTGCCGGGCGGGCGTGGTCACTCGCGCGGGTGATGGTGGTCGATGGTGTGCGCGGTCGGGGAAGGTGTGGTCTAGGTTCGCGCCATGGCACGGTTTCGGATGTACCCCACGGGCGAGCAGGAACAGCAGATGCTGCTGCACTGCGCGCACGCACGGTACGTGTGGGTGCGACGCGAAGTCGCACCGTTTAAGTGGGGCTGCTCCGCAGAGATATGAGAGGGCAGCTCTCTGGCCGGTGTCCAAGGTCAGTCCCCAGGTCCGCGTGCGTCGCCGGTAACGG
>NZ_RPDJ01000008.1 GCF_004023625.1 Streptomyces cavernae | reverse complement strand
GCAGGAACGGGAACTCATCACTGATCCCACCCTCCCGGTAATGCAGATCCGTGTGGCACACCCCGCAGGCCTGCACCTTCACCACGGCCTCGCCGGGCCCGGGGTCGGGGACGACGATCGTCTCCACCCGTACCGGTTCGCCCTTGCCCGGTGCGATCACGCCGCGTACTTGCTGCGCCATGGTGATGAGCCCTTTCGTCGTGAACGCCGAGTGCTCCGGCGCTCGTCTCGGTCACCGGGTCCACATCATCACAAGTGCGCTGGCCTGCTCAACTGTCGGTTTCCGCCCAGCGGGAATGTTCTGCATCACTGTTCGAGATACCCGCGGGGGTACTCCACCGACGGCGAGCGACACTCCGGGGTGCGGCACTGGCTGCCCGCAGCCACGCCGGTCGGCCGGCACCATCACCTCAGGCCAGCGACAGGAAGAGCTTCTCCAGACGGGCCCGCATCTGCTCCGGGTCCTCGCCGTCCCTGAGCCCCCGCTCCCCGTCGGCCAGGCACTGCTGAAGACCCGTGGCGATGATCGCGAAGCCCGCGCGGTCCAAGGCGCGTGAGGCGGCGGCGAGTTGGGGCACGACCTCCTCGCAGTCGCGCCCCTCCTCGATCATCTTGATCACTCCGGAGATCTGCCCCTGTGCCCGCCGCAACCGGTTGAGCACAGCCTTCAGCTCCGCACCCGCGAGATCGAGTTCCACGAAAACTCCTCCATTAATACCCCTAGGGGTATGGTACGCCCTTCGGGGCACTCATCGAGAACAAAGGATGGCACCCGGTATGGCGACACCCGTGACACCGCGTCCCGGGTGACGAGCCACGCTTGAACATTCATTCGATTACGGGCGTACCCTGCACGTATGTCCATGAACTTGCAGGGTTCGCTCTTCGACCAGACCGACGAGGTCCGGCTGGGACCGCTGCGGGAGCTGCGCAGGACCCCGCTGGTCGACGGGGCGTGGATCGACCTGCTGCCGGGCTGGCTGCACGGGTCGGACGCGCTGTTCGCACGGCTCGCCACGGAGGTGCCCTGGCGGGCCGAGCGACGCCAGATGTACGAGCGGGAGGTGGACGTCCCGCGTCTGCTCGCCTTCTACGGCGAGGACGACGCACTCCCCGATCCGGTCCTGACCGAGGCCCGGGACGCGCTGTCCGCGCACTACGCGGACGAGCTGGGCGAGCCGTTCAGCACGGCCGGCCTGTGCTACTACCGCGACGGCCGCGACAGCGTGGCCTGGCACGGCGACCGGACCGGCCGCGGCGCGCAGGAGGACACCATGGTCGCGATCCTCTCCCTGGGCACCCCCCGCGATCTGGCGCTGCGCCCGCGGCGCGGCGGCGAGACGCTGCGCCGCCCCCTCGGGCACGGCGACCTGCTCGTGATGGGCGGCTCCTGCCAGCGCACCTGGGAGCACGCGGTCCCCAAGTCGAAGAAGGCCGTCGGCCCCCGCATCAGCGTCCAGTTCCGCCCGCACGGGGTGCACTGAGCCCTGCGGCGGGGGGCAAGCGGCGGGGAGCCAGTCGGCCCGCGCCCCCGGTTCACGGTACTGCGGGCCCGGTGATGAGCCGCCCCTCGGCGTCGTACGGCCAGACGTTCGGGACACAACCGTTCATGCCCTTGATCTGCTGCATCATCGCGGGGGCAGGCTTTCCGCGGCCGGGGCAGCCCACATGGCCCCGCCCGAGGAAGTGGCCGACCTCGTGGTTGATGATCAGCGCCCGATAGGACGGGACGTCCTTGGCGTAGACGGGCGTGGCCAGCTCCCAGCGTTTGAGGTTGACCATGACGTTCTTGTCGACGTTGCAGTTGACCTCGCCCCGGGTCTTCAGTCCGAACCGGCCACAGATCTTGTCCACGGTGCCGGGTGTGGCGAGCTTGACGACGAAGTCGGTGCTGCCGCCGGAGACCCGCTGGAACGCCGAGCGGCCGCTCGCCGTCCAGCCGCGCGGGTCGGCGAGGACGCGCTCGACCTCCTCCGCCACGTCCGGCGCGGACAGAGCGAGACCCTTTTCGATGTCCACCCGGTAGCGCAGCGTCTTGCCCCTGCCCACCTTGGCGCTGCCACCCGGCGCCGTGGAGAACGTGCCCGGTCCGGTCGCGGGGATGGCGACTCGGGAACGGCTGGGCGAGGAACCGGACGGGGAGCCTGGCGAGGAACCGGCTGAGGAGCCGGGCGAGGCGGTGCCGGAGGCCGAGGGGCTGGGGCTGCTCGGGCTGAGGGACGGCTCTGGGGTGGGCTCGGCCCGGGCGGTGGGCAGGGCCTGTTCGGTGGAGCCGGCCTCGGCCGGTAACTCCTGGGAAGCGGGCGGCGACCACTCGACGGCCGCGGCCCCGGCGACCCCGAGCACGGTCACCGCGGCCAGGCCTCCCCACAGGGCACCTTTCCCGCCCCGCCCCGGAGCGGACGCGGAACGGCCCCGTCGGCGACGGCTGTCGGAAGACGTTGCCTTGCGCTGGGAAGGCGTTGTTTTGTGCGCGGTCATGCTTGTTCGAACGTGATTCGGGCGTGATCGGATCGAAACATTGGATAACGAAACTATAACGAATGATCTTTGCTATACGATCGGGGCGCCGCCCACGAGCTCCCCGACGCAGATGAGTGAGACGACCGTGTTCGAGTACGAGAAGGACGGGGCGGCCATCTACCGCCAGTCGTTCGCCACCATCCGCGCCGAGGCCGACCTCACCGGGCTGCCCGCCGACGTCGCCCGGGTCGCCGTACGGATGATCCACGCCTGCGGGATCGTCGATCTGGTCCGCGACCTCGCCCACACCCCCGGCGTGGTCGCCCGGGCCCGGGAGGCCCTGCTCGCCGGAGCGCCCGTCCTGTGCGACGTGGCGATGGTCGCCAGCGGTGTGACCCGCCGCCGGCTGCCCGCCGGGAACGAGGTGATCTGCACGCTGTCGGACCCGGCAGTCCCGGCGCTGGCGGCGCAGCTGGGGACGACGCGCAGTGCCGCCGCGCTGGAGTTGTGGCGCGACCGTATGGAGGGTGCGGTCGTGGCCGTCGGCAACGCGCCCACCGCCCTCTTCCGCCTGCTGGAAATGATCGAGGAGGGCGCCCCCCGCCCGGCCGCCGTCATCGGCGTCCCGGTCGGCTTCGTCGGCGCCGCCGAGTCGAAGGACGCGCTCACCCGGCACCCTTCCGGGCTGGAGCACCTGGTCGTACGGGGCCGCCGAGGTGGCAGCGCGATCGCGGCGGCGGCGGTCAACGCGATCGCGAGCGAGGAGGAGTAGGGAGACTGGGGAGGTGTGGGGCTCCTGAAGGTCCCGCGGCGCACGTCCGGGCCGTCACCGGCTCGACGACAGCCTCCGCACCCACGCCACCGCCTCCCCCGGTCCCGCCGCCGCCTCCACCCCCGCCGGGAGCGCGGGTCGTCGCACGACCACGACCGGTAGTCCGGTCTCGCGGGCAGCCGTGAGTTTCGGGGCGGTCGCCGAACCGCCGCTGTCCTTGGTGACCAGCACGTCGATGCGGTTCTCGCGCAGCAGGGCCCGTTCCGCGTCCAGGGTGAACGGGCCGCGGTCCAGTACGGTCCGCATGCGCGCCGGATGCGGTGGCTCGGGCGGCTCGACGGAGCGGACCAGGAACCAGAGGTCCCTCAGTGCGGCGAACGCTGCGAGGTCCAGGCGGCCGGTGGTGAGGAAGACCCGGCGGCCGAGCCCCGGCAGGAGTTCGGCGGCCTCGGCCATCGACCCCGCCTCGTGCCAGTCGTCGCCCGGCCCCGGCGTCCAGCCCGGCCGGCGCAACGCCAGCAGGGGCACCCCCGCGGCGGCCGTGGCCCGTGCCGCGTTGGCGCTGATGGTGGCGGCGAAGGGGTGTGTCGCGTCGACCACCGCGGTCACCCCGTGCTCGGCCAGCCACCGGGCCAGCCCCGCCGCTCCCCCGAAACCGCCGATCCTCACCTCCCCTGGCACCGGCCGGGGCGCCGCCACCCGTCCGGCCAGGGAGTTCGTCACCTGCAGGCCCGGCAGCCCGGCGGCCAGCGCCTCGGCCAGCCGGCGGGCCTCGGCGGTGCCTCCCAGGATCAGCAGGTGCACGGGGCTTACCTCCGTCGTCGGTTGCCGGATGACCGATCGGGTGCGGGGCGTCCGATCGGGTACCGGACCACCATGGGTACGGATGACCGATCGGGTACCGGGTCACCGGTCGGACACCGGGCACCGGTCGGGTCTGCGAGATCACCGATCGGGTCTACCGGATCACCGATCCTAGGATCGCGGGCTCGCCGACGTCACCGCCGTCCCGGGCCCCAGTGCGATTCCTGCACCGCGGCCGTCGGCATGGACATCACCCGCCTCGGCAGTCGGCTCGCCCGTCTCGACGGGATCGGGCCGACGGGAAGCATGCGGCGGAGGAGGCCAATCCGCCGGGCGTACGGCAACGAATCAACCGGCAGAGGCGGCAGCACGGCGACCGCCCCGGAGGAACCGAGGAGGACCGAGGTGAGCCGTCACCAGGCACTCACGCTGGACGAGGGGCTCGGCGGGAAGGACGGGGGGTCCGGCGAGAAGGCGGACCGTACGGGCGCGGTCGTCCTCTTCCTGCACGGCGGCCGGGAGGACGGCGACGCCAGGCCGACGCGCTGGAACCTCCCGGGGCTTCGCATGCTGCCCTTCGCCCGCGCGGTGCGGGCCGCGACCGCCGGCCAGGGCATAGCCACCGCTCACGTCCGCTACCGGCACCGGGGCTGGAACGGGACACGGGCCGACGCGGTGGCCGACGCCCAGGACGCGCTGGAAGAGATCGAGCGGCGCTTCGGCCCGGTGCCCGTGGTGCTGGTCGGCCACTCCATGGGCGGTCGGGCGGCGCTGCGGCTCGGCGGCCACGCGACCGTGCGGTCGGTGGTGGCCCTCGCCCCGTGGTGCCCGCCGGGGGAACCGGTGAACCAGCTGACCGGTACGCCCACGGTGATCCTGCACTCCGACCGCGACCGGACGACCGAACCGCTGTCCTCCCACGACTTCGCCGTACGTGCCAGGGCGGCCGGCACACCGGTGTGCCGCATGGAGATCGCGGGCAGCGACCACGCCATGCTGCGCCGGGCCACGGTCTGGCACACGACGACCGCCCGGCTGGTCGCCGGTTTCCTCGGCGTCAGACTGCTGCCGCCGAGCGTGTCCACGGCCCTGTCGCTGCGCGAGGGCGAACCCAGCGGGCTGGACCTCGCCGTGACGCCGTAGCGGTATCTCGCCGGCGACGTGACCGTGAGCGCGTCCGCCTTGGCGGAGGGCAACCGCATCGCCCTCACGGATGTCCGCGCCGTGCGGGGCGAGCTGCTTGCTTCGCTGACGGCGCTGCTGAACAAGCCCCTGGAAGACCTCGTCCCGCTGGAGAACGTTTCCGAGGGGGCTGCGCCTGCGGTCCGTCATCACCGCACGTGACGGATCGAGGCCGACTCCACCGGCCGCTCGGTCACCTTCCGGCAGGGCTCGGCCTCCACCGCGTAGGGGCGGTGGGTCAGGCGGGGTCGGGAAGGGGGCGCCGGGCGACTTCATGGGCGTCGTCCGATGGCACGCCCAGCATGCGCAGGACCATCTCGGCCAGGTTCACCGCGGCCTCGTCGCCGTCCAGGTCGGGGCGGGCGAACCTAAGCTCCACCAGGGACAGCAGGGTTCCGCCCAGTGCGGACAGGGCGACCGCCGGGTCCGCGGCGTTGAAGCGGCCGGAGGCCATGCCGACCTCGAGGTCACGGAGTGCCCGCCGGGTCAGGCCGTTGTCCGAGTGGATGTGGCCAAGGCCGCGACGGCGCAGGACCTGCATCAACTCCGGGTGGGAATCGGCCATCCGGGCGCTGAGCCGAAAGCCCGCCGCGACGAGCTCCGCCGGATCGTCGATCTCCGCCAGGCGCTCGTCGAATTTCCGGCCGAACTCCTCCAGGGCATCCACCACCGCCGCCTCGAACAGTTCGGTCTTCGACTCGAAGTGGTTGTAGAAGGAGCCGAAGCCGACGTCGGCGCGCTCGGCGATCGCCTGGATGCTGGCGCCGGTGTCCCCGGTCTCGGCGAGTATCTGCCGGGCGGCGTGCATGAGCGCGCGACGGGTCTCGGCACGACGCCGCTCGAACCGGTTGCTGGGCAGGGCTGACGCAGGCATGCGCAGAGTCTACCCGCCGGGACGATGACGCCCGCAGTTCTGATGAATCCATCACTTCCTGTCGCGAGCACCTTGACGACGCGAATATCAAACTTGATGATTTCCTCATTATGGCGATGCTGCTCGGAGGGCACCATGTCTGAAACCCGCGTCCACGGGCCTTACCTCAAGACGCCCCACCAGGACCTGCACAGCGAACACGGCGCCCTACGCGGCGAGCATCCCGACCGTTCCCGCAATCCCGTGATCAAGGTGGCGGACCTGGCCTGGCTGGAGTTCGAGAAGCCGAACCTGGACCGGGCCGAGGTCTTCGCCCGGGACTTCGGCTTCCAGATCGCCGCACGCACCGAGAGCGAGCTGTGGCTGCGCGGCACCTTCGCCGGCACGCCATGCACGGTGATCCGGCGCGGTCGTACGTCCCGTTTCATCGGCCCGGCATTCCGCGCGGCCGAGCGGGCCGATCTGGACCGGCTGGCGCGAGCCACCGGCTCCGACGTGCGGGACGCCGACGTGCCCGGCGGCGGCAGCACGGTCCATCTGCTGGACCCCTCGGGTTTCCCGGTGCGGGTGGTGCACTGCGGCGAGCAGTTGCCGGCGCTGCCCGAGCAGCGTCCGCTGCTGCTCAACTTCGGCACGGACCACCGCCGTACGAACGCCACGCAGCGCCCGCCGCGCGAGCCGTCCCGGATCCAGCGGCTGGGGCATGTGGTGCTGGAGACGAGGGTGTTCGCCCGGGCGCTGGACTGGTACCTGGACACCCTCGGCATGATCGTGTCCGACTTCCTGTTCCTGGACGGGCAACGCGACCGCGGCCCGGTCATGGCGTTCATCCGCTGCGACCTCGGCAGCGTGCCGGCCGACCATCACACGCTGGCGATGCACTTGGGGCCGGGGACGGGTTATGTCCACTCCGCCTACCAGGTCACCGACCTGGACTCGATCGCCGCCGGCGGAGAGTACCTCAAGGAGCGTGGCTACCAGCGCAGTTGGGGCATCGGCCGGCACATTCAGGGCAGCCAGCTCTTCGACTACTGGCGCGACCCCGACCACTTCATGCTGGAGCACTTCGCCGACGGCGATCTCTTCTCCTGCGACGTCGAGCCCGGCTGGGCCCCCATGTCGACCAGCGGGCTGGCCCAGTGGGGTCCGCCCGCCACCCGCGACTTCCTCGGCACGAGCCCCTCCCCACAGCGGGTCCGCGATGTCATCCAGGCCCTGCGCGGTGACAACGAGATCGACCGGGGGCGCCTGCTGGGCCTGCTCAAGGCCGCCATGTCCTGAACCCCCAACCCCCTCACAAAGGCACTGACATGAGTACGAACGTCCTGCGCACCACCGATGGATGGTGGGTCGTCCGCGGCGACCGGGCCGTCCCCGTCGACACCAAGGCCGCCACCACCGCCGAACTGATCGCCGACCGTGACGCCGTACGAGAGGCGGGACTCTCGGCCGACACGGGCACGCCCTTTGCCGACCTGGTCGCCCTCTCACCGATCACCACCCCCTGCCGGGTGGTCGCCCAGATGGTCAACTACCGCAGCCACGCCCGCGACTCGGGCTTCACCGGCGACATCCCGCCCGCCTTCTTCCGCAAGGCGTCCGGCTCGGTCAGCGGCCCCGGCGACGCCGTCGTCCGGCCCTCCCACGTCAAGTTCCTCGACTACGAGATCGAACTCGGGCTCGTCATGGGCGCGCCCCTGCCCGTCGGCACCGTCGTCGAGGAGCGGGACCTGCCGTCGTACGTCGCCGGGCTCGTGATCACCAACGACATCAGCGCTCGTGACATCCAGCTGACCAAGACCCAGTTCTACGAGAGCAAGTCCTACCCCACCTTCACGCCGACCGGCCCCTACCTCGCGCTGCTTGAGCCGGAGGACTTCGCCCATCTCCTCAACCTGCGGCTGGAGTTGTCCGTCAACGGCGAACTGCGCCAGGACCGCACGCTCGCCGACATGATCGTCCGCCCGACGCAGGCCCTGACTCTGCTGGCCCGCTTCCAGACCCTCGACCCCGGCGACCTGTTGCTCACCGGCACGCCCGGCGGCACGGCCCTCAAGGCCCCGCCCAAGCCGGTCGAGAAGATCGGCGCGCTGCTGCCGCCCGCCGTGAAGTGGAAGGCGTTCTTCAAGTCCCAGGCGAAGAACCCGCACTACCTGCACGCCGGTGACCTGATCACCGCGACGATCGCGACCCCGGACGGGCGGATCGACCTCGGCGAGCAGCGAACCCCCGTCACGGACGCGCAACCAAACCCCGAAGTGAGCCGCACATGACCGTCGAACGCACCGGGGCAGACGTACCCGTGGTGATCATCGGCGCCGGGCCGGTGGGCGTGACCGCCGCCCTCCTCCTCGCCCGGCGCGGAGTCCACACCATCGTCCTGGAACGTCACCGGGACGTCTACCCGCTCCCGCGCGCCGTCGCCACCGACGACGAGGTCCGCAGGATCCTCCTGGCCGCGGGCGTGGCGGAGGAGTTCGCCGCGATCGCCCGCCCGGCCAACGGGCTACGGCTGCTGGACGCCCGGCACCGGGTGATGGCCGAGTTCCGCCGCAGCGAGCACGGCCACCACGGCTACCCGCAGACCAGCATGTTCGACCAGCCCGAGCTCGAGCGACTGCTGCGCGACGCCCTCGCCCGGCACCCGGAGTGCGAACTACGCGGTGGGGTGGAGGTCGTCGGCGTCAAGCAGGACGGCGACGGTCCGGTCCGGGTGACCTACCGCGACGACGAGGGCGAACACCTGCTGCGGGCCGACGCGGTCCTCGGCTGTGACGGCGCCAACAGCCTCACCCGCGACGCCATCGGCGCCGTATGGGAGGATCTGCGCTTCGAAGAATCCTGGACCGTCATCGATGTCCGCACGAAGGCCGACGTCCGCTGCTGGGAGGGCGTCGACCAGGTCTGCGACCCGCACCGCCCGGCGACCTTCATGCGCGTCGGCGAGGACCGCTACCGCTGGGAGTTCCGGCTCGGGGACGCCGAGGAACCGGTCCGCGACCTGGTCGCGCCCTGGCTGCCGCCCTCCTACGACGGGGACTTCGAGATCGTCCGCGAGGCGCAGTACACCTTCCGGGCGCGTGTCGCCGACCGCTGGAGCAGCGGACGGGTCTTCCTCCTCGGTGACGCCGCCCACCTCACGCCTCCGTTCGTCGGGCAGGGGCTGTGTTCGGGTCTGCGAGACGCCTACAACCTGACCTGGAAGCTCGCCCGCGTCCTCGAACAGGGCGGTGACGAGCGGCTGCTGGACACCTACGAGAGCGAACGCAAGCCGCACGCCCGGCATGTGATCCGGCTCGCGGTCGCCATGGGCTGGGCCATGACCGGCGGCCAGGACGGCGCCGCCGCACTGCGCCGCAGGCTCCTGGCCGCGGCCTGCCGCATACCTGGCCTGACCGCGGCGGCCGGCCGCGACCTCAGCCCGCCCCTGACCGCCGGGCCCCTCGTCCGACGTGGCATCCGCAGGGGCCTGGTGGGCACCCACTGCCCGCAGCCGTGGATCACCGACGACGGACGGCGCACCCGCCTCGACGAGCTGCTCGGCGACGACTTCACCATCCTGACCGCCACCGTGCCCTGGCCCTCGCTGAACGCCCTCGCCCACGCGATCGGCGGCCGTGCGATCCCCGTGACCGGCATCGGTGACGACGGCACGCTCGCCGCCTGGCTGCGCGCGGGCCGGGCCGACGCCGTTCTGCTGCGCCCGGACCGCGTCGTCATGGACGTCATCCCGGCCGGGGGCCGCGACTTCACCGACACCGCCACCTGGGCGGCCCTCCTGCACACCACCATGCGCAGCCCCCACCCACCCCGACGGACCGTCGACATCCTGCTGAGGAGCGCCACACGATGACCGTGCCCGAGCCTTTCACGATGTCCGATCCGCAGGCCGTCGTGGACAGCCACATCGTGGACTTCGCCCGTCACGTCGGGATGGCCGGCGCCGACTACGCCGCTGTGCACAGCTGGTCGGTCACCGACCTGGAGGGCTTCTGGGGCGCGGTGTGGGAGTACTTCGACATCGACGCGGACACCCCGTACGAGCAGGTGCTGGCGGAGGAGAGGGTGCCGGGCGCCCGCTGGTTCACCGGAGCCACCCTCAACTACGCCCATCACGCCCTGCGCAACCTCGCCGACGGCGCCGTGGCGATCGTCGCCCTCGACGAGACCGGCTCCGGGTACGAGGTGACCGGAGGCCGCCTGCGCGCCCATATCGCCTCCGTCGCCGCCACTCTGCGCGACCTGGGCGTCGGCGCGGGGGACCGGGTCGTTGGCTACCTGCCCAACACCCCGCACGCGATCGTCGCGTTCCTCGCCGCCGCGAGCCTGGGCGCCGTGTGGTCGGTCTGCGGGCAGGACTACGCCCCCAAGGCCGCCGCCGACCTGATGGCGGAGATGATCAGTGCCGCGGAGAACGCCGCCGTGGTCGCGCCTGCGGACCAGCCGGCCTGGGCGGTGATCTGCGGGCTGAGGACGGGGAAGGCGTAGTAGACGATTCCCCAGCTGGTGATCTGGGTGGCGCACAGGGCGTGCAGCGCGGCGCGAGGCCGTGACCGGTCCCCCGTCCCGGTCACGGCCTCGCTGGTGTGGAGGTCGGTCATCGGCGGATCAGCAGCAGCCGCCCGCAGCGACCGGTTCCTTGGCGCCGGTGTCGGCGGAGGCCGGGTCTGCGCAGCAGGTGCTGCCCTGCTGCTTGGCCAGGGTGTCGGCGTCGGCCTTGACGACGTACACCTCCCAGGGCTCCTGGCCGGGCCCGTGGACCCAGACCTTGTCCTGCAGGGCGTAGCAGCATGTGGTGTCGTTTTCCACGTCCGTGGCCAGGCCCGCCTCGCTCAGGCGGGTGGTGGCGGCGTGGACCGCTTCGGTGCTGTCGACCTCGACGCCGAGGTGGTCCATGCGGGTTGCCTCGCCCGCGGTGCCTTCGATGAGGACGAGCTTGAGCGGGGGCTCGGTGATGGCGAAGTTGGCGTAGCCGTCGCGGAGTTTGTTCGGCTCGGTGTCGAACAGCTTGCTGTAGAAGGCGACGGACTCGTCGAGGTCGGGGACGCGCAGGGCGAGCTGTACGCGGGACATGGCGAACCTCCTTGTCAGGGGTGGGTGGTTCAGCAGCCGTCGGCGGCAGGGGCGCCGATGCGGATCTGCAGGGTGGCCGGGGCGCCGCAGCGGCCGCCCCCCTCGCTGCTCCGTGCCGCGTCGGGCTCGTCGAACAGGCCCGCGCCGCCGCACACGCCGGTCTCCGGGAGGGTGAGCTCGACGCGTTCGGCGGCCTCGCGGTCGCCGGCGAGCGCGGCGGTGATGGAGCGGACCTGCTCGAAGCCCGTCATGGCGAGGAACGTGGGCGCGCGGCCGTAGGACTTCATGCCGACCAGGTAGACGCCCTGCTCGGGGTGGGCGAGTTCGTTGACGCCGTGCGGATAGACGGTGCCGCAGGAGTGGACGTTCGGGTCGATGAGCGGAGCCAGTGCGGTGGGGGCCTGGAGGCGTTCGTCGAGGCCGAGGCGGAGTTCGGAGAGGAAGGACAGGTCGGGGCGGAAGCCGGTGAGAACGATGACCTCGTCGACCGGCTCGAGGCGGCGACCGTCCTCCGCCACGAGGACGAGTCGGCCGTCGGCGTCTCGCTCGACGGCCTGGGTGCGGAAGCCGGTGGCCGCGCTCGCGTGGCCGTCCTCCACGGCGGCCTTGGCGCGCAGTCCCAGTGCGCCGCGGGCGGGGAGCTGGTCGGCCTCTCCGCCGCCGTACGTGTTCTCGCCGATGCCGCGGCGCAGGATCCACACGGCGTGGGTCCCGTCCTCCTCCTCAGCCAGGTCGGCGAGGTGGGCGAGGGCGGTGAAGGCGGAGGCGCCGGAGCCGATCACGGCGGTGCGCCTGCCCGCGTACCGGGCGCGTACGACAGGGTCGTCCAGGTCGGGGACGCGGTAGGAGATGCGGTCGGCCGCGGTCTTCTCGCCCAGCGCGGGCAGGCCGTCGGCGCCCATCGGGCTGGGGGTGGACCAGGTACCGGAGGCGTCGATGACGGCGCGGGCGGTGATCCGCTCCTCCTGGCCGTCGGCGAGCTGGATGTGGACGGTGAAGGGCTGCTTGTCGCGGCCGGAGTCGACGATGCGGTCCCGGCCGGCGCGGGCGACTCCGGTGACCGTGGCGCCGTAGCGGACCTTGTCATCGAGGACGTCGGCGAGCGGCTGCAGGTACTCCTCGGCCCAGTCACTGCCGGTCGGGTAGGCGGCGCCGTCGGGGCGGACCCAGCCGGTCGGGGCGAGGAGCTTCTCGGCGGCCGGGTCGGTGACCTCGGCCCAGGGGGAGAACAGCCGCACGTGTGACCAGGCCCGCACAGCGGTGCCGGCTGACGGTCCGGCCTCCAGGACGAGCGGTTCGAGGCCCCGCTCGATGAGGTGGGCGGCGGCGGCCAGGCCGATCGGGCCGGCTCCGATGACCACGAGGGGCAGCTGGTCGGTGTTGGGCACGTTCTTGATGGACACGGCCACGAGATTCCCCTTTGCTTCGACATACGTCGATGACTTGCGTGGCCCAGCATTGCACCTGTATCGATGAGCGTCAACATAGACATCCATCAAATTGGCGAGCGGCTTGTGGAGCAGGTCGACGCCGCGGTGGTCGGGGGGTGGCCGGTCCGGGCCGGCCACCGCGCGTGCTCTTCGCGGGCAGGGGCTACAGCCGGCGGCACTGGAGGTGTCGGAGCGCGGGCGGCGGGGTCGTTGGCCGCATTACTACGACAGCCTCACCTTCTCGTCGGCCGGGCACAGCTCCCTCCCTCGGCTGCCGCTCGACGGCGGCCGGACCGCCACCCGCACCGCGACGAGGTGTACGCCACCGCGAAGGGATCTCGCTGCCGCACCCGGGGTCGGCGTACGTCGGCTTGGAATTGGCAGCGCAACCTGTCGTCGAACTCCCTGCGCGGGGCAGGGCGGGACGCCGCCCGGATCGCGCGGCGCATCGCCGCTCACCTCGCCCGCACATGAGACCGGTCTCACCCTCGCCCGCTTGGTTCGACATGTGTCAACATAGATGCATGTCGAACACGAAGGTGCTGCCGCTGCTGGAACCCGAGGTCCCCGAGGCCGTGGCGCCCTGCTGCCCACCGCTGACCGAACGCCCGTTCACCGCGGAGGAGGCCGAGACGGCCGCGCGGATGTTCAAGGCCCTGGGCGACCCGGTGCGGCTGCGGTTGTTCTCCGCGGTCGCCTCGCACGAGGGCGGCGAGGCGTGTGTGTGCGACATCTCCGACGTCGGCGTCTCCCAGCCGACCGTCTCCCACCACCTGAAGAAGCTCAAGGAGGCCGGTCTGCTCACCTCCGAGCGGCGCGGCACCTGGGTCTACTACCGGGTCGAACCGTCCGTGCTGGCTGCGATGGGCAAGCTGCTGACCATCGCGCCGGCCGTGGCCTGACACCGGTCAGGATCGGCACCCGCGAGCGCATCGGCCGCCACCACGGCCGCCGGCACGACGTCGTCCTCGTCGAACGCCGCAGCTTCGCCGGCAGGTGACTTCTGCTCCGTCCGGTGCACGGTCGGCCGACTGATGTGGTGCGAACCGTGTCAGTCAAAGGTGTGCTGCCAAGCGCCACCCGGCGTCGTCTGGGCGTCGCGGATGACGAAGTCGACGCCCAGGCGGCGCAGGTGGTAGCCGCCGGCGAGCCCGGACTGGCAGCCGCCGATCACCACCACCTGGGACGTGCGCGTCACTCGGCGGCTTCCCGCCCCGGCATGAAGACGATCGCGACCAGTGCCAGCCCGATCACGCCGCCGATGAGCTGCACGCCGATGAACCCGGCGAGCGAGCCGGGGGCGATGCCCGCGAAGGTGTCGGTGAAGGACCTGCCGATGGTCACCGCCGGGTTGGCGAACGACGTCGAGGACGTGAACCAGTACGCGGCGCCGATGTAGGAGGCGACCGCGACGGGCGCGAAGCGCAGCTGGTTCGCCCGGGCCAGACCGAAGATCAGCAGGATCAGGCCGGCCGTCGCGACGACCTCACCCAGCAGCAGATGACCCGCCGACCGGTCATGCGTGGACCACTTCACCAACGGCTCGCCGAACATCGCATCCGCCAGGATCGCGCCCGCGATCGCACCCACGACCTGCGCCGGCAGGTACACCGCCACCTCACGCGGGGTGACACCGGCGCCGCCGCGTCGCGCCGTCCACCACTCGGCCAGCGTGACGACCGGGTTGAAGTGGGCGCCGGAGACCGGGCCGAGCAGGAGGATCAGGATGCCGAGACCGAAGACGGTGGCCGTGGAGTTGGCCAGCAGCTGGAGGCCGACGTCCTTGGTCAGTTCGGTGGCCTGGATGCCGGAGCCGACCACGACCGCCACGAGCAGGGCGGTGCCTATGAGTTCGGCGGCGGCCCGAGCGACCAGCGGGGTACGCGGCGGGGTAGCACCCGGCGCGGGCGCGACGGAGTCGGGTTCAGCGGCGGGTGGCGCGGACTCCGCGGTCGGGGCGGCTTCGGCGGGGGTCATGGGCAGGCCCTCTTGTTCTCGGCGGCGGTGCGAGCGGACTCGGCCAGGTCGGCGAACTGGCCGGCGAGTTGGGCGATGACATCGGACTTGAGCCGGTAGTAGGTGAACCGGCCGCACGGCTCCGTCTCGACGACTCCGGCCTCGCGCAGCACTCTCAGGTGGTTGGAGAGGTTGGTCTGCCGGGCACCGGTCTCCTCCACCAGGTGGGTGGTGCACAGCATCTCTTTGGCGAGCAAGGTCACGATCTGGAACCTGAGCGGGTCGGCCAGCACCCGGATCAGGTCAGTGTCGACTGACGTCATCATGTGCTGATACTGTCACATCAGTGGTGGCTGACACCACCAGGTGCTGATGTCATTCGCACCTGATGCCGTCGTGAGACAAGAGAGAACCTCCGATGTCCGACAAGCCCTCCGTGCTGTTCGTCTGTGTCCACAACGCGGGCCGTTCCCAGATGGCCGCCGCGTGGCTGACCCACCTGGCCGGAGACCGTGTCGAGGTCCGCTCCGCCGGCTCCAACCCGGGCTCCAACGTCAACCCGGCCGCCGTCGAGGCCATGGCCGAGGTCGGCATCGACATCTCCGCCGAGGTCCCGAAGATGCTCACCGTGGACGCGGTCAAGGAGTCGGACGTCTGCATCACCATGGGCTGCGGCGACACCTGCCCGGTCTTCCCCGGCAAGCGGTACCTGGACTGGCAGCTGGAGGACCCCGCGGGCCAGGGCGTCGAGGCAGTCCGTCCGATCCGGGACGAGATCAAGGTCCTGGTCGAGGGCCTGATCAAGGAGATCGCGCCGGAGAAGACGGCGTGAGCGGCGGCTAGATACGCAACGTCGTCGTCGTAGGCCCCGGCCCCGCCGGTTACACCGCCGCCCTCTACACCGCCCGCGCCTCGCTCAAGCCGCTGGTCTTCGAGGGCGCGGTCACGGCCGGCGGCGCGCTGGTCCAGACGACCGAGGTGGAGAACTTCCCGGCTTCCGCGACGGCATCATGGGCCCGGAGCTGATGGAGAACATCCGGGCCCAGGCCGAACGCTTCGGCGCCGAGCTCGTGCCCGACGACATCGTCGCAGTCGACCTCACCGGCACCGTCGATAGCGTCACCGACGGCGCGGGCACGGTCCACCGGGCAAGGGCCGTCATCGTGGCGACCGGCTCGCAGCACCGCAAGCTGAACCTGCACGGCCAGGACGCGCTCTCCGGCCGGGGCGTGTCGTACAGCGCGACCTGCGACGGCTTTTTCTTCCGCGAGCACGACATCGTGGTGGTCGGCGGCGGCGACACGGCGATGGAGGAAGCCACCTTCCTTGCCCGCTGCCGCTGCCGAGGGCGGCCGTCGGGCGGATCCTGCTGGCCGTGGACGTCGGCAACTGGCTCGCCCCGGACGCCCCGGACGCCCCGACCAGCGACGACCGGCTGTACTCCCACGTCCACGGGCGCGGCTGCCGCAAGACGGATCAGTTCGTGCGGGGCTGGCCGTACTCCTTCATCGCCGCCCTGGCACCGGCCGCAAAAGCTCCCGCAGAAGCCGACGGCCGACATCCCGCGAAGCGCAACGGGGCTGATCAATCCGGCGGTGACCGCAGGGCGTGTCGCGGTCGCGGCGCGCGTCAGGTCGCGGCGCGTGTCACGCCGCCACTGGCGTCACGCCACGACGCGCGTCACATCACGCCGCGACGGGCGGTCACGCCGCGACGGGCACCGGCTCGCAGCGCTCTGCCTCGTCCAGTAACGCCACGAGGGAGGTACGCGCCCGGGCCACCCGGGAGCGGACGGTGCCCACGGGGCAGTCACCGATCCGGGCCGCCTCCGCGTACGGCACCCCCAGCAACTGGGTGAGGACGAACGCCTCACGACGGTCCTCGGGCAGCGCGGCGAGCAGATCGGCGAGCGCGATGCCGTCGTCGAAGCCCAGCAGACCGCGCGGCTGGGCGTGCTCGACGGCGCGCTGCCAGTCGTCGGTGTCGGACAGCCGGGGCCGGGCGGCGGCGTGCCGGAGGCTGTCGGCCACCGCGCGGCGCGCGATGGACAGCAGCCAGGTACGTGCGGAGGAGCGGCCCTCGAAACGGTGCAGGCTGCCGAGCGCCCTCAGGAAGGTGTCCTGGGCGAGGTCGTCGGCGGACTGCGGGTCCGCGCCGAGGTGGGTGACGAAGCGGCGGACGTCGGTGTGCAGGGCACGTACGAAGTGTTCGACGGCGTCCGGGTCGCCGGCACGGGCGGCCAGCGCCCAGGCCGTAATCGACTCGTCGCGCGCCGCGCGCTCGTGTTCACGGCCGCTTTCACGGCCACGGTCGTGGTCACGAGCGCTTTCACGGCCACGGTCGTGGTCACGGGCGCGTTCACAGCCACGGTCACGGTTGCTTTCACGGTCGCGTTCCCGTTCACGCGGGAACGGCAGGGCAGGAACCATCAGCTGATGTCCTTCTCGGGAAATCCGGGAGCCCGGACCCTCGACAAGGGTCCGGTACTGGCGTCCGGCCGGGCGCGTGGGCGCACGGCCGCGCCCCGGGGCGGGACGGCCCCGGGGAACCGGCTGTCTCAGACGACAGCGGTCCCGGCAGGCGGTCCCCGAGAGGTGATGGCATGGACGAGCAGAAGATCCCGCGGCCGGCTGACCGTGTGGTCCCGGCGTACGCGCACCCGCGGGCGGTGCGGGGGCACCGGCGGCAGCAAGGGTAGCCGCAGGGGCGCGACGAGCCAGCCGCCGAGGGCACGCAGGATCCGGAAGGCCGCCCGCTCCCCGTGCGCCAGCCACACACCGCACAGGAGCGCGGCGAGGAGGTGGGCGGCCAGCATTCCGGAGGAGGCGGTGCCGAACGGGGCCGGGAGCAGGTGGTCCAGGGGGTTGGCGCCCATCGATTCCATGGGCATGGACCGCAGGTGGGCGGAGTCCACGGACAGTGGGCCACCCATGCCGGCGTGGCCCATCGCGCCCATTCCGCCGGCACCACCGGTATCGCCAGTACCGCCCATACCGCCGGTGGACGTGGCACCACGGCCGGCAGCGTGCGTCAGCGAGAACGCCGTGTGCAGCACAGCCTGGGAACCGACCGCGAGAGAGACCACCAGGGGCAGTCCGCGCTCACGGTCCGCCAGGAACCAGGCGGTGGCTCCGGTCGTCACCGTGGCGACGGCTAGGAGCCATCCCGGCACCGGAGCGCCGGACATCATCACGTGCCCGAGGGCGGCGAGCAGCACGCAGACGGCCGCGAACACCGCGGCCCGCACTGCGCGAGATCCCCACCCCATCGTCATGGCGGCTCATCCTCGCATCCATTGCCCATGCTCAGCGATGTGTACGGAAAACCCGTATGGACAGCCCACTCAACGCGGAACCTGTAATCCGGGTCACACCTGACATCCCGTTACCTGGGCGGTTACCTGGGCGGCACACTGCCCAACCCCGGGTATGTCATCGCGAGGTCGCCGATTCCCGCGGCCCCAGGACGTAGAACGTCCCCGTGCTGACGCAGGAACCTCCGGCCCTCGCCCGGACGTTGTCCTGGCGGTCCGAAGTCCGAAGTCCGAAGTCCGAAGTCCGAAGCCGGGTCGGAAGCCCTTCCCGCTCCGCTCTCCTTTCCCATACCTCTGAACAGGCGGTGCTGATGTCCGAGTTGGTCCCCGGGGGCAACATGCCGCTGCCGGGCGGCGCCCTGACCCTCCGGGTCGGGGGACCCTTCGACGTGTCGGCGCTCGTCACCGACGCCAGCGGAAAGGTGAGCGGCGACGCCGACTTCGTGTTCTACAACCAGCCGAGCGCCCCGGGAGCCCGGCTCAGCGGCGAAACACTGACCCTCGACCCAGGCGGGCTGCGTGCCGGTGCCGAGCGTGTCACCGTGGTCGTCAGCCCCGCCGATCCCGGGGTCCCGCTGAACCGGCTGCCCGCGCCCGTGCTGGAGGTCACCGCGCCGGGCGGTCGGCGGATCGCCCGGTTCGCCCCGCCGCGGCCACAGCAGGAGACCGTGCTGCTGATCGCCGAGATCTCCCGCCGCGGCCCCGGCTGGAAGCTGCGCGCCCTGGGCCAGGGGTACGCGGAAGGACTCGCGGGCATAGCACGGGACTTCGGCGTCGACGTCGTCGAGGACGCGGGCCCACCGCCCGCCGCACCGAGTCCGGTTCGGCGGCCGGTGACCGGAGCCCCCGCGCCGGGCAGCGGCCCGCGCCGACCGTCGGGCATCGGCGCACGTCTCCTCCCCGGCCTCGGCACACGCCTCTCGTCCGGTCTCGGCACACGCAGTTCGTCAGGTCTCGGCGCACACCCCGTGCCCGGCGCCGCCACCGGCCACGCATACGGCTTCCCCGGCGACGGAGATCCGGCCGCCCACCCGGGTGGCGGGGCGATGGACGGATTCCTCGACCTGGTCAATTCCGCCCGCATGAGGGCTGGTTCGGGTCCCGTCTCGTTCGACGCGCGGCTCACCGAGGCCGCGAAGGCGCACGCCGCCACCATGGCCGACCGCGGCCGACTCGGCTCCGAGAGCCCCGACGGCACCTCCGTCTTCCAACGGGTCACGGCCACCGGATACGCGTACATCACGGTCGGCGAGCACCTCGTCTCCGGCCCACGTACCCCGGCCGAGTTCGTCGAGTACTGCCTGTCCACCGAGCAGGCGCGCCATACGCTGCAGGACCCGGCCGTCACACAGACCGGGGTCGGGCACATCACCGACCGGCGCTCCGGTGACGTGTTCTGGACCGCCCTGTGGGCCCGCCCCTTCAGTCCCGCCGAACTGTCCCGGACGGCACAGGAGGTCGTCGGGCTCACCAACGCCGAGCGGTCCCGGGCCGGACTGCCGCCGCTGGCCGTCGACGCGCTGCTGACGGCGGCGGCCCAGGCGCACAGCACGGACATGGTCGTCCGCGCCTTCTACTCCCACACCTCGCCGGACGGCAGCGAGCCCTGGGACCGGGCGGCCGCCGCGGGCTCGACCCGGCGAACCATCGGGGAGAACATCGCCTGCGGACAACGCTCCCCCGCCGAGGTCGTCGACGGCTGGATGAACAGCCCCGGCCACCGCGCCAACATCCTCAAGCCGGCCTTCACCCACATCGGCATAGGCTTCGCGGGCGGCGGCAAGGCGGGCACGTACTGGACGCAACTCTTCGGCGCCTGACGCGCGGGGCTCCGTCCGACCGTCCTCGGGCAGCCGGTCACCCTCAACGCGCGTGCGGCGACGCCCCGTTGGCGGTGACCCCGGCGGCGCTGCCCAGGGCCGTGACGCCGCCGGCGTTGACTCCGTTCACGTTGGCTCCACCGGCGTTGACCCCGTCGGAGTGCAGCAGCCAGGTCAGCGTGATCATCAGGTCGAGCCGGTCGGCCGGGTCGTAGCAGCGCGTGCCGGTCAGTTCCGTGATCCGGCGCAACCGGTAGCGGACGGTCTGCTCGTGGACCTGGAGCCGGGCGCCGGTGATGACGGCGTTGTCACCGCACTGCAGATAGGTGAGCAGGGTGGTCAGCAGGGGCACCCGGCGGCGCGGCTGGAGGGCGAGGAGCGCAGCGAGATGAGCGGCCGAGGTGGTGTCGATGAGGTCCTCGACCATGGCGGCGGCCAGCAGCGCGGTGTGGTCGGCCGCCCTCAGCGGGCGGTCGGAGGGCAGGATGCCGCGTTCCGCCAGGGCGACGGTGTGGCGGGCCCAGCGCAGCGAGACGGCGGCGCGTTCGGTGGGCACGGTCGGCCCGATGGCGGCGGCGCCCAGCCGCAGCAGCAGGGTGGGCAGCCAGTCACGCCCGGCCGAGTCGGGGTCGGGGACGATCAGGTACGACGCGTTCCAGTCGGCAAGCACATCGGGCGGCAGGATGCGGCTCGGCGGCCGGGTCGCCGAGAGCAGGGCGACCGCCGCGACGGTACCGGGGAGCTTCCAGTCCGCTGCCCTGGCCTGTTCATGGACGGTAGCGGGGTCGGGCGCCGGTTCACGGACCAGCAGGTCCCGCAGGCGCTGGCGGCGGCGTTCCCGGTCGGTGGTCAGATGGCCCTGCTGGCGCGCGTATCCCTGGGCGCCCGCGTCAGCGGCCCGGGCGAGCAGCCCGAAGAGGTTGTCGGTGAGTGACGCGAGGGTCTCCTTGGACCAGGAGAACCGGTAGGCGTCCTTGATGAACCGGCGGCAGGCGACCTGGCCGCTCAGTCTGAGCGCCGTCTGCAGCCGGTCGAGGCTGTACCCCCGCCGTGCCGCCTCCGCCCCCAGCTGGCTGTAGAGAACGGTCAGCTGGGTCGAGTCGGTGGTCGCCTGGCCGAGTGAGTCGACGAAGTGGGCGACGGTCTCGTTGATGACCTGGTGGACGGCCCGGCGGTATTCGGTGTCGACCGGCGGACCGCCTTCGTGGACGTGCGTCCGAACCTCGCGCTCGATCTCCTCGATGGCGTCCGGGAGATGCGGCCGGAGCATGCTCGAGAGCGATTTCGCTAACGGTGGGTCGATGACAGTCATCACAGCCTCCCCTTCCGTCCCCCGGATCGTCCTGTCACACCGGCACTCGCGTCAACTCACTTGACTGACAAGGGGAATTGATCAATTTGTCGGTTCGACGCCGCACTTGCCGGAAACCTATAAGTCAGGCCCCGAATTTCCCGTCGCCCCGAGCAGCACAATCACCTCCCGGATTCCACGATTCCTCTCGAACCGGCACCCCCACGAGAGGACTCCCCGTGAATTCAGCACTGAGGAAGCGGTTGGGACTGCTGCTCACCGGTGCGTCCCTGACCGCGTTGCTGGGCGTCAACACACCGGCCGAGGCTGCCCAGAACCCCTACGAGCGCGGCCCCGCCCCCACCGAGGCCAGCGTCACCGCCGCCCGCGGCCCGTTCGCCATCGCGCAGGTCTCGGTGCCGTCCGGCAGCGGCACGGGCTTCAACAACGGCACGATCTACTACCCCACCGACACGAGTCAGGGCACCTTCGGCGCGGTGGCGGTGATCCCCGGATTCATCTCACCGCAGCTCGTGATCCAGTGGCTGGGCCCCCGGCTGGCCTCGCAGGGCTTCGTCGTCTTCACCCTGGACACCAACGGGGGTGGCGACCTGCCGGAGTCACGCGGGAGCCAACTGCTCGCGGCGCTGGACTATCTGACCACGCGCAGCACCGTCCGTGACCGCGTCGACCCGACCCGCCTGGCGGTCATGGGGCATTCGATGGGCGGCGGCGGCTCACTGTGGGCCGCGCAGAACCGCCCGTCGCTGCAGGCGGCGATCCCGCTGGCACCCTGGGAACTCGACACCACCTGGGAGGGCGTAAAGGTGCCCACGATGATCATCGGCGGACAGACGGACGCCATCGCCCCGGTCGGCTCCATGTCCATTCCGCAGTACACGAGCATGACCGCCGCGCCCGAGAAGGCGTACCTGGAGATGAAGAACGGCAACCACTTCGCCCCCGTCAGTGAGAACAGCACCACCGCCAAGTACGCGTTGTCCTGGCTGAAGCGGTTCGTCGACGACGACACGCGCTACGACCAGTTCCTCTGCCCGGCGCCCGCGCCGAACTCCGCGATCAGCCAGTACCGCGACACCTGCCCCAACGACTGAATCCCGCAGTACCCGCGCCGGGCCGGGGACAGTCCGGTGCGTGCGAGGCCCTCCCCCGACGGGAGGGCCTCATTCATGGGCCACAGCGGCTCCGCCGCACCGCTATGGGCCACAGCGGCTCCGTCGCACCGCCGCATCCGCCGCACCGCTGCACCGCCCCACCGCCGCGCCCCTTGCCGGGTGGCCGCGCTACGGGGTCGTCGTCCCCGGCGCTGTCTCGTTGGTCGTGTCCGTCGTGCCCGTCGTGTCCGTGGTTGTTCCGTTGGTCGTGTCCGTGGTGTCCGTGGTGCCGGTGGTCTCCGGCGGCGTCTCCGGCGATGTCTCAGGCGATGTCTCCGGCGTCGGCTTGGATGGCGAGGTCGACGACGTGGGTGGGCTGGTCGGGCTGGGCGGGCTGGTCGACGCGGACGGGGACTCGGTGAGCGACGGCGACTTGTCTTCCTTCGGCGGGTCGGTCTTCTTGTCATGCCGGCCCGTGTCGCCCTTGTGGCGCTCGATCCACTCCCTGCGGTCGGGATCGAAGATCACGAACACCTTGACCACATCCGGAGCGGGCTCCACGACGACCGTGTTCGACGCCTTGAAGCCGGGCCAGGCCCGTCCCGTCACCTTCATCGAGCTCTGGTCCTGAGCCGGCGGCTTCAAGGGGTTGCCGCAGGCGCAGCGCACCCGCGGCACACCGCGGGAGTCGACGAGTACTGCCGTCCCCGCCTGCAGGATCGCCTGGTAGGCGGTGGGGGCCCCGTCACGGTAACCGTGGTTGGTGACGCGGGTGTCGACCCGCAGTTGCACGGGTGTCAGCGACCGCAGATACGTCGGGACCAGGTTGGGGCCGATCCCCGCGACCGACGCGAACGCCCGGTTCTTCGCCGGCTGCTCCCGCAGTGCGGTGATCTGCCGCTCGACGTCGCAGCTGGTGGCGTTGCGCGTACCGCCGTACAGGCCGGGCTGGGACCCGCTCGCCCTGTACGGGTCGTCCTTCGGGGCCTCGCGGCCGACGTTCGGAGTGGCCGCCGGGGGCGAGCTCTCCTCGGCCGTCGACTTGGTGAACGGGTTGGGTCCCGTCTCCCCCGCCGCCTGGAGGCGGACCGCGCCACCGCCACCGCCACCGCCGCCGGAGCCGGAGCCGCCCGGACGGGCGAAGAGGAGGGCGCCGACGACCACGGCGACGACCAGGGCGGTGAAGCCCGCGATCCTCGGTGCCGACTTCCACCAGGCGCGGCTTCCGACCGGCTTGGGCTCACCGGGTTCGGAGGGGCCACCTGGTCCGGAACCGGGTCCGGACGGGCCACCGGGTCCGGAGGGACCGCCGCCCCCGGACGAACCACCGCCGGTGCCGGACGGCGGCCCGGCAGGACCGCCGGCCCCGCCGCCGCCCGGAGCGGGTGGCGGGGGCGGAGTGCCTCCCACCTGGGTGGGATCATGCGCGGGCGGCTGCGACAGGGGCCCGGAAGGGGGTCCGGTGGGGCGGCCGGACGACGGGGGGTCGACGCTCACGGACTCTTCTCCCACAGAAACGGACTTTTGTCTCCCACGGAAGTGGTATGAGCTGAACGTGTCGTTTATACCGATTCATTCCATATCGGGTGGGCATGGCCCGCAAGCCGAACCGGGCGGGCCGGTCCCTCCCTGCCGCGGACGCGTCCGGCCGTTCCCGACGGGCGAGCCGCGCGTGCCCTGCTTAGCGTGGCACCGTGAGCCGACAGACGTCGCGAGCAGCGCACGGCTGGCCACAGGCCCTCCTGGTGGTGTGCGCCGGGCTGCTCGCCATGGTGGTCGTCGCCGCACTGGGCCTGTGGGCCGCCGGCGCGGCGGACCTGCCCGACCAGGCGTTCCCCCGGGTGGTCGCGGCCACGGTCGTGACCGCGGTCGGGGGGTCGGTGACGATCTCGGGCAGCGCCGGCTTCCTCGCCGAGACCACGGGCGGGCTGACCGTCGTGCCGCTCTCGGTCACGCTCACCGGGGCCCTGGTGATCGCCGCGGGTTTCCTGTGGCCGTTGCGCCACCGGGCGGTCGCGGGCGCCCGGGAACTGGGTGGCTGGGCGGCCCGGATCGGTGTCCTGTGGCTGCTCGTGCTGGTCGGGCTGGCCCTGGTGGCCCGCCAGCAGTTCGCCGTCTCGCTCGGCGAGGGGACGCTCGGCGACATCGGCGACCTGCTGGACGCCGCGCCCCGGGTGGGCTTCGAGGCCGAGGTGTTCGAGACGGTCGTCTTCGGGCTGCTGTGGCTCGCGGGCGTGCTCGTGCTCGCACTGCTGGTCTCCCGCGGGGCGCCGCTGCCCGCCGGTCTGCTGCGTTTCCAGGAGCCGGTGCGGCCGGCCGCGTACGCGATGGTCGTGCTGCTGCTGTCGTACGTCGCCCTGGGAGTGCTGATCGGGCTGGTGGTGGCGGCGACCCGGGGGCAGCCCGCCGAGACCTTCGCGGTACTCCTGCTGGGGTTGCCGAACCTGGTCTGGCTGGCGTTCACCCTGGGCCTCGGCGCCACCTGGGAGGGCCAGGTGGAGGGGCCGTTCGGGCTGCCCATGCCGCACGTGCTGGACGAGGCACTGCGCGGCGAGGACGTCTCCGAACTCAGTCTGTCGACGCTCGCCGAGCAGGACGGCCGGGTGTGGTGGCTGCTGGTCGTCGCCGCCGTGCTGGTGCTGGCCGCCGCGTTCCTGATGGCGGCCCGCTCCCCGGCCCGGATGCGGTGGTGGCAGCACTCGGTGCACATGGCTGTGGCGCTGGTACTGACGGTCCTGACGATCTGCGTGGTCGGTCGTGTCTCCGCCCACTACGGACTGTCCCTGCTGGGCATCGGGGACGTGGGCGGCACTCTGTCCGGCCGGGTGCTGCTGCGGCCCCAGTGGTGGGGAGCCCTCGGGCTCGCCGCCGTGTGGGGGCTGGTGACGGGGGCGCTGGGCGGATTGCTGGCCGCGGGGGTCCGCAGGCGCGGCGAGGTGGCGCTGGGCCGGGGGGTCGGCGCGGGGCAGCGAGTGGACTGAGTCGAGGGCTGGGGCCGGGTCCATGCCCCGGAGGTGCCCGACTCGAGGTCAGTGCACATGAGGTCGGTGCACGCGAACGAGATCAGTGCACACGAAATCAGTGGATACGAGATCAGTGCACGCGAGATCAGTGCACGAAGACCGGACGTGCCCAGTCCGGGGGCTCCGGCGGGGCCCCGGGCGCCTCCGGAACCCCGACGACCCGCAGGTCGACCTGTGTCGGTGGATGCCCCGCCGGTCCTGGCCCCGGCCCCGATGCCGCGGCCCGCAGCGCGGCGACGAACTCCAGGCAGGAGCCGTAGCGGGCCTCGGGGCTCTTCGCCAGCGCCTTCGCGAGGACACCGTCCACCTCGGGGGCGATGTCCGGGCGCTGCTCCGTCAGCGGCGACGGTTGGTCGTACTGGTGCGCCCAGAGCAGCGCCATGTCGTCGTCGCGCTGGAAGGGCGGCCCGCCGGCCATGGTCTCGTGGACCACGCACGCGAGGCTGTAGACGTCGCAGCGGCCGTCCACCGGGCGGCCGGCGATCTGCTCCGGCGCCACGTAGTCGAGGGTGCCGACGAACTGGCCCACGGTGGTGAAGCCGGTCAGCGACAGCGATTTCTTCGTCAGCCCGAAGTCCGTGAGGTAGACGTGTTCGGGGTGGTCGCTGTCGGTGCCCTTGGCCACGAGGATGTTGCCGGGTTTGACGTCCCGGTGCACCAGGCCGTGGTCGTGGGCGGCGTCCAGCGCGGAGGCCACCTGCGCGGCGATACGGGCGGCGACCGTGGGCGTCAGCGGCCCCTCCTGGTCGAGCAGATGGCGCAGATCGCGCCCGGCGACGTACCGCATGGCGATGTAGAGCACCCCGCCCGTCTCCCCCGCCTCGAAGATCGGGACGATGTGCGGGTGGTCGATGGCGGCGGCCACCCGTGACTCATGGGTGAAGCGCCGCCGGAACGTGTCGTTGCGGGCGAGTTCGGGTGCGAGCAGCTTGAGCGCGACGGTCCGGTCCAGGCGCAGGTCCCGGGCACGGTAGACCACGGCCATACCGCCGCGGCCGATCTCGCGCTCGATCCGGTAGCCCGCGATCTGCTGACCAATCAGCTCGGAGAGCCGCCCGGAGAAGGGCCCGGTGTCATGTGCCGTCATCACCGCTCCCGGGGCGACACGGGCCGGGTGGAGTCATACCCGTGCGATTCCTCGGCCGTCGGTGGGCCACCCGGGTCACCCGCAGCACCCGGCTCGCCCCGCACACGGAAGGCGCCGGAGTCCACCACCCGGGTCGCCTCGTCCATCCCTCCGCCCGGCGCGCGTGCCGCGCTGGTCCGTCGTGTCGCCGGCCCGCCGCCGTGGTGCGCGTCACCGCCGTACGCCGGATCGCCCTGGGCGCCCGGGTCCCGCTCGGCGGCGTAGGTGCTCAGCCGCTCCCCGTCGCAGTACACCCACCGCTCGTGCTCCGCCTCGTACAGCCACAGCGACTCGCCGTCGACGACCATCCCGATCCGCAGTCCCCGGGTGCGGCGGTGGAAGGACTCCGCGTCCATGCCGCCCGCCGCCAGGTCGGCGACCGCGCGGCGGTACTCGGCGAGGGCGTGCTCGGCCCTCTCCAGCAGCGGTCGCGGGTCGGCGGTGCGCGCGAGCGGGCTGCCCGCCCGGGGCGGGTCCTGCGGAACGGCCACCAGCAGACGGCCGTCGACCCACGCCGACCAGCCGTTGGCGCACAGGATGCGGCCCCAGTCCCCGCGCCGTTCGACGAGTTCGACCGGGAGCAGGGCGTCCAGCGGCACCGTCGGCCGGGACGGGTCCGGGGCCTCCCAGGCGGGCATGCCCTCTCGGGGGACGACGTGGGTGGGGTGGAAGCCGGGCGTCGTCATGTCACCTACTTCCTACTTCCGCATGACCACGGGCTCGTGCCGCCGCAGCAGCCGCGAGACCACGTATCCGAAGACGGCGGACAGGACGACGAGCATGCCGATGTCGAGCAGCCACACCCCCGTCGAGTGCCTGAACAGCGCGTCGTCGGTGAGGTCGCCGGGCACGATCCGGGCGAGCCCGATCGTGCTCGCCATCGCGCCCAGGGCCCACCGCGACGGCACCAGCCACGACAGCTGTGCGATGCCGGGCACCCCGTCGAGGTTGAGCAGAGCGCCGCAGAACACCACTTGGACGATGGCGAGCAGCACCAGCAGCGGCATGGTGACCTCCTCCTTGCGGACCAGCGCCGAGACGAGGAGGCCGAGCATCATCGCGGTGAAGGCCAGCAGCGCGACCGCGACGGTGATCTCCAACAGCGGTGGCAGCAACACCCCTTCGCCGCCGGGGGCGTTCAGGTCGACGCCCAGCAGGGCCACCAGGGTCAGTACGACGGCCTGCGCCACGGTGATGGTGCCGAGGACGACGACCTTGGACATCACGTACGCGGATCTGGACAGTCCGACCGCGCGCTCCCGCTGGTGGATCACCCGTTCCTTGACCAGTTCGCGCACGGCGTTGGCCGCCCCGGTGAGCACGCCGCCGACACACAGGATGAGCAGCGCGTTCATCGCGGTCTCCTGGGTCAGCCGGCTGCCGGCGAGTGCCCGCGCCATCGCCCCCATGACGAACGGCAGCGCCACCATGATGACCAGGAAGGTCCGGTCGGCGGAGAGCGCCGCAGCGTACCGCCGTACGAGCGTGCCGAGCTGGGCGCCCCAGCTCTGGGCCTTCGGCGGCGGCCCGACGGCAGCGGCGGAGGCATCGGGGGCGTCGGCCGGCGTCGGCAGGTCCGGGGCGGCGGAACCGGTGACGTAGTGCCGGTGGAACGGCGAGTCGCGGTACTCCCCCGCCCAGTCCCGGTCACGGTCGCGCTCGAAGGCCTCGAACGCCTCCGGCCACTGCCGGAAGCCGAAGAAGGCGAGGGTGTCGTCGGGCGGTCCGTAATAGGCGGTCCTGCCGCCCGGCGCGAGCACCAGGAGGCGGTCGCACACGTCGAGGCTCAGCACGCTGTGGGTGACGACGATCACCGTACGGCCGTCGTCGGCGAGCCCGCGGAGCATGTGCATAACCGATCGGTCCATGCCGGGGTCAAGGCCGGAGGTCGGCTCGTCGAGGAAGAGCAGCGACGGTTTGGTGAGCAGTTCGAGGGCCACACTGACGCGTTTTCGCTGTCCGCCTGAGAGGGAGTGGATGGGCTGCCCGGCGCGCTGCTCCAGCCCGAGCTCGGCGATGACCTCCTCGACCCGCGACCGGCGTTCCACCCTGGCCACGTCCTGGGGGAAGCGCAGTTCCGCGGCGTATCTCAGGGCGCGGCGGACGGTCAGCTGGGTGTGCAGGATGTCGTCCTGCGGGACGAGTCCGATGCGCTGGCGCAGCTCCGCGTAGTCGCGGTAGAGGTCGCGTCCGTCGTAGAGGACCGTGCCGTGGTCGGCGGGTCGCTGGCCGGTGAGGGCGCCGAGCAGGGTGGACTTGCCCGCACCGCTCGGTCCCACCACCGCGAGCAGGCATTTCGCGCCGACCGGGAACGAGACACCGTCGAGCAGGATCTTGCGGCCCCGGTCGGCCTGCACGGTCAGGTCCCGCACGTCGAGCGAGATCTCACCGGTGTCGACGTACTCCTGCAACTCGTCGCCGACCAGGCAGAACGCCGAGTGCCCGATGCCGACGATGTCCCCGGGAGCGATCGGGGCGTGTTCCACGGGGCTGCCGTTGAGGAACGTGCCGTTGTGGCTGCCGACGTCGACGATCTCGTAGCCGCCGTCGGGCAGCGCGCGCAGCTCCGCGTGCCGGCGTGAGACCACCAGGTCGTCGATGACCAGGTCGTTGTCGGCGGAGCGGCCGATCCGGACGGTACGCGAGGGCAGTGGCCGTACGGTGGTGGGTTGCCGGAAAGTGCCGGTCGAGGCGGGTGCGGCGACGACGGACGGGCGCTCCGGGGCGGGTGGCGGGGGCCCCGGATCCGGTGGCGGACTGCCGATGAGCAGGGCGCGCGGCCCGTCCGCGGGGTTGCCGAAGCGAATCTCGCAGCCGGGCCCGACGGTCCGGGCGTGGACACGACGGCCGTCGGCGTAGGTGCCGTTGGTGCTGCCCGCGTCCTCGATCCGCCACTGGCCCGCCTCGGTCCGCAGGACGGCGTGGTGCCAGGAGACCCGGACGTCGTCGATGACGATGTCGCTCATCGGGTCGCGTCCGACGCGGTAGTCCCGCTCCGGGCTCATGACGGTGGAGCCCGTAGCGGTCTGCAGGACGAGCTCGGGCGCCGAGGGCGCGAAGGATCGCTCTCCCATGCCCGAATTCTAACTATTTGCCCAGATGGGCGCCCGGCCAGGCTTCGCTCCGGGTTCCGCTCGGACGGGATCCGGGTCGGGCCCGGCCGGCCGGGGGCCGGTCAGGCGGCGGGCGTGGCCAGGGCCGAGGCGGTCCGCTGCATCCGCAGCGCGTCGACCGATTCCGCGAGGAACTCGTACTCGGTGGTGTCGTCGCTGGCGGCGATGCGTATGAGCCGCCCGGCGGCCAACTCGTCGGCCACCAGCTCCTGTTGCGCGGGATCACCGCACCAGGCACGCAGCATGCCGGGGACGTCAGGTACGTTGTCCGGCACGGGCGCGATGGAACGCGGGGGAAAGGTGGGGTCCTCAGGCTGTGGGTCGAGGCGCTCCGCGATCCACGAGGCACGGTCCCGCAGCCACCACATGGCCAGCGCCAGGGTTGGCGCGCGGTAGGTACCTAAGGGCACTCCGACACGCTGACCTCCACACATTCCGTACGCGGTGACATGGCACAGGAATTCGTCGTGCACGATCCGCCCCCGTTGCGTTGTTCGCAGCCCGCCGGGCCTCACTCTCTTTGCGGCTGGGTTTGCGCACGCGCGGGCGACGGTGGGAGCCGTGGAAGCTTTTCAGTCGTCGTCCGACGTTCGCCGTTCAAGTTTCCTCACCATGAGTATCGCAACTCCTGACGCACTGTCACCATGCCTTTCTAGCCAGTCTCTTGGCATATTCACATGTTCAACTGGCCGAAATCCTTCGGGGCGCCGGTTTGCGTTCCCCGGGGAGCGTGCCCAGGGGTGCGCCGCCCGATGCGCGGTGCCCGCCATTACGCGTCGGGCAGGTGCCCGCCATTACCCGCCGGGTAATCGACCCGCCGGGCCCGGCCGGGCATCGTCGTAGTCACCGGCTCCGGGGCGGCGGCACCGCTTAGGGAGCCGGACCCCGAACCGCGACCACCACCTTGACGGAGGCTGATCGACCATGTCCACCAACCGTTACGAGACCGCTGTCGCCCGCTACTTCGAGGCCTGGAACGCCACCTCGGCGGAGGCCGTGGCCAAGGCGGTCGCCGACGCGTGGACGGCGGACGGCGGTTACACCGACCCGCTCGCCGACGTCACCGGACACGACGCGGTGGCGGCCGTGATCACCGCCGCGCACGAGCAGTTCCCCGGTTTCGTCTTCCGCCCGCTGGGCGAGGTCGACGGGCACCACGAGACCGCCCGCTTCGGCTGGGAACTCGTGGCTCCGGACGGCTCGGCTCCGGCCGCGGGCTTCGATGTGATCACCCTGGCCGAGGACGGGCGGATCCGGAGCGTACTGGGCTTCCTGGACCGGGTGCCCTCCTAGGCACCTCCGGGTCGGACGGGCCACAGGTCACGGGCGGGTCAGACCCGTTCCTCCAGGTGCACGGTCACCGAGTCGCCCTCCTCCTTGCCGATGGCGCGGCGCACCTCCGCCTTCACGGGCAGCATGTGCCGGCCGTCGCCCAGCGCCATGAAGGAACTGCGGAAGGGATGCCCGTCGATGGTGCCGCGCACCTTGACCAGGCCGCGGGTCCCGAAGAACTCGACGGAATCGGGCCAGACCAGATAGGTCCAGCCACCGGCGGCCGGGCTCTTCCGCAGTACCGCGGTGAACTCCTCGTCCAGGGCCGAGCTCATGGTGTCCTCCGCTCTCCGGTGGTCTGCCACCGGGCCTGCGGCGGTCCGCCACCAGGCCTTCGGTGGTCCGCCACCAGGCCTTCGGTGGTCTGCCACCAGTACAGACCACCGAAGGCGGGGAAACTCATCGCGGGCTAGGCGCTCAGCCTCCGATGATCTCGTCGATCCGGGTCAGCTCCTCCTCGGAGAACTCCAGCGTGCGGGCCGCGGCCACGCAGTCCTCCACCTGCTCGGGGCTGCTCGCGCCGATGAGGGCCGAGGTCACGCGGCCGCCGCGCAGCACCCAGGCGAGGGCCAGCTGCGCCAGCGTCTGCCCGCGGGACTTGGCCACGTCGTCGAGGGCCCGCAGCCGTCGCACCAGGTCCTCGGTCACCTGGTCGGCGCTGAGGAAGGGGCTCGCGCCCGCCGCCCGGGAGCCGGCCGGGATGCCGTCGAGGTAGCGGCCGGTGAGCAGGCCCTGCTCCAGCGGCGAGAAGACGATGGAGCCGACCTGCAGCTCGTCCAGGACGTCGAGGAGGCCCTCCTCGGGGCGGCGGTCGAGCATCGAGTAGCGCGGCTGGTGGATCAGCAGGGGGGTGCCCAGCTCGCCCAGGATGCGGGCCGCCTCGCGGGTCTGCTCCGGGGAGTAGTTGGAGACGCCGACGTAGAGCGCCTTGCCCTGGACCACCGCGGAGTGCAGGGCGCCCATGGTCTCCTCCAGGGGCGTCTCGGGGTCGGGGCGGTGCGAGTAGAAGATGTCGACGTAGTCGAGACCCATCCGGCTCAGGCTCCGGTCCAGCGAGGAGAGCAGGTACTTGCGCGAACCCCACTCGCCGTAGGGGCCGGGCCACATCAGATAGCCGGCCTTGGTGGAGATGACCAGCTCGTCCCGGTAGGGGGCGAAGTCGGCCTTGAGTGCGTCACCGAAGGCCGACTCGGCGGCGCCGGGCGGCGGACCGTAGTTGTTGGCCAGGTCGAAGTGGGTGACGCCCAGGTCGAAGGCACGGCGCAGGATCCGCCGCTGCAGGTCGACCGGCCGGTCGGGCCCGAAGTTGTGCCACAGGCCCAGCGACAGCGCGGGCAGCTTGAGACCGCTGCGCCCGGTACGCCGGTAGGGCATGGACTCGTATCGGCCGGGATCGGCTGTGTACAACGTGCACTCCAGGATGACTGTTCCGACGTGTCACCCCACTCTCGCGCGTGCGGTGGGCAGCAGTCCAACAGGAGAATCGGATGGGATTCAGCGGTTACGCTTCTGAATCGTGGAACTGCGCCATCTCGAGCACTTCGTCGCCGTCGCCCAGGACCAGCACTTCACGCGGGCCGCGGAACGGCTGATGGTCTCCCAGTCCGGCCTTTCGGCCTCCGTCCGGGCGCTGGAACGGGAGCTGCAGGCCCCGCTGTTCGTCCGTACGACGCGCCGGGTCACGCTGACCGAGGCGGGGCGGGCGCTGCTCGGTGAGGCCGAGCGGGTGCTGGCCCAGGTGCGGGCGGCGCAGGAGGCGGTGGCCGCCGTGCAGGGCGTGCTGCGCGGCACGCTCGCGCTGGGGACGGAGCAGTGCATTGCCGGCGTCGACGTGGCGCGGCTGCTGGCGGGGTTCAGGCGCGGTCATCCCGAGGTGGAGATCCGGCTGCGGCAGGCGGGTTCGGCCTCGCTCGCCGAGGATCTGGCGGCGGGACGGCTCGATCTGGCGTTCGGGGTCGCCACCGGGAGCAACACGGAGCTGATGCAGCAGATGCGGACGGTCCCGCTGGCCCGTGAGTCGATGACGGTGCTCTGCCATCCGGGTCATCCGCTCGCCGTCCGGAACGCCGGGGTCGCCCGTCTGAAGCCGGCCGACCTCGACAGGGAGGCCTTCGTCGACTTCCACCCGGACTGGGGTCCGCGCCGCACCACGGACGCGGTCTTCGCGGCGGCGGGTGTGCGCCGCACGGTCTCGCTCGAGGTGAGCGATGTGCACACCCTGCTGGAGCTGGTGCACGAGGGCCTGGGTATCGCCGTGATGCCCGCGCACTTCGCGCACAAGCGCCAGGCCGCGGGGCTGACCGCGCGGCCGCTCGAGGGCGGCGCGGAGTACGAGACGGTGGCGATGCTGCCGCACCCGGACGCCACGAGCCCGGCGGCGCGGGCGCTGATGGCGCTCCTCTCCGCCCCGCAGGCATGACCCTCCCGGCCCCGGTGCGGTCGGCCCCCGTGCGATTGGCCCCGCTGCGGTCGGCCCCGCTGCGGTTGGCCCCCGAGCGTTCCGGTCCTCGATGCGCGATGGTGGAGGCATGCACGCAAAGGACATCCTCACCGACGCGTTCGGCCGCATCCAGGAAGAGGTCCACGCGGTCGTCGACGGTCTGACCGCGGACGAGCTCGCCGCCCGCCCCGCCCCCGACACCAACTCCGTCGCCTGGCTCGTCTGGCACCTCACCCGGATCCAGGACGACCATGTGGCCGACGCCTCCGGACAGGAGCAGGTCTGGCTCGCCGACGGCTGGGAGAAGCGCTTCGGGCTGGGCCTGTCCCGGCGGGACACGGGTTACGGGCACAGCTCCGCGAAGGTCGCCAAGGTGCGTGTGGACTCCGGGGAGCCGCTCCTCGGGTACTACGACGCCGTGCACGAACAGACCCTCGTCTTCCTGCGCGGGCTGACCGCGAAGGACCTCGAACGCGTCGTGGACGAACGCTGGGAGCCGCCCGTGACCCTGGGCGTACGGCTGGTCAGTGTCCTCGCCGACGACCTCCAGCACGTCGGCCAGGCCGCCTATGTACGGGGGCTGCTGCGGAGCACGGCCTCCTGACGCTGTCTCAGGACACTGCCTCGTGACCCTACGGATAGACGTAGGTGTTCAGGGTGTTCACCGCGGCGGCCGGGTTTCCCCGGTCGTAGTGGTCCACGGCGAGGAAGTTGGGCTTCTTGCGGGCGGCCGGCTGGCAGAAGCGCTGGGCGCGGTCGGTGAGTTTCGTGTTGTCCGTGGTGGCCGTCCCGGTGATCCCCACGTCCCGGAAGTGGTTCATGACGAACAGCGGACGGAAGTTGGGCTCGGTGCGGGTGAGCGGGATGTTGGTGTTCGCGTCGTACCAGCGGCTGTAGCAGGCCCAGTTGGAGTCGCCCACGCCCCCGCCCATGGACCAGTAGTTCTCCACGGTCCACTCCTTCTGATACATCACCCCGAAGGAGTCCCGGGTCAGGCCCGCCGACTGGTCCGAGGCACGGCTGTGGTCGCTGAAGATCAGCAGTCGGCGGTTGGCGGCGATCAGATCCGCCATCCTGGGCCAGCCGTTCTGGCGGACACCCGTCTGGTCGGGGCGGTACAGGACGTCCGACAGCCCGCTCACCCGCGCCAGTTCACTGCGCAGCACACCCGCGTCGACGTAGTCCTCCAGAAACACGGTGACTACCTGATCCGGGTTCCGCTTGAGGAAGTCCACCATGCGCTGGAGGTCCACCCAGAGCGCGACCGGCCTGCTCACCAGGGTGCAGCTGTTGTGACAGAGGATCGCGCCGTCGGACGTCTGATGGATGTCCAGCATGAACCCGCGTACTCCGTCGGCGAGTTGCTGGTTGATGCCACGCGTCTGGTTGGGCACCAGGTTGACGAAGGGCGGGGCGAATCCGCCGTCGACGCCGTTGGCGTAGGCGTTGTGCGTGGTGAGGAACGTGACCTGGTCCAGGGTTCGTTCGGCCGGGGAGGGCATCGGGGCGGTCGGCGAGGCCACCGGGGTCAGATACCAGTTGGCGAGGGATCCGGCGGCGCCCAGGGCGAGTTGGGCGGGATAGTTGGAACCGGACGCCTTGGCACCCACGGTCAGGTACGAGGCCGCGGAGGGGTCCTTCAGCGTGTACCGGTCCGAACCGACGGGTGTCATGGTCCACGCCGCGTCGGAACTCGTGCAGGCCACGGTCCGGGCCTGGCCCGCGGACCGGCCCAGGCAGGTGCCCGCCGCGTCCGTGCTCTCCAGGACGTACGCCCCCTCCGCCTCGCTCGAGCGGGATGACCCCGATGCCCGCAAGGTCCACTGCTGGCGGTCCTCGTTGCCCTTGGGGTTGTGCTGTTCCACCGCGGTGCCGTTGACGGCGGCGTTGAGCCCGGTGGTCGCGCTCTGCACGTAGTACACGCCCTCGGCCGGTACCGCGGCGGAGTGCGCGGGCACGGCGAGGAAGGTACCCACCGCCGCTGCGGCGACGACGGTGGCGAGCACGGAGCGACTCATCCGCATGAGGTGTCCCTTCAGCAGCGCGGCGCGCCGTTGACGTGGGCGGCCGGGGGTGGGGTCTGCGGGGACACTCAAGCGTGTTGGTATGTACCGGTCAATAGAGGAGATCAATCATCCCGATGATGACATCAACTCGTCACCGGCAGGCCGCCGTTGAGACCGGCACAGCGGTCGTCGGGAGGCCGCTGTTGAGAGTGGTGCAACGGCCCCCTCGGAGATTGGTGCTGGGGGCCAGTGCAACGGCCCGTCAGGGGACCGGCCTTCAGGCTGGTGCTGCGGCCGTCGGGGATCGCTGTTGAAGCTGGTGCAGCGGCCGTCGGGGATCGCTGTTGAGACCGGCACAGCGGCCTTCGGGGACCGCCGTTGGAGGCTAGTGCTGCGGCCGTTCAGTGCCGAGCGCGGCACGGCCGCGTTCAAGTGCCGCCCGCTCGGCCGGGCTCGGGGTCAGCCTGCTGGCGGTCTCGTACGCCCGCGCAGCCTCGGTGACTCTTCCCAGTCTGCGCAGCAGTTCGGCTCGTACGGCGTGGAAGGAGTGGTAGCGGTCCAGGTCGAGTTCGTCGACGAGGGCGAGGGCCGCCGCCGCCCCCTCGGTCTCCGCCACGGCGACGGCCCGGTTGAGGGCGACGACAGGGCTGGGCGCGAGGGCCAGCAACTGGTCGTAGAGCCGCACGATCTGCGCCCAGTCGGTGTCGGCGATGGCCGGGGCGTCGCTGTGCACGGCGTTGATCGCGGCCTGGATCTGGTACGGGCCCGGCCGCCCGCGGCGCAGGCAGAGCCGGACCAGGCGCCGGCCCTCCGCGATGAGGTCGTGGTCCCAGCGGCGGCGGTCCTGATCGGCCAGGAGGACCAGTTCGCCGGCGGGGCCCGAGCGGGCCGGGCGCCGGGACTCGATGAGGAGCATGAGCGCGAGGAGGCCGATGACCTCGGGCTCGTCCGGCATGAGGTCGGCGAGCAGGCGGCCGAGTCGTACGGCCTCGGCACTCAGCTCCGCCTCGCCCGTATGTCCCTCCGTGAAGATCAGGTAGATGACGGCGAGCACGCCCTTCAGGCGGTCCGGGAGGTCGGCGTCGCGGGGGACGCGGTAGGGGATGCGGGCGTCGCGGATCTTGGCCTTGGCACGGACGAGGCGCTGGGCCATCGTCGGCTCGGGAACCAGGAAGGCGCGGGCGATCTGTGCGGTGCTCAGGCCCCCGAGGAGGCGCAGGGTGAGGGCAACCTGCGCCCGGGTGGCGAGCGCGGGGTGACAGCAGGTGAAGATCAGACGGAGCCGGTCGTCGCGCACGGGGCCCTCCTCGGGGGGCGCGTCGGGGGCGTGCAGCAGGGCCGCCTCGGCGTGCCGCTCGGCACGTCCGGCCTCGCGGCGCAGCCGGTCGACGGCGCGGTTCCGGGCAGTGGTGATGATCCAGCCGGCCGGGCTCGGCGGCACACCCGCCACCGGCCAGTTCACCAGTGCCGTGGTGAAGGCCTCCTGAACCGCTTCCTCGGCGAGGTCGATGTCACCGAGGAAACGGACCAGAACGGCCACCGCGCGCCCGTACTCCGCACGGAAGATCGCCTCGACGCCGGCACCGAAATCACCGCGACTGCCGGGGTGGGTGCCGGGGCCTGGTGGGGGTCGGCGCCAGGGCCCGGGGCGGAGCCGGCGCCCGAGGCGGAGCCGACGCCAGCGCCCGGGGCGGAGCCGGCGCCCGAGGCGGAGCCGACGCCAGCGCCCGAGGCGGAGCCAGGGCCAGGGCCGGGATCGGTATCGGGACGTGCGTCATGGCCGGGAGCCGGCTCGGGGTCGGACTCGGACTCGGACTCGGGGTCGGACTCGGGGTCGGACTCGGGGTCGGACTCGGACTCGGGCTCGGGCTCGGGCTCGGGCTCGGGCTCGGGCTCGGGGGCGGGGTCGGACTCGGACTCGGGGTCGGACTCGGACTCGGACTCGGACTCGGACTCGGACTCGGACTCGGACTCGGACTCGGGGTCGGGGTCGGGGTCGGGGTCCGTGGGCATCAGTCCTCTGCCTCGTGCTGGAAGGGGCGCACCTCGATCGGCAGCGTGGTCGCCAGCGTCGCCTTGCGGCCCCAGTCGAGCGCCGCGTCCAGGTCCGGGGCCTTGATCAGGACGATCCCGCCCAGGAACTCCTTGCTCTCGGTGTACGGGCCGTCGGTGATCAGTACTTCGCCGTCGTCCTTCGCCCGCAGCACGGTGGCCGACTCCGGGCCGTGCAGTCCGTCCGCGAAGACCCAGGCCCCGGCCTCGCGCAGCTCCGCGTGGAACACTTCGAGGTTGTGCATGATCTCTCGCATGGACTCGGGCGGGGGTGGGTCCCCCACCGGCTGCATCACGCTGAGCAGGTAGTACTTCATGATGTGTCCTTCTTGGTCGGTGCTGGTCGTCTTGGTGAGGCTCTACTCCCTACACGAACAGCGGACCGCCGGATCGACACCATCCACGACACCACCGGGAGATTTTTCGATGACCACCCCGCCACACCCCCTGGTCGACCGTGCGCGCCGCCTCGCCGCGGAGGTGCTCGCACCGCAGGCGGAGCGGGTCGACCAGGAGGGCGTGCCGATGAGCAGCATCGAGGCGGTGAAGCGGTCGGGGCTGCTCGGGCTGAGCGCCCCCGTCGAGTACGGCGGCTCGGGCGCGCCCGCCGCGGTGGCCCGGGAGACCGCCGAGATCCTGGCCGGGGCGTGCTGCTCCACCTGGTTCGTGCAGACCCAGCACAACACGCCTCTGGCGACCCTGGCGGGCAGCCGACTCCCGGTGAGAGAACGCCTGTTGGGCCCGCTGGCCCGGGGTGAACTGCTGTCCGGGGTGGCGTACGCCTACTTGCGCGCGCATCCTCGGGTGAGCGTACGGGTCGGCCGGGAGCGTGGCGGCCTGCGCTTCGACGGCCGGATCCCCTGGTACACGGGCTGGGGCCTCAACGACGTGATGCTGATCGCGGGCCTGACGGAGGACGACGAGGTGGTCCTCGCCTTCACCGAGGCCCGGGAACAGCCGGGCGTGCGCCCCTCGCCCCCGTTGCGCCTGGCCGCGCTCGGTGCCGCGCGCACGGTGTCGCTGGAGCTGGACGGGCTGTGGCTGCCCGAGGAGGCGTTGGTGCAGCGCACGCCGTACGAGACCTGGGCCGCCACCGACCGCCCGAAGACGGTCAACACCCCACCGGCGGTCTTCGGCGTCGCCGAGGCGGCGCTCACCCTGCTGGACGAGGACAGGGCGGAGCCCCTGCGCGCTCGCCTCGCCGAGGTCAGGCGCCGGGCCTACGCCCTGGCCGACCACCCGGTGCCGCACGAGCACCTTCGGGAGCGCCTGGCCCTCAGGACGAAGGCCTACGAACTGCTGCAGGCGGCCACGACGGCGGCGGTGGTGTCGGGCGGCGGCCGCGCGATGACCTTGGCCAACAGGGCCCAGCGACTCGCCCGCGAGGGTCTGTTCCTCCTGGTCCAGGGCCAGACTGCGGAATCACGCCGAGCACACCTGGAGGCATTGACCAGCCCGGCGCGGTAGGCCGCCGGCCGGTCCGAGCGCACCCGCCCCCGCGACCGTCAGCCCACGACCGTCAGCCCACCCCCGTCAGCCCACGACGGTCAGCCCGCCGGGGCCAACAGCGATGTCCGGCCCAGGGCCGCCGAGAACTGGTCGAGCACCTGCGTCAGTTGGCGGTCGGTGGCCGGGGCCACGGTGATGCGGCCGTCCTCGTCGGCGGTGATGTCCTTGTCGAGGGTGAACCAGCCCTGGACGATGTGCGCGGCACCCATGGAGTTGAGGACCGGCCGCAACGCGTAGTCGAGGGCCAGGACATGGGCTGTGCTGCCGCCGGTCACCAGCGGCAGCACGGTCTTGCCGGTGAGCGCGTACTGCGGGAGGAGGTCGAGCAGCGCCTTCAGCACACCGGAGTAGGCCGCCTTGTAGACGGGGGTGCCGATGACCACGCCGTCGGCGCGCTCGAAGAGCGCGGTGGCCTCGACGATGGCCGGATGCCGGAAGTCGGCGCCGAGGAGGGCCTCGGCGGGGATGGTACGGACGTCGAGCGGGATGACGTCGTGGCCCTGGTCGATGAGCCGGGTGTCGAGGTGGCGCAGCAGCTTGGCGGTGCGGGAGGAGACGGAGGGGCTGCCGGAGACGGACAGGACGGTGGCCATGGGGCCCTCTTTCGTGGCGGGTGCGGGAACGGAACGGCGCGACGAGCGCGCTCCGCCCCGCGGTCCGGTGCGTGTGCACCGGTGCGGATGGCAGACGGACGTGGTGGCCCGCCTCGGGCGGGAAACCGGACCCGGGAGCGGACGGCTTGCGCGGACACCGGGAAACGCGTTAGGGAATGCCGTCTCGGTGCCCGGTGGACAGCCCCGATCGATGGCGAGGCGAGTGGTTCCGTCGACGCTCCGCGCGAGAGGGGCCCTGTTGTTCGTCAGGCTGCGCGGCAACAGAAGGCGCTGGAGACGCGCGCGAGGTCGACGTGGCGTCGCCGCGTGAGGTCCAGCTGCTTGTTCATGCCAAGGATCGTCGCAGTGGTACTTCCGGCCAGTCAAGGAGTGGTCGTTCGGTCTCGTATGCCGGACCCGGTCGGGAGAGTCCCCCCGACGCCCCGCCCTGCCGGGCGCAGCGCTCCACTCCGCTACACATAAGGAAAAAATAAGAGCAGAATATTTATAAGCCGCGCTTCTCTGCATATCGCACCAGAGCGGTCAGTTTCGCGGAGAACGAAGGAGGCGAGTGATGGCCGACGTCTCACGCTCGAGAGGTGACATCACCACCCACCCCGATGTGACCGAGATGCGGGACAGATACGCCCGCGTGCTCGGTGGTCACGATGTGGCGCTCGTCGACGGACCGGTGTTCCTGCTCGGTCTGTACTGCGCCGCATCCCCGTGGATCCTCCACTACACGACGAGCCAGCCTCCGCTGGTGACGCACAACCTGATCATCGGGATAGCACTCGGTGCACTGGCCCTCGGGTTCACCACCACTCCGTCGAGGATGTACGGACTGAGCTGGGCCATGTGCGCGATCGGCACCTGGCTGATCATCTCGCCGTGGATCGTCGGGACGGACCCGGACGCCGGAGTCGTGGTCAACAACATCATTGTGGGCGCACTGGCCGTCGTCCTCGGGGTGGTGTGCGCCGCGGCGACCATGAGGAGGGGCGGCACCTCCCGGTCCTACCGCGATGCGACCCCGCCCATGGCGTAGCCGCGGAAATCTCGGCCGGCCCGCACACCGCGGACCGGCCGAACCGTGGGGTTCCGAATCGTGGACCCCGAACCGTGGCGGACCACGGCGGACCACAATGGCGGACCGAACCGTCGCGGTCAGCGGCTCGGCACCAGCCAAGGCTCCTGCGGCAGCGGACTGCCGGTCTCGATCAGGGACTTGAGGTTGGACAGGACGGCCGGCCAGCCGAGGGCCACCTCGCCGCGCGCGGTCTCGTCCGGGAGGTCTTCGTGGGTCACGGTGAGCCGGACGATGTCGGCGTGCGGATGGATGTCGAACGTCACCCGGGACTGCTTGTCGGGGTTGTCCTCGTCGGCGGGATCGGCCCACACGGTCACGAGGCGGGTGGGCGGTTCGCTCTCCAGCACCGTGCCGACGACGTCGGCGATGCCGGAGCCGTCGGTGCGACGGTGCTCCCAGCGAGAGCCCGGCCGCCAGTCGGAGACATTGCTGTGACCCCAGTAGGAGGCGGTCAGTTCGGCATCCGTCAGCGCGCGCCAGACCGCTTCCGGGGTGCTCTCGATATAGGTGACGTAAACGAATGTGGGCTTGTCGCTCATGACTTCCTCGGCTCGTCGTTTGACTGCGCTCAGCGCTCGCAGGCGCGGGCGTTCGAACTTCTCGATCCACCGTTCCTGCATCTCGTGCAGCGGCACCGGGTTGAGGTAGTGCAGCTTCTCCCTCCCCCGCCGCACGGTGCTGACCAGGTTCGCGGCCTCCAGGACGGCCAGGTGCTGGGTCACGGACTGCCGGGCCATGTCGATGTGCCCGCACAGCTCGCCCAGCGTCTGCCCACTGCGCTCGTGCAGCAGGTCGAGCAGCCGCCTGCGCGTCGGGTCCGCCAGCGCCTTGAAGGCCTTGTCCGTCTCGTCGTCCGTCTCATCACTGGTGTGCACACTCAACGTTATGCAGGCAATTACCTGCATGTCAATCGGGCGTCCCCTCAGGACGTTGCCGCGCTCTTGGTCTCGGGCCCGGCGCAAGGCAGGATCGGGGCACATGGACACCGAGCCGACTTGGGCTTTCCCCGAGCAGTTGCGCCTCGAAGGTGACGGAATACGGTTGCGCGAGTGGGCCGACGACGATGTGCCTGCGCTCGTCGAGCTGTACGACGACCCCGAGATCGACCGTTGGACACCGATCGTCTCGCCCTTCGACACCGCTGCCGCACGTACCTACCTGCATGAGGCCCGGGTGGCGCGGGCCGAGGGGCGCAAGGTGCAACTCGCCATCACCACCGACGGACTGCGGCCGCGCGGCGAGGTGCTGCTGTTCCGCAGCGACGTGGACCCCCGCGACGCGGAGATCGGCTATGGCGTCGCCGCCCCGTTCCGCGGGCGTGGGCTCGCCACCCGGGCGGTTCGCCTGCTCGCGGATTACGCCGTCCGCCGCCTGCGCCCGCGCCGCCTGGTGCTGTGCATCGAGGAGGCCAACGTCCCGAGTGCGGGGGTGGCCCGCGCGAGCGGTTTCGAGCTCGCCCAGGACGCCCCGGTGATCCGTACGTCGAAGGGTCGGCGACTCGTGCTGCGGACCTGGCAGTACGGCTGCTGGCCCGGCGGCAGCCGGGAGAGCGGACGGCGCGCTGAAACTCCGGGCCGACGCACGGGGCGGTAACTAGGCTTCTGGGTCCCGTCGTTGAGGACCGAAAGGCAGGCCCGCCGTTGACCGTGCACATCACCCCGCTCGCCGATCCGGAGCGGGGAGCGTCGAGCCGTCGCCTCGCGTGGCTGGCTTCCGACGCCGAGGGACACCCCGTCGGGTCCGCTTTTCTGCGCCTGTTCACCGGGGGAGGTCAGGAGCATCTCGCCGAGGCCGACGTCACCGTGCACCCGGCCGAACGGCGGCGGGGTGTCGGTGGGCGGTTGCTCGACGCGGTCATCGCCACGGCCCGGGCGGAGGGCCGCCGGACGGTGCTCGCACAGGCGCGCGAGGGCTCGCCCGGTGACGGGTTCCTGGCGGTGCGCGGGTTTCGCCGCGTGCTGGCCCTGACGTATGCCCGGCTGTCCCTGGCCGACGCCGACCTGGAGCGGATCACGCGGACGGCCCTGCGGTCGCACCATGGCTACGAGTTGACGTACTGGGAGGGCGTCGTCCCGCCACAGCTCGCGCGGACCTTCGCCGACTCACGGCGCGCGATGGACGACATGCCCATGGACGACACCGACTACGGCACCGTGGACTGGGACGTCGAGCGCGTCGTGGCGGCGGCCGAGGCGATCGGCAGACGCGGGGACCGGCTGCAGACCGTGGCCGCGGTGGACATGTCCGACGGCACCATCGCCGGGTTCTCCGAACTGGTCGTGCCGGGCGACGGCCGGGGCAACGCCCAGCACTACGGAACCGGTGTCCTGCCCGAGCACCGCGGACACGGGCTCGGCCTGTGGATGAAGGCGGAGTCGATCCGCCGCGCCCGCGAGCACCACCCGGAACTGTCCGGCCTGCTCACGGACACGGCCGACAGCAACGGCCCGATGCGCGCCATCAACGAGGCCCTCGGCTATGTACCGACCCACAAGGCCCTGGAGTACCAACTGGACCTGCTCACCCACTGAGCGGTGCCACGGCCCGCGCATGCCGCCGCGCCTCGTCAAGGGTCCCCGCCACGCGGATCGTCTCCTGTACGGTCACTCACCGCACCTCGGCGAAAGCGTCGAGACCGGCGCTACCGCCCCCCGCGACGCGGGGACTCACCACCTGACAGGCCTCGACATGGGAAGCGGCTACACCGGCGACATCCTGCCCCCGCTGATCGTGGCGGGCCTCGGTCTCGGCCTGGTGATGGCCCCGGCCATGAGCCCGGCCACCGCCGGCGTGGGCGCCGAGAACGCCGGCGCGGCCTCCGCCACCGTGAACGCCATGCAGCAGGTCGGCGGCTCGATCGGCACGGCCCTGCTCAACACCCTTGCAACCGGCGCCGCCACCGACTACGTCGTCGGCAAGGACCCCAGGGATCCTGCCGTCCAGGCCCAGGCCGGCCTGGAGGCCTACTCCACCGCCTGCTGGTGGTCGGCCGTCTTCTTCGCCGCCGGCCTGATCGTCCGCGTGCTGCTCTACCGCCGCTCCGTACCGGCCACCGACCCCGACGCGGCACCCTGTGGTGCACATGTGAGATCCGGGTCGGAGCCGTTCCGGCCTCGGGTCGTCCCCGACGGCCCGCCGGATGTCCGGCGGGCCGTTCCGGCTTCCCGGAACGATCAGGGCGACAGGTACGGCGTCGTCGTGGTCAGCGACGCGAAGCCGAGTCGTTCCAGGATCGGGCGGCTCGTGGGCATCGCGTCCACCTGGAGGTAGCGGTAGCCCCGTGCGGCGGCGACTCGGGCCCGGTACGCGACCAGCGTCCGGTACAGACCCCGCCCGCGCCACTCCTCGACCGTGCCACCGCCCCACAGTCCCGCGAAACGCGCGCCGGGCGGCAGATCCATCCGTGCCGAGCTCACCGGCTCGCCGTCGACGAGGGCGACCACGGCGACCGCCGCCTCCGGGTCCGCCGCGAGCCGGTCGAGCATCTGCCGTCTCAGCTGGGAGCCGTCGGAGCCGAAGGCCCGCTCATGGACCTCCACCACGAGGCCGACGCCGGTGGCATCGGTCACCGGACGCACTTCGATGCCTTCGGGGACGGGGAGGCCGAGGTCCAGATCGGCGACCTCCGCGACCATCAGCGTCTCCTCCGGCTCGGGCGCAAACCCGGCCGCCCGAAGCCGTTTACCCAGGTCGTACGGCGTGTCGTGCGCGTAGAGCTTCCACTCGAAGGAGAGACCGAGTCCGGTGAAGTAGCGCAGTTGCTCGTCGATGACCCCTTCCGCCCCGACCTCGCCCAGCTCCGACCAGAGCACACCGTTCCAGCCGGCCTCGCCCCCGACCTGGCGGACCACGCCCTCGACCCGCTCGATCCGTGCCCGGGGCCCGTCGGGCCGGGCGTCCTGCCGCATGTCGCGGTCGAACAAAGCCAATACCGAAGCGTGATCCATTCGGCCACTCCAGCAGCCGCGGCCGGGGGCGGCAAGCGGTTATTGGGCCCCGGCGCCGCGAGCGAGCCCCGCCCGAGCAGGTCTCGGCAGCCACCCGTACAGGTCTCGGCAGCCGCCCAAGCAGGGCCCGGCAGCCGCCTGCGGGGCCCAGCCGCATCGTTGCATGGCTTCCTCCGCACAACTCAGGCAGTGCCACCCCCAAGGGCTGGGACAGCCGCGTGCGTGCCCCGCCTGCCGGTCAGCTGTCTCAGCCTCCGCTTCCGCCTCCACTTGACGCCGGGAGCCGACGGGCAGAAGGTGGAAGAGTGGTGCATATACCTCGTAAACATACGATGTTGGCATACGACGTTCGACGATCATGCCAAGCTCATCGGCCGCTCCGCGGCGCGCCGGACTTCGCCGACCTGATCACGCGGGAGTTCCAGTGATCACGGAGCCTTACCCACACCCGGACCCCGCCGCCCCGCCGGGCCGGTGAGACCGGTGGACACCCAGCCGCCACAGGAGAGGTCCTGGACCGCGAACCCACCGGCGACGGTCCTCGTGACCGGCGGGGCCGGCTTCATCGGCAGCCACGCCTGTGTCGAACTCCTCGACCACGGCTACGAGGTGATCGTGGTCGACAACTACGCGCACAGCGCCCCCCAGGTGCTCACCCGCGTGGAACGGCTCGCCGGACGTTTCGTGGGCGCCGTCTACGAACTCGACATCCGCGACCGGCGCGCCCTGTCGGCCGTCTTCGACCGGCACTCCGTGGACGCCGTCGTGCACTTCGCCGCGCACAAGGCCGTGAGCGAATCGACGCGGATGCCCATCGAGTACTACGACACGAACGTCGCGGGCACGATCTCCCTGCTGTCAGCCATGCGGGAGCACGCCGTCCATCAGCTGGTCTTCTCCTCGACCGGCTCCCTCTACGGCGACGCGGACGGCGGCCCGCTCGACGAGTCGACACCCGCCCGGCCCGCCAACCCCTTCGCCGCCTCGAAGTGGCTGTGCGAGCAGATACTCGCCGACGTCTGCCGCCGTCACCCCGAGTTCACCGTCCTGTGCCTGCGCCACTTCAACCCGGCGGGCGCCCATCCGAGCGGGCTGCTCGGCGAGGACCCAAGTGGCGTCCCCGACAACCTGGTGCCGAACGTCGCACAGGTCGCCGCCGGACGGAGGGCGCGCGTACACGTCTTCGGCGGGGACTACCCGACTCCGGACGGAACCGCGATCCGCGACTACGTCCATGTGATGGACAGCGTGGAGGCCCACCGTGTCGCCCTCGACCGGCTCTCCGACGGGCCCGGCATGCGGGTGTTCAACATCGGTTCGGGCCTGGGCCGTTCGGTCCTCGATGTGATCGACACGTTCGGGGCGGTGTGCGGCCGGCCGATTCCGTACGAGATCGTCGGGCGCCGGGAGGGCGACGTCCCCGAGCTGATCGCGGACGTGAGCGCGGTACGCCGCGCCTGGGACTGGCACCCCACCCGGGACCTCACCGCGATGTGCCGGGACGCCTGGCACTTCGAACAACTCAATCCCAACGGCTACGCGGGCTCGGCCCGACGCCCCAGCACCAAGAGGTGACCGCGGCGGAGGGACAAAGTCCCTTCCCGCGCGCCCGCCGACCACGCCCGAGCCGCCCCGGCCGTACCAGGGCCGAGCCGGGTGCGGCCGGGCGTGACAGGCGCGTTCCGAGATGCACCGCCGCACCGCCCGTGCCTACGATCGAGCGAGACCCAGTTCAGGCAGACGGCCGTTCTCCTCCGATCCCGGGAGGTGCCATTGCTGCCGGTACATCGGCTGATGGCTGCTTACGTCGTACTGGTCGCGATCGCCACGAGCGTCTTCATGACGATGCCCGAGGCTCGCACGCCCAGCTGGGCCGTGATCGGCGTCTCCGGTGGCATCGCCGTGCTCACCGGCGCCGCCATCCACCGCCCCGCTCACCGATGGCCCTGGTGGTTCCTCGCCGCGGCTCTGCTCACCTTCGTTGCGGGCGACACGTACTACTACGCGGTGGAGCAGTACTTCCAGACCTCCAACCCGTTCCCCTCCCCGGCCGACGCCTGCTACCTCATGGTCTATGTGCTGTTCGCCATAGGGTTGTTCGGCCTCGTACGGTACCGCTGGTCAGGCCACGACCTGCCGAGCCTGCTGGACGCGCTGATCTTCACGGCGGCGCTCGCACTGCCCGTGTGGGTGTATCTCGTGCAGCCGCTCTCCGTGCTGGAAGGGCTGACATGGGTGCAACGGGCCATCAGCATCGCCTATCCGCTCGGCGACGTCCTGGTCCTCGCCATGCTGGCCCGGCTGGTGACGCCGGGCACCAACCGCGGCCACAACCGTTCCGTGCAGCTGCTGTTCCTGGGCACGGCGATCCTTCTCCTCTCCGACGTCGTCTACGGGATCCTGCAACTGAACGCCACCTGGCAGGCGGGAACGCTGATGGACGCCGGGTGGATCATGTTCTACACGGCGTGGGGCCTCGCCGGGCTGCACCCCTCCATGGTGGAACTGACGGCGTCCGTCCCGCAGGGTGACACCCTGATCCCGCCGCCGCGGCGGCTCCTGCTGCTTGCCGCCGCGACACTGATCGCCCCGGCGATCCTGCTGATCGAGGGGCTGACCGGCGGCGTCAACGACGCGGCCGTGATCGCCGCCTTCCTCGGCGTGCTGTTCTTCCTGGTCATCCTCCGGTTCACGGGAATGGTCGTGGCCCACCGCAAGGCCGTGGCACGCGAACACGCCCTGCGCGACGCGGCCGCGTCACTCGTCGTGGCCACCCGGCAGGAGGAGGTCACGCACGTCTGCGACACCACGGTCGAGGCCCTGTTCGGCAAGCGGAACCGGCACCGGACGCTGCTGCTGCCGGCCGACCACGCGGCGGATCTGACCGGTGGCCGCACACGGCTGACCACGACCGACTCTCTCGAGCCGGCCGTCGCCGCGAAGTTCGACGGGCTGCGGACCGTGCTGGTGTGCCCCATGATTCCGCCCGAACACCAGACGGAAGCCGGCCAGCAGGTCGGATCGGTGCCGGGCGTGCTGCTGGTCGCCGGTCCCGAGGAACAGCTCGCCGAGATGCACGGCTCGCTGGAGATCCTCGCCTCGCACGCCGGACTCGCCGTGGAACGCCTCGCCCTGCGCCAAGAGGTCATCCGCCAGGAGAACGAGGCGTACTTCCGCACGCTGGTGCGCAACGCCTCGGACGTCATCCTCATCGTCGAGGAGGACGACACGGTGCGGTACGCGAGTCCCTCCGCGCGGGCCGTGTTCGGCCAGGTGCCGCTGGTCGGTTCGCTGCTGCCCGACCTGGTGGACCCCCGCGACCGTGAGCGGGCGGCCCGGGAACTGCGGGCCGTACGCAACAACGGGCACCAGGCCGCACACGACCACTGGTGGGTGCGGCGGGACGACGACAGGGTCGAAGTCGAGGTGCGGTGCAGTGACTTCCGGGACGAGCGCACCGTGGGCGGCCTGGTCGTCACCCTGCGGGACGTGACCGAGCAGCGTCGGCTGGAACACGAGCTGACCCAGCGGGCCTTTCACGACTCGCTGACCGGTCTGCCCAACCGGACCCTGCTGCTGGAGCGGATCCAGCGCGCGCTGCTGCGTGGCCGCCGCGAGTCCAAGCTCACCTGTCTGCTCTTCATCGACCTGGACGACTTCAAGCTGGTCAACGACACCATGGGCCACACCGCCGGCGATCATCTGCTCGTCTCCGTCGCCGACCGGCTGTCCAAGGCGTTGCGCCGCAGCGACACCGCGGCCCGGCTGGGCGGCGACGAGTTCGCCGTACTGATGGAGGACGCCAAGGAACCGCTGGACGCGGAGCTGCTGGCCGCGCAGGTGATCCAGACGCTCGCCAGGCCGTTCACCCTGCCCGACGAGTCGGTGAGCATCACCGCCAGTGTGGGCGTGGCCACCGCGAAGGACAGCACGGACGCGGACGAGTTGCTGGCCCACGCAGACCTCGCCCTGTACGCGGCGAAGGCGGCGGGCAAACGCCAGTGGCGCCGCTTCCAGCCCCTGCTGCACATGCGCATGGTCGAGCGCCACGATCTGCAGAGCCGTCTCGACCGGGCGATCGCGGAGAAGGAGTTCACCGTCCAGTACCAGCCCGTGGTGGACATCACCGCGGGGGAGGTCGTCGGTTTCGAGGCGCTGGCCCGCTGGCCTCGGGCACCGCGCAGCCGGGTCTCCCCCAACGAGTTCATCAACCTGGCCGAGGAGACCGGCTACATCACACCGCTGGGCGCATGGGTCATGGAGACCGCCACGTTCGACATAGCCAACCTGCAACGGCTGGCCAGCAAGTCGGATCCACTGCCGTACGTCAGCGTGAACGTCTCCGCCCGGCAGTTCCGCGACGCGGGTTTCCTGGAGCAGGTGTGCAAGGTGCTGCGGACACCCGGACTCGCGCCCGGCTCGCTGCAGTTGGAGCTGACCGAGACGGTCCTGCTGCGCCGTGACGACCAGATCGAAGGCGTGCTGCACTCGCTGAAGGACATGGGGGTGCGCATCGCCGTCGACGACTTCGGGACGGGTTTCTCCTCGCTGCGTTATCTGCGGGACTTCCCCATCGACGTACTGAAGATAGACAAGTCGTTCATCGACGACATCGCCGCGGACACCCAGCAGGTCGCGCTCGTCGAGGGCATCGTCCACATCGCCGACACACTGGGCCTGCAGGTGATCGCCGAGGGCATCGAGGAGCCCGCCCAGCGTGACCTGCTGACCCAGATAGGCTGCCAGTTCGGGCAGGGCTATCTGTTCTTCCGGCCGATGTCGGTGGACCAGAGCGAGTCCGTGTTGCGTCAGCGCAGCGGCGCACTGTTCGCACCGCCCGTGACGGCCGGCGGGACAGCGGACGGGGGCACGGCAGCGGGGCCCGCGCACGAGGCTTACGACGCACCGTCCGAGCGCCCCGAACGGGAGGCCTCGCAGGTGCGCAGCGACCCGCGCGCGGCGGAGCTGGAGCGTCTGCGGCGGACCAGCCGCATGAGCGACGCCGTCCTCGACGAGGTGCGCGGCCGGCACATCCGCAGCGGGGACCACTGGCTGATCGACTTTGCCTCCTGCAACTATCTGGGCTTCGACTGGGACCCGGAGATCATCGAAGCGATCGAACCCACCGTGCGGCGCTGGGGGACGCACCCGAGCTGGTCCCGGCTGCTGGGCAGTCCTCGGCTGTATCCAGAGATCGAGGACCGGCTCGCCGCGCTCCTCGGGGCGCCGGACACACTGCTGCTGCCCACCCTGACCCTCATCCACTCCGCGGTGATCCCGGTCCTGGCGAACCAGGGGACGGTGTTCATCGAGGCGACCGCGCACCGGACGCTGTACGACGGCTGTGTCGCGGCCCACGGTCAGGGCGCCCGGCTGCAACGGTTCCACGCCGACCGCCCGGACGAGTTGCAGGGTCTGCTGGCCGCGGCGCCGCCCGGGGAGACCCGGTTGGTCTGTCTGGACGGGGTCAACAGCATGACGGGCAATGTGCCGGACCTGCCCACCCTGGCCGCCGTCTGCCGCGAGCACGGCGCGACGCTGTACGTCGACGACGCACACGGATTCGGCGTGATCGGGGAACGCGGGCCGCAGGAGCCGTGCCCGTACGGTTCCCGCGGCAACAGCGTGATCCGGCACACCGGGGAGTCGTACGAGGGGATCGTCCTCGCGGCCGGCTTCTCCAAGGCGTACTCGTCGCTGCTCGCGTTCCTGGCCCTGCCCACGGCGCTGAAGAACCAGCTGAAGACGGCGGCGGCACCGTACCTGTACTCGGGTCCCTCCCCGACGGCGTCACTGGCCTCGGCTCTCGCCGGGCTGGACGTCAACGACCGCCGGGGTGACGCCATCCGAGCCGATCTGCACCGCAAGACCCTCAGGGTGCTCGACCACCTCGACACCCTCGGCCTGGCCACCCTCAACACGGACCAGCTGCCCATCGTGGAGCTCCCCCTCGCCCACCACGAGGACCTGGACGCGGTCGCGGCGTTCCTGTGGGAAGAGGGCATCTATGTGACCCTGGCCGCCTACCCTCTCGTTCCCCGTGACAGGGTCGGCTTCCGCGTTCAGATCACAGCGCTCAACTCCGACGACGACATCGACCGGCTCAACGACACGCTGACGCGGCTGTCGGCGCGTTTCCCCCTGCGCAAGAAGGGCTGAGACCGCATGGTGATCTTCAACGACGATGTGAACTGGGACCACTGGCCGGTGCAGGACTACCTCGCCGACAACTACCGCGAGCTGCATGCCGCGGACGCCGCCGTCATCGCCCACCACTCGGAGTTCTACGGTCGGCTCGCCCCGGACAGCATCGGCCGGTCGGTGGAGTTCGGCGCCGGGCCGAATCTGTATCCGCTGATGGTCGCGTCCGCCGCGTGCCGCCACATCGACGCGGTGGAGGCGGGTGCGGCCAACGTCGCCTATCTCAGGCGGCAGTTGGCGGAAGGGCCGGAGGAGAGCTGGCGGCCGTTCCACGAGCTGTGCCGACGGCTCAATCCCGATGTGCCCGCGACACTGCCCGAGTCACTGGCCCGCGTCCATGTCGTCCACAGCGACGTCCGTGCCCTTGAGCCCGGCACATACGACCTCGCGTCGATGAACTTCGTCGCCGAGGGCGCCACCGAGGACTTCGCGGAGTTCACCGCGTTCTGCCATGCCTTCGTCCGCACGGTCGTTCCCGGCGGGCGCTTGGTGGCGGCGTTCATGGAAAACCTGCCCTCCTACCATCTCGGCCAGGCGTCCTGGCCGGCCTGTCCCGTGAGCCCGGACACGGTAACCGAGGTGTTCGCACCGCTCACCCGGGAGCTCTCCGTCACCCGTATCGACGCCGACCCCACCCTGCCGGACTACGGGGACTCCGGGATGGTGCTGCTCACCGCGATCGCCGACGAGACATAGGCCACGTCGTGGCCACGTGGAGGAGTGAGATCCACCGGTCCGGGCAGGCGGCTGGGGTCCTCCATCCTCCGACCCTGGGACTCGACACGTGGCGCAGTACAACTCCCCGGCCCCGACGACGGAACGGCCCAAGGCACCACGGCCGCCCGACGCACCCCAGTCCGGGGCCGCCGAGCCCCCCGCCCGTTCCTCGGGTCCGCCGCCGACGGGCCGGCCGCCCGGCACCGCGCACAGGAACGCCTACTTCGACAACGCGAAGTACCTGACCATCGTCTTAGTGGCCTGCGGTCACGCGTGGGAGCCGCTGACGCACGACAGCCGGGCGGTGCATGCCGCGTACCTCACCGTGTACGCCTTCCACATGCCCGCCTTCGCACTCATCTCCGGCTATTTCTCCCGGAGTTTCGACATGGCGCCGGGGCGGCTGAAGCGGCTGCTCACGGGCGTGGTCGTACCGTACCTGGTGTTCGAGACGGCGTACACGCTGTTCTACCGCTCGGCCCAGGACGATCCCGGCTACCCGTTCAGCCTGCTGGATCCCTGGTATGTCATGTGGTTCCTGGTCGCACTGTTCATCTGGCGGCTCACCACGCCCATCTGGCTGGCGCTGCGCCATCCGGTGCCGATCGCGCTCGGTGTGGCGGTGCTGGCGTCGGTCTCGCCGGACCTCGGGGGCGATCTGTCCCTGCAGCGCGTGTTGTCCTTCCTGCCGTACTTCGTGCTCGGACTGAGGCTTCGGGCCGAGCACTTCTCGCGACTGCGCACCTGGCGGGTGCGGGTCGCGGCGCTTCCGGTGGCGGCTCTCACCCTGGCCGCCGCGTACTGGGCGTCGCCGTGGTTCGACGCGGGCTGGCTCTACCACCGCGGCAGTGTGGAGGGCCTCGGCGTCTCACGGTGGGTCGGACTGGTCAGCACGCCGGCGTTGTTCGCGCTGGCGCTGGTGCTGACGGCCTGTTTCCTGGCCTGGGTCCCGGGTCGGCACATGTGGTGCACGGCGCTCGGCACGGGGACGATGTACGGCTATCTGCTGCACGGTTTCATCATCAAGGCGTCCCGGTTCTGGGGGTGGTACGACCGTCCGTGGCTGCACACCCCGCTGGGTGAGCTGCTGGTCACGGGGATCGCGGTCGCCGGGATCACGCTGCTGTGCACGAGTCCGGTCCGGCGGGTGTTCCGGTCCGTGGTCGAACCACGCATGGACTGGGCGTTCAACCGAGCTCGAGCGTAGTGACGCCGAAGACGCGGTCCTCCGCGTAGGGGCGAACGGGCCCGGTGTACATCCGGGCCGTGTCGAAGGACGGGGTGAGCCCGAACTCCTCGGCGAGGGCGACACCGGCCGTGTTGGTGGTGGGTACGTCGATGGCGAACGGCTTACCGTCGGCGGTCAGCGCGGTCAGGAGCGCCCGCGCGTCCTCGGCCGTGTCGGCGAACAGCGGACCGATGCGTGCGGCGTCGCGCGCGGGCCGGATCACCCCGTATCCGGTGAGCCGCCCGTCGACCACCCGGACCAGGGCGCGGTGGCCGGGCGCGCCGAGCCATCGCCGCAGGAACCTGGGCCGGTCGGCGGGGTGGCAGGCGTTGTCGTAGGTCACGATGTCCGCGAAGTCCTCCGGCGCGGCGGGCCGGACACCCGGGGCGGTGCCGCCCGCCGGGGCGGTGCCGCCGAACCGTGCGCTCGTGTAGGCGAGCCGGAAGCCGGACCGGCGGTAGTTGTCCTGCTGGTCGGGGACTCCGTCGAGCCCCACCGTTCGGGCCTCGGCGTGCGCGAGCGCCGCATTCCAGGTGGCGATGCCCAGGCCCTGTCCGCGCAGATCGCGCCGCACCAGGTAGAACCCCAGGAAGGCGTAGTCGGCGCCGTAGTTGACGACGGACACGGCCGAGACGGGTTCCCCGTGGAGCCGTCCGATGAAGAACCCTTCCGGGTCCTGCGCGAAGAAACTGGCCGCGTCCCCCACTCCCGGATTCCATCCCTCCTCGGCCGCCCATCCGCCGACCACCTCCCAGTCCTCGAGGGTGGCGGTGCTGATGACGAGGTCTGCGGCGTTCATCGGTTGCTCCTGTCCGCGGGCGGGCGGTCAATGGATCGGCGGGCAGTCGACCGCCCTGCCGGGTGTCGCCCGTGCAGTCCGTACGTCACCCGTACGGGCGGGAGCGGTCTTGCACGGTCGGGCACCGGTTTCCGGCGGCGGGGCTCAGTGCTCCGGCCGTTTTCCCGGTGTTACCGCACAGACCCACCGGGACCTCCAACGGCAACTTGGACGGCGTCGCCGCGATCGGCCCCGGAGAGCCCGTCGGACCACCCGCGGCTGTCTCATCGGTTCCCTGCCTTGCCGAGACGGTCGCGGGCGGCCGCCCGCGACCTCTAGAACGCGAATGCGCCGTCCGGGTTACGGTCCCGTCGCGACGCCCCACGGACCCCGCTGTCTCACCGGACCCTCTAGTCCTCCGTGCCCCTCCGCCCCCTTCGCCCCCTCCGGCTCTCGAACAGGCGCGGTCGGCGGGTCCCGCTTATCGTGATCCGGGGGAGATCCCCGGTCCGCACACCGGGGGCGTCCTGGAGGCTCCATGCACAAGCGGCACAAAGGCCACATACGGCACAGGCGCTCCGCACGGCGCGAGCACCGGATACCCACGTGGCACACGTGCGGTGCGCTCGCGAGCGCCGCGACGCTGGCTCTGCTGGGCGCCGGGCTGCCCGCGTCGGCCGACGACCCCGACCTCGACCGCTTCTACGACCAGAGGGTCCGCTGGTCCGCCTGCAAGGGTGAGGAGACACCCAAGGACCTGCAGTGCGGCACCGTCAGGGTCCCGCTGGACTACGCCCGCCCCGGACGGGGCTCGCTCGAACTCGCGCTGGCACGCTACCGGGCGACGGGCGATTCCAAGGGTTCCGTGGTGCTCAACTTCGGCGGCCCCGGCGGCGCGGGGGTGCCGCAGCTCGCGTACGGCGGCAAGGAGTTCATGCGCCTCACCAACAACTACGACGTGGTCACCTTCGATCCGCGCGGCGTGGGCCGGTCGTCACCGGTCAGCTGCGGCGAGGGGTTCGACGAGGTCATGCAGGGACCGGACGACTCCACCCCGGACGAGCAGCGGACGCAGGCCGATCTGCGATGGCTGCGGAAGGCCGCGCAACGGTGCGCCGAGCACTCCGGCCCGGTCCTGGACCACATAGGGTCCGTCAACACCTCACGCGACCTCGACGTACTGCGCCAAGCGCTCGGCGACGACAAGCTCAACTACCTCGGCTTCTCGTACGGCACACGGCTCGGCGCCGTGTACGCGGCCCAGTTCCCCGGGAGGGTGGGCCGGTTCGTGCTGGACGGAGTCGACACGCTCACCGAACCCCTGGCCGAGCAGGGGCGCGCGACAGCTGAGGGCCAGCAGACCGCCCTGGACAACTTCATCACCTGGTGCGCCGAGGACGTCGCCTGCCCGTTCGGGCAGGACCCGCGGGCAGGCCGGGAGCAGGTCGTCGAACTGGTCCGCTCGCTGGACGCGCACCCCGTGCCCATGTACGCCGGCGGCTCCTTCTCCGGCCAGGACTTCGTGGCCGCCCTCGCCCAGGGGCTCTACGCCAAGCAGTGGTGGCCCGCACTGTCCCGGGCGATCGCGCTGCTCGTCGAGCACGGCGAGCCCCAGGCGCTGATGCAGTTCGCGGGCACCGTCGGCGCGTCGCCGGGCGGCCGCGGCGACGAGGACGTCGTGGACGAGAACCAGGTCCCGGCGGACAACTTCCAGGCCGCGCTGCTGGCCATCAACTGTGCGGACAACCCCGACCGGCCGAGCGGCGCCGAACTCGGCCGGAACATCGAGCGGCTCCGCGACGAGTACGAGCAGGCCTCCCCGGTCTTCGGGCAGTACCAGCTCACCTTCACCCTGATGTGTTACGGCCGCCCCAGGGGTACCGACTTCATCCGCGACCGGGTGCGTGACCTCGACACCCCGAAGATGCTGCTCGTCGGCACGCGCGGCGATCCGGCGACCCCGTACCGCTGGACGGTGGAGACCGCGCGACGGCTCGGCTCCTCGGCCGTCGTCCTGGACAACCGGAGCGAGGGGCACACCGGATACGCGTCCTCCGAGTGTGTGCACGAGGCGGTGGACGAGTTCCTGCTGTACGGTTCCCTCCCTGCGAACGGGAGTTCGTGCGGCCCTGGCGAGGAATGACCGTCGGTCCGGGGCGCCTGGGGGCTTCGGGCCTCTGGGCGCCTTTGTGGGCGTCTGGGGCTTTGGGGTCCGATTGGGGTCTTTGGGGCCCATGGGGCGGTCGGGTCGCCGGAGTGCCCAGGTTGCCGCGGTGCTCGCATCGGCCGGGGCGCCCGGGGCGCGTGATCGCACAAGCGACCATCGAACGCATGGCTGGACGTAGCCCCTGTCCACCCCGGATCCGCACCAAGGCGCGTAGGTCTCCTACGCTCGCACCGGGCTCGCCGCGTACCGAATCCGCCCTGGTCAGACCGTCGATCGGGACGCTGGCATATGCCAGAAGCACCGCCGAATCGGGTGTTGCCAAATCCCTTACAGGGCGTCGCAGGCTGTGCAAGAGTCGTAACTGCGCTTCCGTGAGTCCGGTCGCAAACCGCCTGCATCGGAGTACGTCATGCCGTCCCATGTGTCCGCGGACCACCCCGCCGCCGAGCCGCCTCCGCGCGGTGCGGTCGACGCGCTGATTTCGCAGACGCGACGGCTGCGCGGCGACGTGGACGCGGTGCGCCGTGAGGCACCCGGTGACGGCACCGACCCCGAGAGCCGCTGGCAGCGCGCGCTGTGCGAGTTGGCGCTGCACCAGCTGAACGACCTCGACGAGCACCTGGCTCAGCTGCGGGACGGCCCGCCCGAGGTGACCATGGCTCCGGCCGCCCCGGCCGTGCCCGCGATCCCCAGCCGCGAGTCCCTGCTCAGCAGGGTCGGCAGCGCCGAGTGGAACCTGCTCACCGACGAGGCGACCTGGTCCGGCGAGCTGTACCAGATCCTCGGCCGCGAGCCGTCCGCCCCCGCCCTCACCCTGGACGAACTGCCCTCGCTGGTGCTCGACGAGGACCGGCCGAAGCTGACGGCGATGGTCACCGACTGCCTGGTCGACGCCAGACCCATCGACGGGGAGTTCCGGATCGTCCGCCCCGACGGCGAAGTCCGGACCGTACACATGATGGGCGAACCCGTGCTCGACTCCGACGGCAGCACCGCCTCGATGTGGGCCGTGCTGAGGGACGTGAGCGAGCTGCGACGCAGCCAGCGTGCCGTGAGCGAGACCCGTGACTCGCTGCAGCGCGAACGGCACATCGCGCAGACGGAGCGCCGGCTCGCGGTCGAGCTGCAGGAGGCCGTGCTGCCGCCGTGGCGCGGCCCCCTGCGGCTCCCGCGCCAGTGCGCCGAGGCGCTGGACCTGGCCGCTCACTATCTGCCGTCGTCCAGCAGCGCGCTGATCGGCGGCGACTGGTACGACGCCCTGGAACTCCCCGACGGGCAGACCCTGCTCACCGTGGGCGGACTCACCGGCCACGGCGTCACCGCGACCTCGGGCATGGCGCTGCTGATAGGCGCATTGCGCGGGATGGCCGTGGCGGGCACCGAGCCGGGCCGGCTCATGGGCCTGCTCAACCGGTTACTGGACACCACCGTCCAGCCCGCGCTGGGCGGTGCCGTCTGCTGCCGCTACCAGCCGCGCACCCGCACGCTGGTGTGGTCGCAGGCAGGACACCCCGCCCCGCTGCTGTTCCGGGGCGGGACGGGGAGTGCACTGCCCCCGCCGGACGGAGTACTGCTCGGCGCCACCTCGGGTGCCGTCTACGGACAGGCCGAGGTACCGCTCGAACCGGGCGACCTGCTGCTGCTGCACACCGATGGACTGGTCCCCCGGCGCAGCGGTGACGCAGCGGTCGACCGGCTGCTGGAACTCGCCCCGCGGTTCGACGAGGCGCGCACCGCACAGGACTGCGTACGGGCGGTGGTGGAGGAGTTCGGCGAGACCGAGCGCGAGGACGACGCCTGCGTGCTCATCGCCAGGGTCGGTTCCTGAGGGGTCGCCGTTCGCAAGGTTGCCGTTCGAAGGTCGCCCTCCGCCCGGGCTAGGCCCGGGCGCTCCCGCCACGGGGCTTCGGAAGGCCCTTGGGCAGCGCCAGTTCGATCTCCTCACGCAGTTCGTTGATCTTCGGGTAGGTGGCGTACTGACCCGTCAGCCGGTACATCTCGCGCAGCCGGTCCCAGGTGCGGTGCGAGGAGTTCGCCCCCATCGAGGCGAGGGCCAGGCGCGCGTACCGGTCGGCCTGCTCGGGGTCGTCGGCGATGAAACAGGCCGACGCCAGGGAGAGGTGGTCGAAGATCTTCGACCGGTCCCGGCCCTTCTCCCGCAGCCGCAGCGCCTCCTTGGCGTGCCGCTGGGCCGTGCCGGCCGCCGCCGGGTCGTGCTCGGCGAGGGTGCGGTACGCCAGGGCCTGCATACCGTGGAGGTCCGCCTCGTCGAACATCTGCATCCAACTCGGCGGTGGCACATCGCCCTTGTCGGAGACGAAGAGGTCCTCCGCCTGGCCCAGGGTGCGCCGCATGGCCTGGCCGCGGCCCATCGAGGCCTGGGCCCAGGCCTCGATGGTGAAGAGCATGGCCCGCGTCCGGGGCAGAGTGGCCTCGCCCGAGCCCGACTTGGCGAGCTTCATCAGGTCCAGGGCGTCGTCGGGCCGGCCCAGGTGAACCATCTGACGGGCGGCGCGGGACAGCGCCTCTCCGGCGCGGGGCCGGTCGCCACCCTCCCGCGCCGCGTGTGCGGCGATGACGAAGTACTTCTGTGCCGTGGGCTCCAGACCGACGTCGTGCGACATCCAGCCCGCGAGGACGGCGAGGTTGGCGGCGACGCCCCACAGGCGCCGCTGCAGATGGTCGGGGTGCCGGTAGGAGAGCATGCCCCCCACCTCGTTGAGCTGGCCCACCACGGCCTTGCGCTGCAGCCCGCCGCCGCGGGCCGCGTCCCAGGCGCGGAAGACCTCGACCGAACGTTCGAGCTCTTCGATCTCCTGGGATCCGATGGGAGCGGCCTCGTAACGGTCGAACCCGGCGGGGTCGGCGTGCAGTGGATCGTCGATGCGGGGGGCGTCGGCCGTCAGGGCCGGATCGGAGTGCAGCCAGTCGTGCATGGCGCCTGAGAGTGCGGATCCTGCGGCGAGCGCGGCGCCCGCGCCCACCAAGCCGCGTCGGTTGAGCATGAGGTCCATTCCCGTGAATTCGGTGAGGACCGCAGCCGTCCGGTCGGGCGCCCACGGCACACCGTCGGGATGCTCCACACTCCCGTCGTCACGCCGCGTACCCGTACGCCCGCGCCGGGTCAGACCGAGATCCTCTATGGTCACGACACGACCGAGACGCTCGGTGAACAGCGCCGCCAGCACCCGCGGGACCGGATCGCGCGGGATCTCACCCGTCTCGATCCAGCGCCGCACCCGCGAGGTGTCCGTCGCCAGCTGGGGGTGGCCCATGGCCGCCGCCTGCCGGTTGACCGCTCTCGCGAGTTCGCCCTTGGACCAGCCGGCGAGGCCGAACAGATCCGCAAGGCGGGTGTTGGGTTGTCCGCTCACGTCAAGCCCCCAGGTTCTCGGCTGAGTTGACAGTAGCCCGCCGCAACTTGCCGGGCGACTATTCGCCAGGGTTCGCCAGGCCTCGCCAGATGGTGTGCCACGGGCCATCGGGTGTCAGGTAGGAGTGCGCCACCTCGACCCGGTTTCCCGTGGGATCACTCCCCAGGGTGCGAACCGGGGGCCGGGCCGGGTGGCGCACGCAACTCGCAGGCACACGAAGGGATCTGTATCGCCCATGTACGCAGCATCGTCCTCCGTGTCCGCCCCGCCCAGGTCGCTGCGTCCCCGTCCACAGGCTCCTGGCCCGGCTCGGCCGGGGGAGAGCCCGGCGGCGGGCGGCGGCCCCTACCTCGACCCCGCGCGCTCCGCGGCCGCCGTGCTCGGTGTCGGCCGGACGCGGCGCGTTCCGGGGGTCGGCACTCAACCGCTCAGCGGCAGACTCGACTTGTCCGGCCCTCAGGGCGCTCAGCTGCGTACGGTGCTCTCCTCGGTGCACCGGATCTGTCCCGAGTTCTCTCCGGTGCAGGTACTGCGGCGCAGCGGACGGTCCGTGCTGCTCGTCGGCACCACCGGGCGCAGCACCGCGGTGGCCAAGTGCCTGCTGGACCACTCCCCCATCTGGGAGGAGCGGATCCGGCACGAAATAGCCGCATACCGGTCCTTCGTGCGGCACCGGCCGCCGGTCCGGGTGCCCCGGCTGATCGCGGCGGACCCGGACAACTGCACCCTGGTGATCGAACGCATGCCGGGCCGCGTCGCGGCGCTGCAGCGGCATCCGTCCGAGGCCCCGCCCCGCGCGGACATCCGGGCGGCGCTGGCGGCGATCTGCCGGCTGAACGCGTGGCGGCCACCGGTGGGCACGTTCGACGCCCCTCTCGACTACGCCGAACGAATCTCCCGCTTCCACGACCTGGGGCTGCTCACCGACCGCGACATGGGCGACCTGCAGAAGCTGCTGCACGGCATCGCGCACGCTGCGGGACGGCAGGGCATGGGCCAGTTCTGCCACGGCGACGCACTGCTGTCGAACATCCTGCTCTCACCAGCCGGTCCAGTGCTGGTGGACTGGGAGCACGCGGGCTGGTACCTGCCCGGGTACGACCTGGCGACGCTGTGGGCGGTCCTCGGCGACGCGCCCGTGGCCCGGCGGCAGATCAGTCAGCTGGCGCAGTCGGCGGGCCCGGCGGCCCGGGACGCGTTCCTCGTCAATCTGATGCTGGTACTCACCCGGGAGATCCGTACGTACGAAACGGCGGTGCAGCGTTCCCTGCACGAGGCGGCTCCGACGGCACCTGCGGGCCACCCGAGTACGGCGCCGTCCGGTGAGGAGCAGCGGCTGCTGCTGAGGCGACTGCACGACGACTGCCAGATGGCCCGTAGGGCCGTACGAGCGGCGGTCGGCACGCGCTGAGGGACGACGGACCTCAGCGGCCTGACGTGGGCCCGCGATGCGCTGCGAGAGCGGTGCGTCGCGGGCCCACGTCACGGGTGGCGTCCTTCTGGGCTACTCCCCTTACGCCCGGAGGGCTTGCTCACCGCACCGCCGCCCGCTCACCGGCATTTCGCTGCCATGGGACATCGCCTCGCCACGGCCAGGATTGACGGGACGTCAGCATGCTCGACCGTTCCAGGAGGCCGCCGTGCGAAGATCCCCCACCGACCCCTTTCCCGTCCCCACCGCTCCCGTCCTCGCCGCCCCCGTTCCCGTCTCCGCTTGCAGACGTACCCGCAGGGTGGCGGGCGCGTTCGGCTCGGCGGCGCTGCTGCTGCCGCTGCTCGGCGCCGCGCCGAACGCCGGTGCGGCCCCCGGCGGCACGTCCGCCACCCGGCTGGAGGACGCCTTCACGGCGGCCGCGGCCGAGTACGAGGTTCCGCGGAGCGTGCTGCTCGGTGTCGCCTATGTGCAGTCGCGCTGGGACACCCACGGCGGGGCACCGAGTGTCAGCGGCGGCTACGGCCCCATGCACCTCACCGACGCCCGCACCGCACTCGCCTCTGTGTCGCGCGGCCACGGCGCGGAGGGCGCCCGCGGTCACGGCTCCCGCTCGGGCCCGGCCGCACGAGCCCGGGTGCTCTCCGAAGCCCAACTTCCCGCCCGGCTCCAGACGTTGGGCAGGGCGGCCGAGCTGACCGGTCTTCCCGCACGGCGGCTGCGCACGGACGCGTCCGCCAATGTCGCGGGCGGCGCCGCTCTCCTGGCGGACGCCCGGAAGCGGCTGGGCGACCCCTGGAGCGACGACCCGGCCGACTGGTACGCGGCGGTGGCCCGGTTCTCGGGCGCGGACGACGTGGCCACTGCGGCGGCGTACGCGAATGACGTCTTCGCCGTGATCCGGGACGGCGTCACCCGTCTCACCGACACCGGCGAGCGGGTGACGCTGACCGCCCGGCCCGGGCTGCGCCCCGAGGTGGCACAACTGGAGCAGGCACGGCTGCGACCGACGGCCGCGCAGGAGACGGAATGCCCGGCGACCGTGGCCTGCGAGTGGATCCCGGCGGCCTACGCGGAACTGGGCGACGGGGACTACGGCAACCACGACCTCGGCGACCGGCCCCGCTCCCAGAAGATCAGGTACATCGTGGTCCACGACGTCGAGGGGTACTACGACAGCTCGGTCGCTCTGACCCAGGACCCGTCCTACGTCTCCTGGCACTACACCCTGCGCTCCACGGACGGACACATCGCCCAGCATCTGAAGGCCGAGGACGTGGGCTGGCACGCGGGCAACTGGTACGTCAACGCCACGTCGATCGGCCTGGAGCACGAGGGTTTCCTCGCCTCACCGGACGCCTGGTACACGGAGGAGATGTACCGGGCCTCGGCCCGGCTGGTGGCGTACCTGGCGCGGAAGTACGGCATCCCGCTGGACCGGCAGCACATCCTCGGCCATGACACCGTGCCGGGGCCGACGACCTCGGACATCCCCGGGATGCACAGCGATCCCGGCCCGTACTGGGACTGGCGGCACTACTTCGAACTGCTCGGCGCACCGCTGGGAAGCCCTCCGGTCCCGAACGGCGGCCTGGTGACCGTGCTGCCCGAATTCGCCGAGAACCGGCCGGAGTTCACCGGCTGTGCCGCGGGGAACGCACGGTGTGCGGCGCACGGCTCCAGCGCGGTGCGTCTGCACTCTGAGCCCCGGCGGGACGCCCCCCTGGTCAAGGACATCGGCACCCACCCCGGCACCGGTACGTCCACCACCGATGTGAACGACCTGGGATCGCGGGTCTCCACCGGTCAGCAGTTCGCGGTCGCCGAACGCCGCGGCGACTGGACGGCCATCTGGTATCTCGGCCGGAAGGCGTGGTTCGAGAACCCGGAGAGCCGGCCGACCGCGGTGGAGGCCACCGGCCCGGTGATCACTCCCACGGCGGGCCGCACCGACATCGCCGTGTACGGCCGCGCCTACCCGGAGACCACCGCCTACCCGCCAGGGGTACCCGCCCAGCCGCTCTCCCCGCTCCCCTACACGGTGCCGGCGGGCCAGAAGTACGTGATCGGCGGCAGCGTCCCGGGCGAGTACTTCCATGCGCCGTCGTTCGATCCGGCGGAGCACCGGGTCGTGATCGGTAAGGACGAGTACTACGAGATCCAGTACGGGCACCGGGTGGCGTTCGTGCGGGCAGCCGATGTGCGGGTGGTGGGGTCCCGGCCGTGACGGGACGCCTCGGGGCCCGCGCGGCCGCCCGCGTGCCCTCAGCCCTGCTGGAACAGCTCCGCCGGCAGCGGCTTCAGCAGGGCGTACAGATCATCGGTGATGGGGCGGTCCCAGGCGGCGATGGTCACCAGGACCTTGTCGCTGCGGTCGAACTGGACGCAGGAGATCCGGCTCTCGGAGAGCTTGAGGCGGCGCACGATCAGCAGGTTGTCACCCTGCATGACGGGCATGTCCTCGGTCTCGACGACCGTGATCTCCTCTTCGTTCTCCAGCGCCAGCAGCAGCTGGGCCACCTCGAACGGGACCTCTCCTTCCGCGACGTCACGGGCCGGGGAACCCTCCGGCAGATTGCCGATGATCATCGCGGGGCCCCGTCCGCCGAACAGGTCGTAGCGCAGGAAGACACCCTGGCAACTGCCGTCGGGGGCGGGGAGCAGGCCCGCACCGAGATTGCCCGGCCAGTCCCCGGGATCCATGGCCAGGACGTCGAAGTCGGGGCCGGCGGGGGTGGCGCTGCGGCGGCGGAGGAAGGACATGCCGCAATGGTACGTGCCCGGTGGGGTGGAGCGCCCGGGGGGCGCGTCCCACTCTCCTCCGCACATCGCGCGCCCCTCCGCCTCACTCGCGCCCCTCCTCGCGACCCGCTGCCCCGGTGGGCGGGGTAGGTTTTTCGCCCCCTCCGCCCCTACCTGTCCCGTACCTGGGGGCTCCGCCCCCAACCCCCGTATCGGCCTTCGGCCTCGTCCTCGAACGCAGGACAGGCTGAACCACCCAGCCCCTCATGGAGTCCCCCTGCTCGAGCTAAGCCGAGAGCTTGGGGGAGTTTGAGGAGCGGAGTCCGGGGCAGCGAGCGCCCCGATGGGAGTCCCCCCTGCTCGAGCGAAGCCGAGAGCTCGGGGGAGGGACGGGTAGCGGCGGAGGGGGCGAAGAAAATCGTGAGCGACCCGCGGGTACGTGACTACTGGCGCGCCGGGCTCGGCGAGGTGCCGGACGAGGTGTGGGAGGAGCCCGCGCCGGAGGTGCTCATCCTGGCGGACAACCGGCTCACACGCGTCCCCACCAGCATCGGCACCCTCACCTCTCTCCGTACGCTGGACCTCGGACACAACGAACTTTGGCAACTCCCGGAGGAACTGGGCGACCTCACCGGCCTCACCGGCTGCCTGTACCTCCATGACAACCAACTCACCGCTCTGCCCGCCACATTGGGCCGACTGACCAGGCTCGGCTACCTCAACGTGGGCGAGAACCGGCTCACCGAACTCCCCGAGGAGATCGGTTCCATGGCCGGTCTGATCGAGCTGCGGGCACAGCACAACCGGCTGACGGAGCTGCCCCGTTCACTCGGCGGCCTGACCGCACTGCGTGAGCTTTGGCTGCGCGGGAATCGCCTGACCACCCTCCCCGGCTCCGTGGGGAGTCTGCGCGAGTTGCGTGAACTGGAGCTGCGCGACAACGAGTTCGGCGAGGTTCCCGAGGCCCTGCGCGGCCTCCCGGCGTTGCGGCGACTGGATCTGCGGTCCAACCGACTGCGGGGGCTGCCGAGTTGGCTCGCCGAACTGCCCGCCCTGGAGAAACTCGATCTGCGCTGGAACGACCTGGACGACGCTGAGGTCCCGCCCGGGCTCGGGCGGGACCTCAGCGCACGCGGGTGCGTCGTCCTACGGTGAGATGCTGTGTCACATCACCCGTGCGCCCCGCCGGGAATGTGACACAGCTCTGAGGCTCAGGCGAAGGTCGCGAGCGCCTCGTTGAAGGTCGCCGACGGGCGCATGACCGCAGCGGCCTTGGCCGGGTCGGGCTGGTAGTAGCCGCCAATGTCGGCCGGCTTGCCCTGGACCGCGATCAGCTCGTCGACGATCGTCTGCTCCTGTGCGGTGAGCGTCTCGGCGAGCGGCTCGAACGCCTTGGCGAGGTCGGCGTCGTCGGTCTGCTTGGCCAGCTCCTGGGCCCAGTACAGGGCCAGGTAGAAGTGGCTGCCGCGGTTGTCGATGCCGCCGAGCCGGCGGCTCGGGGACTTGTCCTCGTTGAGGAAGGTCGCCGTGGCGCGGTCCAGGGTGTCGGCGAGGACCTTGGCGCGGGCGTTGCCCGTGGCGGTCGCGTACTGCTCCAGGGACGGGACCAGGGCGAAGAACTCACCGAGGGAGTCCCAGCGCAGGTAGTTCTCCTTGACCAGCTGCTGGACGTGCTTCGGCGCGGAGCCGCCGGCGCCCGTCTCGAACAGGCCGCCGCCCGCCATCAGCGGGACCACCGACAGCATCTTGGCGCTGGTGCCCAGCTCCAGGATCGGGAACAGGTCGGTGAGGTAGTCGCGCAGGACGTTGCCGGTGACGGAGATGGTGTTCTCGCCACGGCGGATGCGCTCCACGGAGAGCTTGGTCGCCTCGACCGGGGAGAGGATCCGGATGTCCAGGCCCTCGGTGTCGTGCTCCGGCAGGTACTGGTTGACCTTGGCGATCAGATTGGCGTCGTGGGCGCGGGTCTCGTCCAGCCAGAAGACGGCCGGGTCGCCGGTGGCGCGGGCGCGGGTGACGGCCAGCTTCACCCAGTCCTTGATCGGGGCGTCCTTGGTCTGGCAGGCGCGGAAGATGTCGCCCGCGGAGACCGTCTGCTCGATGAGGGCGTTTCCGGCCTGGTCGACGAGGCGGACGGTGCCGGTGACCGGGATCTCGAAGGTCTTGTCGTGGCTGCCGTACTCCTCGGCCTTCTGCGCCATGAGGCCGACGTTCGGGACGGAGCCCATGGTCGACGGATCGTAGGCGCCGTTGGCGCGGCAGTCGTCGATGGCGACCTGGTAGACGCCGGCGTAGCTGCTGTCCGGGAGGACGGCGATGGTGTCGGCCTCCTGGCCGTCCGGGCCCCACATGTGGCCGGAGGTGCGGATCATGGCCGGCATGGAGGCGTCGACGATCACGTCGGACGGGACGTGCAGGTTGGTGATGCCGCGGTCGGAGTCGACCATGGCGAGCTCCGGGCCCTCGGCGAGCTCGGCGTCGAAGGAAGCCTTGATCTCGGCGCCCTGGGGCAGGGACTCCAGGCCCTTGTAGATGCCGCCGAGGCCGTCGTTCGGGGTGAGGCCCGCGGCGGCGAGGGTCTCGCCGTACTTCGCGAAGGTCTTGGGGAAGAAGGCGCGCACCACGTGACCGAAGATGATCGGGTCGGAGACCTTCATCATCGTGGCCTTGAGGTGCACGGAGAACAGCACGCCCTCGGCCTTGGCGCGGGCGATCTGCGCGGTGAGGAACTCGCGCAGCGCGGCGACGCGCATGACTGAGGCGTCGACGACCTCGCCGGCGAGTACGGGTACGGACTCGCGCAGCACGGTGGTGGAGCCGTCGTCACCCTTAAGCTCGATGCGCAGCGCGCCGTCCTCGGCGATCACCACGGACTTCTCGGTGGAGCGGAAGTCGTCCACGCCCATGGTGGCGACGTTGGTCTTGGACTCGGGCGACCAGGCGCCCATGCGGTGCGGGTGGGTCTTGGCGTAGTTCTTGACCGAGGCGGGGGCGCGGCGGTCGGAGTTGCCCTCGCGCAGCACCGGGTTCACGGCGGAGCCCTTGACCTTGTCGTAGCGGGCGCGGATCTCGCGCTCCTCGTCGGTCTTCGGGTCGTCCGGATAGTTCGGCAGGGCGTAGCCCTGCTCCTGCAGCTCGGCGACGGCGGCCTTCAGCTGCGGGATGGACGCCGAGATGTTCGGCAGCTTGATGATGTTGGCCTCGGGCGTCTTGGCGAGCTCACCCAACTCGGCGAGGGCGTCCGGGATGCGCTGGCCCTCCTCGAGGTACTCGGGGAAGACGGCGATGATCCGTCCGGCCAGGGAGATGTCGCGGGTCTCCACGGCGACTCCGGCGGCCCCGGCGTACGCCTGGACGACGGGCAGGAACGAGTACGTCGCCAGGGCGGGCGCCTCGTCAGTGTGCGTGTAGATGATGGTCGAGTCAGTCACCGGGTGCTCCGCTCCGCTCCACGTCTGCAACATTGCTCGACATCAAGATATCTCGTGTTCGAGCGCGGCTCGACAGGGGCCCGCTCGGCGGGACCCGGGGCCCGCGCCGGTCGGGTTCCTGTCGGCGCGGAGTGCGTACTCCGGACTCCGGCAGACCCCGCACCCCGCATCCCCGTCCACCCGCCCCGGCTCCCGACCGGTCCCACGCGGAGCGAACAGTCCGCCCGTCACCGGAACTCCCGGTGGTCCCCGGCATCCCTCGGACCCCGTTGATCCGATCCCTGGCGGCCCCACGGATCCGATCCCCGGTGGCCCCACGGATCCGATCCCCGGTGGCCCCACGGATCCGATCCCCGGTGGCCCCGCGAATTTCCGAGCGCGGGGGCATTCTCAGGGGTCGGGATCGGGGTCGGGGTCGGGGTCGCGGGATCCCGGGGTCTCGCGGATCCGATTCCCCAGTGGTCCCGGAATCCGCGAATCCGGTCCCCGGATCCCCGGATCCCCGGCAATCCCCGGATCCCGGGAAGCCCCGGATCCGGATGCAGTCGTCCCCGCAAATCTCAGAATCCCTCAGCAGTCGCCGAGAAACCCGAGAAACCGACGGCCGTGGCACGACCCCGTGCTCGGCGCGGACTCGGAGTTCACCGCACCACACCGCTGCGCGGGCCGCCGTCCTCGACGATCCCGAAAGTCCCCGGGGATCCCGACGGGTCTCCCAGATCCCCAGGTGAACCGCGGACTCCCCGTACCCCAAGCAGTCTTCCGTTACCCAAGCAGTCCCCCGGATCCCCGGCAGTCCTCCGGCCCCCGGACCCCCGGGATCAGGTAGGTCAGGTCAGGTCGAACTCCCCTTCGCGGGCTCCCGAGACGAACGCCCCCCATTCCGCGGGCGTGAAGATCAAGGACGCTCCGTCGGGGCGGCGGCTGTTGCGCATCGCGATGAAGCCCTCGACAAAGGCGATCTGAACGTCCCCCAGCCCTCGGCTGCTGGACTGCCACTCGGCGTTGGTGAGGTCCAGCTCCGGCTTGTCCCAGCCCGTGAGTGGGTGCTGCTGGGTCATGCTCTTGGCCACGTCCGTGCTCCTCCCGGTTCGTCGTCCGCGGCAAGCCTAGCGATCGGTACCGGCGGCGCACAGGCCGCGGCGCGGGGAGGGATTCAGGTGGTCGGCGGCTCGGCCGAGACCAGCCACATGGAGAAGAACTGCGAGCCGCCGCCATAGGCGTGCCCGAGCGCCCGCCGCGCCCCGTCCACCTGGTGTTCTCCGGCCTGGCCGCGCACCTGGAGGGCCGCCTCGGCGAACCGGATCATGCCGGACGCTCCGATGGGATTGGTCGAGAGCACTCCGCCCGACATGTTCACCGGAAGGTCGCCGTCCAGTTCTGTCACACCCGATTCGGTGAGTTTCCAGCCCTCTCCCTCCTCGGCGAAACCGAGGTTTTCCAGCCACATGGGCTCGTACCAGGAGAACGGCACGTACATCTCCACGGCGTCGATCTCCCGGCGCGGATCGGTGATCCCGGCCTGCCGGTAGACATCGGCAGCGCAGTCCTTGCCCGCCTGCGGCGAGACGAAGTCCTTGCCGGCGAAGAGAGTTGGCTCGCTGCGCATGGCCCCGCCGTGCATCCAGGCGGGCGGCCGGGGCGAACGGGCGGCTCCCCTGCGGTCGGTGAGGACCATCGCGCAGGCCCCGTCGGAGGACGGGCAGGTCTCCGAATAGCGGATGGGGTCCCACAGCATGGGTGAGGCCTGCACCTTCTCCAGGGTGATGTCGTGCTCGTGGAGATGCGCGTAGGGATTCTTCAGCGCGTTGCGGCGGTCCTTGTACGCGACGAGGGCGCCCACGGTGTCGGGGGCGCCGGTGCGCCGCATGTACGCCCGAACGTGGGGTGCGAAGAATCCGCCGGCGCCCGCGAGAAGTGGCTGCTGGAAGGGGATGGGCAGCGACAGGCCCCACATGGCGTTGGACTCGGACTGCTTCTCGAAGGCGAGGGTGAGGACGGTGCCGTGGACGCGGGCGGCGACCAGGTTGGCGGCGACGAGCGCGGTGGAGCCGCCCACCGATCCGGCGGTGTGCACCCGCAGCATGGGTTTGCCGACCGCGCCGAGCGCGTCGGCGAGGTACAGCTCGGGCATCATGACGCCCTCGAAGAAGTCGGGTGCCTTGCCGATGACCACGGCGTCGATGTCGGCCCAGGTCAACTCGGCGTCTTCCAGGGCGCGTCCGGCCGCCTCGCGGACGAGTCCGGCGATCGACACGTCCCTGCGGGCGGCGACGTGCTTCGTCTGGCCGATTCCGACGACGGCCACGGGTTCCTTGCTCATCGCGGATCCCCTTCGAGTACGGCGACCAGGTTCTGTTGCAGACAGGGGCCCGACGTGGCGTGCGCGAGGGCGCGGTCGGACTCGCCGCGGTGGATGCGGGCGGCGGCCTCGCCGATGCGGATCAGACCGGCGGCCATGATCGGGTTGGCGGCGAGCGCTCCCCCGGAGGGGTTGACCCGCACGCTGTCGTCCAGCCGGAGCGCCTTGCGCAGGACCACTTCCTGGGAGGTGAAGGGGGCGTGCAACTCGGCGGTGTCGACGGGGTGTTCGAAGGCTCCGGCCTTTTCGGCGGCGAGCCGGGCGGACGGTGCGTCGGTGAGGTCGCGCACGCCGAGGCTGTGTGCCTCGATGCGGTGGTCGATGCCGCGGATCCAGGCGGGCCGTTCACAGAGCTCGCGGGCCCGCTCCCCGGCGGCTAGGACCACGGCGGCGGCGCCGTCGCCGATGGGCGCGCAGTCCCCGCGGTGCAGGGGGCGTACGACGTAGTCGCCGTGCGGCACCGAACCGCTCAGCTGGGCGCGGGAGTTGCTGAGCGCGTCTGCCCGGCTGCGGGAGGCGACGGCGGCGAGCTCGGGTTCGTCGGTGTGGCCCGCGTCGATGAGCGCCTGCGCCTGGAGTGCGGCGAGCGCCACGGAGTCGGGCCACAGCGGGGCCACGTAGTAGGGGTCAAGCTGGCGGGTGAGCACGTCCCGTACGGAGCCCGGGGAGGACTTGCCGTACGCGTAGACGAGAGCGGTGTCCGCGTCTCCGGTGAGCAGCTTGGTCCAGGCCTCGTAGAGCGCCCACGCTCCGTCCATCTCCACGTGCGACTCGGAGATCGGCGGCCAGGCGCCGACGCCGTCGAGGGCCATGGTGAAGGAGAAGGCGCGGCCCGCGAGGTAGTCGCTGGAGCCGGAGCAGGTGAAGCCGATGTCGGCGGTCTTCAGGCCGGTCTGCTGGAGTACGTCGTGGAGGACCGGCATGAGCATCTCCACCTCGGACTGTTCCTCGGTGGTGCGCAGGGTGTCGGTCTGGGCGAAGGCCACGACGGCGATCTCGCGGGTCACAGCAGCTCCTTGTACGTCTCGTAGTCGGCGTCGGGTTCGCCGGTCGGCCGGTAGTGGTCCGGGTACCGGCCGCCCTCGGTCCACACCGGTTCGACCCGCAGCCCCATCCGTACCTGGTCGTACGGGATGCCGCCGATGCGCCCGTGCAGCGCGAGGTCGGCTCCGTCGAGGGCGATGTGTGCGTAGACGTACGGGACTTCGATGTCGAGGTTCTTGGCCTTGATGTTGACGATGCAGAAGGTGGTGACGGTGCCGCGCGGTCCGACCTCGACCTGCTCGGCCGTGGCGACACCGCAGGTGGGGCAGGCGCCGCGGGGCGGGACGTACACCTTGCGACAGGAGGGGCAGCGCTCGCCGACGATGCGGCGCTCGGAGAGGGCTCCGATGTAGCCGGACTGGGCGCGGCCCGGGCTGTAGACGTAGTCGAGCCGGGCTTCGGCGACGATACCGGTCGCCTGGTCCTCGAACTCTCCGCTGTGGCCGGACGGTTGGGCGGTCGTGCCGTCGTTCGGCTCGAAGCAGGCGATGTCCGTGATGGCGCCGGAGCGTTCCTCGGCCCAGCGGATCCTGACGCTCATCCCGGTGTGGACGGCGTCGGGTCCTGGGGCGTCGAGGGCGTGCAGGAGAGCGGTGTCTGCGCCGTCGAGTTTTACCAGTACCCAGGCGAAGGGTGTGTCGAGGGGCTGGCCGCGGCGGGGTTCGTGGTTCCACGCCCAGGTGGTGACCGTGCCGGTGGGGGCGACCTCGACGAGGTCGCGGATCTCCTCGGCGGTGACGGGGTCGTACTCGACGGGCGGGACGAGGGTCCGGCCGTCGCCGGTGCGTACGCCGAGGACGACGCGCTCACGCAGGCCGGTCAGGAAGGCGCTCTGGACCGGTCCGAGGGAACGGGTGAAGGGGAACTCGACGACGAGCGGCGCTTTGAGGACATCGGGCATCGGGGACTGCCTCCTTGGGAGGGTCAGGCACGCTTGTAGACGGGCGGCCGCTTCTCCGCGAAGGCGCGGGCGCCTTCCTTGGCGTCGGCGGTGTCGAAGATCGGCCAGCCGCGTTTGAGTTCGGCGGCGAGGCCCTCGGTCTCGGTCATCTCGGCCGTCTCGTACACCGAGACCTTGACCGCCTCGACCGCGAGCGGGCCGCAGGCGTTGATCTGTTCGGCGATCTCCAGCGCCTTGTCGAGGGCGGTGCCGTCGGGGACGACATGGCCGATCAGACCGATGCCGGCGGCCTCCTGCGCGGTGTAGGGGCGGCCGGTCAGCAGCATCTCCAGGGCGTGTGTGCGCGGGATCTGGCGCTGGAGGCGTACGGTCGAGCCGCCGATGGGGAACAGCCCCCGCCTGACCTCGAAAAGCCCGAAGGTCGCGGACTCGCCCGCGACCCGGATGTCGGTGCCCTGCAACATCTCCGTGCCCCCGGCCACGCAGTACCCCTCGACGGCGGCGATCACCGGTTTGCGGGGCCGGTGGTGGCGCAGCATCGCCTTCCAGTGCAGGTCGGGGTCGGCCTTGAGCCGGTCGCGGTAGTGCTGCCCCTCCATGCCCTTTCCCGCGAGTGCCTTGAGGTCCATGCCCGCGCAGAAGGCGCCGCCGGCGCCGGTGAGCACGATGGAGCGGATCTCGTCGTCCTCGTCGGCCTCGACCCAGCCGTCGTGGAGCCCGACGAGCATCGGCAGCGAGAGCGCGTTCTTGACCTCGGGCCTGTTGAGCGTGAGCACCAGTGTGGCGCCCTCGCGCCGTACGGTGAGGTGTTCCGTCCCACCCATCGCCATCCTCCCGTCTCAGGAACGAGAACAGGTTGCAGGAGCCGCCGGGCCACTTCAAGAGTTTTCTGACAGTCAGTCAGATTTCTCTTGCGCGGCCCCTTCACAGTTGTGGCCCCCTTTGCTCTGATGACCGGCGAGCGGAGGTTCACGGGGCCGCCCCGGGACCTTCTGCGGATCTTTTCCAGGTTCCAGGGCAGTGCCGTCCGGCGTCAGGAGGAACGGTGGAGTACAACCTTGCCGACCTGTTCGAGTCGGTCGTCGACGTGGTCCCCGACCGGGAGGCCCTGCTGTACCTCGACCACCCCGGCACCGGTGCCGAACGCCGCCTGACCTACGCGGAGTTGGACGCTGCCGCGAACCGTGTCGCACACCATCTGATCGACAGCGGCATCCGCCCCGGCGAACACGTCGGGCTGCACCTCTACAACGGCGTCGAGTACCTGCAGACCGCGCTCGGCTGCCTCAAGGCACGGCTCGTCCCGGTGAACGTCAACTACCGCTATGTCCAGGACGAGTTGGTCTACCTCTACCGGGACGCGGACCTGGTCGGGCTGGTCTTCGAGGCCGAGTTCACCGAGCGGGTGGCGAGGGCCCGGCCACAGGCACCGAAGCTGCGCCACCTCGTCCGCGTCGGCACCCCGCCCGCGGGGGCGCCCGACCTGGATGCGCTCGCGTTCACCGACGCCGAGGCCGCCGGATCACCGGAGCGCGACTTCGGGCCCCGCTCCGCCGACGACCAGTTCATCATCTACACCGGCGGCACCACCGGTATGCCCAAGGGTGTGATGTGGCGTCAGGAGGACCTGTTCTTCTCGGGGATGGGCGGCGGAGCGCCCACCGGTGAGCCGGTGAAGAAGCCGGAGGAGCTGGCCGAGCGGGTGGCGGCCGGGGGCGCCGGGCTCACCTTCTTCCCCACTCCCCCCCTGATGCACGGCACGTCGACCCTCACCGCCTTCATCGCCTTCAACTTCGGCCAACGCGTCGTGCTGCACCGCAAGTTCGTGCCGGAGGAAGTCCTGCGCACCATCGAGAAGGAGAAGGTCAGCAGTATGTCGCTGGTGGGCGACGCGATGCTGCGGCCGCTCATCGACGCCCTGAAGGGGCCGCTGCGGGGCACCGACTGCTCCTCGATGTTCACCGTGTCGTCGTCCGGGGCGATCATGTCGGAGACGGTCCGCAAGCAGTTCCAGGAACTCGTCCCGACCGTGATGCTGCTGGACAACTTCGGCTCCTCCGAGTCCGGCTTCAACGGCACCGCGACCGACGACTCGGGGCCCGGCCGGGGCTTCCGTATCCGGGTCCACTCCCGTACCCGGGTGGTGGATCCGGCCACGCACGAGCCGGTGGCGGTAGGCGAGGTGGGCAGGGTCGCCCAGCGCGGTCACGTCCCCCTCGGCTACTACAACGACCCGGTGAAATCCGCGGAGACCTTCTTCGAGAAGGACGGCGAGCGCTGGGTGCTGCTCGGCGACATGGCGACCGTCGACGAGGCGGGCGTCGTCACCGTCCTCGGCCGGGGCTCGCAGTGCATCAACACCGGCGGCGAGAAGGTGTACCCGGAGGAGGTCGAACAGGCCCTGAAGTCCCATCCCGACGTGTACGACGCGCTGGTGGCCGGGGTCCCGGACGAGAAGTGGGGCAATCACGTGGCGGCGGTGGTGGAACTCCGCGCGGGCGCGGCCCGGCCGTCCCTGGAGGACATCCAGACCCACTGCCGCAACCACCTCGCGGGCTACAAGATCCCGCGCCAACTGGTCGTCACCGACCGGATCCAGCGCTCACCGAGCGGCAAGGCGGACTACCGCTGGGCGCGGAGCGTGGCGGTGGAGGCGGCCCAGTCGCAGCCTCCCGGACGGGTGGGACCCACTGGCGCGGCACGCTAGGGCCGTATCAAGCAACGTTTGCCCTGTCGTCGCCCGGCGGTGTCGGCTCGATCGAGCCGAGCGTGCTGACAACGGCGATCTGCGCCGCTGGCTCCTCGCCCGCCTGCATACAACCACCGACCCACACACCGAGCGCTACTGGCAACTCGTGGCGACGATCAATGGATGGCCCGCATCACCGACACTCGCTCCCGTTTGCACCTGGTTCGCCACCGCCTGTTGCCATGGGCGATGACGACGATCACAAAGGCCTGATGCGATGAGGACGCGCGTCCTGAAATTCGGCTTGTACGCAGACGAGCAGGGGTTGGCACGGGTCAGCGAACTCGTCGAGGAGGCCGTGGGATCCCGGAGCGCCCGGATCGTCGATGAGACCATCGTCCGCACTTTTCCCGGCAGCGAGCTGTCGACCGCTGACGTGTACGACCACCTGGCGGAACAGTGGGCTGTGGAACATCCTGCCCAGAGCAGCGGCGCACGGGAACCCATAGAGCTGCGCGTCCACTTATTGTGCTCCCTACGGACGTGGCGGGCGGTCGGCAAGACAGTGATCAAGACCCTGTGTCCGGAGGGCATGGCGCCGCACATCTGTCGTGTTCCATGGGCGGCTGCCTGAAAGGGGGCGCGGTGCACGACGGCGCACGAGACAGCCGCTGCGTGGATGATCGCCAGACCGATCCCGGACCCGTGGCTCGTCCTCGCCACGGGAGCAGGACTGAGGCAAACGGCTGACCAGAGTCATCAGCGCACGGCGGATCGTCACCGCGCAGCGTGCCTAAGCAGTGTCCTTGTTCCGCCAGCGCCGCCAGGACCACCATCCGAACGGCGCGTCACGCCACTTGGGTGGTTGTCCGGCGAAAGCCCCACGCGGCAACGGAGTTCCCCATAGACAGGAGATCGACCAAGATCCTTCTGTCGCACGAGGAACTCCGTTGGATGCTCAGTGTCGCGCCCTGCCCGCAACAATCAGGCAGCATGACCGAATACGGCGACGGACCGGCCCTAAGGGCTCGCCGATAAATATTTCGTCGGCGAGCATCGCTCCTGAGCTGCGGTGTCAAGACCTGGAGCACGCAAGTTATTTCCCGGCAAGCCCTAAGGGGTATCTGTCGGCTTCGAGGCGACTGGCCAGGGCGCCGGTGTCGGTGCTGTCCCGAGCTGTCCTCCCGGCGGTTGTGGAAGGGACGGCCGCGTCAGCGCCGCTGGAAGGCGCGGTTCAGGACGTCGAGGGTGACCGCCAGCCCGAGCCGGTGCCCGTGCTCGGAGGCGAAGCGGTAATGCACGCCGGCCCAGATTCGCGCCTCCAGGAGTTCGGCTGTCGCCGCCTGAAGGCTGTCGTAGCGGCGCGTCGTGCCGGAGGCGGGGCTGTACGCGGCGAACGTGAGGTCGTCACGGCCGAAGAACGACCCCAGGGCCGTCATGACCGCCGTGGTGAAGCAGGCGTGGCCCGACGGGTACTCCGGCGACGGCGCGGTCACCCGCAGCGGCGTCCAGTCCGGGTCGGGATCGGTGGCCGCGTTGCCGTCGGTGCCGGCGAGCGGAATGGCCGTCACTGGGCGCCAGAAGTTCCAGTGCGCCTTGGCCTTGTAGCAGGCGATCAGGGTGTCGGCGGAGGCCACGTACACCATGGCGAGCAGCCGGGCCGTCCGGAGGCTGCTGAGGCGGTGCGCGCCGGCGAGTTGCCGGGTGATCGACCATTCGACCATCCGGGGGTCGTCCCACCAGATCGCCGCCTCGGTCTGGTCCTCGGTTCGGACGGTGCTGGTGGCCGCGCCGAGGCTCTTGACCTCGTTCAGGTCGCGGGCCCAGGCGGCGCCGGTCAGGGCCGGCGGGGGCTTGACCCGGTAGGCGCCGGCGTCGGGGACGACGAACGGCTTCAGGTTCGGCACCCAGGCGCCGACGCCGACGTAGCCGGGCGGGGTGAGCCGGTATTCGCCCGGCTCGGTGCCGACGGTCCAGGGCGCGGTGGGGTCGAAGCCGTCGTCACGGCGGCTCTCGGTCATCGCCGCGGCGGCGGCCCTGCCGACGGCCACCCCGCCGTCCTCGGCGCGGCCGTCGGGGATCGCGGCCAGCGCCTCGTCGTACCGGGCGTTCAGCGACTCGGCCTGCCCGGGGAAGAGCCACAGCAGCGTGTCGTGGGCGGCCGCGGCCACCGCCGCGGCGGTGGAGTCCCCGGGGCGGCTGCGGGGCGCGCTGACCAGGGGCTCGTACGGACGGCCGGCGACGGCGTTGACCGCGTCGTACACGGCGCCCTGCACGATGGCGAAGCTGCGGGTGCTGGTGGTGGGCGACTGCTTGGCGGTGTCGTGGATGGTGGTCTGGGCGTGGATGTTCCAGGCGATGACGGGATTGCCCGGGGCGGCTTCCACGCCGCTGTGTGCCTCGGCGGTGGTGGCCGTCAGTGGGACGGTCAGGGCGAGTACGGTGAGGACCGCGATACGGCGTAACCCTCTGAATGATCCGGCGAGCGGGCGTTGTGTCACGAGACCCCCATGGGCTTGTCGGTGACAGATTGTCCGAGCCTATAGGCAGGGGTCAGTTTTGTCGTTACATCGACAACTCAGCGCTCTTCCCTGGCGAGTTGGGGACGTCCAGGACGGTTCCGTCCCAGGCTGTCAGCCGCAGACCGAAGGCGAAGGCGCCCCGGTCGGCGTCCCTGCCAGGTGGCCGCACTGCCCCTCGAACAGCAACTGCAGCGCCTTGGACCCAAGGCGTTGTCGGGCCCGGGTCAGCGCCGCGCTGGTGGGAAGCTTCTGCATCCCCCAGCCCGGCAGGTGCTGCAACTGCTCCGTAAGCATTCGCAGTACGGCCCCGTACCCGGAGGTCCTGCACGGTCCGCGCTGCTGAACAGGCACAGCGCCAGGACGAAATACATCACCGCACGGGCGGGCAGGAGCCGTCGTCGCTTTTCGCGGGCTCCAGCCCGTTCGATCACTTCGTCAACGGCCTGAGGCGTGATTACCTCGGCCAGGACGCCCAGGCGTACGTGTTCGCCGAAGCGCAGCTCAGCGGGGACGGGCCGCGGAGAGGATGACTGGTCTCCGGCCAGGAAATGGTGGTTGTTGCGGGCAGGGTGCGACACTGAGCATCCAACGGAGTTCCTCGTGCGACAGAAGGATCTTGGTCGATCTCCTGTCTATGGAGAACTCCGGTTGCCGCGTGGGGCTTTCGCCGGACAACCACCCAAATCGGGGCAGAGCTCACAGAGCCAGAGCCCTTACAGACTCGCTCCCCAACCCTCGCCACCTGCGGTAACACGCTAAGTAGCCGGCATTGCGCTGACCAGCACGAATGAGGATTGTCGAGGTCCTTGTTCCTGCCACCGTCGGAGGCACTTCCCGGGTGAAGAAGCGTATCGGGTCCTATCCACGTGTCCGCGTTGAGGGCGGTGGCCACGGGGTGGTGTCCCAGGCGGGGACCGTGCTGCTGGTCGAGACCGCCCGCAAGGCTGGGCTGGACCAGGCGATATCGACGGCACTGATGCCATGGCGACGTCCGCGGGCGGTGCACGATCCGGGGAAGATCCTGCTGGACCTGGCCCTCGCGGTCGCCGTGGGCGGGGGAACTGCCTCGCGGATGTCGGGATGCTGCGGGCCGATTCGGCCGTGTTCGGACCAGTGGCCTCCTACCCGACGGTCTCCCGCCTGATCGACACCCTCGCCGCCGCGGGGTCGAAGGCGCTGTCCGCGATACGGGCCGCGCGGGCCGAAGCCCGCGAGCGTGTCTGGAACGTGGCCAAGACCGCGGCTCCGGATGTTGCAGGGCAGGTGATCGTGGACCTGGGCGGGGTGCTCGTGCTGGCTCACTCCGAGAAGCAGGACGCCACCGCGACCTGGGAGAAGACCTTCGGACACCATCCTCTGATGGGGTTCGTCGACCACGGAAGAGGTGGCAGCGGTGAGCCGGTGGCCGGACTGCTCAGGCCGGGCAACGCAGGCAGCAATACCGCCGCCGACCACATCACCACGGCTCAACTCGCCCTGGCCCAGCTGCCGAAGAAGTACCGGCGAGGGCGCCAGACGCTGATCCGCACCGACTCCGGCGGCGGCACCCACGAGTTCGTCGCCTGGCTCGCCCAGCGAGGGCGGTGGCTGTCGTACTCGGTCGGCATGACCATCACCGACGCCATCCACCAGGCCGTTCTCAAGGTCCCGACCTCCGCATGGAAGGTGGCCGTCGAGCCGGGCGGCGAGATCCGCGACGGCGCCTGGGTCGCCGAACTGTCCGGCGACTGTCTGAGGGGCTGGCCGAAGGGAATGCGGCTGATCGTCCGCGACTCACCTCCACCGACGACCCCGACCAGCAGCTCATCACCCTGACCGCCGAGCCCGGCACACCCAGCCACGACCGTCTGCGCATCCTCGCCTCGTGGGCCGCGCAAGCCGCCGACCACCCGATTGCGGGCGGCGACGTCAGGGCAGAGGCCGGCGACCGGCCAGCCGTCATCGACCTGCTGGAAGGCAGCCCCGACGAGTTGCTCCGGCGCGGTGGGCCACTGCGCCGGGGTTCTGGAACCTTTCCCTGACGCCGGCAGCCAGTGAATGAGCGCGATGCCGCCCGATCCTCACTCGGAATGACGCGCGGCGAAGAACCCCTCCACACGCCGCACGAACCACTCCGGGTCGTCGAGCCAGGGATAGTGGCCGCCGCCGGGTTGCACGGCCGGCTCGGCGGCAGGGAAGAGGGCGGCGTGGCGTCGGGCCAGGTCGGGCGTGGGTCCGCCGTCGAGTTCGCCGGCGAGGACCAGCACCGGAGCGGTGAACCGGGTGAGCGCCCGGCCTGTGGCGGGCGGATCGTACGCGCCCGGGGAGCCGTACACCTCGGCCGCCTCCTCGTTGACCTGCTCCACGTCCCCGGCCGCGTGCGCACGGGCCCGGTCGTCCCACCTCCCGTAGAAGAAGGGCGCGCTCCGGTCGAACACCTCGTCGGTCACCTGACCCCCGCCGAACAGCGCCTCCAGCGCCGGGTAGGCCTCCTCGAACCACGGCTCGGCCTTCCGCAGCCGGCCCGCTGCCAGCCGATCCTCAGGCGACGGCGTCAGTCCCACCGCCCAGGGGTTGCAGGTGATCAACGCGAGCCGCGCGACCCGCTCCGGGAACCGGGTCGCGTACAGGGTCGCGAGCGCGCCACCGGCCGAGTGCCCGAGCAGATCCATCCGCTCCAGGCCCAACTCCGCGCGCAGCGCCTCGACATCGTCGACGAGCCGGTCACAACGGTACGTCGCCGGATCCGCCGGCTCGGCCGAGTCTCCGGTCCCCCGCAGATCGAGCAGGACGAGACGGCGGTGCGCGGCGAGCCCGCCCAGATCACCGAGGTAGACGGAGGCCCGCATCGGCCCACCGGGCAACACGACCAGCGGCTCGCCCTCTCCTCGCACGTGGTAGGCCAGTTCGGTGCCGTCGGGGGCGCTGAAAGTGGGCATGCGCCCGATCCTCACGCCCCGCACCGGTCCACCGCAACCGGGTCGTTCAGGGCGCGGCGCGGCTACCCGAACTGTTCCCGCAGTTCCCGTTTGAGGATCTTGCCGCTGGCGTTGCGCGGTAGTTCCGCCACGAACAGGACCCGCTTGGGCGCCTTGAACCCGGGGAGCTTCTCGCGGGCGTGGGCGAGGAGTTGTTCCTCCGTGACCTCGCCGCGGGGGACGACCACCGCGGTCACCGCCTCGATCCAGCGGTCGTCGGGCAGGCCGATGACGGCGACCTCGGCCACCTGCTCGTGTGAGTACAGCACGTCCTCCACCTGACGCGAAGCAACCAGTACACCACCGGAGTTGATGACGTCCTTCACCCGGTCGACGACGGTGAAGTAGCCCTCCTCGTCCCGTACGGCGAGGTCCCCGGAGTGGAACCAGCCGTCGCGGAAGGCCTCCTCCGTCTCCTCCCGCTTGTCCCAGTAGCCCTCGCACAACTGCGGTGAGCGGTAGACGATTTCACCCCGCTCACCGTCGGGCACGTCCTTGCCGTTCTCGTCGACGACGCGTGCCTCGACGAACATGACGGGGCGTCCGCAGGACTCCATCCGGCCCTTGTGCTCGTAGGGTCCGAGGACCATGGCGAGCGGGCCGATCTCGCTCTGCCCGAAGCAGTTGTAGAAGGCCAGTTTGGGCAGCCGGTCCTTCAGCCGCTTCAGTACGGGCACGGGCATGATCGACGCCCCGTAGTACGCCTTGCGCAGTCCGCTGAGGTCGCGGCTGTCGAAGTCCGGCCGGTTGGACAGCCCGATCCACACGGTCGGCGGTGCGAACAGGCTGTCCGCACGGCCCGTCTCGATCAGGTCGAGGATCTCGTCGCCGTCGGGTGAGTCCAGGATGACGTTCTCCGCGCCGACCGCCAGGTACGGCAGCAGGAAGACGTGCATCTGCGCCGAGTGGTACAGCGGCAGCGAGTGCACCGGCCGGTCGCCGGCCTGCAGGTCGAGGGCGGTGATCGCGCTCAGGTACTCGTGGACCAGGGCCCGATGGGTCATCATCGCGCCCTTCGGCAGCGCGGTGGTGCCCGAGGTGTAGAGCAGTTGCGTCAGGTCCTCGCCGCGCGGCTCCTCCCCGTCGTACGGGTCCTTCCCCGGGAGGCGGGCGAGCAGCGAGTCATCGGAGTCCCGCAGGGCCAGGGTCCTCACTCCTGCCGGAAGCCGGCCCGCGAGGTCCGGATCGGTCAGGACGAGCCCGCTGCCGGACTGGTCGACGATGTACGTCAGATCGTCACCGGTCAGGTTCTGGTTGACCGGTACGTGCACCAGACCTGCGCGGGCGCAGGCGAGGAAGCCGATGAGGTAGGCGTCGGAGTTGTGGCCGTAGGCACCCACACGGTCGCCCCGCTCCAGCCCGCTGTCGAGCAGGACCCGGGCGGCGCGGGACACGGCGTCGTCCAGCTCGGCGTAGGCCCAGGCCCGGTCGCGGTAGCGGACCGCCACCCGGGCGGGGGTCCGCCGGGCGCTGCGCCTGAGCACACCGTCCACCGTGACACTGCGTCCAGCCGTCATCGACCTGCTCCTTCGTCAGCCGTTGCTGCCGCGATCCTCGTTCGGCGGCGCGAGCGGGGTCAAGCATCGCGGGTCCGTGGCGGACCGCGCGTTCCCGCGTGGCCGGCGGCTTGGCCGATCATGAAAGACCTGACGGCGGTGGCATGGCCCCGCCTCCCCGGGACGAGAGGCGGGGCCACCCGTCACACCGGCCGCGTACGCCCCTCCCAGTACGGCTCCCGGAGTCGCCTCTTGTACAGCTTGCCGTTCGGGTCGCGTGGCATGGCGTCGATGAAGTCGACGCTCTTCGGCCGTTTGTACCCGGCGAGTTGGCGCTCGCAGTGGGCGAGGATCTCGGCCGCCAGCGACTCGCCGGGCTCGAAGCCGGGGGCGGGTTCGACGACCGCCTTGACCTCCTCGCCCCAGTCGTCGTGCGGGATCCCGAAGGCGGCGGCGTCGGCGACGGCGGGGTGGGTGAGGAGGGCCGACTCGATCTCGGCGGGGTAGATGTTCACGCCGCCCGAGATGATCAGGTCGATCTTGCGGTCGCGGAGGAAGAGGTAGCCGTCCTCGTCGAGGCAGCCGAGGTCGCCGACGGTGAAGAAGTCGCCGATGCGGTTGTTCCGCGTCTTGGTCTCGTCCTTGTGGTACGAGAACCCGCCCGTGCTCATCTTCATGTAGACGGTGCCCAGTTCACCCGGCGGCAGCCGGTTGCCGTCGTCGTCGAAGACGGCGAGTTCGCTGATCGGCCAGGCCTTGCCGACCGTGCCGGGCTTCTTCAGCCAGTCCTCCGCGGTGGCGAAGGCACCGCCGCCCTCACTCGCGGCGTAATACTCCTCGACGCAGTTCCCCCACCAGTCGATCATGGCGCGTTTGACGTGGTCGGGGCAGGGCGCTGCGCCGTGGATGGCGTGCCGCATGGACGAGACGTCGTAGCGCGCCCTCACCTCGTCGGGCAGCGCGAGGAGGCGGTGGAACTGGGTGGGGACCATATGGGTGTGGGTGCAGCGGTAGGTGTCGATCAGCCGGAGCATCTCCTCGGGTGTCCACTTGTCCATCAGCACCAGTCGGTGACCGATGTGCAGGGACGCGCCCGCGAACTGCAGCACGGCCGTGTGGTACAGCGGCGAGCACACCAGGTGCACGTTGCCGTCGAAGGGCTTGATGCCGAAGATGCCGAGGAACCCGCCGAGGTAGGCCTCCTCGGGGAGCTTTCCGGGCAGCGGGCGGCGGATACCGCGCGGGCGGCCGGTGGTGCCCGAGGTGTAGTTCATGACCCAGCCGAGTTCACGGCCCTCGGGCGCTGACTCGGGCTGTCCGTCGAGGAGTTGCGCGTAGGGGCGGAAGCCCGTGATCTCGCCGACCGCGTACCGGTGGGTGTCCGGGAGCTTCGCCTCGTCGGCGGCGTGCCGGGCGGCGTCCGCGTAGCGTTCGTGGGCGATGAGGACCTTGGCGCCGGAGTCGGAGACGATCCAGGCGATCTCGGGGCCGACGAGGTGGTGGTTGACGGGGACGAGGTAGAGGCCGGCCTGGGTCGCGGCGAGGTGGGCGACGAAGAACTCGACGCCGTTGGGGAGGACCACGGCGAAGGAGTCGCCGCGCCGGAGTCCGGCGGCGCGCAGCCCGTGGACGAGCTGGTTGGCCGCGGCGTGCAGACGTCCGGCGGTCCACTGTTCGCCGTCGGGTGCGATGAGGGCGGTGCGGTCGGGGTCCGCGGTGGCCTGGGCCCAGAAGCCCGGGGGCGGCTGGCTCACTGGCTGCTCCTTCCGGTCGCTGACTGGTCGGTCCTTCCGGTCACTGACCGTCCTTTCCGGCGATCCGGTTGATGCGGTCGACGGCCCGCTCGAAGCCTTTGGTGAGGTCGTCGAAGACGGCCTGGACGCTGCGTTCGCTGTTCATCCGGCCGACGATCTGCCCGACCGGTGTGCCGAGAAGTGGCTCCACCTCGTACTTCTGGATCCGGGATACCGCCTCGGCGACGAGCAGGCCCTGCAGGGGCATGGGCAGGGTTCCGGGTCCGTCGGGGTCGTCCCAGGCGTCGGTCCACTCGGTGCGGAGCTGGCGGGCGGGTTTGCCGGTCAGGGCGCGTGAGCGGACGGTGTCCCCGGAGCCCGCGGCGAGCAGCTTCTGGATCAGCCTCGGCGAGGGGAGTTCGGCCTCCGTGGTGGTCAGCCAGATCGAGCCGAGCCAGACGCCCTGTGCGCCGAGGGCGAGCGCGGCGGCCACCTGCTGTCCGCTGCCGATCCCGCCGGCTGCCAGCACCGGCAACGGGTCGACGGCGTCGACGACTTCGGGGGTGAGGACCATGGAGGCGATCTCGCCGGTGTGGCCGCCCGCCTCGTAGCCCTGGGCGACGACGATGTCGATGCCCGCCTCGGCGTGCTTGCGGGCATGCCGGGCGCTGCCCGCCAGCGCGGCCACCAGGACGTCCTGGTCGTGGGCGCGCTGGATGACGTCGGCGGGCGGTGAGCCCAGCGCGTTGGCGAGCAGTCTGATGGGGTAGTCGAAGGCGACGTCGAGCTGGGTGCGGGCGACCTCCTCCATCCAGCCGGTGATGCGCCATCCCGACGCCTCGCCCTCGGCCAGTTCGGGCACCCCGTACTTGGCCAGGGTGTCTTTGACGTACTGGCGGTGGGCCTCGGGGATCATCGCCTCGACGTCGGACACGGTGACGCCCTCGACCTTCTTGGCGGGCATCACCACGTCGAGGCCGTAAGGCCGTCCGTCGACGTGCGCCTCGACCCAGTCGAGGTCGCGCTTGAGGTCGTCGGGGGCCGTGTAGCGGACCGCGCCGAGCACACCGAACCCACCGGCCCGGCTGATGGCCGCGGCGACGGCGGGGAACGGCGTGAAGCCGAAGATGGCGTGCTCGACTCCCAGTTTCTTGCTCAGCTCCGTCTGCATGGGCGCAGGATGCCGCAGTCGTCCGGACGACGGAAGACTTTTTCTGATGCATCGTCAGATTCCTGGTCGGTCCAGCGGCGGTCCGGCGGAGTGCCCGGCACGGTTGACACGCACCCCGGTTGACACGGATGTTTCATCCCGCACGGCGAACCGGGAAAGATACTTTCAGGCGGCGCGGCGGGAGGCTCCTCGATGACCGACATCGCAACGGGCGACACCACGGGCGGGCCGGGCGGCCGTCACCCCGAAGAACGCCGACCGGAAGAACGTCCACCGGAAGAAAGCCGGCCGGGAAGACGCCAACTGGGTAGACGCCGACTGGGAAGAGCGTTACTGGCCTTGGGGGGCGCGCTGACCATCGCACCCTTCCCCGCCGGACCGGCGGCGGCCCGCCCCACGGGCGGGGGTCACCCCACACTGCGGCACGGCTCCCCCGAACGCGCCGGCCTGCTCGCCGGGCATCTGCGGCAACTGGTCACCGACGCCGAGGCGTTCCTCGGCCCCTCCCCCAAGCACCCCTGGTACGCGGGTGCCGTACTGCTCGCCGGGCGCGGCGGCACGGTGGCGCTGCACCAGCCGATCGGCACGGCGGTGCGCTACCGCGCGTACGACGAGAAGACCGACACCGGCCTGGAGTTCCCGGCCGGCGACCAGATCGCGGCCTCCCGGGACACAGTCTTCGACCTGGCCTCCGTCTCCAAGCTCTTCACGTCGATCCTGGCCGTGCAGCAATTGGAGCGCGGACGGCTCGAGCTGGAGGGGAAGGTCTCCTCCCACCTCCCCGAGTTCGGGACGGCCGGCAAGCAGGACATCACCATCCGTCAGCTCCTCACCCACACTTCGGGATTGCGCGCCTGGATCCCGCTCTACAACGCTCCGACGTACGAGGAGAAGCTCCGGCTCATCTGGAACGAGAAGCCCGTCAGCCCGCCCGGCACTGCCTACCTGTACTCCGACCTCAACCTGATCTCGCTCCAGCTCGTCCTGGAAGAGATCACCGGCCGCCCGCTGGACTCGCTGCTCCACGACGAGATCACCGCTCCCCTCGGGATGCACAGCACCCGCTACAACCCGCCCGTCTCGTGGAAGCCGCGGATCGCGGCGACGGAGGACGCCCGCCCGCCGTGGTCCGGGCTGCGGCGAGGTCTGGTGTGGGGCGAGGTGCACGACGAGAACGCTTTCAGCCTCGGCGGTGTGGCGGGCCACGCGGGCGTCTTCTCCGGCGCCTGGGACCTGGCGGTGCTCGGCCGCACGCTGCTCAACGGCGGCGCGTACGGCAGGGCCCGCATCCTCGGGCCCGAGTCGGTGCGGCTGATGTTCACCGACTTCAACACCGCTTTCCCGGGCGACGAGCACGGCCTCGGCTTCGAGCTCCACCAGCACTGGTACATGGGCGCCATGGCCACCCCGCGCACCGCCGGCCACACGGGCTTCACCGGCACCTCGATGGTCCTCGACCCGACGACCGACTCCTTCCTGATCCTGCTCGGCAACTCCGTCCACCCCGTACGTACGTGGCGGTCCGGCTCCGCACCCCGGGTCGCCGCCGCGAACAACCTCGCCCGCGCCGTCCCCGTCCGCCCCGCACGCGGACGCACCGCCTGGTTCTCCGGCATGGCGGGCGCCACCTCCGCCACGCTGACCCTCCCCGCCCTGGACATCACCGGCGACCGGGCCCGGTTGCGCTGCGCCCTGTGGTGGGACATCGAACCGCAGTCGGACGCGCTCTTCCTGGAGGCGTCGACGGACGGCGCGACCTGGCGGCCGGTCCCGTTCACGACCGCGCACGACGGCGAGGAGCCCGCGGAGCACCCGGCGGGTACGGTCACGGGCTGGTCCGGCCGGGTCTGGCACCGGGTGAGCGCCGACCTCACCCCGGCGGACGGACTGCGGCTGCGCTGGCGGTACACGACGGACCGGTCGTACGTGGGCCGGGGCGGGTACGTGGACGGGCTCCAAGTCCGCGACGGCGGCCGGATCGTCTTCGACGAGGCACGTCCGGCCGACTCCGCACGCATCGAGGCGTCGGGCTGGACACCGTCCGCGGACTGACGCCCCCGCCCATCTGCGACCGACCGGCCTCACCCCGCCCGCCTCCAACCGGCTTCGCCCGCCCACCTCCAACCGGCTTCGCCCCGTCCACGTCCCGCAGGCTTCGTCCGACCCACATCGACTTTGACTGACCATTCGGTCAGATATCTGACCGAGCGGTTAGGATGTGCCACGGACGGACGCCGTCGCGTGTTACGAAGTGACTGACGGAGCAAGGGGGAGGGCGTGGGCGTGGAGCGGACGACGTGTTGCGTGGTGGGCGGCGGGCCGGCCGGGATGATGCTGGGGCTGCTGCTGGCCAGGGCCGGTGTCGAGGTGACCGTGCTGGAGAAGCACGGCGACTTCCTGCGGGACTTCCGCGGTGACACCGTCCATCCCTCGACGCTCAGGCTGCTGGACGAGCTCGGTCTCGCCGAGCGGTTCGCGCGGCTGCCGTTCCACAAGCTTCAGGACATGCGCATCGACATCGACGGCGTGAGCGTGACCGTGGGGCATCTGCGGAACATCCCCGGCCGCCACAAGTACGTGGCGATGGTCCCGCAGTGGGACTTCCTCGATCTGCTGGCGGGCGCGGCGGCCGAGGAGCCGTCCTTCACCCTGCGGATGCGGACCGGGGCGACCGGTCTGCTCACCGACGCCTCGGGCCGCGTGACGGGGGTGCGCTACACCGACGAGCACGGCAGGCACGGCGAGTTGGCGGCGGACCTCACCGTGGCCTGTGACGGCCGGGACTCACGGGTGCGCGCGGCGGCGGGACTGACCCCCCGGTACTTCGAGGTGCCGATGGACGTCTGGCAGGTCCGCGTCCCCGCCCGCGATCCGCTGAAGGCGGGCCGGGTCTCCCTGACCGTGCGCGACGGACAGTTCGCGGCCACGCTGGACCGCGGCGACTACTACCAGACCTCCTATCTGATCGAGAAGGGCACGGACGACAAGCTCCGCGCCAACGGCATCGAGTGGTTCCGCGACCGGCTCGGCGAACTGCTCGGGTTCGACCGTGAGGCGCTGGGCGCGATCGGCTCCTGGGACGACGTGAAGCTTCTGGAGGTCACCATGGGGCGGCTGCGCCGCTGGTACCGGGAGGGACTGCTGTGCATCGGGGACGCGGCGCACATCATGTCGCCGATCGGGGGCGTCGGGGTCAATCTCGCGGTGCAGGACGCGGTGGCCGCGGCGCGGGTGCTCGCCGGTCCGCTGCGCGCGGGGACGGTCGGCGTCCGGGACCTGGCCCGGGTGCAGCGACGGCGTAACCTCCCCGCGGCCCTCACCCAGAGGTCCCAGCACGCCGAGCACGAGATGCTGCTGCGGCCCGGCCTCGCGGGCACCCTGCGCGGCGACCGGCTGCCGCTGCCCCTGCGGCTGGTCCGGCGGGTCCCCGCCCTGCACACGGTCACCGGCTACATCGGAGGGGTCGGGATACTTCCCGAGCACGCCCCCGCCTTCGCCCGTCGCTGAGCCCCGGTTCACCGTCCGGCCGGCCGTCGGAACGGGCCGGACACCATGACTTCATGGACCCCGTCGGCCCTTGTAGTGTCTGGTATGTGACTTCCGTCCGGCCAGGAGGCTGATGATGTCCGATCCCATCCCGCCGGCCGAGTGGGAGGCGCGTGTCGGTTCCGGGAACGACGAGGACCGGGGCCCCGTGTTCCCTCCTCGTCCTGACGTCGTCGAGGTGACGGAAACGGAACCCGCGGGGAGCGCCGAAGGCACCGTTGGATCCGAAGGCACCGTTGGACACCAGGGGCTGCCGGGCCCCGAGCAGGAGCGGTCCGAACGGACCGCTCCTGCGATGCTCCCTCCGGAGGGCCGGCGGCGGCCGATGTGGCGTCGTCCCGCCGGTCAGCGGGACGACAAGGGTGAGCCGACCGGCGCGGGCGGCTGAGGAACTGCCTGTGGCTGGATCTTTCCACCTGTGGTCGGAAGATCCAGCGGTCATACGGTGTCCTGGGTGTGGGTCAGGGCTCGACCGCGATCGCGTGCGCGATCAGGTCCGGCAGTGACCGCCCGCCGCCTGCGGCGTTCGGTCCGCCGGCCATTCCCCAGTTCTCCGCGCTCTGCTCGGCGATCACTCGTGGGAAGCCTTCTCCCGACCACCAGCCGAAGTAGGGGCCGCCCGACTGGCCACGCTGGATGTCGTTGCGGTGCATGATCCTCAGCCCGCTTCGGCCGCCGCTGGTCTCGGACACCGTGCTGTCCATGATGCCGTTCGCCGTGTAGACCGGCCGAAGGCTCGAGCCGATGTCGAACGGGTAGCCGATGTGCGCCCAGTACGCTCCGCCGTTCCAACCCGGCGCGTACTCGCGTGATCCCATCCACCCGGTGGTGTTGCCGATGGTGTGGTTCAGCACGCAGACCGCGTAGTCGAACGCCGCCTCGTTGGACGAGATCCCGTCCGATGCCACCACTCGCTGCCAGAAGTAGACGCGAGTGACGTAGGCGGATCCGAAGGGCGTGCTGGTGTCGTACTGCATCGGGGTGAAGGTGATCCAGTCCGACCCGCCTCCCGGGAGCCAGGGGATGGCGTGGCTGGCGGTGACCATGTGACGGCGTCCCACCATGACGCCCGAGGCGGAGCCCCCCGGAGTGGCGACGCGGCCGCAGGTACGCCACGGGTAGGCAGTGTCGAAGATGACGGTGCGGGTGTCCGGTGGGTAGACCGTGGACGGCTCACCCACCTCGTCCTGCGTTCCGGAGACGCGACGCCACATGGCCGGCCTGGCGCCCTCCGGCCGCAAGAGGTTCGGTACCGGGCGCAGCGGTGCGTCGTCGGGACGGTGGCCGTCGTGCTCGGCCGGACCGTCGGCTCGTGCGGTCAGTTCGGCCTCAGCCACCTCGACCACTTCGGGTCGCGGCGGGAACTCGTGGGCGGTTTCGGGTACTTCGCGGACTGAGGGATCCAGGTGTGGACGCCACTCTTCCGGAGGGATCGGTGCGGACATGTCGGCTCTCTCCTACTCGGTCGCTTCGCCTGGGCGTTCGCGTGAGCTGAAGGCGCACCATGGTCTGTCATGTGCTCCGGCTGGGGACGCACATGAGCAGACCGGGGCCGTTGATATGACAGTGCGGCAACAACCCCACCACCTGGGGCTTTTCACGACGCCGTCACGCTTACGAGAGGAGTTGTACGAAGGCCCGATCGGACGGGGAGACGCGCGCTGTTCGAGTCGCGAACCGAGCGGCGGCCAAGAGGCGGGTGACGGTCACCCGCCCGCCCGCACTCATCTCGAACGCGGTCGGCACGGACGGTAGTTCACCGAGCGGCCGATCGAAGACGCTGTCCGTCCACAGTGGACGACAGAGGACTACAAAAGAAAAAGGCAAGGAGGTTACGCGCTCCTTGCCACTCTCAACATATAGCTCACAGGGGGCCTTGCGGCAAGGCCCCGGTGGTGCCGCAGAATCACTCGTCCAAGCCAGGACCTGCGGAGATGAGGGTTGTTTTGATTGACGTGATCGTCGTCGGCGGTGGACCGACCGGGCTGATGCTGGCCAGTGAGTTACGGCTGCACAGTGTGCACACGGTCGTGCTGGAGAAGTTGACCGAGCCGACCGGGCAGTCCCGCGGACAGGGCCTGCACGCGCGCAGCGTCGAGATGATGGACCAGCGCGGTCTGCTGGACCGATTCCTCGCGGTCAGTGAGAAGTTCCAGGTCGGCGGCCTTTTCGGTGGCATCATCAAGCCGTGGCCGGACCGGTTGGACACGGCGCACCCGTACGGTGTCGCCACCCCGCAGCCGGTCACCGAGCGGCTGCTCAACGAGCGTGCCCTCGAACTCGGTGCCGAGATCCGGCGCGGCTGCGAAGTGGTGGGGCTGAGCCAGGACGAGAACGGGGTGACGGCTCAACTGGCGGACGGCACGCACCTGCGCTCGCGCTACCTCGTCGGCTGCGACGGCGGCCGCAGTCCGGTGCGCAAGCTGATCGGCGTCGGCTTCCCCGGTGAGCCCTCCAAGGTCGAGACACTGCTGGGTGAGATGGAGCTGACCGAGGATCCGGCGGCGATTGCGGCCGTCGTCGAGGAAGTCCGCAAGTCCCAACTGAGGTTCGGCGCCATCCCCCTCGAGGACGGCGTGTACCGCGTCGGCGTGCCCGCCGACGGGGTGGCCGAGGACCGCACGGCCCCGACGACGCTCGAGGAGTTCAAGCAGCAGCTGCGGGCCGTCGCGGGCACCGACTTCGGCGCGCACTCGCCGCGCTGGCTGTCCCGGTTCGGCGACGCCACCCGGCAGGCCGAGCGCTACCGGGTCGGCCGGGTGCTGCTGGCCGGCGACGCGGCGCACATTCACCCGCCGACCGGTGGGCAGGGCCTCAACCTCGGCGTGCAGGATGCGTTCAACCTCGGCTGGAAGCTGGCCGCCGAGGTGAACGGCTGGGCGCCGGAGGGTCTCCTTGACAGCTACCACACCGAACGGCACCCGGTGGCCGCCCGCGTGCTGGAGAACACCCGCGCACAGATCACGCTGCTCGGGACCGATCCCGGCGCGACCGCTCTGCGGGAACTGCTCTCGAAGCTGATGGACTTCGAGGAGGTGAACCGGTACGTGACCGAGATGATCACCGCGGTCGGGGTCCGCTACGACTTCGGCGAGGGCCATGAACTGCTCGGCCTGCGGATGCGGGACGTGCAGCTGAAGCGGGGTCGTCTCTACGAGCTGATGCACGGCGGCCGCGGGCTGCTGCTCGACCAGACCGGCCGGCTCTCGGTGGCGGGCTGGGCCGATCGGGTCGACCACGTCGTCGACGTCAGCGAGGAACTGGACGCGCCCGCGGTGCTGCTGCGGCCGGACGGCCATGTGGCGTGGGTGGGCGATGACCAGCAGGAGCTGCTCGGCCGACTGCCGAAGTGGTTCGGCGCTGCCGTCGACTGAGCGCGCGGCTGCCCCGGGGTCCCGAAGGGGTGGGGCTGCCGGCCCTGCCGATGACAGCGCGGCCAGCTCGATCGAGATCCTGAAGCAGCCGACGACAGCGCGACCGACTCGATCGAGATCCTGAAGCAGCCGACGGCCTAGGTCCTGTCGTCAAATGTGCGGCGAGTGGGGGTCCCCCTGCTCGAAGAGCTTGGGGGAGCGTGCCGGGCGTCGCGAGGCAGACGGGAATTTGACGACAGGGCCTAGCGGCGCTCGACGGCGAGGAGGGTGAACGTCTCAAGTTCGTCCGCCGCCGCGTCCAGGTCGAGTTCGGGGTGGGCGAGCCAGTGCGCGATCACACCGTCGATCGCGCCACCGATCGCCAGCGAGACGAACTGCGTGTCGAAGTCCCGGAAGTGGCCTGATTGCTGACCTTCCGTCAGGAGCGCGGCAAGGGCGTTCCAGCGTCCGCCGGTGTCATGGCCGCCGGGCGCCTTGAGCCGCGTGCCGCCGTCGTCGTCCAGCAGCATCTCGGTGATCACCCGGACATGGCTCCGGTTGGCCTGCTGATAGCCGATCAGCGCCCGCACATAGGCGATCAGGGCGGCCCGTGGGTCGGGCTGTTTCTCGGTCCGCTCCGTGACGTAGGCGCTGAACCGCTCCACCACGTACTGGAACGTGGCCCGGGCGAGGTTGTCCTTGGAGGAGAAGTGATAGAGGACCGCGGCCTTGGAGATACCCGCGGCCTCGGCGATGGCCGCGAGGGACGTCGCCGGGTACCCCTTCGTCGCGATCTGGTCGATCGTGCTCTCGATGATCTGCCGGCGGCGGGCCTGCTCGGTGAAGGTGGGGGTGCCGCCCCCACGACGTGGAGTCATCGACGGCGAGCCTATCCCAGCGGCTGATCTTCGAGGACGGCCATGGCGGCGTTGTGACCGGGGATGCCGCTCACACCGCCGCCGCGCACGGCGCCCGCGCCGCACAGCAGGATGTTCGGGTGCGTGGTCTCCACTCCCCAGCGGCCGGTGCCCTCCTGGACATGGGGGAAGGCGAGGTCGCGGTGGAAGATGTTGCCGCCCGGCAGCCTGAGGTCGCGTTCCAGGTCGAGCGGTGACTTGGCCTCGATACACGGTCGCCCCTCCGCGTCGGTGGCCAGACAGTCCGCGATCGGTTCGGCGAGGTGGGCGTCGAGCTGGGCCAGGGTGGACAGCAACAGCTCTTCACGGACAACGTCGTTGTCGTGGGCGAAGAGTCGCGCGGGGGTGTGCAGACCGAACAGGGTCAGGGTCTGGTAGCCGCGCTCGACGAGGTGCGGGGCGAGGATGGTGGGGTCGGTGAGCGAGTGGCAGTAGATCTCGGAGGGCGGCGCCGCGGGGAGCGCGCCCGAGGCGGCCTGGGCGTGCGCGGTCGCCAACTGCTCGTAGCCCTCGGCGATGTGGAAGGTCCCCGCGAACGCCTCTCGCGGATCGACGGAGGTGTCGCGCAGCCGGGGCAGCCGCTCGATCAGCATGTTCACCTTGAGCTGGGCGCCCTCGGCCGGGGCGGGCGGGGTGTCGCCGGTGAGCGCGGCGAGCTCCTGGGGCGAGGCGTTCACCAGGACGTGCCGGGCGGCCACCGTGCCGTCGGTGTCCTCGGTGCGGTAGGCCACCTCGGCGGACCGTCCGTCGGTCTCGACGCGTACGGCCTCGTGGCCGGTGACGATCTCCGCGCCGGCGGCGCGCGCCGCCGAGGCCAGTGCGTCGGTGAACGCGCCCATGCCTCCGACGGGCACGTCCCAGGCGCCGGTGCCGCCGCCGATGACGTGGTAGAGGAAGCAGCGGTTCTGCCGCAGCGAAGGGTCGTGGGCGTCGGCGAAGGTGCCGATCAGCGCGTCGGTGAGGACGACTCCCCGGACGAGGTCGTCGGTGAAAGTCCGCTCGATCGCCGCGCCGATCGGTTCCTCGAAGAGGGTGCGCCAGGCGTCCTCGTCGTCGATCGTGCGGCGCAGTTCGTCCCGGGTGGGCAGAGGCTCGGTCAGGGTCGGGAACACGCGCTGCGCTACACGTCCGGTCATGGCGTAGAAGCGCTGCCAGGCGTCGTACTCGCGGTCGGAGCCGGTCAGCCGGGCGAACGCCTCACGGGTGCGCCGCTCCCCGCCGCCGACGAGCAGTCCGGTCGGGCGGCCGGCGCGTTCGACGGGGGTGTACGAGGAGACGGTGCGGGTGCGGACCCGGAAGTCGAGGCCGAGATCCCGGACGATCTTCTTCGGCAGCAGGCTGACCAGGTACGAATAGCGCGACAGCCGGGCGTCGACCCCGGCGAAGGGGCGGGTGGAGACGGCGGCGCCGCCGGTGCTCCCGAGCCGTTCCAGCACCAGCACGGACCGCCCGGCGCGGGCGAGATAGGCGGCGGCGACCAGTCCGTTGTGACCGCCGCCGACGATCACGGCGTCATAGGCCTCGTGTGCGGGTCCCTCGTTCGCAGGCTTCGCAGACATGCTTCTTCGTAACACGTGGTGATCTAGCTCGGCCAGGGGTCGAGCCACGTGGCGGTGAGCTGCCTGACGGCGGGGTGGTCCGGGGAGGGGCCCCCTGCGGTGGCCATCCGGCAGGGGCCGCCCGGCCGTGGTCATCCGGCCGTGGCCCCGGAGGGGGCCGGCGGGCGCGGCGGCCCGCGGGCGGCGGCGGGCGCTGCGGCGGGGCGATCAGCGCACCCGCGCCGTACAGCCCCTGCACGAGCCGGCGGATCCGGCGGATCCGGCGGCCGTGCCTCAGTGGCCGCCCGACGCCCGCTGCTGGCGCAGTGCCGCCACCCTCCGGTACAGCTCCACCGCCTCCGCGCCCCGGCCGAGCTGTTCCAGGCAGTGCGCCTCGTCGTTGCGGCTGGCGAGGGCGTCGGGATGGTCGGCGCCCAGGACCCGCTCGCGGGCCGAGGCGACCCGGCGGTACTCGCTGAGCGCGTCCGCCCAGCGGCCGAGCCAGCCTAGGCCGACGGCGACCTCACGGCGGCTGACCAGCGTGTCGGGGTGGTCCGGGCCGAGGACCCGTTCCCGGATGGCACAGACGTCGCGCGACTCCGCGAGCGCCTCCTCCCAGCGCCCCTGCCTGCCGAGGTTGACCCCCAACCCGTGCCGCGCGCGCAGGGTCTCGGGATGGGCGGGGCCGTCCACCCGGGTGCGGTCGTCGATGAGTGCCCGGTACAACTCCAGGGCCTCGGCGCTGCGTCCGAGCCGGCCGAGGCTGATGCCGACCTCGTAGCGTGCCGCGAGGGTGTCCGGATGGTCGGGGCCGAGCGCCTGGGCCCGCGACTGGGCGACCTCCTGGTAGGTCTCCAGGGCCTCCGTCCAGCGGCCCAGCTGGCCCAGGGCGTAGGCGACCTCGTAGCGCGTGACGAGCGTGTCCGGGTGGTTCGGGCCGAGGACGCGGGCGCGGGCCGCGGCCACGTCGCAGGCCATCCGGTACGAGTCCTCCAGCCGGCCGAGGCGGGAGAGGTTGAAGGCGAGGTTGTGGCGGCAGCGCAGGGTGTCGGGATGGTCCGCGCCCATCGCGCGCTCCCGGGCGGCGAGCACGGAGGTGTACACCTGGTGGGCCTCGAAGTGGCGGCCCAACTGGCCGAGGACGTACGCCATCTCCTGGCGGGCGGCGAGCGTGTCGGCGTGTTCGGGACCGAGGATCCGCTCCCGCGCCTGGGCCACGTGGGTGTACTCGCGCAGCGCGTCGGCGGGTCGGCCGGTGCGGCTGAGGGTGAAGCCGACCTCGTAGCGGCTGGCGAGGGTGTCGGGGTGGTCGGGGCCGAGGGCGTGCTCACGCTCGGCGGCGACCGCGCGGTGCACCTCGCCCGCCTCGCTCCAGCGGCCGAGCCGGCCCAGGCTGAGGCCCGCGTTGTGCCGCCCGGCCAGGGTGGTCAGTAGCTCCGGCGCCGGCGTGGGCCGTTCGGTGCGGACCGGTTCCGCCGTGCGGTCACGGACGGTCCAGTCGCCGGTGAGGCCCGCCGCGGCGTCCGGCGGGGTGGTGCGCAGTCCGGCCCCGGTGGCCTTGTGGCCGGTGGTCATGCCGCGCGTCCAGGAGGGCAGCCGCGGCTCCCCGGACGGCGGCGGGACGGAAGGGGCCACGACGGTGGGGACGTAGCCGGGTGCGGTACGGCCCGCTGCGATGCGCCGGGCCAGGTCCCGGGCGTCGTCCGGCCGTGCCTCGGGTTCCTTGGCCAGCAGGTCGAGCACGATCCGGTCGAAGTACTCGGGCAGTTCGGGCCGGTGGGTGCGCGGCGGCTCCGGCTCGGTGTCGCGGTGTCCGACGAGCACCGCCCAGGCGTCGTCGAGGTCGAACGGCGGCGCCCCGGTGGCGATCTCGTAGAGCACGCAGCCGAAGGAGTACAGATCGCTGCGCTGGTCGACGGGCCCGCCGCTGATCTGCTCGGGCGACATGTAATGCGGGGTGCCCATGGCGATGCCGGTACCGGTCAGCCGGGTGGTGAAGCCGATGTCGTGGCCGAGTCGCGCTATCCCGAAGTCACAGATCTTCACCGTGCCGTCGCTGAGCCGCATGATGTTGGCCGGCTTCAGATCGCGGTGCACGATGCCCTGGCGGTGGGTGTAGTCGAGGGCGGCGGCGACCTGGTCGGCGATCTCCACGACCTCCGCCACCGGCAGCGGGTGCCCCTTGGCGTCCTCGATGAGCTGGCTGAGGTTGCGGCCGTCGAGCAGTTCCATCACCAGATAGAGCACGCCGTCGGACTCGCCGAAGTCGTGCACCACGGTCACGCCGCGGTGCTGCAGCGCGGCGGCGACTCTCGCCTCCCTGCGGAAGCGCTCCCGCAGGACGCCGGTGAAGGCCTGGTCCCGCTGCGGCCCGAGGGGTTTCAGGCACTTCACGGCGACCTGCCGTCCCAGTGACTCGTCCCGCGCACGCCATACCTCGCCCATGCCACCGCGCCCGATCAGATCGAGCAGCCGGTACCGGCCCTGGATCAGCCTGGTGTCCGCCATGTCGTGCCGCAACCCCCGTCGTCGCCTCGCCCCGCGCCCTCCCCTGGCCCGTCCAGTATGGCGAGCCCTCGGTCGACTTTGTACGGGGCCGGGCGGGAGCCGGGTCCGAGCCGTGACATGGCGCGGATAATGTGTTTGGGCGGCAATTGCCAGCGGACACGTTCCGGAACGCAGCGCAACACGGCACCCGCGGCCCTCAGTTGACGGGCCACGCGGTCCTGCGGCGGAACGCTCCTGCCGTACAGGTCATGGGCGTAAGGCGGCAGGGCGGCGTAGGCCAGGTGGGCCACGCGCCGCCACAGCAGTTCACGCGCCGGGATCAGGGGCCAGGGTGCGGGCGGGTGCTGCAGGAAGTCGTCGACCTCTCGTGCCTCGTCCCCGGCGGCCAGTTCGGGCCGCACCTTCTCGAAGTAGGCGGCGAGTTCCTCCCGGGAGGCGGGTACGTCGGCGGGATCGAGGCCCACCAGGCGGGCGGCGACACGGTGTTCGTCGATGTAGCGGTCGGCCGCGGCGTCGGATAGCGGGTAGCCGGAGCGGCGGAGGACCTGGACATATGAGTCGATCTCGGCGCAGTGGACCCAGAGCAACAACTCGGGTTCGTCGACCGGATAGCGCTCCCCCGTGGCCGGATCCGTCGCCTTCAGCATGCTGTGGATCTTGCGTATCCGGGCGCCCGCCTTCTCTGCCGCCTCGCTGGTGCCGTAGGTGATGGTGCCGACGAAGTTGGCCGTGCGCATCAGCCGGCCCCAGGCGTCGTTGCGGAAGTCGGAGTTCTGCAGCACGCCGCGGACCGCGCGCGGGTGCAGGGCCTGCAGGTAGAGCGCGCGCACCCCCGCGACCCACATCATCGGGTCGCCGTGCACCTGCCAGGTCACCGAGGAAGGGCCGAAGAGGCCGGGGTCCGCGTCCACCCGGTCAGTGTGACCGCGCCCGGCACACCCAGCAAGACCCGGCCGCCCCGGGCCCGCAGAGCGCCCGTCACCCCGTACAGCGCGGCCGTCCAGCAGTCACGGCGGGCTTCGTTCGGCGGTCGCCCAGCCCTCACCCAGCGGGCGCCGCCCAGCCTTCACGCAACGGTCCTCGCCCAGCCCTCTCACAGCGATCCTCGCCCAGCCCTCCCACAGCGGGCAGCGTCTCCTCAGCTCTCGGCCGCCGCCTCCGGAGGCATGTTGAACGGCGTCACCACCTGGATCGGCGACGGCAGGTGCGGGCCCTCGTCCGGCAGTGCTCCGTGGGCTCGCATCACCGTTTGGCAGGCGCGCCGCATGTCCTGGCGGAGGTCATGGTGGAGTACCGCGGAGATGCGGCGTTCACGCAGCAGGCGGGTGTTGTCCTGGTCGAGGTCGTGCGCGATGAAGACGGCCGGCTCACGGCCGAGGGTCTTGAAGGCGTCCAGGGTCGCGGCGTTGCCGCCGCCGATGGAGTAGACGGCGCCGATGTCCGGGTCCCGGTCCAGCGCGGCCAGGACGAGGTCGCGCTGGGATGCGTCCAGGCCGTCGCTGTCGGTGACCTCGACCAGGGTCCGCTCGGGCCGGGCGGTGCGCAGCGCGCTGCGGAAGCCCATCTCGCGTTCCTCCTCGTTGCGGAAGGAGCCCCGGCTGATGGTGACCAGGACGTGGCCGGGCCGGTCGCCCAGCCACTGGCCGAGCAGATAGGCAGCCGTCGCTCCGGCGGCCCGGTTGTCGATGCCGACGTACGCCGAGCGCTGACTGGCGGGCAGATCCGTCACCAGGGTGACCACCGGGATCCCGGCCGCGACCAGCCGGCTGACGGCGGCGGTGACCTCGGGCAGGTCCGGTGCCTTGAGGATCACCCCCTGCGAGCCGCGCCGCGCGATGCGGTCCAGGATCCCGACCAGTTCCGCGGGCGGGCAGGCCTCACGGAAGTGGAACCGGGAGCGGACCACCGCCGGGTGCAGGGAGGGCAGTTCGGCCTCCAGGGCGTCCCGCACCGCGGAGGAGAACCGGGCCGGCGTCTGCATCACGATGTCGATCATGAAGGTGCGTCCGCCGATGCGGACCTGGGTCCGCTGCCGGTCCAGGTCCTTGATCGCCTGGTGCACCTCGCGGACCGTGCTTTCCCGGACACCACCGCGCTGGTTGAGGACACGGTCCACGGTGGCCTGGCTCAGGCCGGCCTGGCGGGCGATCTCGCGGATCGGATACGGATGTCCCATGGCTGTTCCCCGGACGTCGGTGACGGATCACCACCATTGTCGATGATGGTTTTTTGATGTGTTTCTGCGCATTGAATGATGGCCCGGTCTTCATAAGACTGACGGAGACGACGTCACTGGGAAAGGACCCTGCCTTGTCTCTCACCGCGGCGGCACCGGGGTTTTGGCTGAGCGAGGACGACTGCGACCTCGGCGCTTTCCGTGAACTGGTCGGCCGCCGCACCGATCCGTGTGATCACCCGCTGGCCGAGGGCGTCGAGCACAACGTCCCGCTCTACGACGGGAACCGGCTGCGGTCGGCCGACCCGGTGGCGTTGCGGTCGGAGTGGGCGCACGCCCTCCTGGACGGCCCCGGCATCGTGGTGATCAAGGGCGCGTTCCCGGACCTCGACGTGGTGGACCGAGCCACGGCCGTCTTCACCGCGCTGATCGAGGAGGAGCGGGCGGCGGGCACCTCCCGGGGGGACCACTTCGCGAAGCCCGGCGCCAACGACCGGGTGTGGAACGCGCTGGACAAGATGGCGGTGCGGGACCCGGAGACGTTCGCCGACTACTACGGCAACGACCTGCTGGCGCTGGTCGCCGAGGCCTGGCTGGGCCCGGGGTACCAGATCACCTCGCAGGTCAACCAGGTCAACCCGGGCGGCGCGGCACAGCGTGCGCACCGTGACTACCATCTCGGTTTCCTCTCCCAGGAGCGCGCGGCGGCCTACCCGGCGCACGTCCACCGCCTCTCCCCCGTGCTGACACTGCAGGGCGCGGTGGCGCACTGCGACATGCCCGTGGAGTCCGGCCCGACGCTGTACCTGCCGCACTCGCAGAAGTACGAGCCCGGCTATCTGGCGTGGCGGCGGCCGGAGTTCATCGCGTACTTCGACGAGCACCACGTCCAGCTGCCGCTGGAGAAGGGCGACGCGGTGTTCTTCAACCCCGCCCTCTTCCACGCCGCCGGGCACAACCGCTCCGCGGACATCAGGCGCATGGCGAACCTGCTGCAGATCTCCTCCGCCTTCGGCCGGGCGATGGAGACCGTCGACCGGCAGAGCGTGTCGAACGCGGTCTTCCCGGTGCTGCTGCGCCGCAGGGCCGAGGGCGCCGCCGAGGGCTGGCTGCGCCGGGTGGTCGCCGCCGCCGCGGACGGCTATCCCTTCCCCACCAACCTGGACCTGGACCCGCCGGTCGACGGGCTGGCGCCGCCGTCCCAGGCGGACACCGTGTGGCGTGCCGTGGCCGAGGGCTGGACCCCGGAGACGTTGCGCCGGGAACTGCAGGCCGGCGCCGCGCGCCGCCAGATCTGAAAGGGACGCCGCAAACTCATGGGACCACTCCTTCAGGACAAGGTCGTCCTCGTCAACGGCGGCAGCCAGGGGGTCGGCGCGGGAATCGTCCGCGCCGCGGTACGCGAAGGGGCGCATGTCGTCCTCACCGGACGGCGGATCGAGATCGGGGAGAAGTTCGCCGCGGACACCGGCACCACCTTCGTACGGGCCGACCTGCGTGACCCGGAACAGGCGCGCGGCAGCGTCGAGAACGTCGTCGACCACTACGGCCGGATCGACTGCCTGGTGAACGCGGCCGGCCTCACCTCACGGGGCACGCTGGTGGACACCACGCCCGAACTCTTCGACGAGCACATCGCCGTCAATCTGCGGGCGCCGTTCTTCGCGATGCAGGCGGCGGTGCGGGACATGCTGGACCGGGAGGCGCCGGGCACCGTCGTCAACATCATCACGTCCTCCTCCCACGGCGGGCAGCCGTTCCTCGCGCCGTACGTCTCAGCGAAGGCCGGACTCGCCGGGCTGACCCGCAACGCCGCCCACGCGCACCGCTGGGACCGGATCCGGATCAACGGTCTCAACATCGGCTGGACCGACACCGAGGGCGAGGACGCGATCCAGCGCGCCTTCCACGGCGCCGGGGACGACTGGCGGGAGAAGGCCGCCGAGAGCGCGCCGATGGGCAAGCTCGGGCAGGTGGACGAGATCGCCGACTTCGTCGTCTTCCTGCTCTCCGACCGCAGTGGTGTGGTGACCGGCTCGGTGATCGACTGGGACCAGATCGTCCTGGGCGGACTCGACTGACCCACACTCGTTCGACCCGCATCCCCGCCCGGCTGACCCAGGCTCGTTCGACCCACTGTCCCCCGCCCGGCTGACGCACTCTCGCTCGACTCGCCCCCGACCCAGCTCGACCGACGCACTCTCGTTCGACCCACTCCACCCCCGCTCGACTGACGCACTCTCGCTCGACCCACTGTCCCCCGCCCGGCTGAAGCACTCTCGTCGGGCTCGTCCACCCCCGCCCGGCTCACGCACTCGTTCGACCCGCTCAACCCGGCCCCTCCGGCTCACCCCGGTTCGGCCGGCCCGACCCCGCTCGGCCGACTGATCCCGGTTCGGCCATCTCTTCACAGCTAGGAGCAACTCCCCATGCGCATCGGTATCTTGGGCCTCGGCCGGATCGGCGCGTTCCACGCCGCGACTCTCGCGGGACTGGACGCCGTGGACTCCCTCGTGGTCTCCGACCCGGTGGCCGCCGCCACCGCCGCGGCGGTGGAGCGCTTCGGCGCCACCGCGGCCGACTCGCCGGAGGCGGTGCTCGCAGCCGGGGTCGACGGCATCGTGATCGCGGCCGCCACGGACGCGCACCCCGCGCTGATCCTGGCCGCCGTCAAGGCGGGCATCCCCGTCTTCTGCGAGAAGCCGGTGGCCAAGACGGTCGAGGAGAGCCTCACCGTGCTGCGCGCGGTGCAGGGCAGCGGTGTCGAAGTCCACATCGGCTACAACCGGCGGTTCGACGCGGGTTGTGTGGCCGCGCGCAAGGCCGTGCTGAGCGACGAACTCGGCAAGCTGCACACCGTGCGGTCCACCACCCTGGACCCGGCCCCGCCGCCGGCGGCGTACATCGCCGTCTCCGGGGGCATCTTCCGGGACTGCTCGGTGCACGACTTCGACATCGTGCGCTGGGTGACCGGCCGCGAGGTTTCCGAGGTGTACGCGGCGGGCGGCAACCGCGGTGCCGAGTACATCGCGGAGGCGGGCGACGTGGACACCGCGTCGGCGATCCTCACCCTGGACGACGGCACTCTCGCGGTGATCTCCAACTCCCGGCACAACGCTCGGGGTTACGACGTGCGGCTGGAACTGCACGGCATGAAGGACAGCATCGCGGTCGGCCTGGAGGACAAGCTGCCGCTGCGTTCGGTCGAGCCGGGCGCCACCTTCCCTTCCGGCACCCCGCACAACTTCTTCATGGACCGCTTCGCCGACGCCTACCGTGCCGAACTCACCGCGTTCACCGAGGTCGTGGCGGGCCGGAGCCCCTCCCCGTGCACGGTGGCCGACGCCATCGAGGCGAGCCTGATCGCGGAGGCGTGCACGCTGTCGGTACAGGAGCACCGGCTGGTGTCGATGGACGAGGTGCGCGGCGACCTGGACAAGGTGCGTCAGGGATGAGCGAGCCCCTGCGGATCGGGATCCTGGGCGCGGCCCGGATCACCGAACGAGCACTCGTCTCCCCGGCCCTGTCGGGCGGGCACCGTCTGGTGGCGGTGGCCGCCCGCGAGCCGGACCGCGCCCGGGCGTTCGCGGACGCCCACGGCGTGGAGCGGGTGGTCGGCTCGTATGCCGAGCTGGTCGCGGACCCCGAGGTCGAGGTGGTCTACAACCCGCTGCCCAACGGGCTGCACGGCCCGTGGAACCTGGCCGCGCTGCGGGCGGGCAAGCATGTGCTCAGCGAGAAGCCGTCGGCGAGCAACGCGACGGAGGCGGCCGAGGTGCGCGACGTGGCCGCCGAGGCGGGCACCGTCTTCATGGAGGGCTTCCACTACCTGTTCCACCCGGTCACCCGACGGCTGCACGAGCTGCTGGCCTCGGGCGAACTCGGCGAACTGCGGCGGGTGGAGACCGTGGTGGCGATGCCGCCCCCGCCGGACGACGACGTGCGCTGGTCGCTGCCGCTCGCCGGCGGAGCCGTCATGGACCTGGGCTGCTACGCCCTGCACGCACAGCGGATGCTCGCGCCGTGGGCGGGCGGTGCGCCCCGGCTCGTCTCGGCGCGCGGCGGCGAACGGGCCGTAGCGCCGGGCGTCGACGAGTGGCTGGACGCCGAGCTGGAGTTTCCCGGCGGCGCGGCCGGCTCCGCGCGCTGTTCCATGGCGTACGACGGCTGGCAGGCGACCTGCCGGGTGGTCGGCAGCCGGGGCGAGGCGACGGCGGTCGACTTCGTCCTGCCGCACCGGGACGACCGGGTCGTGGTGCGCACGGGGTCGGGCGAAAGGACGGAGGAGTTGGGCCGCCGCTCCTCGTACAGCTACCAACTCGACGCGTTCGCGGCCCGGGTGAGGGGTGGCGAGCCGCTGGCGCTCGACGCGGAGGACGCGCTGGCGACGATGGGGCTCATCGACGCGTGCTACGAGGCCGCCGGGTTCGCGCCCCGACCGCGGAGCTGAACCGACCGGGGTGGAGGCCGGCCCTCGCGGCCTCCACCCACTGCGGGCGGCGCCGGCCCAGAGGATGCGACACAGGCTCTCACCGCGTGCCCGGCGACCCGTCGGGCATTACGAGGCGTACAGCACCGGCCGCTGGACCAGCTCGACCGGCACCCGGACGCCCTCGGTCTGCGCCCGCACCCCGGCCTCGCTGACCGCGGCGGCCGCGTAGCCGTCCCAGATCCCGGGGCCGGTGACCTCGCCGCGCCGGGTGGCGTCCACCCAGGCCTGGACCTCGGTGTCGTAGGCGTCCTGGAAGTGGTCGAGGTAGTCGGGACTGATCCGATCGCCGATCCGTACCACGCCCTTCTCGCACACCGCTTCGGCCTGCACCTGGTAGCCGAACCGGCAATGTCCGAAGATCTCCACGTCGACGAGGGACCCCGCCTCCGTCTCGAAGAGGACGAACTGCGGGTCGTGCATCCCCTCGGGAGCGTACGAACTCGCGGTCGGCTTCAGCACCGTGACCGCGGTGATCTCCTGGTCGAGCAGCCAGCGCGTGATGTCCGTCTCGTGCACCACCGAGTCGTTGACGAGCATCTGCTCGGTGAACCACGGCGGCTGCGCGGGATTGCGGTGGCGGTGGTGCAGCATCAGCGTCCGGCCCAGGTCGCCGCTGTCGAGCAGTCGCTTGAGGTGGGTGTACTCGGAGTCGTAGCGGCGCATGAAACCCACCTGGACCCGCCGGTGCCCCAGCCGCTGCTCGGCCTCCATCAGCCGGAGCGCGGACGCCGCGTCGGGCGTGAGGGGCTTCTCGCACAGCACCGGGAGGTCATGGGCGAAGGCCTCCAGCAGGGTGGCCTCGTGGGCGGGGCCCGGGGAGGCGACGAGGACGGCGTCCACGTCCGACGCGGCCATCGCCGCGGCGGCCTCCGGGTAGGCGGTGCAGCCGTCGATCCGTCCGGCGAGGTCCTTGGCCCGCTCCTCGTCGACGTCGACGACGGCGGTGACCCGTGTTCCCTCGACCACCTCGTCGATTCTGCGGACGTGGTCGCCGCCCATCTTGCCGGTGCCGACGACGCAGACGCCAAGGGGTCGCTGAGCTGCCATGTCTCTTCCTGACCGGGTGCGTTTACCGAGTTCCGTGCCGGGTGCCGTGAGGCTCGTGCTTGGGCGTGTGCCGTCAGACGTGCCCCTTGGGCGTGTGCCGTCAGGCCTGTGCCGCGGGGCCTGTACTGAGAGGCGATCACCAACCCTATAGGCGGGGCGCCCCCTCAGGCGTGGGCGCGGGCACCGTCAGAGCGTCGCCGACCACCCGGCCACAGTGATGACCTCCGCCTGCCGCGGTGGCACGCCGCCGCCGGGGAGCCCCGGCAGACGGGCCGCGTCATCCGGGGACCCGGGACCCTACGGGAGCGCCGCGAAGGGCCCGCCGGCGGTGAAGGCACGTTCGGCGAAGCGTTCGCCGATACGGCGGTGGGTGGCTGCGTCCGGGTGGAGCTGGTCGGGCAGCGGCAGTTCGGCGAAGTCGGCCTCGCCGTAGAGGTCGAGGCCGTCGAGGTAGTGCAGGTGCGGGTCGTCCACCGCCCGCCCGGCCACGACGCGCGCCAGCTCTTCGCGGATGGCCCGCAGGGTCAGTTTCCCGGCGGCGCGTTCCGCCGGATCGCCCATGGCCTTGAACCGCAGTTGCCCGGTGCTGAGCGCTTCGAGGTCGAAGGCCCCGGGGCCGGGGGTGTCCTCATGGATGGGGCACAGGATGGGTGAGACGACCAGCAGGGGCGTGGTCGGGTGGCCTTCGCGGATGGTGTCGAGGAAACCGTGCACGGCGGGGGTGAAGGCGCGCAGGCGCATCAGGTCGAGGTTGACCAGGTTGATGCCGATCTTGACGCTGATCAGATCGGCGGGGGTGTCGCGCATGGTGCGGGCGGTGAACGGGTCGAGCAGGGCGCTGCCGCCCAGGCCAAGGTTGATCAGTTCCACACCGCCGAGGGAGGCGGCGCGGGCGGGCCAGATGCTGGTGGGGCTCGGGGCGTCGGAGCCGTGGCTTATCGAGCTGCCGTGGTGCAGCCACACCCTGCGGCCCGGGTTCGGTGCGGGTTCGACGGGTGCGTCGGTACGCAGGGCGACGAGCTCGGTGGTCTCGTTGTGCGGCAGCCAGATCTCGATGTCCTTGATGCCCTCGGGCAGGCCGGTGAAGCGGAGGGTGCCGGGCGTACCCGGCTGCTTCTCGGCGGTGCCGGCGGCCATGTCGATGGTCAGGATGTTGCCGCCCGGGACACTGGCCTGGCCGGCCGGACGGCCGTCGACCAGCAGGTCGTACACACCGTCCGGGCGGGGTGGGGTCCCCGCGTAGATCCGCTTGGTGGGCAGCGTGTCCAGTTCCAGTGCGGTGGCGCGGGTGCGCAGGGCCAGCCGGACGCCGGAGGGCTGGGACTCGGCCATCGCCAGTTGTCCGTCGGCGCATTGGGCGCGGGCCCGGGCGGGCAACCGGTGCGGCAGCAGGCCGTATTCGGTGCGCTCGACCTCTAATGCGCCGCGCAGGAGGTCCGCGGTGACGGGAGTGGTGATCCAGTTGTCATGGGTGTGCATTGTCGCTGCCTGTCGATCAGAAGTGTCACGGTCAGAAGTTTCACGCTGTGGGCCAGTTCCGCAGGAGGGCGTCGAGGGCGTCGATGATCCGTGACCAGGTTTCCTGCGTGTCTGGGGCGCTGTGGCTGAACCCTCCGCCCAGTTCGAGGCTGACGTAGCCGTGGAAGACGCTGCCCAGCAGCCGGACCGCGTGCGTCTGGTCGGGCTCCGCCAGGTCGTATCCGCGCAGGATCGCCCGCGTCATCTGTGCGTGCCGGCCTCCCGCACTGGCGGCCGCGGCCTCGGGGTCGAGCCGCAGCTGTGCCGCGGCATAGCGCCCGGGGTGTTCCCGTGCGTAGTCGCGGTAGACGTTCGCGAAGGCCGCCAGTGCGTCCTTTCCGGCCCGCCCGGCCAGCGCGGCGGCGCCCCGGTCGGCGAGCTCCTCGAGGGCGAGCAGAGCGATCTTCGTCTTGAGGTCGTGGGAGTTCTTCACGTGCGAGTAGAGGCTCGCGACCTTGACGTCGAACCGTTTGGCCAGCGCCGAGACGGTGACCTGCGCGAAGCCGACCTCGTCGGCCAGTTCCGCGCCGGCCCGGGCCAGGCGTTCCGTGGTCAGTCCTACCCGTGCCAATGGTCTTCCCCTTGTCGCCAGAAACAATTATGCAGTTACCTAAAGCCTTTAGGCAAGTCGTAATCCTGTTTAGGGACATTCAAAGCCCACCTATTGCCCGCTCGGACCGACGGGCCACATGCTCACGGGGCGGGCTTCACGGTCTTCATGGTGAAGTGCGAGGTGACGTTCCGGATGCGCGGGATGGTCATGACGTGCTGACTGAGGAACGTCTCGTAGGCGGCCAGATCGGCGACGGCGACGCGTACGAAATAGTCGGGGCTGCCGAACAGCCGACGCAGTTCGAGGACCTCCTCCGCCTGCGTCAGGGTCCGCTCGAAGCGTTCGACGGTCTCCGCGTCCTGGGCGTCGAGGGTTAGGTCGATCAGGACCTCGAAGGAACGGCCCACGGCGGCGGGGTCGATGACGGCCCGGTATCCGCGGATGACACCGTCGGCCTCCAGCCGCTGGACCCGCCGCAGGCAGGGCCCTGTGGTCAGCCCCACCCGGCTCGCCAGCTCGACGTTGGTCAGCCGCCCGTCGCGCTCCAACTCGGCGATGATTGCTCTGTCCGTCGCATCCACACGTGGAACATTGCACTCGGAGCGCCTCTCAGAGCAACAACCCGGCCCTTTGCAGAACGTTCAGCGCGCCCACCGTGTCGGCGTTCTCCACCAGGCCGCACTTGACGCACTCGAACTTTGCTTGGGTGACGCGGTTCTCCTTGGCGATGTGCCCGCAGCCTCCGGCGGCGAGCGGACACGTGCGGGAGGTGTTACGGGCGTCCACTGCGATCACCCGGCGAGCGGCACTCAGAAACGGTTGCTACGGACACCTCGGCCTTTGCCGCGACGTCGCGGATCGTACTCGGCCGATCGCCGGTGTCGGCGCTGTTCCGTTCGCGCCTGGGCCGTTTGACAACCGAGCTCGTTCGGGAGTCATTCTCGTCGACCGTCACAGCTCGACGTCGGTCAGCGCTTGGGGCCGCATCAGCGCTTGAGGCCGCGTCCGGGACGGTCGGACTCCAGGAATCCGACGGCGATGAGTCTCGGGGTTGGTTCCGGTCTGTATCCACACACTCGATCAACCGCACGCCATCACCCACACCCGGGGAGAGCACCATGACCGCTGCCTATACGTTCGACGTCTTTTCCAGCCTCGACGGCTTCGGCGCCGCCGGCGGCAACTGGACCGGCTACTGGGGCAAACAAGGCCCCGAGCTCCTGGCGCACCGACTCGCCCAGTACGGCGAGGAGCAGCGGATGGTCTTCGGGGCCAACACATACCGGGCGTTCGCGCAAATGCTGGCCACGAGCACCGAGGAGTCCGACGTTCGTGACCCATGGGTCACACGGATGAGGAACATGCCGGCGACGGTGGTGTCGACGACACTCGAAGGACCCCTCGACTGGCCGGACGCGACCCTCGTGAGCGGTGACGCCGTCGATGTCGTCACCCGGCTCAAGGAGGAGTCCGCGGTGCCGTTGCGCTCGCACGGCAGCCTGTCGATGAATCGGGCGCTGATGGCCGCCGGTCTGGTCGACCAGGTCCAGGTGACGCTCTTCCCTGTGATCACCGGTCGGACCGGACTGGACCCGATCTTCCAGGGTGCGGCCGACTTCGACCTGGAGCTGATCGAGAGCCGGACGCTCGACGGCCACATCCAAGAGCTCATCTACCGGCCCACACTGCATGTCTGAGTCCATCCATGTACCCAATCGCGTCAAGCGGCGGAGCATGACCGGAAGTCCCCGCTGACCGACATGCCGACCGGCCCAACGGGTGTGCCTACGCGTCAGCCGACGTGCTGGGCGAGGCGGGGGTGGGGTTATCCCCCGCGTCGTCGGGCCGGTCAGCTGGATACCGGGCCAAGAACCTGTCGAAGATCATGCGCCGCAACGCGTCGCGGAGGGATCTCGGGACTCGGCCTTCACCCAGGCCCTCACAGCCCTACGCTCCGCTCATGAAGACGGGTCGGGAACGGGCACTGGTCGAACATGAGACCTTCACCGACCCGGTTCTGCGCGGACATCGTCGACCGCCTCACCTTCGGCGGCGACATCATCGAAACCGGTCCGGACTCCCACCGGCTCGCCGGCACACGCACGAGCCGAGAGCAGGCGGTCGACCGCCCGACGGAACCACCCAGCATGCCGCCGGCGTCCGTCACCGACATGAGCCGACGTTCGCCGGAAAACATGAGCACCTCCTCGAACACCACCACCTGCGGCGCCGGATGCCTCCTTGCCGGCCTGGGCGCAGCGACTGCGGCCCTTGCGTGGGCGCCACGGGCCGCGATCAGTGTCAATGGTGGGTTCGAGGGCCATTCCCGTGATCTGAGCGTACTGTTCGTCGATCTCCCGCTCGTCCTGCTCGGCGGTGCTCTGGTGCCCCTTCTGGCCTGGGCGTTGACCACCCGCTGGTCGGACCGACCCTGGGTCGCGGTACTCGCCGCCGTTGCCGCGCTCGCCCTTGGGGTGTGGGGACTCCTGGAGTGGTGGACTCCCCGCCAACCTCCCAACCCCGGTTACTCGGATGGCATTTGACCGTCGCACCACAGCGAGAAGCCCTTCCGACTGGCCAACACGACTCGGGCGCCACAGCCTCGGCTGGGTCTGGGCGTGGAACGACGATTCTCTGATCGGCTTCGTCAACGTCGTCTGGGACGGTGGTGTCCACGCCTTCATCCTGGACACGGTGGTCGCCCGGCATTGCCGGGCGCAAGGAGTTGGCGCCGCACTTGTCGAAACTGCGGCCCATGAGGCCCGTGCCGCAAAGTGCCAATGGCTTCACGTCGACTTCGAGGAGCACTGGCGTCCGTACTATTTGGATGCCTGCGGCTTCAAGGAGACCGCAGCCGGCCTCCCGTTTCCCGATGGCCGGTTCGACACCGTCGTCTGCGCCGACAACTCGCTGCCTCACCTGCTGACAGAGCAGGATGTGCACGCCGCCCTGGCCGAGATGCGACGCGTCCTGCGTCCCGCCGGTCTGCTGCTGGTGAGCACACGCCCCTATGACGACCTGGTGCACGACCGCCCGGCTTCGACACCTCCACAAGTCCACCGGATCGCCGACCGTGCCGACCATGTCGACGACGTCGACCGCGGAGAACGAACCATCACCTTCCAGCTCTGGCACGTGGGTCAGGGCTGGTCAGGCTGGCCCCCTCGTAGCCGTGCTTCCAGAAAACCAGCATGGCGCGCTCAAGAGCTTCGTCGGCGTCGAATCCTCGTGAGGCAAAGGGCTTCGTCGTCCTTCCCCGCCGCCGGGTCGTGGAACGCTCCTGATCGTGGACCATGCACGCCCGCCGGCACTGCCGCGCCCACGAACGCCTCCCCGAGACGAGCGAGTCACTGATCACCTGGGCGGCCGTCACGCTGATGACCCGGCGGCTCACCCGCCGCAAGCTCCGTCCCGCCGAACGGCAAGACGTCACTCCGTACTACCTCGCGCAAGTCGCCTGACGCAGGTGCTCACCCCGGCAGCTCCGCATCAATGCGGCCCCTGGGCGCCGCACTGCCCTGTCCGGGGCTCCCCATCACGCGTTGAGTCACGGATGGAACCGCCACCGGCCTTCAGAAATGACATCCACCTTGCCGTCCCTGACGCATACGGCCGTCTCGTCGTCGATGAAGTAGATGGGGAAGTCCGCCCGCGCGGCGATGCGATCAGCCCAGGCGTCGTCCCGCTCGGGGAAATCCGGCGAGTACAGGTGCGGCTTGAGATACCAGTCGAAGAGGCCGAACGGCGGCTCCACGGTCGTCGCGCCGAGCACGTGGAGGTCCGTGGTGTCCCCGATGACGTCGGCGGAGTGTGCGGTGAGATTACGGCTGAAGATCATTGAGCCGGCGCTGAACCCCACATAGACCCGGTTCTCCAGCGCCTCGAGGAAGCCGTCGGCCAGGCCGTTGCCGGTGATGCTGCGCGCGAGGTGGTAGTGGCTGCCGCCCCCGACATGGATGACGTCGGCGTTGAGCAGCCGGTCGAGCACCATCTGCCGGGGCAGGCCGTTCAGCTCCAGGACGTCGAACTCCCGCCAGCCGAGGCCGTGCAGCCGGTTCATGTCCGCGACGACCCACCCGTGGTCCCCGGGCTCGGCGACTGACGCCGTGGGAACGTACACGACGTTCGCCGATCCGAACGGCTTTCCCAGCATGTCTCGCAGCGCATCCCGCAGTGTCTCGTTGCGCAGGCCACTCGCGGTCAACAGAAAGTTCATCGGGCGAGCCAAGCACGACTCACGGGCGCGCGCAACGAACCCAGGATCCACTAATACAGTCATGGCATGGCGCATCAGTTGGCCGGGTCGTCATCGGTCCGGCCGACGTAGGAGGGACCGTCGGCGGTCGGGCATCCGTCTTCCCTCCAGGAGCGCGTGACGTCCGTCCAGAAGTGCGTGGCCCTCCGTCCGTGCGCGGCCTGACGTCGGTTCATGCCTGACCCCAAGTCGGTTCGCTCACCCCACTGTTCAAGCGCTGCGGGCCAGTTCGGCGCGGCGTACGGCGTGGGCGGGCGGCAGGCCCGCGCCCTCGCCTCGGTTGCCGCCGTGGCGTCGCTGTCCCTTGTGCTGGCCGCCTGTTGGAGCGGCGAGGGCTCCGACTCCGCCGCGAAGGCCGACATCAAGGTCAAGGTCACGCTCGAGTTCTGGAGCTGGACCGACGGTATCGAGGCCCAGACGAAGGTGTGGAACAAGGAGCACCCCGACACTCAGATCAAGTTCGTCAACGCGGCGGGCGAGGCCGCGTACCAGAGGCTGCGTGCCGCGGTGAACGCGGGCACCGCCCCGTGTCCGTCGAAGATGGACGGGATGAACCTGGCGAACTTCGCCGCCGACGGCATGCTCACCGACATCACCAAGGTCGCAGGCGGTGCTCCGTGAAGTGGAGCGGGTGCGCCACCAGTTGAAGAAGGCCGCTGCCGCCGGGCGGGTGGTGCGGACCCCGGGCGGCCTGTTCACTCTGGCGCGTTCAGGTGCCGCGGCGAGCGGGTGACCTGCCGATACGGGAACGGGCCTTCTCCTTGTTGGTCGGGTGAACAGCCAGACCGCGCAAGGAAGAAGACCCGGTGGCACCTTAGACGTCCGCGTCCCAGGCCCCCGCCCCGTTCACCGCCACTCGCACCCGGATGGAGGAGATGCTCGCCCATCTGTCCGCACCGGCCATGGCCGCGGCCACCGCCGAAGGAGTGGAGGACTACATCACCGCCGCGGGGCCGGAAGTGCTGCGGCAGATGCTGCAGGACCAGCTTGACGCCCGCGCTGCCGCCGAGGTGCGCGTGGAGGTGGTCACCGGCAGCGACGCGGTGGTGCGCCCTCGGGCCGAACGGGGCCACCGCCGGCTGCTGGCCACCACGCTGGGCCGGGTGGAGGTGGCCCGGATCGCCTAACCGCACCCCTGGTGCGGCCAACCTGCACCCCGGAGACGACGCCCTGGCCCTGCCGCGGCAGGTCTACTGTCCAGGGTGTCCGCGCCCAAGTAGGTCGGGGTGCCGTGCGGGTCCGTAGGCCCTTGACATGCGCATCCACTCGCTCCCACACTTTCAAATGAACGTTTATTAGATGCGCAGGGAAGGTCAGGTTCACCCATGCCCCAAGCCCAGGACTCACCCTCCGTCGACACCGTCGACGAGGTGATCGCCGAGCAGCAGGAAATCTTTCTGAAGCGCCAGCCGCGCAGCGCGGAGCTGGTCGAGGAAGCGAGCCGGTACCTCGCCGGAGGCGCGACGTCGAGCTGGCAGATCGCCAAGCCGCAGGCGGTCTGGATGAGCCACGGCGCCGGGTCGAAGGTGTACGACGTCGACGGCAACGAGTACGTGGACATGCACGGCGGCTACGGCGCGTCGATCGCCGGCCACGCGCACCCGGCCATCGTCGCGGCGGTCTCCGACCGGGTCCGCCGAGGCACCCACTTCGCCCAGCCGACCGAGGACGCCATCTGGGTCGGCCGGGAACTGTCGCGCCGCTTCGGCCTCCCGCTGTGGCGGTTCGGCAACTCCGGCACCGAGTCCACCATGGACGCAATCCATCTGATGCGCGCCGTGACCGGCCGGGACATGTACCTGAAGCTTGAGGGCGGGTACCACGGCCACCACGACTCGGTGCAGGTCTCGGTGATGCCCGCCGCCGAACAGATCGGCAGCCGCGAGCACCCGAACCGCGTGACCGCCAACGGCGGCATCCCGCGGGCGATCACCGATCTGGCCGTGATCGTCCCCTTCAACGACCTGTCCGCGGTCGAGCGGGCACTCGTCGAGCACCGCGGCCGGATCGCCGGCATGATCCTTGAGCCGGTCATGATGAACGCGGGCATCATCCCTCCCGACCCGGGCTACCTGGACGGCCTGCGCACCCTGCTCCACCGGCACGGCGCACTGCTGACCTTCGACGAGGTCAAGACCGGATTCACCACCGGACCCGGTGGGGCGACGGCCCGCTACGGCGTCGTACCGGACATCGTGTGCCTGGCCAAGGCGCTGGGCGGCGGCATCTCGGTCGCCGCGATCGGCGGTACCGCCGAGGTCATGGGCGCGATCGTCGACGGCCGTTACGAGCAGGTCGGCACCTTCAACGGCAACCCCCTGGCCATGGCCGCCGCCCGCGCCACCCTCGCCGAGGTGCTGACCGACGAGACGTACGGCCGCCTCGACCGTCTCGCCTCCTCCCTGCAACAGCAGATGGAGCAGACCGTCGCGGACGCGGGCGTGCGGTGGAACGTCGTCAGTGTCGGCGCCAAGGGGTGCGTCATCTTCAAGCCGGAGCGGGTCCGTGACTTCCGTGACTTCCTCGGCGTCGACGACCGCTACAGCCACGCGCACTGGCTGGTGCAGCACAACGGAGGGGCGTTCCTTCCGCCGTGGGGCAAGGTCGAGCAGTGGCTGCTGTCGGCGCAGCACGACCAGGCGGACATCGATCTGTTCGCGCGGAACTTCCGCACCTTCGTGGCGGCGGTGTCGCGCTGAGCGCTCCGCTGCGCGGTTCGGCGCGCCCCTTCAGGGCGCTGTCGAATCCCAGCCGACCTCGCCCGACCCGCTGAGTCCTTCAATCACCCACTTCCCGACGAGGAACGGACGGGAGAACCATGAGCAGTGCGCAGTCCGCCACCCGACCCGCCACGCCGCCCGGCAGCCAGCCAGCGACCGCCGCCCCACGCGACGCGCTGCGTACCAGCGGCCTGCGCGCCATCCTCGCGCCGCGGTCGGTCGCGCTGGTCGGCGCGTCACGGCGCAACCTCGCACTTGTCGCCAACGTCCGACGGGGCACGGGCGAGGCCGTAGGGATCCATCCGAGCAACTCCGAAGTGGCCGGACTGCCGTGTGTCCCGTCGCTGTCGGCATTGCCGGCACCACCCGAACTCGCGGTGCTCGCCGTGGGCCCGGCGACCATCGCGGCGAGTATGCGGGACGCTCTCGCGCTCGGCGTGCGGTCGTTCGTGGTCCCCGGCCTCGGTGTCGAATCCGGAGCCGACGGCCCGGCCGCCGTGCGGGAGTTGCACCGGATCGCCGAGGCCTTCTCAGCCGCGGTCCTCGGCCCCAACTGCATGGGCTCCGCCAGCCCGGATTCGCCCTCGGCCTGGCTCGGGACCATCCCCGCGTCCTTCCTGCCGGGCTCGGTCGCGATCGTGAGCCAGTCGGGCTCCATAGCCGACGCGTTCCTCGCGCTCGGCCCGCGCTACGGCTTCAGCGGCGTCGTCTCCTGCGGCGCGGAACTCAACCGTGACGCCGCGGACTGGGTCGCCCACTTCGCGGCCGATCCGGCGACCAGGGTGATCGGGCTGTTCCTGGAGACGGTGCGGCGGCCCCAGGCCTTCCGCCAAGCCTTGCGCGTCGCGGCCGAGGCGGGCAAGCCCGTGGTGTGCCTGAAGATCGGGCGCAGCGAACAGGCTCGCCGCGCCGCCCTCGCGCACACCGGCGCGATCGTCGGGTCGCACGCGGCCTTCTCCGCCGTGCTGCGCTCCCACGGTGTCCTCCAGGTGGACGACCTGCCGGAGATGATCGAACTCCTCGGCGTGTTCTCGACCGCACGCCGGCCCACCGGAGGGAGGATCGGCGCGGTCACCGAGTCCGGAGCCGAAGCGGCCCTGCTGGGTGACCACGCCGAGCGCAACGGGCTGACCTTTCCCGCTCTCCCGGAGTCGATCCAGCGGCGACTGCGCGCCGACCATCCGTTGCTGCCGACGAGCAACCCGCTCGACCCGTGGGCGATCGCCGAACCGGTGGCCGCGTTCTCGGCCGCGATCCAAGCGCTGGCCGACGCCGGTGCGTATGACCTCCTCATCGGGCAGGTCGACCTGTCGCGCCACCGCGGCGAGACCGAGCAGACGTGGTGCGGCGCGGTCGTGCGCGCCCTGGCCGACGCTGGCCGTCGTACGAACACCTTCACCGCGGTGACGACGGTGCATCAGACCGACCCTCCCGAAGCCCTGGCCCGCTATGCCGCCGAGCATGATGTCTGCCTGCTCAAGGGCATCGGATCAGGCCTGACGGCCATCGCCCGAGCCGCCGCCTGGTCCGCGGGCGCGGGCCTGCCGAAGGCGGCGGTGCCACCCCCGCGCACGTCCGACATCGCCGGCGGACTGGCCGGGCTGCCCGCGGGTCCGCTCTCCGAGTTCGACTCCTCGGCCCTGCTGGAACGGACCGGCGTCGCCTTCGCCCGGCGCCTCCTCGCCGAGTCGCCCGACGACGCCGTCGAGGCGGCGAGGACGCTCGGGTTCCCGGTGGTCGTCAAGACGGACGGCCCGGCCCACAAGGCGCGCGCGGGTGGCGTCATGCTCAACCTGAATGGCCCCGAAGCGGTATGCGACGCCGCGACGCGACTGGCCGGCCGCGTGCTCGTGGCCGAACAGGTCGCCCCAGGCCTTGAGGTGTTCTGCGGCATGGTGCGCGATCCGGTCTGGGGACCGGTCTACGCCCTGGGCCGTGGCGGCACCCAGGTCGAGAGCACCACACCGGTCACCTTCGTCGGCCCTCTCACCCCCGAGCTGGTGCGGCTCATGATCAGCCGGTCCGGGCTTGAGACGTGGCAGTCACCGTTGGCCGTAGCACTGCTGGCCATGGATGCCCTGGCGCGCGGCGCGCCACGCATCGGCGAGATCGACATCAACCCCATCGTCTGCGCTCCGGACGGCGTGGCCCGAGCGGTCGACGCACTGATCGTGCTCACGGCCGACGCTTCCCCCGACAAGGACTCACCATGACCGACATCAAGTGCCACTACATCAACGGCCGTTGGTGCCCGCCGACGACCGCGGACCGGACACCCGTCATCGACCCGGCCACCCACCTCGTCGTGGGATCGGCGCCCGCCGGCGGCGCCGCCGACGTCGACGCGGCCGTCGCCGCCGCCCGTTCGGCCTTCCCCGACTGGGCGGCAACACCACGGGACGAACGGGCCCGGCTGCTCGGCGCGCTGGGCCAGCTCCTCCGCTCGCATGCCGAGGAGCTGGCCCGGCTCATCGAGACGGAGATGGGCGCACCGCAAGCGTTCGCGCTGAGCGAGCATGTCGGCACACCCATCGCCATCATCGACGACTACGTGGCGCAGCTCGCCCACGAACCCGACGAGGAGCGCATCGGGAACTCGCTCGTCACCCGGGAGCCGATCGGCGTGGTCGCCGCGATCCTGCCCTGGAACTACCCGCTCTACCAGCTCGTAGCCAAGATCGTCCCGGCCCTGGCCGCAGGATGCACGGTCGTGGCCAAGCCGGCCGAGCTGACGCCCTTGGCGACCTGCCGGTTCACCGAACTCCTCGACGAAGCGGGCATTCCCGCGGGCGTGTTCAACCTGGTCTTCGGCACCGGCCCCGTCGTGGGGGAGGCGATGAGCCGTCATACCGACGTGGACATGGTCTCCTTCACCGGATCGACCCGTGCGGGCGCCCTGGTCGGCCAGGCCGCCGCCGCGACCGTCAAACGGGTCGCGCTCGAACTCGGCGGCAAGTCGGCCAGCCTGGTGACGCCCGACGCGGACCTGGAGCAGGCGGTCACAGCGACCGTGCGCTCCTGCATGACCAACTCTGGGCAGTGCTGCAACGCCTGGACCCGCCTCATCACCCCGCGTTCCGCGAGGGACGCCGTCGCCCGGATCGCCGCCCGCGTCGCCGCCGAGATCCAACCCGAGCTGGGCCCGCTGGTATCGCCGGACCAGTACAACCGCGTGCAGTCCCACATCGCGGCCGGGCTCGACGCCGGAGCCGCACTGATCACCGGTGGACTCGGGCATCCGGACGACCGGCCCAACGGCAACTACGCGAAGGTGACCGTCTTCGGCGACGTGAGCCCGGAGATGACCATCGCCCAGGAAGAGATCTTCGGCCCGGTGCTGGTGATCCTCTCCTACGACACCCTCGACGAGGCGATCACACTCGTCAACGACAGCCGCTACGGGCTGCACGGCGGCGTCTGGGCCGCGACCACAGAAAGCGGCCTGGCGATCGCGCGGCGACTTCGCACCGGACAGGTCGACGTCAACGGCGCCGAGTTCAACGTCGCGGCGCCCTTCGGTGGCTACAAGCAGTCCGGGAACGGCCGTGAACTCGGTCGCTACGGCCTTGAGGAGTTTCTGGAGACCAAGGCCATCCAACTCGCCTGAACCGCCAAGACATCTCCATCGGAGAGGCAGCACATGAGCACCACAGACGCCGACCGGCGTTCCGTATCCACTCCCACCCTGTCATCTGTCGACATCGGCAGCCTTCCCCCCTTGGGCCAGGTGCCGACACACATGCACGCGCAGGTCGTACGACCCGACCGCTACGGTGACCCGGCCCGGGCGTTCCGGCCCGAACTCGTGCCCACCCCGGCCATCGGACCGGACGAGGTACTCGTCGCCGTCATGGCCGCCGGCGTCAACTACAACAACGTCTGGGCCGCCCGCGGTTACCCCGTCGACCAGATCGGCACCCGCCAGAAGCGCGGCGAGACCGAGGACTTCCACGTCGGAGGTTCCGACGCCTCCGGCATCGTCTACGCCGTCGGCGACCATGTCACCGGCATCACCATCGGCGACCACGTGGTCATCCACCCGGGATGGTGGGACGCGGACGACCCCTGGATCGTCGAGGGCCGCGACCAGATGATTGCGCCCAGCGCCAGGATCTGGGGCTACGACACGAACTACGGGTCATTCGGCCAGTTCGCCCGCGTCCAGGCCCACCAGGTGCTCCCGAAGGCCGACCATCTGACCTGGGAACAAGCCGCCGCACCCACACTCGTCGGCACCACCGCCTACCGCATGCTCCACGGCTGGGCCGGCAACACCGTCCAGGAGGGCGACGTCGTGCTCGTCTGGGGCGGCTCGGGCGGTCTGGGAACCCAGGCATTGCAGCTCGCCCGGCTCGCCGGAGCCACGCCGGTGGCCGTTGTCTCGGACGGGGAGCGCGGCAAGTACAGCGAACGCCACGGCGCTGTCGGCTGGATCGACCGCAGGGAATTCACCCACTGGGGCATCCCGCCCCTCGTCGACGACTCGGTCGGGCAGAAGGAGTGGACCGCCGAGGCACGACGTTTCGGCAAGCGGCTCTGGGACATCGTCGGTGAGCGAAAGGATCCCGCGATCGTCTTCGAACACCCAGGCGCGGCCACCATCCCCACCAGCGTCCTCGTCTGCCAGCCGGGCGGCATGGTCGTCATCTGCGCGGGAACCACCGGATACGACGCCGTCGTCGACCTGCGCTACCACTGGACGAGGCAGAAGCGTCTGCAGGGCTCACACGGCACCAACGACGCCCAGGCCGTCGCCTACAACGACCTCGTCCGTGAGGGGAAGATCGATCCCTGCCTCGGACGTACCATCGCCTTCACCGAACTCCCTGCGGCGCATGCGGCGATGGGGCGTGGCGAGAATGTCTTCGGCAACGTCGTCGCCCTCCTCGGTGCCCCCGGGCCCGGTACGGGCGCGTCCTGACGGGAGCGGGAGCAACGCACGTGACTCACCGTCCGAGTGCGGCCTTCGCATAGGACAGGGCCAGCTCGCACGCGAACCCGGGTGTCATGCTCGGGTCGTCGAGGGCGACTTGGATGGTGAGCCCGTCGATGAAGGCGCCGAACCCCACGGAAAAGCGCTCGACGTCTCCCGGTTCGAGCGGGAGCTCACGGACGATGTCGGCGATCATGGCCCGCCACCGTTCGTCCTGTGCCGCACGGGTTGCCGCGACCTCTTCATGGCGCGTCGCCTGCGACCAGGTGTCGAGCCACAGAGCCCAGAGCTGGGGGTTGTCGTGCTCCGCGGAGAAAACCCACTCGACCAGGCGCCGCAGGCGTTCCTCGGGGGTGGCGCCGTCGGCGACAACCTGCTCGGCGGAGGCGTAGAACTGTTCCTCCGCGTGCTTGAGAGCCTCCACCAGCAGGCGGTCGAGCGTGCGGAAGTGGTAGATGATGGTGGCACCGCTGACACCGGCCCGGTCGGCGATCTGCGCGATGCGGGTGTCGGCGAAGCCCCGTTCGCAGATGACGTCGGCGGCGGCGCGCAGGATCTGGTCCCGTCGGTCCTCGGTCCCGGACGCGGCGCGCCTGACACGCCTGCCGTCGACCTGTTCCGCCGCGAATCTGCCTCGTGGCACTCTCGCCCTCCCGCTGGACGGGCCCGTCGGACCCCCTCACCTGCCAGCCTACCGCCCCCCAAATATTCGCATGAACGTTTATTAGTGGCCGCAGGCGGGCAGATTGTGTCCCCTCGCCTCGGACGTCAGGGTGCCGTGTGAACCGCCGAGCCCTCCACGCATGTGGCGGTGACCTTCGTCGAGGAGATCTCCTCAGGGGGCCCGGCGCAGTGGTCGCGGTCCAGGACGACCAGGTCGGCGAGGTTTCCGACGACGATGGAACCGGTGTCGTCGAGGTGGTTCACCCAGGCGGATCCCGCCGTGTAGGCGGCCAGGGCGGTATCGAGGGCGATCCGCTGTCCCGGCAGGAACGGCTCAGCCCTCGAGTGGGGCAGGAGCCGGTTGACCGCCACATGGATGCCGCTGATCGGATCGGGGCTGGTCGCTGGCCAGTCGCCGCCGGCAGCCAGCCTCGCCCCCGCCTCGCGGAGCGCGGCGAAGGGATACTGCCGGCGGGCGCGCTCGGGGCCGATGACCGGAATGGTGAACTCGTCCATCTGGGGTTCGTGCGCGGCCCACAGGGGCTGGATGTTCGCGACGGCGTCCAGTGCCCTGAACCGTGCGATGTCGTCGGGTGGACGATCTGCGCCAACCTCGCCGTGGTCGCCCTCGACCGACTCGAGGCCCGCGTCCGCAACCGCTCAAGCGACTTCAGTACCGGCCCGACACCATCGACGGTTTCATAGCGGGCACTGGCCTGACCCTGGACGATCCAACGTCACCCTGACGAGCCGAAGTCAGTAACGGCCCGCCGGGTCGACGAGCACCTGATGGGCGTGGCTGCCCTCCTGCCGTCCGGCGACCGGGCCCGCCCCTTCGTGGACGGCGACATCGGTCAGCTCCACGGGGCGTCCGTCCGCGTCGAGGCGGAGCACGCCTACGCTGCCGGGTGCCGTGTCGCTGCTGCCGTACTACTTCGGGGGAGGCGGGGGTTGGCATGGGGGTTCCCGGTACTTACTTGGATCGGGACATGGGTGTGGCGCTGTCCGCGCGTGGTCGGCCTGGGCGTCCCGCCGTGGTCAGCGGACGATGTCGTCGTGGTGGTCGAGCGCGTCCAGTTCGTGACGCCTGGGCAGGCCCTCCCAGTCGCCCGTGGTGCTGACGGCGAAGGCGCCGAGCAGGGCCGCCGTCCGCAGCCGCTGCTCCGGCGGTTCGCCCGCGAGCAGTTCGGCGAGGTATCCGGCGGCGAACGCGTCTCCCTCTCCCACGGAGTCGTGCACGGTGACGGGCACGGCGGGCTGCCGGTGTTCCCGGCCGTCGAGGAGGGCGAAGGTGCCCTCGGCGCCCAGCTTGCTGACGGCTCCGGCGGGGCCGAGGTCGCAGATGCCCTTGGCCGGCTCCTCCGGGGCGTCGGTACCAGGCACCGCGAGCCGGGCCTCGTGCGGTCCCGCGAAGACCAGGGCTCTCCTGCGCAGCAGCGGCAGCAGCGGCAGCAGCGGCAGCAGCGGCAGCAGCGTATACCTGGCCTCGGCCTCGCTCCACAGAAGCGAGCGGACCGAGGCGCTCAGTCCGTGAGACCTTGACCTTGCCGAGCCTGCGCTTGGTCACTTCTTGCCTATCTCCAGCAGTTCGTCGTACGACAGCGGCTCGGTCTCACTGGCCCCGGAGGTAACCGTGAAGATCACTGGCTACGAACTCTTCCTCGTCGAACCGCGCTGGCTCTTTCTGCGTGTTGACACCGACGAGGGCATCTCCGGCTGGGGAGAGCCCATCGTCGAGGGCAAGGCGGCCACTGTCGCCCGCTGTGTCGAGGAGATGTTCGACTACCTGGTCGGCCAGGACCCCGCCCGCATAGAGGAGCACTGGCAGGTGCTGGCCAAGAGCGGCTTCTACCGCGGCGGCGTCGTCCTGCACAGCGCCCTGGCCGGCATCGACCAGGCACTGTGGGACATCGCGGGCAAGACCCACGGCGTCCCGGTCCACCAGCTCCTCGGCGGCCACGTGCGCGACCGGGTACGCGTCTACGGCTGGGTGGGCGGCGAAACCCTGGAGGAACTTGCCGAGTCGGCGGCCACGCAGGTCGCCAAGGGCATGACGGCGGTCAAGCTCAACCCCTGCGGCCAGCTGGAGCCCCTCGCCGCCCCCGCCGCGATCAACGCCATCGTGGACGGCGTGACCGTGGTCCGCGAGACCATCGGACCGGAGCGCGACCTGGCACTGGACTTCCACGGCCGCTTCAACGGAGCGATGTCCCGCCGTGTCCTGCCCCTCCTGGAACCGCTCCTGCCGCTCTTCGTCGAAGAGCCGGTGCTGCCGGAGTTCACCCAGGACCTCGGCGCCGTCGTGCGCTCCACGACCATCCCCATCGCCACCGGTGAACGCCTGTACTCCCGCTGGGACTTCCGCTCCGTACTCTCCGACGGCATCGCCGTGGCCCAGCCCGACATCAGCCACGCCGGAGGCATCTCCGAAACCCGCCGGATCGCGGCGATGGCCGAGGCCTACGACGTCCTGGTGGCCCCGCACTGCCCACTCGGTCCGATCGCCCTCGCGGCCAGCCTGCAACTCGACTTCGCGATCCCCAACTTCCTCATCCAGGAACAAGCACTGGGCATCGGCTATGGCGACAGCAGCGGACTGCTGGACTACCTCGCCGACACAACACCCTTCACCTTCCGCGACGGCTACATCGACCGCCCGACCGCGCCCGGCCTCGGCATCACCATCGACGAGGACGCGGTCCGCGCCGCCGCCGAACGCGGCCACCGCTGGCGCAACCCCGTCTGGCGCAACACCGACGGCTCACTCGCCTCCTGGTAGCGGGGCAGGCCCGCCCGGGCGGTCACACGAGGCCGAGTCCGGCGTCACCCGAAGAATCCCTTGCGACGACCTCGATCTTCTCCCTGCGAGCGAAACTATCAGCCGCCTCCAGACGCACCCGCTCCCGCTTCTCCTGCTCCCGGGGCGTCAGCCCGCCCCCATGCGCGTGCCGCATGAGAACGTCGTACCGTAGCGGTCAAGAACCGTCACGGGCCCGCGGACACCGAGAGTTCAACCTGAGTACGGGTAGTTCGTTAAACCCGGCCCGCCGCGGGGTCGCACCGGAGGTGCCATTTCGGGACGGGCCGGCGTGAGCGTGAGGCGGTTGTCGCTGCCCGCCTTCTTCCAACTGGTCGCGTTGGCGTGGACGATGTATGCCTCGCTGGTGTTGTCCAGGCCCTCAACGCATATCAGGCGGCGACTTCCCTTTGCCGCACCCTGGTCGATCTGAGTGAAGTCAGGGAAGGAACGCAGTATGGGAGTGACGTAGCGGGTGCCGAAGATGTCGAAGACCTCGTACTTCTCGGTCGTGTTGCGCTTGACGTAGGCCAGGCGGAGGTAGCGTGCCCCGGCGCCTTCGACGATCAGGCGGTAGGCGGGATGGTTCCGGACGGTGCCGAGGGTGGCGTTCTGGACGTTGCCCTTGTTGCCGGTCATGCCGAACAGGGTCAGGCCGTCGACCAGGGGGGCGATGGGCTGGGTGCACCAGGAGTCGGCGTCGGTGTAGATGCCGCCGTACTGCGCGAGGATTTCGAGGCGGAGAAGGTCGGCCCGTATGGCAGGCGGCTGGTCGGCGAGGGCGTCGTAGATCCACTGGTTGTGCAGTACGGGGAGGCTCTTGTCGGTCCAGAGCTGGACCTTGTAGTCGGGGTTGTGCTCCTTCCAGGTGTGGAAGTTGTCCCGGTAGGGGAATGCCTTCTTGCCGATCCAGATGACGTGGATCAACTTGGGCACACCTGCTTCGACGGCATCCGCAGCGTTGATGGTAGACCTGCGGAATCTCTTGCGGATCACGGTGCCTCTCAGCGGATCATGGTGTTGAGGAATCGCCGCCTGCTGGGCGACGGGTTGGGTGCACCGACCTACGCTCGTGGTCCGGCGGCGGACGACCTGGGAGCAGCCCTCGCCGTCGCTCTGGCCGTGTCGTGCGACGGGTGGTCAGCAATGTGGACACACGGGCGTGGTCAGCGCCTCGCATCCGCCTCCTCCGGTCGAGCGGCAACGCGATCGCCCTACGCCTTGAGCGCCGAAGCCGCCCTAGTTCGTCGACACTGCGGAGCAGGTCCTTGGACGTACTCGGCGTAGCTGTCGGTCCGAACGATGTCGGGCGCCTTGCGCAGCTCGACCAGTTCGGCGACCTTCGGGTGGACGGTGCCCGCGGGGCAGATCTTGGTCTCCGGGCGGATGCCCGGATGCTCGGACTGGAACAGCGGGCCGACCCGGGCCCCGCTCGCCTGGGAGTTCTTGTGGACGCTGGCGCCGTAGTCGGTCGAGATGACGGTGAGGCTGACGGTCCGAGTCGAAGCCGGACTCCGCGCCGCAGGCGTCCACTGTTGGGATGCTGAGCCCCAGCGCGGACGCGACCGCATCACGACCCGGCTTCTGCGACGCACAGCCCCCACCCCGATTCCAATGCGCGTAGAAGAGACGATGTTAGGACCGTCCCGCATGGTGGAGCAGGACCTCCCGCGTTGCTTTTACGTTCCATCGGTGTGACACGATCGGCCTGCCGCTGACATCGCCGCGCAGCGATGCGCCGACCCCGGCTACCAGACGCCGGCCGCGATCCGCCGCACCGACGCCCGCCGCATCGAGACCTGTCTGACGAACCGCAAGGCCAAGAACGCCGCCCCGCTCGCGCGCACAGCCGTCGAGGTGGCCGGTGCCCAGCACACCGCACTGTCGGCGAGAAGCTCGCGTTGCGGTTGCCGCCGGTCAGGCGCACCGCGAGCGGGACGCCTTGGCCGTCGGTGAGGACGTGGCACTTGCTGCCCGGCCGTGCGCGGTCGACCGGGCTGGGCCCGCTTCTGGGCCCGCCGAGCCGCCCGCGCGTGCGAGGAGTCGATCAACGCCCGCGACCAGTCGAGTTTCTTCGCCGCCCGCAGCTTCCTGTTCGTGGATCCACCCGGACCGGGCGGTAGAGATCAAGCGGTCTGCCGGCGGTGACCGCGTCGAGGAGGGCCTGGAGTTCGGACGGCGGGTCCTTGTCGGTCCAGGCTTGCCACCAGCGGGTCAGGGTGACGGCCGGGGTGAGCAGGAGCGGACGGCACGTAAGGCCTCTGGCCAGCAAGGCAGCCTCACCTACACCCTCAACCAGCGGACGTACGGAGGGAACGCCGGGCCAAGAGCTTCGCCGAAGCGCTGACGGCGGTCGAGGAGTACCTGGAGATGCCGTACCGCATACGGCGCCGTCCCGAGTCCTGTCCGCCGTGCGACAACAACTCACCGACGAGGTCAGCACTTTGCTGGCACGAATGACCTTCCACCAGGCGTGGCTTCAGTTCGAGGCCATGGCCGTCGCGGGTCCCTACGCAACCCTCGTGGCCACGGCGCGAGCGGAAGCCGACGCGCAGATGGGCCTCGCGTGGCAGCAGCCACCGGTCACTACCGACAGCGGCATGAACCTCGGAACCCCGTACCCCCGGGACCGATCAAACGCGGCCCGGGACAGGTGCATCGAGGTGATGCGCCGTCACCTCTGAGAACCACCGTGATCTTGGTGTCAATTACCCCTCTCTTGTGCCAACTAAAAATCCTCGTCACAAACCGCTCAGCGGCGGACGCGCGGCATTCCCAGGCCGATCCAGGCGATGATCTCGCGCTGGATCTCGTTGTTGCCGCCGCCGAAGGTGAAGATCACGGCCGACCGGTAGCCGCGTTCCAGTTCGCCGTGGAGGACCGTGCCCGCCGAGCCCTCCTTCAGCGGACCGGCCGCCGCGACGATCTCCATCAGCCAGGCGTACGCGTCCCGGCGCGCCTCCGAGCCGTAGACCTTGACGGCCGAGGCGTCCTGCGGGGTGAGCGTGCCCTGCTGGACGGCGTTCACCATCTGCCAGTTGAGGAGTTTCATCGCGTCGAGACGGGTGTGGGTCTGGGCGAGGCGGCGGCGCACCCAGGGCAGGTCGACGACGCGGCGGCCGTCGGCCAGCTTGGTCTCCATCGCCCAGCGCTGCACCTGGTGCAGGGCCCGGATCGCCATGGTGCCGTGCGCGGCCAGGGTGACCCGCTCGTGGTTGAGCTGGTTGGTGATCAGCCGCCAGCCCTTGTTCTCCTCGCCGACCCGGTGCGACGCGGGCACGCGGATGTTCTCGTAGTAGCTCGCGGTGGTGTCGTGCGAGGCGAGGGTGTTGATGAGGGTGCAGGAGTAACCGGGGTCCGTGGTGGGGACCAGGAGCATCGTGATGCCCTTGTGCGGTGGGGCCTCGGGATCGGTACGCACGGCGAGCCAGACCCAGTCGGCGGTGTCGCCGTTGGTGGTCCAGATCTTCTGGCCGTTGACCGTGTAGTGGCCGGTGGTCTCGTCTCCCTCGCGGACCGCGCGTGTCTTCAGCGCCGCCAGGTCGGTTCCGGCGTCGGGTTCGCTGTAGCCGATCGCGAAGTCGATCTCGCCGGAAAGGATGCGCGGCAGGAAGTACGCCTTCTGCTCCTCGGTGCCGAACTGCATGATGGTCGGCCCGACCGTGTTGAGTGCCATCAGCGGCAGCGGTACACCCGCCTGTGCGGCCTCGTCGAAGAAGATGAACTGTTCCATGGGGGTGAGCCCGCGCCCGCCGTACTCCTTGGGCCAGCCGACCCCGAGCCAGCCGTCGGAACCGAGCCGGCGGATGGCGTCGCGGTAGAACCGCTTCTGGGCCGCGGGGTCCGCATAGCGCGAGTAGGCGTTGTCCGGCACCAACTCGGCGAAGTAGGTCCGCAGTTCGGTGCGCAACTGCTGCTGCTCGGGCGTGTATTCGAGATGCATGGCGCCTCCAGGCTTCCCCACGGCCGGACTTGACGGCGCACACGGTAGAACGTGTTACAGAAATAGGGAATGGTGATGACACGCCCTCCGGCCATACGCCGCGCCCCGCCATGCCCCGCGCCCCCGCCACGCGCTGCCCACACGATCAGGGGCTGTCCGCGCGATCATGGCGCTGCCTGCGCGATCATGGCGCTGCCGGCAGAAGGCGAGGCGCTCACCGTAACCGTACGACGGCACGGCGAAGGGTCCCCGGTGGCTCCGGGGACCCTTCGCTCGGTACGTGACGGGAATCGGCCGCTGTGGGGCCGCTCAGTGCGCGACCGGAGTCGGCCGCGTACCCGCCGACCGGCCCTCGGTGGCCGCGCGCGGGTTGAGCACCCGCTCGGCCAGGAACCCGAAGACCAGCCCGAAGGAGGTCCACAGGGTCACCTGGATGGCCAGGGCCGCCAGCCGGTACTGCCACAGCAGGGTGGCGGAGAAGCCCTCCGGCACCTCGTTGAACGACGGCAGGAAGGCGTACGCCAGACCGACGACGAGGACGAGGAACGCGCCCGCCGCGATGGTGGCGTTGAAGTTGCCCAGCCGCGGTGCCAGGCGCTTGCCCAGGATCACCGCGCCGACGGCCAGCAACACACCGAGCACGACCATCAGGAAGTACAGGGTGGTGCGCTGGTCGAGGGTGTCGGGGTTGCCGACGGCGGGCGGATTGGCCGGGTACTTCAGGAAGGGGATGACGTACACCGCGAGCAGTCCGGCGGTCGACAGCATCAGCGCGCTCGCGCGCGGTCCGAAGCGGCCGATCCGGCCGAGCGCGAAGCAGTACGCGAGGGAGGCGATGCCGCCGAACGCGACCCCGTAGACGAGGACACCCGTGCTCAGGCCGGCGGTGGACTGCATGGTGCGGCTGACGATTTCGGTGCCGCCGTGTTCGTGGGAGTTCGCCTCCTCGAACGCGATGGCCTCGTCCACACGCGGTTCGCCCAGGAAATAGGCGACGACCAGGGCGAGCAGGCCCGCGACGAGTCCCGCGAGCATGCCACGCACCAAGAGGTTTCTGACGGTGACGGAGTTCATGAGCCCGTTCGCTTCTGCCGCGCCGTCAGTGGCACGGGAAGCCGAGCAGGTGGCGGGCGTCGTGCACCCATTCGTGCACGCCCTCGCCGGAGACCAGCGCGGTGGCGCCCTGCTCGGCGCCGACGAAGTAGAGCAGGACCAGCATCAGGACGCCGAAGAAGACCGCCCAGGGGGCGATCGCGCCGATCGGGAGCTTGGCGGGGGCGTCGGTGGGAACGGCGGTTGTGGTCGGCTGGACGACGGACTGCGCCATGGCAGGACCTCCTGGGGAACTCGCGTCCCGTCTCGGTGGTGCACAGGACGACGGAAGCGGGTCTGACTTGCCCGGAGCGCATCGCCCCTGTGGGGTGGTGCGTACCGGGCTTACAGTGGCGCGACCGTGCCGGATTCTCACCGGCTTCCGCCGAGCCGTCGTCAATATCGACGAGACCGTACCGCGAAGCGGAGGGCGTGGCCAAGGGCGCATGGACCGGCGTAGGGCGCACGGGTGTCATGGTCACGCCGCCAAGTGGGGCCGCGGACAAGGGTGTTGAGCTGCGAGAGGGGCTTATGAACAGCCGAGTGATGTTGATCTCACCGGCGATCAACAAGGCGCTGCGGGAAGCGCGATTCGATGACGGGTGCTCGCTGGACCCCGCCGGACTGCGGGCCGCCGGTACGGCCGAACCACCCGCCGCGGACCGGTCGTTCACCTCCCCCACGGCGCGCTGCCGGGAAACGGCCGAGGCGTTGGCGCTGGACCCGGCGTCCCCGCCCGCACCGGCCGGACTCGCGGTGGGGCGCTGGCGCGGCAGGACGCTGGCCGAAGTGGGGGCCGGGGAACCGGAGTCGGTCGCGGCCTGGCTCGCCGACCCGACGGCCGCCCCCCACGGCGGGGAGTCGGTGCAGGAGCTGTGCACTCGTGTGGCGCGCTGGCTGGACGACCTCGCGGACGCCTCGGCCAGGACGGTGGCGGTCGTGGAACCGGAGGTCGTACGCGCCGCGGCCGTGCACGTCCTGGGAGCTCCCGGGCAGGCGTTCTGGCGGATCGACGTGCCGCCGCTGACGATGACGGAGCTCAGCGGGCGGATGGGAAGGTGGAATCTGCGGGTGGGGGTGCCGCTGGGGCCGCGTGGTTGAGGACGCGGGGTTCGCCGGCGCAGCCGCCCGCCGCGGCGACTGGCCGCGCCGCTCAGGGCCGGCTGCCGCGCCCAGGGCCAGTGGCGGCCCTGGGCCGCTTCCGCGCCCAGGGCCGATTGCCACACACCCAGGGCCCACCGCTGCGCCCGGGGCCGGCTGCCGCGCAAACGGCCGCGGAAGGGCCGGGAGTGGTGCACCCCCGCCCGGCCCGTCGTGCAGCCGTGCAGCCGCCGTCGGAGCCGCGCAGCCTCCACCTCGGCCGCGCAGCCGCCGCCACAGGCCGCGGCCCACGCAGCCCGCCGTCCCCGCCAGGCGGCAGTTCCCGGCGGCCACGCAGCCCGTCCAAGCCCCGCAGCCCGAGGCCACTCAGCCCTTCCGAGCCACGCCACGCAGCCCGTCCCAGCCACACAGCCCGGGGCCACGCAGCCCGTCCGAGCCGCGCAGCAGCTTCCCAGCTGTGTGCACGTGTCAGTCACGCCACGCGCAGGCGCGGCGCACGCGTCAGTTCAGCGTCGCGAGAAAGTCCGTGCACGCCCGCGCGCACGCCCGGCACGCCGCGGCGCAGTCCGCCGCGTCCACGTACCCGTCGCACGCCTGCGCGCACTCGAGGCACATGGTCCGGCACCACTCGACCTGGAGTCGGATGCCGGTCTCGTCCTGGCGGCTCTCCTCGGAGAGCAGGCGACAGGTCGCGTCGCAGACCTCGGTGCACAGGATGGCCTTGCGGCGGAGCCGCTCCTGGTCGGGCGGTCCGTCCGGGTCGGCGTGGCTCGCACGCAGGGCGCAGACCCGTGCGCACTCGCTGCAGGCCTGAGCACAGGCAAAGCGGTCCTCAAGGAAGCGGATGAGGACCTGCTGATCGGTTGTCTGGTTCTGGTTCGCCGCGGATGTCACAGGGCCCGTCTCCTTTCTGCCCGCACGGGTAGCCGCGGCATTGTGGGCCAAACCAGGACCTTCAGGGGTCCCGCTCGGGCAGGACGGGCGCCGGGAGCCGGATCGCGAGGAACGCGCCGAGGGCGGCGACCGCCGCGAGGGGCAGCAGCGGGGATCCGGCGGCACCGTTCGCCTCGCGGGCCATGAGGGCGGTCGCGGCGGCGACGCCGAGCATCGGGCCGATGTTCATGGCCGTCTGCTGCAGTCCGCCCGCCACCCCGGCGTGGGCAACCGCGGCATGCCGTACGACGACGGCCGTCGCGGTCATCATCACGGCGCCGAACCCGGCGCCGATCAGGACGAAGCAGGCGCCGACGGCGGGAGCCGTCGCCGTCCGGTCGAGCCCTGCGAACAGTCCGATGCCCAGGGCCAGCAGCACCATCCCGCCGCCGACCGTCCGCCGGGGGCCGTGGCGGCGTGCCGACACGGCGGCGAGGGGAGCGCCCAGCACCATCATCGCGGGCCCGGGAAGCCCCCACAGAGCGGTCCGCAGCGGGTCGAGGCCGAGGACGTCCTGCAGGAAGTACGTGGCCACGAACAGCGTCCCGAACATCGCCGCGGAGGCGGCGACGAGCACGGCCAAGGCCGCGGCGACGGTGCCTGACCGCAGCACCGCGGGCGGGACGAGGGGGTCCGGTGTGCGCCGCAGGTGGCGTACGAACGCGGCTCCGGCGATGACCGTGAGGGCCGTGCCCGCGGCCGTCGGCCAGCCTGTGCCGGACGCCCCGGCGAGGGCGTGGACCAGGCCCGCCGACGTGATCGCGAGCAGTCCCGCTCCGGGCAGATCGAGCCCCACCCGCGGGGCGCCACCGCGGTCGGGCGCCACCCGCGCCTCCCGCGCGAGGGCGAGCGCGAGAGCGCCCAGGACCACCGCCGGCACCACGTTCAGCCAGAACACCGAGCGCCACCCGAACGGGGTCGCGAGCGCGCCGCCGACCAGCGGACCGGCCGCCGCCGCGACGCCGATGGCACTGGTACGCAGGGCGATGGGCGTGCCGAGCCGGTCCGGCGGATACGCGGCACGCAGCATGCCGAGCGTGGCCGGCTGCAGCAGCGCGCCGAAGACGCCCTGAGCCACGCGCAGGCCGATCACCCAGCCGATGCCGGGTGCGAGGCCGATCCCGGCCGAGGCGGCTCCGAAGCCGAGCATGCCGATGGCGAAGATCCGCAGGTGTCCGTACCGGTCGCCCAGGCGGCCGGCGAGGACGAGCAGACTCGCCACCGCGATGAGGTAGCCGGTGCTGGTCCACTGGACCTGGGTGACGGAGGCGTCCAGATCGCGCTGGAGGGCGGGCTGGACGACGCTGAGCACGGTGCCGTCCAGGGCGACGATGACGGCGCCGGTGACGCTGCAGACGAGAGTGAGCCTCACGCGGGCCCCAGATGGGCCTCGAGCGCGGCCGAGACCAGCGGTCGCACGTCGTCGGCTCCGGTGGGCAGCTGGAGGCTGCGCCAGTTCCAGAGCTGGGCGATGCCGTGCAGGTTCGCCCAGAGTGCGCCCGCGACGACCGCGGCGTCGGCGTCGGGACGGACACGGGTGATCAGCTCACCGAGCAGCCGGAAGAGCGGCAGGCTGGTCTCCCGCAGGCCGAGGCGGTCGCTCTCCAGCAGATCGTGGCGGAACATCAGCTCGTACATGCCGCGGTTGGCCAGGGCGAAGTCGACATAAGCGTGCGCCAGCGCCGTGAGCCGGGCGCGCGGGTCGGGCTCGTCGCCGGTCGCGGTCGCCCGGGCGGCCAGCTCGGCGAAGCCTTCGCGGGCGATGGCGGACAACAGCTCGAGGTGTGTGGGGAAGTGCCGGCGCGGCGCTCCGTGCGACACCCCGGCCCGGCGGGCGATCTCCCGCAACGACAGCGCCTGCATGCCCTCGGTGGTCACCAGTTCCACGCCGACCGCGACCAACCGCTGCCGCAGTCCCGCTTCCCGGTCCGGGGTTTCCCGATCATCCATGACCCCTGTCTAACAGCAGGAGTAGACACTGTCTACCCTTTGGGTTGACAGTGTCTACTCCTGCGGGAAAGGATCAACAGGCAGGCAACGGGCGGTCGTTGACCATGGAGCTACCAGGGGCTTCAGACAACGCGGTATGCGGTCCCCCGTTCGAGCGAACCGAGAACTTGGGGGTTGCGTGCCGGACGCCGCGAGCCGGGCCCCCTTTGTTCGGAGCTCTCAGACGATCAGGGCCACCGCCATGGCGAGCAGTCCGATCGCGATCAGGGCCACCACCAGCAGGATCAGGGCGAGCGGCATCGGGCCCCAGCCCTTGCGCAGCTCCGGCGGCTCCGGATGGGAGATGCCGGAGGTACCCCCCTCGCCGGGCGGGGTCTCACCTGGTGGCACCCCGCCTCCCGGTTCGAGCCCAGGGGTACTTCGCGGCTCGGGATCAGGAGTGGTCATGGCGTACTCCTCAGGGTTGCCGCCGTCGGCGACCGCCGGAGCATGCCTCCCGGCGTCACCGGCGGCGCTTCACGGGTGTCACTGGTTGGGCCGCGCCGCGCTGATGTCGCCGAGCGCCGACCCGGGATCGCGTTCCATGGCCAGGTCACCGATGGAGACGATGCCGACCGGATGCCCTTCCTCGACGACCGGGATCCGACGGACGGAGTGCTCACGCATCAGCTCGACCGCGCGGTCCACGTCGTCGTCGGGGCCCACCGTGACCAGGTCCTCGCTGCACGCGCGGGCCACGGTGGTCTGATCCGGGTCGCCGCCCTCGGCGACCGCCCGGACCACCAGGTCGCGGTCGCTGACCAGTCCTCGCAGCCGGTCGCCCTCGGTCACCAGGACGGCACCGATGTTCTCGTCCCTCATCATTCGGGCCACCGTCGTCACCGACGTCCGCGGTTCGACCGTCACCGGCTCCATGGTCATGACCTCGCGTACGTGCTGGGCCATTGTGTTCATTCCTCCCTGTACCGGGGCGATGCCTGCCACCGCCGCTCGGCGGCCGGGTACCCAAAGGAGGGAAAATCCACGTCGTCCTCGGCAGACGGTCTCCTCCTCCGGTTCGCCGTACGCGCGGGGATCAGAAGAGACTGCCCTGTTCGCAGACCCGGCGGGCGACCTCCCGGAGTTTGACGTTGTTCTCCTGCGAGTAGCGGCGCAGGACGTCGAATGCCTGCTCCTCCGTGAGGTGGTGGCTGCCCATGAGGATGCCCATGGCCTCACCGATGGTGTGCCGGGTGGCGATGGCCTGCTCCAACTGGGCGTGCGCGCGAGCGCTGGAGAAGGCCACGGCGGCATGGGAGGCCAGCAGCCAACCGGCCATCTCACTGGCCTCGGTGAAAGCCCCGGGCCTGCGGGAGTACAGGTTCAGCGCGCCCAGATCCTCCTCCTCGGTGAACAGCAGGAAGCCCATCATGCTGCCCACGCCCAGTGCGACAGCCCGCGAGGCGTAGGCGGGCCAGCGGGTCTGCTCCCGGGTGAGGTCGGCGATACGGAACACCCCTCCCCTCGCGGACGAGGAGACGGCGTCGAAGCAGGGCCCCTCCCCGAGCCGCTCCTGCAACTGGTCACTGTCGACGACCAGTTGACTGGTGGGCGCGAGTGTGTCCACCTTCCTGCCGCGCAGGATGAGCACGCCGGAGGCGTCACAGCCCTCCACCAGCTCGGTGGCCGAGCCTGTGATCCGCGCCAGCGTCGCATCGACCGACTCTTGCGCCAGCAGGTCCCGCGCCATGTCTGCCATCCGCAGCGCGAATCCCCGCCAGTCCATACCGTCTCCCACCTCCCACACGTCGGGTAGGCCGCCTACCCACCCTTTCCACCGTCTCTCCCGTCCCTTCGGTCTGCTGCGCCGCTGCGCACCCGGCCTCACACTTCCGGCCCACCGGTCCGGCCCGCCCGGCAGCACGGGAACGGCGTGGGACCGTGCCCGGTGAGGACGGTGGCGACAGCTGATGACGGTTGACGACAGACGAGTCACGGACAGCGACAGGTGGGTTACAGATGGTGGCGCCCGTCAGAACGCGTGTCGCCACAGCAGCCGTGGTGCGGCCCGGACCAGGGTGGCCGCGGCGAGACCGATGGCGCAGCCGGCGGCCACGTCGGTGGGATAGTGCGCGCCACTGTGCACCCGCTCCACGGCCACCATCACCGCGGGCACCGCACAAGCGGCCCCGGCGGCCGGCCACACCGATGCCACCGCTCCGGTGAAGGCGCAGGCGGCGGCCGTGTGCCCCGAGGGAAAGGAGGAGCTGTCCGGGCGGTCATCCAAGTCTTCCGGCGGGACCCAGTCCTCCGGCGGACGATGTCTGCTGCAGAGCTGCTTGGCGACCGCGTTGGACAGCACCTGCGCCACCGTCATGGCGCCCGTCCCCACCGCGGCGGCCACACGGCCGCGCCATCCTCCGGCGGCCGCCATGACGACGGCCGCGGCGCACCACAGCTTGGTGTGCTCGGCTGCCTCCTCCACCGCAGGCAGCACGCGTCGCGTCCACGGCGCGTTCCACGAGATCGCCCGCCTGGCCAGCCGGCGATCCATCTCGCGCAGATCCACCACTCTTCTCATGACCAGCGACTTTCCCTCGAGGCCCGGCTCGGACACCACCGTGGCCGAGCCGGGCTCCGTGCCCGGGACCTGGGGAAGGACCCATGGCGCCACGGCCAGGGCCCCGCCCCATCAGGAATCGAGGCGGCGGCGGTCCTCCTCGTCCCACTTGCGGGTGTCGCGCGGCTGCACGTACGGCTCCTCGTCATCCGGGTGACCGCCGGCGACAGCGCGCTGACGAGCCGTCTCGGCGTCGAACTCCAGGCCGAGCAGGATCGCCAGATTCGTGATCCACAACCACACCAGAAAGACGATGACACCGGCGAGGGTCCCGTAAGTCTTGTTGTACGAGGCGAAGTTCGCCACGTAGAACGCAAAACCGGCCGAGGCAATCATCCAGATCACCAGTGCCAGGAAACTGCCGGGCGTGATCCAGCGGAAGCTGCGCACCTTGGCGTTCGGTGCCGCCCAGTAAAGGATCGCGATCATGAGCGTGACCAGGACCACGAGCACCGGCCACTTCGCGATCGACCACGCCGTCAGTGCGGCGTCGCCGATGCCCAGAGCGGCGCCGGCCTGCCTGGCCAGACCGCCGGTGAACACGACGATCAGCGCGCTGATCACGGCGAGGACCATCAGCACGACCGTCACCCCGACGCGGACCGGCAGCACCTTCCACACCGGGCGGCCTTCCGGGATGTCGTAGACGGCGTTCGAGGTGCGGATGAACGCCGCGACGTAGCCGGACGCCGACCACACCGCCAGCAGCAGGCCGACGACGGCCATGGCCGAGCCGGTGCCGGCGTTCCCCCGCAGCTGCCGCACCGCGTTGCCGATGACGTCTCGCGCAGAGCCCGGGGCGAGGTTCTGGATGTTGTCCAGCACCTGTTGCGTCGCCGACTGACCGGCGACCCCGAGCAGCGAGACGAGCACCAGCAGCGCCGGGAACACCGACAAGATCCCGTAGTAGGTCAGCGCCGCGGCCCGGTCGGTCAGTTCGTCGTCCTTGAATTCCTTGAGTGTGCCTTTCAACGCCGCTGCCCAGGACCGCCCGGGCAGCTGGCCGGGCTCGTCCGGCGCCCGTCGTTCCACCTGCTCGTCAGGCCCGGCTCCGGCCCGCGCGGCTTCGTCCTCGTGGCCCGCGGCAACGGCACCGCCGTGTCCGCCAAGCCGTTTCGTCGTCCGTACCATCACGCCCGGGTATCCGGGGCGCGCCGTGTCCAACCCAGGGATTCCGACGAGGCGTCAACCGTCGAACCGTCCCCGAAACGTCGTACGGGGCCGGGGCCAAGGACGTGGCCAAGGACGGGGTCGAGGCCGGCGGCGGGCCATGGGAGCACAAGGGCCGCCGGGAGCACAAGGGGAGGCACCGCGTGAACGGCATAGACCTGGCTCTGCGGACCTTGCACCAGGGTGAGCGGAACCTGGCCGAGGAACTCCTGGACGTCTCGGAGCGCCACCGCTCCGAGCACGAGATCCATCATGTCGCCACCGACCTCGCCGGCTGGTCGCGGGAACACGTCCGGCGCCTGGCCGACACCGCGGCGGACCACGGTGTACACCTCGGCGCCCCGCCCGATGCCACGTCCGAGGGAGGCTTCGCGCCGCCGACGCCGAGGAGGCAGGCCGCGGAGGACTCGGTGGAGCCGGCGGGGGTGGTGGCGGAGGAGCCGGCAGGGGAGACGGCCGGCCACCGCCCGCCTCCCGGTCTGCTGCTCCTGCGGGACCTGCGCGAGCTGCACCTCATGGCCACGGAGAACTCACTGCACTGGGAAATGCTGGCTCAGCTCGCCCAGGCGCGGAAGGACGGCCGGCTGCTCAGTCTCTCCGCCGCCTGTCATCCACAGACACTGCGCCAGATGCGCTGGACCAACACCATGATCAAGACCTTGTCCCCGCAGGTGCTGACGAGCCTGTGACGCGGTACGCCCGCGGCACCGAGCGAGCCCATGAGCAGGACGGGCCGCGTTTCACCAGCGGGTCAGCTCGATGTCCTGGCGAACATGCCGGGCTCGTACGAGCCCCCGGGTTGTGCACGAGCACGTTCATCCGTGTGGCCGCGTTGATCAGGGCGACCAGACGTCCGGCTGCACGGCGAGATCGACACCGTCATCGCGCCGCGCATCGACGACGGCCTCGTCTCCGGGCTCTACGCCGTGCGCAATCCGGCGAAGCTGTCGCATCTGGAGCGGGAGACCACCCTGCGCCGCTGAGGCCCGAGGCCTTCCTGCTGCCGGCTCAGTCCGGCTGCGGCGGCCCTGCAGCGACACCGCGCGGCCAGTCCCGCTCCCGGTGTTCAGGCGTGCACCTCAGCCTGCGCAGACCTTGCCGTGTGACGACGAACCCTGAGCGCATGCAATCGAAGCCTGAGCACCGGCGGGCCGTGGCTCGGGATACTGAAAGCATGGGGCGGATCTGGCCGGAGGGACCGCGGTCATCCGGATGCCCCGCCCCGACCGGCAGGAAGGCCGCTGTGTGGGGCCCCCGCTTCCCTCGCCGTCATCCGAGGACGATCCGCCGGTGACGGTGGTGCGTCCTGTCCAGGGGATGCCCGGATGTCCGTCGCGCTGTCCAGCGGCGCCCTTGCGGTGCTCCGCACGACGCAGAGCAGCCCTACGAAGACGGAGAGCACGCGGAGCCCCTCCGCGCGCGTGACGGTTGCTGGCGCAAGGTCGATACTGGCGATATCAGGGCTCCGCTCCGTCCCAGACGCGCACAACAACCGCCAGGCACCTGACACACCGTCACCGAAGTCAGCATCGAGTCGGCACCGGTATCGCCGAAACCCGTTTCCGACCGCTACGGACCGCCAAGATCAACAATTGAAGCCACCGTGTCCGACCAGCGAAAAGACAGCTCAGAGGCCCGACTGGCAAGATCCCTAGGAGACAGCTATGAAAATGCTGATCAACGTCGCGGAGACCGTGGTCGCGGACGCACTGCGGGGAATGGCGGCGGCCCATCCCGAACTGACCGTGGATGTGGACAACCGGGTGGTCGTTCGGCGGGACGCGCCGGTGAGCGGGAAGGTGGGTCTCGTCTCGGGCGGCGGCTCCGGGCACGAACCGCTGCACGGCGGATTCGTCGGCGCCGGGATGCTGTCGGCGGCATGCCCCGGTGAGGTGTTCACCTCTCCCGTGCCGGACCAGATGCTGCGGGCGGCGGCGGCCGTGAACAGCGGTGCGGGCGTGCTCTTCATCGTGAAGAACTACACCGGTGACGTACTGAACTTCGACATGGCGGCGGAACTCGCCGAGGACGAGGGAATCCAGATCGCGAAGGTACTGGTCAACGACGACGTGGCCGTCACCGACAGCCTCTACACCGCCGGCCGGCGCGGCACGGGCGCCACCCTCTTCGTGGAGAAGATCGCGGGCGCGGCGGCCGAGGAGGGGCTGCCGCTGGAGCGTGTGGAGGCGCTGGCCCGGCAGGTCAACGAGAACTCCCGCACCTTCGGTGTGGCGCTGAGCGCCTGCACCACACCCGCCAAGGGCGCCCCCACCTTCGATCTGCCGCCCGGAGAACTGGAACTGGGCATCGGCATCCACGGCGAACCGGGCCGGGAGCGGCGCCCGATGATGACCGCGGGCGAGATCGCGGACTTCGCGGTGAACGCGATCCTGGAAGACCTCAATCCCCGGAACCCGGTGTTGCTTCTGGTCAACGGGATGGGCGGGACGCCGTTGCTGGAGCTGTACGGGTTCAACGCGGAGGTGCACCGGGTGCTGGCCGAGCGCGGTGTGGCGGTGGCCCGCACGCTGGTCGGCAACTACGTCACCTCGCTCGACATGGCGGGCGCGTCCGTGACGCTCTGTCAGATCGACGAGGACCTGCTGCGGCTCTACGACGCACCGGTCCGCACGCCCGGGCTGCGCTGGGGCATGTGAGAGACGGTCAACATTCCTACCAGGCAAGGAGATTCCGTGCTCGACGCCGAGTTCTTCCGCCGTTGGATGACGACGTCCGCCGCATCCGTCGACCGTGAGGCGGACCGGCTCACCGCGCTGGACTCACCGATCGGCGACGCCGATCACGGCACCAATCTGCACCGCGGGTTCAAGGCGGTGACCGCCGCGCTGGAGAAGGAGACTCCCGGCACCCCGGGCGCCGTCCTCACCCTCGCCGGACGCCAGTTGATCTCCACGGTGGGCGGGGCGTCGGGCCCGCTCTACGGGACCTTGCTGCGGCGTACGGGCAAGGCGCTGGGGGACGCCACGGAGGTCAGTCCGGAGCAACTGGCCGAGGCACTGCGGGCGGGGGTGGACGCGGTGATGACTCTCGGGGGTGCGACACCGGGCGACAAGACGATGGTCGACGCACTGGTGCCCGCCGTGGACGCGCTCGCCGAGTCCTTCGCGGCGGCGCGTTCGGCGGCCGAGGAGGGCGCGCTGGCCACGACACCGCTGCAGGCCCGCAAGGGCCGGGCGAGCTATCTGGGCGAGCGCAGCATCGGTCACCAGGATCCGGGGGCGACCTCCTCCGCCCTGCTGATCGCGGCACTCGCGGAGGTGGCCGATGAGTGACGCCGGCGAGCAGCGAGTGGGCGTCGTGCTCGTCTCGCACAGCGCCGCGGTGGCCGCGGCCGTGGCCGAGCTGGCGACCGGGCTGGCGGGCGGCGGCCCGACCGCTCCGGTCGCGCCCGCGGGCGGCACCGAGGACGGCGGGCTCGGCACCAGCGCCGAACTGATCTCGGCGGCGGCCGCCTCGGTGGACCGCGGCGCCGGTGTCGCCGTCCTCACCGACCTGGGCAGCGCCGTCCTCACGGTCAAGGCACTGCTCGCCGAGGGCGACGAACTGCCCGACCGCACCCGGCTGGTGGACGCACCGTTCGTGGAGGGCGCCGTGGCGGCCGTGGTCACGGCGTCGGCGGGCGCGGACCTGGAGACCGTGGAGGCCGCGGCGTCGGAGGCCTACTCCTACCGGAAGGTGTGAGATCGAGAGCGCGCCCTGAGGGGCGTGGCGCTCAGCCAAGAACGACCTTCGCGAACGCGGGGCGAATCGCGTAGGTCACGCGGTGCCCGCACCCCACCACGAAGAACGGAACGCATCGGCGGCCGGGCCGCGGGTGCCGGGCCGCACCCCGCGGCCAGGCACCCGCGGTCCGCCCTCGCGATCCGCCACTCGCGGTCCGGCACCGCGGTCCGGCACCGCGGTCCGCACGGACTCCTGCGCAGAAAGCGCGTCAGCTCCGCCGAAGGAACGCTCTCGCCAGCCGCTCCCCCTCCGCCACGGCCACCTCATGGTCCTCTATAGGGCGTGCCCGGGAGTCCTTGAAGAGCAGGTAGGTGACGCCGGAGGGAGTGCCGCCGCGGCGCGGGTCGGGGTTGATACCGAGGGCGCGGGCGGTGGCGTAGGAGGCCTCGCCGATGATGCCGGTGGGGCCGACGTCGCCCACCACCGCGTACCGCACCTGGTCGCCGTATATGACGGCGGCCACCGTCCCGCCCCTGATGCCGTGGTCCCGGTAGTTCCAGATGCCGCTCACACCGGGGACGACGACGAACGGCAGCCGCTCCGCGTTCAGGTGCCGCCCGTCGGACTGCTGGTAGGCGGTGGTGGGGGTGAAGGACGGGTCGGTGTCCTCGTTGCAGCGCGCGCCGGGTCGCCCGTCACAGTCGATGTCCATGTCGGCCTTCCAGAAGACGACCCCTCGGGTTCCGCAGACGGGTATGTCCGCGGGGGCGCCGACGTCACTGCGGTAGCGGCCCTGCGACAGGGGCGTACAGCTCCTTACCCTGGCCAGCAGATCCGCGGCGCGGACGGTTCCTTCGTGAGCCGCCGCGCCGGGTGGTGCCAGGGCGGGTATCAGCAGGACGCCGCCGGCGACGGCGAGCTTCAGCATCTGGACACGCACGGTCATGGAGCCTCTCGTGGGGGGACATTGGCGATCATTCACCTCAATCTGGTGCGGTGCGGTGTCGGCGTCCACTACTGGGGGGCCGTACGAGGCTTGATGCGCGGCTTCCGCCGGTGTCCCGCAACCCGGACGGCGGCCCGGACGGCCGGCTCCCCTCGGCGCCCGACCGGCGTCACGGCGGAGGGCGGCGGGCGGAGGGCGGCGCGCCCAGCGTGCACATGCGATGGGGAACCGCGCCCCGACGGCACGTGGGGCGGGTACTCCCGGAGCCGTCGGCGACGACCCGCTGACACGCGCGTTGTCGCCCGGACGCGGGAACGTGTTCACCTGCACGGAGGTGGCCCGCATGCGGCGGCGGGCGAGTGAGCGTTGGCTCGATGCGAGGCAGCACGGGCTTCCCGAGCTCGGCGGCGGACCCACCGCCAACCGTGCCGCCGGAGGGCAGACACATGCGTACCACTCCGATATCCGTCCGCTCCGCGCTGACCGTGGCCGCCGCCGCACTGCCTCTGGTCATGGCCACCCCGGCGGCCGTCGCATGGGGTTCCCAGATCAACGTGAACACGAGTGGGACCACGGTCCGGGTCAGCACCACCAGTTGCACCTCGGCGGGCGGCACGGCCTCACTGCTCGCCGCGGGCCAGGACAGCCGGCCCCGGCAGGCGGCTTTGTCCCAGGGCGCCACCACACAGACCGCCGCCTTCACCGGGGTCCCCGCCGGCACCTACACCGTGGTCGTGGTCTGCCGGAACGGCACCACGGCCGGTACCCAGTCGATCACCGTGAACCCGTTCTCCAACCCGACGGTCTCCGGGACGTCCTCGCCCTCGCCCTCGCGCGGCGTCATGGGCGGCGTCGGCGGCGCCAGCAAGGACTACCGCGCCCTCACCTACGGTGCGGGCGGTGCGCTGGTGGCCGCGAGCATCGCCGGTACGGTCTGGCATCTGCGCCGCCGCGCCGACCGCAAGCGGCTCTGACGGCCACCACGAGGCCCGCTCACTGCGCGGGCAGTTCCTCCAACTCCTGAAGCGCCCGGGTCAGCCACTGTGTCCAGAACGTCTCGAGGTCGATGCCCGCGCGCAGGATCAGATGGTGCAGGCGGTCCTGCGGCGTGTCCTTGCCGGGCTGGAAGTCACGCCGCTGGATCTCCTCGTACTCCGCCAACTGCCGCTGGTGCAAAGTGAGATGGCGGCGCAGATCGGACTCGATGCCCGCCGTGCCGACCACGGCCGCGGCGCGCAGCCGCAGGAGCAGCGCGTCACGCAGCGGCTTGGGGTCCTGCGACTCGGCCGTCCAGCGGGTGAGTTCCGCGCGGCCCGCGGGCAGGACCTCGTACACCTTCTTCTGCCCCCGGGCCGGCTGCTCGGCGGGCAGCGCCCGGATGTGTGCCTCCCGTTCCAGTCTGCCGAGCTCGCGGTAGATCTGCTGGTGCGTCGCCGACCAGAAGTAGCCGATGGACCTGTCGAAGCGGCGGGTCAGCTCCAGCCCCGACGACGGCTTCTCGAGCAGGGCGGTGAGGATCGCGTGCGGGAGGGACATGAGGTCATCCTAGGCAGGCCCCCGCGGGCTCTCAGAGCATCGCAGCCAGCTCGGTGCCCTGCTTGATGGCGCGCTTGGCGTCCAGTTCGGCGGCGACGTCCGCGCCACCGATGAGGTGTGCCGTGCGCCCTGCGGCGGCCAGTTCGTCGTAGAGATCCCGGTGCGGCTCCTGACCCGTGCACAGCACGATGGTGTCGACCTGGAGGACCTGGCTCCGCCCGTCCACGGTGATGTGCAGCCCGGCGTCGTCTATACGGTCGTACTGGACGCCGGGGATCATGGTGACGCCACGGTGTGCCAGTTCGGTGCGGTGGATCCAGCCGGTGGTCTTGCCGAGTCCGGCGCCGACCTTGGAGGTCTTGCGCTGCAGGAGGTGGACGGTGCGCGGCGCCGCGGGCCGCTCGGGTGCGGTGAGGCCGCCGGGGGCGCGGTAGTCCGTGTCGACGCCCCACTGCCGGAAGTACGCGGCCGGGTCCTCGCTGATCCGGTCGCCGCCGTCGGTGAGGTACGCCGCGACGTCGAAGCCGATGCCGCCCGCGCCGAGGACCGCCACCCGGTCACCGACCGGGGCGCCGTCGCGCAGGACGTCCAGGTAGCCGAGGACGCGGGGGTGTTCGACGCCGGGGATGTCGGGGTTACGTGGTCCGACGCCGGTGGCGAGCACGATCTCGTCGTATTCACCGAGCCCGTCCGCACTCACCCGTGTTCCCAACTTGATGTCCACCCCGTGCAGTTGGAGCTGATTGCGGAAGTAGCGCAGCGTCTCGTCGAACTCCTGCTTGCCGGGGACCTTTCGGGCGACGTTGAGCTGGCCGCCGATCTCGGGTGCGGCGTCGTAGAGGGTGACGTGGTGGCCGCGTTCGGCGGCGGTGACCGCACAGGCGAGTCCGGCGGGTCCGGCGCCGACCACGGCGACGCGCTTGCGCAGCCGGGTCGGTGACAGGACCAGTTCGGTCTCGTGGCAGGCCCGCGGATTGACCAGGCAGGAGGTGATCTTTCCGCTGAAGGTGTGGTCGAGGCAGGCCTGGTTGCAGCCTATGCAGGTGTTGATCGTCTCCGGCCGCCCCGCTTCGGCCTTGGCGACGAAGTCGGCGTCGGCGAGCATCGGACGGGCCAGGGACACCATGTCCGCGTGCCCCTCGGCGATCAACTCCTCCGCCAACTCCGGGGTGTTGATGCGGTTGGTGGTCACCAGCGGGACGGACACCTCGCCCATGAGCCGCTTCGTCACCCAGGTGTACGCGCCGCGCGGCACAGAGGTCGCGATGGTGGGGATGCGGGCCTCGTGCCAGCCGATGCCGGTGTTGATGATGGTCGCCCCGGCGGCCTCCACGGCCTTGGCGAGCGTGATGACCTCGTCGAGCGACGAGCCGCCGGGCACCAGGTCGAGCATCGACAGCCGGTAGACGACGATGAAGTCCTCGCCGACCGCCTCGCGCACCCGGCGGACGATCTCCACGGGGAAGCGCATCCGGTTCTCGTACGAGCCGCCCCAGCGGTCGGTGCGGTGGTTGGTACCGGCGGCGATGAACTCGTTGATCAGATAGCCCTCGGAGCCCATGATCTCGACGCCGTCGTAGCCGGCCTGCCGGGCGAGCCTGGCGGTGCGCGCGTAGTCGTCGACGGTCCGCTCGACCTCGGCGTCGGTGAGCGCGTGCGGCACATGGGGGCTGATGGGTGCCTGCAGCGCGCTCGGCGCGACCAGGCCGGGGTGGTAGGCGTACCGCCCGCAGTGCAGGATCTGCAGCGCGATCTTCCCGCCCGCGCGGTGCACGGCCTCGGTGACGAGGGTGTGCCGCGCGGCTTCCGCCTCCGTGGTCAGCTTGGCACCGCCCTCGTACGGGCGTCCGGCCTCGTTGGGCGCGATGCCGCCGGTGACGATCAGGCCCACTCCCCCGCGTGCCCGGGCGGCGTAGAACTCCGCCATCCGCTCGAACCCGCGCTCGGCCTCCTCCAGTCCGGTGTGCATGGAGCCCATGAGGACGCGGTTGCTGAGGGTGGTGAAGCCCAGGTCGAGCGGGCTGAGGAGATGGGGGTAACGGCTCATGCGGGCCTCCGGGCGCGGTGTCGTCTGCCTTTGTTGTAAACGACACCGCCCCGTTTATGCAACTAGTTGCACAAAGCCTCGGAGGCAGGGGCTCTCAGGGGCGGACCCCGATCACGACGGTCGCGTACAGCTCCTCCGAGACGGCGAGTTTCGGGAGCAGGCCGCTGCCGGCGAGGATCTCGGTCGCCGGGTCCGCCTGGCCTTCGCTGGTCTCCACCAGCAGCAGACCGCCGGGAGTCAGCCACCGGGGTGCTTCGGCGGCCACCCGGCGCAGCACATCGAGGCCGTCGGAGCCACCGTCGAGGGCCACCAGCGGCTCGTGGTCGCGGGCCTCCGCGGGCAGCAGGGCCACCTCGCCGGTGGGGACGTACGGCACGTTGGCGGCGAGTACGTCCACCCGGCCGCGCAACGCCGGGGGCAGGGCGGTGAAGAGGTCGCCCTGGTGGACCCGGCCGCCGACGGCCGCCACATTGCGGCGGGCGCAGCGCACGGCGGCGGGTTCGATGTCGGCGGCGTGCAGTTCGACGCCGTCCAGCACGCCGGCAAGCGCGGCGCCCACCGCTCCGGAGCCGCAGCACAGGTCCACCACGACCCGTGCGTCGGGCGCCAGGGCGAGCGCCTGCTCGACGAGGAACTCCGTGCGGCGCCGCGGCACGAACACCCCCGGCTCCACGGCGATCCGCAGCCCGCGGAACTCGGCCCAGCCCAGGACGAGTTCGAGGGGCAGTCCGGCGGTGCGGCGCTCGACCATGGAGGCGAGTTCGTCCGGGGTGCGGGCGGTGGCGAGGACGAGCTCCGCCTCGTCCTCGGCGAAGACACAGCCCGCCGAGCGGAGCAGGTTGACGACAGTGGTGTGCGTGAGGGACATGAGAGCCTTTCGGGGCATGTGGGGCGCCCCTGTGGCCACCCGGGTTACCAGTCCCGGTGGCCGTGAGGTGAGAACGCCCGAGCCGACACAGCGGTAATGGGTCTCACCTCCTTCGTCCGTGGCGATCCGTCGCGGTCCGCCGCTGTCCTTCGTGGTCCATCGCCACCCGGTCCGGTTCGGCCCGGTGGGCGGGGCGACACACTACCGCACGCCCCGCCGCGGCCGCTCGGCAGAAAGGCTCACGGCACGCCCCCGGCCTCCTCGTCCACCAGCCGCTCCGGCACCCGTTCCGCCGGGAGGCGGTCGTGCGGCGCGGCCGGAAGGCGGGGACTTCGAGAGCCGGATGGCGGCGGTGTTCCAGGCGGCGGTGTGCGGGAAGGCCATCTCACGGCGTGCCGCCGGTGAGCGAGGCCGGGGCGTGGTTGTCGAGGGCGCCGGCCCCGCACGCGGTCGTTCACGCACCGACCACGATGACGATCTTGCCCTGGGCGTGACCGTCCTCGACCACCCGCAGCGCGTCGCCCGCCTTCTCGAGCGGGAAGGTACGGGTCACCAAGGGGTTCAGCGAACCGTCGACGACGAGCTTCGCCACCTCGTCGAGGACCGCCGCCGTGCGGGCCCGGGCGACGGGCGCTCCGCCGAGCCCCGCCACGATGTCCTTGCCGCCCGCGGTGATCAGCTTCGTCCCGTCGTCGAGCAACTCGGCGGCGGCTTCGAGGACTTCACCGCCGATGAGGTCGTAGACGGCATCTACCCCGTGCGGCGCCGCGGCCCGTACGCCGGCCACGAAGTCCGGGCCCGAGGGAACGTGCACCGCGCCGAGCGACTCGACGAACCCCTTCTTGCCCGCACTCGCCACGCCGACGACCTTCAGCCCGGCGGCCCGCGCGATCTGCACCGCCGCCACGCCGACGCCGCCGCCCGCGCCGGTGACCACGAGCGTGGCGCCGGCCGGCAGGTCCAGCTGGCGGACACCGTCGTACGCGGTCGCCGCCGCGACTGGCAGGGCCGCCGCGTCCGTGAAGGAGATCGCCTCCGGCTTGTGCGCGGTCACCGCGACGGGCAGCAGCGCGTACTCGGCGTATCCCCCGGCCACCGGGTTGCCGAACACCTCGTCTCCGACGGCGAACCCGGTCACGTCCGGGCCGATCCGCTCGACGACACCGGCGACCTCGTTGCCGAACACGGCGGGCAGTTCGCGCCCGCTCTCCCCGGGGCGGACGTAGCCGGTGCGCTGCTTGAAGTCGACGGGGTTGACGCCCGCCGCGCGCACCGCGACGAGGAGCTGCCCCGGGCCGGGGCTGGGGAGTGGCTGATCGACGAAAGCCTCGGCCTCCGGACCGCCGTACCGGGTGAAGACGTACGCCTTGGGCATCTGCGCTTCCTCGCTCTCCTCGCCTGTGACCGGATGAGGCCACCATCGGATGAGCCGAGGCGGGGCGGGCGGGTATTCCCGGTGGGGCGGGTGTTCATCGGGAACCTCCCTTGGCCATGGGTCTCTCCTCGTTTGGCCATGGGTCTCTCCTCGTTCGGGGCCAAGAGGGCGTGGGGCGGTTTCACGGGGGCGGCGCTGCGGTTCTGGGTGGCCTCCGCCCGGGCGCAACAGGCGGGAAATCACCCACCCACCACCCCCGCACCCCACATACGGTGTGATCCACACGGCGTGATCGTCCGCACCCCGACCACCGAGGAAGGCGGCCCCATGGCCCAGTTCGACCTGCCCGTCGACGAGCTCCGCACCTACCGCAGCACCTCCGCCCAGCCCGAGGACTTCGACGCCTTCTGGGCCAAGACGCTGAAGGAGGCCCGCGCACACGACCTGGCCCCCACGTTCGAACCGGTCGACACCGGCCTGGCGACGGTCGAGGTCCAGGACGTGACCTTCGCCGGGTTCGGCGGTCATCCGGTCAGGGGATGGCTGGTCCTGCCCGCGGGCGTCACCGAACCGGTGCCGCTGGTCGTGGAGTTCATCGGCTACGGCGGCGGACGGGGCCTGCCCCACACGCATCTGCTGTGGGCGTCGACGGGCCGCGCCCACTTCGTGATGGACACCCGCGGACAGGGCAGCGGCTGGTCCCCCGGCGACACCCCGGATCCGGCGGGCAGCGGTCCCGCCTACCCCGGTTTCATGACCCGCGGCGTGGAGGCCCCGGAGAACTACTACTACCGGCGGCTGTACACGGACGCCGTCCGCGCGGTCGAGGCGGCCCGCGCCCACCCGCTGACCGACGCCTCACGCACCGCCGCGATCGGGACCAGTCAGGGCGGCGGGATCACCGTCGCGGTGGGCGGACTGGTCCCGGACCTGGCCGCGATCGCCCCGGACGTGCCCTTCCTGTGCGACTTCCCGCGGGCGACGACGCTGACGGACCGCGACCCGTACCGGGAGATCGGCAACTACCTCAAGACCCACCGCGGTCGCACCGAGGAGGTGATGCGCACGCTCGCGTACTTCGACGGCGTCCACTTCGCGGCACGGGGCCGGGCTCCCGCGCTGTTCTCGGCGGCGCTGGAGGACCAGACGTGCCCGCCGTCCACGGTCTTCGCGGCCTTCAACGCCTATGCGGGCGAGGACAAGTCGATCGAGGTCTACGACTTCAACGACCACGAGGGAGGCGGCCCGTACCAGGAGGCGGCGAAGGTCCGCTGGCTGCGCGAACGTCTGTGACCCTCGTGAGCAGCCCGGCGGCGGCGCCGACGGCGGCGGCCGGCCCTCCGCCGAGTCTCGCCGCACACCTTTCCCCCTGTCCGACCAGTCGGTATGTTCGGGTCCTCACCGGCGGACGACGGAGGCACCCCATGTCCCAGCACGCACCGCAAGCACCCCTCGTGCACGGCCAATGCGACCCGCGATTCGAGGCGGTGCGGGCCGCCTTGGAGGAGAACTTCCGCGAGCGCGGGGAACTGGGCGCGGCCGTCTGTGTGGTGCAGAACGGTGAGACGGTGGTGGACCTGTGGGGCGGTTGGGCTGACGCGGCCCGGACCCGTCCGTGGGAGCGGGACACCCTGGTGAACGTCTGGTCGACCACGAAGGGCCCGGCCGCACTGTGCGTGCACATCCTGGCCGACCGGGGGCTGCTGGACCTGGACGCTCCGGTGGCCCGGTACTGGCCGGAGTTCGCCGCCGCGGGCAAGGAGTCGGTCCTCGTCCGGCATCTGCTCTCGCACCGCGCAGGACTGGCCGGACTGCGCGAGCCGCTTTCGCTGGAGCAACTCTACGACTGGGAGCTGACCACCAAGCGGCTCGCGGCTACCGAACCCTGGTGGGAGCCGGGCACCCGGTCCGGCTACCACGCTCTGACGTACGGGTTCCTGGTCGGTGAGCTGGTGCGGCGGGTGTCGGGCGTGCTGCCTTCGGTGTTCCTGGAGCGGGAGGTGACCGGACCGCTCGGCATCGACTTCACCATCGGGCTGCCGGAGCAGGAGGCGGGCCGGGTCGCCGAGATGGTGCATCCGCCGGCCGTGGCGAGCAGTGAACAGGCCGCGATATTCAGTCAGTTGGCGCCGGTGGCGATCGCCGCGCTGACCAACCCGGTGGTCGGCGCGGAGGAGGCGAACACCGCGCTGTGGCGGGCGGCCGAGTTGCCGGCGGCCAACGGCCACGGCACGGCCCGGGCGGTCGCCGCGCTGTACGGGGTGTTCGCGCAGCGCGGCATGTACGGCGGGCGGCGGATCCTCTCGCCCGAGGCCGCCGAGCGGGCGCGGGAAGGGCAGGGCGCCTGCCGCGACCTGGTGCTCGGCGCCGGTTTCGAGGCCGAGACGGAGGTGGCGCTGGGGTTGTGGCTGAGCGGGCCGAACAAGTCGTACGGGCCCAATCCGCGGGCCTTCGGACACGACGGTTTCGGTGGCTCGTGCGGTCTCGCCGACCCGGAGGCGGGGCTCTCACTCGGCTACGTCATGAACCACATGGGCCCGCACATCGCCGACGACCCGCGGAAGATGGCGCTCATCGACGCGCTGTACGGCGTGCTCTGAGCCGCGGAACAGCGCACGGTGAATCGGTACGGCGTGTCCGGCCGGATCAGTCGCACCCGGCCGGATCAGTCGCACCGATCGGTTCGGCCGCGACCCGGCCGGATCGGCGCACCCACTCGGTTCGGCCGCACCCCAGCCGGCCCGGCCGCACCGATCGGTTCAGCCGCACCCCGGCCGGCCCGGCCGCACCGATCGGTTCAGCCGCACCCCGGCCGGTTCATTCAGTCCGGCCCGGGGTCCGGCTCTCACGCCTCGTCGAAGAGGAGGTCCACGGCGGGCTGGGTCATCCTGACCGTGCTGCTGTTCGTGACCTCGACGACGTGGTGCAGGCCCACGTGGCGTTCTCCGGTGGGGAGGACGGTGAACGGGTCCCCCTTGCCGGCCAGGTAGGCGGGGAAGCAGGAGACCGGCATGTTGCCGACCTTGAAGTAGTCCACGAGCCTTCTGAACAGCTTGGGCAGGATGACGGAGTCGTCGGTGATGGAGGGCAGCCCGGTGAGCTTCACCCCCGTCATGGTCACGTCGTCGGCCCACACTCCCTTGCCGTCGTCCTGGGCCTTCCGTGCGGCGCCGGCCAGCTCTTCGCGCAGGTCCCGGAACAGTCCGCGGTAGAAGGTGGGAAAGGCCAGTCCCTCGGCGACGAGGTGGTGGTTGGCGGTCTGCCGGAGCAGGGACACGTCCACGGGGATCTCCGTACCGCTGGCGCCGGGCGGGTTGCCCCGGCCGACCAGTGCCACACAGCGGCCGTGGACGTCGGCGCCGCGGGTGAGGACGAAGCCGCGCCGGCTCGAGGGCGTCGCGCCGGTGACGGTCTCGTCCGGTTCGCGCCGCACATCGGTGAAGCCGAGCCAGTCGAGCAACTCCGCCGCGGCGGCGTGACCGTGGGGCAGGGGCTGGTGGACGCCGCCGTAGTGGGTCTCCAGCGCGTCCATGCCCTCCAGCCGCAGTTTGGCACGGCCGGCGGTGGTGATCTGGACGGGGTTGCGGCCGCCGACGAGTGTCCACTCGTCCCGGTTGTCCGCGGCGAAGTGGACGGTGTCTCCGTCGGGCTGACTGCCCTTCACATGGAACGAACCCTGAATCACGAGCATCGGCATGGCGCAACTCCCTCGGACGACCACATACCGAATCGAGCAGACGATCGAACCTCACCCAAGTCTGGCACCGGCGGGACAATGCCGCATGTCAGACGACGTGCCATGGGTCGGGCGACGCGCCGTGCGTCGGGCGACACGCCATGGGTCGTTTCGACGCGCCATGTGTGTCGGGCGACGCCACACATGTCAGGAAACGCGACATGTCAGGGGAAGCCACGTGCCAGGGAACGCCATGCGTCAGGGGAACGTCCCCATGTGCCGGGCGGCGTGCCGTGGGCGGGGCCGGGCTCAGCGCGAAGGCCCGGCCCCGGTCCGGCGCGTGGCCACGACCACCCGGCAGCGCGGGCTCCCGTCCGGCCTGCGGCCGAAGTCCGGCAGCGCGCCCAGTTCCACCGTGAAGCCCGCACGCTCCAGTTCCTCTCGCACATCGGCGAGCCGGAACGTGCGGTAGTACATGACGAACGGCGGCCGCCACACCGCGTTGCGCACCCGCATCGCGGTGTCGAAGGCGAGCAGTGCCCAGTACCCCGGCGAGCCGGGCCGGGCGGGTGCCACGACCGGGAAGACGAACCGGCCGCCCGGCCGCAGCACGGCGTGCACTTGGCCGAAGAGCCCCGGCAGCTCATGCGGGAGGAAGTGCCCGAAGGCCCCGAAGCTCACCGCCAGGTCGAACACCGGCCCGAAGGGCAGGGCGCGGGCGTCGGCGCGCACCCAGTGCACATCCGCCCCCTCGCGCTCCCGTGCGACAGCGAGCATTCCCGCGCTGATGTCCACCCCGGCGATCGGCTCCGCGCACACCTGCCGCAGCACCCCCACCCCGGCCCCGGTACCGCAGCAAAGATCGAGTCCGGTACCGAAGGGCCCGAGCTCCCGCAGGACCCGCGCGACCGCGTCCAGCAGGGTGTCCGGCGTACGGAACGGGGTGTGGTCGAACTTGGGCGCGAGCAGGTCGTAGCCGCGCTCGACGGATGACAGCGCCTGGACCGCGAGCTCGCGAAGCGTGGGGCCTTGCGGGGAGAACATCGTTGATCAGCATAGTCATACCGTCCTGCTGCCGGGAGGCGGACTACCGGGACGGGACAGGCGGTGTCAGGCTCGAAAGAGGTCCCCGACCGCGCATGGACCAGCAGCACGGAAAACGGCTCAAGGAAAGGCCGCGCCGCCCCATGACCTCGTTCCGCCCCGCACCCGCCTGGCTAGCCGACGCCGTCTTCTACCAGATCTACCCGCAGTCGTTCGCCGACTCCGACGGTGACGGCATCGGCGATTTCAACGGCATCACCGAACACCTGGACCATCTGTCGTGGCTCGGTGTGAACACCGTCTGGATCAACCCGTGCTTCGTCTCCCCGTTCCGTGACGCGGGCTACGACATCGCCGACTACCTCACGATCGCCCCCCGCTACGGCACCGACGACGACCTGGCGAAGCTGGTCGACGAGGCCGGGCGGCGCGGTATCCGCGTGCTGCTCGACCTGGTCGCCGGGCACACCTCGGACGCGCACCCGTGGTTCACCGCCGCAGCGCACGACCCGGACGACCACCGCTACATCTGGGCGCCCGAGGGGCGCCCCGCGGGGTTCGTCGAGTCGCCGGGGCCGCGCCCGGGCTCGTACCTGCCGAACTTCTTCGCCTTCCAGCCCGCGCTCAACTTCGGCTACGCCCGTCCGGACCCGGCCGAGCCCTGGCGGCAGCCGGTGGACGCGGAGGGCCCGCGCGCCAACCGTCGGGCGCTGCGCACGATCATGGACCACTGGCTGCGCCTCGGCGTCGCCGGTTTCCGCGTGGACATGGCGTCCTCGCTGGTCAAGGACGATCCGGAAAAGTCGGAGACGGCCGGGATCTGGAGGGAACTGCGCCACTGGCTGGACGGCGCGCATCCGGAGGTGGTGCTGTTGTCGGAGTGGGGCGACCCCGAGGTCGCCGTTCCCGCGGGCTTCCACACCGACTTCTTCCTCCATTTCGGCGGCCCCTCCAACGGGCTCGCCCTGCGCTCGCTGTGGAGCAACCGGTCCGGCACGGTCGACGAGGCCTGGGACCCGCTCGACTGTTTCTTCGACGCGGAGGGCAAGGGCTCGCCGCTCCCCTTCGTCGAGGCCTGGCAGCGGGCGTCGACCGCCCTCGGCAGCAGCGGTTTCATCTCGCTGCCCACCGCCAACCACGACTTCTCGCGGCTCAACTGCGGCCCCCGTACCGCCGAGCAGCTCCCCGCGGCCTTCGTCTTCCAGTTGACCTGGCCCACCTTGCCGGCCGTCTACTACGGCGACGAGATCGGTATGCGTTACATCCCCGACCTGCCCGACAGGGAGGGCAGCGTGCTCGGCCCCCGTTACAACCGCGCCGGCTCCCGCACCCCGATGCAGTGGGACGACACCAAGAACGCCGGCTTCAGCACCTCCGACGAGCCCTACCTCCCCGTCGACCCGTCCCCGGACCGCCCGACCGTCGCGGCCCAGCGCGCCGACGAGACCTCGCTGCTGCATCTGGTACGCCGCCTCGTCGCGCTCCGCACCGGCACACCGGAGCTGGGCCCCGGCGGCTCGGTGGAAGTGCTGAACTCCGGGTACCCGTTCGTGTACCTGCGCGGAGGCCGGTACCTCGTGGTCGTCAACCCCCAGCGGAACGCGGCGAGTTGCCCGTACGGCGCGACTCACGCCACCCGGCCGCTGGAGACCACCGGAGTCCGTATCGCCGACGGCACGATCACGGCATCCGGTTTCGGCTACGGGGTGTTCGACCTGGGCCGCTGACGAGGGCCGGGCCCATGGCCACGCCGGCACGGTCACCCGCGACAGGTCGATGTCGGCACGCCGTGCGCAGTTGAACATGAGGTGAATCAAGGGGTCGTGCGTTCGCGCCAGTTGCTGGTTGGATGGGCCCATGCACGAGGAGCACGTGCCCTTGACGGACGAGCACGAGCGGATGATGCGGGTGAACCAGGCGAACTGGGACGCCCGTACCCCCGTTCACGCGGCGAGCCGGTTCTACGGTGTGGACGAGCCGCCCGACCCGTCCCGCTGGTTCGCCCCCTTCGAGTGGGAGGACCTCGGCGACCTGACCGGACGCGATGTGCTCCACCTCCAGTGCCACCTCGGCTCGGACACGATCGCCTTCGCCGAGCGCGGCGCCCGAACCGTCGGTCTCGACATCTCCGAGGCGTCGGTGGCCGCCGCACGGGCGATCGCGGAGCGGGCGGGCGCCGACGTGGAGTACGTACGGGCCAATGTCTACGACGCGCCGACCGCGCTGGAGGGGCGGCGGTTCGACGTCGTCTACACCGGCAAGGGCGCTCTGGTCTACCTGCCCGACCTGGACCGCTGGGCGGCCACGGTCGCCGGTCTGCTCCGTCCGGGCGGGCGCCTGTACATCGTCGAGTTCCATCCACTGCTCACCTCGCTGGGGCCCGAGCCCGCCGTCGGTGAGGGTTCGGAACTGCTGCTGCGCCACGACTACTTGGGCGGCCGGGACGCGATCCGCCGGACCGTGACGCGCACCTACACCGACGGCCCGCCGGTTCAGGGCGCCATCGAGTCCTACGAGTGGACGCACGGCCTCGGCGAGGTCGTCAACGCCCTGGTCGGCGCCGGCCTGCGGATCGCGCGACTACGGGAAAGCGATGAGCTGCCGTGGCCGCGTTGGCCCGAGATGGACCGGACACCGTCCGGATGGTGGCGTCTGCCGAAGACGTCACCACGGATCCCCCTCTTGTACGGTCTGCTCGCGACGCCCTGAAGGTGGCAGCCTGCCCCGGCAAGACGCTCCGCCAGCGAAGACGGCACCCCGTGCTAGACTTGGCTCCGCACGCTTGTTCGCTCCAACTTCCCGGGCGACCGTGCTGATTCACTTCACACCCTTCACTCGCTGAAACGCCCGTCCTGAGCGACCGGCGAACCAGCTTCTCAGCGCCATCTCTTCTCGACACGGCCGATGACAGCCGTCCTCGAGGGCCGTCACCGACAGCCGTCGGGCGAGACGCCGGATGCCGCTTCCGCCGAGCGAGGCGTGATCGCACCGCCTGCGCCGGGCCGTTCCCACACCTCTGCATGTCTCCGTGCATCCGCGAATCCGCACAGCCCCGCATCCGCGGCTCCGCGCATCCTTGAAAGGACCCCAGTTGACCACCGCACTCGAACACCCCACAGTCACCCAGCAGTCCCCGGCCCGGTCCAGGGCGGCCGGTGTCCTCGACATCGCGTCCGGCGGCCAGGGACACCTGCGTCCGAACAGCTTCCTGCCCACCCCCGACGACATCCCGGTGCCCGCCGCGCTCATCCGCCAGTACGGTCTGCGCCAGGGCGACACCGTCGAGGGGGTGCGGACCGGACGCGGCAGGCAGCGCGCCCTCGGCGAGGTCGAGCTGGTGAACGGCCGCGCGCCCGAAGAGTCGCGCCGTCGCCCCCACTTCCGCGACCTCACCCCGCTCCATCCGCGCGACCGGCTGCGTCTGGAGCATTCCGCCGGCGGCCTCACCACCCGCCTCATCGATCTGATGGCCCCGATCGGCAAGGGTCAGCGCGGGCTGATCGTGGCTCCGCCCAAGACCGGCAAGACGGTTCTGTTGCAGCAGCTCGCCGCCGCCGTCGCAGGCAACCACCCCGAGTGCCACCTCATGGTCGTCCTGGTGGACGAGCGGCCCGAGGAGGTCACCGACATGCGCCGCTCCGTACGGGGAGAGGTGCTGGCGTCGACCTTCGACCGATCACCCAAACAGCACATCGCGCTCGCCGAGCTGGCCGTGGAGCGCGCCAAACGGCTGGTCGAACAGGGCAGGGACGTCGTGGTCCTGCTGGACTCGCTCACCCGGCTGTGCCGCGCGTACAACAACGCCGCGTCTTCGGGCGGCCGCACCCTCACGGGCGGTGTCGACGCCGCCGCGCTGCAGGGGCCCAAGCGGTTCTTCGGTGCGGCGCGCCTGACCGAGGAGGCCGGTTCGCTCACCATCCTGGCCACGGCCCTGGTGGAGACCGGTTCCCGCGCCGACGACTTCTACTTCGAGGAGCTGAAGAGCACCGGCAACATGGAGTTGCGCCTGGACCGGGCTCTTGCGGAGAAGCGGGTCTTCCCGGCCGTCGACATCACCCCGTCCGGCACCCGACGGGAGGAACTCCTTCTTGCCGCCGACGAGTTGGCGGTCACCCGCGGACTACGGCGGGCCCTGCGGTCCCGCGACGCCCAGTCGACCGTCGACGCCGTACTGGACAAGATGCGGCAAACCCCGGACAACGCGACGTTCCTCCGGCAGGTCCAACCGACTCTGCCCACCGGCTAGTGCCCCCTGATCCGGCCCTGGATCCGTCCCCGGGGATCCGCGCCCTCGATCCACCGCCCCCGAATCCACCGCCCCGGACCGACCGCCTTGGCCGCCGCGGTGAGGCCCTGGCCGTGGACCCACCGCCCTGGCCCCCAAGGCCCCGGAACCACCGCCCCGGAACCACCGCCCCGGACCCACCGCCCTGTGACCATCGCCCTTCGCCCAAGCCTCGCGATGTCGGTCATCCGGGTGCCTCGCCCCCTCCATCCGGCCGCGCAGCCGCCCTGACGCACCGGCATCCTGCGTCCACGTTCCTACGTTTGCGCCATGACCATCGGATTCTCGTCCCGCCTCGCCATCGCCTGCGCTGCTCTGTGGGCGATCGGCGTGCCGACCGCGCCGGCGCAGGGTTTGGCCGTCGCCGAGGACCCTGCCCCACCGAGCCGCACGGCCTCACCGCTGTACGGGGCCGGCACGCAGGTGCGGCGCGGTCCCGGCGCGCCCGCGCTGCCCGACGAGGTCTCCGCGCTGTCGTGGCTGGTCGCCGACGTCGACAGCGGTGTTGTGCTCGCCGCGCACGACGCACACCGCAGGCTGCCGCCCGCCAGCACCCTCAAGGCACTGTTCGCCCTGACCGTGCTGCCGGTCCTGCCCGGGAACGTCCGGCACACCGTCAGGGAGTCGGACCTCGCGGGCGTGGAGGCGGGCAGCAGCCTCGTCGGTGTCACCGCGAACCACACCTACTCGGCGGCCGACCTCTGGCACGGGGTCTTCCTCAACTCCGGCAACGACGCCGTACGGGTACTGGCCGCGATGCACGGCGGTTGGCGCACCACGGCCGCCGAGATGCAGCGGAAGGCGCGGCAACTGGGCGCCCTGGACACCAGGGTGGTCTCGCCGGACGGCTTCGACGCGCCGGGGCAGGTGTCGTCGGCGTACGACCTGGCCCTCTTCGGCCGGGCCGGGCTGCGCAACGCGGACTTCGCCCGGTACTGCGCCAAGCCCGCCGCCATGTTCCCCGCCAAGGGGCGGTCGTACCAGATCCAGAACACCAACCGGCTGCTGACCGGCGCCGACGGGGTGAAGCCCTACCCCGGGATCGTCGGAGTCAAGAACGGCTACACGTCCGGCGCGGGCAACACGCTGATCGCCGCGGCACGCCGTGACGGGCGCACGCTGATCGTCACGGTGCTCAACCCGCAGACAGGCGGCGGTTTCGCGGTGTACGAGGAGGCCCGCGCTCTCCTCGACTGGGGGTTCGAGGCCGCGGGCCGGGTGCGTGCGGTGGGTTCCCTGGAGCCGCGGTCGACGGTGGCACGGCCCGGGCCGACCGCACGCCCCGCCGCCGCCCTGCCCTCCGGGAACAAGGCCCCCGGCTGGCCGGAGGCGGGTGCCATCGCGGGTGCGGCGGCCCTGGGCGCGGGAGCGACGGGCATGGCGCTGCGCGGCTGGAAGGGCCCGCGTCCCACGCGCGACTGATCCCCGCGCCGCCCGCTCTGCTCCTCCTCCACTACGGCGCCGGCGCGGGTGACGGCTGCCAGGTCGGCCCCGTCGGCCGGCCGCGCGGCGGCGCGGACCGTTCGTGCGCCGCCGCCTCCAGCCGCCGCGCCCGTCCCCATGCTCAACCCCGCCTTCCGACGGAGGTCATGGAGCGGGTGCGGCCATGTTTCGGCGGCGTCACCTGATTGTTATCGCGGATAACAAATTCTCGCGCCACACCTCTGGCGCACGGGCGTGAGGGCATCGTAAGTTCCCGCTCACAACATTCAGCCGGGCGGATCACCCGAGAACCGGCAATTCCACCAAGAGCGCACTTCTTCGCCTCCCTCAACACCCTCGTGCGTCCGGACGTCCGGCCGTAACCCCAGAAAGGACCCTGCCCATGCGCAAGGGACTCCTCCTCACCGCCACCGCGATAGCACTGGTCAGCTCGCTCAGCGCCTGCGGCGACTCCTCGTCGAGCAGCAGCGGGACCGGCTCCGGCTCGGACGCGAAGCCGAAGATCGGCGTGATCCTCCCGGACAGCAAGTCGTCGGCACGCTGGGAGACGGCGGACCGCAAGTACCTCTCCGAGGCGTTCAAGGCGGCGGGTGTCGAGTACGACATCCAGAACGCGCAGGGCGACAAGCAGCAGTTCCAGACCATCGCCGACCAGATGATCACCAGTGGGGTGAACGTCCTGGTGATCGTGAACCTGGACAGCGGCACCGGCAAGGCCGTCCTGGACAAGGCCAAGTCGCAGGGCGTCGCCACGATCGACTACGACCGCCTCACCCTCGGCGGCTCCGCCCAGTACTACGTGAGCTTCGACAACACCGCGGTCGGCAAGCTGCAGGGCGAGGGCCTCAGCAAGTGCCTGAGTGACATGAAGGCCAAGAAGCCCATCGTCGCTACGCTCAACGGCTCTCCGACCGACAACAACGCCACCCTCTTCGCCAAGGGCTACAACGGGGTCCTCGACCCGAAGTACAAGTCGGGCGAATACGTCAAGGGTCCGGACCAGTCCGTCCCCGACTGGGACAACGCCCAGGCCGGCACCATCTTCGAGCAGATGCTCACCAGCGAGCCGAAGATCGGCGGGGTGCTCGCCGCCAACGACGGTCTCGGCAACGCGGCCATCGCCGTCCTGCGCAAGCAGAACCGCAACGGCGAGGTCCCGGTCACCGGTCAGGACGCCACCGTGCAGGGCCTGCAGAACATCCTGGCGGGCGACCAGTGCATGACGGTCTACAAGGCGGTCAAGAAGGAGGCGGACGCCACCGCCAAGCTGGCCATCTCGCTCGCCAAGGGTGAGAAGGGCGAGACGAACGCGACCGTCCACGACCCCGAGGGCAACCGCGATGTGGCCTCCGTGCTGGAGACCCCGGTGGCCATCTACAAGGACAACGTCAAGGACGTCGTGGCCGACGGATTCGTCACCAAGGAAGAGCTGTGCGCGGGCAAGTTCGCCGACCTGTGCGCCAAGGCCGGCATCAACTAGCCTCCCCAGCCTCCTGATCGGCCGGTGCGCACCGGACTCCCATCCGCCGGTCCACCGGCCCGATCGCGGGCCCCGGGACACACGACTCCCCGGGGCCCGCGAACTCACGACCGTAAGGAGCCGTCTTCCATGACAGCCACCCCGATCCTCCAACTGCGCGGGATCGACAAGAGTTTCGGGCCCGTGCAGGTGCTGCACGACGTGTCCTTCACCGTCCACCCGGGGGAGGTGACGGCCCTCGTCGGCGACAACGGTGCCGGTAAGTCCACCCTCGTCAAGTGCATCGGCGGGATCCACCCGATCGACGGCGGCGAGTACTGGTTCGAGGGTGAGCGGGTCCACGTGCACAGCCCGCGTGACGCCGCCGCCATGGGCGTCGAGATCGTCTACCAGGACCTTGCGCTCTGCGACAACCTCGACATCGTCCAGAACATGTTCCTGGGCCGGGAGAAGCGCAGCGGACTGGTCCTCGACGACGCGACGATGGAGGAGATGGCCGCCAAGACCCTCGAAGGGCTGTCGGTGCGCACCGTCAAGTCGATCCGTCAGCAGGTCTCCAGCCTGTCCGGTGGTCAGCGGCAGACCGTGGCCATCGCCAAGGCCGTGCTGTGGAACAGCAAGGTGGTCATCCTGGACGAGCCGACCGCCGCACTCGGCGTCGCCCAGACCGCACAGGTCCTCGAACTGGTCCGGCGGCTGGCCGACAACGGCCTCGCCGTGGTCCTGATCTCGCACAACATGAACGACGTCTTCGCGGTGTCCGACCGGATCGCCGCCCTCTACCTGGGCCGGATGGCCGCCGAGGTCAAGGCCTCGGACGTGACGCACTCCCAGATCGTCGAACTGATCACCTCAGGCCGCAGCGGGGATCTCGGCCTCGCCCACACCAACGGAGCCACCGCATGAGCGCCGCCGTCGTCCCCGAGAAGCCCGACCAGCCCGAGAAGCCGGAGAAGCCGCGCGGTTCCGGCCCCGCGAAGAGCGGCACCGCCGGTGCCGCGAGTCTGCGCTCGGCCGCCCGTACCTATGTGGAACGGGTACGGGGCGGCGAGTTGGGCGCCCTGCCGGCCGTGCTCGGCCTGATCGTCCTGTGCGCGTTCTTCGCCGCGCTGCGTCCGGTGTTCCTGTCCGAGCTGAACTTCGCCAACCTGCTCACGCAGGGCGCCGGCAGCATCGCCATCGCCATGGGACTGGTCTTCGTCCTCCTCCTCGGTGAGATCGACCTGTCCGCCGGTTACGCCAGCGGGGTCTGCGCCGCCGTCCTGGCCATCCTGCTCACCGACCACGGGTGGCCCTGGTACGGGGCGGTCGCCGCGGCGATCGTCACCGGCACGGTCATCGGTCTGGTGCTCGGACTGCTGGTGGCGAAGGTCGGCATCCCCTCCTTCGTGGTCACCCTGGCCGCCTTCCTCGGATTCCAGGGCATCGTCCTGATGCTGCTGAAGGAGGGCACCAACATCTCCATCCGGGACCAGACGATCCTGGCCGTCGCCAACGACAACCTCTCCCCCGCGCTGGGTTGGGTGCTGCTCGCGGTCAGCGTCGCGGCCTACGCCGCGATACAGCTACGGCAGGACCGCAACCGCCGCAGGCGCGGACTGTCCACCGCTCCGCTCTCCCTGCTGGCGGTGCGGATCGGCGCCATGGCCGTGCTCGGCTCGTTCGCCGTCCACCTGCTCAACCAGGAGCGCAGCCGCAACATCATCGTCGACTCGCTCAAGGGCGTGCCGATCGTGGTACCGGTCATCGGCGTCCTGCTGGTCGCCGGTACCTTCGTGCTCCAGCGCACCTCGTTCGGGCTGCACATCTACGCGGTGGGCGGCAACGCGGAGGCGGCACGGCGGGCCGGTATCAACGTGGCCGCAATCCGTATCTCCGCGTTCGTCATCTGCTCGTCCCTGGCCGCGGTCGGCGGGATCATCGCCGCGTCCCGGGGCAACTCGGTCGACCCCAACACCGGCGGCAGCAATGTGCTGCTGCTGGCCGTCGGCGCCGCGGTGATCGGCGGAACCAGTCTGTTCGGCGGGCGGGGCAGAGTCGTGGACGCCGTACTCGGCGGCATGGTGGTCGCGGTGATTCAGAACGGCATGGGTCTGATGGGCTACAGCTCGGGGGTCAAGTACGCTGTCACGGGTTCGGTTCTGCTGGTGGCCGCAGGCGTGGATGCGCTGTCCCGTCGCCGGGCCGTACAACGATGAGGTCTGAGCACCATGAAAGCCGGTCCCTCTCAGGAGGAGATCCGCCGGCACAATCTCGGCACACTGCTGCGACATGTGCACATCGGTGGCTCCACCTCACGAGCGGTCCTGGCCGACCGCATGGGCCTCAACCGCAGCACCATCCTGGGCCTGGTCAGCGAGTTGGCCTCGGCCGGACTGGTCCGTGAGGAACTCCCCGGGGACACCGGCAGGGCCGGCCGGCCGTCCCTCGTCGTGCGGCCCGAGTCGGACCGGGTGTACGTTCTCGCCTTCGACGTCGGCGTGGACCGGCTGGCCGCCGCGCGGATAGGTCTCGGCGGGGTCTTCCTCGACCGGCGGGAGACACCCTGGCCGCACGGTGGATTCGACGCGGGTGAAGTGGCCGGGGTCCTCGCCGGCTTCGCCCGGCAGATGGTGGACACGGCACCCGAGAGCACCTTCTGCGTCGGCGTGGGTGCCGCGGTGCGCGGCCTGGTGCGGCGACCCGACGGCCTGGTCCGCTCCGCCGCCCATATCGGCTGGGAGGACGAGGAGTTCGGCGAGCTCCTCACCCGGAGGCTGGGACTGGGCCTGACCGTCGCGGTCGAGAACGAGGCCAACCTCGGCGCTCTCGCGGAGCATCTGCGGGGCGCCGGAACCGGCTGTCAGGACCTCGTGTATCTGCACGGCGACATCGGGATCGGCGGCGGCGTCATCGTCGACGGTCAACTGCTGGGCGGGGACGGCGGATACGGCGGCGAGATCGGGCACATGGTCGTCAACCCGCGAGGCGGCAGGACCTGCGGATGCGGGGCGCGCGGCTGCCTGGAGTCCGAGGCCGGCGAACGCGCGCTGCTGGAGGCCGCGCGGCGCGATCCGTCGGCCACCGGCCGGGAGGCCGTGCGCGCCGTGGTCGAGGCGGCCGACCGGGGTGACATCAGTGCCCGTGCCGCCCTGCACGATGTCGGCGACTGGCTGGGCATCGGCGTCGCCACGCTGGTCAACGTGTTCAATCCACGGGCCGTGATATTCGGTGGCACCCTCCGCGAGGTGTTCCTCGGCTCGGCCGCCCAGATCCGAAGCCGCATCAACAGCCAGGCACTCGCTGCCTCCCGCGAGCACCTGCGGCTGCGTGTCGGGGAACTCGGCGACGACGCGGTGCTCGTCGGAGCCGCCGAACTCGCTTTCTCCGACGTCCTGGTCGGCCCGCTGGAGGCACTGGCCCGCACGGGCGGATGAAAGTCCGTCGTGCTGTGCGGGCCACCGACCTCGGGAACGGAGCGCTCACCGTGACGACTTCGCCGACGCCCCCAGCGCGGCGGTGCGGTACTGGGGGCGCCGGTGAAGGCTCCGCGGAACGGGGCCGCTCGGCTACTCCGCCACCACCTTCGTCTGCTCCGTCCGCGCCACCGGCACACCTCCTTCCGGCGCCTTCCGTACCGGCAGTGCCACCAGCAGACCGAGGGTGATCCACACGTACGTGTTGCTGCCGAGGAATCCGTCGACGCCCGAGGAGTCGTCGAACCACAGCCAGACGAAACTGCTGCACAGCACCACGTACACCGCCGCCGTGCCGCGGAGCAGTCCGCGGCGGCCCTCCCGGATCCCGGTGTCCACCAGCACCGCGAGTGACGGCAGCAGCCACACCAGGTGGTGCACCCAGGTGATCGGGCTGATCAGACAGGCGGTGGCGCCGGTGAGGGCGAACGCGGCCATCAGGTCGTCGGCCGCCGCCGCCCGCGACACCCGCCACGCCCACACGCCGAGGACCACCAGCACCGCCAACGCCCAGACGGCACGGCTCGGTTGGGCGGGTTCGGCGAGCCGGGCCAGGACGCCCTGGAGCGACTGGTTCGACACATAGGCGAGCCGTCCGATGCGGCCGGTGTCCCACAGGGCCTCGGTCCAGTAGAAGCGGGAGGCGTCCGGCGCGACGAGGGCGGCGAGTCCGGTGGCGCCCGCCGCCACGGCCGTCGCCGTCACGGCGGCGCGCGGGCGCCGGGCGAGCAGCAGCAGTCCGATGAAGAGCACCGGTGTGAGCTTGACCGCCGCGGCCAGCCCGATGCCCACTCCCGCCCAGCGGTCCCGTCCGGTCGACAGCAGTCGCGCGTCGGCGAGGACGAGCGCCAGCAGCAGCAGATTGACCTGTCCGAAGCTGAAGGTGTCCCGGACCGGTTCCAGCAGCGCGAGCAGACAGGCGGCCACACAGAGGCCGAACCAGCCGTACCGGCGCAGCAGCGGCCCGGCGAGGACAGCGACGACGGCCAGCGCGGCGGCGATGTTCAGTAGCAGCGCGACCGCGATCGCGGTGTGCAGCCCGACCAGCGCCATCGGCAGCATGAGGACGGCGGCGAACGGCGGATAGGTGAAGCCGTACGTCGTCCCGGGCACCCGGTAGTCGTAGATGCCGCCGCCGTGGTGCACCCAGGCGTCGACCGTCCCGTAGTAGACCCGCAGGTCGAACCAGTCCCGCAGCAGCGGCACGGTCGCGTTGAAGAGCGCGACGCACGCGGCCAGGCCCAGCACGAGGAGCACCCGCCCGCGTCGGGTGCTTGGAAGGGTGGGCTTCACGCCGTCCGCTCCCGTTCCGCCCGGGCGAACAGCGGCCCGTGCCCGGCCTGGTGGGCCTGCCAGAGCACGACGAGTGCGAGCACTCCGCCGGAGGTGGCGAGCGCGAGTTGTTCCGCGTCCGGCGGGCTGCCGCTGGGCAGGACCGCGAGCGCCAGCACCCCGCTGACGGCGGCCACCCGGTGCCGTACGGAGCTGCTGGGTGCGGCTGCGGCGATGAGGAACAGTCCCCACAGCGCGTACCAGGGCCGGATCGCCGGGCCGAGGACGGCCACCGCGGCCAGGCTGAGGCCGAGCGCGTAGACGGGGGCGGGCCGCAGCCGTATCCATATGAAGAGGACGACGGCGGCCGTGGCGACCAGACCGGCACCGTGCCAGAGGGGGATCGCCAGCGGTGCGAGGTCGCTGCCCGCTTCGCTGAGCAGGGCTCCGGTGGCCCGGCCGAGGACGCTGGTGAGCGACCAGTTGTGCGGGGACACGGGGGTGTCGAGCGCGCCCAGCCAGCCGTACCCGGTGCCGGCGACGGCGGTGGCGGCGACCGTCGTGGCGAGCGCGGCGCCGGAGGTCGTCAGGACCGCCTTCGGCAGACCGCGCCGGCCGCGGGCCCGCATCGCGATCACCGCCAGGAGGCCCAGTGCGGCGGGCGCCTTGACCAGGGCGGCGAGCGTGACCAGCACGGCGCCGAGGAGGGGGCGGCGCCCGCGTGCGGCGACCAGTCCGGCGCCCAGCAGGCCGAGCATGAGGGCGTCGTTGTGTGCGCCGGCGACCAGGTGCAGCAGCACCAGCGGGTTGAGCGCACCGAGCCACAGCGCCGCGGCCGGATCGACTGAGCTGTGCCGGGCGAGGCGCAGCAGTGCGGCGGCCATCAGCGCCACCCCGGCCAGCGCGACCAGGCGCATCCCGATCAGTCCGGCGGGCAGTTCGGCGCTGGTGACGTGGGACAGCGCGGAGGCCACGGAGAGGAAGACCGGGCCGTAAGGGGCCGCGGTGTTCTGCCAGACGGGGGCCACCTCGTCCGCGAGCGGTCCGCCGAGGACGGCCGGGCCGTGTGTGTAGACGTCCACCTGGGCGTCGACCATGGCGCCCTGTGCGAGGTAGCTGTACACGTCCCGGCTGAACAGCGGCGGTGCGAGCAGCAGCGGGGCCGCCCACAGGCCGAGGACCACCAGCAGGGCACGCGGCGCGGGCGGTCGGGGGCCGTTGATGAGCCGTCCGAGCAGCGCCCAGGCGGCGATCAGGAGCACCACGCCGAAGTAGACGCCGACCAGGCCCAGTGCGCCGCGTCCGGAGGAGGGGGTCATGAGTTCCCGGACCGGCAGCGCTCCGGCCGTCTCACCTCCCGCCGCGAGGACTGCGGACCCGGCCAGCCCGAGCAACTGACAACGGCGGAGATCGACGGAGAAACCCATGGCCAACACTCGGGAATCGTGTCAATGCCGGGTGGCCGGGAGGCGACACGGTTCTCTCGGGGCGGGGGCCGGGAGGTGACCGCCGTCTTTCCGTTGGTGGACGGGCCCGCTCAGAAGACCGACAACCCGGTCAGCGTGGTGAAGCGGTCCAGGGCCGCGACCCCCGCCACCGAGTTGCCGCGCTCGTCGAGTCCCGGGCTCCACACGCACAGGGTGCAGCGCCCGGGCACGACGGCGACGATGCCGCCGCCGACCCCGCTCTTGCCGGGCAGGCCCACCCGGTAGGCGAACTCGCCCGCCGCGTCGTAGGTCCCGCAGGTCAGCATCACCGCGTTGACCTGTTTGGCCTGGCTGCGGGTGAGCAGCCGGCTGCCGTCGGCGCGGATGCCGTGCCGGGCCAGGAAAGTGCCGGCGAGGGCGAGATCGGCGCAGGACGCCTCGATGGAACACTGCCGGAAGTACTGCTCCAGCAGCACCGGCACCGGATTGCCGATGTTGCCGTAGGAGGCCATGAAGTGGGCGAGTGCGGCGTTGCGGTCGCCGTGGGCGGCCTCGGAGGCGGCGACGTCCTCGTGGGGGGTGATGCCGGGGTTGCCGCTTTCGGCACGCAGGAAGTCCAGCAGGGTGCCGACCGCGTCACCGGTGTGGCTGTGCAGGCGGTCGGTGACGACGAGGGCACCCGCGTTGATGAAGGGATTGCGCGGGATGCCGTTCTCGTACTCCAGCTGCACCAGGGAGTTGAAGGGGTTCCCCGATGGTTCGCGGCCGACGTGTTCCCAGAGCTGGTCTGCTTCGCGGGCCAGGGTGAGGGCGAGTGTGAAGGCCTTGGTGATGGACTGCGCGGAGAACGGCTGCCGCCAGTCCCCCACCCCGTACACGGTCCCGTCCGGTTCCGCGACGGCCATGCCGAAGCGGCGCGGGTCGCGGGCGGCGAGCGCCGGGATGTAGTCGGCGGGCCGACCGCGCCCGGGGGACTTCTCGATCTCGGCGGCGATACGCTCCAGCACCGGCTGGAAGGTGAAGGACGAACCCATGATCCCCATTCTCCCGTCGAACCCGCCGCCTTCGGACCCGGTGCAACCACACTGCACAGTCGTTTGACGGGAAGGGTCATTTCGGCATGGGATCCGCCGTAGTCGCACCTGCCGCGTTGCCCGCGTCGATGCCTGATCCGCCCCCATCGCGCACTGGCACGCACAGAGCGGACGGCATGATGCCCACCAAGAGCGCAAGGAGGCAGTCATGACATCACGCCTGCGGTGGATCCACGGCCACGGAGAGCATGTCATCGTCGAACGCAAACAGACGTACATGGCCGAGATCGTCGTCAAATTCCTCGTCCTGGTCGGCTTGCTGTCCATGCCGGTTCTCCTCTTCTCCTGGGGTCAGTGGATCCCCTTCGCCGGAGCCGGCCTCTACCTGTTCTGGGAACTCGGCCGCGCCCACAACGCACTTGGCGAGCTTGCGGACCTCTGGAACGAGTGGCACCAGCAGCCGCAGGAGTCGGCTCGAAGCGATTCCCTCAAGTGAACAGGCTCGCGGGCGCAGGCCGGAGCCAGTCCTGATCCGCACCGGCCGGGGCGCTGCCGCGGCCGGTGTGGCTGGGCAGCAGGCCCTGTTTCACCAGCTGATCAGCCGCGGTGCTGCGGGCCGCCACCGACAAGATCACGTACGCGATCTTGCGGCTGCCGGGGTCAGGAGTACGCGGATCGGTACGCGGCCGGCATGAAGGCCGCACAGGCGATGGGGCGGCGGACTGAGGTTCCGCCGCCCTTGGGTGCCGATCCTCCGGACGGCCGTCCGTCACAAGCGAGCGGTCAGGCGACCACCACACCGGCCCGGAGGACCTCTTGTCCGCTCATGCCCAAGCCGACGGCGGGCACATCCGGGCCTCAATCGATGCCGCAGGTACTCGATCTCTCATCTCACCGCCCGGCTGGCCGCCGCTTGCTCCGGGGGCCCTGTCGACCGTCGCGAAGCCGCCTGTCTTCTGGGCCTTCTCGCCGGCTTTCGCGGTCACGGTTCCTCGCCTCCCTAGTGGCCCGGCAGGCAACGTTTGCCCGTCAATCAGCGGCGTCCGGTGCGTGCTCTCGGCGTGCCGCCGGAAGCTCTCGTACTGGATGTACTTGGGCTTTCGACCGGTGCGGCGAGTGGGGGTCCCCCTGCTCGAAGAGCTTGGGGGAGTGCCGGGCGTCGCGACGGGGCGAACGTTGCCTGTCGGGGCACTAGTAGGACTCCGTGAGGTCGCACTGACCTGCGACGATAGTGATCTCGCGGCAGGTGGCCCAGTGCCCCGCCGGACCAGTTCCCGCAGCTCGGTGCCGCGGGCCGGGCTGCCGGTCGGCAAGGCCGACGGCAACAGCCCCGAACCTCACGGAGTCCTACTAGAGCTGTGCTGCGCCGCTGAAGTCCGCCGATGAGTTTCCGGCGGTTGTGCGGTCTACCCGTCGACGAAGGGAGCGCACCATGCGCAAGATCATCGTTTGCACGTTCCTGACGCTGGACGGCGTCATGCAGGCACCGGGCGGTCCGGACGAGGACGCTGAGAGCGGCTTCGAGCACGGCGGCTGGCAGAAGCCGGTGGCCGACGACGAGGTCGGCACGGCCATCGCTGGTTGGTACGAGTTCTCCGACGCGATGCTGCTCGGCCGCAAGACCTACGAGATCTTCGCGTCGTACTGGCCGACCGCGGATCCCGGCAACCCGTTCACCGATCGGATGAACAGCATGCACAAGTACGTGGCGTCTCGGACCCTGACATCCGTCGAGTGGCAGAACTCCACGCTGCTGGAGGGCGACATCGTCGATGCCGTACGCAAGCTGAAAGCGTCCGACGGCGGCAACATCAACGTCGTGGGCAGTGGCGACCTCGCCCAGACACTCATGCAGCACGGCCTCGTAGACGAGTACCGGCTGACCATCCATCCGGTGATCATCGGCACCGGCAAGCGGCTGTTCGCCAACGGAGCGATCCCCACTGCGCTGGAACCGGTCAGCGTCTCGACGACGAAGGGCGGCACGATCGTCGGCGTGTACCGGCCGAACGGTAAGCCCAGCTACGACAGCTACTAGGCGCCTTGGTCGGATCACCGGGCAGGCCACAGGAAGATGCCCGCTACGTGGAGTCCGACCAGGTAAACGGTCGCGGTCTTCTCGTAGCGGGTGGTGCCGCGCCACTGCTTCAAGCGGTTGGCTTTGTCGGCCAGGACGGCGTCCAGCCTGGTGCGGGGCCGTCCGCGTCGGCGCGGAACACGCAGGCGACTCATCACCTCGCGGGAGGCGGGCGCGTCACCGGCCTGCCCGGCGGTGAGGTGGAAGGCCAGGGGCCGACAGCGGCCATCAGCTGCGAGGTGGATCTTTGTGGTCAGCCCACCACCCACTGCGTTCCGGTCTGGAACCGGTCACCAGGTCCTTGCCGTAAGGACTCGCAGACGTCGGAGCGGGCCCCGCCGATCGTGTCGGTGTAGAGGATCGTGCCAGGTGATCAGCGGGCCGCAATGTCGGTCGGACTGAGCCGGGTGTGGTTGCCGGTGTCTGATGGTGGAAGCGGTCGACCAGCGGAGTGTTTGCTCGCCAGACTGGGTGGGTGACGACACGACCATCCACTTCCGAGGATCTCCGCGCTGTTCTCTTCGACTCGGGCGGCGTGCTGATCCGGCCGATCGGCGGCCGGTGGAACCCCCGGGTGGACTTCGAGGAGACCGTCCTCGCCCACCACCCCTCGATCACGCCGGAACAGTTTGCGGCGGCCATCGCCGCGGGCGATAGCTTCTTCGCCGCCTCGTCCTCGACGCCCGACTACGACGACTACCACCGGGTGATGCTCCGCCATGTCGGATTGGATCCGACGCCGCAGTTCCTCGCCGACCTGGGCCGCGACGTCCCCGCGACCACGATTTTGGAGCTCTACCCGGACGTCATGGAAACCCTGCGGGAACTGAAGCCTTCGGGGCGTGCGGATGGCGGTGGTCTCGGACGCCTGGGCGGGACTGCCCGATGGGCACACGGCGCTGGGGATCGGGGAGTTCTTCGAGGCGTATGCGATCTCCCCGTGCTCGGCTGCAGAAAGCCGGACCCGCGCATGTACCACCACGCCAGCGCCGCCCTGGATCTCGCGCCCGCGCAATGCCTGTTCGTCGACGACGATCCGAGCCTGGTCGACGCCGCGATCGCACTCGGATGCGCGGGGCGTGCGGTCTGTCGGGACTCGGCCACTTCGGATGTGCCTTCCGTCGTGACCCTCGTGGAGTTGCTGGATCTCCTCTGACGCGGTCCAGCACGGTCTTCATGAGCTGTCGCGGGATCCGCTGCACCATCCAGGACAAGGCCGACCAGGCCCGCAACCGGGTGAGTTCGGTGGAGCGGAAGGCGCCGACGCAGGCCACGGCGGGCAGCACCTCGACGGGCCCGAACGCGCCTGCGGTAACACATGCGATGTCCGCGACTCAGGCTCCGGAGGGGCTGAGACGGGACGGCTGCGAGTCGGTGCTTCCCGCGAGCACCTCGGGACGCAGCAGCTGTTCCAGCCGGTCGGCCGGCAACAAACCTTTCTCCAGGACGAGTTCGGCGACGCCCCGGCCGCTGCTGAGCGCCTCCTTGGCGATGTCCGTCGCGGCCGTGTACCCGATGTGCGGGTTCAGTGCGGTGACCAGGCCGATGGAGTTCTCCACGGCGGCCCGCAGTTCGTCCGCGTTGGCCGTGATGCCAGCGACACAGCGCTCGGCGAGGGTGAGGCATGCGGCGCGCAGGTGGGTGATGCTCTCCGAGAGGGAGTGCAGGATGATCGGTTCGAAGGCGTTGAGCTGAAGCTGTCCGGCCTCGGCGGCCATGGTGATGGTGACGTCGTTGCCGATCACCTCGAAGGCGACCTGGTTGACGACTTCGGGGATGACCGGGTTGACCTTGCCCGGCATGATCGACGAACCGGCCTGTACCGGCGGCAGGTTGATCTCGTTCAGCCCGGCGCGCGGACCGGAGGACAGCAGACGCAGGTCGTTGCAGCTCTTGGAGAGCTTGACCGCGATCCGCTTCAGCACCCCGGACAGATGCACGAACGCCCCGCAGTCCTGGGTGGCTTCGACCAGGTTGGCCGCGGTGACCAGCGGCAGTCCGGTGATGTCCGCGAGATGGCGGCGGGCCGACTCCGCGTATCCGGCGGGCGCGTTGAGGGCGGTGCCGATCGCGGTGGCGCCCAGGTTGATCTCGTGGATCAGCAGCACCGCCTCGGCGAGCCGGCTGCGGTCCTCCTCCAGCATCACCGCGTACGCCGAGAACTCCTGACCCAGGGTCATGGGCACCGCGTCCTGCAGTTGTGTACGCCCCATCTTGAGCACGTCCCGGAACTCCACCGCCTTGGCGGCGAAGGCCTCCTGGAGCACGGCCATGGCGTCGAGCAGACCCCGTACGGCGATGATCGTGGCGATGTTGACGGCGGTCGGATAGACGTCGTTGGTGGACTGGCCGAGGTTGACGTCCTCGTTGGGGTGCAGGTGCTCGTAGTCGCCCTTGGCATGGCCGAGCAGCTCCAGGGCCCGGTTCGCCACGACCTCGTTGGCGTTCATGTTGGTCGAGGTCCCGGCCCCGCCCTGGATGACGTCCACGACGAACTGGTCGTGCAGCCTGCCGTCGCGGATCTCCCGGCAGGCCTGGGCGATCGCCGCCGCCTTCTCGGGTGCGAGCAGGCCGAGTTCCTCGTTGGCGCGGGCGGCGGCCTCCTTGACGGCGGCGAGGGCGTCGATGAGGTGGGGGTAGGCGGAGATCGGCGTCCCGGTGATGGGGAAGTTCTCCGTGGCGCGCAGGGTGTGGACTCCCCAGTACGCGTCGGCGGGTACGTCGCGGTGTCCGAGCAGGTCGTGTTCGCTGCGGTGGGCTGCGGCGGTCATGAGGGTTTCGGCTCTTCCTTCGGTAGGTGCCGCCGAGTGCACGGCTCGGCGGCCGGGTTGAGATGTCGTCGAACAGCCCTGGGGGTCAGGCGTGCGTCCCGTACGGTGTGGTCCGCGCGAGCGCGTCCGTGAGGAGCTCCCGGGCCGGACGGACACTGCCCACCACCGTGGAACCGCCCAGCAGCGGCACCTCCGCGAACTCGGCGAGCGCCGCCGGGTCGACCCCGCAGCGGGCGAGCGCCGCGGCGGTCACGGGCACCCGGGCCCGGTTGGCGCCGTCCGCGATCTTCACGGCGATGGCCCGTCCGTCCGGGAGGGCCGCGACCTGGACGCCCTCGAAGCCGTCCTTGGCCATCAGCCCGGGCACGGACCGCATCAACGCGGCGACGTCGCGTCCGGCGCCGGAGACCATCTCGGGGTGCTCGCGCATCGCGTCGGCGACGAGTGCCTCGGGCGTGCCGGGTGCCGCGGTGGTGATCCGGGCCGCGGCGCGCGCGAGCCCGTGCAGGGAGACGGAGAACAGGGGCGCCCCGCAGCCGTCCACCGTCGTCCGGGCGATCGCCTGCCCGGTGAGGTCCTCCACGATCTCCGCGATCGCCTGCTGGAGGGGATGCGCGGGGTCGAGGTAGTTCTCCAGGGACCAGCCGTTCAGCCGGGAGGTGTAGAGCATGGCCGCGTGCTTGCCTGAGCAGTTCTGCGCGATCCGGGACGGCTGCCGCCCCTCGCGTACCCAGGCGTCCCGGACGGCGGGGTCGTAGGGCAGGTCCGGCGCGTTGCGCAGATCGCTCTCGCCGAGACCGGCGAGTTCGAGGATCCGCCGGGCGCCGTCCAGGTGCCGCTCCTCGCCGGAGTGGCTGGCGGCGGTCAGTGCGAGCAGCTCGCCGTCGAGCGGCAGCCCGGCCCGCAGCAGGGCGACGGCCTGCACGGGCTTGAGCGCCGAACGGGGGTAGAAGGCGGCCTCGACGTCACCGATCTGCAGCTCGACGCCGCCGTCCGGGGCGAGTACGACCACCGAGCCGTAGTGGATGCCCTCGATGACCCCGCCGCGCACGAGATGGGCGACGGGCGCGTGCAGCGGTTCGCGTACGGCGGGTGCCTCGGCGATCCCGCAGACCAGCTGGCTCACGCGTCCGCCCCGGAGGAGGAGCCGCCGGTGGCCGAACCACCGGAGGAGGAGCCGCCGGAAGAGGAACCACCGACAGAGGAAACGTTCCTGCTAACCGCGGCGACCCGGCCGCGGATCGCGTACCAGCCGGCCACCAGCGCGCCCACGATCAGCGGCAGACACAGCACGGTCGTGCGGCCCGCTCCCCCGTCGGCGTACATCAGCACCAGGACGGAGGCCAGGAAGACCAGGGTGACGATCTCGGTCCAGGGCGAGCCGGGCAGCCGGTAGCTCGGACGGTTCAGTTCACCGGCCTGCGTCTTCCGCCAGAACAGCAGGTGGCAGAGCATGATCATGCCCCAGGTGGCGAGGATGCCGATCGCGGCGAAGTTGAGCACGATCTCGAATGCCTCGGCGGGTACGACGAAGTTGAGACCGACGCCGAGGACGCAGATGCCGCTGGTGAGCAGGATCCCGCCGTACGGGACCTGACTGCGGCTCATCACCGAGGTGAACCTGGGTGCGGAGCCGGACATCGCCATGGAGCGCAGGATGCGGCCGGTGGAGTACAGGCCGGAGTTGAGGGAGGACATGGCCGCGGTGAGCACGACCAGGTTCATGATCCCGCCGGCCGCCGGGACGCCGATGTTGGACAGCACGGTGACGAAGGGACTCTCGCCCGCCTTGTACGAGGACCAGGGCAGCAGCATCGACAGCAGGACTACCGAGCCGACGTAGAACAGTCCGACCCGCCACATGATGGAGTTGATCGCCTTGGGCAGGATCTTCTCGGGGTTCTCGGTCTCGCCCGCCGCAACGCCGACCAGTTCGACGGAGGCGTAGGCGAAGACGACACCCTGCACGATCAGCAGCATCGGCAGCAGGCCGCTGGGGAACAGACCGCCGTTGTCGGTGATCAGGGCCGGGCCGGGGGCATGGCCGTCGACGGGCTGCTGGGTGACGAGCAGGAAGATGCCGATCAGCATGAAGACGACGAGCGCGCCGACCTTGATGATGGCGAACCAGAACTCCAGCTCACCGAAGATCTTCACGGAGATCAGGTTCACCGTGAGGACGACGGCGAGCGCGATGAGCGCGATCACCCACTGCGGGATGTCGGAGAACATGCCCCAGTAGTGGGTGTAGGTGGCCACGGCGGTGATGTCGGCGATACCGGTGGTGGCCCAGTTGAGGAAGTACATCCAGCCCGCGGTGTAGGCGCCCTTCTCCCCGAGGAACTCACGGGCGTACGACACGAAGGCGCCGGACGACGGGCGGTACAGGACGAGTTCGCCGAGTGCGCGCACGACGAGGAAGGCGAAGACGCCGCAGACCGCGTAGGCGATGAAGAGGGAGGGGCCGGCGTCGGCGAGGCGCCCGCCGGCGCCGAGGAACAGCCCGGTGCCGATCGCGCCACCGATGGCGATCATGTTCACATGGCGGGACTTCAGGGACTTGCTGTAGCCGGCGTCTCCGGCATCGACGTGGGGGGAGGTCGTTGTCCCGTTCGGTATGGCGTCTATCTGGGGGGATTGCTTGCTCACGCCTGTGGTTCGCCTTCCGGGGGTGGGGCCGTGCGCTCGCGCACGATGGAGGTGAGGGTGGTCTCGACACGGTCGAGGTGGTGGGCCATGGCCTCCACCGCGTCGGTTTCGCTGCCGTCCATGAGGGCCTCGACGATCTCGCGGTGCTCGCGGTTGGACTGCTCGCGGCGTCCGCCGAGTTCGTTGAGGAAGGCCGACTGGCGTGCCAGCGCGTCGCGGATCTCCTCGATGACCCGGCGGAAGACCGGGTTCTGGGAGGCCTCGGCGACACCGAGGTGGAACAGCGTGTCCATGGCGACCCACGCCGTGGTGTCGGTCTCGTGCTCCATCCGGTCCAGTAGATGGACCAGGTGGTCGAGGTTCTCCGAGGTGCGGCGGGCCGCCGCGTACCCGGCCACGGGGATCTCGATGTGCCGGCGGACCTCGAGCAGGTCGCTCGCCGAGTAGTCGCCGAAGGTGGGCTCCTCGACGCTGCCGGCGACGACGAAGGTGCCCTTGCCGGTTCGGGACACGGTCAGGCCCATGACCTGCAGGGCCCGCAGCGCCTCGCGCAGCACGGGCCGGCTGACCTCGAGACGACGGCACAGCTCCGCCTCGGAGGGCAGCTTGTCACCGATGGCGTAGTCGCCGCGCTCGATGGCGCCGCGAAGGTGGGTGAGAACCGCTTCCATGGCGCTGACGCGCCGGGGCACCGACCCACCTGTCTGGCTGTCTGACAGGTTCACGGTGGTGATCCTCGGGGGAACGGCGGGTGACTGTCAAGGGTTGGCGGGGCGCCGTCCCCCGGCCGGCGGCGGGTGCGACCCCTCGTTCCGGCGGCGGGTGTCACCCCTCGACCGGCGGACGCCGCCCCCCGATCGGGTGACGTCGCCCCTCAGCCCAGGACCCCTGTACCGAGCAGAGCGAACAACAGCAGTCCCACGACAACCCGGTAGACGACGAACGCGTTGAACGAGTGCTTCGCCACGAACTTCAGCAGCCACGCGATGGAGGCGTAGGCGACCCCGAAGGCAACGACCGTTCCCGCCACGAGCGGCGCGGCTCCCGCACCGGTACCGAGCGCGTCCTTCAGCTCGTACAGCCCCGCCCCCGTGAGCGCGGGAATCCCGAGGAAGAACGAGAGCCGGGTGGCCGCGACCCGGTCGAGGTCCAGCATCAGGGCCGTCGACATCGTGGCGCCGGAGCGCGAGAAGCCCGGGAAGAGCAGGGCGAGGATCTGCGAGCTGCCCACCAGCATGGCGTCCTTGAAGGAGGTGTCGTCCTCGCCGCGCTTGTGCCTGCCCAGCCGGTCGGCCGCCCACATCACCCCGCTGCCGGCGATCAGCGAGGCGGCGACGACCCACAGCGAGGCGAGCGGCCCCTCGATCAGCGGCTTCGCCAGGAGACCGACGGCGACGATCGGGATGGTCGCCCAGATCACCCACCAGGCGAACTTGTAGTCGTGGTGGTAGCGCTCCTCGCGGTCGGTGAGCCCGCGCAGCCACGCGGAAACGATCCGGGCGATGTCCTTGCGGAAGTAGACGAGCACCGCGGCGATGGCGCCGACCTGGATCACGGCCGAGAACCCGATGACGGCGTCGTCGTCGACGGGGATGCCCATCAGCCCTTCGGCGATCTTGAGATGGCCGGTGGAGGAGACCGGGAGGAATTCGGTCACCCCTTCGACGGCTCCGAGGACGACGGCCTGACCGACGGAGATCGCGCTCATGGTTTCCAGTTCTCGCTGGGGGTCACGACAGCGGCGTGGACGCCTTACACCGGCCGCACTCTAGCCCCACAGGGCCTCGGCGAAAGAAACCCCCACAAATGCCGCGCCCAGCCCGGCGGCGACGCTCGCGATCACATTGGCGACGGCGTAGAAGCCCGCCCCGTCCTCGGCCAGCCGCAGGGTCTCGTAGGAGAACGTGGAGTACGTGGTCAGAGCCCCGCACAGTCCCGTACCGAGGAGGAATTGCAGGTGAGCGGAGGCGGCCCCGGCCGAGGCCGCGCCGGCCAGCAGCCCGAGGACGAGACAACCGGCGACGTTGACCGCGAGGGTGCCCCAGGGGAAGGCCGTGTCATGCCTGAGCTGAACGGCGCGGTCGGTGAGGTAGCGCAGCGGCGCACCGACCATCCCGCCGACGATCACGAGCAGCCAGTTCACAACGGCCTCTTACCTTCCAGCGCGGAGATTTCACCCGTTTCGCCGCTTCGACCCGGTTTGCCGATCAGGGCCCGGCGCGTCACCGTCACCGCGACCCAGACCGCGAGGAGCGCGGCCACGAGCGTCGCGGCGAGATACGCGAGCCCGGTGCGCGGGTGGCCTTCGTCCACCAGGTGCTGGATGTCGACGGCGTACGTGGAGAAGGTCGTGTAGCCGCCGAGGACCCCGGTGCCGAAGAAGGGCCGTACCAGCGGATGCGCGGCCCACACCTCGTTGACCACGACCATGAAGACGCCGATGACCAGGCAGCCGGTCACATTGACCCAGAAGGTCGTCCACGGGAACCCGCCCGTCTCCACGGGCCCGATCAGCGAGGCCCCGTACCGGGCCGCGGCCCCGAGCCCGCCGCCTGCGGAGACCACCGCGACGACCGGTGCGAGCGTCCGCCACGACCGCTGCCGCTCGGCGGGGACCCGCAGATCGACGTCCGGATCGGTGGGTTCGTCCACCATCTCGGTCTCGGGCTGCGGGCCTGTCATGCGCCTCTCCTGATCGCGGGGATGGGCCAGGCTAACCCGTCACCGAGCCGCCGGGGACGCGAACACCGCGAGGCTCGGCTCCCACACACTGCCCAGCACCAGCTGCCCGTCGACCGGGCAGACGCTGGTGGACATCCGGTACGGCGCACGGCGGTGACGCACGTCGTGCACGATCCGCCCGTCGTCGTCGAACGCCATGACCCAGGCGTCCCGCACCGGCCGGAACGGCAGCCGGGTCGCGGCACGCCCGGCGGCACGGCGCAGTGCGGGGCCACGCCGGTGCAGCACGTCGAGGACGGGTACGCGCGGGCCCGCCAGGGCCACCCAGATCAGGCCGTCGGGGTCGCGCCAGAGGTTGTCGGGGTAGCCCGGCAGGTCGTCGGCGAACGTGCCGCGCGGTTCGGCGTCGCCCGTGAGCCCGTGGCGGACGAGCCGGCGGGCGCCGGTCTCCGCCACGACGAGGAAGGACTGGTCGGCGGCCAGGGCGACACCGTTGGCGAACTGCAGCCCGTCCAGGAGCACTTCGGGTTCACCGCCCGGCCGCAGCCGCAGCAGCATGCCGGTGCCGGTGTGCTCCAGCAGGTCGCCCTGCCAGTGTTCGAGGCCGTAGCGACGGCTGGAGACGGTGAAGTAGACGGTGGTGTCGTCGGCGGTGACGACATTGCTGCAGAACCGCAGCCGGGCCCCGGCCACCGTGTCGGCGAGCACCCGTACCGTCCCGTCGGTCTCGCACCGCAGGAGCCCGCGCTCCGCGTCGCACACCAGCAACGCCCCGTCGGGCAGCGGCTGGAGGCCCAGGGGCCGCCCGCGGGTGTCGGCGACGGTCTCGATGCGCGGGCCCGCCGGGTCGGTGACGCCCTCCAGACGGAGGATCCGCCCGTCCGCCAACCCGGTGAACACCCGCCCCGAGGCGTCGGTCACCACGTCCTCGGGGCCACGTCCGCCGACGGGGATGAGGCGCAGGGGTGGCGTCCGGTCCATGGTGTGGTCCTCCGATGCCGCAAGGTCTGTGCGACGTACGGTGCTCAGTACCCGCTCGGGTTCCCCCCACCCCACAGCGGGGTCCCCGCGTCGGCGCCGCCCGAGACGTTCAGGCACGGGCCGTCGGTCGCGCTGCCGAGGTGCACGGCCGAGCCGGGACCGATCTCGATGTGGTGGATCCTCCGGCCCTCCACGAACGTGCCGTTGGTGCTGCGCTGGTCCTCGATGACCCAACCGTGTCCGGCCCAGCTGATCGTGGCGTGCCGCCAGGAGACCCTGGCGTCGTCGATCACGATGTCGCCCTGCGGATCACGCCCGACGGTATGGACCTTGTACGCGTCGAGCGTCCAGGTCTGTCCGTCCAGTTCCAGTACGAGTTCCAGCACCGAATACCCCATTGAGTTGTGTCCCGGGTTGTCCCCGTCACAGGGAGCCCGCGGACGTCGAAGATCGTGGGCAACTATTTCAGGCTCGGCCCCCTACCGGAAAGTCGGGCCGTATGAAGAGTGCGCGCCGGCGTGCGGGGTCGGCACCTGGGGGCGAGCCGGCTGATGGGGGCACCGTCCGGGCGAGCGGCCGGCCCGGCGGAGGAAGCGGAGCAGGGACCTCTCGGGCGCGTCCGTTTCGGACGCTTCCGTTCCGGACCCACCATTCGCGCATTCGTTCAGGGCGTATCCGTTTCGGACGTGTCCGTTCCGGGCGCACCCCTCTGGGAGGACGCACCCGTTTCGTGCGCATCCGTTTCGCATGCATTCCCTCCGGGCTCATCCGTCCCGCGGGTATCCGGTTCCGACGCGTCCGGTTCCGACGCGTCCGGTTCCGGCGCGTCCAATTCAGACGCGCCCGTTTCGGGCGGGTGCTACGGGGAGCAGGCATGCTCAGGTTCGGTTGAACCGCCTCGCAGCCCGCCTTTGGAGCCGCCATGTTCTACCCGCTGACCGTCCGTGACTTTCTCGACCGCGCCGAGCAGGTCTACCCGGACCGCGTGGCCGTGGTCGACGAACCCGACCAGCCCGCCCCCGGCCTCGGAAGCCTCACCTACCGGGACATGGCCGCGCTCGCCCGGGCGCAGGCCGCCCGGCTGGACCGACTCGGGGTACCCGTGGGCGGCCGGGTCGCGATCGTCTCGCAGAACTCGGCGCGGCTGCTGACCTCGTTCTTCGGTGTCTCCGGGTGGGGCCGGGTGCTGGTGCCGGTCAACTTCCGGCTCACCCCGCCGGAGATCGACTACATCGTCCGGCACTCCGGCGCGTCGGTCGTGTACGCGGATCCCGCGTGCGCCGGCGTGCTGGACACCCTGCACGTCAAACACAAGTTCGTGCTCGGTGGCGGGACGGGGGACGAGGAGCTCTATCTGCACGACACCGCCCCCGAGCCGTGGACCGCACCGGACGAGGGCGCGACCGCGAGCATCAACTACACGTCCGGAACGACCGCCCGCCCCAAGGGAGTCCAGCTCACCCACCGCAATCTGTGGCTCAACGCGACGGTGTTCGGCCTGCACACCACGATCAGCGACCGTGACGTGTATCTGCACACCCTGCCGATGTTCCACGCCAACGGCTGGGGCATGCCGTTCGGCGTGACGGGCGTGGGCGGCCGGCACATCGTGCTGCGGCAGATCGACGGCGCCGAGATCCTGCGCCGGGTGCGCGATCACGGCGTGACGCTGATGTGTGCCGCGCCCGCCGTGCTGAACGCCGTCCTCGACGCGGCGGCCGACTGGGACGGCGGGATCCCGGGGCGCGACCGGGTGCGGATCGTCTGCGCGGGCGCTCCCCCGCCCACCCGCACCATCGAGCGTGTGATGGGCGAACTGGGCTGGGAGTTCATCCAGATCTACGGTCTCACCGAGACCTCCCCGCTGGTCACGGTGAACCGGTCCCGTGCCGAGTGGGACGACCTGAGCGGGAGCGAGCGCGCGCGCAAGCTCGGCCGCGCGGGCGTGCCCGCCCTGGGGGTCCGGGTGACGACCGACGCGGAGGGCGAGGTGCTCACCGCCTCCAACCACAACCTGGACGGCTACTGGGAGCAACCGGAGGAGACCGCCGAGGCACAGGAGGGCGGCTGGTTCCACACCGGCGACGGCGGACACGTCGACGACGAGGGCTACCTGGTCATCTCCGACCGCAAGAAGGACGTCATCATCTCCGGCGGCGAGAACGTCTCCTCCATCGAGGTGGAGGACGTCATCACCTCGCACCCCGCGGTGCGCGAGGTGGCGGTCATCGGCATCCCGGACGAGAAGTGGGGGGAGCTGGTGACCGCTCTTGTCGTGGCGGACGCGTCAGGGCTCACCGCCGAGGAGCTGACCGCGCACTGCCGTTCGCGGCTCGCGGGCTTCAAGTGCCCGAAGCGGGTCGACTTCGTCGAGTCGCTACCGCGCACGGCGACGGGGAAGCTGCAGAAGTTCAAGTTGCGGGAGCCGTTCTGGAACGGGTGAGCGAAGGGTGGGGCCGTCCCCGGTCGGACGGCCCCACCCCTTGCCTCACCGCGGTGACCGAACCAGTTCATCGCCGGCAGGGCCCGGTTGTCGTACCACTGACCGCTGTATGCGGTCCCGCGCTACCGCGGGACCCGGGCCGACTGCCGCGCGCCGAGGTTCGGCCCGCCTGGTGCGCCGGCAGGCAACGTTTGCCCGTCAAGGAGCGGCCTCACGGGGGTCCCCCCTCCTCATGGGGGTCCCCCCCCGCTCGAGCGCAGCCGAGAATGGGGGGAGAAGTCGAGAGCTTGGGGGAGCGTGCTCTGGGGGTACCCCCTGCTCGAAGAGCTTGGGGGAGTGCCGGGCGTCGCGACGGGGCGAACGTTGCCTGTCGGGGCACTAGGAAGGATCCTGCAGCAGGCCCACGACGTTGCCGTCCGCGTCCCTGACGGTGGCGATCAGCCGGCCGCCCCCGACGTCCCGCACGTCCTGCACGGTCTCCGCGCCGGCGGCGTGCAGTGCGGAGAGCCTCTCCCCGATGTCGTCGACGTGCCAGTAGGCGACGGGGCCGGTCATCCCCTTGTCGTGTCCGTTGGGGTCGAGGCCGACGTCCTGGCCCGCGGCCTTGAAGCCCACGTAGTAGGGCTGGTCCACCTCGGGTGCCACGCCCAGCAGGGCGGTGAACACCTCCTTCGCGCGGTCGACGTCCTTCACCGGGAAGATGATCGTCTTGCAGCCTGCGGTCATGGCGTACTCCTCGAAGCGCCGACAAGGCCGGCGGCTCTCCGCCGGCTCCTCCCACGCTAGGGCGGGGCATGGGCCTGCGGCTTCTTCGATCCTGACCGTTTCGGCCCGGGGCGCATCCGCCGGGGCCGCCGGAGCGGAAGCACCGGGTGTCGTACGTCATCGCGTCCGGGAGCCTCGTCATGCGTGCAGCGGTCGTCCTGTTCACCTCCGACCTGCGTCTGCACGACCATCCGCCGCTGCGGGCGGCGCTGGCCTGCGCGGACGCGGTGGTGCCGCTGTTCGTGCGGGACTGCGGGATGCCCGAGGCGGCGCCCAACCGGAGGGCGTTCCTCGCCGACTGCCTCGGGGATCTCGACGCGGGGCTGCGGGGGCGCGGCGGCCGGCTGGTCGTGCGCTCCGGTGACGTCGTCGAGCAGGTCGGCAAGGTGGTGGCGGAGACGGGCGCCGCGGAGCTGCACGTGGCGGGCGGGGTGAGCGGCTACGCCCGGCGGCGCGAGGAGCGGCTGCGCGCCGCGCTGGAGTCCGTGGGATGCCGGCTGCACGTCCACGACTCGGTGATCAACGCCCTCGCACCCGGCGCGGTCGCCCCGGCGTCCTCGGACCACTTCGCCGTCTTCACTCCGTACCACCGCCGCTGGTCGGGCCTGCCGTTGCGGGAGGTTCTGGAAGCGCCACGGAGGGTGCCGGTCCCGGACGGTGTGGGTTCCGAGCCGCTGCCGTCCCGCACGGATGTGCCGGGGGTCTCGCCGGGGCTGGCCGAGGGCGGTGAGGGCGCGGCGCGGAAGCGGCTCGCGGCCTGGCTGCGCGACGGGCTCGGCGGATACGAGGACGGGCGCGACGACCTGTCGGCCGACGCCACCTCCCGGCTCTCCCCGCACCTGCACTTCGGCACGCTCTCCCCCGTCGAACTCGCGCACCGGGTGCGCGACGCGGGCGGACCGGGCGCCGGTGCGTTCGTACGGCAGCTCGTCTGGCGGGACTTCCACCACCAGGTGCTGGCCGCCCGGCCCGACGCGGCCAGGGCGGACTACCGCACCAAGCACGACCGCTGGCGGCAGCCGGATCAGGCGCGCGAGGAGATCGACGCGTGGCGGGAGGGCCGCACCGGCGTGCCGGTGATCGACGCGGCGATGCGGCAGCTGCGGCAGGAGGGCTGGATGCACAACCGCGGACGCCTGCTGGCGGCGAGTTTCCTCACCAAGACGCTGTACGTCGACTGGCGTCTGGGCGCCCGGCACTTCATGGATCTGCTGGTGGACGGCGATGTCGCCAACAACCAGCTCAACTGGCAGTGGGTGGCCGGAACGGGCACGGACACCCGGCCCAACCGGGTGCTCAGCCCCGTGCGTCAGGCCAGGCGCTACGACCCGGACGGCGCCTACGTGCGGCGCTGGGTGCCCGAACTCGCCGGCATCGACGGGCCCGCCGTGCACGAACCGTGGAAGCTCGCCGGCTCGGCACGTGGCGGTGCGGCGCGGTACCCGGAGCCGGTCGTCGATCTCACCGAAGGCCTGGCCCGCTTCAAACGGGCGAGGGGACTCGGCCGGGAGCGCCCGGAAGCGTAGGAGCGAGCGTCAGGACCCGTGCCCTGTACATGGTGAGGTGCACGGTCAAGAGCCACGCCCGGCGCGGACTGTTCCGCCTGCGCGACGGCCTCCGGGAGTGCCGGACCGGGGGCTTCGGCCGGGCACGTCCGAGTACAGCCACCGGCGGAACAGCCGGCTGAGCCACGGCATGATCGCGTAGGTCAGTACGGGCGCGACGAGGAGCGGGAACAGGGCCGCGCGCAGCCATACCGGAAGCGGCTGCGCGTAGGGCACGAGGAGCACATTGATGAGCAGCGCCACCGGGTAGGCGCCGAGTGCGGTCACCAGCGTCATCTTCCACCGTGGCGGGGCCTTGACCTGGGTCCCCGGCAGCTGGAACCAGGTCTCCATCCCTGTGGTCTGCTGCCGGTGCTCGGTGATCTCCGTGGCGATCCCGTCGGCCCGCTCGATCCACTCAATCCGTTCGGGGTGTTCCAGCCACTCCTGCATCCGTTCCGGGCTCTCGAAGCGCAGCACGCCGTGGTACACCCCGCCGCGGCCCTGCGGGCGCAGCCAGGTCACGCCCTGGTGCCCGGGGAAGTCCGCGGCGAGGTCCACCCCGCTCTGCGCCCAGCGCTGGAAGTCCTCTTCCCTGCCCGGCTCGACCTGCCAGGTGAACACCGTGGTCACCCCTTGGTCGAGAGCGACCGCCCCCGCCCCGTCGCGCCGCCCGCGCTGCTGGTCGTGACTCATGAGGAACTCCGTACTACGGGACTCGGGTCCCTACTACGGGACTCGGGTTCCTACGGGTTTCCCGTCCACCGCACCGCTAACGATCCCGGGCGCCGACGAGGGGCCCGCTCACCCCCGCGACTCGGCCACCTGCCGCTCCCTGGACACCATGATCGCCCGAGTGACCAGGAACGTGACCGGCACGGCCGCCGCCGAGGCCGGCAGCGGAGCGACCCGGCCGCCGATGTGGAGCCACCTCGGAATGCCACCAGTTGTCGGAGCACCTCGGAATGCCACCAGTTTGTCTCCGCCCGCCCCGGCCGCCCTAGGCCGGAGCGGGCTTCGCACTTCTCCCAGGTCGGCGTGGGTCGGCGTCAGCCCGCCGGTTCGAACCAGGCGGGCGCGTCGGACAGGGCCTGCTTGATCCGGAACAGCCCGAACTCGTGCAGTTCGGGCAGCGCGTCGACCTCGAACCAACCCACTTCGAGGGACTCGTCGTCGTTGACCCGGGCCTCACCGCCGACGGCCCGGCAGCGGAAGGTGATGTCCATGTACTGGCACACGTCGCCGTTCTCGTACGTCACCGGCGCCAGCGCCTGCACGAGCACGACGCGTTCGGCGACGCACCGTACGGCGGTCTCCTCGTACACCTCCCGTACGGCGCAGACCGCGGGCTGCTCCCCAGGCTCCGGGATGCCGCCGATCACGGACCACCTGCCGGTGTCGGACCGGCGCCCGAGGAGCACTCTGCCCTCGTCGTCGAAGACGATGGCGGTGACTCCGGGGAGCCAGAGCAACTGGTGGCCCGCGGTGGCCCGGATCGTACGGATGAAGTCAGGAGTAGCCATGCGCCGACCCTAACGGCCCTCACCTGTCCGCCCGGCGGAAGCGGGCGGAGATCACCCGAACCGGGCCGCGTCACCGCTCGGAGTCGGCCAGGCGAGCGGTGAGTCGGCGGTCGGGTCAGCGGTGAGTCGGCGGTGAGTCAGGCGGACTCGCCGGCCGTGCGCCGCGTCCGTACGGCCGATGACACCGCCCAGCCGAGGCCGGCGGCCGCGAGCAGCACCAACGCCGCCTCGGGCAGGGTGCCCATACGGGTTGCGGGGGTCTGCGAGGAGCGCAGGGGCACCTTCTGGACGAGGGAGTCCGCGACGAACATGCCGGTCCGCTGGGTGATCCTGCCGTCCGGCATGATCATGGCGCTGACCCCGCTGGTCACCGGGACGGTGACCGTGCGGCTGTGTTCGACGGCGCGGATGCGGGACATGGCGAGCTGCTGGTAGGTCATCTCGCTGCGGTCGAAGGTCGCGTTGTTGCTGGGCACGGAGATCATCTGGGCGCCGCCGGTGACGGTGTCCCGCACGGCCCAGTCGAAGGCGGCCTCGTAGCAGGTGGCGAGGCCGACCTTGGCGCCGTCCATGCTGAACACACCCGGCTTGGTGCCCCGGGTGAAGTCCTGGCGCGCCATCTCCGTCCAGGCCGGGTTGATGGCCCCGATCATCGAGCGCAGCGGGAGGAACTCGCCGAACGGCTGGATCTGGCGCTTGTCGTAGGTCTGGCCGGGGCCGCTCTCGGGATCCCACAGGATCTGCTCGTTGTAGAGCTTGCCGTCCTTCCCCACGACACCGCCCACCGAGATCGGCGCGCCGATCGCGCGGGCCGCGCGGTTGATCACGGCGCGGGCGTCGGGATTGGTGAAGGGGTCGATGTCGGAGGAGTTCTCCGGCCACAGCACGAAGTCGGGCTTCGCCACCTTGCCGGCCCTGACCTCGGCCGCCAGCCGCTCGGTCTCCCGCGCGTGGTAGTCGAGGACGGCCCGGCGCTGTGCGTTGAAGTCCAGACCCGCCCGGGGCACATTGCCCTGGATCGCCGCCACGGTCGCGTAGCCGTCCTCGGCCTTGTCGCTGACCAGGGGCGTCGCGGCGAACGCCCCGACGACGGGCACGGTCACCGTGAGCACGGCCGCCGCCGCGGCGCCGCGTCGTACGGCCTGGGAGCGGCGCAGCTCGATGCCGAGGCGCCCCACCTCGCAGAGCCCGAAACCGCACAGCACCACCGCGAACCCGAGGACCGGGGTGCCGCCCAGCGCGGCGAGCGGCAGGAAGATCCCGTCCGCCTGCCCGAACGCGATCTTGCCCCAGGGGAAGCCGCCGAACGGGGCACGCGCGCGTGCGGCCTCGCCCGCGGTCCACAGGGCGGCGGCCCACAGGGGCCAGGCGGGCAGCCGGGACACCGCGGCGACGCCCGCGCCGACCAGTGCCACGAAGACCGCCTCGATCACCACGAGCGCCAGCCAGGGCACCGGTCCGACCTCGACACCGGTCCAGACGAGCAGCGGAAGCAGGAAGCCCAGGCCGAAGAGGTAGCCGAGACCCAGGCCCGCCTTCCAGCTCCGCCCCCGCAGGGTCCAGCCGAAGACCGCGAAGGCGGGCAGGGCCAGCCACCACAGGGTGCGTGGCGGAAAACTCACGTACAGCAGTACGCCCGCGGAGGCGGCGGTGGCGGCCGGAACAAGTCTGCGGACCCGCTGTATCCAGCGGGAATCTGTCTTCGACTGGGGTTCGAGCCGCTCCGGCTCGTCCACGGTGGTTGCGGTGACGGTCACCCACGGAGTGTACGGCGGGTGTCCTCGGGGCCGACAGTTCGGCCCCGGGCCACGGCCCGTCCGGCGTTCTCCCGCCGCCGGGCCGGCACCCGCCCCCACCGCATGGTTCCTGCGCAACTCATCCACAAACCGGCGCATCAGACGTTACGGTGTGCCCCAGCCGCTGCCGTGCGGCCGGATCCGGCCAGGGTGGTCCGGGTCCGTCACGGGTCGGGGGGCGACGGGTGGGGTCCACGGGGATGGCTTCTGCGGCCGGTCCGGCCGAGGAGTCGGAGAGACGCAATGTGTCGGACGCGACGGGCGCGATCGTGCTCGGGGCCTGCGCGGTCTGGGCGCTGATCGTCGCCGGGGCACGCGGCGGACGACCGGAGGGGCTGCTCCTCGCGGTGCTGGCGGTGGGCGCGGGTTATGCGTCGGGGCGGATATCGGGGGCACTGCTGCCGGTCGCCGCTCCTTTCGTCGGGGCTCTGGCCGGGGTCGGTCTCGCGGCGGCCGCACCGCACACCACGCCGGTTCCCGAGTTCGGCTGGCCACTGGGCCAGACCGGTGCCACCGCCGCGCTGCTGGCGATATCGGCGGGGGCGGCCTGCTGTGCGGCCTGGAGCGCGAACGCGCCCGCGCTGCGGTTCGCGCTGCGTCTGCTGGCCGCCGGGATCGCGGCGGCCGCGCTGCTGCTCGGTTCGACCGCCGGTTTCGCGGCCTGCACCGTGATCCTGCTGTGCTCGCTCGCCGCGGCCCGGATGCACCGGCGTGGCCTCGGCCTGACCGGGCTGGCGCTCGCCACCGCCGTGGTGACGGGTGTGCCGTGGGCGCTCGCCGCGAACGTCCTGCCGGACGGCCTGTCGGACTCCCTCGAGGCCCAGCTGGGGCCCGAGCAGGTGCCGCTGTGGCAGGACGCGCTGCGGCTGGTCCGGGACGATCCGGCGCTGGGGGTGGGGCCGGGGCGGTTCGAGGAGCTCAGCCCCACCGTGGCGCAGTCACTGTTCCCGGACACGGACGGCAAACCGCACTCCGCGCCCCTCCAGCAGGCGGCGGAACAGGGTGTCGTGGGGGTGGTGCTGCTCGCGGCGGTGTTCTGCTGGCTGCTCTACACGCTGTGGCGCACCCCGCGTCCGACTCCGGTCGCTCTCAGCGCGGGCGCGGCCCTGGCTGCGCTGGCGGCGATCGCCTCCGTCGGCAACGCGCTCAGCTTCACCGCGGTGACGGCGGGTGCGGGGCTGCTCGCCGGGATCGCCACATCGCGGCCCCTGGCGGTAGAGGGAACGCAGGGTGCCGCGGCGGCGGAGGGCTCGTTGCCGGAGGGGCCCGTACCGAAGGGGCCGGCGCCTTGAGGCTGTGATCAGTGCGCGGCGTTGGGGGCGCCCGGGCGCAGCCGGTCGCGGATGACGCGCACCGCGGCCTCCGCGTCGTCCACCGTGATCGTGAAGGTGTGCCCGTCCCACAGCTGCAGCACCAGGGCCTCACCGCGCCGTACGACGACGGCGGTGCCCTTGCCCGGCCGCCAGCGGTATCCCCAGCCGCCCCACTGGTGCGGGGTGACGGTGGGCGCGAAGTCTGCGCCCACCACGTGGGAGAGGGGGATGCGGCGGCGCGGCAGACCCATGTGGCCGCAGCGGATCTCCAGGCACTCCTTGTCGACCTTCACCGCTACGTGCACGAACGCGAGCGTTCCGAACATCACCAGGAGCCCGGCGGCGATGCACCCGACGACGGCCATGACGAGCGGTGCCCCGCCCGAGGGCCAGCTGGGGTCGACCGCCAGTTCGATGCCGAGGGCGAGGCAGGCGACGCCCACCAGGGCCAGCAGCCACTGCAGGCGGTTGGTCGCGCGACCTGTCCAGATGTCGGGATGCGGGGCGTCCGATGTGTCGTCGTCGCCGTAGGGGTGGTCCCTCATGCCATCGAGAGTACTCAGGTTCCCGAAAGCGGGCACGCAGTCGCGGAGCGCTACTGCTCCGTACGGCCCTTGGGAACGCGGGGCCGAAGAACTCCGGCCAAGGGCCCGACGCACGGACGTGTCATCCGATGCCCCCCGGGGGGCCGGGGGGTCCGACGGACCGTCAGCGCGCGGGGCTGACGGCCCGCAGCAGCCGGCCTTCCTCATACCTGAGCGCCACGGTCGGAAGCTGCTCCTCGCGTCCGCTGAGGATCACGGTGAGCGTGCCCCCGGCGGGCGCGTCCGGAGCGGGCTGCTCGCCGATCCGGCGCAGCGCCTGGGCGGCCACCGCACCGGCCGAGCCGTGCAGGACGAGCGGGGGCAGGCCGGGCTGCTGCACGGCCGTTCGGATGCGCTCGGCGACGAGCTCGTAATGGGTGCAGCCCAGCACGACGGCCCGTACGTCCGGCGCGGTGAGTTCGGCCGCGGCGGCGACGGCGAGGGTGATGGCCGCCTCGTCGGCGTACTGGACGGCCTCGGCGAGTCCGGGACACGGCACCTCGGTGACCGCCACACCGTCGGCGAAGTCGCGGATGAGGCCGCGCTGGTAGGGGCTCCCGGTGGTGGCGGGGGTGGCCCAGATGGCGACGGGTCCGCCGCCCGCGGCGGCCGGCTTGATCGCCGGGACGGTTCCGATGACCGGCAGCTCCGGTTCGAAACGCTCGCGCAGGACGGGCAGGGCGTGCACCGTCGCGGTGTTGCAGGCGACGATGAGGGCGTCGGGACGGTGCGCGGCGGCGGCTTCGGCGACGACGAGGGAACGGGCCCTGATGTCCTCCGGGGTACGCGGTCCCCAGGGCATTCCGTCGGGGTCGGAGGAGAGGACGAGATCGGCGTCGGGACGCAGTCTCCGGACCGCGGTGGCGGCCGCCAGCAGTCCGATACCGGTGTCCATGAGCGCGATCTTCACCCGGGCACCATACCCGATCGGGTTCGGCGGACCGGCTCCGTGGGGCAGACTGCGGCAGGTGAACGCCGTTGCGTGGACCGCCGTCGGATCGCTGGCCGCCTGGCTGTGGCTGCTGATGGGTCAGGGCTTCTTCTGGCGTACGGATCTGCGGTTGCCACCGCGCCGGGAGCCGGAGGTGTGGCCGTCCGTCTGTGTCGTCGTACCGGCCCGGGACGAGGCCGCCGTGCTGCCCGCGAGTCTGCCGTCGCTGCTTGCGCAGGACTATCCGGGCCCGGCTGAGATCTTCCTTGTCGACGACGGCAGTTCGGACGGCACCGGGGAAGTGGCCCGTGCACTGGCCGAACGGCACGGCGGGCTGCCGCTGACCGTCACCTCCCCCGGGGAGCCGCCCGCGGGCTGGGCGGGCAAGCTCTGGGCGGTGCGCCGGGGAATGGACCTGGCACGCGCGCGTACTCCCGAATACCTGCTGCTGACGGACGCGGACATCGCGCACGGGCCGGACAGTCTGCGGGAGTTGGTGGCCGCCGCCCGCTCGGGGGGCTACGACCTGGTGTCGCAGATGGCGCGGCTGCGCGTGGAGACACTGTGGGAGCGGCTCGTCGTGCCGGCCTTCGTGTACTTCTTCGCGCAGTTGTACCCGTTCCGGTGGATCGCCGTGCGGGGCTCGCGCACGGCCGCCGCCGCGGGCGGTTGTGTGCTGCTGCGTACCGGGGCCGCCGAGCGGGCCGGGGTCCCGGACGTGATCCGGCACGCCGTCATCGACGACGTGGCACTGGCGAAGGCGGTCAAGCGGACCGGTGGCCACCTCTGGCTGGGGCTCGCCGACCGGGTCGACAGCATGCGGCCGTACCCGCGGCTGCACGACCTGTGGCGGATGGTCTCCCGCAGCGCGTACGCACAACTGCGGCACAACCCCCTGCTGTTGACGGGCACGGTGCTGGGCCTGGCCCTCGTCTATCTCGTGCCACCGGTGGCGCTCCTCGTCGGTGCGGTCGCGGGCAGCGCGGTCACGGCTGCGGCGGGAGGGCTCGCCTGGCTGGTGATGACGGCGACGTACGTGCCGATGCTGCGCTACTACCGCCAGCCCGTACGGTTCGCCCCGCTGTTGCCGTTCACCGCGCTCCTCTACCTCCTCATGACGGTCGACTCCGCGGTGCAGCACTACCGGGGGCGCGGTTCCGCGTGGAAGGGGCGTACGTACGCACGCCCCGGCGCACCGCCGGAAGCCGCGCCCGAGCAGCGCTGAAAGACGCCGGTCGGCTCCGGCGGGCTCCGGCCGAGGGCACCTCCGGACGGAGCAGAGGTCACCTTCGGCCCGGGTCACTTCCGGCCGGGTGTCCAGTTCATGCCCCACCCGTAGGCGTAGTCGACGGTGCGCTGCGGACTGACGCCTCGTTCGGGGACGAGATAGCGGGCCTCGCGCTGCACGATGAGGTCGTTGCCGGTGTTGGTGATGAGGGCCAGCGCGCACACGGTGGAGGGGACCGTGCACTCGTCGAGGGAGAACTCCACCGGTGCGCCGTGCAGCGGCTGGAGGGTCACCGTGGCGTGCAGGTCGGCGAAGGAGCGGGCGCCCTCGTAGATGGTCACGAAGATGAGGATGCGCCGGAAGGCCCACTGGTGGTCGAGGTTGATCGTGAGGTTCTCCCCGCTGTCCACGGCCCCGGTGCGGTCGTCACCGTCGAGATGGATGAACGGGGGCTGGTGCAGGGCACCGAAGGCGTTGCCGAGCGCCTGTACGACACCCTTCTGACCGTCGGAGAGTTCGAACAGCGCGCACAGGTCGAGGTCGAGGTCGGAGTGCATGGCGACGGCCCGGCCGCGCTTGCTGCCCCAGCCGGAGAACTGTTTGCGCACCTGCCAGTTGAGGTTGACGCGCATGGCTCCCGAGGTGCCGCCCTGCTTGGTCAGCGAGACCGAGGGGGCTTCCTTGGTGAGGGTGACTTTGGTGAGGCGCACGGGGGCCGCGGGCTGCGGCGGAGTGTGCGGCGGCGTCGGCGGGGAAACGGTGACGGGCGGGGAGACGGGGGGCGGAGCCGTCGCGGGGAGGGTGGGCGTCGGCGGAGGGGGTGCGCCGACGGGGGCGGAGGGCTGCGGGGACGGGGGCGCGGTCACCCCGCCGGCCGCGGACGGCGCCGTGTGCTGAGGTTCGTCGACCGTGATGCCGTAGTCCGTCGCCAGCCCCTCCAGGCCGCTGCCGTACCCCTGTCCGACGGCCCGGAATTTCCAGGCGCCCTGGCGGCGGTAGAACTCTCCGAGCACGAAAGCGGTTTCGACGGTGGCGTCCGTGCTGTCGAAACGCGCGATCTCCTGGGTTCCGTTCAGCACGCGGACGTGCAGACCGGGCACCTGCCCGAAGGAGCCGCCGTCGGCGGAGGCGGCCACCACCACCGTCTCGATGGCGGGCTCCACGCGCGGGAGGTCGATGAAGAGCGTGTCGGTCACCTGGCCGCCGGAGTTCCGCTTGCCCTCGTGCCGCACCGCCCCGGAGGAGTGCTCGGGCTGGTTGTAGAAGATGAAATCCCCGTCGCTCCGCACCTTTCCGGAGACCAGCAGGAGCGCCGAGGCATCGGCGTCGGGCACTCCCGGGCCGGAACGCCACCCCAATTCGACGCGAAGTCCGGCTGTCGGCACCTGAACATTCGAACCTTTAGACATTGTCATGTCCGCCCCCTGGGGTGTCTCCGACCGACGTGTCGCGGCAGTCCGCTCAGTGGTTCTCCGTCAACCTATTCCCTCGCGCGCGCCACGCCCATGGCCGCGTTCGTCAAGGGCGTCACCCAACTCGCCGGTAACCACCTCGGAACTCGGCCTTTATACAAAAGGAACCATCGCCGCCGCCCCTTTTTGCCAAGTTCGCTCTGATTAGGGAACCCAGACCCGAGCCGACACGGAAAACAACCCTCTTATCGGACTCCCCAACCGGCACATCGTGGGCTTAACTTATGTGCCATGACTCCCCCCCGCTCCACCTATGGCGGCGGCTACTACTCCGCCTCGTCCTTCTCGGACACCCCGATCTACGACCGTCTCGTAGCCGAGCGGGGAACGCCCCAGATCGCTCCGATCCGGGTGCCCGCCGCTTACGACTCGGGCAGCAGCCCGTCCACGCCGGGCAGCTACCTGCCCGCGTTGCCGTCGGCGCTGCCCGCCCTGCCGGCCGGGCCGTCCTACCAGGCCCCGTCCTACGGCTACCCGCAGGCCCAGCAGCCGGCCCCGCTGCAGCAGGCCGCGCCGTACATCCCGCAGCAGCCCGCGGGACCGCGCGGCTACCCGGGCACACCGCAGCCGCAGCAACCGCGCCCGCTGGGCACCACGGGTTACGAGGCGATGCGCCCGGCCACACCGAGGCCCGCCCCGGCTCCGTACCAGCAGGACCAGTACAACGGCCAGCAGTACCGCGGTTACTGATCCGCCGACCCGGTCGATAATCCGCCCGGGAATCCGCTGTCACCTGGCACGATGACGTCATGGGGAACGCGGAACTGCACTCGATACACGTCCATCCGGTCAAGGCGTTCCGGGGCCAGGCGCCCCGGGAGGCCGTCGTGGAGCCCTGGGGGCTGGCCGGAGACCGGCGCTGGGTACTGATCGACGCCTCCGGCAGGGTCGTCACCCAGCGCCAGCAACCGAGTCTGGCGCGCGCCGCCGCCGAGCTGCTGCCCGGCGGCGGCGTGCGGCTGTCCGCGCCCGGCCGGGAACCGGCGGACATCCGCTGCCCGGAACCCGAGCGGGCCGGCACGGTCACGGTGGACATCTTCGGCGACAAGGTGATGGCCCTGGCCGCCGACCCCGCCGCGCACGCCTGGTGCAGCGCGTACCTGGGCGAGGACGTCCATCTCGTCCATATGCACGACCCGGCCACGAGCCGTGCGGTCGACCCCGAGTACGCCCGCCCGGACGAGACCGTGAGCTTCGCCGACGGCTATCCGCTGCTGCTCACCACCGTCGCCTCGCTGGACGCCCTCAACACCCTGATCGCCCGGGGTGACAACGCCGACGAGGGCCCGCTGCCCATGAACCGTTTCCGGCCCAACGTCGTGGTGTCCGGCACCGAGCCCTGGGCGGAGGACTCCTGGTCCCGGATCGCCATCGGCGACATCGCCTTCCGGGTGCCCAAGGCGTGCGCGCGCTGCGTCGTCACCACCACCGACCAGGGCACCGGCGACCGCGGCCGGGAACCGCTGCGCACCCTGGGCCGCTTCCGGCGCTTCGGCAACAGCCTCGTCTTCGGCCAGAACCTGATTCCCGAGTCGACCGGCACCCTGCGGATCGGCGATCCGCTGAGGATCCTCGAATAGTCCCCACCGACGGGGAACCCGGAACAAGGGCACACACGTTCAGATCGCGTAAGACGTCCGGGTGAGGCCCGTGAGAGCGGGTGATATGGCTCTCTCTTCCGCCGGTCCGGGCGTGGGCGGTGCCGTTCGGGGTTATGACGGTCGGGGAAGGGGGTTCCAAGGGGTGCGGGCAATCGGCGGACTCTGGCGCTGGCGGCACAACCCGCTGCGCCGTACGACCGACCTCGTCGAGGCGTGGGTCGCGCTGGCCGCCGCCGTGCTCATCCTGGTCGCCGCGCCACTGATCGGCGCACTCTGCGGAAGCCTGGCCCAGGACGCTCTGCAGCGGTCGGTACGGGAGCAGCACCGCGTCCGCCACGAGGCGACGGCCACGGTGGTGAAGCAGCACACCCGCGTCGGTCTGGACCCCGACCCCGAGTCATCTTCCGTCCGGGACGCCCAGAGCAGGGTGACGGCCAACTGGACGGGCCCGGACGGCATACGACGGCACGGCACGGTGCTGGCCCCCCTGAAGGACCCCCGGCCCGGTGACCGGTTCACGATATGGACGGACGATCAGGGCGGCATCGTCAGCCGCCCGCTGGACAGTGCCACGGCGACGACCCATGCCGTGCTGGCCGGTTTCGGTGTGATGCTGGCGTCCGCCGGACTGGTCGAGGCGAGTCGGCGGTTGATCGTATGGCGGCTGATACGCAGGCGGTACGCCCGCTGGGACCGCGCGTGGGAGCAGGCCGGACCCGACTGGGGCAGGACGGGCACGGGCAGCTGAACAGCCTGTCGGCTCGGGTCAACTCCCCATCTCCGCGCACGCTACGGTGGACCAGCCGAACTGTTCGGCTACCTTTCGCGCATGCCGCGAGGATCCGCGTACAACGAGGTGGGGGCACAGCAGCGCCATGGCACAGGGCACGGTCCAGGTGACACACACCGGCACCTCGCGGTGGCGGCGCCGCACGGGTGAGTACGGCTCGCTGGCCGCGGCCCTGGAGGCGGCGGGCGACGGAGACGTCCTCACCGTTGCCCCCGGTACGTACCGCGAGAACCTCGTAGTTCAGCGGGCGGTGACCCTCCGCGGACCCGAGGGCTCCCCCGGCTCCGTACGCATCGCGCCGGCCGACGGCGTGCCGCTCACCGTGCGGGCCTCGGCGGTGGTGCAGGACCTTCTGGTGGAGGGTCAGGACTCGGCGGCGCCCGCGCTGCTCGTGGAAGAGGGCGCTCCGGAACTGACGGACATCCGGATCGTCACCAGGTCCGCCGCCGGGATCGAGGTGCGCGGCGGCGCGCGGCCGACCGTGCGGCGCTGCACCGTCGACAACCCCGGCGGTATCGGCATCGCCGTGGTCGACGGCGGGGGCGGGGTGTTCGAGGAGTGCGAGGTCGTCGCGGCGGGCCAGGCGGGCGTGGCGGTGCGCGGGGGCGCGCATCCCCGGCTCGAGCGCTGCCGGGTGCACCACACCTCCGGCTCGGGCTTGTCCGCGACCGGGGACAACTCCGCGCTGGAGGCGATCGGTTGCGAGGTGTACGAGGTCAAGGGCTCCGGGGTGCAGATCACCACCCGGGCCACGGCACACCTCACCGACTGCGATGTGCACCGTACGACGGCGGACGGCGTCACACTGGACACGGACGCGGTGCTCACGCTCGCCGACTGCCGTATCCACGACATCCCGGAGAACGCCGTCGATCTCAGATCGCGTTCGGTGCTCACCCTGACGCGTTCCACGGTGAGCCGGTTCGGGCGCAACGGCCTGTCCGTGTGGGACCCGGGCACGCGTGTGGACGCCAACCAGTGCGAGATCCACGAGAGCACGGGTGACTACCCCGCGGTGTGGGTGAGCGACGGCGCCACCGCGGTCCTCGACTCCTGCCGGGTGCGCGACGTGCCGGACGCGCTGTTCGTACTGGACCGCGGCTCCCGCGCAGATGTCGTCGACAGCGACCTCACGCAGGTGCGCAACACCGCCGTGTCGGTGAGCGACGGCGCCACGGCGCAGCTCGACGACTGCCGGATCCGGGACGCGGCGACGGGCGCCTGGTTCCGCGACCACGGCAGCGGCGGCACACTCTCCGGGTGCACGGTCGACGACGTCCAGACCGGGGTGATCGTCACCAAGGGCGCCGACCCCACCATCGAGCGGTGCACGGTCACCTCCCCGGCCGAGGCCGGTTTCTACGTCTCCGCCGGCGGGCGCGGCAGCTTCAGCGGCTGCCGGGTGACGGGCAGTGCGGGCTACGGCTTCCATGTCATCGACGGCTGCCGTACGACCATGCGCAAGTGCCGTACGGAGCGCTGCGCGCGCGGGGGTTACGAGTTCGCCGACGGCGGCGGGGACGGCGGCACGGGGCCGCTCGTGGAGGACTGCACCAGCGACGAGAGCGCGGGGCTGCGCACCTCCGGTCCGGCGGGCGCTCCGGCGCGGGAGACCGCCGCGCAGACGACGGCGAGTGGGTCACCGGGACTGCTGGGGGCGATCCCCGGCCAGCGCGTCACCGAGCCGGAGCGGACGGCCGTGCCCGAACCGCAACCGGAGCCGGTCGCGCGTGCCTCGACGGCCGTCCTCGGTGAGCTGGACGCGCTGGTGGGCCTGGACAGCGTCAAGCGGGAGGTGCGCGCACTGACCGACATGATCGAGGTGGGCCGGCGCCGGCAGCAGGCGGGTCTCAAGGCGGCGTCCGTACGGCGCCACCTGGTGTTCACGGGTTCCCCGGGCACCGGCAAGACGACGGTGGCGCGGCTCTACGGCGAGATCCTCGCCTCGCTCGGCGTCCTGGAGAAGGGGCACCTGGTCGAGGTGTCCCGGGTCGACCTGGTCGGCGAGCACATCGGTTCCACGGCGATCCGAACGCAGGAGGCGTTCGACCGGGCGCGTGGCGGGGTGCTCTTCATCGACGAGGCGTACGCGCTCTCGCCGGAGGACTCCGGGCGTGACTTCGGCCGGGAGGCGATCGACACGCTGGTGAAGCTGATGGAGGACCACCGGGAGGCGGTCGTGGTGATCGTCGCGGGCTACACCGAGGAGATGGAGCGTTTCCTGTCGGTCAACCCGGGTGTGGCCTCCCGGTTCTCACGGACCATCACCTTCAGCGACTACCTGCCCGAGGAACTGCTGCGGATCGTGGAGCAGCAGGCCGAGGAGCACGAGTACCGGCTGGCGCCGGGGGCGGCGCAGGCCCTGCTGAAGTACTTCGGCGCGATCCCGAAGGGCCCCGCGTTCGGCAACGGCCGCACGGCGCGGCAGACGTTCGAGGCGATGGTGGAGCGGCACGCGGGCCGGGTCGCCCAGCTCGCCGAACCGAGCACGGACGACCTCACCCTGCTCTATGCCGAGGACTTGCCCGAACTGCCCTGAGAAGCACGGGCGTTGGGCACTGGGCCGGGGGCGTCGGGCACTGGGCCGGGAGCGCCGGGAACCGGTCCGGGAGCACCGGGGCCCCCGGGAACCGGGCCAGGAGCGCCGGGCACCGCACCCGGTGCGTCGGGCACTGGGCCGGGGGTGTTGGCGTCGCCGGGGGCTTTCGGTGGCGTGTGCTCGGGGCGCGGGTCCGGCACTTCCGGGCGCAGTCTGGTCAGCAGGTGCTCCCGTTCGTCGGCGAAGGCGGGGTCCGCCTGGTAGTCGCTGTGGCCGAGGATCGGTGCGGGGAGCGGGTGGCTCGGGGTGCGGCCGTAGGCGAGCGGGTCCCGCAGGGCGGCTCGGTCGACCTGCGGACCGCATGCGCCGGTGAGCCGGACGGGACCGCCGATGGGGTCGGTGAGGCGGTACAGGTTGCGCCAGCAGTCGACCTCGCGGTGCAGGCAGCTGAGCGAGTCGGACCCGAAGTGCGCGGGGAACCAGCGTCCGTAGAGCCGCTCCAGGGGTGAGCCGTAGGTGAGCAGCGCGACCCGCCGCCGCACCTCCGGGCGCAGCTGCCAGGCCGCGGCGGCGGCGAGGACACTGCCCTGGGAGTGCCCGGAGATGACGAGCCGCCCGCCGGTGGCTCGGGTCCAGGTGGCCATGCGCCAGGCCAGGTCGGGAACGGCGCGCTCGGCGTAACAGGGGGGCGCGAAGGGGTGTGCGGCGCGCGGCCAGAAGGTGCCGACGTCCCAGAGGATGCCGATGGTTCGGCGCGCGGAGGCGTCCTTGTAGGCGCGGCGTCCCCAGGTGACGAAGAGGATGAAGCCGAGGCCGATCAGCCAGGACCCGAGCGCCTGGGCGGCCTCGGCGGCGCCCTCGACGACGTCGTAGGAATCGCGCGCGGCCTCGGCCGGCACCTGGCGGGTGGTGAGGGCACCGATGAGGGCGCCCGCGCCGAGCAGCAGGGTCACGGCGGACACGATGCCGATGACGAGCGGCGCCTCGTCGGTGAGCCTGGCGGTCGCCCGTGCCCCGGCGATCCGCCGGGTGCGGGCCACATCCCTGCGCTCCCGCTCACCCCCGTCCGGGTCGCTGCGCATCCACCCCTCCCCCTCGGCCGGCTCCCCCGGCACCCGGGCCGCATCGCCGCCCGGCTCATGCCCGTCGCCGTCGCCCGTCGCCCCCTCGCCGCCTCGGGGGGCGGTCGGCCGGTCGAGGCCGTACTCGCTTTCCACCAGGTCCAGCTCGGCCCGGCGCCGCCGCCACGTCCGCCAGGACAGCCAGGCGAGCAGGATCAGCAGGACGACCAGCAGCGGCGGGATCACCGAGGCCTGCCAGGTGAGCAGGACCGGTGGGCCCGCGATCGAGCCGGAGCGGCCGTCCAGCCAGTCGGCGACGCGCTGTGCGACCCCGCCGGACATCACCCCGCCCAGCGCGCAGGCCAGCATCGCGACGGCGGGCCCGGCGAGGCCGCGCATCGCCGTACGGGACTCGGGCCGGGAGCGGAAGAGGAGATGGGCGACCACGCCGAGCGCGATCACCAGCAGACCCTGCACGAGGACGATCCCGCCGAAGGCGGCGTCGCCCGGCAGCCGGTTCCCGGACCGCCAGCCGGGGCGGGACCAGCCCGCGTAGACGGCGGTGAGTGCGAACAGGGCGACCGAGGCCGCGGGGAGCCGGCGGATCAGGTCCCGGTCGAGGATCTCGTCGACACGGTGCTCGCTGCGGCCCCGGCAGCACACCACCCACACGACGAGCACGGCGCCCACCGCGAGCCCCGCCTCGATGAGACCGCCGAGGACGTCGAGGATCGCCGGCCCGCCCTCCTCGCGGTCGAAGCGGCCGGCCGGGGTGCCGACCACCGCTGCGATCGTGAGGAAACCGGCGGCGGTGTGCGCGGCCCGCAGCCGGGCGACCAGTCTGCGCCCGTACCAGAAGCCCGGGCGCCCGAGCGCGGTGCGGTCGGCGTCGTCCGGGGTCTCGGGGCGGCGCGGCAGCGGCGGCTGTGACTCGTAGGCGTTCCAGGTGCGGTGTGCCAGGTACCACAGCAGGACGACGAGCGCCGCGGGGACCGCGGAGGCGAGGGCGAGCCGCCGCCCCGGCTGGGTCCACCAGCCGTCGCGGGTGACGTGCGGCGAGAGGAACCCCAGCCATGAGTGGTCGGTGGCACAGCCGGACGAACCGGCGCACTGCCAGGCGGCGAGGTCGAGCGCGACCTCGCAGGCGGCGGCCACCAGCAGCACGGTCAGGGTCAGCCCGGTCAGCCGCACGATCAGCCCGTACAGGCGTATGGTCCGCAGTCGGCCGCGCCCGGCGGGGCGCATCCAGTGCGCCAGGTTGACCACCATGAAGGGGAGCAGCAGCAGCCACAGCGCACGGGCTCCGTTGCCGGAGGTGAGATTGCACCAGACGTAGGCTTCCGGCACCGGTTTGCCGCGGTAGTCCCGCGGTCGCCGTTCCGCGTCCGCGTCGTCGATGCGTCGGAAGACGGCCGCCGTCTCGTCACCGGTGATCCGGACCGTACGCGGATCGTCCAGCATCTTCTCCGGTGTCGTCCCGCCGACGCCGTGGACCAGTAGTTCCAGGGCCGTCTCGGCGCCCTGGGGCGAGGAGTCCGGCCGTGCCGTGCTGGCGGGCCGCGCCGCTTCTGTCATCTCTGCCGTCCCCCGAGTCAGGCATGTCATGTACAAGTTCAAGGATCACGGATCGGAACCCGGTGCGCACCCTTCGTCACGGAATCTCCCCGATCCTGGCGGAAGTGACGCATGACATCGGCTGCGGCTGGGTAGGGGGCCGCCCCGGACAGTGGCGCGATCCGGTGTCTCGCATGCGAATATGGGACGTCCTCACGGCCACGGGCGCCGGAGAACCTCCACGTCGGAGGAGGTTCGGAGGATGTGTCGGCGAGTCGAAGGGACCGGAGCGGGCGTGAGTGAGAATCAGAACCTCCTCGCCGAACAGCGGCGCGCCCTGATCCTCGATGAGGTCCGGCGCCGCGGCGGGGTCCGGGTGAACGAGCTCACCAGGAAGCTCGGCGTCTCCGACATGACGGTCCGCCGCGACCTCGACGCGCTGGCACGCCAGGGCGTGGTCGAGAAGGTGCACGGTGGCGCGGTCCCGGTCGTAGAGGCGAGCACGCACGAGCCGGGCTTCGAGGCCAAGTCGGGTCTGGAGCTGACCGCCAAGGAGGACATCGCCCGGGCCGCCGCGGAGCTGGTCTCCCCGGGCACGGCGATCGCGCTGTCGGGCGGTACGACGACATACGCGCTGGCGCACCAGCTGCTCGAGGTGCCGGACCTGACCGTGGTGACCAATTCCGTGCGCGTCGCCGATGTCTTCCACGCCGCGCAGCGCACCTCGGGGCAGCGGCAGGGGGCGGCGACCGTCGTACTCACCGGTGGCGTACGCACGCCCTCGGACTCACTGGTGGGGCCTGTGGCCGACCAGGCGATCGGGGCGCTCCACTTCGACATGCTCTTCCTCGGTGTGCACGGCATATCGGTCGAGGCCGGGCTGTCGACGCCGAACCTCGCGGAGGCGGAGACCAACCGGCGGCTGGTGCAGTCCGCGCGGCGCGTGGTGGTCGTCGCCGACCACACCAAGTGGGGCACTGTCGGCCTGAGTTCGTTCGCGACGCTGGCGCAGGTCGACACCTGGGTCACCGACTCGGGCCTGCCCGCCGCGGCTCGCGCGCAGAGCTCCGAGCATCTGCGTCGGCTGCTGGTGGTGGGTGAACCGGAGGCCCCCGACGACCGCGACGATTTCGAGGACAGCGACAACGCCCGGGCCGCCACAGGAGTTTGACGGGATGTCACACACCGCACCGGGGGTTCATTCGGACCACACCCCCGTCTCGAGCAACGTATTGATGACCGCCGCACAGGGCTCGATGTCCAGCCCCTGACCGGCCAGCCAGGCATCCGAGTAGTACTTGTCCAGATACCGTTCCCCGGGGTCGCACAACAGGGTCACCACACTGCCCGCCCGGCCCGCGGCAAGCATCTCCGCGACGATCTTCAGCGCGCCCCACAGTCCCGTCCCGGTGGAACCTCCGGCCCTGCGCCCGATGGCCCGTTCCAGCGCCCGTACGGCGGCGACGCTCGCCGCGTCCGGAACCTTCATCATCCGGTCGATGGCCCCCGTCACGAAGCTGGGTTCCATCCGGGGCCGTCCGATGCCCTCGATACGGGAACCCCGTTCGCATTCGACGTCCGGGCTCCCGGTCGTCCAGCCCTCGAAGAAACATGAGTTGTCGGGGTCGGCGACACAGATCCGGGTGTCGTACTGCATGTAGTGCACATAGCGGGCGAGGGTCGCCGAGGTGCCCCCGGTGCCGGCCGTCGCCACGATCCACGCCGGCTCGGGGAACCGCTCCAGCCGCAGCTGGCGGAAGATGGACTCGGCGATGTTGTTGTTGCCGCGCCAGTCCGTGGCTCGTTCCGCGTAGGTGAACTGGTCCATGTAGTGGCCGCCGGTCCGCTCCGCGAGGGCCGCCGCCTCCTCGTACATCCGGCGCGAGTCGTCGACGAAGTGGCACCGGCCGCCGTGGAACTCGATGAGCCGGCACTTCTCGGCGCTCGTCGTGCGGGGCATGACGGCGACGAACGGCACCCCGATCAGGCCCGCGAAGTACGCCTCGGAGACGGCCGTCGAGCCGCTGGACGCCTCGATCACCGGGCGTCCGGGGCGGATCCAGCCGTTGCACAGCCCGTACAGGAACAGTGAGCGGGCCAGCCGGTGCTTGAGGCTGCCGGTGGGATGGGTCGACTCGTCCTTGAGGTAGAGGTCGATGTCCCATTCCTCGGGCAGCGGGAAGCGCAGCAGATGCGTGTCGGCCGACCGGCCGGCCTCGGCCTGCACCTTGCGGACCGCTTCCTTCAGCCAGTCCCGGTATGCCGCGTCGCTGTGGTCGACGTCGAGGGTCCGTCCGGCGCGGGCCGGGGCGGTGCCGCTGCCGGTGCTCCTGTGCCCGGTAAACCCGGCTCCGCCTGCGCTCCCCGGGCTTTCGGTGCCTTCGACGATTTCGGCGCTTTCGCCACTCCCGGTACCCCCGGCGCCCTCGGTACCGCCGGTCCCAGCGGTACCACCGGTGCCTTCCGTACTGTCGGCGCCCTCGGGCCTCGCGCCGGTGTGCGCCGTTCGGGGGATGCTCACGGCGGGCTCCTCTTCGCGCTGTGCCGTCGCCGGTTGGGACGCGGCCTGACGCCCCGATCATAGACAGCTTCCGCACGCTTCTCACCTGCATAAACACTTCTTTGAGGCGCTCAAAGGCACGCCTGGCGCACGGAGCACCACGGTCCGGGGGCGCATTCGCGTCAGTGCACCGGATGACCTGGGTGCGACCGCCTCACGCACTGGTGCTCCGCGCCGGGGCCAGGCAGACTGCACCGCACGGGGGTACACACTGAGATCACGACCGGACATGGACGCACGAGGGGGCGGGCCATCATGGCGGAGCCGGAGTTCACGGCCAAGGGCGTGCGGATCGGCAAGAGGCTGCGTTCGCTCACCCGGGCCGGGCAGGTCCGGATCAGCGAGGGCAGAGTGCAGTTGCTCACCAGTTACGGCAGCGAGATCGACAGCGCGCCGGTGCAGGCGGTACGGGCGTCGAAGCCCTGGTTCTCGGACGACCGCGCGCTGGCGGACCTCAACGGCACGCGTTACTCACTGACCCTCGGTGAGAACGACCCCGCCCCCGGCCAGCCCGGGCCGCCGGCCGCGCGCCGGTTCATCGAGGCGGTCCGCAAGGCGGCCGGCCGACGCGGCTGACCAAACGCGAGTTGCACAGCCTCACCCCTTCCGTCACGCTGGTCTCACATCACTCTCGGTGCACCGGCGATGACGCTGCGCAGCGGACCGTCGGACATGACAACAGGCGGCCGTAGGACGCAGCCGCAGCACAGCAGCGGTCGGCGGCGGGTCGGCTTCGCACCGCCGCCCTCCCGCCGCAGCCGTTCTCGTCTTCTTCCGGAACCCAATTCGGGGAGTCGCAGCCGTGATCAGCCAGCCGAGCAGGCATTGCACGGTGGAGCTCCAAGCCCTGCCGTCGCGGATCGGTCAGGTCCGCAGAATCGTATCTGCGCAGTTGCGCTACTGGCATCTGGATCCCTTGATAGACCGGGCCGCGCTCGGCGTGACCGAGCTGCTGACCAACGTGCACCGGCACGCCCAGCCCGACAAGACGTGCACGGTGGAGATCGAGCTGCTGCTGGGCCGGCTCACGGTCTCCGTCCACGACCACGACCCCCGGCTTCCCGAGGTGCAGGACGCGGACCCCTTCGCCACCTGCGGTCGGGGCCTCGCCCTCGTCGCCGCGGTGAGCGAGAGCTGGGGGGCGCGTCCGCAGGGTGACACCGGCAAGGTGGTGTGGTTCACCCTGCCGGCGTCGGCCCCGGCGATGTCGCTCTGCCCACCGCACGTCCTGGCCCAACTGCCCGGCCGTACGCGGTCGGCGGAGCCGTTCGCCCCGGCGGAGCTCGCCGACGGACGCGGGCCCGGGCATGCCCCCGCCCGGTCGGCGGCGGTCCGCTGACCGGGTGAGCGTCGACGTTCCGGAGCCGGAGGCCCCGTGCCGGCGGCGGGGCGAGGGGTGGTCGGGGTCATGGTGGTCAGACGGCTCACCCCTTCCCTGTACGACCCGACTGACCGAACGGGCCGAACTGTTCGAACTGGCCGAACTGCTCGTCCAGGACGGACAGCCTTCGCCAGTACTCGTCCTCGTCGATCTCGCCGGAGGCGAAGCGGCGGCCGAGGACGGCGATCGGTGAGTCGCCCCGCGGACGGTGGTCCATGGCACGCCACGGCCCGCCGCGCCCGCGCCACACGGTGCGGCGCAGCAGGGTCACGACGCCGATCACCACGGCCGCCCAGACCAGCGGGAGGAACAGGATCCACGGTCCGGGTCCGCCGTCCCAGTTCGCGAGTGTCTGCATCTCGGACTCATCTCCTTCGAAGCGCTCGGATGGCGTTGTCGAGATGCTTCGAGACTCGCTCCGGGGAGGGGTCCGCGTCGTCGTACGGCAAGCGACAGTGCGCGTACCACGGCGGGAGTACGCGACGCCCGGCGCCCTCCGGCAGACCTCAGAGCAGGGCGGCCAGCGGGTCGTCCAGGACCGGTTGCCAGGCCAACTCGGCGGCGCCGACCAGGCTGTTGTGGTCGAGGCTGCAGGCGAGGATCGGCACGCCGCCGCTCTGGCCCCACAGGCTGCGGTCCGCGACGACGGCCCGGAGGCGTTCCGGGTCGGCGTCAAGCAGGGTGCGGTGGAGTCCGCCGAGGATGATGCGGTCCGGGTTCAGGATGTTGACCAGACCCGCCAGGCCGAGACCGAGACGGTCGATCAGCGTCTCGGCCGCCGTGCGGACGTCCGGGTCCGCGTAGTGACCGCGGATCAGGTCGTTGGCCTGCTGGAGCAGGGAGATCTCCGGGCCCGGGTCGCGGCCCGCCGCGGTGAGGAACGCGAGGGGATCCGCCTCGACGTCCAGGCAGCCCCGGCTGCCGCAGTGGCACGGGCGGCCCTCGGGGGTGACCGTGAGGTGGCCGACCTCCAGGGCGAGCCCCGAACTCCCCGTGTGCAGCCGCCCGTCGAGCACGAGTGCACCGCCGACGCCCCGGTGCCCGGTGGCCACGCACAACAGGTCCCGGGAGCCGCGGCCGGCCCCGTGCCGGTGTTCGGCGAGCGCGGCGAGGTTGACGTCGTTCCCGGCGAACACCGGCCCCTCGAGACCAGCCTCGCGGACCCGCTCGGCGAAGATCTGCCGTACCGGGGAACCCGCGGGCCAGGCGAGGTGGAGCGGGTTGAGAGCCAGGCCGTCCGGTTCGGCGACCGCGGACGGCACCGCGAGCCCGGCGCCGACGCACCGCCGCCCTGTCTGGCGCAACAGCTCCGCTCCTGCCTCGACCACGGAACCGAGCACCTTGGCCGGGTCCGCGTCGACCGTCTCGCAGCCCGGCGCGGTCGCCACGATCCGGCCGCCGAGCCCGACCAGCGCGGCCCGGAAGCCGTCGGCGTGGACCTGCGCGGCCAGGGCCACCGGCCCGTCCTCCGCCACCGCGAGCCGGTGCGAGGGCCGGCCCTGCGCACCGGAGGCGATGCCCGGCCGGGCGTCGACCCGGATCAGCCCGAGCGCCTCCAGCTCCGCGGCCACCGCCCCGGCCGTGGCCCGGGTGACGCCCAGTTCGGCGGTGAGCACGGCACGGGTCGGGGCGCGTCCGGTGTGCACGAGTTCCAGGGCCGGGCCGAGCGCTCCGCGCCCGCGGTCCAGCCGTGCCCGTGTGGTCCCTTCCCCCGCCCTCCGGGGGTCCGCATTGCCGGTCATGAGGGCGAGTCTCCCATGATCGGTCCGCTCCTCCCGCTACAGACCGCTCACACGCAATGTGATGTTGAGCCGCCCCGTCAGCCCCAACTCCGGTGGCCCGGTGCCCGGATGAACCCGGGGCACCCCGTGGTACGCGAACCGCGAAGCACCGCCGAACACGAACAGATCACCGCTGCGCAGCTCCACGTCCGTGTACGGGCGCGTCCGCGTCTCGGTGTTCCCGAAGCGGAAGACACAGCTGTCACCGAGGCTGAGCGACACCACGGGGGCGTCGGACTTCTCGTCGCTGTCGCGGTGCATGCCCATGCGGGCTTCCGCATCATAGAAGTTGATCAGGGCGACGTCGTACGTCGGAATCGACGTGACACCCGGCCCGAGGACGTCACCTCCGCCGGCGCAGACATCGGCCACCGCACCGCGCCCCAGCTCGCCGAGCCACTCCGGGAACGGTTTCACCGGCGCTCCGTCACCGTCGGTGGCCGTACGGGCGTACCCGTAGGGAGCCCAGTGCCGGCCGAGACAGACCTGTCGGGCGGTCATCGTGCCGCCACCGAGCGTGCGCACCGTACGCAGCCCGGCGGGCGGGCGCGCCCAGGACCGGCACGCTTCGAGGAGGCTCCGCTGCCGTCCGGGGTCCAGCCAGTCCGGCACATGGACCGCGCCCGGCGCGATCTCCTCGCGGCTCCGCGGGAACAGCTCGGCGTCCATGGGATCCATCATCCGTGACCGGCCGGCCGGACGGACCGGGGCGGGGCCGGGACGGGCTGTGGCCGGGACGGGCCGTGGCCAGGACAGGCCGTGGCCAGGACGGGCCGTGGCCAGGACAGGCCGTGGCCAGGACAGGCCGTGGCCGGGACAGGCCGTGGCCAGGACAGGCCGTGGCCAGGACGGGCCGTGGCCAGGACGGGCCGTGGCCAGGACGGGCCGTGGCCAGGACGGGCCGTGGCCAGGACGGGCCGTGGCCGGGACAGGCCGTGGCCGGGACAGGCCGTGGCCAGGACGGGCCGTGGCCAGGACGGGCCGTGGCCAGGACGGGCCGTGGCCAGGACAGGCCGTGGCCAGGACAGGCCGTGGCCAGGACAGGCCGTGGCCAGGACAGGCCGTGGCCAGGACAGGCCGTGGCCAGGACAGGCCGTGGCCAGGACAGGCCGTGGCCAGGACAGGCCGGGACCGGGGTTGGCCCGCCGGACGGACCGGCAAGGCTGGGGCGGCGCTCGGTTAGCCTGGGCGCACGATGAACGACCCTCTGACGACCGCTTGGGGCGAGTACGCACTCACCCGTTTCCCCGAGGATCCGCGCGACCGGCTGCGTGCCTGGGACGCCGCCGACGCCTATCTGCTGCGGCACATCGGACCTGAGCCCGCGGGAGAGGTCGTGGTGCTGGGCGACCGCTGGGGTGCGCTGGTCACGGCGCTGGCGGCCCGGCGGCCCACGCAGATCAGCGACTCGTTCCTGGGCCGTGAGGCGACGCGCGCGAACCTCGCGCGGGCCGGCGTCGACCCCGCCGCCGTACGGCTGCTCACCACCCGGGACACCCCGCCCCAGCGCGTCGACACGCTGCTGGTCAGGGTGCCGAAGAGCCTGGCGCTCCTGGAGGACCAACTGCACCGGCTGGCGCCCGCCGTGCACGAGGGAACGGTGATCGTCGGCACCGGGATGGTCAAGGAGATCCACACCTCGACGCTGACGCTGTTCGAGAGGATCCTCGGACCGACCCGGACCTCACTCGCCGAGCAGAAGGCCCGGCTGATCTTCTGCACGCCCGAGGCAGGAGAGGCGGGCGCCGACCCATGGCCGTACAGCTACGCCCTCCCCGACGGTATCGGCCCCATGTCGGGCCGTACGGTGGTCAATCACGCGGGCGTCTTCTGTGCGGACCGCCTCGACATCGGCACCCGCTTCTTCCTGCGGCACCTGCCCGGCGGACGGGACGGCTCCCGGATCGTCGATCTCGGGTGCGGTAACGGAATCGTCGGAACGGCGGCGGCGCTGGCCAGTCCAGGGGCCGAGGTGCTGTTCACGGACGAGTCGTACCAGGCGGTCGCGTCGGCCGAGGCCACCTACCGGGCCAACTCCGGCGACATCGAGGGCAAGGCCGAGTTCCGGGTCGGCGACGGACTGACCGGGATGCCGGCGGGCAGCGTCGACCTCGTGCTCAACAACCCGCCGTTCCACTCGCACCAGGCGACGACCGACGCCACGGCCTGGCGGATGTTCACCGGGGCGCGGCGTGCGCTGCGACGGGGCGGCGAGCTGTGGGTGATCGGCAACCGGCATCTCGGCTACCACGTGAAGCTGCGGCGGCTCTTCGGCAACAGTGAACTCGTCGCGAGTGACGCGAAGTTCGTGGTTCTGAAGGCGGTCAGGACCTGACGCCCCGGGTGCCGTCAGGGGCGGCCGGGACGCCGTCAGAGGCGGCCGGGACGCCGTCAGGGAAGGTGCTTCGCAAGGCGCGCGGTGAGGCGCCCAGTTCACGGCGGCAGGCCTTGTTGAAGGCCTGGAGATCGGGGATGCCGACCGACGCGGCGACCGCGGGGATGGAGAGCGTCGACGCGCGCAGCAGATGCCCGGCGCGCTCCATTCTGCGGCGGCGGATCCAGGCCACCACCGTGCCCCCCGTCTCCTGGCGGAAGAGCCTGGTCAGGTGGTTGTGCGAGACGCCGGCGACGCGTGCCACCCCGGGCACGGTGAGCGGCGCGGCGAGGTGTGCCTCGATGTGCGCGATCGCGCTGGTGACGGCCGGATGCGGCCCCCGCCGGCCGACCGCGGGCGCCAGGTCCGTGATCCGCCACAGCACCGTCCAGATTTCCGCGCGGGTGCGCTCCGGGGCTCCGGGCGCGGCGGCGATCGCCCGGAGGAACTGACCGGTGAGCCACGGGAGTTCGTGCCCGGCGTCCTGGACCACGGGCAGGGTGCGCGAGGGTCCGGCGGTGGTGATGCGCAGATGTGCGTAGAGGTGCTGGGATCGGCCCCGGTAGCGGTAGTGGACGGTGGTGCCCGGCGGTACGAGGCTGATCCGACCGGGACGCAGGGCGTGCACCGTGCCGTCCACGGTGAGCTCGGCCTCGTACTGGTAGAGGTGCAACTGCCAGAGTTCGGGCAGCCGGAAGACATCGGTGCGGCTCGCGACGCCGTGCACCCCGACCCCGATGTTGGCGACGACGGGCGGCTCACCCAGATGGATCTCCGTGTCGCGCATGGGGAGAAGTTACCAGCGGGGCCGTCCGCAGCCTCGGGTACGGCGGGTCCTGCTCAGCCGCCCCACTCCGCCCCCGCCCCGCACGGACACAGCCGGCCCACCCCCGGCCCCGCACGGACACGGCCGGCTGCCCCGGCCCGCCCCGGCAGGCTCAGCCCACCCCGCCCCGCACGACCTTGATCAGTCGCGCCACCGCCTCCGCCATCGCCTCCCGTCCCACACTGAGGTACGCGCGCGAGTCGACCGCCTTCGGATGGGTGTCCAGGTACTTCCGTATCGCGCCGGTCATCGCGATGTTCAGGGCCGTGCCGATGTTGACCTTGGAGATTCCGCCCGCGACGGCCGCCGACAGTTCGTCGTCCGGCAGCCCTGACGAGCCGTGCAGCACGAGGGGCACGTCGAGGACGGCGGACAGACGCTCGAGCCGGTCGTGGTCGACGGTGGCGGTACGGGTGGTCATCGCGTGGGAGCTGCCGATCGCGACCGCGAGGGCGTCCACGCCGGACTCGGCGACGAAGGCGCGCGCCTCGGCCGGGTCGGTCCGGGCACCGGGCGCGTGCGCGTCCAACGGGGGCCGGCCGTACTTGCCCCCGATCTCTCCCAACTCGGCCTCGATCCACAGCCCTTGGCGGTGCGCCCAGGCGACGGCTGCCCGGGTGGCGGCAACGTTGTCCGCATACGGCAGCCGGGCCGCGTCGTACATCACGGAGCTGAATCCCGCGTCCGCGGCCCGGCGCAGCAGTTCGTCGCTCTGGACGTGGTCGAGGTGGCATCCCACGGGCACGGAGGCCCGTTCGGCGGCCGCGGTGGTGGCGCGGGCGAGCGGAAGCAGCCGTCCGTAGCGGTACTTCACCGCGTTCTCGCTGATCTGCAGGATGACGGGGGCGTCCACGGATTCGGCGCCCGCGATGACCGCCTCGACGTGCTCCAGCGTGATGACGTTGAAGGCCGCGACCGCCGCACCCGCCTCGGCGGCTTCGGCGACCAGGGCTCCGGTTGCTGCGATGGGCACAAGTCCTCCAGTGGCGAGGGCGGGTCGTTGAGGGTTCCTCCTCCCCGGCCGTCAGTCGACGGCCGGGGCGAGGACCACCGAGCGGGTGAGATGGCGCGGCCGGTCGGGGTCCAGCCCGCGCCGGCCGGCGACCGCGACGGCGAGCCGGTGGACGCGGACGAGTTCGGCGAGCGGGTCCAGGCCGCCCGGTACCCACAACGCGCCGGTGCCGCGCACCTGTTGGGCAAGGCCATCGGGTGCCTCTCCGAGCATCCAGGTCGCGGTGCCCGACGTCGTGACGCTGATGGGGCCGTGCCGGTACTCCATCGCCGGGTAGGCCTCGGACCAGGCGAGTGCGGCTTCGCGCAGTTTCAGTCCGGCCTCGTTCGCCAGCCCGACGCTCCAGCCGCGGCCCAGGAACGTGAACTGGGTGCAGTCGACGAGCGCGTCGGGCAGCGGGGTGCGCAGCGCGGTGCGGGCGTCGGCGACGACGGCGTCGGTGTGCAAGCCGAGGTGGGCCCGGAGCAGGGTGAGCGCGGTGGTCGCGAACCGGGTCTGCACAACGGACCGTTCGTCCGCGAAGTCCAGGACGACGACGTCGTCGGCGGCCCGCATCACCGGCGTCCCCGGATCCGCGGTGATCGCGGTCGTCCGTACCGTTCCGCGCAGCCGGCCGAGGAGTTCCAGCACCTCGGTGGTGGTGCCGGAGCGGCTGAGGGCGAGGACGCTGTCGTACGGCCGGCCGTGGGGGAATTCGGAGGCGGGGAAGGCGTCCGTCTCGCCGTGCCCGGCTCCCTCGCGCAGGGCGGCTATCGCCTGCCCCATGAAGTAGGAGGTGCCGCAGCCCACCACCGCGACCCGCTCCCCCGGAGTCGGCAGCGCGGCGGCGTGCCGCGGCGCCCATGCGGCGGCGCGTGTCCAGCACTCCGGCTGACTGGTCAGCTCGTCCTCGACATGACTCATGCGAGCACTCTCCCCACAAACGTCCCCGAGCATGCTTGTTCGTGCAAGATAAATCGGTATTTCAAGCAGGACCAAGCATACAGCGAGCATGGAAGCGGACTCTTCGACGAAGCGCCACGCCTCGGGGCGTGCGCTAGGGTCGCGGCAAGATCGAGGAACGGAGATCGCGGATGTCACGCGACGCCCGCTGGCAGACGCTGCTGGAAATGCTCGTCGAACGGGGTCGGCTGGACGTCGAGGAGGCGGCGGCGGAGCTGGCGGTGTCGGCCGCGACGATCCGCCGCGACTTCGACCGGCTGGCCGAGCAGCAGATGCTGGTGCGCACCCGGGGCGGCGCGGTGGTGCACGGTGTGTCCTACGAGCTCCCCCTGCGCTACAAGACGGCCCGCCGCGCCTCCGAGAAGCAGCGCATCGCCGAGGCCGTGGCGTCACTGATCGCGCCGGGTGAGGCGGTCGGACTGACCGGCGGCACCACGACCACAGAGGTGGCCCGGGCCCTCGCGACGCGACCCGAACTCACCACTGGAGCACCGGCGTTGACCATCGTGACGAACGCGCTCAACATCGCCAACGAACTGGCCGTGCGCCCCCAGTTCAAGATCGTGGTGACCGGCGGGGTCGCCCGGCCGCAGTCGTACGAGCTCATCGGGCCGCTCGCGGACGGTGTACTCGCCCAGATCACCATCGACGTGGCCGTACTGGGCGTGGTCGGTTTCGACCCGGCACAGGGCGCCGCCGCGCACGACGAGGCGGAGGCCGCGATCAACCGTCTGCTGTGCGAGCGCGCCGAAAGGGTGGTGGTCGCGGCCGACTCGAGCAAACTGGGCCGGCGCGCCTTCGCCCGTATCTGCGCCGCGGACGCGGTGGACACCCTGGTCACGGACACCGCGGTGGACGAGGACGTGGTGCGGCGGTTCGAGGAGGTGGGGGTTTTTGTGGTCACGGTGTGACTGCGCGGGGCAGCGGGCACCCCGGACAGCCGCGTCTGCGGTGGGCCCCCGGGTGGCAAGGTGAGAACCGACCTGTTCGCACAAACACTCTGTCCGGCAGACTCCTGCCATGGAGATTTCGGACCACATCAAGACCCTCGAGAGTGAGGGCCGGCTGCTGGCCGGGGCGGCCGAGGACAGCGGTACTGGGGCTCCCGTGCCCACCTGCCCCGGGTGGCGGGTGCGTGATCTGCTGCGGCACACGACGATGGTGCACCGGTGGGCCGCCGCGTTCGTCGCCGAGGGGCACACTTCCTTCCACCCGGACGGCGGGCTCACCGAGCTGGACGGCGCGGACTTGCTGGACTGGTTCCGGGGCGGGCACCGGCAACTCGTCGACACGCTCGCCCACGCCCCGGCCGACGTGGAGTGCTGGAGTTTCCTGCCGGCGCCGTCGCCGCTCGCCTTCTGGGCCCGGCGCCAGGCGCACGAGACCACGATCCACCGCATCGACGCGGAGTCCGCGCGCGGCGGCACGCCGACCGCGATCGCCGAGGAGTTCGCGGTCGATGGCATCGACGAGCTGCTGAGCGGCTTCCACGCCCGGGCGAAGAGCCGACTGCGGACCGACGAGCCCCGCGTCCTGCGGATACGCGCGGAGGACGCGGGTGTGGTGTGGACGGTGCGGCTGTCTGCCGAACCGCCCGTGACGGAGCGGGCCGCGACGGCGGACGCCGACTGCGAGCTGACGGGCTCCGCCGAGCGGTTGTACCTGGCGTTGTGGAATCGCGGGCCGTTCCCGAGCGTCACCGGGGACGAGTCGCTGGCCACGCTGTGGCGGGAGAAGTCCGCGGTCACCTGGAACTGATCCCGCCCCGAGCCTCCTCCCGGCCGAACCGCCCGCCGAAGGGAGCCGCCCGCCCGACCGAGCCCTCAGCCCCAGCGAGGCCCAAGCCGCCCGTCAGCCCAGCCAGCCCGGCCGTACCAGCCCCGACTCATAGGCCAGGACGACCAGTTGGGCCCGGTCGCGGGCGCCCAGCTTCACCATGGTGCGACTGACGTGGGTCTTGGCGGTGAGCGGGCTGACGACCAGACGGCGGGCGATCTCCTCGTTGGTCAGGCCGATGCCGACCAGCGCCATCACCTCCCGTTCCCGTTCGGTGAGCCGGGCGAGAGCGTCCGCCGCAGCGGGTTCCTTGGAACGGGCCGCGAACTCGGCGATCAGCCGGCGTGTCACCCCCGGTGAGAGCAGGGCGTCACCCTGCACCACCGCCCGCACCGCGCGCAGCAGTTCCTCCGGTTCGGTGTCCTTCACGAGGAATCCGGAGGCGCCGGAACGGATCGCCTCGAAGACGTACTCGTCGAGCTCGAAGGTGGTCAGCATGACGACCTTGACGTCCTGCAACCCAGCGTCGCCGGTGATGCGGCGGGTCGCTGCGAGGCCGTCGAGCAGTGGCATGCGGATGTCCATGAGGACCACGTCCGGCCGCAGCTGACGCACCCGGCGCAGCGCCTCCTCGCCGTCGGCCGCCTCGCCCGCCACCTCGATGTCCGGCTGCGCGTCGAGCAGGGCCCTGAACCCGGCGCGCACCAGCGACTGGTCGTCGGCGAGCATTACACGGATCACCGCTCCTCCTCGATCGGCAATTCGGCCAGCACCCGGAAGCCCCCGTCCTCACGTGGGCCCGCCTCGATGGTGCCGCCCAGCGCGGCCGCCCGCTCCCGCATCCCCGCCAGACCGTTGCCGCTGCCGCCCGCGTCCGCGCCGGTCGCCGGTCCGTCGTCGTCGATACGGAGCCGGAGTGCGCCCGGCACGCGGTCGATCAGGACGCGAGCACGACGCGCACCGGAGTGCCGTATGACGTTGGTCAGCGCCTCCTGGACGATGCGGAAGGCGGCGAGATCCGCGCCCGGCGGGAGCTCGGGGCACTCCCCCAATGTCTCGACGGTGAGTCCCGCGTCCGCCGCCTGCGCCACCAGCTCCGGCAGACGGTCGAGTCCGGGCGCGGGCGCGCGCGGCGCGTCGCCCGGCGTGCGGAGCGTGCCGAGCACTTGGCGGACCTCGCCGAGCGCTTCCTTGCTGGCCGCCTTGATGGTGGTGAGAGCGGTACGGGCCTGCTCCGGGTCGGAGTCGAGGAGGGCGAGGCCCACGCCCGCCTGGACATTGATCACGGAGATGCTGTGCGCGAGGACGTCGTGGAGTTCGCGGGCGATGCGCAGTCGTTCCTCGTCGGCGCGTCGCCGGGCGGCCTGTGCCCGCGCGGCGCGGTCCCGGGCCCACTGCTCACGGCGCACCCGGGCCAGCTCCGAGACGGAGACGAGCGCCACCATCCACGTGGCGACGGCGATCTCCTGCGCCCACGGCGCGGCGTCGTCCCCGGACGGCGGCAGCCGGTGGTAGAGCCAGTGCGCGACGAGCAGATGTCCCGCCCACAGCATTCCGAGGGCGCTCCAGGCGGCCCGGCGGTGCCCGGCCAGTACCGCGCTGAAGCAGCCGACGGCGACGGTGACGAAGACGGGGCCGTACACGTATCCGGCCCCAACGTAGACCAGCACCGTGCCGGCCGTGCCGAAGACCACGACGACCGGGTGCCGCTTCCGCCAGAGCAGTAGGGCGCAGCCCAGGAGCAACAGGGCGACGCCGAGTCCGTCGAGCTGTACGCGCTCGCCCTTCTGTTCCCGGGAGGCGAAGGCCGACCCGATGACCACCACAGCGGTGATCACGGCCGTGGACCGCCAGGGCCACCCTCCGCCGTCCCCTCGCCACCAGCCCGGCCCGTGCGGCGAGGAGCCCGGCCCGTCCCGCCACCAGCCCGGCCCGTGCGGCCAGGAGCCCGGCCCGTCCCGCCACCAGCCCGGCCCGTGCGGTGACCACTCCGACGGCTCGCCGCACCCACGCTGCTCCTTCATGACAGCCACGCTAGAGGCCGGGTCGCGGTGCGGACGTCCGCCGGGTGTGGCGATCGGGCGTACTCCCCGCGTAGTACTCACGCGGCACCGCGAGCCCGGCACTCGAACGTCAGCGGCCGGTCCCGCGCCCCGCGCTCTTCGGGTACACCAGCCCCACGCCGTGCGCCAGGTTCCCCACCGCGTGGCGGAAGAACGCCTCGCGGTCCTCGACCACCCCCCTGAAATGCCCGAACACCTCGAAGCTCACCAGCCCGAACAGCTGAGCCCACGCGGCGACCAGCGCCGCGACCGTCTCGGGCGGCAGATCGGGGGCGAGGTCGGCGGCCATCCGCCGGGCCTCGGCCTGCAGCTCGGCCGGGAGCGTCGGACGGGCCACACCCGGCCCGTGGTAGGCGTCGCGGACCACGGCGATGAGGAGCAGGGCGACCCGGGACGCGGCCGGCACGGTGCTCTTCGGCGCGGTGTAGCCGGGGACGGGCGTTCCGTAGATGAGCGCGTACTCGTGCGGATGCGCCAGCGCCCACGTCCGCACCGCCTCGCACACGACACCCCAGCGGTGGGCGTGTTCCGCGTCCGCCACCTCGGCGTGTGCCGCTTCCGCGGCCTCCCCCAACGAGTCGTACGCGTCGACGATGAGCGCGGTCAGCAGGTCGTCGCGGCTGGGGAAGTAGCGGTACACGGCGGAGGAGACCATGCCCAGTTCACGGGCCACGGCGCGCAGCGACAGCTTCGCGGCGCCCTCGGCGGCCAGCTGTCTGCGCGCCGCGTCCTTGATGGCCGCGGTCACTTCGATACGGGCGCGGGCCCGGGCTCCTCGTGCCGTGTTCATGCGAGCGAGTGTGCCACGATTCCGGAGCGGTGCACACAAAAGAGAGCGTCGCACCGCGAAGAGAGCGGCGCACCGAATAGAGAGCGCTGCTCTTGCTCCGGAGCACCGATGTCGTGCACACTGCTCTCAAGCGAGAGCAGTGCTCTCGAAATGTAGGTCAGCTCATAGGGGGTCACGATGGCTCAGCAGCACTACATCAAGCCCGGCGGTTTCGAGGCAGGCATGAACCGGTTCGTCGGTTGGCTCGCCCGCCGCGGCGTCAGCATCCTCGGCCACGCGGAACTCTCCGTCCGCGGCCGTAAGAGCGGCGAGTGGCGCCGGGTCCCCGTGAACCCGCTCCCGTACGAGGACGGCCCCTACCTCGTCTCGGCCCGCGGCCACTCCGACTGGGTGCGCAACATGCGGGCCGCGGGCGGCGGACGGCTCCAAGTGGGGCGCAGGACACGGGAGTTCACGGCGGTCGAGCTGCCCGACGCCGAGAAGCCGGCGATCCTGCGTACCTACCTCAAGAAGTGGGGCTGGGAAGTGGGCCGCTTCTTCGGGGACGTCAACGCCGACTCCACCGACGAGGAACTGCTCGCGGCCGCACACAAGCACCCCGTCTTCCGGATCACCGTCAACCGGTGAGCCCCCGCGCCGTCAGCGGTCGAGCGCGGTCAGGGCGCGCTGGGCGATGGGGTGGGTGCGGACGATCTCGCCCAGCGAGGTCGAGCCACGGGTGATGTCCATGAACGCCTTCCAGGCCGGCCGGAAGCCGGTGAGGGCCGCGTGGAACAGGCCGGGACGGCGTTCGAAGACCGTGAGCAGCCGCTTGCCGACGCTCATCTCGACGCCCAGCCCCGCTTTGATCGCGAAAGCGTAGTTCAGTGCCTGCCGACGGGTGTCCACGGCGTCGTGCGCCTCGGCGATCCGTACCGCCCACTCCCCCGCGAGGCGCCCCGAGCGCAGCGCGAACGAGATGCCCTCACGGGTCCACGGCTCCAGCAGCCCGGCCGCGTCCCCGCACACCAGCACCCGCCCGCGCGACAACGGCGAGTCCTCGGCGCGGCAGCGCGTCAAGTGCCCGGACGAGATGCTCGGTTCGAAGCCGGCGAGGCCGAGCCGGCCGATGAAGTCCTCCAAGTACCGCTTGGTCGCGGCGCCTTCGCCACGCGCCGAGATCACCCCGACCGTCAGGGTGTCCCCCTTGGGAAACACCCAGCCATAACTCCCGGGCATCGGGCCCCAGTCGAGGAGAACCCGCCCCGCCCAGTCCTCCGCGACGGTCTCCGGGACCGGGATCTCCGCCTCCAGCCCGAGGTCCACCTGATCGAGTTTCACCCCGACATGTGCCCCTATGCGGCTGGCGCTGCCGTCCGCGCCGACGACCGCCCGGGCCAGCAGCGTCTCGCCGCCCTGCAGTACGACGGCGACCGTGCGCCGGTCCGGCACGGCGGACCCGTGCTGTTCGACCCGCGAGACCGTGACTCCCGTGCGCAGCTCGGCGCCGGCCTTTTGCGCGTGCTCGACCAGTTGCTGGTCGAACTCGGGCCGGTTGATCAGCCCGAACAGCATCTGCCTGGAGCGACGGGTGCGGGAGAAGCGGCCGTCCAGCGAGAAGGTGACCGCGTGCACGCGGTCCCGCAGGGGCAGTTCGAAACCGGGCGGCAGCGCGTCACGCGAGGGCCCGATGATGCCTCCGCCGCAGGTCTTGTACCGGGGCAGCTCCGCCTTCTCGACGAGCAGGACGCTCCGTCCCGCGACCGCCGCCGCGTAGGCCGCCGAGGCGCCCGCGGGTCCCGCGCCGACCACGACAACGTCCCAGACCCGCTGGACCCGCTCGCCCGAAGAGTTCTCGCTGCTCACGATGGTTCGCTGCTCCCGATCAAGCCGCCTGCCGGACCTTCCTCCCGCATCCTACGGCGGCGTTCGCCGTGGTCAGTTGTGGGAGGATCGGCAGCGTACGTGCGATCACCCGCGTCCGTACAGCACCCGCAACCGCACAGGCGCATGAGGTGCACCGGACATCCCTGCCGGGCCACCTGGCGTCCGACCCACGAGGAGCGTGCCTGCCCATGTCGTCGCATCCGGTCGCCGAGACGGTCGCCTCGCTGCTGCCCCGGGCCAAGGCGGAGCTCACCGAGCTGGTGGCCTTCAAGTCGGTGGCGGACTTCGACCAGTACCCGAAGAGCGAGAGCGAGTCAGCCGCGAACTGGGTGGCCGACGCACTGCGCGCCGAGGGCTTCGAGGACGTGGCGTTGCTCGACACCCCGGACGGTACGCAGTCGGTGTACGGGCTCCTGCCGGGGCCCGAGGGCGCCAGGACCGTCCTGCTGTACGCGCACTACGACGTGCAGCCGCCGCTGGACGAAACCGCCTGGGTGACACCGCCGTTCCTGCTGACGGAGCGCGACGGACGCTGGTACGGGCGCGGTGCCGCGGACTGCAAGGGCGGTGTGCTGCTGCATCTGCTCGCGTTGCGCGCGCTCAAGGCGAACGGCGGGGTGCCCGTCAACGTCAAGGTGATCGTGGAGGGTTCCGAGGAGCAGGGCACGGGTGGTCTGGAGCGGTACGCGGAGGAGCATCCCGAACTGCTCGCGGCGGACGCCGTCGTCATCGGTGACGCGGGGAACTTCCGGATTGGGGTGCCGACGGTCACCACCGCGCTCCGCGGTATGACCTTGCTGCGGGTCCGCCTGGACACCCTTGAGGGCAATCTGCACTCCGGCCAGTTCGGCGGGGCGGCACCCGACGCGCTCGCCGCGCTGATCCGCGTACTGGACTCGCTGCGCGCGGAGGACGGTTCGACGACGGTCGACGGGCTCACCGCCGACACGACGTGGGACGGGCTGCAGTACGACGAGGAACGGTTCCGTCAGGACGCCAAGGTGCTCGACGGTGTGCGGCTGATCGGCTCCGGTACGGTCGCCGACCGGATCTGGGCGCGGCCCGCCGTCACCGTCCTCGGCATCGACTGCCCGCCGGTGGTCGGCGCGACCCCGTCCGTGCAGGCGAGCGCCCGGGCGCTGATCAGCCTGCGGGTTCCGCCGGGGACGGACGCCCAGGAGGCGACGAAGCTGCTCCAGGCGCATCTGGAGGCGCACACGCCGTGGGGTGCCCGGGTGAGCTTCGAGCACATCGGTCAGGGCCAGGCCTTCCGCGCCGACACCACCAGCCCGGCGTACACGGCGATGGCCGAGGCGATGGCGGTCGCGTACCCGGGCGAGCAGATGCAGTACGCGGGCCAGGGCGGCTCGATCCCGCTGTGCAACACCCTCGCCTCCCTCTACCCCCAGGCGGCGATCCTGCTGATCGGCCTGAGTGAGCCCGAGGCGCAGATCCACGCGGTCAACGAGAGCGTGTCACCGCAGGAACTGGAGCGACTCGCCTTCGCGGAGGCCCTGTTCCTGCGCAACTACGCGAGGGGCTGAGGTCAGCCGCGGACGCCCACGGACGCCACGGACGCGGACATCCGCGAACAGGGACCTCAGCCGATCGGAACGCCTGCCTCCAGATAGAGTGCGGCACCACGTTCGCGGGCGCGCAGGGCCCAGCGCAGACGTTCGTAGCGGACCGGGGGCAGCAGCGATGCGGCCTCCTCCTCGGACACGAAGCGCCAGCCGCGGAGCTCGGGCCCCGGCAGCAGCAGACTCCCGGCCGTGGCCGCGTCCAGTCGGCCGCCGTCGTAGAGGAAGCGCAGGCCCCCGTAGCGGGGCGGGGTGGGCGGTTCCCAGTCGACGACGAGGAGGCGCGGCACCTCGTCGAGGGTGAGTCCGGTCTCCTCGGCCACCTCGCGGATTCCGGCGCGCGCCGGGGCCTCACCGGGTTCCACGACGCCTCCCGGGAACTCCCAGCCGGGCTTGTAGGTGGGGTCGACGAGCAGGACGCGGTCGTGCTCGTCGAAGAGGAGCACTCCGGAGGCGACGGTCTCCGCGGTGGGCTCGGGCGTCTGCACGATGTCGCAGACGGGCGCCTCACCGGTGCGGACGGCCTCGGCGATGCGCTCGGCGGCCTCGTACGGGGTGAGGGCGCCGGTGTCGACCGGGTGGGCGTCGACGGTGAGCCAGGAGGCCAGCGCCGACCGGTAGGGCTCGATCTGGTCGTAGCACCACTGCCGTATGCGTATCTCCCCGTCAGGGAGGTCGTCGGGTATGTGCCGGTCGGCGATGCGTTGGCGCAGTATCGTTTCGGCCGGGGCGAGGAGGACGTGCCGGACGGGGACGCGACGGGCGGCGAGCCCGCCGAAGATCTCGTCGCGGTGCTCCTGGCGCAGCAGGGTCATGGGGACCACCACCACCCCACCGAGCTCCGCGAGCAGTGCGGCCGCGGTGTCGACGACCAGCCGCCGCCAGATGGGCAGGTCCTGGAAGTCGCCCACCTCGGCCAGGCGCTTGGCCGGCAGCAGGTGTGCCAGCTGGGCGTCGATGACCTCGGGGTCGAAGAGCGTGCTGTTCGGGATCAGGTCGATCAGTTCCCGTGCGGTGGTGGTCTTCCCCGCACCGAACGCACCGTTGATCCAGACGATCACGGTTCCCCCTCTGCTGTTGGACCCCCTGAGGCTTGCCCGTTCCACAGTGCCATGGAAACGCACGCCTGATGAGGTCGCCTTGTGACGTCCGAGCCCTACGGGGGGCCGGGCCCGGACACGACGGCGCCGGTGCCACTGGGGCACCGGCGCCGGGGAGAGGGTCGCTCCGGTCAGCCGCGCTGTCCGAGGGCGTCGTCCGCGTCGGGGACGTCGGGGAGGCTCTCGGCGCTGCCGAGGGTGCGGTCCAGGGCGCTGAGGGAGTCCTTGGCGTCCGCCTTCGGCAGGGTTTCGCCATGGGCGGCGTGCGAGGGGGTCACCGCCGCGACGACGAATCCGGTGGCGAGGGACGCAAGGGCAAGCATGCTTCGCTTCTTCATGCCTCGTTCAACTGCGCGGCGCCCGAAGAGTCACGCCGAAATTGGTGACTCAGGTCACATCGACACATGGTCGTGCTTGGGATGGCGTGTGACGAATGGTCGGCCGGCCACCCCGCCACCGGCCCGCACACAAGGCGCCCCGAGCCCGACGGGAACGGGCGACGAGCCAACGGCGACGGCAACAGCCGACGAGCCGACGACGGGAACAGGCGCCAGACCGACGGGCACAGGCGGCGGGCGGTCGAAACCCCACCCGCCGCGCTCGTGCGCTCCCTATGCCTCCGCCGGCAGTGGTACGGCTTCCCGCACACCCTCCAGCGCCGCCGCGGCGGCCCCGACCAACCCCGCGTCCGTGCCCATCACCGCGGGCACCACGCTCAGCCGCCGCACGAACGACAAGGTCGCGTAGTCCCGCAGCGCCGCCCGAAGGGGAGCGAACAGCACGTCCCCGGCCTTCGCCACTCCCCCGCCGATCACCGCGATGTCGATCTCGACGAGCGTGGCCGTCGCCGCTATCCCGGCCGCCAGGGCCTTCGCCGCGCGCGCGAAGGACGCCACCGCCACCGGATCGCCGTCCCGCGCCGCAGCGGCCACCGCCGCGGCGGACGTGTCGCCGTCCGGTCCGGGCAGCCAGCCCTGTTCCACCGCGCGTCGCGCGATGTTCGGCCCGCTGGCGATGCGTTCGACGCAGCCGCGTGATCCGCAGGGGCAGGGGTCGCCGTCGAGTTCCACGCAGATGTGGCCGATGTGGCCGGCGTTCCCGGTGGGCCCGGCGTGCAGCCGACCGCCGAGGACCAGCCCACCACCGACCCCGGTCGACACCACCATGCACAGCGCGTTGTCGTGCCCCCGCGCGGCCCCCTGCCAGTGTTCGGCGGCGGTGATGGCCACCCCGTCGCCGATCAGCTCCACCGGCAGCCCTCCGGTCGCCGCCCTGACCCCCTCGACGAGCGGGAAGTCCCGCCAGCCGGGCACGTTGACCGGGCTGACGGTGCCCGACGAGGCGTCCACCGGACCCGCGCTGCCGATTCCCACGGCGCCGGCCCGGCCCCACAGCGGCGACACGGTCAGCTCACCGAGCACCTCCTCCACGGCCCGCATCACGGTGTCGCCGTCCTCCTGCGCGGGTGTCGCCCGTTGGGCGCGCAGCAGGATCCGGCCATCGCCGTCCACCAGCGCTCCGGCGATCTTGGTGCCGCCGATGTCGAGCGCGGCCACGAGGTCGGTGTGCATCTGTGTCAGTTTCTCCCGGTACGTGTCTTTCCGAGAGGGCGGCCCCCCGGATCCCCGGCCGCGGCAGCGGGCGGCAGCCACCCTCCCATACGGGCGGCACCACCTGCTCGTACGGGCCGTCGGAACGCCCGAACGGGCAGCGCCACACGTCCGCGAGTACCGGGCCGGAGATTGCGTGGACAGTTTCTCCTGCATCTGACAACGTTGTCCAGGCTCTATGCTCGACGCCACTTCGAAATACACCACTTCAGGACCGACCAAACACCGCGCGGCCGACAGGGCAGCCGACAGGACAGGACGGGGCAGGAAATCGTGGCCGAGACCGCACGCCGAACCGAGAAGCGCTACGGCAATCGTCCGACCATGAAGGACGTCGCCGCGCGTGCGGGTGTCGGACTCAAGACGGTCTCCCGCGTAGTCAACGGCGAGCCGGGGGTCACCCCGGACACCGAACGCCGGGTGCAGGAGGCGATCGAGGCGCTGGGCTTCCGCCGCAACGACAGCGCCCGCGTGCTGCGCAAGGGCCGCACGGCCAGTATCGGACTCGTCCTGGAGGACCTCGCCGACCCGTTCTACGGCCCGCTCAGCCGTGCGGTCGAGGAGATCGCCCGCGCGCATGGCGCGCTGCTGATCAACGGTTCCAGCGCCGAGGACCCGGACCGCGAGCAGGAGCTGGTGCTGGCCCTGTGCGCGCGTCGGGTGGACGGGCTGGTGGTCATCCCGGCCGGGGACGACCACCGCTATCTGGAACCCGAGATAAAGGCGGGCGTCGCCACGGTTTTCGTGGACCGCCCGGCCGGAAGGATCGACGCCGACGTCGTGCTGTCGGACAGCTTCGGCGGCGCCCGCGACGGCGTCGCCCACCTCATCGCCCACGGCCACCGCCGGATCGGCTTCATCGGCGACATGCCCCGCATCCACACCGCGGCCGAGAGGCTGCGCGGCTACCGGACCGCCATGGCGGACGCGGGCATCCCGGTGGAGGACTCCTGGATGTCACTCGGCGTCACCGACCCCGAGCGGGTGCGGCTCGCCGCGGAGGCGATGCTCTCCGGTCCCGCCCCGGTCACGGCGGTCTTCGCGGGCAACAACCGGGTGACGGTCACCGTGGTCCGGGTCCTCGCCGAACACCACCGCCCGGTCGCCCTCGTCGGATTCGACGACTTCGAGCTCGCCGACCTCCTCCAGCCCGGCGTCACGGTGGTCGCCCAGGACGCGGCACAGCTCGGCCGTACGGCCGCCGAGCGACTGTTCCGTCAGCTGGACGGCGCCCCGCACACCCCGGAGCGGATCGAACTGCCCACCCGGCTGATCACCCGGGGTTCGGGCGAACTCCCGCCTGCGGACTGAGCATTGCCGCCGTGTTAGCACTCTTCACGTCCGGCACATAGATCAATTTCAGCCAAGTCACCGATGGCTGGCACGGGCACTCCGCGCCGGAGGGTCCGCAGGTGAAGAAGGTCCCGCGGGCCCAGCCGGTCCTGCGACCCCAGCAGGTCCTGGAGTTACAGCAGGTCCGAACGCGGCCGGCAAGCCGCTACGGAGCCGCTATGTGGCCGGGGCGGTACGGTCCGTCCGGTCCGCCGGGGCGGTACGGTCCGTCCGGTCCGCCGGGCGGCGCGGCATCGCGAAGTCCTCCAGGTCCCTCCTGGTCAGGCCGGTCAGCCGGGCGACCTCGGCGACGTCGAGGGCGCCGCAGTCCAGGCCGCGCAGCAGATAGCCGGAGAGTGCCCGGGCGGTGGCGGGCTCGTCCAGTACGTCGCCGCCCGCCCGGCTCACATACCGGGCGAGGCGGGCCGCGGCCTGTTCGAAGCCTTCGCGGTAGAAGGCGAACACGGCGGCGTAGCGGGTCGGGAGGTGGCCGGGGTGCATGTCCCAGCCCTGGTAATAGGCGCGGGCCAGGGCGCGCCGGACGAGGCCGTGGTGAAGTCGCCAGGCGGCGTGAACCTGTTCGGTGGGACCGACCGGCAGGACGTTGGTGGAGCCGTCGGAGAGGCGTACGCCGGTGCCCGCCGCCGCGACCTGCATGATCGCCTTGGCGTGGTCGGCGGCCGGGTGGTCGGGAGCCTGGTGGGCGGCGGAGACGCCGAGACAGGCGCTGTAGTCGAACGTGCCGTAGTGCAGTCCGGTGGCGCGGCCCTCGGCGGCCTGGATCATCCGGGCGACGGTGGCGGTGCCGTCGGTGGCGAGGATGGCCTGGCTGGTCTCGATCTGGATCTCGAACCCGATCCGCCCGGCCGGCAGACCGTGCGCCTTCTCGAACTCCTCCAGCAGCCGCACCAGTGCGGTGACCTGCTGCGGATAGGTCACCTTGGGCAGGGTGAGGACGAGCCCGTCGGGCAGTCCGCCGGCCGCCATCAGACCGGTGAGGAAGATGTCGAGGGTGCGGATGCCCCGGTCGCGTACGGGCGCCTCCATGCACTTCATCCGGATGCCCATGTACGGGGCCGCGGTGCCGGCGGCGTACGCCTCCGCGATCAGCCTGGCCGCTCGCGCGGCGGTCTGGTCCTCCTCGGCGTCGGGGCGCACTCCGTAGCCGTCCTCGAAGTCGACCCGCAGATCCTCGACCGGTTCGCGCTCGAGCTTGGCGCGCACCCGGTCGTGGACCGGTTCGGCGAGGCCGTCGGCGAGTCCGAGTACGGCGGCGAACGCGGCGGCGTCCGGGGCGTGCCGGTCGAGTGCGGTGAGAGCTTGATCACCCCAGGACTGGAGGGTGTTCGCGGCGAAGGCGTCGCCGGGTACGTACACGGTGTGCACCGGCTGGCGGGTGCCGGGGTCGCCGGGGTAGCAGCGCTCCAGCTCCGCGTCGACGGAGGCGAGTGAGGCGCTGATTTCCCTGGTCACGCCGTCCGCGAGGCTGGTCGTCACCTTCTCCTGCCGGCCCATCCCACACCCTTCGTTTTCCTGTTTGCGGAATAGTAAGTCCGCATCGTGAAGCTATCCGGCCGTCTTCTCGCTGGTCAACACCCCCCTTCCGGTAACGCCACGGTCACGCTCGTGCCTCACTCCTGTCTCGAGTCGCTCTTCCGCACCACGGTGTTCACCGTCCATCCTGACTCCAGAGAGACAGGAGAACGTGTGCCGCACCACCCCACCGCAGTGACGCGCCGCCAAGGACTGAAGACCGCGGCCATAGCCGCGGTCACCGTGCCCTTCTTCGGCGCGCAGGAGTCCACGGCGACCACCGAGGCCCCGGCGCCCGCCACCATCGCCGAGCGGGGAAGCCGTGGCCGCGGCGGCCGGCTCGATGTGATGACGTTCAACGTGCGTTTCGCGAGCGACACGGGCACCCACAGCTGGCCTGTACGCCGCCCGGTGATGCGCGAACTGCTGCGCGCGGCGCAGCCTCACGTCATCGGTGCTCAGGAGGTCCTGTACCAGCAACTGCGCGACATCGAGGCCGACCTCGGACCGCACTACGACTGGATCGGCACCGGACGCGGCGGTGGCAGCAAGGACGAGTTCATGGCGGTCATCTACGACACACGGCGGATGGCCCCCATCGAGTTCGACCACTTCTGGCTCTCGGACACGCCGTACACGATCGCCTCCAATACCTGGGGCGCCGACTGGCTGCGCATGGTGACCTGGGTCCACTTCCGCGATCTGCAGGTCGAGGGACAGGAGTTCTACGTCCTCAACACCCATCTGGACAACGTGAGTCAGTACGCGCGCAAGCGGTCCGTGAGGCTGATCGGCGAGCGGATGGCGGAGTTCGACCGCTCTTTACCGGTGGTGGTGACCGGCGACTTCAACGTCCCGGCGCACAGGAACTCGGTGTACGACGAGATGCTGGACCTGGGGCTGGTGGATGTGTGGGACGCGGCTGAGGAGCGGGGCGAACTGTTCGGCACCTTCCACGGCTACAAGCCGCTGGTGCCGGACGGCAAGCGGATCGACTGGATCCTGGCGACGCCGGGGGTGAAGGCGCACCGGGCATGGATCGACACCTTTTCGAGGGACGGGCAGTTCCCCAGTGACCATCTGCCGGTGCAGGCGACGCTGACCCTGGGGTGAACGTACCGGTCGACGAGTGAGGCCCCTGTGACCGCGACGGTCACAGGGGCCTCGCCCATCCGGCTCGACTCACCGGAGCGGTGCGGTTCAGCCCTTGCGGGCCTTGACCTCTTCGGTCAGCTGGGGGACGACGTCGAACAGGTCGCCGACGACGCCGTAGTCGACCAGGTCGAAGATCGGGGCCTCGGCGTCCTTGTTGATCGCCACGATCGTCTTCGAGGTCTGCATACCGGCCCGGTGCTGGATGGCGCCGGAGATACCGGAGGCGATGTACAGCTGCGGGGAGACGGACTTGCCGGTCTGGCCGACCTGGTTGGTGTGCGGGTACCAGCCCGCGTCCACCGCGGCGCGCGAGGCCCCCACGGCCGCACCCAGGCTGTCGGCGAGCGCCTCGATGATCGCGAAGTTCTCGGCGCCGTTGACGCCCCGGCCGCCGGAGACCACGATCGCGGCCTCCGTCAGCTCCGGACGGCCCGTCGACTCACGCGGCGTACGGCCCGTGACCTTGGTGCCGGTGGCCTTCTCGGAGAAGGTCACGTTCAGGGCCTCTACCGCGCCGTCGGCCGGGGCGGCCTCCACGGCGGCGCTGTTGGGCTTGACCGTGATGACCGGAGTGCCCTTGGTGATGCGGGACTTGGTGGTGAAGGACGCGGCGAACACCGACTGCGTGGCCACCGGGCCCTCGTCACCGGCCTCCAGGTCGACGGCGTCGGTGATGATGCCGGAGCCGATCCGGACCGCGAGCCGGGCCGCGATCTCCTTGCCCTCCGCGGACGAGGGGACGAGCACGGCGGACGGCGAAACGGCCTCGTAGGCGGCCTGCAGCGCGTCCACCTTCGGTACGACCAGGTAGTCGGCGTACTCGGACGCATCGTGCGTGAGGACCTTCACGGCACCGTGCTCGGCGAGCGCGGCGGCGGTGTTCTCCGCGCCCGCGCCGAGGGCGACGGCGACCGGCTCGCCGATGCGGCGGGCCAGGGTCAGCAGCTCCAGGGTGGGCTTGCGGACGGCGCCGTCCACGTGGTCGACGTAGACGAGAACTTCAGCCATGGGACTTCTTCTCTCCTGCTTGCGAAGTGTGCGGGGCGGTGAGCGAGCCGGGCCGTCGGCCGCGTGTCAGCGGATGTCCGGCCCGCGAGTCGGGCCTCAGATGAACTTCTGGCCCGCGAGGAACTCGGCGAGCTGCTTGCCGCCCTCGCCCTCGTCCTTGACGATCGTGCCCGCCGTGCGCGCCGGGCGCTCGGCGGCCGCGTCGACGGTCGTGTAGGCGCCCTCCAGACCGACCTCCTCGGCCTCGAGGTCCAGGTCGGACAGGTCCCAGGACTCAACCGGCTTCTTCTTGGCGGCCATGATGCCCTTGAAGGACGGGTAACGCGCCTCGCCGGACTGGTCGGTGACGGACACGACCGCCGGCAGGGAGGCCTCCAGCTGCTCCGAGGCGGTGTCGCCGTCGCGGCGGCCCTTCACCACGCCGTCCTCGACGGAGACCTCGGACAGCAGCGTGACCTGCGGAACACCGAGGCGCTCGGCGAGCAGCGCGGGCACGACGCCCATGGTGCCGTCGGTGGAGGCCATGCCGGAGATCACCAGGTCGTAGCCGGCCTTCTCGATCGCCTTGGCGAGCACCAGCGAGGTGCCGATGGCGTCGGTGCCGTGCAGGTCGTCGTCCTCGACGTGGACCGCCTTGTCGGCGCCCATGGAAAGGGCCTTGCGGAGCGCGTCCTTGGCGTCCTCGGGACCGACGGTGAGCACGGTGATCTCCGCGTCGTCGGCCTCCTCGGCGATCTGCAGGGCCTGCTCGACGGCGTACTCGTCGAGCTCCGAGAGCAGACCGTCCACGTCGTCCCGGTCGACGGTCAGGTCATCGGCGAAGTGCCGGTCGCCAGTGGCGTCGGGCACGTACTTAACAGTGACAACGATCCTCAAGCTCACGCCGGCTCTCCTACTGCAATCGTCATTTCTCAAGCTGCCTGTTGCAGGCAGCATAGGCGCCCCTGGCCACCGATCCCCGTCGGGACCGCCCGCGCTCCGAACGAAATATTACTCGCCAGTACACCCGCTAGATGCCCGCTGAGCAAGCGCTTTGAACTGTGACGTTGGCAACGCTGTGTAACCGGCCGGCGCGCTCAGTCGCGCAGGGCGTTGAAGCGTCCCTGGTGGTAAAGGAGGGGCCGGCCGGTGCCGGACAGCTCACCGCGCACGACCTCGGCCAGCACGATCCGGTGGTCCCCGGCCGGAACCCGGGCCACGACCCGGCAGACCAGCCAGGCGAGGACGCCGTCGAGCACGGGGACGCCCTCGGGGCCCTGGAACCAGCGCGTGGGCGCACCGAAGCGGTCGGCGCCGCTGCGCGCGAAGGTGGCCGCCAGCTCCTGCTGGTGCTCACCGAGTATGTGGACGCCGACGTGGCCGGCCTCGGAGATCACCGGCCAGCTGGAGGCGCCGGTGCCGATGCCGAAGGAGACCATCGGGGGCTCGGCGGAGACCGAGCTGAGGGAGGTGGCGGTGAAGCCCACCGGGACGGACCCCTGGGCGGTGATCACGGCGACTCCGGCGGCGTGCTGCCGGAAGACGGAGCGGAAGAGGCCGGGGGAGGCGAGTTGCCGGGTGCCGAGGTCGGGCGTGGCCGTCGCGACGGCACCTGCCGTGGACGTCGTCTGACACCTGCTCATACCAAATCCCCCAGAACGGCTATCACATCGGCCTTGCGCGGCTGGCCCGTAGCGCGTCGTACGACGCGGCCGTCCGCGTCGAGGACCAGCACCGTCGGTGTCCTGAGGATGTCGAGCCGGCGGACGAGGTCCAGATGGGCCTCGGCGTCGAGTTCCACGTGCACGACTCCGGGAACCATTCCGGTCACTTCCGTGAGGACCCTGCGCGTCGCCCGACAGGGGGCGCAGAAGGCGCTGGAGAACTGCAGCAGTGTGGCCCGCTCGCCGAGCCCCTCGCCCAATTCGGCCGCGCCGAGCCGCACTCCGCCGTCCCGCCCGCGCACACACACCTCCTGCTCCGGCCCCACTCGGCTTCGCCCGAGCGGGGGATTTTCACCCGCTCAAGCGTTAACGACGCCGCGGAGATTCCCGACTCGACCCCTGGGTGCCCGTTCCATCCTGCCCATTGCGGAATGCTTGATTCATGGACATCGATGGGCAGAGGGCCGCGTTCGGGGCGGCCTTGACGACTGTAGTGGCGAGCGCGGTGCTCATGACCGGCAGCGCCCGGCTCCTGGCCGACCGGGATGAAACCCGGGATGATGGATCCGCAACGTGACGAGTATCTCGCGCTGCACGGGCACCAGGACTGGCGACTCGTCCGTTCTTGGGGCACGATCTGCGCAAGCCGTAAACCTACGACTGCGTAACTTACCGCCGGGAGACCCCTTCCCAGGCAGAGAGAAGGGCCAACCCCGTCCATGGCTGAGCTTGTCTACCGTCCCGTCGTCGGTCTCGCCCTGACCTTGTTCAAAGCCTGGGACCTGAAGATCGACTGCAAGGGCTCGGAGAACATTCCGCGCTCGGGTGGTGCGGTGCTGGTGAGCAATCACGTGAGCTACCTGGACTTCGTCTTCAACGGGCTGGCCGCGCTCCCGCAGAAGCGCCTGGTGCGTTTCATGGCGAAGGAGTCGGTGTTCCGGCACCGGATCTCCGGCCCGTTGATGCGCGGGATGAAGCACATTCCCGTGGACCGCAAGCAGGGCGAGGCGGCGTACCAGCACGCCCTGGAGTCGCTGAGATGCGGCGAGATCGTGGGGGTCTTCCCCGAGGCGACCATCTCCCAGTCGTTCACCCTGAAGAGTTTCAAGTCGGGTGCGGCGCGGCTGGCCCAGGAAGCCGGGGTGCCGATCGTGCCCATGGCGGTGTGGGGCACGCAGCGGCTGTGGACCAAGGGCCATCCGCGCAACTTCAAGCGCAGCCACACCCCGATCACCATCCGGGTCGGCGAGGCGATCGATGCCCCGCGCGACCAGTACGCGGGGGCGATCACACGGCGGCTGCGCGAGCGGGTGCAGGAACTCCTCGAAGCGGCGCAGCGCGCCTACCCCGTGCGTCCCAAGGGCCCGGACGACACCTGGTGGATGCCCGCCCATCTCGGTGGCACGGCACCCACTCCGGAAGAGGTGCGTGCGTCCGAGGCGCACTGACCCCTCGGACCCGCCCCCGGGGCCGCTCCACAGGTGCCTACGCCGTCAGACGGACCGGGGCGCGTGGACGGTGATCCGCGCCCCGGGGCTGAACTTCTCCAGCAGTCCGACGAGTTCGGCGGCCGCCGCCGCCACGTCACCCTCCGGCATCGGAGGCAGGCTCTCCAGCAGGAAGACCGCCGACGTCGACTCCTCGGTGAGCCGGGTGCGCGGGCCCTGGCGCCAGTTCCAGCGGCGGCATGTCACGCCCAGATCGTCACACCAGACGACCTCGCCCGTGTCGGGGTGTTCCACGACCTCCTCGCCGGCGGCGACGGTCACGAAGTCCTCGTCGCCGGTGGCCCGCACCAGCCGCATCCCGCCCTGGATGCGGTTCAGATCCTCGCCGCCGACCGGGATCAGATGGGCGACGCTGATCGCGTTGTACAGGTCGACCAGCAGGTTGATCCGGGGCAGTCCGGCGTCCGTCAGGGCTCGCCTGGCCAGTGCCTCGGCCGAGTTGCGGGTCCGGGAGGGCTTGGCCCCGAAGGCCGAGTAGACGTCGCGCCAGGCCGCCATGTGCGGGTCCTCGTGCGGCGGGCGGCCGTCGAGGCGTTCCGCGAGACGGCGTACCGCCTCGTCCAGCAGCGCCGAAGTCCCCTCGCCGCCGGGCCCGTTGACGAGGCCGTGCGCCTCGACGGTGACATGGGTGAACCCGGGCGCGAGGGCCCGCACGTCGTCGGACACGGTGAGCGTGAGGGTCATCGTCCGCCTCGTCTTCTGCCTCGGAGTGCGGTGGTGCCTCAGAGTGCGGTGGGGAGCGTCTGCCAGAGGTACGACCGGTCGGGGGCGGCCTTGAGCGCGCTGAGAACGACCGGGTGAGGTTCAGCATACAGCACTGGATAGTCCAACTCATTGGACTTCGGATCCGGCGCGAAGGCCAGCCGTTCACCATCGAGGGAGAACTGGGCGTCCACACCGGGCTTGTTGCCCCGGGGGTCCTGCCGGTGCCAGGCGCCGTTGAACCGCACCGCGACCAGGCCGTGCACCACCTCGAACTTCTGGTAGCAGAGCGCGGTCGGGATGTCCTCCGCGCGCAGGAGCGCGGCCAGCGCGTGGGCCTTGGCGTAGCAGATGCCGGTGCCCTGTTCCAGGACGTCGGAGGCGCGCCACGTGACGCGCGGGTCGCCGGAGTCCCGAGAGTGCGGAATGGTGTCGCGCACGAACTCGAATGCCGCGCGCGCATATTCATACGAGTCCGTCACCCCGCTCGCGAGCCTTCCAGCTACTTCCCGAACCAGCGGGTGATGGTGATCGATCGCCTCGTCAGCGGCCAAGTAGGCGGACAGGTCAGGGTTTTCCTGGGTCAGCTGCATACCCGTAGAAACATAGGTATACGGCCAATCGAAAGTCAATGCATTTTCGACCCGCCGTATACCTATGCGATCAGCGCTAGCGTGCCATCTCCTCCTTGAGTGCCGCCAGGAAACCGTCCACGTCGTCCTCGGTGGTGTCGAAGGAGCACATCCAGCGGACGTCGCCGGCCGCCTCGTCCCAGAAGTAGAAGCGGTGGCGCTTCTGCAGGCGTTCGCTCACGTCGTGCGGGAGACGGGCGAAGACGGCGTTGGCCTGCACGGGGTGGAGGATCTCCACGCCGTGCACCGAGCGGACCCCTTCGGCGAGGCGCTGGGCCATCTCGTTGGCGTGGCGGGCGTTGCGCAACCACAGGTCCTTGGCCAGCAAGGCCTCCAACTGCACCGACACGAAGCGCATCTTGGAGGCGAGCTGCATCGACAGCTTGCGCAGGTGCTTCATGTGTCTGACGGCGTCCTGGTTGATGACCACGACCGCCTCGCCGAACAGGGCGCCGTTCTTGGTGCCGCCCAGGGAGAGGACGTCGACGCCGACCGCGTTGGTGAAGGTCCGCATCGGGACGTCGAGAGAGGCGGCCGCGTTGGCTATCCGGGCGCCGTCCAGATGCACCTTCATGCCGTGCGCGTGGGCGTGGTCGCAGATGGCGCGGATCTCGTCGGGCGTGTAGACGGTGCCGAGTTCGGTGTTCTGCGTGATCGAGACGACCTGCGGCATCGCGCGGTGCTCGTCGTCCCAGCCGTAGGCCTGGCGGTCGATCAGCTCGGGGGTGAGCTTGCCGTCCGGCGTGGGCACGGTGAGCAGTTTCAGGCCTCCGACGCGTTCGGGCGCCCCGCACTCGTCCACGTTGATGTGCGCGCTCTCGGCGCAGATCACCGCGCCCCAGCGGTCGGTGAGCGCCTGCAGCGCGACGACGTTGGCGCCGGTGCCGTTGAAGACCGGGAACGCCTCGGCGGTGGCGCCGAAGTGGCTGCGAACGATCCGCTGGAGGTTCTCCGTGTAGTCGTCCTCGCCGTACGCGACCTGGTGCCCGCCGTTGGCGACGGCCAGCGCGGCGAGCACCTCCGGATGGGCCCCCGCGTAGTTGTCGCTGGCGAAGCCCCGGATCTCCGGGTCGTGGTGGCGCCGGGCGTCGGTCTTCGGCGGGTTCACGGCTTCTCGGTCAGCCACAGACGTTGTCCGTTCACTTCGGCGGCGGGCCGCTCCCACACCTCGGCGATGGCCTCGGCCAGCTCCTTGACGTCGGTGAAGCCCGCGAACTTCGCGTTGGGGCGCTCCGCGCGCATCGCGTCGTGCACCAGCGCCTTCACGACCAGGATGGCAGCCGCCGAGGAGGGCCCCTCGGCTCCCCCGGCCTTGCGGAAGAAGTCGGCCATGGCGAGGGTCCAGGCCTCGGCGGCGGCCTTGGCGGCGGCATAGGCGGCGTTGCCCGCGGTGGGCTTGCTGGCGCCGGCCGCGCTGATCAGGACGTAGCGGCCGCGTTCGCTGCGCTGCAGCGCCTCGTGGAAGGCGAGGGAGGTGTGCTGCACGGTGCGGACGAGCAGCAGCTCGAGGAGGTCCCAGTCGTCCAGGCTCGTCCTGGTGAAGGTCTCGCTGCCGCGCCAGCCCCCCACGAGGTGCACGAGCCCGTCGACGCGTCCGAAGTCCTTCTCGACATGGGTGGCCCAGTCGCGGGTGGACTTCAGGTCGAGCAGGTCCACCGTGTCCCCCACGACGGTGGCGCCGCCGTGTGCGTAGCGGGCCGCGTCCACGGCCTCCGAGAGCCGCTCGGGGTCGTTGTCCGCCCCGACGACGGTAGCGCCCGCCTCGGCGAGCCTCAGCAGTGTCGCCCTGCCCGCGGGGCCGCCGGCCCCCGCCACCGCGATCACCGCACCGTTGAGTGCCCCGTTGCCGTTGGCCATTGTCCTCGCCTCCCGCTCATTGCTCGTTCGCCCCTGGAGGCGGCGGGCGCTCACGCGGCTGCCCGCTCGGCGCTCTGCGCGGTGATCCCCTTGGTGGAGGCGATCACACCCTTCAGTTTCTTCGCGAGCGCCTCATAGAACATGCTGAGCGGAAACTCGTCCGGAAGCACCTCATCGACGAGTTTTCGTGGCGGCAGGGAGAGGTCGAGGGCGTCCGGGCCCTTGGCCCAGCAGGAGCCCGGATGCGGGGCCAGGTAGGCCGAGACCAGCTCGTAGGCCTTGAACCAGTGGACCAGCTTGGGGCGGTCGATGCCGTCCCGGTAGAGCTTCTCGATCTCGGCGCAGAGCTGGTTGGTGATCTGCGGGGCGCGCTGCCAGTCGATGTGCAGCGTGTTGTCGGTCCAGCGCACCACGTCGTGCCGGTGGAGGTAGGCGAACAGCAGCTGGCCGCCGAGGCCGTCGTAGTTGCGGACCCGTTCGCCGGTGACGGGGAAGCGGAACATCCGGTCGAAAAGGATGGCGTACTGCACGTCGCGGCCCTGCGGGAAGCCGTCGGCCTCCAGCTTCACGGCCTCCTTGAAGGCGGTGAGGTCGCAGCGCAGCTCCTCCAGGCCGTACATCCAGAACGGCTGGCGCTGCTTGATCATGAACGGGTCGAAGGGCAGGTCGCCGTGGCTGTGGGTGCGGTCGTGGACCATGTCCCAGAGCACGAACGCCTGCTGGCACCGGTTCTGGTCGCCGACCATCGCGCGGATGTCGTCGGGCAGTTCCAGACCGAGGATGTCCACCGCGGCCTCGGTGACCCGGCGGAAGCGGGCCGCCTCGCGGTCGCAGAAGATGCCGCCCCAGCTGAACCGCTCGGGGGCCTCGCGCACGGCGATGGTCTCCGGGAAGAGGACGGCCGAGTTGGTGTCGTAGCCGGAGGTGAAGTCCTCGAAGGTGATGCCGCAGAACAGCGGGTTGTCGTAGCGGGTGCGCTCCAGCTCGGCCAGCCAGGCCGGCCACACCATGCGGACGACGACCGCCTCGAGGTTGCGGTCGGGGTTGCCGTTCTGTGTGTACATCGGGAAGACGACCAGGTGCTGGAGGCCGTCCCGGCGGTTCGCGGCGGGCTGGAACGCCAGCAGCGAGTCCAGGAAGTCGGGCACCTTGAAGCCGTCGTCGGCCCAGCGGCCGAGGTCCGCTACCAGCGCCTTGTGGTAGGCCGCGTCGTGCGGCAGCAGCGGGGCGAGCCGCTCGACGGAGTCGATGACGGTGCGTACCGCGAGCTCGGCGTCGGCAGGGTCCGGGGCACCCTCCGACTCGAAGTCGATGGAGCCGTCCTTGGACTGCCACGGCCGGATCTGCTCCACGGCGTTCTTGAGCACGGGCCATGCCGGGTGCTCCACCACCCTGACCGGCGAAGGAACCTGACCCTCCGCGCCCACCTGCACAAGAATTTCCGTCATGACCCATCCTCCACGGGAGAACCTCGCGTAAGGACACCGTATGCATGAGGCGATCTCCAGGACAAGTGGGCCACTCCGAAAGTCGTCCTGCCCAACCCGCCCTGTTACCGCTATTTTTCCTGTCGTACACCGTTTCAGCGACAATATCTGCCAAGGCGCAGCAGGGCCGGGGACCCGTCAACCTCGGAGAGACTCGCCCACCCAGGGGTGAGCGGATCGGTCGGCGGAACGGCCCGCTCCCCTGTTCCCCCACGGCACTGCTCCCCCGGGCCCCCGTGTCCCCCGTGTACGAAAGGGTGCATCAGGGACGCGGGCGATTAGGCTGCGCCCTGCCGCGTGGAAGCCCGTCCTCCCCCTGGCCGCGATCGAGCAGGGCGGATCTCCCTCGCGGACCGAGCCGCCGTCGACGGAAGCGAGTCAGCCTTGAACTTCGTCACCATCGGTCACCGCGGAGTCATGGGCATCGAGCCCGAGAACACTCTTCGTTCCTTCGTCGCCGCCCAGAAGGCGGGGCTGGACGTCATCGAACTCGATCTGCACCTGAGCAAGGACGGCGCCCTCGTCGTCATGCACGACGCCGACGTGGACCGTACGACCGACGGCAGGGGTCCCATCGCCGAGAAGACCCTCGCCGAGCTGCGCACGCTGGACGCGGGGCACGGCGAGCGGATCCCCGTCTTCGAGGAGGTCCTGGACGCCGTCACCGCGCCACTGCAGGCCGAGATCAAGGACGTGGCGGCGGCCCGGGCGCTCGCCGAGGTCATGCACCGCCGCGATCTGCTGGGTCGGGTCGAGGTGCTCTCCTTCCACGACGAGGCGATCGCCGAGATCGCCCGCCTCGTCCCCGGTGTGCGCACCGCGCTGGTGGCCAGCCGCTACGGCACCGACGTGGTGGAACGCGCCACCGCGGTCGGCGCCGGCACGCTGGTGCTCAACATCCGCCGGCTGACCCTGGAGATCGTCGAGCACGCCCGCAAGGCGGATCTGCGGATCATCGGCTGGGTGGTGAACACCCAGGACCATCTGCGGCTGGTGCGTGCCCTGGAACTGGACGGGGCGACCACCGACTACCCGGAGATCAAGCGGACGGGGCGCTTCACGGCCTAGCCGGCTCCGTCTCGGTGAGCGTCTTGGTCAGCAGCTCGAACTGCAGGTCGTCGCGCTGGGGGATACCGAAGCGCTCGTCGCCGTACGGGAAGGGCGTCATCTCTCCCGTACGACGGTAGCCGCGCCGCTCGTACCAGGCGATCAGGTCGTCGCGGACGGAGATCACGGTCATGTGCATCTCCGTCACGCCCCACTCCTCGCGGGCTCGGCGTTCCGCCTCCGCGATGATCACCTTGCCCAGGCCCGCGCCCTGGAGCGCCGGGCTCACCGCGAACATGCCGAAGTAGGCGTGGGTGCCGCGGTGTTCGAGCTGACAGCAGGCGACGACCGTGCCGTCCTTCTCCACGGTCAGCAGCCGGGACTCCGGCGCCTTGATGACCTCGAGCACGCCCTCGGGGTCGGTCCGCTGCCCCTGGAGGATGTCGGCCTCGGTGGTCCAGCCGACGCGGCTGGTGTCCCCCCGGTAGGCCGACTCGATCAACGCGACCAGAGCGGCCACGTCGGCGTCGGTGGCATCACGGTAGGTCACTCCGGTGGCTGCGGTGTCCATGGCGCGGTCTCTTTCGATCTGGGGCACGTCCATCCGGGCACGTCGATCTGGGGCACGGCTGAGCACCGCAGAGGCTATCGCCCACTAGGCTCCGGGTGCATGGTGCACGTACTGAGCAGCAGGACCCTGCTGCGTCCCACGGACCCGGAACGATCCCGCGACTTCTACGGCCGACGGCTGGGACTGCCCGTCTACCGGGAATTCGGCACGGGCCCCGAACGCGGGACGGTCTACTTCCTCGGCGGCGGTTTCCTGGAGGTCGCCGGGCGCTCCACGACCCCGCCGTCGCCCGCGCTGAAGCTGTGGATGCAGGTCGCGGACGTCACGGCGGCGTACGCGGAACTGGAGGCGGCCGGGGTGGCGGTGCGGCGACCCCCGGTGCGGGAGCCGTGGGGGCTGATCGAGATGTGGCTGGAGGATCCGGACGGCACGGAGATCGTGATGGTGGAGGTACCGGCGGACCATCCCCTGCGCTACCGGCCGTGAGGCCGTTCGCCGGCCGCCTGGCCGCGTGACCGGCGTGAGGCCGCTCGCAGGCCACCTGGCCGCCTGGCCGGCGTGAGGCCGTTCGTTCGGCCGCTTGGCTGCCTTGCCGGGCGTCAGGCCGTTCGTTCGGCTGCCTGGCCGCGTGACCGGCCGTGAGGTCAGTTCGGCCGCTTGCCTGCGTGACCGGCCGTGAGGCCGTTCGTTCGGCCGCTTGGCTGCCTTGCCGGGCGTCAGGCCGTTCGTTCGGCTGCCTGGCCGCGTGACCGGCCGTGAGGTCAGTTCGGCCGCTTGCCTGCGTGACCGGCCGTGAGGCCGTTCGTTCGGCCGCTTGGCTGCCTTGCCGGGTGTGCCGCTTGCCGTCCTGGGGGGCGGAAGCGGCGCCGTCACACCGCCTCGTGCACCCAGCCCCGGTCCGTCCGTGTCAGTTCCTCGAAGCCCGCCGCCGTCAGGCGTTCGACGTCCTCCGGCGCGGTCTCGTACGCGAGGACCCGGTCGACCCCGGACAGCCGTAGCCAGCGGGCGGCCTCGGCCAGGAGCAGGGCGGCGGAGCCGTCCGTGCCCGGCTCGACGTGGAGGTTGCCGATGTCGGCCAGACCTGCTGCCCCGGGCCGGCGTTCCGGGCGTCCCGGAGAGGTGTCCAGTTCGACGAAGCCCAGGGGCCGGCCGCCGGAGTGGGCGGTCAGGCGGGTGCCGCATTCGCCGAGGGTGCGGTCGACGGTGACGCCCGGTGGCCGCGCGGGTGCCGGCAGGTCGGCCACCCGCGCGATCAGCAGCACCTCCGTCGGGCCGGTGTGCCGGAAGCCGGCGCGTTCGTAAGCGGCCCGGATGTGCGGCCACGGCCGGGGCACCCCGTACACGCCCGGCGCGGGGAGCGCCCCGTCGGCGAGACGGACGCGGACGTTCCAGCGGGCGAGCTGTGCCAGGCACGCGACCATCAGCAGGTCGGCGGCCGGTTCGGAGTCCGGCCAGTAGGACGCGGGCGGACGGCAGACGAACCAGTTGATCTCGCCCGCGTCGCGGAAGTCACCGCCGACCTCGGCGTCCGCGCGGTAGCGCAGCAGATGTGCGGCGGCCACGACGTACCGGCGCTGCTCGGCGACGAGGGTGACCCGGTCGGCGACCCATGGATCGGTGATGAACTCGTCGGGCTGCCGGGCCAGTTGGCTGAGCACGGTGTTCACGGAGACCGAGACCCCGGGGACCACGGCGCAGACGTGGTCGTTGACCAGATCGGTGAGCTGGTCGCGGTCGTCGCGGTGGAAGGGACGCACTTTCGGCATGGCAGACCTCCGGACCGCCGCGGGGCGCGCGGCCATGAAGAGATACGGGACGTGCGAGGGGGAGACGCGGAGGAGCCGCCATGCGGTGCGGTATACGGCGAGGGTACGCCCCCGCAGCGGTGGCCGGGAGCCGTTCCCGGGCTTAGCGTTCAAGGGTGAGCACCCTGTCGTGAGGATCGCCATGAAGTTCGACAAGCCGGTGCCCGGTGGCCCCTGCTGGACCGAGTTGGGCACGAACGACATCGAGGCCGCCAAACGCTTCTACACCGAACTCTTCGGCTGGCGGCCGGAAACGGATCCACGGCAGGAGGCGGGCGGTTACACCCTGGCCCGCCTCGGTGACGCAGCGGTGGCCGGGCTCACCCCGCTGATGGAGGACGAGGCCATGCCGGTCGCCTGGCACGTGACGTTCGCCGCGGCGGACGCGGAAGCCACCTGTGAGGCCGTGCGGAAGGCCGGTGGCAGCATCGTGCTGGAGCCCACGGACGTCTTCGACCTGGGGCGTTTCGCGATGGCCGCGGACCCCGGCGGCGCGGGCTTCCAGCTCTGGCAGGCACGGGCCTTCGGCGGCGCGGACCTGCTCAACGCACCGGGTGCGCTCGGCTGGGTGGAACTGCTGACGCGCGACACACAACAGGCCACGGCGTTCTACCAACAGGTCTTCGGCTGGAGCGTCAACGCCTCGCCGCAGTACACCCAGTGGGGCGTGGACGGCGCCGACTTCGGCGGAATGATGGAGATGGGCGACCGCTTCCCGCTCGGCACCCTGCCGCACTGGCTGCCGTACTTCGCCGTCGAGGACGTCGACGCGATCGCCCGTATCGCCTCCGGCGCGGGCGCGTGGATCCTCGTCGAGCCGACGTCGGTCCCGGACGGCCCGCGGATCTCGGTGCTGCGCGATCCACAGGGCGCGGTCTTCGGCGTCTACTTGGCGGAACACGAGGGATGACGGGCAAGGCTTCCGCGGCGTGACCCGCGGGCACGCAGCGCCGGGCGTGCCCGCTGTTCGCCTCGCTGTCTTGAACGTCAAGTTCCCCTGGAGACGCGGAGTTTCGGCCCGAGTCGTTTACGCCGAGTTGATCGGCCGTCACCTCATGCGCGCGGAAGCCGCAGCCGTCCCTCCAACTGCCCCAGCAACTCGCCCAGCAGAAGGCCCAGTTCGCTTTGCCGGTCGCCGTCCAGACCGGACAGCACGTCCGTCTCGTAGGAGAGTTGCTCCGGAAGAATCGCGTCGACGAGGTCGCGGCCCGCGTCGGTCAGCCGTACATGGGCGACGCGGCGGTCCCGCGTGTCGGCCCGGCGCTCGACCAGTTCCCGCTCGGTCAGCTGCTTGAGGCGCTTGGTGACGGCCGCGCCGGAGGAGAAGGTCTCCCGGGCGAGTTCACCGGGGGTCAGTTCGTGGCCGGTGCGGCGCAGGGTGGCCAGGACGTCGAACTCGGGCCGGGTGAGCCCGGCCCGGCGCAGCGGCGCGTCCTCGGCCTGCTGCAACAGCGCGGCACAGCGGTTGACGCGCCCGATGATCTCCATGGGCGCGGTGTCGATGCCGGGGTGCACGGCCTTCCACTGCCGTACGACGACGGCCACAGTGTCGCCGCCGCCCGGCCCTCCCCGTGCTCCGGAAGTCGCTCCAGCCACCGTGGGGGCCCCGGCCGGGGCCCCGGTCATAGGCGCCTCAGTCGCAGTGGCCCCGGGCGGCGTGCCCCCGGTCGCAGGCCGGTCGGCCCTCGAATCCCCCGTCGCCGCCCGCCCGTTCGCTGCCGTCATGCTTGCGCGCCCTCCAAGGAGTGCGATTCCTGTCGTCGTACCGTCGCCGCGAGCGTACGGTGTCCGTCGCGCTCGGCGCGGACCACCCGCTCGTGCGGCAGGGCGCGCTGCCACCACTCCCCCGCCGCCGCGTCGACGGTGACGCGCAGTTCGACGAGCGTGGCGGCCAGGGCCTGGCGGGCGGACTCCAGGGCGCCCGGGTCCACCCGTGCGTCGGCCCCTTCCCGGGCCACGAGGCGTACGGCGTCCGCTTGGGCACGCTCGGTGGCCGCGAGCGCCTGCTCGACCCGGTCGCCGGCCCGGCGGTTGGTGACGGCGATCGCCGCCACGAACCCGACGGACACGCCGACGAGGGTGTCCACGACCCGATCGGTCATCAGCTCGCCGGGCTGCTGGAACCCCGGGAACTCGGTGATCAGCAGCGCCATCGGGGTCACACAGATACTGCCGAGCCAGTAGTTGCGGGCGATCAGCGCCTCGGTGGCGAAGTTGAGGACGAGGCAGCACAGCACCATGGCGACCGGCCCGAGATGGGCGAGCGGGGCGACTGCGGCGAAGAACAGCACCCCGACGAGGTTGCCGACCATGCGCTGCACGCCCCGGCTCCAGGTGAGGGTGAGGTTCGCCTGGTAGAGGGAGGCCGCGGTCACCAACGCCCAGTACGGACGGCCGACACCGAGCCCCAGCGAGGCATACCCGGCGAGCGCACAACCGAGCGCCGTGCGCAGGGCGACGGGAAGCAGGGGCGTGAGCGTCTGCCGTACGAGGCGTCGGGCGCGGAGCACGACCGCCACCGGGACACGGAGCGCGACGGACACCCCGGCACGCCTTGCGACCGACATCCCGGCATCCCGTGCGACCGGCGATCCGTATTCGTCCACGGCCTCCCGGGCACCCCGGGTGGGCGGATCGTCAGCGAGATCGCCGGGGTGCGGGACCGGCCCGGTGCCGAGCACGGCGCGGGCCCAGGCGCGCAGTTGTCCGGAGTCCGTGGCGTCCTGCGCGGCGAAGGCCGTCTCGGCCCGGACGACGAGCCGTTCGAGAGCCCGCCGAGGCGCGGAGCGGACGCCGGCGGCGTGCAGCGACTGCCAGGCGGCGTGGATGGCGGCGGCCGCGGCGACGCGGGCCCGGTGACGGGCATCCGGTTCCGCTTCGGCCCGCGCGGCTGCCGAGGCCGCCTCGGCGTACGCGGCGGTGGCGTTCAGCGCCCGTGCGGTCGCCCGGCGCTCCGGGCCGTGCGGGCGGAGCAGGCCGGGTGCCATGGCCACGGCCCACCCCCAGGCCCCCGCGACCGCGGCCAGCGCGAGGTGCCCGGGGACCTGGTCGAGCGTCTGGGGCATGAACAGCGCGGCCGAGCTGACGAAGCTGAAGATCACATGGGCGGGCGGCCCGGTCCTGGCGACGTCGCAGAGCGTCTTCTGGACGGCGGCCAGCAGTGCCCCGACCGTCACCAGCACCACACCGGAGGACGTCAGCGAGGCGGTCACCAGGCCCACCGCCAGGCCACCGAGCATGCCGAGCACGACTCCGGTCAGGGTGCGGGCGCGGGCGGCGTACGGGAGGTGGTGGCCGTACAGCGCGCACAGCGATCCGGCCATGGTGTACAGCGCCAGATCCAGCCGCCCGAGCGCCAGCAGCGTCAGATTCGGGACGGCGACCGCCACGACGACGCTCAGCGCGGGCTTGAACCAGATGTCGGAGGGACGGCCGACACGCAGAACTCCGGCGAGGGGAAGCGAGGGCATGGCGTGAACGTTAGCATGTATTTTACTCGTGAAACATCTGCCTGAGCCGTCGGCTCGGGGCGACAGCCGGGGGCGGCCGCGTCGGCCCGACGCGTCGGGCCGCGTTCCCGGCACCCGCGGGCCGCACTCCCGGCACCCGCGCCCCCTGCGCGCCCGCGCGCATCCTTGCGCCCGCATGTGTGTCACCGTTCATGGGCATCTCCTCCCCGGATGTCCGACACCGGCCGACCGGGGAGGTGCTCGGTGCACGGATCGGCTGCGGCGGGCTGGTTGCTCGTGGCGCTGTGCGCGGCGACCGGGGCGTACTGTCTGCTGCGGATGCGCAGCCGCGTGGAGGAACAGCGACGGAGCGCGGGCGGTGAGGCGCTCATGGGGTTCGGGATGGCCGCGATGGCGCTCCCGGCCGTGGTGGTGACGCCGCCGCGTTGGGCGTGGCTCGGGTGCGTGGTGGTGTTCGGCGGGGCCGGCGTGCGGGCGCTGTGGGCGGCGCGTACTGGAGCGCACCATCTGCATCATCTGATCGGCGCCCTCGCCATGGTCTACATGGCGTGGGCGATGGCAGCGGCTCCGGCCACGGCGCACGCCGCGCACGCCACGGCGTCCGGGACGCCGCCGGTGTCCCCCGGGAGCCCGCTGCTCACCGGAGCGCTCCTGCTCTACTTCGCCGGATACGTCATCTGGTCCGGTGTCCGGCTGCTGCCGCTGGAGACGGCCGTGGCCGGACCGGTCGGCGGGCCGCACCGGAGAGGAACGAACAGCAGCGGAACCCAGAGCGGCGGAACCCAGGGCAGCGGAATCGAGGGCAGCGGAATCGAGGGCGGCTGGGCGGACCGGCCCGAAGTGGCACGGGCGTGCCGGCTGTCGATGGGCATCGGGATGCTCGCGATGCTGCTCGCGGTGTGAGACCGCACGCCGGCCCGGCTGTACGAAACCGTGGTCTACGTCACTTGCCGCGTGTGGCCATACCCTCAACGGCCCCCCGCTCATAGGCTGCGCCCATGATGGTCCCCGCGGCACTGTTGCTGCTCGGCGCCCTGGTCGCCGTCGTCGCCCCGCGGTTACTCGCCCGGGCCGACTGGTTGGACCGGGAACCGGTGGTCGCGCTGTGGGCGTGGCAGTGTGTCGTGGCGGCCGTCCTGCTGTGCTGTGCGCTGTCGATGACCCTCAGTGCCTCCGCCGCCTGGCAGGCCGTGCGCGGCCAGGTCTTCGCCCCGGCGCCGAACTCCGTGGTGGACGCCTACGCCCTGGGCGCGTCCGGGCCCTGGGCGGCGACGACCGCCGTGGCGCTGGCCTGCGGCGGCCTGTGGACCGCGGCCATGCTGACGCGTGAGATCGTCCGGGCCCGCGCCCGCCGCAAGCGCAGCCGCGCCGACCTGCTCGTCCGCGCCCCGCTGTTGCCCGGCGAGGAGCGCCGTCGCAACCGGCTGGTGGTTCTGGAAAGCGACCGTCCCGACGCCTGGTGGCTGCCCGGAGCCGCCGGCAAGGCGCCCCAACTGGTCGTCACCACCGCCGCGTTGCGCCGGCTCAAGGGCAAGCAGTTGGACGCCGTGCTGGCCCACGAGAAGGGACACGCACAGGCCCGGCACGACTGGCTGTTGCACTGCTCGGCGGCGTTGGCGGGCGGCTTTCCGCAGGTGCCGGTGTTCGCCGCGTTCCGCGACGAGATGCACCGGCTGGTCGAACTCGCCGCCGACGACGTCGCCTCGCGCCGCTTCGGCCGGCTGACCATCGCCCTGGCGCTGGTGGAACTCAACGAGGACCGCGGGGTGTTCGGGCCCTGTCCGACCCCGCAGACCCATGTGCCACAGCGGGTGAACCGGCTGCTGACGCCGCCGGACCGGCTCACGGCGGCGCGCAAGCTGCGGTTGACCGCGGCCGCGGCGCTGGTACCGGTCGTACCGCTGCTCGTGACGTTCGTACCGGCGCTGCGCGCGCTGGGCTAGTGCCCCGACAGGCGGAGTCCTTCGGATCGCCCCGGGCACCGGACCCGGGGCGTCCGCCCCGCCCGGTCCCGGCCCAGACCCCGCACAGGTCCGGCCTGAGTGCCCCGGCCGGAACGATCCCGGCCGAGTGCCCCGGCGGGATCGCTCCGGATCGCGTGAGCCGGCCGGAGCGATCCGGACCGCGTGACCCCACCCGAGCGATCCGGACCGCGTGACCTGGCCGGAGTGATCCGGTCCGCCGCCTGCGATGTTGGCATCAGGCCCCGGGTGTCGGCGAGGATCACTTCATGCACTCCCCGCCGACGACCTCCTCCGACCGTCACGCGGCGCGAAAGGCCCTCCGCGCAGCGCTCGCCCTGGCCGCGCTCTCCACCCTCCTCCTGGTCCTGGTCGTCGCCTCCTGGGCACCACTCATGACCCTGGACGGCGACATCGCGCGCACCACCCACCGCTGGGCCGTCGAGGAGTACGGCCTCACCCGGACCAGTCGCATCCTCACGGACTGGGTGTGGGACCCCGTCACCATGCGTGCGTTGGGCGCGGTCACCGTCGTCTGGATGGTGTGGCGCCACGCCCTGTGGTGGCAGGCACTGTGGGTGGTGGTCACCGTGGCCCTGGGCACCTTGCTGCAACAGGGCCTCAAGGCCGCGGTCGACCGGGCCCGGCCGGTCTGGCCCGACCCGGTGGACTCCGCCCACTACGCGGCCTTCCCGTCGGGCCACGCGATGACGGCGGCGGTCGTCAGCGGCCTTCTGCTGTGGGTGCTGCGCCCGTTCGCCCGGCGAACGCTCTGGCGCGCGGGTCTCGTGCTGGCCGTCGTCTCCGTGGTCGGTGTCGGACTGACCAGGGTGTGGCTGGGCGTCCACTGGCTTTCGGACGTCGTGGGCGGCTGGCTGCTCGGGGGACTCGTGGTGGTGCTGGCTGTGCTTTCGTACAGGAAATGGGGCACGGAACTCGGCCGACGCTCGCCCGGACCGTTCGGCGGTTCCGCCGCGGGGCCAGGCGCCGGACCAGGCACCGCCGGGCCTGGTTCCGCGGGTCCCGCCGGCCCGGCCAACGGTCCTGCCTGAGCGCCTCCTTGACCCGGGGAGCCGGAACGCCGAAGGATCTGCCCATGGCGATCAAAGGCGTACTCTTCGATTTCTCCGGAACCCTCTTCCGCGTCGAGTCCACCGAGTCCTGGCTGCGAGCCGCGCTCAACGAGGCGGACGTCGAGCTGGCGGAAGACGAGTTGATCAGGTCGGCACAGGAGTTGGAGACGGCCGGGGCGCTCCCGGGCGGTGCCTTCCCGTCCCGTCCGCTGCCCGAGGACCTGGCCGCGCTGTGGCGGATCCGGGACGAGAGCGCCGAGTCGCACCGGGCCGCGTACACGGGGCTCTCGCGGCAGGTGGCCCTGCCCGATCCGGCGCTGCACGACACCCTGTACGCCCGTCACAAGACTCCCGCGGCCTGGCAGCCCTACCCCGACGCGGCCGAGGTGCTCGACGGCCTGCGGGATCGCGGGGTGGCGATCGGTGTGGTGAGCAACATCGGCTGGGACCTGCGGCCCGTCTTCCGTGAGCACGGCCTGGACCCGTATGTGAGCGCGTACGTCCTGTCGTACGAGCACGGCGTCCAGAAGCCGGACCCGCGGCTCTTCGAGATCGCCTGCGCCGGTCTCGGGGTGGCCCCGCAGGACGTGCTGATGGTCGGCGACAGCCGGGAGGCGGACGGCGGGGCGGCGGCGCTGGGCTGCGGGGTGCACTTCGTGGATCATCTGCCGGCGGCCGAGCGGCCCGACGGCCTGCGACCGGTCCTGGCGATGGTGGCCTGAAGGCGCCGCCCACCGTCCGAATGCGATTCACAGCCTGCTGACAGCGGGTGAGAACCCTGGCATCCCGGTCGCAACCCGACGTCGAGTCATCGACCAGAAACCCCTGGTCGCGACGGCGTGTCAACTCGGGCCGCACGCCGCTCCGGGCGATCCCCCGCGTCGCCCGGAGCGGACGGCAGCCCAAAGCCGACCCACAGGGGCGGGCCCGGACGTGCTGAGTATAGTTGGCTGGCAGCCAGTCAACGCAGGAGTTACAGCATGTCCCCGCGCAGCGCCTCGGTCAATGAAGAGTTGCGCCGACGATCGCGGGAACGGCTGCTGCAGGCCGCGGTCGAGTTGGTGAGCGAGCGCGGCTACGAGGCCACGACGCTCGGAGACATAGCGGACCGCGCGGGTTCGGCCCGCGGGCTGGTCTCCTACTACTTCCCCGGCAAGCGGCAGTTGGTGCAGTCCGCGGTGCACCGGCTGATGCACCGCACGCTGGAGGAGGCACTGGAGCGCGAGCCGGGCACGGAGGACGGCCGGGAGCGGATGGCGCGGGCCATCGACGCGATCCTGGGCCTGACTCGGGATCATCCGGTGCTGATGCGCACCCACATGGCGGGAATACTGCAAGGCGAGGGTCTCGTGCGGTGCCCCGAGCAGCAGCGGCTGGCCGAACTGCTGCGGGACACCGTCGCCCGGTACGGGTCGGCGGACGCCGACACCGACTATCCCATGTTGCGTGCCCTGCTGATGGGCGCCGTGTACGCGGCCCTGGTGCCGGGAGTGCCCATGCCGCTGTCGACGCTGCGCGGTGAACTGTTCCGGCGCTACCGGCTCGACGGTGCACAGGGGACCCCGCCGGGCACCGAAGGGCCCGGCGGAGCGGCGTGCATCGCTGACCTGTCGCGCTTCTTCGCCACGGAGAGCCGAGCGACGACTGCCCCCGGCCCGCCGGGGGTTCGGGAGCAGAAGCCGGCGGTTCCCGTGCCGGCGCAGAAGCCGCCGGTTCCGGCGCGGGGACCGGTACCCGGTGGCCAGGAACCGGTACCCGGTGGCCAAGAACCGGTACCCGGGGGCCAGAGACCGGCGCCCGGAGCACTGGAACCGGCGCCCGGGGCACTGGAATCGGCGCCCGGGGCACTGGATTCGGCCGTTCCCGCGCGCGGGCAGACGGTTCCCGCGCGCGGACAGACGGGTGGCACGAACGGCCCGACGGCTCAGTCGAAGTAGTCCGGCTGCGTCTGGACGTTCAGCTCCTTCAGACGGACCTTCTTCGCCGGGTCCGTCAGCCGGTCGCTGATCTTCAGGACGTCAAAGCCCTTGACCATGTCGTTCGAGTAGATGTAGCCGTTGTAGTAGTACGCCGACCAGGAACCGCCGCCCGTGAGCGCGTCGGTGCTGAGGGGACCGCGCTCGAAGTACGCGACCTCCTTCGGCTTGGCGGAGTTGGTGAAGTCCCAGACGGAGATGCCGCCCTGGTACCAGGCCTGGACCATGAGGTCCTTGCCCTTGACCGGGATCAGCGAGCCGTTGTGGGCGACGCAGTTCTCGGTGTCCGCCTGGTGCCGCGGGATCTTGTAGTAGCTGCGGAAGACCAGCTTGCGCTTGTCGCCCTTGCCAACGATGTCGTAGATGCCGTCGGCGCCGCGGTTGGGGCCGATCGCCGCGTTGCAGGTGGCCGCGCCGCCGCCGCCCAACTCGTCGGTGAAGATGACCTTGTTGGCCTTCTGGTTGAAGGTCGCCGAGTGCCAGAACGCGAAGTTGACGTTGTCCTGGACCTGGTCGATGACCTTCGGGTTCTCCGGGTCCTTGATGGAGAACAGGATGCCGTCGCCCATGCAGGCGCCCGCCGCCAGCTCCTTCTCCGGGAGCACGGTGATGTCGTGGCAGCCGGTGGTCTTGGAGACACCCGGGTTGGTGGGCGAACCGGGGTTGCCGCCGCCGTCGGGACCCTCACCGGGGAAGAGCACCGGGAAGTTCACGATCTTGGCCTTCTCGGGTGCCTTGCGGGGCACCTTGATGACCGAGATACCGTCGTGCGGGGGCTGGCAGTCCGGGAACGACGCGCTCGGCGAGTACGAGGACACGTAGATGTAGACGTTCTTGCGCTCCGGCACCAGGGTGTTGGTGTGCGAGCCGCAGGCCGTCTCGACGGCGGCGACGTACTTCGGGTTCTTCATGTCGCTGATGTCGAAGATCTTCATGCCCTCCCACGAGGACTTCTCCGTGGCCGGCTGGGTGGTGCTGGCACAGGAGTTGTCGCTGCGCGAGGAGTCCGTGGACAGGAAGAGCAGGTCGCCGGAGACGGAGATGTCGTTCTGCGATCCGGGGCACAGCACCTGCGCGACGGTCTTCGGCTTCTTCGGGTTACTGATGTCGAAGATGCGGAAGCCGTCGTAGTTGCCGGCGAAGGCGAACTTGCCCTGGAACGCCAGGTCCGAGTTGGTGCCGGGGAGCGCGTCCTTGGGGACGTTGGCCAGGTGCTCGATGTTGGCGGAGTGGACGATCTCGTCCTTGCCGGGTATCTCACCGCTGTCGATGGCCGCCTTGATGTCGGCCGCCTCGCTCTTCGAGACGCGGTCGGGTGCGGCCGGCGAGTCTCCCGGGTCGGGGGTCGCCACCGCGGGGCCGGCCGTGAGCAGCGCGGCCAGAAGTCCGGCCGCGGCCGTCGCAACTCCCAGACGTCTGCGCCGGGTTCGGCTGGTGCTTAACAGGGTCACTGCATCCTCCCTTGTCGCCGTTCGTACTTGAACGGTGCATGGATCTCCGCAGTATCGTCTGTTCCATGTACAGATCAAAAGGCGGCAACGCACTCGTAATGAAAGTTGCGGTCGCGGCGTCGCTGACCGCCGGCCTGTTATCGCTGGTGGGATGCGACTCCGGATCTGATGGTGAGATCGGTTCCGCGCGGGCGGCGGGACCCTCGGTGATCGCCCCCGGCAAGCCGGGCGAGGCGGCCGAGACGCTCTCCGCGGAGGAGGCCGCGAAGCAGCGCAAGGACGACGACTCGCCGAACACGGCGGATGTCGCCTACGCGCGCATGATGATCGCCCACCACACCCAGGCCCTGGAGATGACCGAACTCGTTCCGCAGCGGGCGGAGGCGAGCGGGGTGAAACGGCTCGCCGAACGGATCGCCGCGGCGCAGGGACCCGAGATCGCCACGATGAAGGGCTGGCTGAAGACCAGCGGTGGCAAGGAGGCTGAAAACGACAAGCCCTCGGACCACGATCACGCCGGGACCTCCGGAATGCCCGGAATGGCGACGGAGGCGCAACTGAAGCAACTACGCGCGGCGAAGGGGAAGGCCTTCGACCAACTGTTCCTGAAGCTGATGATCACCCACCACGAGGGCGCGCTCACCATGGCGGCGGACGTGAAGGCCCAGGGCAACAACATCCGGATCGAGGAAATGGCGGACGATGTGATCGCCCAGCAGACGGCGGAGATCAACCGGATGCGCGACATGGTGTAGATCCCGGTCGCCGACGGGTGGGCGTGGTGCGGGTTTCGGCCGTTTCTCGCGTCGGGGCGTAAGGGTGGGGCGTGGGTTCTCAGCGCTTGCGCAGGGAGGGAGGGGCGTGCTTTCGACCCGTCCGCGTGGATGAGGGGCGCGCGGGCGGGGCGCGCGGGCGGGGCGCGCGGGCGGGGCGCGGAAAAATGTGCGGCTCCGCGCAGCCTCACCCACTCGGACGCTCCCCCACCACCTCCCACGGTGCAATGCTGGAAGCATCCGCGATCTCCTCGAGCAAGGAGTTCCGCAGTGCTGCAGGTAGCCGTGGTCGGCTCGGGCCCCAGTGGGGTCTACACCGCGCAGGGTCTCGTCCAACAGGACCCGGCGGTCCGCGTCGACGTGTTCGACCGACTGCCGTGCCCGTACGGCCTCGTGCGCTACGGCGTCGCCCCGGACCACGAGAAGATCAAGTCCCTGCAGAACAACCTCCGCACCGTCCTGGAACACGAACGGGTGCGGTTCCTGGGCGGAGTCGCGGTGGGAGCCGGCGGACTGGCCCCGGACCGGCTCCTGGAGCTGTACCACGCGGTGGTCTACTGCGTGGGCGCCGCCACCGACCGCCGGCTCGGCATCCCGGGCGAGGACCTGCCCGGCAGCTGGTCGGCGACGGAGTTCGTCTCCTGGTACAGCGCGCACCCCGACAACGTGGCCGACGGCTTCGTCCGGGACGTGCGGGCCGCCGTGGTGATCGGCGTCGGGAACGTCGCCGTGGACGTGACCCGGATGCTGGCCCGCGGCGCGGCCGAGCTGAGCCCCACCGACATGCCCCAGGAGGCCCTCTCCGCGCTTGCGGACAGCCGGGTGACCGAGATCCACATGGTGGGCCGGCGCGGCCCCTCGCAGGCCCGCTTCACCACCAAGGAGCTGCGAGAGCTGGGCGCGCTCCCGGGCACGGACGTGTTCGTGGACGAGCGGGAGCTGGCGCTGGACCCGGCGTATCTCGATCCGTCGGGGCTGCCCGCCGCACAGCGGCGCAACGTGGACGTCCTGCGGGACTGGGCCGCACGGCCACCGCAGGGAGCCTCCCGGCGGATTCGGCCGCGGTTCTTCCTGCGGCCGGTCGAGTTCCTCGCCCACGAAGGCCGCGTGGGTGCCGTGCGCTTCGAGCGGACCGCGCCGGACGGGCACGGCGGGGTGACCGGGACCGGGCAGTACGAGGACGTCGAGGCCCAGTTGGTGCTCCGTTCGGTGGGGTACCGCGGGGTGCCGCTGGAAGGGCTGCCGTTCGACGAGGACAGCGGCACGGTGCCGCACCTGGCCGGACGGGTACTGCGCTCGGGAGCGGTGGCGCCGGGCGAGTATGTGGCGGGGTGGATCAAGCGAGGGCCGACCGGGGTGATCGGAACGAACCGGCCGTGCGCCAAGGAGACGGTGACCTCGCTGCTCGAGGACGCACCCGTCCTCGCACACCGAGCGGTGCCGGACGATCCGCTCGCGCTACTGCGCGCGGCGGGGCTGCGGCCGGTCGAGTGGACCGGATGGCGGGCGATCGAGCGGGCGGAGGCGGAACTGGGGGCCTCGGTGGGGCGGGGTGTGGTGAAGCTGCCGGACTGGGACTCGCTGCTGAAGGCGGCGCGGACGACGACGTCGTAGGGCGCGCGACGCGACCGTATGGCGTGCGCCCGACCTGGCTGTGACGGGGAAGAGGCCCGTGAGGCGGGGAGGCAGGGAGCCGAGGGACCGCCTCGGACGCCGAGGGGACGCCCAGGACGCCGGAGGACACCAGGGACACCGAGGGGACGCCCACCGAGGGGATGCACCCTCGGACGCCGCGGGGACGCACGCCCAGGACGCCGCGGGGACGCACGCCCAGGACGCCGCGGGGACGCACGCCTCGGACGCCGAGGGACCGCCTCGGACGCCGAGGGGATGCCAAGGGCGCCGAGGGGATGCCTAGGACGCCGAGGGGATGCCTAGGACGCCTGGGTCAGGTCAGGCGTCGGTGGCGCCGGCATCGGCGAGACGGGCGGCCTGGCTCGTGGCGGCGGCGAGGACGCTGTCGAGGAGTCCGGGGAACAACGCGTCCAGGTCCTCCTGGCGCAGTCCGTTCATCTTCGCCGTGCCCCGGTAGATCTGCCGGATCACTCCGCTCTCGCGCAGCACCCGGAAGTGGTGCGTGGTCGTGGACTTGGTGACCGGGAGGTCGAAGTGCGAACACGAGAGCTCGTCGCCGACGGCGGCGAGTTCCCGGACGACCTGGAGCCGCATCGGGTCGGCGAGCGCGTGCAGCACGCTCTCCAGGCGGATCTCGTGACGCCCGGGGTGGGGCAGATCGCGGCCGCCTGCGGCGGGAGTCGTGGGTGGGGTGGGGGCGGCGGTCGTCACGACGGCTCCGTTTCCTCGGGGTGCGCTCCGCATCCGTGACGTCTCCGGACGGGGCTCCACCGGACCCCATTGTACGAGAGCTCTCGTAGTTTGACATCCGCCGTACTACGATGGCTATCGTACGAGCCGTACCCGGCCCCGCGCCCGACCCGGCCCCCGGGCTGAACCCGGGGCCGATCTCCGGGCAGAACCCGACTCCGCGACGAATGGAAGCCGCCATGAGCGCCCTCTTCGAGCCCTACCGCCTCCGCGACCTGACCATCCCGAACCGGGTGTGGATGTCCCCGATGTGCCAGTACTCCGCCGCACAGGAGGGGCCCGCGACGGGCGCCCCGAACGACTGGCACTTCGCGCACTACGCGGCGCGGGCGACCGGCGGTACGGGTCTGATTGTCGTCGAGGCCACCGCGGTCGCCCCCGAGGGCCGCATCAGCCCGTACGACCTGGGCATCTGGAACGACACCCAGACCGAGGCGTTCCGCCGGATCACGCGTTTCCTCAAGAGTCAGGGCACGGTGCCGGCGATCCAGCTCGCCCACAGCGGCCGCAAGGCGTCGACCGACCGGCCCTGGAAGGGCGGCGCCCCGGTCGGGACGGACGCGTACGGCTGGCAGCCGATCGGGCCGAGCGCGGTGGCGTTCGACGAGAACCATCGCGTGCCGACGGAATTGACCGTGGACGGGATCCGGGAGATCGTCGGCAGGTTCGCCGACGCGGCGCGGCGCGCCCTCGACGCCGGGTTCGAGGTCGTCGAGGTCCACGGCGCCCACGGCTACCTCATCAACGAGTTCCTCTCGCCGCACTCCAACCACCGCACGGACGCCTACGGCGGCTCGTACGAGAACCGCACCCGCTTCGCGCTCGAGGTCGTGGACGCCGTGCGCGCGGTATGGCCCGAGGACAAGCCGCTGTTCTTCAGAATCTCCGCCACCGACTGGCTTGCTGACGGCGGCTGGACGGCCGACGACACGGTCCGCTTCGCCGCGGAACTGAAGGCGCACGGGGTGGACCTGCTGGACGTCTCGACGGGCGGCAACGCCTCCGGTGTCCGCATCCCGGTCGGTCCCGGCTATCAGGTCCCCTTCGCCGCCCGGGTAAAGGCGGAGACCGCCCTGCCGGTCGCCGCCGTCGGACTCGTCACCGACGCCGAACAGGCCGCGAAGATACTGGCCAACGAGGAGGCCGACGCGGTGCTTCTGGGACGGGAACTGCTGCGCAACCCGTCCTTCGCCCGCCTCGCCGCGCGCGAACAGGGCGCCGAAATCCACGTGCCGGACCAGTACCACCGGTCCGTCTGACACCTGCGGGAGACGGTGGGCAGCCGTCAGCGGGCCATGGCAGGCGCCTGACCGTCCAGACGCGACGGCAGGCGCCTGACCCGTCCAGGCGATGGCAGCGCCTAGCCGTCGGCGGACCGCGGCGAACGCCTGACCGCCAGAACACCGCGATGAACGTCTGACCGCCGGAAGGCACAGGGCGAGGAACACCTGGCCGTCACAGCCCCACAGCGAGCGCCGGCCCTCAGAAGGACCGTCACAACGCCGCGCCGAACGCCTGACCGCCGGAAGGCACGGGGAGAGGAACACCCAGCCGTCGCAAGGCCGCGCGGTCGGCCGCCGGCCGTACCAGGCCGCGCGGCCTCACCGTCAGCTACCTGGCTGCGAGCGCCTGCCACGGCACCCGCCCGTCCCCCGCCTGCCCCCCAGCCGTCACGAGCCGCCCTTAAGGGGTCTTTTCACTATGAGCGTCCGATCAGGTCGCGTGGTCCGGTGCCGTGCATCGCAAGGCGCCGGAAGGTCCTCGTAGCTCCGCTACGAGGACCTTTTGGCAACGCGGCGATGGGGTGCCCCCTGCTCGAGCGCAGCCGAGAGCTTGGGGGAGCGGTGCCAGACCACGCGACCCGGGCGGGCATAGTGAAAGGACCCCTAAGCCCCAGGGCCCCGGTTCACCCCGCCTTGCGTCGCCACTGCGGCTCGACGCGGGCCCAGGCCTCGTCCCACTCCTCCAGACGGCGTTGGTAGAGCCGTCCACGGACGAAACGGCCGCCGCCCCACGGAAGGGCCGCCGCGCTCACGCCGACCAGCACACCGACCATCGACGCCCGCAGCTGGGCCTGCGACGCGCTGGCGGGCCTGCTCACCAGGAAGCCCTCGCGGTCGGTCCAGATGGACACCGCGCTGCCCGCCATGCTGCCGGGTGCGACCCGGGTCTGGCCGGTGTGCTCCGTACCGTCGTCCGCGGTCCAGCCGACCTTCACCCAGACCCGCTCGCCGCTCGCCGCGGCCTTGTCGTCGGCGGGCGGCGCGTTCTCGGCGAGCAGGGCCGAGACAGGGTGCCACTCGGCGCGCTGCCGGGCCAGACTGCTCTCCACCGAGTGCTCCGCCCACAGGCCCGCCCCCATGCCCACCAACAGGATCAGCGCCCACACGCCGAGTCCGACCCAGGCCTCCATACGATCGCTGCGGCGCCGCAGCGAATTGCGCCGCCACCGCCACAGCCAGACCTTCGGGCCACGGAATGCCACCATTCGGGGGCCACCTCCTCACCAGGAACCGCTTTCCCATACGCGGGAGATCGGCGAAGCGCTCACGACCATGAGCCATCACACATCGCGGGGCCGGAACCGCGGGGTGGACGGCACCTGTCCGGCCACCCCGGGTCCGCTAGCGTCGGAAGGGTGAACCAGGCGATGACATTCACGGACGCGTTGGCGGAGGGCCGCACGCTCGTGCTCGACGGCGGCATGTCCAACCAGCTGGAATCCGCCGGACACGACCTCAGCGACGAGCTCTGGTCGGCCCGCCTCCTCGCCGACCGGCCGGAGGAGATCACCGCGGCCCATCTCGCGTACTACGAGGCGGGCGCCGACATCGCCATCACCGCGAGCTACCAGGCCACCTTCGAAGGTTTCGCGCACCGGGGCATCGACCGGGCGGGCACCGCGGAACTGCTGCGCCGGAGCGTCGCCCTGGCGCGCGAGGCGGCCGCCGAGGCGGGCACGGAACGGCCCTTGTGGGTGGCCGCTTCCGCGGGCCCCTACGGGGCGATGCTGGCCGACGGCTCGGAGTACCGGGGCCGGTACGGGCTGAGCGTGGCGGAGCTGGAGCGCTTCCACCGGCCGCGCCTGGAGGTACTCGCCGAGGCGGCGCCCGACGCGCTCGCCCTGGAGACGGTTCCCGACACGGACGAGGCCGAGGCTCTGGTGCGGGCCGTACGCGGCCTCGGCGTGCCGGCGTGGCTGTCGTACAGCGTCGCCGGGGACCGTAGCCGCGCGGGGCAGCCCCTCGAGGAGGCCTTCGCCCTGGCCGCCGACGTCGAGGAGATCGTCGCCGTCGGGGTGAACTGCTGTGCCCCCGAGGACGCGGACGCGGCGGTGGCTCTGGCCGCGAGGGTGACCGGGAAGCCGGTGGTCGTGTACCCGAACAGCGGTGAGACGTGGGACGCGCGGGCCCGGGGCTGGACCGGCCCGGACCGTTTCACGGCGGACCAGGTGACGGGCTGGCGCGCGGCCGGGGCGCGGGTCGTGGGCGGGTGTTGCCGGGTGGGTCCCGCGGCGATCTCGGGCGTGGCCGCGCAGGTACGGGGTGCCGGGGCCTGAGGGTCCCTCCTGCGGTCGACCGGCGCCCGGGGGGAGTCCGTCCCCGCCGAGCCCGCACCGAGGCCCCATCGCCGCTCTGACCAGCTCGAACGGCGCGCCCAGAGGTCACTGTCAGTGGTGGGGTGCAGACTGGCTCGTGTCTGGGACGACGGTGTTTCGGAGGTGGCCGGCATGACGGACGTACTGCTCACGGTGGGCACGCGCAAGGGACTCTTCATCGGACGGCGACGCGGTGGAGCCTGGGAGTTCGACGAGACTCCGTACTTCAACGCGCAGGCCGTGTATTCGGTGGCTATCGACACGCGCGGCGAGACCCCCCGGCTGCTCGCGGGCGCGGACAGCGCGCACTGGGGCCCGTCCGTATTCCACTCGGACGACCTGGGCCGGACGTGGACGGAACCCTCCCGGCCGGCGGTGAAGTTCCCCCAGGACACCGGCGCCTCGCTGGAGCGGGTGTGGCAGTTGCACCCGGCGGCGGCCGAACCGGACGTGGTGTACGCGGGCACGGAACCGGCCGCGCTCTACCGTTCGGAGGACCGCGGCGAGAGCTTCGAGCTCGTCCGCCCCCTGTGGGAGCACCCCACCCGCTCGCAGTGGGCACCGGGCGGCGGCGGAGAAGGACTCCACACGGTGATCACCGATCCGAGGGACGCCCGCGCGGTGACGATCGCCGTCTCCGCGGCCGGGGTGTTCCGCACGCAGGACGGCGGGCAGAGCTGGCGGCCCTCCAACGCGGGTGTCTCCGCGGTGTTCCTGCCGGACCCCAACCCCGAGTTCGGCCAGTGCGTGCACAAGATCGCGCAGGACGCGGCGACTCCGGACCGGCTCTATCTGCAGAACCACTGGGGCGTGTACCGGAGTGACGACGGTGGTGCGCGGTGGAACGACATCGGCGAGGGCCTGCCGTCCACGTTCGGCTTCGCCGCCGTCGCGCACCCGCACCGCGGTGACACCGCGTACGTGTTCCCGATCAACGCGGACGCCGACCGGGTCCCGGCCGATCGGCGCTGCCGGGTCTTCCGCACGGCGGACGCGGGCAAGAGCTGGGAGCCGCTCTCGGCGGGGCTCCCGCAGGAGGACCACTACGGCACGGTGCTGCGCGACGCGATGTGTACGGACGGAGCGGACCCGGCGGGCCTGTACTTCGGCAACCGCAACGGCGAGGTGTACGCGTCGGCCGACGACGGGGACAGCTGGCGCGCGTTGGCCTCGCACCTGCCGGACGTGCTGTGCGTACGGGCGGCGGTGATCGGGTGAGTGTGCGCGTCGCGTACGCGAGCGCGGCCGCACGCGCACGGCAAGACAAGGGGAGGCGGCGGGCGCGGGAACACGGTGTGCGCGTGCGCCGCCGCGGGCCCGGCGCCTCCTGCTCCCGGGGTCAACCAGCGGCCCCGCTCGGTCGGTTACGCCCCCTTCCCGGGCAACGGGCGGAACATCCTCGGTCGTCCTTCGGTCATCGGTTGATCGTCCGTGTGTGCGCGGCAGTAGGGTGACGCCCGTGGCACCACGACCGTTGTATGAAATCGTCGAAGCGGGCTGGGCGAAGGCGCTGGAGCCCGTGGCCGAGAAGATCGCCGCGATGGGTGACTTCCTCCGCGCGGAGATCGGCGCGGGGCGCACCTATCTTCCGGCGGGCCCGAACGTACTGCGGGCCTTCCAGCAACCCTTCGACGATGTAAGGGTTCTGATCGTGGGTCAGGATCCCTATCCCACGCCGGGACACGCCGTCGGACTGTCCTTCTCGGTCGCGCCCGACGTACGGCCGCTGCCGGGCAGTCTGATCAACATCTACCGCGAACTGAACACCGATCTGGGGCTTCCGCAGCCGTCCAACGGCGACCTCACTCCCTGGTCGCGGCAAGGCGTCCTCCTGCTGAACAGGGCGCTGACCACCGCTCCGCGCCGCCCGGGCGCACACCGGGGCAAGGGCTGGGAGGAGGTGACGGAGCAGGCAATCAGGGCGCTGGCCGCGCGTGGCCGTCCACTGGTGTCGATCCTGTGGGGGCGTGACGCCCGTAACCTCCGCCCCCTGCTCGGTGACCTGCCGGCGGTGGAGTCCGCGCACCCGTCGCCGATGTCGGCCGACCGCGGCTTCTTCGGTTCCCGCCCGTTCAGCAGGGCCAACGACCTGCTGGTCAAGCAGGGCGCGCAGCCGGTGGACTGGCGTCTGCCGTGACCATGCCGCGGCACCCGGGTCCGGGCACCGGAGTGACCGGCGCGGACGGTCCGGCCGGCTGCGGCGTTCTCGCCGTCGACTCCGGCGGCTCCGGGGTGCGGGTGGTTGTCGGTACGTCCGGGGGCGAGGCTCTGGCCCGGTCGGCGTCACAACAGGCGGTGCCGACGGGACCGCGCGGCATCGATCCGGGGCATCTGCTGGAACAACTGGTTCCCATGGCCCGGCGGTTGCTGGCCGAGACGGGGCTGAACGGCCTGGGCACGGTCGTCGTCGGTGCCGCCGGTCTCGCCGGTCTCGGGGACGGGCTGCGCGCCGAGTTGCCGTCCGCCCTGATCCGGGAGTTCGGCGCGGGCACGGTCGCGCTCGTCGCGGACGCCGTCACCGCGTACGCCGGTGCGCTCGGTGCGCGTCCCGGCGCGGTCGTGGCGGCCGGTACGGGGCTGATCGCGATCGGTACGAACCTCGAAGCCTGGCGGCGGGCGGACGGCTGGGGTCATCTGCTCGGCGACTGCGGCGGCGGGGCCTGGATCGGCCGGTCCGGGCTGGAAGCGGCGCTGCGCGCCCACGACGGGCGGCGGGGTGGCTCGGCGGAGTTGCTGGCTCGGGCGGAGGCGATGTTCGGCCCGGCTTCCGGGCTGCCGGGCCGGCTGTACCCGCGGACGGACCGTCCCGCGGTCCTCGCCTCCTTCGCGCCCGAAGTGGCGGAGGCGTCCGCGACGGATCCCTCGGCGGCGGCGATCCTGCGAGCGGCGGCGCGGAACATCGCCGAGTCCGCCGCCGCGGTCTGCCCCACCGGGGCGGACACGCAAATCGCCTTCACCGGGGGTCTTTTCCAGCTGGGCACTCCGCTCCTCGTCCCCTTGGAGGAGGAACTGGCCTGCCAAGTCCCGCAGGCGCGGCGTGTTCCGGCCGAGGGCGACCCGCTGCACGGCGCCCTGCGTATCGCCACGGAGCTCGCCGCCGACCGCCTCGCTCTGCCCCGCGACGCGGAGCTGCTCTGCGTCGTGAGCGGGAGCCGAGCCGGCTGAGGTGATCGACAGGGGCTTCAGGCCGGGAGCGTTGTCATGGGCGTGAGACGAGTCCGCTGAACGGGAGTTGAGCACGTCACAGATCAGGACAGTCACACCGTACGGATCACTTCTGATCAGCAAAGAACTCATCCGACAAAACGGGACGGATATCGCTCAGCTGCCCCCTCCCCGAACAGAGGAGCTTCAGTAGCCAGTAACATGCCGCCCCATGAGCTCCCCCACTGGGCCCGCATCCGGCCTGCCTGTACGAATGCCGCGCCCCCGCCAGCCGGGCCGGCACCGCCGTCCCGAACCGCTGGCGGCTCCCGAGGGCGCGCCCGCGCTCCTTCTGGCGGTCCCGGGTGCGCCGGGTACCGCAACCCGCAGCCTTGCCGACGAGGTCGTGAGCATCGCCCGCTCCGAGCTCCCCGGCCTGGACGCGCGCATCGGTTACCTGGACGGCGACGACTCGGAGTTCCCCACACTCCAGTCCGTACTCACACGCGCCGCCGAGGAGCGCACGGCCCGCTATGAGCAGGCCCGCGCCGCCGGTGTGGACGCGCCCCGGCCCGAGGGCCCCGTGGCGGTCGTCGTGCCGCTGCTGGCCGGACCGGACAGCGCGCTGCTGCGCCGTCTGCGCCAGGCAGTCATGGACAGCAAGATCGCGGCCGAACTCACGGACGTCCTCGGCCCGCACCCGCTGCTCGCGGAGGCACTGCACGTGCGGCTGTCCGAGGCGGGTCTGGCCCGCGCCGACCGTGCGCGGCTGTTCACCGTGGCGACGGCGGCGGACGGCATCATTCTCGCCTCCGTCGGTGGCGACGAGGCGGTGCAGGCGGCAGGGATCACCGGGATGCTGCTCGCCGCGCGCCTCGCGGTACCGGTGATGGCGGCGGCGCTGGACCAGGAGGGCGCGATCGCGGCGACGGCCGAGCAGTTGCGTACCTCGGGCTCCCAGCACCTGGCGCTCGCCCCGTACCTGATCGGCCCCGAGCTGGACGACGGCCTGCTGGACGCGGCGGCCAAGGAGGCGGGTTGCTCCGCCGCCGATGCGCTCGGCGCCTATCCGGCGATCGGCAAGCTGGCGCTGTCCAAGTACATGACCGCCCTGGGCATCACCCCTCAGCAGTCGACGGGGGCACCGGTCCGCTGACCGGACGCACGGAGCGCTGAACGCACGACGGAGGGCCCGCCCCACGGGGACGGGCCCTCCGTGCCGCCCGCACGCTTCACGGCGCTTCAGCGGGTCCCGGCGCGGGACCGGTCACCCGGGGCGTCGTCAGCCGAACACCACGCAGGATGCCGCCGGCACCGCGATCGAACCGCTCCGGCGCGGGATCCCGGTCTCCGGGTCCACCGCGAACCAGGTCACGTCGCCGGAGCGCTCGTTCGCCGCGTACAGGAAGCGGCCCGACGGATGGAGGGCGAGGTCGCGGGGCCAGGCGCCGCCGCAGGGCACTGTGGCGACCAGGGTCAGCCCCCCGTCCACCGAAAGCACCGAGAGCACGTCCTGGCCGCGGGTGGCGGTCCACACGAAGCGTCCGTCGGGCGATACGACGATGCCCGACGGGTAGGCGTCGCCGTCCGGGGTGCCGGGCAGCACCGGTGTCTCGGCGAGCGGCCGCAGTTCGCCCTCGGCGGCGTCCCAGCCGCAGACGGTGATGGTCGGCGCAAGTTCGTTGAGCACGTAGGCACGTTCGCCGCCGGGGTGGAAGGCGAGGTGGCGCGGCCCGGAGCCGGGACGCAGGGCGGTCTCGCGGTGCACCACGGGCGCCCCGTCGACGAGTGTGTACACCCGGACCGAGTCCGTTCCGAGGTCCACGCCGAGCAGCCGGCGTCCGCTCGGGTCGGGCAGGACCTGATGGGCGTGCGGCGCTTCCTGGCGTGCGGTGTCGGGGCCGGAGCCCTGGTGCGCCAGGACGCCCGACACCTTGTCCGCCAGGCCGCCGTCGGGGCGTACCGGCACGGCGCTGAAGCTGCCGGAGCTGTAGTTCGCCGTGAGGACGTGCCCGTCGAAGACCGTCAGGTGCGTGGGGTCGCTGCCGTCGACCGGGACCGGGTCCCCGGCCGGCTCGGGCATGTCACCGGTCACCCGGAACGCGGCGACCGCGCCGTCGTCCGTCTCGCTGACCGCGTAGAGCATGTCGCCCGCGAGGGCCAGATAGGAGGGGTTCGCGACCCCGTCCAGCGCGCCCAGGGCCGTCAGCGCGCCCGTCCCCTCTTCCAGTGCGGCGGTGAGGACACCCAGGCCTCCCGCCGTGGTGAACGACCCGATGAACGCCCGTCCGTGCCGTCTGCCGGCCCCAGCCACCGCCACTGCCGTCCCCTCTCCGTGCGCGCCCCGCGGGGGCGATTGGGGGCGAAGATAGCAGGCGGTCTAGACCAAATGGAGGTGGGGTCGACGTTTCCCCGCCGGATCAGGCCCTCACCAGCGGTGCGGCGAGCGCGGCCAGTGCGCGTTCCAGACCCTCGAGATGTACGAGGGCCCGGTCGGCACCGGGGTGGTGGCCGGGTGCCGCAGCGCCGGCCGAGGCACCGGTCGGCGCCTCTGCGGCCTTCCCCGGTACCGCCCCCACCAACGTCTCGATCGCCGCCTCGACCCGTCGGCAGGCGGCGGTGAGCCGGGCGTCGTGCGAGGCGTCCGGGTCGGCGGCGACGGCGGCGAGCCCCCGTGCCTCCCGTGCGCAGTCGTCGAGCAGGGCCAGCACCTGACGGGCCCGCGCCTTGCGTGCCCGCAGCGGGTTGAGCGGATGCACCAGGGGCGCGACCGCCGTACGCAACCTGCCGAGCAGCGCCTCCAGTTCGGCGGCCCGCGGTGCCGGGTCCGCGGTGGGGTCCCCGGCGAGCCGTGCGGCCGTCTGGGCGGTGCAGGCGTGCACCGCGTGCAGGGCCCGCTGCAGCCAGCCGTCCGTGACGGCGTCCGTGGTGACCGGCAGGACCAGCGCGACGGCGAGCGCGGCACCGACCGCGCCGGCCGCGGTCTCGGCGAGCCGCAGCGCCAGCAGCCCCGGGTCCAGCACCCCGAGCAGCCCGTACAGCAGGCTCGCCAGGACCGTGACGAACAGCATCATCCAGGTGTAGGAGACCGGGGCGGAGTAGAAGATGCCGAAGACACACACCGCGACCAGGGCCGCCGTGGGCACCCCGGCGCCGTGCAGCGGGACGACGGCGGCCAGGCCCACGGCGATCCCGATCACCGTGCCCAGGCCCCGCCGGAAACCCCGGACCAGCGTCTCGCCGCGCGAGGTGGTGTTCACGAAGATCCACCAGGTCGCGCCGACGGCCCAGTACCAGCGCTGCTCGGAGAGGAGCTGACCCACGACCAGGGCGAACGCGGCGGCGGCGGTGGCCTGGACCGCTTGACGGGTGGTCGTACGGGAAAGCCCCCGGCCCACGGGCGGGGCAGGCACCGCGGCGGGCGGCAGCCTGTGCTCGTAGCACCACAGCCCGAAACGGACGGCCGAGGAGGCGAGCAGGGACAGGGCCACGGCGGCGTACAACTCGGGCAGTTGCCCGGGAGTCGTGCGAAGGAACTGCGCCACGAAGAACGTCATGAACGCGAACACCCCGAGGCTGTGCCCGCGCGGCCCCCAGCGACGGACGTAGACGCCCGCGCCGACGACGGCGAGGAAGGTCAGATCACGGGCGACCGGAGCATCGTGCAGCGCGGCGGCGAGGGCCAGGACGGGGAACCCGACGGCGGGCAGCAGCGCGGTGGTGACGGCCTGCCCGCGCACGGTCGCGTCGGTGACCGTGAACAGCGCGAGCACCGCCGCGAGCCCGCCCGTGACGGCCGCCACGAGCGAGTGACCGGCGAAACCGCAGACGGTCACGGCCAGGCCGACGCCGAGCACGGCCCGGGCCGCGGCGCGCAACCGCAGACGCCCCGGATCCGGAGCCACGAACGCCCTCTTCAGCACCGCTGCACACCCGTCCTTCCGCCGCACGGCACGCATGGAAAAGGCGCCGCGGGGATCCGCAGCGCCATCGACGCGTACATGAGAGCATTCGAGGAACCCGTGGCTCAAGCGAAGCCCGTCGGAGTGGGCCATTGGCCCAGCGAAGGAGAACCACGGGGTGCCGGAAGGAGACCAACGGACCATGCCCGTGGACGCACTCGACACCCGCATCCTGCGGCTCCTGCTTCAGCAGCCGCGCACGAGCGTCCGGGAGTACGCCCGGATCCTCGGTGTCGCCCGTGGCACGCTCCAGGCGCGGCTGGACCGTCTGGAACGGGACGGGGTGATCACCGGCACGGGTCCGTCCCTGTCCCCCGCCGCACTCGGTCATCCCGTGCTGGCCTTCGTGCACATCGAGGTCACCCAGGGCCATCTCGACGAGGTCGGTGAGGCGCTCGCCGCCGTGCCGGAGATCGTCGAGGCGTTCTCGATCACCGGCGGTGGCGATCTGCTGACGCGTGTCGTGGCGCGGGACAACGGGCACCTGGAGGACGTGATCCAGAAGCTGATCAGCCTGCCCGGCGTCGTCCGCACCCGGACCGAAGTGGCGCTGCGTGAGCGCGTGCCGCACCGGCTGCTCCCGCTCGTCGAGTCGGTCGGCCGGGCCGCGGGAATCGGGACCGCCGGAAACCAGGCCACGGGAAGCCGGCCGGCCGGAAACCCCGCCACGGGAAGCGGGACCGCCGGAAACCCCGCCACCGGAAGCAGGACCGCCGGAAGCTCCGCCACCGGAAGCCGGGCCGCCGGGAGGTGAGCGGGCGCCCCCTTGGCATGCTGGACGTCATGAGCTCTCTCTCGGTCATCTTCGATCTCGACGGCACCCTGGTGGACAGCGAGCCCAACTACTTCCAGGCGGGCCGTCAGATGCTGGCCGACCACGGCATCACCGGCTTCACCTGGGCCGACCATCAGAAGTACGTGGGGATCAGCACCCAGGAGACCATCGCGCTGTGGAAGGAGCGGTACGGGATCGAGACCCCGCTCGACGTCCTCCTCGCGGACAAGAACCGCCGCTATCTGGCCCTGGCCCGGGCCTCGACCCGGGTGTTCCCGGAGATGCGCGCGCTCGTCGACCTGCTGGCCGACGCCGGTGTGCCGATGGCGGTGGCCTCTGGCTCCACCCGGGAGGCCATCGACGCGATCCTGGCCGGCACGGGCCTCGCCGACCGGCTGACCACGGTCGTCTCGTCCGACGAGGTCGCCCGCGGCAAGCCGGCCCCGGACGTCTTCCTGGAGGCCGCGCGGCGGCTGGGCGCCGATCCGGCGGACTGTGTGGTCCTTGAGGACGCGGCCCCCGGCGCGGAGGCGGCGCACGCGGCCGGGATGCGGTGCGTGGCGATCCCGTACGTCGCCGCGCAGGCCGACGAACCCGGGTTCGCCACCGCGGGACTGCTGGTGCGCGGTGGGCAGGCGGAGTTCCGGGCGCGGGAGGCCTACGACTGGCTGCTGGGGCCCTCGGCCGCACAGCGGCCGGGTCCGTCGTCCACCGCGCCTGGGAAGCCGTCCACCGCGACCGGGAAGTCGTCTGCCGCACCAGGGAAGTCGTCCGGCGCGCCCGGGACGTCGACCGCCGCACAGCGGTCCGGGCGGACGACGACCGATTGACCCGGCTGCCGCCGTCCGTGAGCATGACGACGCCGACCGCTTCCGGAGGGGTACTCGACTCCGCTCCCCCACCTGGAGGAGGAGGCGGCTGCCGACCCGAGGGTTGCGGTCCAGCCCGAACCGATTCCCTGCGGGAGGAAAGGGAAACCAGAGGCCAGGGAAGCGATTCCCCCACTGGCTGAAGCCGGTGGTCCGCTCGCTAGGAGACTGATGGGTACTCGGTCCGTCCTCGTCGCCAACCGTGGGGAGATCGCCGTACGAGTGCTGCGTACCGCCTCCGAGTTGGGACTGCGTACGGTCGCGGTGCACGCGGCGGAGGACGACGCGCACGTGCGTCTGGCCGACGAGGCGGTGCCGGTCGGCGGCTACCTGGACGCGGATGCCGTACTCACCGCCGCGCGGCGCACCGGGTGCGAGTTGCTGCACCCGGGATACGGATTCCTCAGTGAGGACCCGTCGTTCGCGCGCCATTGCGCCGAGGCGGGCATCGGTTTCGTGGGGCCCGACCCCGAGGTGCTCGGTCTCTTCGGCGACAAGGCCCGCGCGCGTGCCCTCGCCGTCGAGTTGGGCGTTCCCGTCCTGCCGGGCAGCACGGCTGCCGCGGACCTGGACGAAGCACGGGAGTTGCTGTCCGAAGGCCCTGTGATGATCAAGGCGGTCGGCGGGGGCGGCGGCCGCGGCATCCGTGTCGTACGCACCCCCGAGGAACTGCCCGAGGCCTGGGAGCGCTGCCGTTCGGAGGCCCGGCAGGGCTTCGGGCGGGGCGAGTTGTACGTGGAGCGGCTGTTGACGGGCGCCCGGCACATCGAGGTCCAGATCGCCGGTGACACCACCGGAGCGGTCACCCACTTCTGGGAACGGGACTGCAGCGTCCAGCGCCGCCATCAGAAGCTGGTGGAGGTCGCGCCCGCGCCCGAACTGGCCCCCGCCTTACGGGACAAGCTGGTGGACCGGGCTCTGCGGCTGGCCCGCGCCACGGGTTTCACGGGGCTCGGCACCTTCGAATTCCTCGTCCGGGACGAGGAGTTGCACTTCATCGAGGCCAACCCCCGGCTCCAGGTGGAGCACACGGTCACCGAGGAGGTGACCGGGGTCGACCTCGTCGCCGTACAGCTGCGGCTGGCGCTGGGGGACACGCTCGCGGCACTGGGCCTCGCCGGACCGCCCCCGCAGCCGCGCGGTTACGCCGTCCAGGCCCGGGTCAACTCCGAGGTGACGGGCCCCGACGGGTCGGTCCGGCCGTCGACGGGAGTGCTCGCCCGGTTCGACGTGCCGACCGGGCCCGGTGTCCGCGTCGACACGGCCGCCCGCGCCGGCGTCCGTCTGGGCACGCGGTACGACCCGTTGCTCGCCAAGGTGGTCGCGCACGTGCCGTCCGGGGACTTCCCGGCGGCCTGCTCCCGGGCGCGGCGGGCGCTCGACGAGTTCGCCGTCGAAGGCGTACGGACCAACATTCCGCTGCTGCGCGCGATCCTCGCCCACCCGGGCTTCACCTCGGGCGGCGCGCACACCGGTTTCCTCCAGGAACACCTGGCCGAGTTGGTTGTCGAGGAGGATGCGGTCGCGGATACAGCGACGGGCGCGGGCGCGGATTCGGCAGCCGGCGCGGGCGTGGATACGGCGACGGGCGCGGGCGCGGATACGGCGGTGGAGACGGCCGGGGACGCGGCGGTCGGCGCGGGAGTGGACGCGAGTTGCGCCGGCGCCGAGCGGTCACCGTTGAGCGGCACGGTGGTCTCCGTGGACGTGGCGCCCGGTGAACGGGTCCGGGCCGGACAGCAGTTGGCGGTCCTCGAAGCGATGAAGATGGAACACGTCGTGCGCACCCGGAGCTGTGGGCTCGTACGGGCCGTCCACGCGCGCGTGGGCGACACGATCGCCGAAGGCGCTCCCCTGGTGACCATCGACGCGGAGCCCGGCGGGCCCGAGGAGGACACCGCCGAGCCACCCGTGGATCTCGACGCCCGCAGGTCCGACCTCGCCGAGGTACTGCACCGCCACTCCTTCGGACAGGACCAGAACCGGCCCGACGCCGTGGCCGCGCGTCGTGCGGCGGGCCGGCGGACCGCCCGCGAGAACGTCGAGGACCTGTGCGACGAAGGTACGTTCACCGAGTTCGGCGCCCTGGCGGTCGCCGCGCAGCGGCAGCGGCGCCCGCTGGAGGACCTGATCCGCTCGACCCCGGCCGACGGCATGGTCACCGGCACCGGCCTGGTCGACGGCGCGCCGTGCGTGGCGATGTCGTACGACTACACGGTCCTGGCGGGCACCCAGGGACTGCAGAACCACCGCAAGACGGACCGCATGCTGCACCTCGCGGAGCGGCGGGGCATGCCGGTGGTGCTGTTCGCGGAGGGCGGCGGGGGCCGGCCCGGTGACACGGACACCACCGCGATCGCCGGGCTCGACCTCACCACCTTCCAGCAGATGGGGCGGCTCAGCGGTCTGGTGCCCCTGGTGGGGATCGCCTCGGGCCACTGTTTCGCGGGCAACGCGGCGCTGCTCGGGTGCTGCCACGTGGTGATCGCCACCCCGGAGGCGACCATCGGGATGGGCGGCCCGGCGATGATCGAGGGCGGCGGGCTCGGCTCGTACCGCCCCGCCGAGGTCGGCCCGCTGTCGGTCCAGATCCCCAACGGGGTCGTCGACATCGCGGTGCCGGACGAGGCGGAGGCCGTGCGGGTGGCCCGGCAGTACCTGTCGTACTTCCGGACGGATCCGGACCCGGACCCCCGGCACGCACGCCGCTTCGGGGGCAAGCGGACGCCCTGGGGGGCCTCGGATCAGCGGCTGCTGCGGCACACCGTCCCGGAGAACCGTCGGCGCGCGTACGACGTGCGGGCGGTGATCGACGTCCTTGCGGACACGAGCTCGGTGCTGGAGCTGCGGCGGGAGTTCGGGATCGGTGTCCTGACCTGTCTGATCCGGCTCGAAGGCCGCCCCCTGGGGCTCATCGCCAGCAACCCCGCCCACCTGGGCGGTGCCATCGACCGGGACGCGGCCGACAAGACCGCCCGCTTCCTGCAGCTCTGCGACACCTTCGGCCTGCCGGTCGTCTCGCTGTGCGACACGCCGGGTTTCCTGGTGGGCCCGGACTCCGAACGGGACGCGGCGGTACGGCACTTCGGGCGCCTGTTCGTCACGGGGGCCAACCTCCGGGTTCCGCTGGTGAGTCTGGTGCTGCGCAAGGCGTACGGGCTCGGAGCGATGGCCATGATGGGCGGCTCCACCCGGGCGCCCCTGGCCACGGCCGCCTGGCCGAGCGGCGAGTTCGGCGCCATGGGCCTGGAGGGCGCCGTGCGGCTCGGCCACCGCAGGGAGCTGGCCGCGATCACCGATCCCGGGGAACGGGCCCGGGTCTTCGAGGCACGGGTGGCCGAACTGTACGAACGCGGCAAGGCGGTGAACGCGGCGGCGGCGCTGGAGATCGACGCCGTCATCGACCCGGTGCAGTCGCGGGGGTGGATCCTGGCGGCGCTCGACGGGTACCAGGGTGACGACGGGCAGGGACGGCGGGGCTTCGTAGACACCTGGTGAAAAGCGTGCGGGGAACACATCCGGTGGCCGCGCTCACCTGCCGGAACGCATATGACGGCGGTTAGGCTGATCACATGCCGTCCACCCGCCGCACCGCCCGTCAAGCCGACCTGCTGGAGAGACTGGTGGCACTGTTGGCGGCCGAGGGGTTCTCCGCCTTCACCCTGGACGACCTCGCGGAGCGGCTGCGCTGCTCGAAGACGACGCTCTACCAGCTCGCGGGCAGCAAGCAGGACCTGGTCAGGGAGGCGGTCAAGCACTACTTCCGCGGTGCCACCGAGGCCGTGGAGAAGCGGGTCGCGGAGACCGTGGATCCGGCGGACCGCGTACGTGTCTATCTGAACACCGTCGCCGAGCAGCTCCGGCCGCTGTCCCGGACGTTCCTCGACGACATGGCGGACTTCCCGCCCGCGCGGGACGTCTACGAGTCCAATACGCGGCTGGCCGCCGACCGGGTGCGGCAGCTGATCGCCGAAGGCGTCAGGGCCGGCGCCTTCCGCGAGGTGCACGCCGCGTTCGTGGGCGAGGTCGCCGCCGCCACGATGCGGCAGATCCGGCTGGGCGAGGTGGCGGCCCGCACCGGGCTGTCCGACTCCGAGGCGTACGCGCAACTCGCGTCGCTGATCGTGCACGCCGTCTCCTCCTGAGACACCACCAGCCGTCTGGTTCGCAGACACCACCAGCCGTCTGGTGCAGAGACACCACCATTCGTCTGGCCCTCGGAAACCACCAGCCATCTGGTCCCCAGACACCGCCGCCGCCAGCGGTTTTCCCCGTGCGTCGGGGCCTCCGGCTCCTCTTCGGCGGGGCTTCGGCGCTTCCTGTAGCCGTACTGCGAATGATACTGTCGTACACACCTCAGTATCACTTCGTGGAGGCGCCACATGCCGGCCACTCGCACCCTGCCGACCGAGGAAGCCGCGGACCTCGTCGAGCTGACCCGTACGCTCGCGGCCAAGGAGCTCGCGCCCAGGGCTGCCGACGCGGAAGCCGACGAGACCTTCCCCCGGGAGGTCTTCCGGACGCTCGGCCGCAGCGGACTGCTCGGACTGCCCTATCCCGAGGAGTACGGCGGCGGCGGCCAGCCGTACGAGGTGTACCTCCAGGTGCTGGAGGAGATCGCCGCGGTGTGGTCCAGCGTCGCGGTCGGCGTCTCCGTGCACGCGCTGTCCTGCTTCCCGCTGGTCGCTTTCGGCACCGAGGAGCAGCGGGCGGAGTGGCTGCCCGACATGCTGGGCGGCGAGTTGCTCGGCGCGTACTGCCTGTCCGAGCCGCACGCCGGCTCCGACCCGGCCGCGATGCGCACCCGCGCCGTACGGGACGGCGACCACTACGTGCTGAACGGCGCCAAGGCATGGACCACGCACGGCGGACATGCCGACTTCTACACCGTGATGGCCCGCACCTCGGACGACCGTTCGCACGGCGTCTCCTGCTTCCTCGTCCCGGCGGGCACCGCGGGCCTGAGCGCCGATCCGCCGGAGCGGAAGATGGGCCTGACGGGATCGGCGACCGCCACCATGCGCCTGGACGACGTACGCGTCCCCGTCGAACGCCGGATCGGCGAGGAGGGGCAGGGGCTGCGGATCGCGCTGGCCTCACTGGACTCGGGCCGGCTCGGTATCGCCGCCGTCGCCACCGGTCTCGCACAGGGCGCCTTCGACCACGCGGTGCGCTACGCCCTGGAGCGGGAGACGTTCGGCAAGCCGATCATCGAGCACCAGGGCCTGGCGTTCGTCCTGGCCGACATGGACGCGGCGATCCAGTCCGCCCGCGCCACCACCCTGGCCGCCGCCCGCTTGAAGGACCGGGGACTGCCCTTCACGCTGGAGGCGTCGGTCGCCAAACTGGTTGCCACCGACAACGCCATGAAGGTGACCACGGACGCCGTACAGGTGCTCGGCGGCTACGGCTACACCCGTGACTTCCCGGTCGAGCGCCATATGCGCGAGGCCAAGGTCATGCAGATCTTCGAAGGGACCAACCAGATCCAGCGCATGGTGATCAGCCGCGCGCTGGGCAGGCCCGGTGGCGCCGTCACCGTGGTCGGCGAGAACACGGGCACCGGCGGCTGACCGCCGTCCTGCACCACAAGACCACCGCGCTCTGCAAGGAGAAATGATGCAGCTCGACCACACCGCCGCCATCGTCACCGGCGGAGCGTCCGGCCTCGGAGCGGCGACCGCGCAAGCCCTCGCCGAGCAGGGCGCGACGGTCTACGCCGTCGACCTCGCGGCGAGCATCGAGAAGGCTCCCGAGACCAAGGGCGTCACCTATGTGGAGGCCGATGTCACCGACCCGGAGCAGGTGCGGACCGCGGTAGCCACGGCGGCGGACGGCGGGGTCCCGCTGCGCACGGTGGTCAATTGCGCCGGCGTCGGGCCCTCGATGCGGATCCTCGGCAAGAAGGGCGTGCACGACCTGGCCCTGTACGCGAAGGTCGTCCAGATCAATCTGATCGGCTCGTTCAACGTCCTGGCGCTCGCCTCGGAGGCCATCGCCAAGACCGAGGCGGACGACGACGGCCAGCGCGGTGTCGTCGTCAACACGGCCTCCATCGCCGCGTACGACGGCCAGGTCGGCCAGGCCGCCTACTCCTCCTCCAAGGGCGGCATCGTCGGGCTGACCCTGCCGGCCGCCCGCGACCTCGCCCAGTACGGCATCCGGGTGTGCACGATCGCGCCCGGCATCGTGGAGACCCCCATGCTGGCGACGGTCTCCGAGGAGTTCCGCACCTCGCTCGCCGCCGGTGTCCCCTTCCCGCGCCGTCTGGCCCGCCCCGAGGAGTACGCACAGCTCGTCCTGTCGATCGTCGCCCACGACTACCTCAACGGCGAGACGATCCGAATGGACGGGGCGCTGCGCATGGCACCGCGCTGAGGCCGCGGGGCCGAATCTGAATGGCATTCGGTTTCTTCGGTAGAGTGGGCCCACCGGAAGAAACGAGGAGCCACTGTGGGACGGCCGCGTACACCCCTGCTGGACCGTCGGCGCATCGGTGCCGCGGCACTCAAGCTCGCCGACGAGCAGGGCGCGCTCACCATCCCAGCACTGGCCAAGGCCCTCGGCGTGGCCCCGTCCGCGCTCTACCACCATGTCTCCGGCCGCGCCGAGATCGTCTCGCTGATGCGTGAGGAGCTGGCGCTGACCACGGGCCTCGACCTGGACTGGTCGGGGCCCTGGGAAGAGGTCCTGCGGGCCTGGGCCCACTCCTACCGCGACGCCTTCATCTCCCACCCCGGTGCCGTACCGCTGCTCGCCACCGCCCCGCTCACCGAACCGTTCATGCATGCGATGTACGAGCAGCTGGCGCGGGTGCTGCTGGACGCCGGGTTCGCGGACCGGGATGTGATGGCCGTGATCACCTCGCTGGAGAGCTTCCTGCTCGGGTCCGCGCTCGACCTGGTGGCGCCCGCCGTGATGGTCTCCGACGTCGCCCGGGAGACCGCTCCCCACCTCAGCGCCGCCCTGGACGCGATCCCCGCCGACCGTGGCCGCGCCGAGCACGGCTTCGACCTCGGCCTGCGCGCCTTGCTGACCGGGTTCAAAGCGCTGCGCGACGCCTGACGTCGAGGCGGTCCGGCTCGCCGGCCGGCTCCGGCCGTCTGCGCGTGCACAAGGTCAAGGCCGCCTCAGACCAGCCAGACGACGAGGACGACGACGAGCGCGGCGACGGCGATCGCCGCCGGCAGGGCTCGTTTGAGGACGGCTCCGCGGGCGACTCCCAGCAGGTCCAGGGGTTCCGGCCCGGCCGCGACGGAGGCCGACTCCCCGGTGACCCCGGTCCTCGGCCGGGCCCCCGCCGCCGTACCCGCGCCGGTCTCCGGCGCCGAGGCCACCGGTCCCTGACCTCGGGGCTCTTGGGGTCCTCGGGAGTCCTCGGCTGTCGGGGTTGCTCGTGCGTCCGCGCCGCCGCCCGCAACCGGTTCCGGGGCTCCCCGGGTTCCGTCGAGGTTCCGCTCCCTGTCGGCCGTGAGTTGCTCCTCCAGGTTGTCCACGAACTGTGCCAGCAGCTTTGCGCTGACCTCCTGGATCATCCCCTTGCCGAACTGGGCGATCTTCCCCGTGATGGTCAGCCGGGTGTCCACCGTCACCCGTGTTCCGTCCCCGTCCGGGACGAGCCTGGCGGTGACGCGGGCATCGGCGTTGCCCTGCCCCCGGGTGTCGCGGCCGCGCGCGTGCAGCGTGGCCGTGCGTCTCGCGTCGTCCTTCTCCTCGAACGAGGCGACGCCCTTGTACTGGACGGTCACCGGGCCGACCTTGATCTTGACGACGCCGTTGTACGCGTCGCCCTCCACGCCCGTGAGCTGAGCACCGGGCATGCACGGAGCGATCCGCTCCACATCGGTCAGCAGGGCCCAGGCCCGGTCGACCGGCAGGTTCACTCGGAACTCGTTCGTGAAGTCCATGACCGAGCACGATGGGCGCGGTCGGGCGGGGCGTCAATGAGCTCGTCAGAAAATTGCCGAGGACCTCGATCCGGCTAAGGGCTGTCCCGTATCCCCGGCGGATCAGCGCGCGTCATGGGGGTCCCCCCTGCTCGAGCGAAGTCGAGAGCTTGGGGGAGCGGTGCATCGCAAGGCGGAGGGTCGCTCGCATACTGGATGTATTCGGGCGATCCGACAACGCAGCGAGGTGCCGTAGCTGTCGTCGTGCGCCCGCCGGGGATCACGGGACAGCCCTTAGGCCGGTCCGGCGGTCTCTCAGCTCCAGATCGTGACATGGACCGGTGGTCGGAACTCGTTCATGGGAACGCCCTCGGAGCGGGTCAGCACCGCCTGCGTCGCGGCCGGTGTCGTGACGAACCGGCACAGCGCGGCGGCGGTGGTGGAGCGCCGTTCGCCGGTGAGGGCGCTCGCGTACAGCATGCCGCCGAGGCGGGCGCCGCAGACGTCGAGCACGGCCAGGGACCCGCGGCGCACCTCCTCGCGCACCACGTGCAGGAAGGCGATGGACAGTCCGGCACCACCGGTCACCGCGTTGAGCGAGGCCGTGACGCTGGGGAACGCCTTGGCCCTGGTGGCCTCGACTCCGATGTGGGAGAGGAAGGCACCGGACAGGGTGCCCGGGTCCAGTCCTCCCGGCCCGAGCAACCATGGTTCGTGGGCCAGTTGGGCGGGCGTCAGCCGCTGTCTGTGCCGCAGCGGGTGATCCGGTGCCGCGACGACGGCCAGTTGGAAGCGGAGGAACGGTATCGACTCGATGGCCGGTTCGGGGCGCGGTGCCGGGCCGATGGTGACGTCGGCGCGGCGGTCGCGCAGCAGATCGGCGAAGACGGAGACGGGTACGGCGAGCGTGTCCGCGTCGAGGTCGGGCTGACGGCGCCCGAAGGCCGCCAGCAGCGCCGGGAGCACCTGCTCGGCGCCCGCCCCGGTGGACGCGACACGCAACTGTGCGGTGTCGGAGGCCGCCTGGCGCACCCGGTGGCGGGTCTCCTCGGCGAGGCCGACGATCTCCGCCGCCCCGGCCGCCAGACGCCGGCCGCCCGCGGTGAGCCTGATGCCGCCGGACGCCCGGACGAACAGCACGTCACCGAGTTCGCGGCGGAGCGCGGCGACCGCACCGGAGACCGCCGCCTCGGTCACCCCCAGCGACTCGGCGGCGGCCTTGACGGAACCGAGTCGGGCCACCGTCACGAACGCACGCAGCTGAGTCAGCGTCATGTCGTCATTACACCGGTTGTCCGAGCCCTTGGGACCCCCGCTGCACTGGTGTCTTAAGCATTCGCTTCAGTCGCCGTTGACCCACGCGCCCGGCGGCGCGAAGGTTCCCCCGGACCAGGACCGCCGGAAACCGGCCGGTCCTCACGGGAGGGAGCGTGCCGTGCAGGTACCCGCTTCGTTCGACTACCAGCGCGCCCAGAGCGTGGACGAGGCGCTGGAGTTGCTCCGGCGCCACGGCGAGGAGGCCCGGGTCGTGGCCGGGGGACACAGTCTGCTGCCGATGATGAAGCTGCGGCTGGCCGGTCCCGAACTCCTGGTCGACATCAACGAGTTGCACGAACTCGACTACATCGAAGTGGTCGGTGACGAGCTGCGCGTCGGTGCGCTGACCCGGCACCGCGCCCTGCTGGAGTCGGAGTTGGTCGGCCGCCACTTCCCGATCGTCCACGACGCGGAGAAGGTGATCGCCGATCCCCCGGTCCGCAACCGGGGAACCATCGGCGGCTCCCTGTGCCAGGCCGACCCGTCGGAGGATCTGTCGGCGGTGTGCGGCGCGCTGCACGCCCGCACTGTGATCCGCGGGGCGGCCGGTGAACGGATCGTGCCCATGGCGGACTTCCACCGAGGGCCGTACGAGACGGCGGTGGGCGTCGGGGAGATGCTGGTCGAGGTGCGGATCCCCGTCCGGCCGGGGGCGGGCAGCGCGTACGAGAAGGTCGAGCGCAAGGCCGGGGACTGGGCCGTCGCGGCCGCGGGGGTCGCCCTGACCCTGCGTGAGGGGCGGATCGCCGACGCGGGCGTGGGCCTGGCGGCGGTGGGCGCCGGTGCCCTCGAACTGCCCGCCGTGCAGGACTTGCTGGACGGCCGCGAACCGTCCGAGGCCCTGTACGAGGAGGCGGGCCGGCTCGCGTCCGAGCACTGTTCGCCGGTCACGGACAGCCGGGGCAGCGCGGAATACAAGAGGCATCTGGCCGGCGAACTCACCAGGCGGGCACTGCGGCGGGCGGTCGCCCGGGCCGGGGCCGCCGTGGAACGGGAGGCGTGAGGCATATGCGGATCACCGTCAACGTGAACGGCGAGGACCACACCCGTGAGGTGGAGCCCCGCCATCTGCTCGTGCGCTTCCTCCGTGACGACCTGGACCTGACGGGCACTCACTGGGGCTGCGACACCAGCAACTGCGGTACCTGCGTGGTGCTGATGGACGGCGAGCCGGTCAAGAGCTGTACCGTCCTGGCGGTCATGGCGGCCGGGCACGAGATCCGTACCGTGGAAGGCCTCGCCGGCACCGCGGGCGGCGATCAACTCGACCCCGTACAGCAGGGGTTCATCGAGGAGCACGGTCTGCAGTGCGGGTTCTGCACTCCGGGGATGATGCTCACCGGCCGGGCACTGCTCGACCGCAACCCGGATCCGTCCGAGCAGGAGATCCGTGAGGCCATCTCGGGTCAGTTGTGCCGGTGCACCGGCTATCTGAACATCGTCAGGTCCATCCAGTGGGCGGCGAAGAAACAGGCCGAGTCCGCCGCCGCGGCGACTGCCGCGCCAACCGCCGCACCAGCCGCGACCCTTGCGGGAGGCCAGTCATGACCACGGTGGACGAGCCCTCCGCTCCCCCGGAGGAACAGCCCGGCGCACCGTCCGCCGCACCGCCGGGCGAACAGCCGGGCGAACGGACCGGTGAACGCTCCGACGAACGGCCCATCGGCTTCGGCCGGATGAAGCGCAAGGAGGACCCCCGTTTCGTCCGCGGCAAAGGCCGCTACGTGGACGACGTGAAACTGCCCGGCATGCTGCACGGCGCCGTGCTGCGCAGCCCGTTCGCGCACGCCCGCATCGTCTCCGTCGACACCTCGGCCGCCGAGGCCCACCCCAAGGTCAAGGCGGTGATCACCGGCGAGACGCTGGCGGGCCTGGGGCTGGCCTGGATGCCCACCCTGTCGATGGACACGCAGGCCGTGCTCGCCACCGACAAGGCGCGTTTCCAGGGCCAGGAGGTCGCGTTCGTCGTCGCCGAGGACCACTACGCGGCGCGCGACGCGATCGAGCTGATCGACGTCGAGTACGAACCTCTGGACCCGGTGGTCGACGCCCGGCACGCCCTCGACCCGGACGCCCCCGTCATCCGCGACGACCTGGAAGGCCGCACCGACAACCACATCTTCGAGTGGGAGGCCGGCGACAAGGCCGCAACGGACGAGGTGTTCGCCCGAGCCGACGTGGTGGTGGAGCAGACGATGCTCTACCCGCGCGTCCATCCCGCTCCGCTGGAGACATGTGGCTGCGTCGCCTCCATGGACCCGGTCGACGGCAAGCTCACCCTCTACGCAACGACCCAAGCCCCGCACGCGCACCGGACGTTGTACGCGCTGGTGGCGGGACTGCCCGAGCACAAGATCCGGGTCGTCGCCCCGGACATCGGCGGCGGCTTCGGCAACAAGGTGGGAATCTACCCGGGTTACGTCTGCGCGATCGTCGGTTCGATCGTCACCGGGCGGCCCGTGAAGTGGATGGAGGACCGCTCCGAGAACCTGATGAGCACCTCGTTCGCCCGTGACTACCACATGACCGGCGAGATCGCCGCGACCCGTGACGGGAGGATCCTGGGCGTACGGGTCAAGGTCCTGGCCGACCACGGCGCCTTCAACTCCACCGCACAGCCCACCAAGTACCCGGCCGGCTTCTTCCACATCTTCACCGGCTCGTACGACATCGAGGCCGCGCACTGCGAGGTCACCGGCGTCTACACCAACAAGGCACCCGGCGGCGTCGCCTACGCCTGCTCCTTCCGGGTCACCGAGGCCGTGTACCTGATCGAGCGCATGGTGGACTGCCTGGCCGCCGAACTCGGCGCCGACCCGGCCGAGTTGCGGATGCGGAACCTGCTGCGACCGGAGCAGTTCCCGTACGAGAACAAGACCGGCTGGACCTACGACTCCGGCGACTACCCGGCCTGTCTGCGCAAGGCGCTGGACCTCGCGGGGTACGAGGAACTGCGCAAGGAGCAGAGCGAGAAGCGGGCCCGCGGTCAACTCATGGGCATCGGACTGTCGTTCTTCACCGAGACCGTCGGCGCCGGACCGCGCAAGCACATGGACATCCTGGGTCTCGGTATGGCGGACGGCTGCGAACTGCGCGTCCACCCGACCGGCAAGGCGGTGGTGCGGCTCAGTGTGCAGACCCAGGGGCAGGGCCACGAGACGACGTTCGCGCAGATCGTCGCCGAGGAACTGGGCATTCCGCCGGAGGACATCGACGTCGTGCACGGCGACACCGACCAGACCCCGTTCGGGCTCGGCACCTACGGCAGTCGCTCCACGCCGGTGTCGGGGGCCGCGGCGGCCGTGGTGGCGCGCAAGGTGCGGGACAAGGCGCGGATCATCGCGGGCGCCATGCTGGAGGTCTCCCCCGACGACCTCGAGTGGACCAAGGGCCGCTGGTCGGTCAAGGGTGACCCGGCGATGACGACGACGATCCAGGAGATCGCGCTCGCCGCCCACGGTGCGCTGGAGCTGCCGGAGGGTGTCGAGGGTCATCTGGAGGCGACGACCGTCTACAATCCGCCCAATCTGACGTACCCCTTCGGCGCCTACGTCTGCGTGGTCGACGTCGACCCGGGCACGGGCGTGGTGAAGGTGCGGCGGTTCGTCGCGGTCGACGACTGCGGGACCCGTATCAACCCCATGATCATCGAGGGGCAGGTGCACGGCGGGCTGGCCGACGGGGTCGGTATGGCCCTTATGGAGATCATTGGCTTCGACGAGGACGGCAACTGTCTGTCCGGGTCCTTCATGGACTATCTGCTGCCGACCGCGCTGGAGGTCCCGGCCTGGGAACTGGACCACACCGTCACCCCCTCCCCGCACCATCCGATCGGCGCGAAGGGCATCGGCGAGTCCGCGACCGTCGGTTCGCCGCCGGCCGTCGTCAACGCGGTCCTCGACGCCATCGGCGTCCGGCACGCCGACATGCCGCTGACGCCCGGCCGGGTGTGGCAGGCCCTCAACCAGGGCGGGGTGGAGGCACCGCAGTGACGGCGGGACCGCTCCTGGAACGGCGCATGACGGAACTGACGGAGGGCCATGTGCCCTTTGTCAGGGCCACCGTGGTGGGGGGGCGGCGGCCCGCGGGCGCGCGCCCCCCCGCCCCCCCCCCCCCCCGCCCCCCCCCCCCGCGACCCGGCGACACCGCCCTGGTGCTGGAGGACGGCCGTATCGAGGGCTTCGTCGGCGGCAGGTGCGCGGAGGCGACCGTCCGGGTCCAGGCCCTGCGAACGCTCCACAGCGGCGAGTCCCTGCTGCTGCGCATCTCCCCGGCGGCGGAAGGGGCCGACGAACCGGAGGAGGGTGCCCTGACGGTGGCCAACCCCTGCCTGTCCGGAGGCGAGCTGGAGATCTTCCTCGAACCGCTGCGGCCCGCCCCGCGCGTCCGGGTGCGGGGCGACACACCCATCGCCCGGGCGCTGCTGGCCTTCGGCCCCGTCCTGGGGTACGACGTCGCGTCGGCCGGTGCGGACGAGGAGTTCACCGACGCCCGGGCAGTGGTGGTCGCCTCGCACGGCCGGGACGAGGAGCCCACGCTGGTCGCGGCCGTACGGGCAGGGGTGCCGTACGTCGGACTGGTCGCGAGCCCCCGGCGCGGTGCCGCGGTGGTGGCCGGACTGGACCTCACCGAGCCCGAGCGGGCCCGCATCCGTACCCCGGCGGGCCTGTGGATCGGTGCCCGCACCCCGGGAGAGATCGCGGTGTCGATCCTGGCGGAGATGATCCAGGACGTTCACGGCAGCCGCTCACGTTCGGGCACAAGCCGGCCGGGGGCCGCGACCGACCTCATTCCGGTGACGGCGACGACGACTGCCGGCGCGACCACGACTGCCGCGGGGACGGGGACGGGTACGGCCACGGACCCCGTGTGCGGCATGACGGTCACCGTGGGGGACGGCACGCCGTACTCCGACAGGGGCGGCGAGCGCCGCTGGTTCTGCTGCCTCGGTTGCCGCACCGCCTACGAGGCGGATCGCGCGTGAGCGAAAAAGGCGGGCACGGCGAGCCCAGAGAGGAAGGCGAGCGCCACAGCCAAGGCAGCGACGACAACGAGTACGTGGCGCGCTGTCTGCCGGACGTCGGCTCCCTCGGCGCCGCGCTGGACTCACTCGGCTATCTCGCCGACGAGGGCCTGGTCACCGCCCTGTTTCTCGCCCTGCGCCTGCCCCAGCCCCTGCTGCTGGAGGGCGAGGCGGGGGTCGGCAAGACCGAGGCGGCCAAGGCGGTGGCCGGTGTGCTGGGCAGCCCGCTGATCCGCCTGCAGTGCTACGACGGCCTGGACTCCGCGGAGGCCCTGTACGAGTGGAACTACCCGCGACAGCTGCTGGGCATCCGGCTTGCCGAGGCCCGGCACGAACAGCTCACCGAGGCCGATCTGTTCAGCGAGGAGTACCTGCTGCGGCGCCCCGTCCTTGCGGCCCTCAGCCACCCGGGTCCCGCACCCGCGGTCCTCCTGATCGACGAGATCGACCGCGCCGACGACGACTTCGAGGCGTTCCTGCTCGAGGTGCTGGCCGAGGCCGCGGTGACCATCCCCGAGATCGGCACCATCAGGGCGGCCGTGCGGCCCGTCGTGCTGCTCACCTCCAACCGGACCCGTGATCTGCACGACGCGCTCAAGCGCCGGTGCCTCTACCACTGGATCGGCTACCCCGACACCGAGCGGCTCGTCGAGATCGTCCGCCGCCGCGTACCGGGTACGTCGGCCGAACTGGCGGAGACCGTGTCGGCCGCGGTGGGGCGGCTGCGAGGTCTTCCGTTGCAGAAGACCCCCGGTATCGCCGAGACCATCGACTGGATCGCCGCGCTGAACCTGCTCGGCGTGCCGCGTCTCGACGCCGGCATCGCCGGGAGCACCCTCGGCTCCCTGCTGAAGTACCGGGAGGACAAGGAGCTGGTCCTCGAACACGGCCTGGACTGGCTGGTCGCGGGCCGACGGCCGTGACCGCCGGAGCGGTTCCGCTGTTCCCCCAGGCCGAGTTCGGGGTCCGGCTGGGCGAGGAACTGCGGCGCGCCGGGGTGGCGGTGACTCCGGAACGCTCGGTGCGGTTCCTCGAGGCACTGCGGCTGGTACCGCCTCAGAACCGCACGGCCCTGTACTGGGCGGCACGGCTGGCCTTCGTGACGGATCGCGAGGAGATCGAGTCCTTCGACCGGGTCTTCGACGCGGTCTTCGCGGGCGGACCGCGCGCGGTCGCCGTCCGCCGCGGTCGTGGTGAACCCGGCCCGTCAGCCGGGGTCGAGCCCGGTCCCGGGCGGGGCCCGGTGCCGTCCGGAGCCGCCCCATCCCCCGCCGGCAAACCGCTTGCGTCCGGAATCCTCAACGCGACGCCGCGCCACGGTGGTTCCAACCGTCCGGAAGACCCGGACCCACCGACCCACCGCCTTCGGGCGGCGGGCAGTACGGCCGAGGTCCTCGCCCACAAGGACTTCGCCTCCCTCGAACCCACCGAGCTCGCCGAACTGGACCGGCTGCTGGCCCTGTTGCTGCTGAGGACCCCGCTGCGCCGCAGCCGACGCCGGGAGGCCGACCGCCGAGGGCCCCGTATCGACCTGCGCCGAACCCTGCGCGCCGGGCAGCACACCGGCGGGGAGGCGGTGCTGCCGGCCCGCCGCCGCAACCGGCTGCGTCGCCGACGACTGGTGCTGCTGTGCGACATCTCCCGCTCCATGGAGCCGTACACCCGCGCCTACCTGCGTCTCTTCCCGCGCGCCGCGTCCGGGGCGGCGGCCGAGGCCTTCGTCTTCGCCACAAGACTCACCCGGCTCACTCCGGTACTGCGCAGCACCGGTCCGTCTGGTGTGGACGCGGCACTGCGACGAGCGGGCAGCACCGCGTCCGACTGGTCGGGCGGCACCCGGATCGGCCACGCGCTGGCGGAGTTCAACAACCGGTTCGGCCGTCGGGGCATGGCGCGCGGTGCGGTGGTCGTGATCTTCTCCGACGGCTGGGAGGGCGAGGACCCCCGCGCCGTGGACCGGGAGATGGCCCGCCTGGCACGGCTCGCCCACCGCATCGTCTGGGTCAACCCCCGCAAGGCGGCCCCCGGTTACGCCCCCCGCACCGCGGGCATGGCCGCCGCGCTCCCCCACTGCGACACGTTCGTGAGCGGCCACAGCCTCGCGGCACTCATCGAAGTCGCCGAGGCGGTCGCCGACTGACCGGCCCCCGACACCCGGGCAGGGCTCGCTGCCGCTCCGCCTGCCCGGGACCAACTCCGGGTGCACATCCGCATGTTCGGGCGCCATGAGATGTGGGTGATGTCGTACCGGGCACGAATTGGTTGCGGCATCGGCTCGCCACAGCGGTTCCGTCTGCCCGGCGGCAACATGACAACGCATGAGCAGAAACCGTTGTGACGCATGAGCAGGGACCGATATGTCGACTTCCTGCGCGCGCTGGCGATCGTCCTGGTGGTGCTCGGCCACTGGCTGATCACCGCCCTCGTCCGGGGGCCCGGCGGTGAAATCTTCGCGCCGGAGCTGCTGTCGGCCATTCCCTGGACCCAGTGGCTGACCCTGGGATTCCAGATCATGCCGCTGTTCTTCCTGGCCGGGGGCCATGCGGCGGGCGGCTCCTGGTCGCGTGCCCGCGCGGCGGGTGGCACGGCTGCCGGGTGGGTGGGGCGGCGGGCGTCGCGGCTGCTGCTTCCGGCCGCCGCGTACTGCGGGCTGGTGCTGCTCGCCGTGGCGATCTGCTCGGCCGCCGGCGTGGATCCGGGCACGCTCGCGCTGGTGGGGTGGGCCATGGCGATGCAGTTGTGGTTCCTTCCGGTGTATCTGCTCCTCAGTGCTCTGACGCCGGCACTGCACGCGGCGCACCGGCGCTGGGGGCTCCTCGTCCCGGTGACGATGGGCGCGGTGGCCGTAGCGGTCGGCGTGCTGGTGATGACGGTGCGCACGCCGCACGTCGGACTGGTCAACTACGTCCTCGTGTGGGGTGTGGCCTACCAGCTGGGCTTCTGCTGGCATGACGGCCTGCTGACGAGGCGTCGGCCGGTGCCGATCGTGATGGCGGCGGGCGGTGGGCTGGCCTTCGCGGCTTTGGTCGTCCTCGGGCCGTTCCCGGTCAGTCTGATCCTGGTGACCGGGCAGAACCCGAGCAACACCGATCCGCCGTCGGCTGCGATGCTGGCGTGGGCGGTGGCCCAGACCGGTGTGTGTCTGCTCGCCGAGCCGACGGTGCGCCGGCTTCTGGACCGAGAGCGGATCTGGCGGGTGGTGCGGCCCGTGGGCGGTGCCAGCATGACGCTCTATCTCTGGCACATGCTGCCGGTGCTGGTGGTCGCCGCCGCCTTCTACCTGACCGGTCTCGCGCCCCAGCCCGCGTTCGGGTCCCTGGCGTGGTGGGGGCTGCGGGTGCCGTGGCTGCTGGTGCTCGGGGGCGTCATGGCCGGAGTCATGCCGGCGCTGCGGCTCGTGGAGCGCGGGCCGGCGCTGCTGTACGAGAGGACCCGTCCGGAACTCGGCCTGCGCCGCTCCTGGCCGATGTGGCTGGGCCTGGCGGCGAGCGTCGCCGCGCTGGCCCGCTTCGCCGTGCGGGGTTTCTCGCCGGACGGCCGGTTCCCCGTGTTCCCCGCGCTGGGCATCGTGCTGGGCACGGCGCTGATGGTGACCCTGCGGCGTACGGCGACGCGGCGCGCACCCGCGGTATCCCGGGACACCTCGGCTCAACCGCCGAGGAAGCTCAACCGCACCTGACGGTTGGGGTTGTCCCGGTTCGTGTCCACCAGGCACACCGACTGCCAAGTGCCCAGCTCCAGGCGGCCGGAGAGGACCGGGAGCGTCGCGTGCGGCGGGACGACGGCGGGGAGTACGTGGTCGCGGCCGTGGCCGGGGCTGCCGTGGCGGTGCTGCCAGCGGTCGTCCGCGGGGAGCAGGGTGTGCAGGGCGGCGAGCAGGTCGTCGTCGCTGCCCGCCCCCGTCTCGATGATCGCGATCCCGGCGGTCGCGTGCGGGACGAAGACGTTGAGCAGACCGTCCCGGCCGGCCGCCGTCTCGCTCAGGAACGTCTCGCAGTCTCGGGTGAGGTCGACGATCGTCTCGGACGAGCCCGAGGCGACGTTGAGGACGCGGGTGGTGAAGGCATCGGACATGGTTCCATCCTCACCCACGTATCCCGTCCCACACCTGCGAACGGGCCCGGACACCGTCACCGCATGCACGGCGGCCACCGGGCCGGGGCCCGGGCGAACACGGCGAGCCCGTGGCGCGGCAGGGCCCGGGAAGATCCCGGGACCCCGAGGGGTTGGTACAGGCGTGAACGACTTCGGGGTGCAGGAACAGGCGGGCGTCGGCGGCGGCCGTGTTGACGTCGTGGTCATCGGTGCCGGGCAGGCCGGACTGTCCAGTGCCTTTCACCTGCGGCGCACCGGCTTGGAGCCGGAGCGGGACTTCGTGGTCCTGGACCATGCGCCCCGGCCGGGCGGTGCCTGGCAGTTCCGCTGGCCGTCGCTGACGTACGGCAAGGTCCACGGGATGCACGCGCTGCCCGGGATGGAGCTGACGGGAGCCGATCCGCTGCGGCCGTCCTCCGACGTCGTCGGGGAGTACTTCGCCGCCTACGAGCGGGCCTTCGATCTGCGGGTGCGACGCCCCGTCGACGTACAGGCCGTGCGGGAGGGCGAGGCGGGGCGGCTGACTGTGGAGTCCTCGGCGGGGACTTGGTCCACGCGGGCGCTGATCAACGCCACCGGGACCTGGGACCGGCCCTTCTGGCCGCGTTACCCCGGGCAGGAAACCTTCCGGGGGCGGCAGTTGCACACCGCGCAGTACCCGGGGCCGGAAGCGTTCGCCGGCCTGCGGGTGGTCGTGGTGGGCGGCGGGGCCTCGGGCACCCAGCACCTCATGGAGATCGCGCCGTACGCGGCGGAGACCACCTGGGTCACGCGTCGGCCGCCGGTCTTCCGCGAGGGGCCCTTCGACGAGGACGCCGGGCGTTCGGCCGTGGCGCTCGTCGAGGAGCGGGTGCGACAGGGGCTGCCGCCGCGCAGTGTCGTCTCGGTGACGGGGCTGCCCCTCAACGACGCCGTCCGCCGGGCCATCGAGGACGGCGTTCTGGACCGTCGGCCGATGTTCGACCGGATCGTCCCGGACGGTGTGGAGTGGGACGACGGGCGGCACGTGGACGCCGACGTCATCCTCTGGGCGACCGGTTTCCGCCCGGCGATCGGCCATCTGGCGCCGCTCGGGCTACGCGGGGCGGGCGGCGGCATCCGCGTCGCGGGGACGCGCGTGGTCGCCGACCCGCGCGTCCATCTGGTCGGCTACGGCCCCTCGGCCAGCACGATCGGCGCCAACCGTGCCGGACGCGCGGCAGTGCGGGACATCCGGCGGCTGCTGGCGGCGGAGACCGCGGAGCGGGTCGCGGCGTGACGGCGGTCGGGGCGTGACAGCGGTTCCGGCGTAACGGCGGGACGGCGGGACGGCGGTCTGTGCCTGACAGCGGTTTCGGCGGGACGGCGGTCGGTGCCTGACGGCGGTCGGAGCGTGACGCACGGTCCGGCCAAGACACACAGCGGGCGATGACACACGGTCGGGTCATCGCGGACGCTCGGGCCACGACGCCCGGTCGCGGCGTGACGCACCGACGCGCCGTCACCGGGAAGCCGCAGCTCCGTACAGCTCAGTCCGATCAGTCCGACGGGCTCGGCGATGTACTCATGCGGTTCCGGTTGAACTCCTCCACGTTCCGCTGGTGCGCCTCGTGGTCCGCCGTGAAGCGGGTGTCACCGGGCTTGACGGTCACGAAGTACAGCCAGTCGCCCGGCACCGGATTGATCGCCGCGCGCATCGCGTCCTGGCCCGGGTTGGCGATCGGCGTCGGTGGCAGGCCCATGCGCTCGTAGGAGTTGTACGGGCTGTCCAGCTTGGTGTCCTTGCTGGTGGTGGTGAGCGTGGAGCGGTTCAGCGCGTAGTTGAGGGTGGAGTCCATCTGGAGCGGCATACCGCGTTCCAGGCGGTTGTAGATGACCCGGGACACCTTGCCCATGTCGGCCTTGGTCGCGGCCTCCGCCTGGATGATGCTGGCGATGGTGACCGCCTGGTAGACGTTGAGCGCGTTGCGCTGCGCCCCCGCGGTGACCTGGCTCCTGCCGAACTTGTCCTGGGCGGTGTTGACCATGAACGACAGCAGTGACGCCGGAGTGGTCTGCGCGTCGATCGGATACGTGGCCGGGAAGAGGTAGCCCTCGGGATTGCCTCCCGCGTCCGGGGGCAGCTTGAGCGCGGCCTTGTCCAGGGACTTCCGGGTGGTGCCCGCGGGCACCTGGAGGGCCTTGTCGACCGCGTCGTACACCTGCCGGGCCCGCCAGCCCTCCGGGATGACCAGGGAGGTGGCCCGCCGGCTCTGCTCGTCCTGGCTCAGCAGCGGAACAGCCACGGCGGTGCCCGCCACGACCGCACCGGTCGCGATCAGGGCGATCCGGCCCCGACGCGTCAGTCGAACCCTGCTCCGTCGCGAAGTGTGCATGTGCATGCGGGCACGCTAACCCGCAGATCACCGCAAACCCGGCATATCTTCATTTGGTCATTCGGCGGTTCATCTGGTCGGCTCCAGTTGGGCGTCCCGGCGGACCAGCGCGGCGTAGCGCCCGTCCCGTTCCAGGAGTTCCTCGTGCGTGCCGCGTTCGACGGCGCGACCGGTGTCGAGGACCACGATCTGGTCGGCGTCGCGGACCGTGGACAGCCGGTGCGCGATGGTGATCGTGGTGCGGTCGGCGGAGAGCGCGTCGATGGCCTCCTGCACCGCGTGCTCCGTACGGGTGTCCAGGGCGCTGGTGGCCTCGTCGAGGATCAGCACGGGCGGGTCGCGCAGGATCGTCCGGGCGATCGCCAGGCGTTGCTTCTCACCACCCGAGAAGCGGTGGCCGCGTTCACCGACGACCGTGTCGTACCCGTCGGGCAGGGACGCGATGTGGTCGTGGATCTGGGCTGCCTTCGCCGCCGCGTGCAGTTCCTCGTCGGTGGCGTCGGGCTTGGCGAAGCGCAGGTTCTCCGCGACGGAGGCGTGGAAGAGGTACGTCTCCTGCGAGACCACGCCGACCGCGCGGGCGAGCGTGTCGAAGTCCAGGTCGCGCACGTCGACGCCGTCGATGGTGACCCGGCCGCCCGTGACGTCGTAGAGGCGGGGCACCAGATAGCTGAGCGTGGACTTCCCGGAACCGGTCGGGCCGACCACGGCGAGACTGCCGCCCGCCGGGACGGTGATGTCGATGCCTCGCAGCGTCGGTGCGCCCTTGTCGTCGTAGCGGAACTCCACGTCCTCGAAGCGGATCTCGCCCTTGACCCGGTCGAGGTGGACGGGTTTCTCGGGCTCGGTGATGTCGATGGGCAGGTCGAGGTACTCGAAGATGCGCTGGAACAGGGCGAGCGAGGTCTGGATCTGCACACCGGTGGACAGCAGGCTGACGGTCGGCCGGAACAGGCCCTGCTGGAGCGAGACGAAGGCGACGAGCGTGCCGATCGACACGGCCGGGCCGCCGAACTGTTGGGCGAGTCCCGCCGTCCAGTAGATGAAGGCAGGCAGCGCGGCCATGACGATGCCGATGACCGCCATGCGCCAGCGGCCGGCCATGTTCGACCGCACCTCGAGGTCGACCAGTCGCTCGGACTCGGCCGCGAAGGACGTGGTGAGCGAATCCGCGCGGCCCATCGTGCGGCCGAGCAGGATGCCGCTGACCGAGAGCGACTCGGTGACCGTGGCGGCCATTGCGGCCATCTGCTTCTGGCGCCGGGTGGCGATCTTCTTGCGTTCGTTGCCCACCCGGCGGCTGATCCAGACGAAGAGCGGCAACAGGATCAGCGAGACCGCGGTGAGCCGCCAGTCCAGGGCGACCATCGCGACGATCGTGGCGACCACGCTGGTGAGGTTGGAGACCAGCGAGGTGGCGGTGGAGGTGACCGTCGCCTGCATTCCGCCGATGTCGTTGGCGATGCGCGACTGGACCTCCCCGGTGCGGGTCCGGGTGAAGAAGGCGAGCGACATCCGCTGCAGCCGCCCGTACACGGCGGTGCGCAGGTCGTGCATCACGCGCTGCCCGACGGTCGTCGAGATCAGGGTCTGCAGGACACCGAAGACACTGTTGACGACCGCGCTGAGGATCATGCCGAGCGCGAGCAGGGTGAGCAGGCCCGTCCGGCCCTGCGGGATCGCTACGTCGAGGATCTCCTTCAGCAGGAAGGGCGTGGCGACGGAGACCAGGGAGGAGGCGCCGACCAGCAGGCCGACGACTGCCAGGCGGCCTCGGTAGGGCGTGAAGAGTCTCAGGATGCGGCGCACCTGCCGCGGCTGCGTCGGGTCGGCGGGCGCTGGGTTCACGGTGGGTTCCTCGGGGTGCATGGGCTCCTACGGAGGGGTGGGACGGCGTGACGCGCGGATCACGGACCGCCGGACTGCCCGGCGGCGACGAACGGAGCGTAGCTCATTGTTACCTCTACTCACAATGAACGAAGTCCTGATATTGTTCCCGCCATGAATACCCCGGATCCCGACGGCCTGCTCGCCGAGCAGCTGCTGCGGCTCACCCGCCGAGTGCACCGCATTCAGAAACGCCATCTGGAGAAGAGCGGGCTCGGTATCACCCCGGCGCAGGGCCGGCTGCTGCGCACGCTCGCGCACTACGGGTCGCCGCCGCGGATGGCCGACCTGGCCGAGCGGCTGGAGGTGGTGCCGCGGGCCGTGACGACCCTGGTGGACGGCCTGGAGGCGAGCGGCAAGGTGCGCCGGGTCCCCGATCCCGCCAACCGCCGGGTGATCCGGATCGAGGTAACGGAGGCCGGACGGCAGGCACTGCGCGAGCTGCGCGCGGCACGACGATCGGCGGCGGAGGACATCCTGGCGCCGCTGACCGACGAGCAGCGCAAGGTGCTGGGCGTGCTGCTGGACACCCTCATCGACGGAGTGGGGGTCGCGGAGGGCAGTTGCTGAGGCGTGGCGGAAACGCCGAAGCCGCGCACTCCGGCACCCCGGCACATGACGTACGGACACGTCGACGTGCGGGAGTGGAGCACGCGGCCCCGGCGTCGCGGGCTGTCGGTCAACTCACCTCGGATGCAGGCTCCTTGGCCACCTGTGCAAGCTCCTTGGCATCGCGTGCAGGCTCCTTGGCCACCTGTGCAAGCTCCTTGGCATCCCGTGCAGGCTCCTTGGCCGCCTGTGCAAGCTCCTTGGCATCCCGTGCAGGCTCCTTGGCCGCCTGTACCTGTTCTTTGGCCGGTTGCGCAGGCACCGCCCCCACCGGCTCGGGCACCTCCGGTGACGGCTCCGGCTCATCGGCCACCGTCTCCCCGTCCAGCACCTTCCTCGCCCGCACCGCGTCCAGCGCGCCCTCCCAGCGCGACACCGCGAACACGGCCACACAGTTGCCCAGCAGGTTCGTCGCGACCCGCATCGAGTCCATGATCCGGTCCACGCCGAGGAGCAACGCGACCGCACCGGCCGGGATGACACCGATCGCGGAGGCCGTCGCCGACAGCGCCAGGAACGCCGAACCCGGCACACCCGCCATCCCCTTGCTGGTAAGCATCAGCACCAGGATCACCGTGACCTGCTGACTGAAGCTCAGATCCACTCCGACGGCCTGGGCGATGAACAGCGTGCCGATGGAGAGGTAGATGGACGCCCCGTCGAGGTTGAAGGAGTACCCGGTCGGCAGCACCAGCCCCACCGCGTCCTCACGGCACCCCGCCTTGCGCAGCTTCTGCATCATGCGCGGCATCACGGTCTCACTGGAGGCGGTGCCCAGTGCGAGCAGCATCTCCTCACGCGTGTAGCGGACGAACTTCCACAGGCTGAGCCCGGTGACCACCCGCAGGGCGACAGCCAGCAGCACGAGGAACACCAGCGCGACGCCGTAGCAGAGCGCGATGAGCTTGGCGTACGTCGACATCACGCCGAGCCCGTACTCCCCCACCAGATGTGCCATGGCACCGAACACGGCGAGCGGCGCCAGTCGCATGATGAAGCCGACGACGGCGAAGACGACCTCCTGGGCCTGCTCGATGGCGGGCAGGATCGCGGGGACCTTGGTGTGTCCGAGGTGCAGCAGCGCGGCGCCCACCAGGCAGGCCAGCACCAGTACTTGGAGGAGGGCGTTCTCGGCGAAGGAGCCGATGAAACTCTGAGGAAGTGCGTTGAGGACGAACTCGCTCGTGGAGGGGAGCGATCCGCCGTTCGTCTTGCCGTCGACCGCCGAGGCGTCCAGCTTCGACGGGTCGACGTTCATTCCGTCGCCCGGCCCCAAGACGTTCGCGGCGAGAAGGCCGAGGAGCAGCGCGAAGGTCGTGGCGACCTCGAACCAGATCAGTGCCTTCAGTCCGATCCGCCCGAACGCCTTCAGGTCACCGGCCTTGGCGATGCCGACGACGACCACACAGAAGACGAGGGGGGAGATCATCGCCTTGATGAGCCGTATGAATCCGTCTCCCAGCGGCTGGACGGTCGTGGCCACATCGGGCCACAACCGCCCGAGGAGGATTCCGAGGACGAGCGCGACGGCGACCTGGGTGAACAGCGAGGTGCGCAACAGGCGCCCGGCGCGACGCGGCAGGGAGGGTGCGGGGGACGGCGGCACAGGTACTCCTCCGAGGTGACTTCTGGGATGCGGAAGTTTCCTTCCGCTGCGGGCTCACTATGGCCACTCCCCGTTACCTCGGAGGACACCCGTGTCACATCCGTGTAAATCCTGGGTCCACGCGGGCCTCAACAGCCGTCGTCAGCAACGGTGATGACTCCTTGTTGGGTGCCGACCGTGCGGTCGTGGCAGGTAGCCGGGCCGTACAGGCGGTAGCGCTCGCTGGTGGTGCCGACCGCGTGCCGTTGGTCACGCGGCACGTTCGTCGTGTACGTGGCGTCACCGGTGTAGGTGTCGTCGAGCCGGGACCACCCCGTACGCCGCCCGCCCCGGAACTCCTCGACCGCCGCCCGGTCGCCGAGGGTCAGCACGGTCCGCAGCCGCGCGTCGGCAGCGATCGTCGTGGTGCCGTCCATGGTGTACGTGCGGTGCTCGCGGGTCACCTCGGCCGGTCCGCGCCCGCCGACGGTGACGGTTTCGTCGTCGGTCCAGGTGGCCGTCAGCCCGTCCGTGCTCTCCGACTCGGTCCAGCGGTGGACGGAGGTGTTGGCGAGCGTCCGCCGCACGGTGGTGGTCACCCGGCCGTGGGAGGTGTCGACGTATCCGCTGACGGTGAGCCGGTGGCCGCCCTTGGTGTCCAGCCGGTGTTCCGCCGAACGCGGTGTGTGCACCGAGGAGTTGGTCAGCTCGCTCGCGCGGTTCGCGGTGAGCGCGCCCGTGACGTGCCTGCTTCCGGCGTCCTGCCGGACGAGGACGTTGACCGGGGTGCTCCAGCCGGTCTGCCCTTCGTGGACCCCGAGGACGGAGACGTCGATCCGGTGCGGGCGGCCGTCGTTGAGCAGCCCCGCGAACGGAGTGAGGTCGTACTCGATCGGCTTGATGTCGAAGGCGCGCGGACCCGGCGTCACGTACCAGAGGAAGGGGTTGGACCAGCCGCCGGTCCAGACGGTCGGGAACGGCGCGGCGATTCCGGCGAGTTGACCGTCGACCTTGATCTGGACCTCTCGGTACGGGCCCTTGTCCGCCTTGCAGGAGTACGGTGCCGCGTCGGGCACGGTCAGGTACCAGTACTCCTCGCAGCCGCCGCCGGACCCGGTGGCGTACACCTCGGCGATGATGCGTTCGCTGTTGCGGGGAGTGGTCAGCTTGCCGTCCTGAAGGGTGAGGACCCGGTCGGGCGTGCCTGTCGGCGGCTTGCCCGAGTAGAACGTCAGCTTCACCTTGACGCCGAGGACGCCCGTGTAGGTGTCGTCGACAACGTTGCCGATGAGCATCTCGACGTCCTGGCTCCGGCGGAGGGTGTCGGTGTAGCGGGTGACGTCCTTCTCCACGGACCACTCGATGCCGTCGGGTGAGGGCTGCGGGGTGGAGGTGCGGAAGACCTCGATGCCACCGATGTGCAGATAGCCGAGCCGGTCGAACTGACGGCCCTTCACCTTGCCGTCGAGCCGCAGCACCACCTTGCTCCAGCGGTCACCGCAGCCGCGCGGTGGCGCGTAGGTCCCGCGGTACGGCGTGAAGTCGCGGAACTGCGCCTCGGCGACGGTCACTTCGCAGGACTTCGTGGCGGGTTTGCCGATCGGCGGCGCGGCGGTCAGCGGGTCGTGCCAGTCACTGCCGAACTCGGCGGGCACGTCGGCGGGTCGGGGGGCGGCCTGGGCGGGGTTCATGCCTAGGAGGGTGCTCGCCAGCAGGGTCACTGTGGCGAGCATGGACATGATGATCCGTCTACTCATGGGCGGTGTTCTACGGGGAGTCGGGCCGGTCCGCAATGGCGTGCTTGAGCCATGACAGGGGCCGGGGCCCTCAGTACGGTGCCTTTGGGGGTGCGCATGGACGAAGAAACAGAACACGAGCGCGGTCTGCCTGCCTTCGCCGCCGTTCCCGTGCTGTCCCTGGCGGCCGCCTTCGCCACCGTGCTGACCGCGTTGTCCGGCCGGTACGGCTACCACCGCGACGAGTTGTACTTCCTCGCCGCGGGCGACCATCCCGCCCTGGGTTACGTGGACCAGCCCCCGTTCACTCCGCTCGTCGCCCGCGCGGCCACCGCGCTCTTCGGGGACAGCCCGGCCGGGCTCCGGGTCCCGGCCACGCTCGCCTTCGTGCTCTCCGTGGTCGTCGCCGCTCTGCTGGCACGGGAGCTGGGCGGGCCCCGCAGGGTTCAGGTGGTCGCGGCCGGTCTCGTCGGACTGGGCGGGCAGGCGCTCGGAACCGGGCACATGGCGTCGACCGCGACCTTCGATCTGCCGATGTGGCTGGTGATCTGCTGGCTGGTCCTGCGCTTGCTGCGAACCGGCGACGGGCGCTGGTGGCTCGCGATCGGGGCCGCGGTCGGGGCCGGGATGCTCAACAAGTACTTGGTGTTGCTGCTCGCCGTGGTGCTGTTCGCCGCCGTGGCCGCCGTCGGGCCCCGGCGGGTGCTGCGAACTCCCTGGCTGCCGGCCGGGGTCGGCGTCGCCCTCGCCGTCGCACTGCCCAACCTGTGGTGGCAGGCGAGCCACGACTGGCCCCAGCTGACCGTCGCCCGCGGCATCAGCGGGGACGACGGGACCGAGAACCGCATCATGTTCCTGCCCGGGCAACTCCTCTACATCTCCCCGCTGTTAGTACCGGTCTGGATCGCGGGCTGGCTGCGGCTGTGGCGGGATCCGGCGCTGCGCTGGGCCCGTTCGACGGCGGTGGCGTACCCGCTGCTGTGTCTGCTCGTGCTGGCGCTCGGGGGCAAGGGCTACTACGCGCTGCCGCTGCTGAACGTGCTGCTGGTCGCGGGCTGCGCGCCGCTGCTCGACTGGATAGGGCGGCACGGCCGAACCGGAGTGGTGACCGCGGGGGCCGCGGTGACGACGACCGCCGCGATGAGTGCGATGGTCACGCTTCCCGTGCTGCCGCCCGGTGCGCTCGCCGTCCCCATGGCGCTCAACAAGGAGCAGGGCGAGCAGATCGGATGGCCGGAACTGACCGACGCGGTCCGCGAGGGATGGCTTCGGATCCCGTCGGACCGCCGGGCCCGCTCCGTGATCCTCACCCAGAACTACGGCCAGGCAGGTGCCCTCGACCGCTTCGGCCCCGAGCGCGGGCTGCCGCGCCCCTACTCGGGCCATATGAGCTACGCCGATTGGGGTCCGCCGCCGGACTCCGCCGACGCGGCCGTCCTCCTCGTCCGTCAGGAGGGCGAGGAGGGCATCGAGCGGTACTTCACCGGCTGCCGGACCGTAGCTCGCGTCGACAACGGGCAGGGAGTGGACAACGAGGAGCAGGGCTCGGTGGTGGCACTGTGCTCGGGACCCACGCGGCCCTGGTCGACGCTGTGGCCGTCACTGCGGCACTTCTACTGAGCACCGCCGAGGCCGACCGCTGAAACCGCCCCGGCCGACCGCTCGGACCGCCTCGGCCGACCGCTGAACCACCGGCGCCCGGCTGCTGAAACCGCCGCGCCCGACCCCGTCTCAGGCCTTCAGATCCGCCTCGTCCCCCATGACCACCACGGGATGCAGGGCCGGGTCGAGCGTGCGCAGCAGGTACCGCATGCCCGACTTGGGCAGGCTGACGCACGCCGACGTCCCGCTGCCGTGGTCCATGTGCAGCCAGATGCCGCCGCCCTTCGACTGCCCCTCCGGGCGGGTCGGGTCGTTCGGCGAGGTCCCCTTGACGCGGTTGTAGTCGATGGCGATCACGTAGTCGAAGTCGTTCCAGTGGGACTTGGCCCAGTAGCGCGGGGCCTGGAAGGAGGCGGACCGCGTGTAGGGGAGCTTGGCCCCCGGGTCGGCCAGCACACCGCCGGCGTCGCTCAGGGTGAACACGCCCACCGGGCTGCGCCGGTCGCCCTCGCGGTGATTCGTGGTCCAGCCCCTCTTGCCGTTGTGCCCCGCCCAGGTGCGCGTCTTCTTCCACACCGAACCCGACTTCGTATACAGCACGACCGTCGAGTCCGCCGAGTTCCTGCCCTCGCCGTACACCGCCACGATCTGCCGGGAGTCGGCCGGGATCCGCCGCTGGAGCCGGTCTCCGACGCCGGGGATTCGGGTGAGGTCGACGGGGCGCGTTTCCGACTCGCGGGCCTTGCCCGGCTCGGTCCCGGCCTTGCCTCCCTCGCCACCGCCGTCCGCGCCACCGCACGCCGTCAGGGACATCAAGAACGCACCGCAGGCCGCCATCGCGAGCCCCGTGCGCATCGCACCGCCACGTCGCATGCGCTCCATCGTCGCACCGCGGTCCGGGTGATGGCGCTCGCCCTCGGTGCTCACCGGCCGATGCCGCACGGTCCGGGCCGAAACTTTGCTCCGCGACGGAAAATCGTTTGCCTTCGGACACGCTGCGACGCGAACCTTTCACGGTTTGTTGCGACACACAGGTGGTCGCGCCCCCTCCCCTTCCACCCCCGAGACGAGCCGCTGGGACGCCATGCAGATTCAAGACCTTCCGTATCCCGACCCGGGCGTGCCGGACGCGCGCTCGGGGCCCCGATTCCTGCTGTGGCTCTTCCGCAACCAGCTCGGCGGTCAGCTGAAGGCCCTCGCCTGGGGCCTGCTGCACTTCCTGGCCGTGTCGGGGCTGCCGTATGTCGTCGGTTTCGCCGTGCAGGCCGTGGTGGACCGCTCCGGCGGGCGCCTCGCCCTCGCGGGCGGACTGCTCGCGGTGCTCGGCGTCGGCATCGCGCTCGGCGACACGATGCTGCACCGGTCCGCGGTCACCAACTGGATCACCGCCGCCGCGCGGGTCCAGCAGCTGCTGGCCCGCAAGGCCGCCCTGCTGGGGTCCGTGCTGACCCGGCGGGTGGCGGCCGGTGAGGTCGTCGCGGTCTCCACGGGCGATGTGGAGAAGATCGGCTGGTTCGTCGAGGCGTGGTCCCGGTTCACCGCGGCGGCGCTCACCGTCGGGTGCGTCTGCGTCGGGCTCGTCGTGTACCAGCCCGCGCTCGGTGTCGTCGTCGCCGTGGGCGTCCCCGTCCTCGCGATCTCGGTGCTGCCGCTGCTGCCCCGCGCCACCCGGCGCGCCGACTTCCAGCGCGAGAAGGCCGGGCGGGCCACCGAGCTGGCCTCGGACACGGTCGCGGGCCTGCGGGTGCTGCGCGGGATCGGCGGCGAGGAGCTGTTCCTGACGCGCTACCGCGAGGCCTCGCAGGAGGTGCGCCACGCCGCCGTGCGCAGTGCGCGCATGTGGGCCCTGATCTCCGCGATCCAGGTGCTGCTGCCCGGGGTGCTGCTGATCGTCGTCGTCTGGTACGGCGTGCACCTGGCCCGTACGGGACGGATCTCCGTCGGCGAGCTGGTGACCGTCTACAGCGCGGTCATGGTGCTCACCTACCCGTTGCGCCACTTCGTGGAGATCGCGATGGCGTACTCCTTCTCGCGCCCGTCCGCCAGGCGGGCCGCGCGGGTGCTGTCACTGGAGCGGCACACCGGCGGGGCCCCCGAGAGGGCTGCCCACGGCGCCCCTGGCGACGCGGTCGTACCGGCCGGCGACCTGTACGACCCCGCGACCGGGCTGCTCGCTCCCAGGGGACGGCTGACGGCGGTGGTGTGCGGCGACCCGGACGCGGCCGGAGCGCTCGCCGAACGGCTCGGCGGGCACGCCGAGGGTCCCCCGGTACTCCTCGGCGGCGTCCCGCTGGACGAGCTGCCGCTCGAAGCGGCCCGTACGGCCGTCCTCGTCCAGGACAAGGACCCGGTCCTGCTCTCCGGCACCCTGCGTGAACTCCTCGACGTCCCCGCGTCGGGGAACGTGGGCCCCGACGAGGCGCTGGCCGCCGCCCAGTGCGCCGACGTCCTGGACTCGCTGGTCCAGGGCTCGCTGGACGCCGACGACCCCCTGGACGCCAGGATCACCGAACGCGGCCGCTCCCTGTCCGGCGGCCAGCGCCAGCGCCTGGCGCTCGCCCGGTCGCTGATCACCGATCCGGAGGTGCTGGTCCTGGACGAGCCGACGTCCGCCGTCGACTCGCACACCGAGGCCCGCGTCGCCGACGGCATCCGGTCGGTACGGACCGGCCGTACCACGGTGGTGTTCACCTCCTCGCCGCTGTTGCTGGACCACGCCGACCGGGTGGTGCTGGTGCACGACGGCGAGGTCGTCGCGGTGGGCGTGCACCACGAACTGCTGCACACGGAGCCGCGGTACCGGGCGGTGGTGACCCGCGAGACGGACGAGGAGACCGCGGCCCGGGCCGTCGCACTGGACGAGTTGGAACCACTGGACGAGCTGAACGAGCTGAACGAGCTGGAAGAGATCGAGGAGACCGCATGATCGGCGTTGCGCCACCGGCGTACGACCCCGCCGCGCCGACGACGGCGAACACGCTGCCCGTCGGCGCCCCCTCGACCGTACGTGCCTACGTGGTCGAGCTGTTCCGTCGGCACCGGCGGGCCTTCCTGCTGCTCATCGGCGTCAACACGGCCGCCGTGATCGCCTCCATGGCGGGCCCGTACCTGCTGGGCGGCCTGGTGGAACGCGTCGCCGACGCCTCGGCGGCCGAGCTCCACCTGGAACGCACCGCCGCCCTGTTCGTGCTCGCCCTGGTCGTCCAGGCCGGGTTCGTCAGGGAGGTGCAGCTGCGCGGCGCGATGCTCGGTGAGCGGATGCTCGCCGACCTGCGGGAGGACTTCCTCGTCCGGTCGGTGGGGCTGCCGCCGGGCGTCCTGGAACGCGCGGGCACGGGTGATCTGCTGTCCCGGATCACCACCGACATCGACCGGCTCGCCAACGCCATGCGCGAGGCCGTGCCGCAGCTCGCCATCGGGGTGGTCTGGGCGGCACTGCTGATGGGTGGTCTCGCGGTGACCGCGCCGCCGCTCGCACTCGCCGTCCTGGTCGCGGTGCCGCTGCTGGTGGCCGGCTGCCGCTGGTACTTCAAGCGGGCGCCGTCCGCGTACCGGTCCGAGGCGGCCGGGTACGCGGCGGTCGCCGCCGCCCTCACCGAGACCGTGGACGCCGGCCGCACCGTGGAGGCGCACCGGCTCGGCGCCCGCCGGATCGAGCTGTCGGACCGGCGCGTCTTCGAGTGGACCCAGTGGGAGCGGTACACGCTCTGGCTGCGGACCGTGCTGTTCCCGGTCATCAACCTCACCCATGTGACCGTCCTCGCGTCCGTGCTGATGATCGGAGGCGCTTTCGTCCTCGAGGGCTGGATCGACGTCGGTCAGCTGACCACGGGCGCGCTCATCGCACAGATGCTCGTCGACCCCATCGGGCTGATCCTGCGCTGGTACGACGAGCTGCAGGTCGCCCAGGTGTCGCTGGCCCGGCTGGTCGGCGTCCGGGACATCGAGCCGGAAGCGGGCGACGCCTCCGTGGTGCCCGACGGGCGTGATGTGCACGCGGAGCGGGTCCGTTTCGGCTACCGCGCGGGGGTGGACGTACTGCGCGAGGTGTCGCTGGAGGTGGCGCCCGGCGCCCGGCTCGCCCTGGTCGGCCCCTCCGGGGCGGGCAAGTCCACGCTGGGCCGGCTCCTCGCCGGGATCTACGCGCCCCGCGAGGGCCGGGTCGCGCTGGGCGGCGCCGAGCTGTCCCGGATGCCGGCCGAGGCGGTGCGCTCCCATGTGGCGCTGGTCAACCAGGAGCACCACGTCTTCGTGGGTTCCCTGCGCGACAACCTGCTGCTGGCCCGCAGCGGGGCGGGGGACGCCGAGCTGTGGTCGGCGCTGAGCGCGGTCGACGCGGACGGCTGGGCGCGGGCGCTGGACGACGGCCTGGACACGGAGGTCGGCTCCGGCGGGCTCGCGCTCACCCCGGCGCAGGCCCAGCAGATCGCGCTGGCGCGGCTGGTCCTGGCCGACCCGCACACTCTGGTGCTGGACGAGGCGACCTCGCTGCTCGACCCGCGCGCGGCCCGTCATCTGGAGCGCTCGCTGGCCCGGGTCCTGGACGGCCGGACCGTGGTCGCCATCGCGCACCGGCTGCACACCGCGCACGACGCCGACGTCATCGCCGTCGTCGAGAACGGCCGGATCAGCGAGCTGGGCAGCCATGACGAGCTGGTCGCGGCGAACGGCGCGTACGCGGCGCTGTGGCGGTCCTGGCACGGGTGAGTGCCCCCTCACAGTGTCGTGGCGGTCGGGGCCTGTGCGCCTTCACAGTGTCGTGGCGGGCGCGCGCCCCTGCCGCCTCACGGGGTCGTGACGGTCGTGTGTCCCGTGCCGTTGCGCGGCATCGATCGACAGTGGAAGGCTGGATGTGGCACCGGTTCGGTGGTGTCCGGGAAGTGCGGCTTTGCGGACGGCCGGATCAGCACCCGGCCTTCCGCCGGCCGTGGTGGATCCGCTCGTCCCACGACCTGGAGGTTTGACGTGGACAGCGGCGAGGGCTGGGGGGACGACGTCTACCAGCCCGACGGATCCGAGGTGCAGGACGACGCGGGGCTGCTGGATTCCTCCGACACCCTGGATTCCGACGGTGTCGCCGACCCCCTCGACCGGGGCTGGTCGCCGCCGGAACGGCCGTGGGCAGTGGAACACCTGGGGGTGACCGCGGCGGAGCGCCTGCGCGGCGAGACCCTCGACGAACGCCTCGCCGAGGAGCTGCCCGACCTCCAGGCGCCCAACGGGGACGGCATGGGCGACTGCCAGGACACCGACGGTGAGCTCCTGGACGACGAGGTGGGCCATCTGCGCTCGGGCCGTCTGGTCGCCCCCGACGAGGGCACCCGCGAGGACGACGAGAGCGGGCTGGTCGCCACCGACATCGGCATCGACGGGGCCGCGGCGTCGGCGGAGGAGGCCGCGGTGCACATCGTCGACGACGACACCGTGTACGGGTGAGAAGGCGCCGCGTTTTACAGGCGGGACCGTGCCGCGCGTATACGGGTGAGACCCTGCCGCGCGTATGCGGGTGAGACGGCGCCGCGCGTCCGCTTGACCCGCTCGACCCACGCGTTCCCGGCGCTCAGATCACGTTGAGCGCCGCCGCGCACCCCACTCCACCGAGCAGCATGAACGCGGGCATCAGCACCCTCAGCTCGACCCAGCTGCCGGCCCGGAACCGCATGGCCTTGGGCGGGCCCACCGGGTACCAGCGCTTGCGGCCGATGGGTATCGGCCAGAGGATCGGGCAGCCGGAGACCGTGAGCGCGTCCCCGATGTCGTGGACCAGCGCCCCGAGCACGATCGGCAGCCCCAGCCACAGGTACTCCTGCCCCGGCGCGGTGAACAGCCAGTCCGAGCCGTTGCCCGGTTCGTCCAGCACGCCCGCCAGGATCCAGGAGCTGGTCGCGGCCAGCAGCCAGACCAGGACGTCGGCGCTGGAGCCACGGGTCGCCCGCCACAGCAGCCCCTCGATCGCGAGCACGATGTGCACGAAGAGGATGCCGAGGACCGCCCAGCGTCCCCCGGTGATCGCCGCGGCCGCGGTGCCCGCGCCGAGCAGTACCGCCCACAGCCAGGTGTGCGTCAGCGTGCGGTGACCGCCGGAACGACGTGGGTCGCCCTGCTTCTTCGTCGCCTTGTAGACGGCGTAGGAGAGCTTGTCGACGATCTCGCAGACCCATCGGGACAGGGGGCCGAAGGACCGCGAGATGGTGGCCGCCTTGTGGTCCAGGTCCGGGGCGAGTGCCGCACCGGCGCAGATCAGCGCGCCGGTCACGAGCACCGGCCAGGGCATCGTGTGGCCCGTGGCGGCGGCCGCCGCGCCGACGCCGAGCCAGGCCGCGGCTCCCGAGAGTGAGTGTGCTGGTCCCATCATGGCCGTGTCCCGCCCCGTTCTTCCCGAACCTCTGCCTGGCCGCCCCGTCCGTCGGGGCCTTGACGCTCCGTCGGCGCCACAGCGTAGCGTTTGCGATCTTCGTACCAGCAGGCGATTCCCCCATCGGGCGGCAGGACAGGCAAGATGGGGATGTGACCCTTATCGATCAGTTGCCGCAGACCGCAGATCCCGACGCCCTCTACGAAGCCTTCGAGTCGTGGGCCGGGGAACGCGGTCTCACCCTCTATCCCCATCAGGAGGAGGCGCTCATCGAAGTGGTTTCGGGTGCGAACGTGATCGTTTCGACGCCCACCGGCTCCGGCAAGAGCATGATCGCGGCGGGTGCGCACTTCGCGGCACTGGCCCGTGACGAGGTCACCTTCTACACCGCCCCCATCAAGGCACTGGTCTCGGAGAAGTTCTTCGAGCTGTGCAAGCTCTTCGGCACCGAGAACGTGGGCATGCTCACCGGCGACGCCTCCGTCAACGCCGACGCCCCCGTGATCTGCTGCACCGCCGAGGTCCTCGCCTCCATCGCCCTGCGCGACGGGAAGCAGGCGGACGTCGGCCAGGTCGTGATGGACGAGTTCCACTTCTACGCGGAGGGCGACCGCGGCTGGGCCTGGCAGATCCCCATCCTCGAACTGCCGCAGGCGCAGTTCGTCCTGATGTCGGCGACCCTCGGCGACGTCTCGATGTTCGAGAAGGACCTCACCCGCCGCACGGGCCGCCCCACCGCCGTGGTCCGCTCGGCGACACGGCCGGTGCCGCTGTCCTACGAGTACCGGCTGACCCCGCTGACGGAGACGCTCACCGAACTGCTGGAGACCCGGCAGGCCCCGGTCTACATCGTGCACTTCACCCAGGCGCAGGCCGTGGAGCGGGCGCAGGCGCTGATGAGCATCAACATGTGCTCGCGCGAGGAGAAGGACCAGATCGCCGAGCTGATCGGCAACTTCCGCTTCACCACCAAGTTCGGCCGCAACCTCTCCCGTTATGTGCGCCACGGCATCGGCGTCCACCACGCGGGCATGCTGCCCAAGTACCGGCGGCTGGTGGAGAAGCTGGCCCAGGCGGGGCTGCTGAAGGTCATCTGCGGCACGGACACGCTCGGCGTGGGCGTCAACGTCCCCATCCGCACGGTGCTGTTCACGGCCCTGACGAAGTACGACGGCAGCCGTGTACGGACGCTGCGCGCGCGGGAGTTCCACCAGATCGCGGGCCGCGCCGGACGGGCCGGGTTCGACACGGCCGGGCTGGTGGTCGCGCAGGCGCCCGAGCACGTCATCGAGAACGAGAAGGCACTCGCCAAGGCGGGCGACGATCCGAAGAAGCGCCGCAAGGTGGTCCGCAAGAAGGCCCCCGAGGGTTTCGTGGGCTGGACGGAGAACACCTACGAGAAGCTCATCGCCTCCGAACCCGAGCCGCTCAGCTCCCGGTTCCGGGTCACGCACGCGATGCTGCTGTCGGTGATCGCCCGGCCCGGCGATCCGTTCGAGGCCATGCGGCACCTGCTGGAGGACAACCACGAGCCGCGCAAACAGCAGTTGCGGCACATCCGGCGGGCGATCGCGATCTACCGGTCGCTCCTCGACGGCGGCATCGTCGAGAAGCTCGACCAGCCGGACGCCACCGGCCGGACGATGCGGCTGACCGTCGACCTCCAGCAGGACTTCGCGCTCAACCAGCCGCTGTCCACGTTCGCGCTGGCCGCGTTCGAGCTGCTGGACCCCGAATCACCCTCGTACGCGCTGGACATGGTGTCCGTCGTCGAGTCGACGCTGGACGACCCCCGGCAGATCCTCGCCGCCCAGCAGAACAAGGCACGCGGCGAGGCGGTCGCGGCGATGAAGGCGGACGGTGTCGAGTACGAGGAGCGGATGGAGCGGCTCCAGGACGTCTCCTACCCCAAGCCGCTGGAGGAGTTGCTCTCCCACGCCTACAACACCTACCGCAAGAGCCACCCCTGGGTCGGCGACCATCCCCTGTCGCCGAAGTCCGTGATCCGTGACATGTACGAACGGGCGATGTCGTTCACCGAGTTCGTGTCCTTCTACGAGCTCGCCCGCACGGAGGGCATCGTGCTGCGCTACCTGGCCAGCGCTTACAAGGCCCTTGAACACACCGTCCCGGACGACCTCAAGTCCGACGACCTGGAGGACCTGATCGCCTGGCTCGGCGAGATGGTGCGCCAGGTCGACTCCAGCCTCCTCGACGAGTGGGAGCAGCTCGCCAACCCGGAGGAGATGACGGCCGAGGAGGCCCAGGAGAAGGCCGACCAGGTCAAGCCGGTCACCTCCAACGCCCGCGCATTCCGGGTGCTGGTCCGCAACGCGATGTTCCGCCGGGTCGAACTCGCCGCGCTCGACCAGATCGGCGAACTCGGCGAGATGGACGCGGAGTCGGGCTGGGACGCCGAGGCGTGGGGCGAGGCGATGGACAAGTACTGGGACGAGTACGACGAGCTCGGCACCGGTCCCGACGCGCGCGGCCCACGGCTGCTGATGATCGAGGAGGAGCCGCAGCACGGTCTGTGGCGGGTGCGGCAGGCTTTCGCCGACCCGAACGGAGACCACGACTGGGGCATCAGCGCGGAGATCGACCTGGCGGCCTCCGACGCCGAGGGCCGCGCCGTGGTCCGGGTCACCGAGGTCGGTCAGCTGTGAGCATCGGTCGGCTTCCCAGCAGAGGAGAGAATCAGCCATGACGAACCCGGCGGAGCGGCTCGTCGATCTGCTCGACCTGGAGCAGATCGAGGTCAACATCTTCCGCGGGCGCAGTCCGCAGGAGTCCCTGCAGCGGGTCTTCGGCGGCCAGGTCGCGGGCCAGGCGCTGGTCGCGGCCGGCCGGACGACCGACGGGGACCGGCCGGTGCACTCGTTGCACGCGTACTTCCTGCGCCCGGGCCGACCGGGCGTGCCGATCGTGTACCAGGTCGAACGGGTCCGGGACGGACGCTCGTTCACCACGCGTCGCGTCACCGCCGTGCAGCAGGGCCGCACGATCTTCAACCTCACCGCGTCCTTCCACAAGCCGGAGGAGGGCAGCTTCGAGCACCAGCTGCCGCCGGCCCGCACGGTTCCCGACCCCGAGGCGCTGCCGACGGTCACGGACGAGATCCGGGCCCATCTGGGCAGCCTCCCCGAGCAGTTCGAGCGCATGGCCCGGCGTCAGCCCTTCGACCTCCGCTACGTCGACCGGCTGCGCTGGACGCCCGACGAACTCCAGGGCGCCGAGCCGCGCAGCGCGGTCTGGATGCGTGCGGTGGGTCCGCTGGGCGACGACCCGTTGGTCCACACCTGTGCGCTCACCTACGCCAGCGACATGACCCTGCTGGACGCGGTCCGCATCCCGGTCGAACCGCTGTGGGGGCCGCGAGGCTTCGACATGGCCTCCCTGGACCACGCGATGTGGTTCCACCGGCCGTTCCGCGCCGACGAATGGCTGCTGTACGACCAGGAGTCCCCCATCGCGGTGGGCGGTCGGGGCCTGGCCCGGGGTCGCATCTACGACCGGGATGGGCAGTTGGTGGTGTCCGTGGTGCAGGAGGGGCTGTTCCGGAAGCTGGGCTGATCCGCTCTTCCACCGATGCCGCTCGGGGTCCGCCCTGGGAGGTGGTCGCTGCCGTGCCGCCCCTGTGGACCGTGTCCAGCGGGACCTCGGCGGCGGTGTAGCCGACCCGGTTGACCAGCGCGTCGTCGCCGTCGGGGTGGGCGTCGCGCACCTGGTCCGCTATGGAACCGGCGGTGTAGTCCACGACGGTCGTGGCCCCGAGGGCGGTGAGCCGTTCCACGTCGTCGGCGGTACCGGTGCCACGACGGTCACCTTGCGCGTGGCGAGCAGCTGGACCGCGTACCGGCCCACCCGACCCCGCGGTCTCGTCGAGCGGGAGGACGACCCGGACGACGCCCGCAATCTCGCCCGCTGATCCTGCCCGCACAAGAGCGCGGCGCCGATGCGTCGCGCTATGCCGGCCGCACCACGCTGTGGATCGGCATGTAGTAGATCGACTCCTCTCGGACGTACTCCCCCGGCTTCGGGGCGTGGATCATCTTGCCCTCGCCGATGTAGATGCCGACGTGGCTGATGTCGTCGTAGAAGAAGACCAGGTCGCCGGGCCGGGCATCGGCGAGCGGGACCGTGGTGCCCGCGTCGACCTGGTCCCATGTGGTGCGCGGCAGGGTGACCCCGGCGGCCTTCCAGGCGGCCTGGGTGAGGCCGGAGCAGTCGTAGGACTCCGGTCCGGTGGCACCCCAGACGTACGGTTTGCCGATCTGTGCGCGGGCGAAGGCGAGAGCTTTGTCGGCCTTGGTGGCGTAGGAGGTGTCGCTCGTGCTCCCCGAGTCCGCGCCCGTCCCCGAGGCGGAGCCGGAGTCGCTCGCCGAGCCTGAGTCGGCCGCCGAACCGGAGTCCGCGGTCGAGGCCGCTTCCTGCCGCGCCGCCTCCTCGGCCTGGCGCCTGGCCTCCTCCTCGGCCTGCCGGCGTGCCAGTTCCTCCGCCTTGCGCCTGGCCTCCTCCTGTCGTTGCTTCTCGATCGCCGCCAGCCGCGCCTTCTCCTCCGCGGTCAGCTTCGAGAGCAGTTCCCGTGCGTCGCTGAGCTTTTGTTGCACGGTGGCCTTGCTGGTCCGCAGATCGCTCTGGGACTCGTGGAGGGCCTCGAGACTCTCGGCCGCCTCCTCGCGTTTCTTCGCGGTCCGAGCCTGCTGTGCCCGGTAGTCGTCGACGGCCTGTCTCTGGCGGGCGGTCAGACGGCTCATCAACTGCTTGTTGTCGAAGTAGCCCTGTGTGTCGTCGGACAGCAGGAAGGTGGCCGTGTCGGAGGCCGAGGATCCCGTGCGGTACTGGGCGGCGGCGAACATGCCCAGTTCCTCGCGGGCTTCGTTGAGTCTCTGCGTGCGCTTCGCCAGGTCGTCGAGCAGGCGGTCCACGCGTTCCTGCTGCTCGGCGGTGCGCTCCTTGGCCGCGTTGTACTTCTCGGTGGCCGACTCGGCCTGGTGGTAGAGGTCGTCGACCTCCTTCTGCACCTCCTCGATGCTGGGCTTCGGCTCGGCCGACGGGGTGGCGCCCGCTGTCTGGGCGAGCAGGGCCACGGAGGTCACGGCCGCCGTGGCGAGTGCTGGGGTCCGGATGCCGGCGACACCACTGATGGTGGTCCGCTCTTTGCGGTGCGACGCCAAGAGAGGCGACTCCTTCCGTCATCCGCCTACCGAGTTAGCTGTCGGGTTCGGGCGGAACGGCTGTGGAAGGTGTGCCCTACGGCCCTGCCCCGAAGGGCGTTGGGCCGATTCACCCCAAGGTCGGTGGGTCCCCGGCTCCGGCTGCCGCGGGGGCGCACCGGACTCGGCGGAGGCCGCTCGGCCCGGCGGTGTTCGTCGGTGGAGGCGAGCGGTCCGCTTGGCACGCTAGCCAATGCATGTGGCCCTTGTGAAGGTTGATGTTCGATATGCCCGATACATCTTCGTGCCGAGCCGGTGGAGCCGAGCCAGGCCCGGCTCCCGGGTCGGTTCAGGGTCCTGCGGGGTGAGGTGGAGCCGTCGCAGCCACGACCTCAAATGCGGGTGTCGACGAGTTTCTCGAAGAGGAACTCGTGCTTGAGGAAGGACACGTCGTACTCGTGGCCGGGGAAGGGCGGCAGCATCGGTGAGGCCTGGATGAGGCGCCAGCCGTCGAGCAGGGCGTCCAGGCCGGTGACGTAGGGGGGTTCGTCGCTGTCCCCGGTGGTCGGGGTCGTGCGGCCGGTGCCGTCATACCGGGCCCAGCCGACCACCTTGGCGTCGAGGGCGGAGGTGCCCAGGTAGAGGGCGAGAACCTGCTGGCGGGTGCTCATGCGTTTCCTCGTTCGAACTCGGTTGTGGCGTTGGCGGTGGAAGGGGAACTGGGAGTGGAGGTGGGAGTGGGAGTGGAAGGGGCCGCGGTGGTGGGCTCGTTGGTCACGCGGGTCACCCAGTGGTCGAGGTCGAACCGGGCGTCGCCGGTCAGGAAGCGCCACATCAACGCCCGGTTGTAGATCTCCAGGCGGCCGGTGGCCTGTTCGTACCAGGGGAAGGTACGGGTCAGTTCCTCGTGGACCTCCGGCGAGTGCAGGTCCGAGGTGTCCCACAGGAGTTGCTGGCGTACGGTCGGGTTGAAGCGGATCTTGAACATGTACCGCACGGTGTCGCTGTCGTTGCGCCTGCCGCCGTGCCACAGTCCGTGGTGCAGGAACACCACCGTGCCCGCGGGGCAGACGAGTCGGCTCTGACCCAGGAGGTTCTGGTAGCGGCCGGTGTCGGTCTCGTTGACGCGCCGCAGATGGCTGCCGGGCACGCTCAGCGTGCCGCCCATCTCCAGCGTCACGTCCTGCGGGTAGTACATGAGCTGCACGTCGAAGGCACGGCCGCGCACATCGATGATCGCGTCCGCGTGCAGCGGCTGAGCGCTGCCCTCCTTGGGCTCACGGATGTGGACGGCGTGGTGGTCGACGAGCGGATCCGGTCCCACGAGGCTGCGCAACGCGCCCTCCACCTGCGGGATGCCGAGAAGACGACGCGGGAGGGAACCCTCCGGGTAGGCGTCGGGCACCGGAGTTCCGAACGGGATGCCGGGTACTCCGGCGGCCAGGAAGGAGAGCGCCTCCTCGTTCATCTCCGGAGGGACGATCCCGTCCAGGCGCAGTGAACCATGGGCCACGAAGTGTGCCATCTGCCGTGAACTCAGCAGAGGCGGACTGGTGTTCGTCATGGCTCCGACGGTAGGCGGCGGCACCGGCCGGTGCGTGGGCCCGGTTCACTCACTACTGGTGATTTCTCACCATCCTGGGGCGCCGGTGCTGGGGGATGCCCGGCAGACTCGTGTCCCAGTCGTCGGGATGCCTGGCAGACTCGTGTTCCAGTCGGCGGCCGGCCGGGAGCCGGCCGGTCCAGTCGCCGGGCGGGGAGGACGCATGGGCGGGACGGATCCGCATATCCATGTCGAGTCGAAGGTGGTCAACGGCGGTGCCGATGTCCGCAACGTGCTGGCGGCCACGTTCGGTCTGGCCGGAGATCTGCCGAGCGTCGTGACCACGGGATGCGGACTGCGGGTGCCCCGTGCCATGACCTCCGCGCGTCCGGAACGTGTCACCTGCCTCGCCTGCCGTGAGCACGCGCGGGTCGAGCACCTCCGCTTCGCGGAGCAGGTCGAACGCCTGAGCAGCATGCCCGGCTCGGCCATCGGCGCCGCCCAGGCAAAGCCGGCCGCTGACAGGCATCGCGATCTCGCGCGGCGGTTCTCCGGTACGGGGAACTGAGCCCCTGCCCGGGCCGGGGACGACGCCGGACACGGCGTGGTGCCTCATGTGCCGCCCCGCAAAGGGCTTTCCACGGGGCTCTCGGCCGGGGTCAGTCCGGTGGAACGACGATGATCACTACGTTGCCCGGGGCGCTCCCTTGGCCGGTGCCGGACTTCCTTCTCCCTGTCCCGGACCGTCAGGGATAGCCTGACGGCATGACCGACGCCGCAGACGCCTCCTCCACTCCGGCCGCATCCGAGCCGCACAGGCTGTCCCCGCGCGATGAGTCGCGCATCGCGCTGGCCCTGACCCTCCGTCAACTGGCCGACGCCGTCCTCGATGCCGTGCCGGTGGCGCCGGAGCCCGCGCCGGGTGATCTGCTCCGTACCGCCCTTCGTCTGCAGCGCCGGGTCGAGGACGTGGTCCGTGAGGCCGTGGTCGCCGAGCGCGAGCGCGGCACCACGTGGTTCCAGATCGGCGAGGCCGCCGGCATCACCCGGCAGTCCGCCCACGAGAAGTGGTACGGCGACGTGCACGCCTGGGCGGCCATCGGCCGGAGCGCGCTGCCGCCGGACCTGAAGACGCTCGAAGTGGCGGCGGAAGCCGATGCCCGGTACGCGACGTTGCGGCCGGACCGGCCGCACGCCATCACGTCGGGCCTGGACGCGGTCCGTTTCCCCGGCTCCCACGCGTACGAGGCCAGCCTCCGCACGCGCGGCTCCGCCCTGCACGCCCGCCGTACGGACCTGGACGCGCGGGCGACGCGGCTGAACGACGAGTACGGAGCGCTGCACGCCCAGGGTCCCGCGGCCGGGCCGTCGGTCGACGGCAATCCCCTCGCGGTGATCGCCGCCCACCGCGGGCACGCAGACGCCGTGCGCGCCAACCGGCTCGCCATCGCGGCGGTGCACGAGGAGATAGCCGACGTCTACGACCAGCTCGTCACCGCCGAGTCCCCCCTGGCGGAGGAGCACCGCACACAGGCCGACTGGCACCGCAACGCCTCCAAGCAGGCCCGTGACTATGCCGGACTCCTGAACGGCACGGACACCTGAGGACGGGCCCCGAAAACCGGTCTCCTCGGTGCTGCCGACCGGAGGCATGACCTCGGCAGGGGGCCTGCGGCGCGGGGGAACATCCCGCTGAAGCGAACGGCACTCCGCGGCGTGCCGTGCCCCACCCCTACCTAGGGCCGTTACTGAACCGTTATTGAATGCCTTTCGGGCAAACCTTCCCCGACCGTACGGGCGACGCCTACATTGCCGGAAACCGAATGCCATTCAATTTGGTGTTCGTCAGCCGCTCGGGTCAGGGAAGGGCATCGCCACACGCCATGCATGCCGACATCGTCTTCACCGGGGGGACCGTCCGGACCGGGAACGCGGACGCTCCCGTCCACGACGCCCTCGCCGTCACCGGTGGCCGGATCGCCGCGCTGGGCACTGCGGCGCTCGCCGCCCGCGGGGCCCGCACGACCGTGGTCGACCTGGCGGGCGGGGTCCTGCTGCCCTCCTTCGGCGACGGGCACGCACACCCGGTGATGGGCGGGCTGGGACTGCGCGGCGTGCCCGTCCGGGAGTGCACCTCCACCGACCAGATCGTCGCGGCCGTACGGCGATGGGCCGACGAACACCCGGAGGCCGAGTGGATCACGGGGGACGGCTTCGACCCCTGGCTGGCCCCCGACGGCCGGTTCGACGCACAGTGGCTCGACACCGCCGTCCCGGACCGTCCCGTGGCCCTGCGCACCTCCGATCACCACACGGCCTGGGTGAACGGCGAAGCCCTGCGCAGGGCCGGGTACTCGGCCACCACCCCGGACCCCGTCGGCGGCGAGATCGTGCGCCGGGCCGGCTCCACCGAACCGCTGGGAACCCTGCGCGAGTTCGGCGCCCTCGACCCCGTCCTCGACCTCATCCCGACTCCGTCCCCGGAAGCACATGTCGACGCCCTGCGCGAGGCCGCCGCCCGGTTCGCCGCCGCGGGCATCACCTGGGTGCAGGACGCCTGGGTGGCGCCGCACCACGCCGACGTCTGGGTCACCGCCGCGACCACCGGGCCGGGACTGCCGGTCCGCGCCGACCTCTGCTTCATCCTGGAACCCGACGGCTGGCGCGAGCGCATCGCCCGGTTCACCGCCGACCGCCGGCGCGTGGAGAGCGGCGCGCCAGGACTGCTCACCGCACGCAGCGTGAAGTTCTTCGCCGACGGCGTCATCGAGTCCGGCACCGCCTCCCTGCTGGAGCCCTACACCGACTGCCCGCACTCGCACGGCATCGCCACCTGGACGCCCGAGGAACTCGCCGAGGCCGTCACCGCCGTCGACGCCCTGGGATTCCGGCCGCACATCCACGCGATCGGCGACGGCGGGATCCGTGCCGCCCTGGACGCCGTCGAGACGGCCGCCCGCACCAACGGCCTCCGCGACCGCCGCCCCGTCATCGCCCACGCCGAACTGATCGATCCAGCGGACCTGCCCCGCTTCGCCGCACTGGGGGTGATCGCCAACCTTCAGCCGCTGTGGGCCCAGTGCGACCCCCTGATGAGCGAACTCATCCTGCCGCGGATCGGCCCCGAGCGCGGCCGGCGGCAGTACCAGATCGCCACCCTGCTCACCTCCGGTGCCCGTGTCGCCTTCGGCAGCGACTGGCCGGTCACCGCCCACGAACCACTGCGGGGCATCGCCACCGCAGTCACCCGCCAGACACCCGAGGGAACCCCCGAGGACGGCTGGCTGCCCGAGGAGCGGATCGACACCGCGACCGCTCTCGCCGCCTACTCCGCCGGCTGCGCCCACCAGGCGTTCGAGGAGAAGGAATGGGGCGTCCTGCACCCCGGAATGCGCGCCGACCTGGTGCATCTCGCGGCCGACCCGGTCACGACCGCACCCGGTGACCTGGCCCACCTGCCCGTCCTGGGCACCTGGCTCGCCGGCCGCCGCACCCACGGCGCCGGCGTCCCTGACCACTCGCGTGCCGGGAGACGATAGACGTACGTCACATGTCGGACCTACGTAGCCATCGGACGTAGTCAGACACAATCGGACGCACATCGTCGTCACGGACCGGCCCGCGTGCCCCGGGACAACCCGCTCCCTCCCACCACAGCACCACAGGCAGCACACCACCACGCGGAGACCTCCATGACCGAACCCCTCGTCCCCATCGCTCCCCGGCAACCCTCTTCGGCGACCGGACCCGACGCGAGCCCGCACCTGCAGCGCGGCACTCTCGGCCTCGCCGACATCGTGTTCTTCGTTGTGGCGGCGGCCGCCCCACTCACCGTGATGGCCGGTATCGCCCCGCTCGCGATCCTCTTCGGCGGCATCGGTGCCCCGGTCGCCTATCTGGCCGTCGGTGTTCTGCTGTGCCTGTTCGCGGTCGGATTCACCGCGATGACGCCTTACATCCGCAACGCCGGCGCCTTCTACTCCTACATCGCCCGGGGCCTGGGCCGTCCGGCCGGGCTCGGCGCCGCACTGCTCGCGGTGTTCTCCTACAACGCCTTGCAGATCGGCATCTTCGGGGCCTTCGGCTTCTTCGCCGCCACCACGGCGAACGATCTTCTCGGCCTCGACCTGCCCTGGCCGGTGTACGCGTTCGCCGGAATCGTCGTCGTGTGGTTCCTCGGGTTCCGGTCCATCAACCTCGGCGCCAAGGTCCTCGCCGCGCTGCTGATCGCCGAGACCGCCATCCTCCTGCTGCTCGCCGGCGCGATCCTCGTCAAGGGCGGCGCGAGCGGTCTGAGCCTGGACTCCTTCTCCCCCGGCAACGTCTTCACCTCCAAGATGAGCGCTCCGCTCGGTCTCGCCGTCGCCGCCTTCATCGGCTTCGAGGCCACCGCCATCTACCGCGAGGAGGCCCGCGAACCCGACCGCACCGTGCCCCGGGCCACCTACGTGGCCATCGGCTTCCTCGGCCTCTTCTATACCTTCGTCGCGTGGGTCATCGTGCAGGCCTTCGGCAGCGGCCAGGCCGTGGGGGCAGCGGCGCAGAACCCGGCCGAGATGTTCTTCACCGCGATGACCCGCTATGTCGGCGGCTGGGCCGCCGACCTGCAGCGCATCCTCATCGTCACCAGCTTGCTGGCCGCCCTGCTCGCCTTCCACAACGCCATCACCCGCTACGTCCACGTCCTCGCCGCCGAGCACACCCTTCCCGCCGGCCTGGGCCGAATCCATCCCCGGCACGGCTCGCCCTGGACCGCGGGCATCGCCCAGAGCCTGCTGGCCGCGGTGGTCGTCACCGTCTTCGTCGCGATCGGCGCCGACCCCTACAACCAGTTCCTGCTGTGGGTGAACACTCCGGGAGTGGTAGGCATCCTCGCTCTGCAGACGCTGTCGGCCTGCGCCGTCGTGTTCTTCTTCCGCCGCAACCCGGCCACACGCGGTGAGGGGCGCCTGCGCACCCTGGTCGCGCCCGCCGTCGCGGCGGTCCTGCTCACCGTGACCATGGGGCTGGTGTGCGCGCGGCTGGACCTGTTCACCGCGGCCGCTCCGGCCGTCAACTGGTCGCTGGTGGCCCTCACCCCAGCCGTCTTCCTGACCGGTGTGGTCCTCGCCGTTCGGATGCGCCGCCGCCGGCCCGACGTCTACGCCCGGCTGGCAACGACCGACGTCGACGCCGCCTGACACACGCGACGGTCCTCCCGCGCCCCCTGCCCGTCTTCCGACGGCCCCCAGCGAGCCCCCGACGGTCCCCGTCGCCCGGCCGGCACGGGCGACGGGGACCGTCTCCGGTCAGGGGTTTCCGCGCCGGAGCCAGCCGAGCAGCCCACGCGACCGCTCCGACGGCGCCTGCCCGTCGTTCGGGAACGGCACGGTATGAGGTGGCGGGGCACTGCGGGGCGGCCGGGCGACGCGGGACGGCGAGGCGACGGGGGGCGGCGAGGCGACGGGGGGCGGCGGGGCCACGCGTGACGGCCGGTCGATCCGGGCAGGCGGGGCTACGCAGGACGGCCGGTCGACGTGGGACGGCGGGGTGACGCGAGGTCGCCGGGCGATGCGGGGCGGCCGTGCGGTCCGTGGCGTAGGGGCTGCCACCAAAAATAGCGCCGGGTCCGCCCCCGGAAGTGGCGTGGGGTCCGCCGCCGGACGTGGTGCCGGCCAGTGGTCGCGCGCGGCCGCCATCTCCTGGCGAAGGTCTGCCCTCAACCAGTTGATCTCGTCCGGATCGTCGGCCGTGGTCAGCGCCGCGGCGAGAAGGGCGGCGGGCGAGTCGGGTGCTCCGTGGCCGGTCCGCGGCGGCCGGAAACGGTTGAGGTGGGTGCGTTCGTACGCGTCGGGGACGATCTCCGCGACCTGGACCGGGTCGAGGAAGGAGGCCACGGCGGCAGCCCGTACCCAGGGGTCGTCGGCCTGTCGCAGCAGGAATCCCAGGTGCCGCCCTCGCCAGTTGCGGGGCCGCAGATCGAGGCCCGCCTCCAGCAGACGGCGCTGTTCCTCGGCCGTCCGGCCCTTCAGCAGCCCCGTGTTGGTCTCCGCGGCGGCGAACTGCCGTAGCTCCTCGGCAAGATAAAGCCAGACGACGGCTCTGTAGCGGTTCAGGTAGAAGGTCACCGGAACGATGCGTCCCAGGCGGGCGAGCCTGGTGAACCGGGCGCTCGGTACCTCCAGGATCCCGGCGCCTTCCGTGGTGCCCACGGTCTTGACGCGCTCGCGGAGCGAATCCGGGAAGCCGTCCTCGGTGCGCACCCGCTCGATCTCCGCGCGGGCGACCCGGCGGGCTCCCCCTTCACCGGGAACGGTGCGGATGCGTCCCAGTCCCACAGCGAGGTCGAACTCGACGCGCTTCAGCCCCAGTTCCCGTGCCGCGCGACTCGGCGTCACGGAAGGTGCCTGGGTGGTGGTGGACGGTGTGACGGTGCGGCCGGACATGGTGGTCTCCCCCGTGCAGTGTTCTTGCGGTCGTTTGCTTCGGGAAAAACCGTAGCGCTTCTGTCACCCACCGTGACGAGCCTGTGGACAACTCGGCGTCTGCGTGCTTCCGCGCAGGTCAGGGCTCCGTACGCGGCATGTGCTCGGGGCTGCGCGCGTCCACCGCGAGATGTTCGCCGACACGGTTGACCAGCAGGGTCATCTCGTAGGCGACCTGACCGATGTCGGCTTCGGCCGTGCTGAGCACGCACAGACAGCTGCCGGCGCCCGCGGCCGTGACGAACAGCACCGCGTCGTCGAACTCGACCATGGTCTGGCGGACCTGCCCAGCGCCGAAGTGCCGGCCCGATCCCTTGGCCAGGCTGTGCAGTCCGGACGAGACGGCGGCGAGGTGCTCGGCGTCCTCACGCTGCAGGCCCTTGCTCGCCCCCGTGACCAGACCGTCGCTGGACAGCACCAGCGCGTGCCGGACGTGTTCGACGCGTTCCGTCAAATCGTCCAGCAACCAGCCGAGTTCCGTGTTCTCCGCCATGGTCCGACTTCTCCGATCCGTTCCCCTCCTGGCCGGAGGTCCCGATCCGTTTCCTCCTGAGCGGAGGTCCCGATCCGTCAGCCTTCCCCACGGTCGGCCGTCCGGGCAAGCAGGATGGGTACATGGCACACAAGATGACCGATGACGAATGGCGCACCTTCGTCTCACACGGCACCCGTACCGGCAAGCTCTCCTCCGTCCGGGCGGACGGAGGTCCACATGTGGCGCCCGTCTGGTTCCTGCTCGACGGTGACTACATCGTCTTCAACACCGGCAAGGAGACCGTCAAGGGCCGCAACCTGGCCCGCGACGGCCGGGTCGCCCTCTGTGTGGACGACGACCGGCCGCCCTTCGACTTCGTCGTGGTGCAGGGGCGCGCGGAGCTCTCGGAGGACCTGGACGAGGTGCGGCACTGGGCGACCCGGATCGGGGCCCGCTACATGGGCGAGGAACGGGCCGAGGAGTTCGGCGCCCGCAACGGCGTGCCCGGCGAACTCCTCGTGCGCGTGCGCATCGACACGGTGCTGGCGTACTCCGCGGTCGCCGGCTGAGACGGCCGGTCGGCCGCGCCCAGGACCCGGAACATCAGCCGACGGAGTTCAGCAGCCGGGCGGTGTGCATGCGCCCGGCGTACTCGACGAGCCGGATCAGGACCTCCTTGCCGGAGTCGCGGTCCCGTGCGTCGCAGAGCACCACGGGTGTGCCCTGGTCGAGGTCGAGGGCGCGCGATACGTCCTGCGCCCCGTAGGCGCGGGCGCCTGTGAAGCAGTTGACCGCCACGACGAACGGGATGTGACGGTGCTCGAAGTAGTCCACCGCGGGAAAGCAGTCCTCCAGCCTGCGGGTGTCGGCGAGGACCACGGCTCCGAGGGCGCCCTGGGAGAGTTCGTCCCACAGGAACCAGAACCGGTCCTGTCCGGGTGTGCCGAAGAGGTAGAGCGACAGCCCGGACCTGATGGTGATGCGGCCGAAGTCCATCGCGACGGTGGTGGTGACCTTGTGATCGACGCCCTCCGTGTCGTCCACCGACTGACCTGCCTCGCTCAGCAGTTCCTCGGTGCGCAGCGGCTTTATCTCACTGACCGCGCCGACCAGGGTGGTCTTGCCGACGCCGAATCCGCCGGCGACCAATATCTTCAGCGCCAGGGCGGTCGTATCGTCGTCCGTGGTGTCGGGGTGCTCGGAGACCATCGATCACTTCTCTCGGGAATGCGACTGCGGTCGAAGTCGGTACGTCCGCGCGCGAGTCCGCGCGCGTGACTGTCTGTGTGGGTGACTGTCTGTGCGGGTGACATCCGTGCGGAGTGAGCCATCATGGCAACTGCGGCTCGCTCGTGGGGACTTGAAGCGTTAATTGACCGTTGTTTCCGGCTCTCGTCCGCTCGTTGCGCGGTTGGGTGCACAATCCGGTCCGTCGGCTACAGGGCCTTCAGTCCCGCGATCACCTCGCTCAGGACTCGCTCGTCGGGCAGTTGGGCGGGTGGCACCGGCCGGCTGGCCGTGACGCAGCCCCGTTCCAGGAGGTCGCCGATCAGCACCCTGACCACGCCGACAGGCAGGTCGGTGCCCGCGGCGAGTTCGGCGAGCGACTGGGTCTCGCCGCGGCAGAGTTCGACGAGCGCCCGGTGTTCCGGGCCGAGCCTGAAGTCGCCGTGGACCATGGAGGCGTCCCGGTGAAGGCTGACGAGCGCGATCAGGTCGAGGTGCACTCCGCTCGGCCGTGGCCGGGTGCGTCCGCCCGTCAGCGCGTACGGGCGGATCAGGGGCCCGGCCTCGCCGTCGTACCATCGGCTGCCCTGATCCCGCAGGGCGCCCCCGTTCTCGGTCATGACGGTCGGGCGGCCTGCGGCCCGGCGGCGGCCCTGGCCGGTGCGTGAAGGTGTTCGCCGACCCGCTTGACCAGCAGCGCCATCTCGTACGCCACCAGGCCGATGTCCACGGTCACATTGCTGAGGACGGCGAGACAGGAGCCGTCGCCCGCCGCCACCACGAACAGGAAGCCGTCGTCCATCTCCACCATGGTCTGGCGCACTCCCCCGGCGCCGAAGTGGCGGCCCGCTCCCTTGGCCAGGCTGTGGAACCCGGAGGCCACGGCCGCCAGGTGTTCCGCGTCCTCACGCCGGAGGCCGCTGGACGCGCCCACGGCGAGCCCGTCCTCGGACAGCACGACGGCGTGCCGTACGTCGCCGATGCGCACCACCAGGTCGTCCAGCAGCCAGTCGAGTTCACCCGAGCGTAGGGCGGCGGTCCTCGGGCCCGGTTCGTGGATCATGCGAGGTCTCCTTCACTGCTGTAGGTGCCGTCGGCTTCACTTTCACTGCTGCCACTGCCGTCGGCGGTGGTGCCGGAGCGGCCGGGTGCCCGTCCCCCGCCGCGCGCCCAGCCGTCCCGGTAGGCGGTCATCCGGGCGCGTACGAGTTCGGGGGTGCGCCCGTCGTCCGCCGTGGTCGATGCGGCGTCGGGGCGCTGGTCACGCAGTTGCGGGGCGAGGCTCGCCTGACGCACACGGCGCGGCAGTTCGTCGTCACCCTCGGTCCTCACCGTGGGTCGTCGGCGCCGCAGAGCGGTGACTCCGGCTGCCTCGGCGCCCTCGGCGGGGAGCACGAGGACCGGCCGTGCGACGGGCGGGCCGACCGAGTGCGTCGGCTCGCTCGCGCGGCCCGAGTCCGTCGGCTCGCTCAGGCCGCCCGAGTGCGTCGGCTCGCTCGCGCGGCCGGGGCCCGTGCCGGCGGGGCGTGCGTCCGGTGTCCCGGCAGAGCCCGCGTCCGCTTCCTCCCGCATGGCAGCGGGCACCCGCGCGTCCTGAGGTGGCCCGGCGGGTCCGGGCGCCGCTTCCGGAGCGGAACGTTCCGGCGTGTCGTGCAGGAGCGCGATGGGCAGCAGGACGACCGCGGTGGTGCCTCCGTACGGTGACGTCTTCAGGTGCACCTTGATGTGGTGGCGGGCGGCGAGTCTGCTGACCACGAACAGGCCGAGCCGGTCGCTGTCGAACAGGTCGAGCGCCTCGGACTGCTCGATGCGGCCGTTGGCGGCTGCGATGGCTTCCTTGCCCATGCCGAGGCCCCGGTCCTCGACTTCCAGGACGTAGCCGTTGCCGACCGGTTCGCCCGTCACGCGCACCCTGGTGTGGGGTGGTGAGAACTGGGTGGCGTTCTCCACGAGTTCGGCGAGGAGGTGGGTGAGGTCGGCGACCGCGGCGCCCGCCACGGAGGCGTCGGGCAGCTGTCGTACCTCCACGCGCGCGTAGTCCTCGATCTCGGAGACGGCCGCTCGTACAACGCTGATCAGCGGGACGGGCATGCGCCAGGCCCGGCCGGGGGCGGCTCCGGAGAGGATGATCAGGCTCTCGGCGTGGCGCCGCATCCGGGTGGTGAGGTGGTCGAGGCGGAAGAGGTCGCCGAGCTCGTTCGGGTCCTCGGAGCGGCGCTCCATGGTGTCCAGCAGGTTGAGCTGACGGTGTACCAGTACCTGACTGCGGCGGGCGAGGTTGACGAACACCCCGGAGATGCCGCGGCCCAGTTCCGCGCGTTCGACGGCGGCGTGCAGTGCCGCGCGGTGCACGGTGCCGAGGGCCTCCGCGACCTGCCCGGTCTCGTCCTCTGCGGGCGGTCCGTGCGGGGCCTCGGCAGCCACGTCGATGTCCTCTCCGGCACGAAGTCTCCGTATGGCATCGGGGAGTTTGCGGCGGGCGATCTCCAGGGCTCCGTTGCGCAGGATCACCAGCTCGACCACAAGGCCGCGTCCGATGCGCACCGAGATCACGAGTGAGGCGGCGACGGCCGCGAGGCCGAGGAGGACGGCGGCTCCGGCCGGGGTGAGCAGACCGCGCGTGAACGGGTCCGCCCGGTCGGCTGCGTCGCGTCCCGCGCCGGACTCGATGGCGCGCATGCCGTCCTGCACGCGCGCGTAGGCGTCGTTCCAGGCGGATTCGGGAGCTGCGGCGACGGCCCTGCGGCCGGGGCGCGCCGCCAGCACCCTGTCCTCGACCGCGCCTATACCGGTGTAGGCCTTCTCCCGCGCGAGTTGCTGCCAGGCGGTGTGTTCGGGGCCGCGCAGATCGGCGACGGCGGAGTCGGTCAGCGCGCGCCGTATTTCGACGGCGCCGATGAACCGCCTGAGCCGTTCCCCTTCGAGGGTGCCTGCCAGGCGGGCACCGGCGAGCAGGGCGTTCTCGCGGGCCAGGGCTTCCCCTGCCCGGGAGAATTCGAGCAGCACGCGCGCGTCGGAGCCGAGTTCGGCGTCCTGAACGCCGGTGAGAGCGCCGCCGACGGCGAAGGCGGTGTCGATGGTGCTGGTGTACTGCCCGTACGCCTCGTCCCATCCGGCGCGGTGTTCGAGTACGGCGGTCCGCAGGGCGCGCAGTTGCCCGGCTCCGGAGACGAAGGCGGTGAGCCGTTCGGAGACGTCCGTGGGGAGGTCGAAGCCGTCGGCGACGGTGTTGTGGTCCCCGAGCCGCAGTTTCGCCACGGCGCGGTCGGTCCGCCCGGCGAGTTTCATGAGGTCGCTGCGGCGCCCGCTGGTGGGGGCGGTCGAGTAGCGCACCGCGGCGACACGCTCGGCCTGCAGTCCGGCGACGGCGGCGGCGACCGGGGACCGCACCTCCCGGTCGACGCGCTGCGACTGCCGCAGTCGTGCGACGTCCTGAGCGGTGCTGACCGTCGCGTACGCCCAGAGGGCCAGCAAGGAGACGACGGGCACCATCAACAGGCAGACGACCTTGGCTCGCACGGTGCGGGGGCGCAGTCCGCGCAGAGCCCCCGCGCGCGTGGGGTCTGCTCCGTGTCCCGTGCCGTCGGCGCCGTCCGGGTCGGCGTACTCCTCGGCCGGCGGTCCGGCGTGCGCCCGCCGCCCGCGGACGGGTGGCGGAGTCTCGGCCGTGGGTTTCCTGCCGTCTTCCCTCGGGGTTCTCCGCGGTGTTCGCATGGCTTCCTCGTTCGCAGGGGTCTGGGCGTCCGGCGGTCGGCGCTCCTGGCCAGGACGGTGGTTCTCGACCGGGGGCGGGACTCTCGGCCCGGGCGGTGGTTCTCGACCTGGGGCACGAAGGGCGGGACTCTCGGCTAGAGGGCGGCGCTCTCGACCGGACGCTGGGCCGAAGCGGTGGCCGCGCGCTCGCCCGCCGTCGGGGAGAGCGCGACGAACGCCGACGTCAGGAAGAGGTAGGAGCCCAGGCCGACGGCGAGGGGGAAGACGAACTGCATCGCCGTGGCCCCGGGAAGCTCCGCCGCGGACGGTGTGACACGCACGCTCACCGCGATCATGCCGGTGTAGTGCATGCTGCTCACCGCCCCTCCCATGACGAGTGACGCGAGGGTGACCGCGACGGGTGACTTGATGTTGAGCGCCGCCCACAGGGCCGCGGTCGCCGCGACCACGGCGATCACCACGGAGAGGCCCACGAGGAGCGGGTCGTAGGACACGGTGCCGTGCAGCCGCAGGGCCGCCATGCCCAGGTAGTGCATGCTCGCCACACCGAGCCCGGTGGTGAGCCCGCCGAGGACTAGGGCGCGTCCGCGGTCGGGTCCGTAGCCGACGGCGAACACCCCGGCACCGACTACCACCATGGCGACGACCAGACTGAGGACGGTCAGCGGCACGTCGTAGCGGATCTCGGTGCCGGTGGCGGCGAAGCCGAGCATGGCCACGAAGTGCATGGTCCAGATGCCGGTGCCGATCGCGGAGGCCGCGGTGAGCAGCCAGTTGCGGCGCGCGGGTCCCGTGGTGTCGAGCGCCCGGACGGTGCAGCGCAGCCCGAGGGCGGCGCCGATGCAGGCCATCGCGTACGACAGCACGGGGGTCAGCCAGCCGAACGCGGCGTGCTCCAGGTGTCCCATGGCCCACGGACGCTAGTCCCGGTGGGGGCGCGCAACGGGGGCGCCTTTCGAAAACCGTTGGTATCGGTCGGGTGTGGTCCTGGAACGATCGGGTCCTGCCCGAACCTGTGCACTGCGTCGCGTGACTCCGATGCGGAATCATGCGGAGCATGAGCGACGACCACACCCACGTCCAGGAGTTCTTCACGGCACGCGCGGCCGACTGGGACGCGCGCTTCCCCGACGACGCACCCGTCTACGCGGCCGCGGTCGCCGAGTTGGGTCTGCGCGCGGGGGGCCGAGTGCTCGACGCGGGCTGCGGCACGGGGCGGGCCCTGCCGCCGCTCAGGGAGGCAGTGGGGCCCTCCGGGGTCGTGCTGGGGGTGGATCTGACCCCGGCCATGCTGGAGGCCGCCGTCCGGGCGGGACGGGACCGCGACGGCGGGCTGGTGCTCGCCGATGTCGCCGCGCTGCCGTTGCGCACCGAGTCGCTGGACGCGGTCTTCGCCGCCGGCCTCATCGCGCATCTGCCGGACCCGGCCGCGAATCTGCGCGAACTCGCGCGGGTGGTGCGGCCCGAGGGGACGCTGGCGCTGTTCCACCCCGTCGGGCGCGCGGCGCTGGCCGCCCGCCAGGGTCGGCGGCTCACCCCGGAGGACCTGCGCGCGGAGGGCAACCTGGGCCCGCTGCTCGCCCGTTCCGGGTGGCGCATGATCTCGTACGTCGACGAGGACGAGCGTTTCCTCGCCCGCGCGGTGCGCGAGGCGTGAGGCCTCGGGCCAACTCCCTCCGCGGACGGAGATGTGCCCGGTTCACTCCGCGGACGAAGGCGCACCCGGTTCACACCGCGGAGGAAAGCGTTCCTGGTTCACTCCGCGGACGAAAGCGCACCCGGTTCACTCCGCGGACGAAAGCGCACCCGATTCACTCCGCGGACGAAAGCGCACCCGATTCACTCCGCGGACGAAGGCGCGTCCGGTTCACTCGCGGCAGCCGGCCGCACCGGACAGCCAAGGACGCCGGGCACGGGCGTGGTGCCGAGTTCGGACACCCGGTATCCGTCGGGGTACCCCTTGATCTCCCAGTTCTGGCGTGCGAAGTGCGGGGCGCGGCGCGGCGGCAGCAGGCGTACGAACCGGCCGCGGGCCCGTACCGCGCGGCGGACCAGGGTGCGGGTGGCGGCTGCGGGCGGCTCGTAGCGGAAGGCGCGCAGCAACGGCTCGTCGAGCAGTGCGACGGTCGTGGCGCGCAGCAGCGGGGCGAGGGGCCGCGGGTACCAGGAGGTCATGAGACCGAGGGTCGCGTCCGAGACTCGGCGTGCCCCCTCGTCCCATGCGAAGTGGGCCTTCTCGTAGCCGTCGAGCAGGGCTTCGAACTCCTCGTAGCTCTCGGGGATGTCCCGGATGCCCATGTGCCGGCCCAGCGTGCGGTAGTAGACGCTCGATGCGACGATCTCGTGCCGGGACAGCCTGCGCCAGCCGTAGGTGTCGATCCAGCGCCGGGGCATCACCACGAAGGTGGACAGCACGTAGCGCATGTCGTCGTTGCTGATGTCGTAGCTGCGGTGCATCTGGTTGATGCGGCGGATCGCCGTGCGGCCCTGGTCGCTGTCGAAGCCGTGCTCGACGACGGTGTCGAGCAGCAGCGAGGTGTCGTCGTAGCGCTTCTGTGTGCGGTCGGTGAGTTCGGCGGTCTCGGCGAGCAGACGGCCGATGCTGGGCACGGCGTACGTACGGTAGAGCGCCAGCTCGAGAGCGCGGGTGTAGTCCCAGGGGAACTCGTACGCGGCGGAGAGCCGGTAGATCTCCGGGGCGTCCTTCACCGGGTCGAGCCGCCTGATCCGCGCGAGCCTCTCGTAGCGCTTCACCGGGTTGTCCCCCTTCTGCCGTCGGAGCTTCAACTCTACGTTGAGTAGCGGCAGATGAACGATCAGCGAACCGTGTTGGGGGAAGGCGGACCGTATGTTCGGCAGACTGCGCAAGTTCTGGCTCGCTCGGGCTGCGGCGGAAGAGCCCCGCGAGGTGAAGCCGGCGCGTCCTCGGAAGCGTACGCACAACCTGTTCGAAGCGGCCGCCGACTACGTGTCGGCGTGCGCGGAGGACGATCGGGAGCGGATCGAGGAGGCCGCGGCGTGGGTCTCGCCGGAGGCGCTGTCCTTCGGGGTCAACGAGCTGGCGTGCCGTGCGGTGATGGCCCTCGCCCGGGAGCGGAACGAGTCGCCGCGAATGGTGGCGCGCGCGTTACTCGGGCTGCCCGCGGCCTGAGGGCGGACGGGTGGGCGGGCCGGTGGGGCCCGGGGTGCACGGCGGCCCCGTGACAATCGGCTCGGCCGCCCACTATGGTGCGCCGACGGACGAGTAACAAGTGGGGAGGCCGGGATGGCCGAGACGGACGAGACGCCCGTCGCCGCCGAGGACGACGCGCTGTTCGTACTGACGGCGGTACTGTTGACGCCCGCGCAGTTCCCCAGCGTGCTGGGCGACGACTATCCGGAGGCGTGCGCGGCGCTCGACCTCGCGCCCCACCCCGACGGGTACGGCCTGGTGCTCGGTCAGGACGGCGAGGGCGCGCGGTGGACGGTCGTGATCGACGACGTCTCGCTCGTGGCCGTCGCCATCGCGTCCTGGGACTGCGGTATGGAGTACGACCTGTCTCCGGACGACCGCAGCATGGTGGCGGCGCTGCCGGGGTGGCCGCTGGAGCTGGCGGTCGCCGCGCCGGGGGTGCCCGCACCGCACGACCCGGCGCCCGAGATCTCGGACCGTCCGCCGCTGCGTCCCCCGGACACCAGCGCCTGGGGTCCGGCGCAGCGCAGGCTGGGCGCCGACGAGATCGCGCTGCAGTGGGCCAGCTGGCGCGAACAGATCGACGACGACGCCTTCCTGTCCCCCGGCGGAGGATCCGCCGACGCCGAGGGCCCGGGCGGGCCCGGTGCCGATGGTGACGCCCCGGACGGGTCCGGATCACCGGGCGCAGGCGAGGCGGCGGCCGAGCACCGCGGCTCGGAGTCGGCGGACGGCCCGGGCGCCGGTGGGGGCACCGGGCACGGCGGCATCCGTCGGGTACTCGCGGAGGTGCGCGCGTACCTGGAGACCCCGCCGCCCCTGGGCCGGATCCGCTCGTCGTTCGCGCCGGGCGACGCGCGCACCCTGCGGGCCGACGGTCCCGGCTGGTCGATGGTGGCCAGGACCGACGACATCGCGTTCGTCCTCCTCGACGAGGAGCCCGGTGAGGTGCTGCCGGTGGGCCGCGGACCGGAGCTTCCGGGGCTGCTGGCGGCGCTCGACAAAATAGCGGTGCGCCCCCTCTGACCAGTGCCCCGACAGGCAGGCAACGTTTGCCCGTTGAGGAGCGGCGCCATAAAGGTCCCCCTGCGAGAAGAGCTTGGCGGAGCGTGCCGGGCGTCGCGACGGGGCGAACGTCGCCTGTCGGGGCGCCAGGCCACGGCGACCGCCTGATCCCGCCGGCCGGGTGCCCGGCGGGATCAGGCGCGGGGCGCCGCCGGCCTCAGCGGCCGATCTCCTTGCGGGTGACCCGGCGCAGCCTGCGCCGCTGCGAGGGGTCGAGGGTCAGATAGGCCGCGGCGGGCACTCCGAGGACTATGAGGAGGGCGGCCCACCAGGGCAGCCAGATCAACAGGAGCAGTCCGACCGCCGCTCCCCCTACGGCGATCTTCTGGTTCTTCGACATCTGCGTCGCCTCCTTCGCGGCCCGTGCCGCTCTCTGTCCTGAGAACGGCCCCGCGCTTTCCACGGTTCCGGGCCACGACCCTGATACGACCCTGAGGCCGGCCCCTCAGTCAACCCTGAGACGCTCCGCACCGAAGTGCTGTACTCTCGGTAAGGCGCCCAGTAGTCAAATTTGAGGAGTTAACCATCCCCGCGCATGGATCGGCCGCTGCCACCCCTTGCGAGATCTCCGAACTAGCCCGCTGCTGTGCCGTGTTCGTGCCCGGGGACCCGGCGCGCACCGGGATGGTCGCCTTCTGGCGCGCCGACGGGCCCGACGGCGCCGCGCCTCCCTCGGCGGGCGCCGGACCCGTGCGGGAGCTGACCGTCGTCGCCCCCGGGGACGACGGCGTCCGGCACGGTGTCCAGCAGATGACCGTCCCCGCCACGCTGCTGCCGGTACGGGCCGCTCTTCCGGTGCTCACGCGCGCGCGTGCCGCCGCGGAAACGCACCGGGCGACGGCGTTCTGGGGCGCGGCGTGCGTGCTCGCCCTGCAGTTCGTCGCCCGCGGGCTGCTGCTGCCCGGTCTGTCGGCCGGTGATCACGACGCGTGGCGCGTGGGGCCGCTCGGTGCCGACGACCTGCAGCTGATCCGCGAACTCGCCGCCGCGATGCCGCCCGAGGCACACGCCGTTCCGGCGGGTGACGGGGTGCCGCTGCGAATGCCCGACCCCGAGCGGCTGCTGCGCGGCTTCCTCGACGCCGTCGCCGACACCCTGCCGCGCTCCCCGGCGGCGGAGATCGCGGCGGGCGGCCCCGCCTTCGCCGCGCAGGCGCCCCAGCACGTGCCGGAGCAGCGGGCCTGGGCCGCGGACGTCGCCGCCGGACACGACGCGGGCGCACGGGTCTCCCTGCGGCTGGAGGTACCGGGACTGGATTCGGCGGAGCCGGACGAGACACGGTTGCCGTTCCGGGCGGTGGTGCAGGTGCACAGCGTCCGCGACCCGGGGCTCGTCGCGGACGCCGCCGAGGTGTGGGCCCGTTCGGACGCGTTCGCGCCGGGCGCCCGGATGGACGCCCTCCTCGCCCTGCGCCGCGCCGCCCGGGCCTGGCCCCCGCTGGCCCCGCTGCTCTCGGCGAGCGTGCCCGACGCGGTCGCACTCGCCGACGACGACGTCACCGAACTCCTCGGCGAGGGCGCCCGGTTGCTCGCGGGCGCGGGGGTGGACGTGCACTGGCCCAGGGAACTCGCCCACAGGCTCACGGCGCGAGCGGTCGTCGGCCCACCGGACGACGAACCGGTCGCGGACGTCCCGTCCATCCCGTCGTTCCTGTCCGCCGACGCCCTGCTCGCCTTCGGCTGGCGTTTCGCGCTCGGCGACCAGCGGCTCACGCGCGAGGAACTCGACCGCCTCGCGGAAGCGAACCGTCCGCTCGTGCGGCTGCGTGACCGCTGGGTCCTGGTCGATCCCCACGATGTGCGGCGCGCCCGCGACCAGCAGGACCACAAGGTCACACCCGTCGACGCGCTCAGCGCCGTTCTCACGGGTTCGGCGGACGTCGACGGACGCCGGGTGGACGTCGAACCCACCGGGTGGCTGGCGGCGCTGCGGGAGCGGCTGGCCGACCCGGTGGGGCAGGAACCCGTCGCGCAGCCCGCCGCGCTCGCCGCCACCCTGCGGGACTACCAGTTGCGGGGCCTCGGCTGGCTGGACACCATGACGTCGCTGGGCCTCGGCGGATGCCTCGCCGACGACATGGGACTGGGCAAGACGATCACACTGATCGCGCTGCACCTGCACCGGCAGGACCGGGAGCCGGGCCCCACCCTGGTCGTCTGCCCGACGTCCCTGCTCGGCAACTGGCAGCGCGAGACGGAGAGGTTCGCGCCGGGCACGCCCGTGCGCCGCTTCCACGGCCCCCGGCGCACCCTGGAGGACCTGTCCGACGGGGAGATCGTGCTCACCACGTACGGGACGATGCGGCTCGACGCGGCCAGGCTCGCTCAGACCGCGTGGGGCATGGTCGTCGCGGACGAGGCGCAGCACGTGAAGAACCCGTACTCGGACACGGCACGCGCGCTGCGCACGATCGACGCACGCGCGCGCGTGGCGCTGACGGGGACTCCGGTGGAGAACAACCTCTCCGAGCTGTGGGCGATCCTCGACTGGACGACACCGGGCCTGCTCGGCCGGCTCGGCACCTTCCGCACCCGGTACGCACATGCCGTCGAGGGCGGCGCGGACCCGGCTGCGGCGGACCGGCTCGCCCGGCTCGTCCGGCCCTTCCTGCTGCGCCGCCGCAAGTCGGACCCCGGCATCGCCCCCGAACTGCCGCCCAAGACCGAGACCGACCACGCCGTGTCACTGACCACGGAACAGGCGGGGCTGTACGAGGCCGTGGTCCGCGAGACACTCGCGGAGATCTCCGGCGCCGACGGCATGGCCCGCCGTGGACTCGTCGTGAAGCTGCTCACCGGACTCAAGCAGATCTGCAACCACCCGGCGCAGTACCTCAAGGAGGACCGTCCGAGGATCGCGGGCCGGTCCGGAAAGCTGGATCTGCTGGACGAACTGCTCGCGACCATCCTCTCCGAGGGGGCCGGCGTGCTGGTCTTCACCCAGTACGTGCGCATGGCGCGGCTGATCGAACGGCATCTGTCCGCGCGCGGGACGCCCTCGCAGTTCCTGCACGGCGGCACGCCGGTCGCCGAGCGCGAGGCCATGGTGCGGCGCTTCCAGGAAGGTGAAGTCCCCGTCTTCCTGTTGTCGCTGAAGGCCGCGGGCACCGGCCTGAACCTGACGCGGGCCGAGCACGTCGTCCACTACGACCGCTGGTGGAACCCCGCCGTCGAGGCACAGGCCACCGACCGCGCTTACCGCATCGGCCAGACACGGCCCGTCCAGGTGCACCGGATCGTGACGGAGGGAACCATCGAGGACCGCATCGCGGACATGCTGTCGCGCAAGCGCGCGCTGGCCGACGCCGTGCTCGGCTCCGGCGAGGCGGCGCTCACCGAACTGACCGACGCCGAGCTGGCCGACCTGGTGGAACTGCGCGGAGGTGCTCGATGACCGGCTCGAACGAGGCCTACGACAGCGAAGCCCACGAGGGCGATCCCTACGGCGGCGAACGGTACGAGGGCGATTCGTATGGCGGAGAGGGCGCGCACTACGGGACGGAGCGCACGTTCGCCGCGCTGCCTCCCGCGCGTGGGGGTGGCTTCGCCCGGACGTGGTGGGGGCAGGCCTGGCTGAAGGCGCTGGAGGAGACGGCGCTGGATTCTCAGCAGTTGAAGGCGGGCCGCAGACTCGCGCGCGCGGGAGCCGTGGGCGCCGTCTCGGTACGCCCCGGACGCATCACCGCCGTGGTCCGGGACCGCGACCGCACCTCGCACCGCGCTGACGTCCTCCTCAAGGAGTTGTCCGAGGATCAGTGGGACCGGTTCCTCTGCATGGCCGTCGAGCGGGCCGGGCACATCGCGGCGCTCCTCGACCGTGACATGCCGCCGCACCTGGTCGAGGACGCGGCGGCGGCCGGAGTGGAACTGCTCCCGGGCCTGGGCGACTTGGAGCCGGAGTGCGACTGCGGCGCCTGGGACCACTGCGGGCACACCGCGGCCCTCTGCTACCAGTTGGCGCGCCTGCTGGACCAGGATCCGTTCGTGCTGCTGCTGTTGCGGGGGCGCGGTGAGCGGGCCCTGCTGGACGAACTGCAGGTCCGCAGTGTCGTCGGGGAGGCGCCCGAGGAGGCGGCGCAGGAGGGCGTGGACGCCGCGGAGGCGTACGCGGCGGGGGCGATCCTGCCGCCGCTGCCCGTGCCGCCTCCCGTGCCCGCCGCGGCCGGGCTACCGCCTTCCCTGGACACCGAGGTCCCTTCCGCCCCCGGGGTCGACTCCGATGCCCTGCACTTCCTCGCGACCCGCGCCGCCCGCGAGGCGCACCGCCTGCTGGTCGATGCGCTGCGGACCGACCAGGAAACGGGCGGACCCGGGTGGGAGGCCACGCTGACTCGGGAGTCGACGCCCACTGGGGAGTTGACGCCCACTGGGGAGTTGACGCCCGCCCAGGACGCCGTCCGCCTCGCCGCAGGTGCTCCCGGAGCGCTGGTGCACGAGCGGCTCGCACGCGGCTCGGGGCGCACCTCCGACGGTCTCGCCCTGGCCGTCCGGGCCTGGGAGTACGGGGGCGCCGCCGCACTGTCCGTTCTGGAGGAGGAGTGGGCTGTGGAGGGCGATGCCCTGGCACGCGCGCGTGCGGCGCTGGATGCGGCATGGGACGAGGGCACCCGGCCGCAGCTGCGCGCCACCCGCAACCGCTGGACCGTCACCGGCGGGCAGACGCAGCTGCGCCTGGGCCGGGACGGCCGCTGGTGGCCGTACCGCAAGGAGCTGGGCCGCTGGGTGCCCGCGGGTCCTGCGGTGCAGGATCCGGCGACGGCACTGGGATCGCTGTAGCCGATCCCGCCCACGGGCGGTATGCGACGCTCAACGCTGGAGCGGGCGCGGGGACTTGATCCAGTGACCGTCAGCGGTGGCTGTGGTATCGGCCGGGACGGTGGCGGCGGTGTGTCGTCGGCCGGGACGGTGGCGGCACTGCGCCGTCGGCCGGGTGGGCAGCGGCGCTGTGCGTCGGCGGAGCTGTGTCACAGGGCCGTCCCGGGAAAGCGACGGCCCGGACCGTCGACGGGACGGCCCGCCTTGCCGCCCCGGGACGGCAGCGGCCCCTCCTCGATGTACCGGCCGTGTCAACTCCCGTTCATCGTCCGGCCGTACGGCATTCGGCAGGGGAGCGAAATCTCGTTCCCCGTTCTCGCACCCCGCACCAGGAGGCCCGATGTCCTCGTACGCCGCCGGCCGGCGCCGCGCCCACCGTTCTGTCGCCGCGGGCGTTCCGCTCGCCCTGCTGGCCGCCCTCACGGCGTCCGGCACGGCGAGCGCCCACGGCTCCGACGCGCCGTCGGCGCGCGTCATCCGTACCGCCACGCTGGGCGACATCCCGCTCGGCGCGTTCAGCAACGGGCTGCTGCCGGGGACCGTCGGCGACGACCGGGGCGTCGATCTCGGCGGCATCGGCAGCGACATATACCCGGCGGGCCGCAAGGGCGAGTTCTGGACCGTGACCGACCGTGGCCCCAACGGCCAGATCAAGATCGACGGCACCAAGCGGCGCACCTTCCCCGTCCCGGGGTTCGATCCGGCCATCGTCCGGATCCGGGTCTCCGGGAAGACCGTTCGGGTCGTCGACGCGATCCCCCTCACCACGCGTTCCGGCAAGCCCGTCACCGGTCTGCCCAACCAGGCGGGGCGGGATGAGGCCCCGTACACCTACGACGCGCGTTCGCCGCTGACGTACGACCCGAACGGCGTGGACACCGAGGGCATCGTGCGGGCGGCGGACGGCACCTTCTGGCTTGTCGACGAGTACGGGCCTTCCCTGATCCACGTCTCCGCGCGCGGGAAGGTGCTCACCTGCTACGTGCCCAGAGGACTGCACCTGACCGGCACCGACTACCCGGTGGTGGAGGCGCTGCCCGCGATCCTGCTGCACCGTAAGGTCAACCGCGGCTTCGAGGGACTGGCCCAGCTTCCGGGCGGTGACCTGGTGTTGGCGGTGCAGAGCCCGCTGTCGGTGCCGGACCAGGCCGCCGGGGAAGCCTCGCTGACGACGCGTCTGCTGCGTTTCTCGCCCCGGGAGCGGGCCGTGACGGCGGAGTACGCGTACCGCTTCGACCCGGTGAACGTGGTCGACCCGAGCGAGGACGACCCCTCCGAGCTGAAGATCTCGTCCGTGGTGGCCATCGGGCGCGACCGGCTGCTGGTGGAGGAGCGCACCGACAAGGCCGCGCGCGTGCAGGTCGTGAGGCTGAGCCGCAGTGCGGACATCCTCGGCGGACGCTGGGACGACGACACGACGTCGCCCTCCCTGGAGCAGCTCGCCGATCCGGCGGCCTCCGGGGTGCCGGTGCTCGACAAGGGTCTGGTGGTCGACCTCGGCATGGTCCGGGGCGTGCCGGGCAAGATCGAGGGCATCGCGCGCGTGGACCACGACACGCTGGCTCTGATCAACGACAACGACTTCGGCATGACCGACGGGGCCGGCGCCTTCGACGCGCAGGGCCGCCTGGTGGACAGCGGTGTAGAGACCACGGTGACGTACGTGCGGCTCCCCCACGGCATCTGAGTCCGCGTCGCACACGCGCGCGTAGGTGGCTGCCCACGCGCGCGCGTGCCATGGCCGATGCACGCGTCCCGTCACACCCGCGCGCGTGCCATGGCCCAGAGGCGCGTCGTCGCCTGCGGGCGTGCGTGCCGTTTCCGGTGGGCGAGGGCGTGGCACATGGGCGTGGTGTGGCCCGCCGGCGTGAGCCGTTCTCAGGCCAGCGGCTTGTTCAGCTTGCGGTTGCCGCCGCCGGGTTCGGCGGACAGGCTGCAGGCCACCTTGTCGATGCCGAGCCGGTAGGACGCGGCGTCCGGATACTGCACCAGGGTGCCGCGCACCGTGTCGGGCGGCTGCGCGGCCGCCTTGCGCTGCAGGGTCTGCTCGCAGAGAGCCGATGCCGCCTTCCTCAGTGCTGCGTCGGACGTGTAGGTGCCTTCCAGTTCGGCCACCTTCACGACCTCGGCGTCGTGCGGCGCGCGGCAGGAGCGCCTGGCGGCCTGGCCCGGCTGGTTCGAGTCGGTGTCGAAGCAGTCGCCCGCGGCCAGCATGTAGTAGGGCACGGCGTCGTCGGCCGGTGCGGTGAACAGCGACTCGAGGTCGCTCGGCAACTCACTGGGCAGTTCGCTGGGCAGTTCACTGGGGAGCCCGCTGGGCAGGTTCGAGGGGAACTCGCTGGGCAGGGCCGTCGGGATGCTCAGGGAGGGGATCGGCGAGCGGCCGCCGCTCCCACTGCTCTCGGCGGGCGTACGGGGGTCCGACGAGTCGTTGCCGCTGGTGGCGACGAGTGCCACCACGGCGACAACGCCGAACGCGGCGAGGACGGCGAGGATCAGGAACAGCGTGTTGCGCCGCTTGCCGGGACCGCCACCCGGCCCGGTCCCGTGGCCGTAGGGCTCCGGCGGCTCCTGAGGCGGCCACCCGCCGCCACCTGAGCCGTCGCCCGGGGGCGGACCGTAACCGCCGGGAGGCGGGCCGTAGCCGCCGTGAGGCGGCTCTTCGGGAGGCGGACCCCAGCCCCCGGGCGGTGGATCGTAGCCCCCTGGCGGAGGACCGTGTCCGCCGGGCGGGGGGCCGTACCCCCCGGGAGGCGGACCGAAGCCGCCTCCCGAGGGCGGGCCCGAACCGCCGCCGCCCGGCGGTGGAGAGAATCCCGGCGGAGGAGGCTGGGGAGGCAACGGCGGCAGGCCCATGCGTCAAGCGTCGCCTCGATGCCGTCATCGCGCGACCCCCGCACGGAAGTTGATACGCAGCCGGGGCATGGACCGTACGATTCCGCGGCGCGGCCCCCGCACACGCGAACCGCCCGCCTCAGGGCGCCCACGAGCCCCGAGTCGACTCCCCGAGACGGGGCTCCGCGAGGCGGGGCCCCACGAGACGGGATTCCGCGAACCGGGACTCCGCGAGTTGCGGCTCCCCGGGTCAGCCTCGCGCGCCCAGCAGGTGGTCCATGGCCAACTGGTCGAGACGCTCGAAGGCCATGCCGCGGGCCGCGGCCGCCTCGACGTCGAACTCCTCGAAGGCCGTACGGTCCCCGAGCAGCGCCTGCAGGCCGTCCTCGGCGGTGGGCCTGGCCAGTTCGTCCAGGCGGGCGGCCCGCAGCGCCTCCTGTACCTCCGGATCGGCCCGGAAGGCGGCCGAACGCTCCTTGAGGATCAGGTAGTTGCGCATGCAGCCGGCCGCGGAGGCCCACACCCCGTCGAAGTCCTCGGTCCGCGGCGGCTTGAAGTCGAAGTGCCGCGGCCCCGTGTAACCGGCGTCCTCCAGGAGGTCGACCAGCCAGAACGCGGACCTCAGGTCACCGGCTCCGAAGCGGAGATCCTGGTCGTACTTGATGCCGGACTGGCCGTTGAGGTCGATGTGGAAGAGCTTGCCCGCCCACAGGGCCTGCGCGATGCCGTGCGGGAAGTTCAGTCCGGCCATCTGCTCATGGCCGACCTCGGGGTTGACTCCGTAGAGCTCCGGCCTCTCCAGGCGCTCGATGAACGCCAGGGCGTGGCCGACGGTGGGCAGCAGGATGTCGCCGCGCGGCTCGTTGGGCTTCGGCTCGATGGCGAAGCGCAGGTCGTAGCCCTGCGAGGTGACGTATTCACCGAGGAGGTCGAAGGCCTCCTTCATGCGGTCCAGGGCGGCGCGCACGTCCTTGGCGGCGCCGGATTCGGCACCCTCCCGGCCGCCCCAAGCGACATACGTCCGGGCGCCCAGTTCGACCGCGAGGTCGATGTTGCGGATCGTCTTGCGCAGCGCGTAGCGGCGTACGTCCCGGTCGTTGGCGGTGAAGGCGCCGTCCTTGAAGACGGGGTGGGTGAAGAGGTTGGTGGTGGCCATCGGCACCGTCATGCCGGTGGCGTCGAGGGCCTGCCGGAAGCGCTTGATGTGCGACTCGCGCTCGCTGTCGGAGGCGCCGAAGGGGATCAGGTCGTCGTCGTGGAAGGTCACTCCGTAGGCGCCGAGTTCCGACAGGCGCTGCACCGTCTCGACCGGGTCCAGGGCCCGCCGGGTGGCGTCGCCGAACGGGTCCCGGCCCTGCCAGCCGACGGTCCACAGGCCGAAGGTGAACCTGTCCTCGGGGGTGGGCTGGTAGTTCATGCCGCGGCTCCTTGATCGCTCGGATTACTCACTCCGACTATTTCGTCATGGCGGTTAACAAATTAGTATGCGGAGACATCTCTGGGAAGAGACCCTGTGTCCCGGGTCTCGGTACGCCCAGGCGTCCCGGGCCGGGAACCAGGCGTCCCGGGTCAGGGACAGGTGTTGAACCCCGGGTCCCGGCGGCCCGGGTACCCGATAGAGCAGGCCGGATCCCGCGGAGCGCGGAAGAGGGAGAGTCCGATGTCAGCAGCCGAGGGTCCGCTCGTCGTCGGTGTGGACACATCCACTCAGTCCACCAAGGCCCTGGTCGTCGACGCGTCGACGGGACGGGTGGTCGCGAGCGGGCAGGCACCGCACACCGTCTCCTCCGGGGCGGGCCGCGAGAGTGATCCACGGCAGTGGTGGGACGCGCTCTGCGAGGCGCTGCGCCAGTGCGGCGAACCCGCGCACGAGGCCGCGGCCGTGTCCGTCGGCGGTCAGCAGCACGGACTCGTCACGCTCGACGCGCAGGGCGATCCGGTACGTCCGGCGCTGCTGTGGAACGACGTGCGCTCGGCGCCGCAGGCACGCCGTCTCGTCGAGGAGCTTGGCGGTCCCAAGGCCTGGGCCGAGCGCACCGGCAGCGTCCCAGGGCCGTCTTTCACGGTCACCAAGTGGGCATGGCTCGCCGAGAACGAACCGGAGTCCGTCCGCGCAACCGCCGCCGTACGCCTGCCGCACGACTACCTCACCGAACGCCTCACCGGGCAGGGCACGACAGACCGGGGTGACGTGTCGGGCACGGGCTGGTGGGCCTCCGGCACCGAGTCGTACGACGAGGAGATCCTCGGCCATGTGGGCCTGGACCCGGCGCTGCTGCCCCGCGTGGTCCGCCCCGGCGAGATCGCCGGAACGGTGCGCGACAGCCATGACCTGCCCTTCTCCAAGGGCACGCTGGTCGCTCCCGGCACCGGTGACAACGCCGCCGCCGCGCTGGGCCTTGGACTGCGCCCCGGTACCGCGGTGCTGAGCCTCGGCACCTCCGGGACGGTGTACGCCGTCTCGACGCGCCGCCCCGCGGACCCGACCGGCACGGTGGCGGGCTTCGCCGACGCGCGCGGCGACTGGCTGCCGCTGGCCTGCACGCTGAACTGCACGCTCGCCGTCGACCGGGTGGCCGCGCTGCTGGGCCTGGACCGCGAGGCCGTCGAACCCGGCACCACGGTCACCCTGCTCCCCTACCTGGACGGCGAGCGCACCCCCGATCTGCCGCACGCGTCGGGGCTGCTGCACGGTCTGCGGCACGACACGACGGCGGGGCAGCTGCTGCAGGCCGCCTACGACGGCGCCGTGCACTCGCTGCTCGGCGCCCTCGATCTGGTGCTCGACGCGGACGCGGACCGCTCCGCGCCCCTCTTGCTCATCGGTGGCGGGGCACGCGGGGCGGCCTGGCAGCAGACCGTGCGACGGCTGTCGGGGCGGCCGGTGCAGGTGCCCGAGGCCAAGGAACTGGTGGCGCTCGGTGCCGCCGCGCAGGCGGCCGGGCTGCTGACCGGGGAGGACCCGGCCGCGGTCGCCCGCCGCTGGGACACGGCCAGGGGCCCCGTTCTCGACGCCGTGGAGCCCGACGAGGCGACCCTCGCCCGGATCGCCGGAGTACTCTCCGATGCGGCTCCCCTGCTGGAACGGGAGGCGGACCGGAGCTGAGCGGACCACGAACTGCCCGCCACGGGCCGTGGACGAACCACCCTAGAGGATTGACGGAGGCATGACCGGACCGCTGCACGAGGCCCACCCGACCAGCCCGGGTCGCCGGCTGCCCGACACCCAGCGGGGCATGCGCCGCCGCAACCTCGCACGGGTCATGCACACGGTCAACGCCGAGGGACCACTGTCCCGGGCCGCGGTCGCCTCGCACATCGGTCTGACCCGGGCCGCCGTCTCCACACTCGTGGACGAGCTGATCCGCTCGGGGCTCCTGGAGGAACTGGGCCCCGAGCGGCCGGGGCGCGTGGGACGGCCCGGCTCGGCACTGACGGTCAGCGGGAGCGGGCCGGCCGGGATCGGCGCCGAGGTGGGGGTCGACCATCTCGCGGTGTGCGCGGTCGATCTTCGGGGCGAGGTGCGTGCCCGTGCGGAACGGCACGGCCCCAACCGGGGCCGTGGACCGGCTGCGGTACTGGCGGAACTGAGCGCACTCGTACGGCAGGTGACCGCCGAGGCGGAGGGTGCGGGCCTGTGGCCCGCGGGCCTCGCCGTGGCCGTGCCCGGACTGGTGGCGCATGACGCCCGGACCGTCGTACGGGCCCCCAACCTCGACTGGCACGATGCGGATCTGGGCGCCCTGCTGCCCCGGGAGCTGCCGCTGACCGTGGACAACGAGGCCAACTTCGGTGGGCTCGCGGAACTCTGGCTCGGCGAGGCGACCCCACGCGACTTCCTGCATGTCTCGGCCGAGATCGGCATCGGTGCGGCGGTCGTCGTCGACGGGCGGTTGCTGCGCGGAACGCGCGGGTTCGCGGGCGAACTGGGACACGTTCCGATACGTCCGGAGGGCCCGCTCTGTGCATGCGGCGGGCGCGGCTGTCTCGAGCAGTACGCAGGCGAAGAGGCCGTACTGCGGGCGGCCGGCCTGGAACCGGGCGAGGACCGGATCGGATTGCTCGCGAAGCGTGCCGCCGACGGTGACCAGGACGTACGGCGGGCCCTGCGCGGCGCCGGAACCGCACTCGGTATCGCGCTGACCGGCGCCGTCAACCTCCTCGACCCGGAGGTGGTCGTGCTCGGCGGGGCGCTCGCGGGCCTTGCGCCATGGCTGCTCCCCTCACTGGAACGGGAGTTGGGCCGGCGTGCGGCGGGCCCGGCCTGTGTGGTGTCGGTCTCCCGGCTGGGGTCCGAGGGCCCGTTGCTCGGGGCGGCGCACTCCGTCGTCCGGGCGGTGCTGGACGATCCGGGGGCCGTCGCGGAGCGGGCTTGAGGCAACGCCCCGCCGCCGCGGTATGCGCGACCCGACGGGCCCGGCCACCCGTCCGGTAGGGCTGCGACTCGGCTGCAGGACAGCCGGCACAAGGTTTTCGCAAGATTCGCAGTGGACGCTCACCTTACGAGCCGTCAGGCGGCCTGCGGCAGGCGCTACTTGCCGCAGAGAACGCCGACGGCCCGTCCTTGTCCGCGCTGGCGAACCGGCCCCCCGGAGGGCCTCGCCCGTGGCAGCCGCACACGGGCTCCTCGACCGCCGTGAACGCTGCCTCCCACGAGAAAGGGCTGCACATGTTCCGTGAGAACCGAACCGCCGCCAAGCCCCGCACGTTTCGCAGGACCCTGACCGCGCTCACCCTCAGCGGGGCCGCCGCGGCACTCGGTCTCGTCGCACCGACCCCGGCGAGCGCCGCGCCCAACTGTCCGTCCAGCAACCTGTGCGCGTGGGACGGCGCCAATTACACCGGTAACCGTTGCACTTGGCGCAACGCCGACGACGACTGGCTCAGGGCACCCGCCATCTGCTCCTGGGCCGACGACCGGCCCGTCAAGTCGATCTTCAACAACGGCACGTCCAACGCGTACGAGGGCGTCCGTGTCTGGACGGGAGCTAACCGCACAGGGCTGACCGGCTGCCTGGCGCAGGGGCAGGGAAGTCCCGGAGGAACCCCGGGCAAGCTCAGGTCGCACAAGTGGGTCGCCGACTGCTGAGTGCACTGTCTGAAGGGCGGGGGCGCACCGAACGACAGCGCCACCGCCCGCGACCTGCTCACGGGCGAAGCAACACCCAAGGGACTGTTATGTCGACGCGCGCGTGAGCTCGTGAGCCCGCTGCCACAGTCGGGCACCGAGATCCGCGTCCGCGGCAGAGGGGCGCAGTGGCTCCGGCTCAAGCCGGTTGTAGAAGACGTTTCTCAGTTCGCTGCGGTCGGTGGTGGCGATCCTGATGATCGGCTCGGCGCCCTCCTCCGGTGACTGCGTCAGGCGCCGACCGATCAGGCTTGCCTTTGCTGCCGTGATCAGTGCGGAGTTGCGGTCGAGGCCGGATCGGACGGTGCCTGGGTGGAACGCAACAGCGGTCATTGTGTCCGGTGCCCGGCGGTTGATCTCGGCGGCATGTACGACACTTGCCAACTTCGAGGCGTTGTACGAGCGCATCCATGCGTAACGGCTCCGATTCTGATCCAGATCGTCCGGGTTGAGCTTGCCGAACCGATAGAGACTGGAGCTGGTGTTGATGACAAGGGCGGAGGGAGCCTGCAGGAGCTTTTCCCAGAGGAGCGATGTCAACAGGAAGGGTGAAAGGAAATTGACCTGCACGGTCAATTCATGACCGTCTGACGTCGTTTCCCGCTTCGGCGAAACGACGCCCGCGTTGTTGACCAGGATGTCTATCCGCGGTACGCCGGAGATCAGGTGCTGAGCGAGTTCGCGCACCTCGCTGAAGCGCGCGAAGTCCGCGGGAAGGGCGGTGCCACCGACTTCGTCGGCGACAGCGCGAGTTCGGGTCACCGCACGGCCCACGACTACGACTGACGCACCCATCGCGGCCATCCGCCGTGCCGCGGCCGCGCCGACGCCGGAACTGGCGCCGGTGACGACGGCGGTCAGGCCGTCAAGTGTTTCTGCTGCCATGGACCCGACGCTAGGTCCCGCGTTGCAGCGGATGAAGCGAGCCGCGACCCTGGTGCTGCCGGCACCAGGGTCCGTTGCTCGTTCCGGTTTAACCTTGCCCTCATGGATGACCGCACCGTGAATCTGCTGGGCGATTATCTGCGGGCCCGTCGCGAGCTGGTGCGTCCTGCGGATGTCGGTCTTCCTGAGACCGCACGTCGGCGCGTGCCCGGCCTGCGCCGCGAGGAAGTTGCGACTCTCGCCGGTATCAGCGTGGACTACTACCTCGGTCTCGAACAGGGCCGTGACCGGCGGCCGTCTGCGGAGATCCTCCGGGCGCTCGCTCAGGCTCTACGGCTCGACGAGTCCGCAACCACACACTTGTTCGCGCTCGCCAGTTCTGTCCCGCGTCTGCGCGGACGTGCTCGCCGCCATCGGGTGTCTCCCACCTTGGCTCGGCTGATCGACTCCTGGCCGGCGACGCCCGCGTTCGTGCAGACCCATACGTTCCTGGTGCTGGCGGCGAATCCGCTGGCCCAGTCCCTGTCGCCCGCGCACACACCGGGGACCAACCTCGTCCGGACCCTGTTCTTGGAGCCGGACAACTTCCTGATCGAACCGGATCCGCGTCAGGACATCGTGGCGTGCCTGCGCGGGCTGGCCGGCACGGATGCCGACGACCCGGACCTGGAAGCGCTGGTCGGCGAACTGTCCATGCGCAGCGAGAGCTTCCGGCGTCTCTGGGCCAGGCACGATGTCGGGGGCCGCACCAATGGCAGGGTAACGATCGCTCACCCGCGGGCCGGTACCCTCACGCTCGATCTCGAACGGTTTTCCGTGCCCTCCGCACCGGGACAGCAACTGGTGGTCTATTCCGCAGAGTCGGACAGCCGGTCACGTGAGGCACTGCGTCTGCTCGCGGAATCAGCCGCCTGACGCGATGCGGTCGCCGTCCTGCAGCGTCCTGACGAGTGGGCCGCGGGTGCACTGGGCCGTGGCGCGCAGGGGGGTGACGGCAAGGACGGCGGCGGCGAGCAGGCTGATGAAGGTCCAACGCGTCCAGGAGCTCCAGCAGGTGGTCTGGCCCTGAACGAGCGTCAATACCCGGGGCGCGGGCACGCTCGACAAGCTGAGAGTCAAAGCACCGGGGTCACTCCCACCCTTTCGAGCGGCCGAGTTGTCCACAGTTGCTCCGTTGTCCACCGATCCGGGCGATGCACCTTCTCCGCATCCGGCGAGCACCGTACCTTGAATGCGCCGGCCGACACCGTCCCCCACAACCGACCACCCGCTCCCCCAAGAACGAGGAAGGAAAGGCAGTTCAGGATGGACCGAGCAAGACCCTTTCCCAGCAGGCGGCGCATGCTCAAGGGCGCCGCGCTCGCCGCCGTACCGTACGCGTTACTCCCCGATCCGCCGGCCGACGCGCTGCCGCCTCCGGTGGACCACCCCTCCGCCGAGTGGGTCGCGGCGAGCACGGCGAACCACACACCCGCCGACCGGCCCACGACCCACCCCATCGACTTCGTGGTCATTCACGTCACCCAGACGTCGTACCGTACCGCGCTCTCCGTCTTCCAGAACCCGAAGAAGAAGGTCTCCGCCCACTACCTCGTACGGTCGGTCAACGGCAACATCGCGCAGTGCGTCCGTGAGCGCGACATCGCCTGGCACGCGGGCAACTGGGACTACAACACGCGCAGCGTCGGCATCGAGCACGAGGGCTGGGTCGACCAGCCGGGCTATTTCACCGACGCCCTCTACATGGCCTCCGCACGCCTCACCTCGGCCATCTGCGCCAGGTACGACATCCCGAAGGACCGAGCACACATCATCGGCCACTACGAGGTGCCGGAGAGCGACCACACGGACCCGGGACTCCACTGGGACTGGACGCGCTACATGAGACTGGTCAACTCCGTCCGACATGAGGGGGCGAGCCCTCGGCCCCCGGCATGACGAGCACTGCCGAACCGCTTGTCCGACGTGCTCCACAGAGCGACCATGTGCTCAGCCGCATCGCATTTCGGGGAGGCCCAGTGACCGATCCATGGGTGGCCCTGGAACCGGGCGCCGACCCCACCGAGCGGATCCGTGTGCTGCGTCGCGCCCACGAAACCTTCACCCAGGCGGGTACGGTGCCGCGGCCGGTGCGTTCCGTGGTGGCCGAATCCTGGCGGCGTTCGGCCCGTGCGAGCGTCAGTCCGGACGGCGCCGCGAGCGTGGACCTGACCGATGATGACCTCGGCGCGTACCGTGCCGAACACCCGTTGGCGAGAGTGATGCCCCTGTTCCGGGAACTGGTGGGAACGTTCGCGGCGGACGGCGAGCATCTACTGGCGGTGAGCGACGCGCAGTGCAGACTGCTCTGGGTCGAGGGGCATCCGGTCACCCGGCGGCGGGCTGCGCTGGTGAACTTCGTGCCGGGTGCGCGCTGGGCGGAGTCCCTGGTCGGGACGAACGCACCGGGTACGGCGATGGCCGTCGACCGGCCGGTGCAGGTGTTCTCGGCGGAGCACTTCATCCGCCAGGTCCAGCCGTGGACGTGCGCGGCCGCACCCGTGCACGATCCACGCACCGGACGGGTGCTGGGCGCCATAGACATCACCGGCGGGGACGGTCTCGCACATCCGCACAGCCTGGCCTTCGTGCAGGCTGTGGCGCGCGCCGCCGAGTCCCAGCTGGCGCTGCTGGACCCGGTGGGCAGCACGGCCGACGCGTTCGAACTCAGCGCGCTGGGCCGCGACGAGGCGCTGCTCGTCACGCCCGGCGGGAAGCTGAGGCTCAGTCGGCGGCACAGCGAGATCCTGTTGCTGCTGTCCCGGCATCCTGAGGGAATGACGGGCGACGAGTTGCTGTGCGCGCTGTACGAGGACGAGTCGGTGACGCCGGTGACGCTGCGCGCGGAACTGGCCCGGCTCAGGCGACTGCTGGGGCCGGAGGTCCTGGCTTCGCGGCCGTACCGGCTCACGGTTCCCGTCGAGTGCGATGTCGCGACGGTGGAGCGGCGGTTGGGTGCGGGGGCGGTCGCCGGAGCGGCCTCGGCATACACCGGTCCGCTGCTGCCGGGTTCCCAGGCGCCGGGGGTGACACGGCTGCGGCGGCGGCTCGAGGACGGTCTACGGGCCGCGCTCGTCGCACACGGCGACCCGGACCTGCTGGCGAACTGGGTCCACTCGTCCTGGGGCGAGGACGACCTCACCGTGTGGCGGGCGCTTGCGGCGCTGCGCCAGACGGCCACGGTGCGGGCGCGGTTGGCGGAGCTGGAGTCCGAACAATCGGCGGGTCTTGCGAGGACAGCCCACTGACGGACACCGGCCGACTGAGGTGCGGGTGACTTCTGCTGGGAGGAGGCGGGGTGGGGCGGGGGCCGGGGGGGAGGGGCCCCAGGGAGGACTGCGACCCACGCACCGGCCGGGCGCGTCTCCCCCGCAACGTACATGCAACGTCACGCGGCCTACCGTCGCGCCGTGAGCTGCCCGAGGGCCGGGCAGCGCTTCTCCGGGAGGCAGAGCCGCATGACCCGTTACGCAGCGCCCGGCACCGAAGGGGCGATCGTCTCCTACGAGGCGCGTTACGACCACTTCATCGGCGGGGAGTACGTGCCGCCGGCGCGGGGGCAGTACTTCGAGAACCCGAGTCCGGTGAACGGGCAGCCGTTCACCGAGATCGCACGGGGCACCTTCGAGGACGTGGAGCGCGCGCTGGACGCGGCACACGCGGCCGCGCCCGCCTGGGGCCGCACCTCCGTGACCGCCCGTGCCGACATCCTGCTCAAGATCGCCGACCGGATGGAGGCGAACCTGGAGAAGCTGGCCGTCGCCGAGAGCTGGGAGAACGGCAAGCCGGTCCGGGAGACGCTGGCCGCCGACATTCCGCTCGCGATCGACCACTTCCGGTATTTCGCGGGGACGATCAGGGCTCAGGAGGGTTCGCTGAGCGAGGTCGACGACGACACGGTGGCGTATCACTTCCATGAGCCGCTGGGTGTCGTCGCGCAGATCATCCCCTGGAACTTCCCCATTCTCATGGCGACGTGGAAGCTCGCTCCGGCCCTTGCGGCGGGCAACGCGGTCGTGATCAAGCCGGCTGAGCAGACCCCGGCCTCGATTCACTACTGGATGAGCCTGATCGCGGACCTGATCCCGCCGGGTGTGGTGAACATCGTCAACGGTTTCGGCGTGGAGGCGGGCAAGCCGCTGGCGTCGAGCCCGCGGGTCGCGAAGGTGGCGTTCACGGGCGAGACCACGACGGGGCGGCTGATCATGCAGTACGCCTCGGAGAACATCAAGCCGGTCACGTTGGAGCTGGGCGGGAAGTCGCCGAACATCTTCTTCGAGGACGTCTGGGCGAAGGACGACGACCTCCGCGACAAGGCGCTGGAGGGGTTCACGATGTTCGCGCTGAACCAGGGTGAGGTGTGCACCTGTCCGTCGCGTGCGCTCATCCAGCGGGGCCACTACAGCGAGTTCGTCGAGGCGGCGGTGGCTCGCACCGAGCTGATCAAGCCGGGGCATCCGCTGGACACGGACACCATGATCGGCGCTCAGGCCTCCAACGACCAGTTGGAGAAGATCCTTTCCTATCTGGACATCGGCCAGCAGGAAGGCGCGAAGGTTCTGACGGGCGGTCATCGCATCGAGTATGACGGGGAGCTGGCGGGCGGGTATTACGTCCAGCCGACCATCTTCGAGGGCGACAACCGCATGCGGATCTTCCAGGAGGAGATCTTCGGCCCGGTCGTCTCGGTGACGTCGTTCGACGAGTTCGACGACGCAATCAAGATCGCCAACGACACGTTGTACGGGCTCGGCGCCGGTGTGTGGACTCGGGACATCAACACCGCCTACCGGGCCGGCCGTTCCATCCAGGCGGGCCGGGTCTGGACGAACTGCTACCACGCGTACCCGGCCCACGCGGCATTCGGCGGCTACAAGCAGTCCGGCATCGGCCGGGAGACCCACAAGATGATGCTGGAGCACTACCAGCAGACGAAGAACCTGCTGGTGAGCTACTCGCCGAAGAAGCTGGGCTTCTTCTAGGCGCAGAAAGAGGGCGCCTGACCTGGGCAGATGCCCGCCAGGCGCCCTCCTGGGCGTACACTTGGGCGTCGTCTCATTCGGAGTGCTGGGTAGTCTGCCCATGTTCTCCGGCCGGGGCGAGGTTCACAGACCCTTGCCGCGGTAACGGGCCGGCCAGACACCGGACTTACCGGGGGCGATGATGCCGTTGGGATCCAAGGCGTCCTTGATGGCTTCGTGGAACTTCAGCAGAGCGCCGTCGCCCCAGTTGTAGGTGCCCATGACCTGGTCCATGAGGGCGTTGTGGGTGCGGTATTCGCCGTATCCCTCGGCGGCGGCCTCGTCGATGAGCAGCCGGGTCAGGGCGAGGGTCTCGTTCCGCGCCGTGGCGTCCTGGGTGTCGAACAGCAGCAACGCGATGTGGTGCATCTCCCGCAGGCCTACGACGAACTGGGCCGCGTAGTCCTTGGCGTACTCGTCCGCGCGCGAGCGCACCATCCGGAACTGTTTCATGGCGTCGCGGCCCACCGGTGGGGAGATCGGGGAGAAGCCCACATGGCCCGCGCCCGGGATCCAGTCCATCAGTTTCATCTCGCTGAGGCTGGGGATCCCATTGTTGATCTTGTGCCGGTCCTGCAGGACGTGGGCGCCGCGGTCGTGGCGCTCCTCGTGGGTTTGGAAGCGGGAGCCGGGAATTTGGCCGAAGGCATCTTTGATGATTCCGTAGTTCATCTCGATCAGCTGGGGCGGGCCGTAGAGGGTGCCGTAGAAGTTCCAGTAACCGAGGCCGAGTTCCTTCTTCATCCGCTCGATCGCCTCGGGCGGCAGTGGACCGTCGCCGTCGTACCAGTCGGCGCGCTGCGAGACCACGGCCGCGTCGAGGATGATGTTGCGCAGTACGGGGACGTTCTGCAGTGGCGCCATGTTGATGCGCAACGGCAGCATGATGTCCACGATCTGCTCGAGGTCACTCTCGTTCTCGAAGGTGATCTGGTACGTCATGGATGCGGGCGGTTTCTGCATGAGCGCGATGCCCATCTTGGTCACGATGCCCAGGTTGGACTGGGTGAACATGCCGTCCGGGTAGGGACCGAAGCCATACGGGATCAGCTGCCATGTGGTACTGCCGGGCAGCGCGCCCATCCCGGTGCGCATGACGTCACCCTGCGGCAGCACGACCTCCATGCCGGTCTGCCACATGAAGTGGTCGCCGTAAGGCGTGTAGCCGGCGCCACGGTCGAGGGCGTTGCCCACGACGCTGCCCCAGCCGAGGTCGGGACAGTCGATCATGAGGCTCGGCGCGTGGGCCTCCAGGTACTCGTGGAGGTCGAAGTACGTGACGCCGGGTTCGAGCAGGGCGTAGCCGAGCTTCTCGTCGACTTCAAGGATCCGGTTCATCCGCTCGCCGGTGTTGACGACGACGGCGCCCGACAGGCGCGGGGCCGAGCCGCCGTAGCCGTTGTTCCTGCCCGTGGAGATGACCGAGAGCGGTATTCCGTAGCGGTTGGCGATGCGGACGACCTCCTGCACCTGTTCGGTGTCGCGGGGGGAGATCACCGCCGAGGCGAGGTGGGCGTCGGCGTCGCCGACCGGGTAGGGGTCGTGGAAGCGCGCCAGTTCGGCCTCGTCCGTACGGACGAACTCGTCGCCGACGACGTCCCGGAACGCCGTGAGGGCCGAGGTGAAGTCCTCGTCGCTGACGCCGGGGGGAAGGGTGCGGGTCATGTCACTCCTGGTGTGCGGAATGCGATGGGCTCGGGAATCGGTCAGTCGGCGTCGAACAGGAGGACGGGCTTGATCGTGGAGCCGTGGCGCGCATCCGCGACCGCCTGGTTGATCTCGCTGAACGGGTAGGTCGTGACGATCTTGTCGAGGGGTGGCCGGCCCTGCCGGTGAAGTCCGGCGAGCAGCGGGATCAGCGACTCGGGGTCCGCGTCGCCCTCGGTAACGCCGACAGCCGAGGCCCGACGAGCAAGTCCTGGTACTCGAGGGCGCGTTCTGTGTCGGGCGCTGTCGCGCCGACGGCGGCGGTGCGTCCCAGGGTGCCGAGGGCGTCGACCGCGGTACGCAGTACACACATGTCGACGGTGGTGTCGACGGCGTGGTCGAGCCCGGTGCCGCAGGTGTTCCTGTCCAGCGCCTTGGCGACATTTTCGGTCGCCGGGTTGATCCGGTGGGTCGCGCCCAGTTCGAGGGCCACGTCGAGGCGGTGGTCGACCAGGTCGATCGCGACGTCGCCGGGCGCGACGCGGGTGACCGCCGAGCCGACCGCTTCGACGACGCCGGCACCCTCGTGGCCGATCACGCCCGGCAGGGCGAAGGGGATGTGGCCGGCCTGCACGCCGAGGTCGGTGTGGCAGAAACCCGCGGCGACCATGCGGACGAGCACCTCCTCCGCTCGGGGGTCGTCGAGCTCGACCTGTTCGAGGCTGAAGGGCCGACCGGGCCCCTCCAGGACGGCGGCGGTGGTTGTCGTGAGCATCGTTGCCCCTCTGAGCTCGTGCTGTGCGTCACAGCGACGGTGCACGGCGACCGTGGCAGGGGGCCGCCCGTACCGGAGGGGGTGGATTACCCGATGCGCTACCCGATTGCCGGGCCCCGCCTGCCGTGGGCATGTGCGTGGCACATGCGCACTCGGCAGGAGTCTCATGCGGCGTACGTCATTCGTCGCGAGTGGGCCGTTCGGCACCGAATCCCGCTGCCGACGTCTCGATTCATTCCGGTGGGCGGTGCCAAGCTGACTTCGCGATGGACGAGACGTACGAACGGCGGGCAGCGCGGCCCCCTGGCAACCTGCCGGTCATTGCGAGCAGCTTCGTGGGCCGCCGACGTGAACTGGCCGAGGTCAGGCGGCGGATGGAGGCATCCCGGCTGCTGACGCTGGCCGGCCCCGGGGGCGTGGGCAAGACTCGCCTCGCCCTGCGGGCCGCCGAACTCGCCCGGAGGGCGTTTCCGCACGGAGTGTGGTTCGCCGACCTCACCGCCGTCGACGACCCCGACCGGCTCGCCGATGCCCTCGCCGCGGCCCTGGACGTCAAGGACCAGTCCCACCGGTCGGCGTGGGAGCAGGTGGCTGACCACTTGGCCGACCGCCGACTGCTGGTGGTGCTGGACAACTGCGAGCACCTCGTCGTCGCCTGCGCCGGGCTCGTCGATCACCTGCTGCGCCGGGCACCGGGTCTGCGCGTGCTGGCCACCAGCCGCCAGCCCCTTGGCATCCCTTGTGAACACGTCCTCGCGGTTGATCCCTTGCCCGTGCCCGCCGGGGAAGCCGCCCCGGCGGCCGAGGTGCTCACCGCCTATGAATCCGTCGCCCTGCTCGTCGACCGGGTGACCGCCGTCCGGCCGGACTTCAGCGTGCGCGAGGACAACCGCGAAGCGGTGGCCCGTCTGTGCGCCCGCCTCGACGGCCTTCCGCTCGCCATCGAACTGGCCGCCACGCGGCTGCGTTCCTTGTCCGTGGAGCAGGTCGCAGACCGGCTCGACGACCGTTTTCGCCTGCTCACGCTGGGCAGTCCGGCCGCCGTGTCACGACAGCAGACGCTGCGCGCGCTGATGGAGTGGAGCTACGACCTGTGTTCGGAGCAGGAGCGACTGTTGTGGGCCGGCCTGTCCGTCTTCCCCGCCGAGTTCGATCTGGACGCCGTTGAGGGCATTTGCGCCGGGCCGGGCATCGGTATCGACACCGTCGATGTCCTCGACCTGGTCGACGGGCTCGTGGCCAAGTCGGTGCTGTCGGTGCGCCCGGACCTGCCGCGGGCGCGGTACCGCATGCTGGAGACCATCCGGCAGTACGGTCGCGGCATCCTCGCCGACAGTGGTCTCGAACAGGACCTCCGCCGTCGGCACCGCGACCACTACCTGCGTCTGGCCGTCCACTCCTGTGAAACCTGGTGCGGTCCGGGCCAGGCCGAGAACCTCGCCCGCCTGCGCACGGAGCGGGACAACCTGGAATCCGCCATCGACTGGTCGCTGTCCGAGCCGGGCGAGTCCCGGTCCGCGCTGGTCCTGGTGTCGGCGCTGCGCTACGAATGGACGGTCGGCGAGCGGCTCGCGCCTGGCCGACGACGGCTCGACCAGGCCCTGAAGGCCGCGCCCGAACCTGAACCCGAACGCGGTCACGCCCTGTGGACCGCCGTCTGGACCGCGTTGCTGCAAGGTGATCGCGACGCCGCCGCGGCGTGGCTGGAGGAGTGCGCGCAGATCGCCGAGATGTACGACGACGACCACCTTCGTGGTTACGCGTGCCTGCTTTCGGGCAGCGCATCCCTGTTCGCCGGCGACCCCGCCGGGGCCGCCCGTCACTACGCGGAAGGCATCGCCTTCATGCGGCGGTTGGAGGACGTCGCCGCCGTGCTGTGGGGGCTGTTCCAGCACACCATCGCCTTGTCCCTCAGTGGTGACAGTGCTTCGGCCCGGGCAGCCGGTGCGGAGGCGATCCGCATCGCGCGGGAGCGGGGCGAGACCTGGGCCCGGTCGGAGGCGATGTGGGCGTGCGCTTACGACCGCTGGGTCACGGGCGATCAGGATGTCGACGTGGCCGAGCTTGTCCGCGAAGCACTCGACCTGACGCCGAACGGCAACCAGCTCGGCATGGTGCTGGACGTCGAACTCCTCGCGTGGATCGCCGGGTCACGCTCCTGCCACGACGAGGCCGCACGGCTGCTGGGGACCGCGACGGCCCTGTGGGAGTCCCTGGGCACCGGGATCGAGGCATTCGGTCCGGCCCTCGCCCGTCATTCGGCCCGTTGCCGCGCCGGCGCGAAGTCGGCCCTGGGACGATCCCGCTTCGACGCTCTGGTCCAGCAGGGCCGCGCCCGCCCGATGGACATGCTTCGCCCGCCCGGTGCACCGGCCCGTTCCGGTGCGCCTGACCGGGCGGGCGTACCGGAACTCACCCGCCGGGAACAGGATGTGGCCCGGCTGATCGCCCGGGGTCTCACGAACAAGGCCATCGCCGGTGAACTCGTGCTGTCTCCGCGCACGGTGGACGGTCATGTGGAGCGGCTCTTCGACAAGATCGGGGTCAACTCGCGCGCCCAGGTGGCCGTCTGGCTGGCCCGGCAACGTCAGGGAGCCCGTCTTCCGGACGACTTGTGAGACCGGGCCGACACAGCCGGGACGGTGGTACGCGAATCGGGTTACCCATCCCGTAGAAACCCCCTGTCCCGCCGCGTGCCGGGGGTCGACGATCGGCGTCGTCATGCTCCGCAGCCGAGTTGACCGAAGGAGATCACGATGAGCACGGCCGCATATCCCGCCGCCGACGTCGACCTGTTCAGCGACGAGGCGCTCGCCGATCCCTATCCGCGTTTCAAGGCGCTGCGCGACCTGGGACCCGCTGTCCATCTCACCCGTCACGACCTGTGGTTCGTCTGCCGCTACGAGCAGGTACGGGCGGCCCTCGGTGACTGGCGGACGTTCTCCTCGGCACGCGGTATCGGCCTCAACGACGACTTCAATGGCGCATGGGACGGTGCGCTGATCCATCAGGACCCGCCCTCGCAGACCCAGCAGCGCAAGCTGTTCACCGAACGGCTGTCGCCGCGTGCGCTGCGGTCGGTGGCCGAGAACATCGACCGGCGTGCCGAGGAACTCGCTGCCGCCCTCGTCGAGCGCGGCGACTTCGACGCCGTCACCGACCTCGCCCAGGACCTCCCCATCCGCGTGATCATGGATCTGATCGGCTGGCCGCAGAAGGGGCGCGACGAGCTCCTGGACATGGCGGCCGGATGGTTCGACTCCGGCGGCCCGGCCGGAGCCCGCACGTCGGCCGCTGAGCCGAAGGTGCAGGCACTGATGGCGTATCTCAGTGAGGTCGTCGCCAAGGAGGACCTGGTTCCGGGTGGGTTCGGCTGGAACGTTCTGGAGGCCCACAAACGGGGCGAGATCCCCGTCGAGGGCGCGACCGGGCTGTTGGCCGGGTACGTCGTCGCCGCGTTCGACACGACCGTCTCCGTGATCTCCAGCGGTGTCTGGCTCTTCGCCCGCCACCCCGAGCAGTGGGAGGTGCTGGTCGGTGAACCCGCTCTCGTTCCGGCCGCGTTCAACGAGATCGTGCGCATGGAGAGCCCGATCCAGGTGTTCTCCCGCGTCACCACCCGCGACGTCGACCTCGGAGAGGGCGTCGTCATTCCGGCGGGCGCCCGGGTGATGCACAGCTACGGTTCCGCCAACCGCGACGAGCGCCACTACACCGACCCCGACCACTTCGACATCCGCCGCAACCCCCTGGACCACCTCGGCTTCGGATTCGGCAACCATGCCTGCGCGGGCCAGGGCCTCGCCAAGCTGGAAGCCCACGCCGTCTTCAAGGCCCTTGCCGCCCGCGTCGAACGGATTGAACTGACCGGCGAACCGGTCCGCGCGCTCAACAACATCACCCGAGGCTTCAGCAGCGTGCCGGTACGAGTCCGCTGACATCACCGGCCACGATCCGGTTCCGGCACGGTCGCCGTGTGTCGCGCTCGGAGGTGTCGCTCACCGCGGTGCTCTCTGTGGGGGCCGACGCGCACCGCGCGGCAGTCAGCCGCGCGGCGGTACCAGTCCCTGCCGTACGGCGAAGAGCGCCGCCTGGGTCCGCGAGGTGAGCCGGAGCTTGCGCAGCAGATTGCTGACGTGCGTACGGGCCGTACGCTCGCTGATCACCAACTCGTCGGCGATCTGCTGGTTGGACCGTCCCTCGGCGACGAGAACGAGGACGTCTCGCTCCCGGCTGGTGAGTGAGCCGAGCCCGGTCGGCGGCGAGACGATCTCCTGGGTGAGCCCCCTGGCCACGGCGGGATCGAGGAAGACCTCGCCACGGGTCGCCGCGCGGATAGCGGAGACCACCTCGCCGGCCTCCGCGTCCTTGAGCAGATAACCGGCGGCCCCCTGCGCGAGGACGGTGTGGACACGCTCCATCTCGCCGAAGCTGGTGAGCACCACGACGCGCACCCTGGGGTGATGTTCCTTGATCAGTCCGATCGCCGTGGAACCGTCCATCCTGGGCATAAGCAGGTCGATCAGCACCACGTCCGGCAGCTCGCCAAGGGCCGCCATCGCGTCCAGCCGGGTGAGGGCCTCCTGCCCGTCGGCCGCTTCCGCGGCGACCTCCATGTCGTCCATGACCTCCAGATAGGCACGGATGCCGCGGCGTACGACGGCGTGGTCGTCCACGATCAGCACCCGGGTGGGCCGGGGTTGTCCGGTGCTCAGAGCGGCACCGTCAGTGCGGTGTTCGTGGAGTTGTCCGGATCCTCGGGGGAAGAGTCCGGCACCTGGACGGGCAGGGGTATGACCACGCGCACGGTCGTACCCTTCTCCGCACGCGACTTGATCCTCATGGTGCCACCCCATCGTGCAGCCCTTTCCCGCATGGTTGTCAGTCCGTAACCCTCCGTGCCTCCCCTTGAGCCGGAGCTCCGGTCGCCCTCCGGGGGAACCGGGTGCCCGCTCGGGTCCCGCAGTCCGCGGCCGTTGTCCGAGACGCTCGCGGTCAGTGTGTGGCCGTGGACGCCGAGGCGGACGATGGCGAAGGTGGCCTCCGCGTGCTTGACCACGTTGTGGATGGCTTCCGCGGTGATCCGGTAGGCGTCCTCGGCGAGTTCGGGGTCGATCGTGTCCAGCCCTTGTCCGAACCGGAGCCGGAAGTCCAGACCGGTCCGGTTCTCGGTGCTCTTGACGAGCGTGTTAACCGTCTCCTCCAGCCCGAGGTCGGCGGTGGAGGACGGGCGCAGCTCGTGCACCATCGCCCTCAGGTCGGCGAGGACGGTCCGCGAGAGCGTTCCGATCTCGTCCGCGAAGCGCTGGACGGCCTCAGCGGGCACCGGCCCACCGCGGGTTGCGAGCACTCCGACCGCGTTGGCCTGCATGCCGATCGAGAACACCTGCTGGACGATCGAGTCGTGCAGATCCCGTGCGAGGCGCTGGCGTTCGTCCTGCCTGGCTCCGTCGCGCTCGCTCTGGAGCAGTGTGGCGTAGTCGACGGCGAGGGCGGCTTGTTCAGCCATGGCGGCGAGGAACTCCAACGTCCGGGTGCCGATCTCCTGTCCCGGGGCGAAGTACGCGTTGAGCACGCCTTCGGCTCGACCGCGCACCGTCAGCGGCACGCTGACGAAGGAGTCCCACGTCAGTTCGGCGAGGTAGTCGTGCAGCGGTTCCCAGGCCGGGTCCTCGCGGATCTGGGACCACCGGTGGGGGACGACGATCGGTTTGCGTTCCCTCAAGGTGTCCATCATGCACAGCCGGGCGCCTCGGTCGCGGCACTCCAGCAGGCGGTCGAGGAACGTGTCCGAGCGTCGTAGCCCCGCGGAGCCCATCAGCCGCAGTTCCCGGCCGGTGCTGTCCAGGGTCAGGATCTGCACCCCGGCCAGTCCGTCGGTCTGGACGATCTGCCGGGCGACGGCGTCCAGGGTGGAACCCAGTGATCCCTCGGAGGCCAGGGAGACGGACGTCCGTGCGATAGCCGCGACTCTGCGGTAGCGGTGTCCCTCGTCGGTCACGTCGCGAAACGAGACGACCTCGAGACTCGGGTTCGTCGGCAGGCCGCGGGCCCGGTAGGCGAACTCGCGTCGTTCCCCGGAGCCGGTCGTCCAGTAGGCCACCTGCTCGTCCGGCTCGTCCTCCAGCAGCCCCGGGCAGGCGGTTGGCCTCCTCGTGCGAGCGAACGGAGCGGGAACACCGATCAGGTCGGCCTCCCTGCGCTCGCCGCACAGCGCGACGGCCGCGGGGTTCAGCTGGACGAAGCGGCCGGTGCTGTCCACCACGGCGAGGCCGTCCATCGCGGCCGCCGCGACGTCCCGCCACTCGACGAGCGGTGAACCGGGCATGAACTACCTCCTCAGCTGCGCGACGCCCCCACGGGTGGTGCGTTTGAATGCGCGAACGGACCTGGTGGCGGGGAGGGTGGGGGCACGGCCGACGGCAGTATCGTAGCCCGGCGCGCCTGCGACGGTGCTACGTCATTTGACCTGTTCATCGCCTGTCGAAGCGCCGCGTGGGTTCAGTCATTGCTCGGGTTCCCCGTCGAGCCGCACCTGCCTAGCCTGGCTTTCACGTCGCCGTTTCCCGCACCCGGGACGGGGTGCGGCGAGGCAGCTCACGGGGTGGATTCGGCCGCACGGTCGGTCCGAGTTCGCGCTGCCCGGCTGTCCGAACCCTCAGGACGAGGAGGTCCGAGCATTGGACGTGTCCATCGGCACGATCTGGGAGGCGGTCTCCCGCGCCCTGCCCGATGCCGTCGCCATCATCGAGCCCGGCCGGGAACTGACCTACCGGGAGTTCGACGATCGTGCGTCACGGCTGGCCGCCGCGCTGGAGGATGCCGGGGTGCGGGCGGGCCACACAGTGGCCTGCTACCTGTACAACGGAGCCGCGTATCTGGAGACGGTCTATGCCGCGTTCAAGATCGGCGCCGTTCCCGCGAACGCCAACTACCGCTACACCGGCGATGAGTTGTCCGAGCTGCTCACGGACGCCGACGCGGCGGCACTCGTCTTCAGCGGCGCCCTGGCCGACCGGGTCACGCATGCGGCCGGACATGTCCGCACACTGAAGCTGCTCGTGCGGGTGGGGGATCCCCCCGCCGAGGGCCCGGCCGGTCCCGCGGTGCCGGAGCTGGAAGAGCTGCTCGCGACGCACGCACCCCGCGCGGCCCGGCCCCGGCCCGGATCGGACCGGCTCTTCATGTACACCGGCGGCACCACAGGCAAGCCCAAGGGTGTGATGTGGCAGCTCGGCGACCTGCTCCACTCCATCCCGATCCTCCGGCAGGCCGGAGTCACCGAACTGCCGAAAACGCTCGACGAAGCCGCGTCGAGCGCGGTCGCCGCCCGCCACGAAGGCAGAGCGCCTACCACCATGCCCGTCGTCCCTCTGATGCATGCCACAGGGCTGTTCAACACCATGGGCACCCTGCTGGTGGGCGGCCGGGCGGTCATGGCACGACAGGGCGGACTGGATCCGGTCCACGTTTGGCAGACGCTCGCCGACTGCGAGATCGACACACTGCTCGTCGCGGGTAACGCCGTCTGCCGACCGCTCGTCGACGAACTGGTGCGCGCCGAAGACGCCGGTACACCGTATGACCTGAGTTCCCTTCGAACGATCCTCAGCTCGGGCACTGCGCTCGACGACCGGCTGAAGACGGCGCTGCACGAACGCTCCGCCGTCACGGTCGTCGATGCCATCGCCTCCAGCGAGGGCGGTCCCTTCGCACTGGCGGTCACCTCGTCGGTGCGGGAGCTGCCGGCCCGGTTCTATCCGCTGCCCGCGACCAGGGTGATCGGCGACGGTGACCGTTTCGTCGGGCCCGGTAGCGGTGAGACGGGGGTTCTCGCCTACTGCGGGCCGATGCCGCTGGGTTACTACAAGGACACCGGGAAGAGCGCGCGGACGTTCCGCACCATCGACGGGGTCCGGTACTCCATACCCGGCGATCTCGCCCAGATCGAGGCCGACGGCGCCATCAGGTTCCTCGGGCGCGGCTCGGGCGTCATCAACACCGGCGGGGAGAAGGTGCACCCGCAGGAGGTGGAGAACGTGCTACTGACGCACCCCGATGTGACGGACTGCGTGGTCGTGGGTGTACCCGACGAGACGTGGGGCGAGCGGGTGGCCGCCGTCGTGGCGGTCGCACCGAGCGCCGCCGCCACCGGTGAGGAACTGTGCGACTGGGTCCGGCGGAGCCTCGCCGGCTACAAGGTCCCGCGGTCCATCGTGCTGACGGGCGCCCTGCCTCGTACACCGACGGGCAAGCTCGAGATCGCCTGGGCCAGGAGGGTGGCCCAGAACGTCGGTCCGGCGGGAGGCTGACGGCCCGTCCCGGGGCAACGGTCCGCTCCAGGGCCGCCCACAGGCGAATGCTTGAGAACTTTCAGTTGAGCCGACCGTCTCGGCGACCGCGCGCCCGTTGTCCAGCAAGGAGCGCGCGGTTCGCGGCCAGGCCGTCAGTTCCCGTCGGCGACCGCCTTCGTCGCCATGTCCGCGCCGATCCGCGCAGCGTCTCGGCCTCCTCCGGTCTGATCCGCTCCGTCGCGCGGGCGGCGATCAGCTCCTCGAGGAGCATGCGGGCGACTCGGCGGCCCGCCGCCCGGCACACGAGCTCGTCGGAGGACGAGCACGTCGGCATTCCGGCACGCGCCGACCGTCCGACCGACGCGCCGATCCCGTCCCGTCCCGTCCGATCCAAAGGAGTCCCGATGACCCCCAACACGTCCCAACCCTCCGACGGCGCCTTGCTGGTGATCAGCGCCCACGCGGGCGACTTCGTCTGGCGGGCCGGCGGCGCCATCGCCCTTGCCGCCGAACGCGGTCAGCGCGCGAAGGTGCTGTGCCTGAGCTTCGGCGAACGCGGAGAGTCCGCCCGTGCCTGGCGGGAGGGCCTCCGCCTCGACGAAATCAAGGAACTGCGCCGTACGGAGGCCACCGACGCAGCCGCCGCGTTGGGCGCGGAGATCGAGTTCCTCGACGCCGGGGACTACCCCCTGCTGGAGTCACCGGAGTTGGTGGACCGCATCGTGCGCGTGTACCGCGAGGTGAACCCCGCAGTCGTCCTCACGCACACCCTCGCGGATCCCTACAACGGCGATCACCCCGCCGCCGCCCGCATGGCGCTGCAGGCACGTGTGCTGGCCCAGGCGGTCGGCTATGACGCGCCCGGCGAACCGCTCGGTGCTCCTCCTGTGTTCTTCTTCGAGCCGCACCAGCCCGAGCAGTGCGACTTCAAGCCGAACGTCCTGCTGGACATCACGACCGTCTTCGACAAGAAGCGCAAGGCCATGGAGTGCCTGGCCGCTCAGCAGCACATGTGGGACTACTACACCGACCTTGCCAAGCGCCGGGGGGTCCAGCTGAGGCGGAACGCCGGTCCCAACCTGGGCCTTCCGCACGGGACCATGGGCGAGGCGTACGTGCGGCTCTACCCCGAGACGACGGGGGTGCTGGCATGACGTCGGCGACGCATATCTGGGTGCCCTTCCGCGACACGTCGCTGTTCGTGAAGCTCGCGCGGGGGGCGGACCCCCCGGACGGCGCTCCGGGTCACCAGGAGTTGTTGGCCACCGTCGTCCCGTCGGACGGCGTCACGCGGGACGACCGCTACGACGAACCTCTGTGGCGGGTCGACGCCGCGTATCTGCACGCCGTGGTGGAGGCCCTCTGGACCACGGACCACCCGCTGCACATCCACCTCGACCAGGCACCCCGGGCGGCCGGGAACCCGGCGGGCGCGACGAATGACGTAGGCGGGTCGTGACCTTCGGCCGTCCGGGTCCGGTCATTAGCGCGACGACCTGTGCGTTCCTCGCGACTAGCGTCGAACGTGGCACCGCACCACCGACCGTGCCGAGGAGATGACGCACATGACGAGCCCGTCGACCGCCGCTCTGGACGCGCTCCGGCTCGGGACGGCCGCGGCCGCGACCAGCCCGGCGCCACGCGAGACCGAGTACGACGGCATGGTCACCGTACTGTCCCGGCAGACGGCGGCGGACGGCGTCGTGTCCCTGGTGCTCGCACCGCACGACGGTGTACCCCTGCCGCCCCGGCAGCCGGGCGCGCACATCGACGTGGTCCTCCCCACGGGCACCGTCCGCCAGTACTCGCTGTGCGGCCCCACAGCCGTCACCGACTGCTGGCGCATCGCGGTGCTGCGGGAGCCCGAAGGACGCGGCGGATCGCAGTGGATCCACGACAACGCCCGCAAGGGAAGCGAACTGCGGATACGCGGCCCGCGCAACAACTTCCCGCTGCGGCAGGCGAGGCGGTACCTGTTCGTCGCCGGCGGCATCGGCATCACCCCTCTGCTGCCGATGATCGCCGAGGCCGATGCGGCCGGGGCCGACTGGTCCCTGCTCTACGGGGGCCGGAGCCGCGCGTCCATGGCGTTCCTGTCCGAGCTGGAGGGCTACCGCGAGCGCGTGACCGTACGGCCGCAGGACGAGTACGGCCTCCTCGACCTCGCCGGCCACCTCGGCGAACCCGACGCCTCCACCCTGGTGTACTGCTGCGGCCCGGCCGGGCTGATCGACGCGGTCGAGGCCCACTGCGCCACCTGGCCGGCGGGATCGCTCAACGTGGAGCGGTTCGCCGCGGCCCCGGGGCAGCACTCCGGTGACGGCGAGGGCGACGAACCGTTCGATGTGGAGCTGCGCTCGTCCGGGGTGACACTCACCGTGCAGCCGGGTCAGTCGGTGCTCAGGGCCGTGGAAGCGGCGGGCGCACCGGTCATGTCCTCCTGTGAGGAGGGCATCTGCGGTTCCTGCGAGACCGCCGTCCTGGCGGGCGAGATCGAGCACCGGGACTCCCTGCTCACCGATGACGAGCGGGCCGCCGGCGACACGATGCTGATCTGTGTCTCCCGCGCCCGCGGCCGCCTCGTCCTGGACCTCTGACTCCTGGACCTGACTCCTGGACCTCTGACTCCTGGGCTCAGTCCGCCCCAAGCAAAGACTTCGAAGAGAAAGGCGTTGCCGCCATGCTCTCCTCACACGTGCGCAACGGCTGGTACCTGGGAGCCTGGTCCAACGAGATCGGCCGGACGCTCACCCGCCGCTGGATCACGGACATCCCGGTCTGCTTCTACCGGCTGCCGGGCGGCACCGTGACCGCCGTCGAGGACCGCTGCCCGCACCGCAAGTACCCGCTGTCGCTCGGTCATCTTGACAACGACGGCACCCTCCAGTGCGACTACCACGGCTACCGCTTCGACGGGCAGGGCGCGTGCGTCGGCGTCGCCGAGCAAGCCGACCGGCCCAAGGCCGCGCTGCGCCGCTTCCCGCTGGTCGAGAAGGACGGCGCCATTTGGATCTGGCCCGGCGACCCCGAACTGGCCGACGCGAGCCTGCTGCCGGACACCTCGTGGCTGACCGACCCGAACTGGACCCATGTGCACGGCGTCGTCCCGCTGAAGGCACGGCACCTGCTACTGGTGGAGAACCTACTGGACCTCACCCATGAGACGTTCCTCCACCCGACGAGCATCGGCAACGCGGCCGTCGCCGCCACTCCGATCGACGTCACCGTGGACGGCGACCGGGTCAGCTTCAGCCGCCGCATGATCGGCATCGAGGCCCCGCCGTTCTACGAGAAGTCCTGCGGCCTGACCTCACCGGTGGACCGCTGGCAGGACGGGGAGTTCCATCCGCCCGGCGTCTTCATCCTCCACATCCGCGTCGCGGCCACCGGCACCGAGGAACCGGAGGGTTTCCACATGAAGGTGCTGTACGGCATGACGCCCGGATACGGCAATGAGACGCACGACTTCTACGCCCTGGCTCGCGACTACCTCATCGACGACGAGGAGCTCAGCGAGTTCCAGCACAAGCAGCAGCTCGCGGTGATGCAGGAGGACGTCGACGCCCTGGAGGCCCAGGAGTTGATGTACGCCACGGACCCGGGCGGCACCATCGAGTCCAGTATCCGCTCCGATCTGGCCGCCCTGCGCGGACGCCGCGCGCTGGCGAAGATGCTCGCCCGCGAGCAGCCGGGAAACGTGTCGGCATGAGTGTCTTCGTCCTCCTGCACGGGGCCTGGCACGGCGGCTGGGTGTGGCAGCGTGTGGCACCGAGGCTGCGCGTCGCCGGGCACGAGGTACACACCCCCACCCTCACCGGGGTGAGTGACCGCGCCCATCTGCTCAGCCCCCAAGTGGGCCTGACGACGCACATCCAGGACGTCGTGGCCCTGATCGAGGCCCACGACCTGCGGGATGTGGTGCTCGTCGGGCACAGCTACGCCGGCCAGGTCGTCACCGGTGTCGCGGACCGCGTTCCCGAGCGACTGGCGAAGCGGGTCTTCCTGGATGCCTTCGTCGGCGACGACGGGGACGCGGCGATCGACCTGCTGCCCGCCACCATCGCGGGCCACTACCGGGAGTCCGTGGCAGGACCTGGCTTCGGCTGGCTCGTTCCGGTGCGCTCATTGACCGTTCTGGGTGTGGAGGAACAGTCGGACCTGGACTGGCTCCGCCCCCGGCTGACCCCGCATCCGTGGCTGACGTACACCGAGCCGCTCCGGCTGACCGGCAAGGCCGACCAGGTGCCCGGTGTCTTCGTCGAGTGCACCGACTGGATGCGGGTGTTCACCCCCCACGCCCAGCGCGCCGCCGCCCGGGGCTGGCCGGTCCACGAGGTCGCCACCGGACACGAGGCCATGGTCACCGCCCCCGGCGAACTGGCGGACCTGCTGCTGGATCTGGCCTGAAGCCCTGAAAGGTAGGACACCACGCATGGAATTCCTGGTACGCACCGAGAACACTCTGCCCCCCGACACTCCTGACGACGTCCGCGAAGGCCTGCGCAAGGGCGAGCGCGCACGGGCGCAGGAACTCCGCGAGGCCGGGATCCTCAAACGGCTGTGGCGGGTGCCGGGCCGTAACGCGACCATCGGTCTGTACGCGGCGGCCGACCCGGCGGAACTGCACGACGCCCTGGTGTCCCTGCCGATGTGGAAGTGGATGGAGATCACCGTCGAGGCCCTGGCCACCCACCCGCAGGAGAAGGCGCCGTGACCACGCGGGGCCCGCGCGTCGCGGTGGTCACGGGAGCGACGGGCGGGCTCGGCGGGGCCATCGTCCGCCGACTGAGCGCCGACGGATTCACCGTCGCCGCCCTGGACATCACCGAACCGGACGACGAGGCAGGGATCACGGGTGTACGAGCCTGGCGTTGCGACGTCAGTGACCCGGACGCCACGCGCCGCACCGTCGCGGAGATCGCGGAGACCCACGGCGGCATCAGTATTGATGTACTGGTGAACAACGCGGGCCTGCTGTCCGGCCGGAACAGTTTGCTGGAGACCACCCCGCAGGAACTGCACCGCTTCTTCGACGTCAACGCCGTCGGCCCCCTGCTCATGGTGCAGGCGTGCGTACCGTGGCTGGTCAAGAGCGCACATGGCGGGCGGGTGATCAACGTCGCCTCCCGCACCTTCTTCACCGGCTCACCGGGCCAACTCGCCTACGTCGCCAGCAAGGGCGCGCTGATCGGCATGACCCGGGTGATGGCACGCGAACTCGGTGGACACCGGATCACCGTCAACGCGGTGGCCCCCGCCCAGGTCGCCACCCCCGGCACCCGGGCCCACTCCGGCGACGAGGCCTTCGCCGCGACCATGCGGCAGCAGGCGATCCAGGAGTACGTCACCCCTGAGCACTTCGCGGGGCTCGTCTCGTATCTGGCCTCGCCGGACGCGGCCATGGTCACCGGCCAGACGCTCGTGTGCGACGGCGGCGGGCTGCTGCACTGACCGTCCCGGGCACAGCAACGGCAGACGAAGGGAGAGGAAGAGCCATGTCCACCAGCACACCCCGGATCACGGGCACCTACGTCTTCGACACCGCCGACAACCGGCGAGGCAGGGCACTGAACCGGCTCTGCGGATCGTTGAAGGACGTCGGCAACCGTGCGGAGTTCAGCGCCGACGAGGGCGCGTACTGCGAGGCGTACGGGCTCACGGCCGAGCAGCGGGAGGCGGTCCTGAGTCGAGACTGGACGCGGATGCTGGAGCTGGGCGGCTCCATCTTCTACGTGTTCAAACTCGCGGTCCTGGACCAGAAGTCCATGCAGTACCTCGGCGGCGTGTTCACCGGCATGACCACCGAGGAGTTCACCCAGGTGCTGAAAGCGGGAGGGCGGAGCTTTGGCTGAGGTGATATGGGGTCTGGCCACCTCGCATGTGCCGTCGATCGGCGCGGCGATGGACCACGGGAGGACGGAGGACCCGTACTGGAAGCCGCTGTTCGACGGGTACGCCCCCGCGCGGGAGTGGATGGCCCGGCGCACGCCGGACGTGGCCGTGGTTGTCTACAACGACCATGCCAACGCCGTCGACATGTCCGTCACGCCGACGTTCGCGATCGGCGCGGCAGCCTCGTACGACGTGGCGGACGAAGGATGGGGCAGCCGCCCGGTCCCCACTGTCGTCGGCGCCCCGGAGTTCTCCGACCACCTCATCGAGAGCCTGGTCGACTCCGCCTTCGACATCACGGTGCTCCAGGACCTCGCCGTCGACCACGGCCTGACCGTGCCGCTGTCGGTGTACTGCCCCGACCCCGGGGAGAGCTGGCCGTGCACTGTCGTTCCCCTCCTGGTCAACGTCATCCAGTACCCGCAGCCCACGGCGGCGCGATGCCTCGCACTCGGGAAGGCCCTCGGCGAGGCGATCCGTTCCTTCCCCGAGGACCTCAAGGTCGCCGTCTTCGGTACCGGCGGCATGTCCCACCAGCTCGCGGGCGCCCGGGCCGGACTGATCAACCAGGACTTCGACCGGATGTACCTCGACGCCATCGAGCACAACCCGGAGAAGCTGGCCGCGCTGACCCGTGAGGACTACATCCGCGAGGCCGGCTCCGAGGGCATCGAGCTCATCATGTGGCTGATCATGCGGGGCGCCCTCGGGCCACGGATCCGCCGCGTGTACGACGCCTACCACGTCCCCGCATCCAACACGGCGGCCGGGATGGCTCTGTTCGAGAACCTGGGCACGTGAGGTGCGGCGCGAATCGTGCCCTCCTTGTCCGGCTCACCCGTGCCCACCTCGCTCATCGCCGTCTGCCGGGAGCGGAACCTGACCTTACTGCAGGGCTACGGCACCGGCTCGTCGGGAAGCTCTCCCTGGTGGAAGAGGTGCCGGGCGGTGTACAGATGACTGTCGACGGCACCATCGAGGGCGGCGCGAAGCCGGCAGCGGTCCTGCAGAGCCTCTCCCGCTTCTACGCGTAGCACTCCGCGAGGGCTCCTCCCCCACACCGCCCCTACCCCGAGCTCTCGGCTCCGCTTGCGGGGCGCAGGTCCGTGCGAAGGGGAGGGGCAAGGCGGCGGGCGAGGCAACAGTTCCCTCGAAGTCCGCGGCGAACACGCCCTTGGCGCCGGCCGCGGGTGCGGTCGCCGCCCGCGCGGGCGCGGTCAGGGTGCCACCCGCGAGCAGTCGTGTGCCAAATGCCGGATGGCTCTGCGAAATGAAGCGTGGGAGGCTCCAGGGAGACTCGCGGGGAGCGCCGAGGGTTGCACGGCGGCCGGAAGTGGTTGCGGGAGACATGCGAGCGGACATGCGAGCGGCCGCTGCGGTGGAAGCCACCCGGACGCGGGTGGACGCGTTCCGGATCAGCGTGTGCCGTCGCGCTCCCGCCGCCTGCCGGCGGGCGCCGGCGAATCCGCTGGCCAGTCAGGCGTGCCGCCTGAACGCGCGATCCACCCCGACGAGGCGGTCCACGTCACCGCTAGCATCCCGGCGAACCGCTCCTCGTGGACACGGCTGCGCAGCAGTACGTCCACATCGTCGAGCGACAGGCCGCGGCAGGAGCGCGCCGGCGGGGCGCGGCGGTAGCCGCGCTGAGGCCGCAACGGCAGGGAGGCGATGAGGCATCGTCCTCTGCCGCCCGATTGCAGCCTTCGCCGCCCGGTTTCAGGGTCCTGAAAGCGTCGTGAAACAGCTCTGAATGCGCCTTGCCGCAACCTCTGCGGCATGACGACAACGACATCGCACTCTCCCGCCATCGCGGCCAAGGGGCTGCGCAAGGCCTACGGGGACAAGACGGTCCTCGACGGCATCGACCTGGTGGTGCCGGCCGGGACGGTCTTCTCCCTGCTCGGACCGAACGGCGCCGGCAAGACCACCGCCGTCAAGATCCTCTCCACGCTCATCACCGCCGACGCCGGCGAGCTGCGGGTCGGCGGCCACGACCTGGCCGCCGACCCGCAGGCCGTGCGTGCGGCGATCGGTGTCACCGGGCAGTTCTCCGCCGTCGACGGGCTGATCACCGGCGAGGAGAACATGCTCCTCATGGCGGACCTGCACCACCTCTCCCGTGGTGAGGGCCGCCGCACCGCCACCGAACTGCTGGAGCGTTTCGACCTGTTGGAGGCCGCGAAGAAGCCCGCCTCCACCTACTCCGGCGGTATGAAGCGCCGCCTCGACATCGCCATGACGCTGGTCGGGGGCCCGCGGATCATCTTCCTCGACGAGCCGACCACCGGCCTCGACCCGCGCAGCCGCCACAACATGTGGGGCATCATCCGCGAACTGGTCTCCGACGGCGTGACCGTCTTCCTCACCACCCAGTACCTGGAGGAGGCCGACGAGCTCGCCGACCGCATCGCGGTGCTCAACGACGGGAAGATCGCCGCCCAGGGCACCGCCGAGGAGCTGAAGCGGCTCATCCCCGGTGGGCACGTCCGGCTCCGCTTCACCGACCCGTCCGCGTACCAGTCCGCCGCCGTCGTTCTGCGCGAGGCCACCAGGGACGACGAGGCGCTGGCACTGCAGATCCCCTCCGGCGGCAGCCAGCGCGAGCTGCGCTCCATCCTCGACTGGCTGGACACGGCCGGCGTCGAGGCGGACGAGCTGACCGTGCACACCCCCGACCTCGACGACGTGTTCTTCGCCCTGACCGGCCCGGCCAACGTCCGCAGCCAGACCAAGGAGACTGTCCGATGAGCGCCCCCCTGGCTCCCGCCCGCCCGACCCGTCTCTCCCTCGCCGTACGCGACTCGAGCACGATGCTGCGCCGCAACCTCCTGCACGCCCGGCGCTACCCGTCCATGACCCTGAACCTGCTGCTCACACCGATCATGCTGCTGCTGCTCTTCGTCTACGTCTTCGGAGGCGTGATGAGCGCGGGCATCGGCGGCGGCGGCGCCGACCGCTCCGACTACATCGCCTATCTCGTCCCGGGCCTGCTGATCATGACCATCGGCAGCACCGTGATCGGGGCCGCGATCTCCGTCTCCATGGACATGACCGAGGGCCTCATCGCCCGCTTCCGTACGATGGCGGTCTACCGCGGTTCTTTGCTCGTCGGGCATGTGGTCGGCAGCGTGCTGCAGGTGCTCGCCAGCCTGGTCCTGGTCGGTGCCATCGCCGTGGCCATCGGTTTCCGGTCCACGGACGCCTCGGCCCTGGAGTGGCTGGCGGCGTTCGGACTGATCGCGCTGTTCACCCTGGCGCTCACCTGGATCGCGGTCGGGATGGGCATGGCCAGCCCGAACCCCGAGGCGGCCAGCAACATGGCGATGCCGCTGATCCTCCTCCCGCTCATCTCGAGCGCCTTCGTCCCCATCGACGCGATCCCGGGCTGGTTCCAGCCGATCGCCGAGTACCAGCCGTTCACGCCGGCCATCGAGACCCTGCGCGGCCTGTTGCTCGGCACCGAGATCGGCAACAACTGGTGGATCGCGCTCGTCTGGTGCGTCGGCCTGACCGCGCTCGGCTACCGCTGGTCGACGGCGCTGTTCAACCGCGACCCGAAGTAACCGCCATGACAGCGCGGGCCGCCTCCCGCAGCTCGTCCCGCCCCAGGGCGGCGTACTCCGACACCGCGTCGGCGTACGCCGCCCTGGCAGCGTTCCCGGCGGCCCCGACCGCCTGCCGGGCGCGGTCCGACGACATCGTCGGCTGGAAGTCGCGCAGCACCCGCAGCCGTTCGGCCAGCGCGATCATCCGTACGGCGGAGGTGTCCCCGGACGCGAGCCCCGCCATGCCAAGGGCGTACAGCGCCGTCCCGTACACCCAGAACTCCATGGGCGAGCCGGACGGAGCGGAGAGCAGGGTCCGCAGCCCTTGCCGCAGTCGGTCGACCGACTCCGCGACGAGCTCGAGTCGGCCGGCGTGCGCGTGCGCTGTGACCGCCACCGACAGGATCTGCAGCACCCAGCGGTCGAAGAAGGGGTCGCCGTTGTGTATCGAGTCGGCCGCGGGCAGCGGCTGCACAGCGGAGCGCCACAGGCCGAGCCCGACCTCCGTCAGTCCGCGGGCGAGCGCGATCTCGGCGCGCCCGAGGACGTTCATGCTGTAGTCGTCCTGCTGCGTGGTGTTGGCCCCGTCCGCCTGCCGCAGCCAGTACTCGGCCTCGTCGGGGTCGCCACGCTGAAGGCAGGCGAGGACGAGGCCCCAGCGGACGCCGATGAGGTCGTGCTCGTCGCCGAGCCGGTGCAGCGCCTGGAGCGCCGCCTTGAGGTGTCCGTACGCGGCTTCGCCCTGCTCCGTCTGCAAGCACAGCTCGCTCAGCCGGGCGTGGCCCATGACCTGCAAGAACGGGTTGTCGACCGGCGCCAGTGCGGCGATGATCCGCCGAGCCGAGGCGAGCGCGCCGTCGATGTCCTGCTCCGACTCCCAGACGTAGGTGGCGACGCACTCCGCGATGCCGGCGAGCAGCGGCTGCTCGCTGTCGCAGAGCCCCCGCAGCACTTCGTAGTCGGGTGGCAGCATCTCGGGGACCGCGCGCAGCACTGCCGCGGTGGCGCGCAGGAGCGTGTCCGGTGGGGCCGGGGGCAGCCGCCGGAGGGTGATGAGCTGGCGTACGGCGTGCGGGCCGTAGCCCATGAACAGGCTCACCGTGCACATCACCGCGGCGGCGCGGGCGACTTCGACGTATTCGGGCTCGGGGTGGTAGTGCGACAGCGGCGGGCCGGTGTCCGCGGCGAGGGCGGTGAGACGGGGATAGTCGGAGCCGATGGACCACAGGGCGGCAAGGGCGGCGGTGAGGGCGGCGATGGTGGGGCCGTCCGTACGGGCCAGGGCATGCCGCAGGGCCAGCACGAGGTTGTCCTGCTCTGCCCTGATCCGCTCCGAGGTGGTCAACGGTTCCGAGCCGAAGAGCCAGTCGTGGTGCGCGACCCCGAAGTCCCGTGCCCAGGTGAGGAACCGGTCGACGGCTTCCTCGTCCTCGCCCGCCTCCGCGCGCCGGGCCGCGCTGAACTCCCGTACGGTCTCCAGCATCCGGAACCGCACGCCGGCCGGGGTGTCGGCGACGGTGAGCAGCGACTGATCGGCCAACTGCTCAAGCAGGGCCAGCGTGTCCTCGCCGAGCACCTGCTCCGCCGCTTCGCCGGTGAAGCCGCCGGGGAAGACGGACAGCGTGCGCATGGCCGCCCTGGCGTCCTCTGCCAGCAGATTCCAGCTCCACTCCACGACCGCGTGCAGCGTGCGGTGGCGCTCCGGTGCGTCCCGTGCCCCGCCGCGCAGCAGTGCGAACCGGTCGCCGAGGCGGCGGGCGATCTCCGGCACCGACAGGACCCGCACCCGCGCCGCGGCCAGTTCCACGGCGAGCGGCAGCCCGTCGAGGTGGCGGCACAGCTCGGCCACCGCGTCCGGCGCCAGCTCCACACCGGGCCGGGCCGCCCTGGCCCGCTGCGTGAACAGTTCGATGGAGGTGCCGAGACGCAGCTCCGGCAGCGCGTACACCGCCTCTGAAGTGAGGCCGAGGGGGGCCCGGCTGGTGGCGAGCACCCGCAGGTCCTTGGACGACGAGACCAGGGCCTGTACGAGGTCGGCGGCGCCCCGGATGACCTGCTCGCAGTTGTCGAGGACCAGCAGCGCGGGGCCGGAGCCGAGCACCCCGAGGATGCCGGGCACCGGGTCGGCCGGGGCGTGGCCGCCCATGGCGCCGGGCCGCCCTTCGCCCGCGCCGAGCGCGGAGGCCACCTCCGCGGCCACGTCCGCGTCCGCGGTGACGCCGGCGAGCGGCACGAAGTACACCACGCGCTGTTCGGCCCGGCGGCTGACGGCGTGCGCGAGCCGGGTCTTGCCGAGGCCGCCGGGGCCGATGACGGTGACGGCGCGGGAGTCGCGCAGCAGCCGCCGCACCGCCGCGATCTCGTCGTCCCGGCCGAGGAGCGAGTTCGGCTCGTGCGGCACGCCGTGCCGGACCGCAGGTGCCTCGCCGCGCAGCAGCTCTTGCTGTAGGGCCTTGAGCCCTGCGCCCGGATCCGTGCCGAGCTCGTCGCGCAGCTCACGGCGGTACGCCTCGTACCGCATCAGCGCGGCGGAGGGACCCGCCGTCGCCGCCTCGCCGCGCAGCAGCTCGGCGAGCACTTCCTCGTCGCGGGGATGCTCCGAGGCGGCCACGGCCAGCGGTCCGGCCGCCTCCGCGTGCCGTCCGAGGCGGGCCAGCGCGAGCGCCCGCGCGCGTACGAGCGCGCTGCGGACAGGGGCGCGCTCGGTGCGTAACGCGGCCACGGGGTCGTCGGTGTCGCCGCCGCCGTCAGGGGTGCCCTCCCACAGCGCGAGCCCGGCCTCGGCCGCGGCCAGCGATCCTGCGTGGTCCCCTGCCCTGGCCCGGTCCGCGCAGGCGGCGGCGTGCAGCAGCAGGGCGGAGCTGTCGACCTGGTCCTCGGCGAGTGTGAGCCGGTATCCGGTCGGCGTGCTGACGATGGCGTCGGCGCCCAGCTGTGCCCGCGCCCTGGACACGAGGACCTGCACCGCCTTTCCCGGCCGCTCCGGCAACTCGTCCGGCCGCCACAGCCCTTCCACGAGCCGCTCGGTGCTGCAGCCCGTGCGCAGGTCGCCGGCGAGCAGCGCGAGGAGGCCGCGGAGCCGGGGCGCGGTGACCTCCTGTCCGCGATGGGCGACGCGCGGCAGCAGAGTCAGGTCGGTGGTCACCCGTGCAGATTAGCCAAGGGCCCGACGCACACCCGGTGGGGAGGTGCGCGGCCGCGGCGCGATGTTGGCCATGGACGCGATGATTCGCCGTAGAACCGGTGGAGCCGGACGAAGAGCGTGTCCCGGCCCCGGCCCTCGCCGCGCGCATCCGCCAAGCGCTGCCCGAGGCGGGGCTGCTTGTCCTGGGGCGGGCAACTGCGGCAACGTCTTGGGGTCTTCCGCCGCTGTCGGAGCTCTTACTTCCCCTCGTCCAGGACGGCGTCGCCGACCTTGATGCGGCGGGCCGGCTGTAGCCCTGGTGCGTCAGGGCTGCAGCCCAAGGCGTCGACCGGACGGCTCCGCCGCACCGGGCGCCGTGTGGACCGGCGAGGGACCAGCACCGGCTGCACGAGCCGGCGCCGGTCCACACCGCTGCGGGCGTTGATGAGAGCGATCAGCAGGTCGACCGCTTCGTCGCCCACCCGGTCCGGACGGAGGCTGATCGTGGTGACGGGCGGGGTCGTCATCGCGTAGTCCGGATCCTCACTGATGCATGCCACCAGCAGATCCTTCGGCACCCGAAGCCCGTGGTGCCGGGCGGCGGCCAGGATGTTGTGACCGGAGTCGGAGTAGACGCCGATCACGGCGTCCGGTCGCGGATCTCGGTTGAGCAGCCGGCCGACCGCGTTCCGTTCAGCCGTGAAGTAGTCGGGCAGCGAGGCGTACTCCTCGACGAGGGCGGGCATGTCGCGTTCGGCGCACCAGGCGGTGTAGGCGCATCCGATCAGGTGCGGGTACTGGTCGTCATGAAGCGGCAGGGAGATCCCGATCCGCCTGGCGCCGGCCTCCGCAAGGTGGTCGAGCAGGAGGCGCAGGCCCGCTTCGTGGTCCGTGTCCACCCAGGCGTCGCCCCAGCGCGGCTGGGGCGGCCGGCCCTCGCTGACCATCGGGATGCCACGCTCCCGCAGGAGGGAGGCCACCGGGTCCTCGGCGCGCGGTGCGGCGTGGATGACGCCGTCCAGCGGCGTGTTGAGCCACATCCACGGTGACAGTGAACTCGGCATCACCATGAGCAGGTAGCCGCGCTCGTGCGCCGCCGCCATCGCGCCCAGCGCCAGCTGTGCGTAGTAGGGGATCTCGGTGTACGGGACGGGAAGGTCGCCGTATGTCGTCATCGTCAGGCCGAGTATTCCGGTACTGCCGCGGGCCATGGCCCGGGCTGTGCTGGCCGGTGCGTAACCGAGTTCGCGTGCCGCGGCGAGCACGCGCTGCCTGGTCGCGTCGGACAGCCGTCCGGTGCCGTTGAGCGCGTTCGACACCGTGGCCGTGGACACCCCGGCCAGTGCGGCCACGGCGCCGAGCGTGGGACGCCGCCAGAGACGCGTGCTTTTCATGTGTACCCCAGCAGCCCCGTGATGGCTTGTGGTTAAGGCGTTAATCACTCAACGTACCGGGCGACGGCGGCCGGGACGGCCGCGGGTGGGGAATTGTCAAGCTCCGGATTCTTGCCACGACCGGAGCGGTATCAGGCCAGGACGCTCGGGTCCTCGCGACCTCGCGGGTGCCGGGCGTTGAGTGCGTCACATGGACAAGAGGGGAAGCGGTGGAGGCGACGATTTCACAGGTGCGGCGGGGCACCGTACTTCCGGTCGTTGCGGCGCGGTGGGCGCTGTGGTCGTTTGTGTTCGTCAACGTGGTGATCGTCGAGGTGTTGTTCTTCACGGTGGGTGAGGGCAAGAACGGGGTGCTCACGGTCGCCAAGTTCTTCGGGCTGCACGCAGCGGTGCTGATGCTGTTCCAGCTGCTGCTGGTGGCCCGGCTGCCGTGGCTGGACCGCCGGATCGGCATGG
>NZ_RPDJ01000007.1 GCF_004023625.1 Streptomyces cavernae | reverse complement strand
TTCTCAAGGAACGGACGCTTCCTTTGTACTCACCCGAGAGACTCTCTCGCGGCTTTCCTCCGGGCGCTTCCCTTCGGTCTTGCGTTTCCGACTCTATCAGATCCTTTCGGACCCGATTCCCAGTCGGCGGGATTTGTCTGAAGGCTCGGGACTTTCCGTCTCGGTCCGTCTCGGGGCCTTTCGACATTCACTACGTTAACCGATTCCCCGGGCAACTCATAATCGAGTCCAGCAGGTTCCGAATTCAGGCATGCGGGCACGCCGAATAAGACCCCGCTGAGGGGAAGTAGTAGGTAGTGGTTGGCCGCTTCCGGCTGCAGGCTGAACGCCGTACCCGGTTCAAACGGCTCGGGCTACATTACGCACCGCCGGAGGGTGGGTCAAGTTCGGCGTCGGCGGGGTACGTGGGCCCGGTAAGGGCTGACAGTCGGGTCGTTGGCGATCCAGTAGCGCCACGGGTGGACGCCGCCCTCGCCCGCGACTCCGGTGCGCGGGCCGTTGAGTACCTGGTGGGACGGGGTGGGGGTGCCGCTGAAGATGGCCAGTGGAGCCTCCCCGGGGGCGCAGACGTCCGCTCCGTCGAGGGCCCGGTCGATGTCCAGGGCCGTGGCCAGACGCGCGGGCCCTTTGGCCAGTTCTTTGTCATATCGGGCCGAGAGTCGACGTTTGCGGGCGAGCTCGGCACCCTCCGTGATCTCGCCGGCACGGAGCAGCACCCCGCTCGCGATGCCCTCCGGACCACACACCAGATTGAGGCAGTGCCACATGCCGTAGGTGAAGTAGACGTACGCGTGCCCGGGAGGACCGAACATCACGCCGTTGCGAGCCGTGCGGCCTCGATAGGCATGTGAACCCGGGTCGTTCGCACCGTCGTAGGCCTCTACCTCTGTGAGGCGCAGCTCGATCGGACCGTCCGGCGTGGAGCGCACGAGGAGGCGTCCGAGGAGATCAGGGGCCACTTCCTGGACGGGCCGGTCGAAGAACTCCCTCGGCAGGGGCGTACGGTCAGGGCTCGCGATCATGTCGTACGAGCGTAGTGCAGATGAACCCACACGCTCACTCTGGTCAGTGACCGGTTCGTCCTGGAAGGGTGTGAAGGGTCCCTCCGGAGGGTGCCGTGCCCACTGTGAGGGGTGGAGCGCGGAACCGGCCACGGCTGGATCGCGTTTCTAGGGGATGTCTGATCACATCGCGCAGGCGGGCGACGCCTGCGCGGGTCTGTTGGGCACCCCTTAGGGGTCAGGGACAGAAGATCCGTTCGGAGAAGGCAGACAGGCGCTGCCTGAGGAGGAGAGACGACATGGGTTTCAGGAAGCTGATGGCGAGCCTGGGTGCTGGTGGGGCTTCGGTCGAGACCGTGCTGACCGAGTCCAACGTCGTTCCTGGTGGTGTCGTCCAGGGTGAGGTGCGGATCCAGGGCGGATCGGTGAACCAGTCGATCGAGGGCCTCTCGGTAGGACTGCAGGCCAAGGTGGAGGTCGAGGGTCACGACGACACGGAGTACAGGCAGGACATCGAGTTCACCAAGCTGCGGCTGGGCGGTGCCTTCGAGCTGCAGGCGGGCGCGGTGCACGCGGTGCCGTTCGGTCTGGAGATCCCCTGGGAGACTCCGATCACGATGATCGACGGGCAGGCGCTGCGCGGGATGCACATCGGGGTGACCACGGAGCTGGAGATCGCGCGCGCCGTGGACTCCGGCGACCTGGACCCGATCAACGTGCACCCGCTGCCGGCGCAGAAGGCGCTCCTGGACGCCTTCATCCAGCTGGGCTTCCGCTTCAAGAACGCGGACATGGAGCGCGGACACATCCGCGGTACACGGCAGCGGCTGCCGTTCTACCAGGAGATCGAGTTCTTCCCGCCGCAGCAGTACCGCGGGCTGAACCAGGTGGAACTGAGCTTCGTGGCGGACGAGCACGCGATGGACGTCGTCCTGGAGATGGACAAGAAGCCGGGGCTGTTCAGTGAGGGCAGCGACTCCTACCGCTCGTTCCAGGTGGGCCTGAACGACTTCCACGTCACGGACTGGGCGGCGTACCTGAACCAGTGGCTGTCGGAGGTCGGCAGCAAGCGCAGCTGGTTCTAGTTCTTCTAGGCTCGGGGCCACAGATCCCGCAGGAACCGATCAGGAGGTACCGAGGTGACTGAGCTCAACAGGCCGCCGCTCCCCCATGACTTCCATCCGCCCGTGCCGTCGTTCACGGTCAGCAGCGAGGACGTGGAACCGGGAGGGGTGCTGAAGGACGCTCAGGTCCACGCGGCCGGGAACACCTCGCCACAGCTGCGCTGGGAGGGCTTCCCGCCGGAGACGAAGAGCTTCGCCGTGACCTGTTTCGATCCGGACGCCCCGACGGGCAGCGGGTTCTGGCACTGGGTGCTGTTCGACATCCCGGCCTCGGTGACCGAGCTGCCCGTGGGTGCGGGCGGGGGCAAGTTCGAAGGGCTGCCCGAGGGCGCGGTGCACGCGCGCAACGACTACGGGACGAAGGACTTCGGGGGCGCGGCCCCGCCGGCCGGAGACCCGGCGCACCGTTATGTCTTCACGGTGTACGCGGTGGACCAGGAAAAGCTCGGTCCGGACTCCGACGCGTCTCCGGCGGTCGTCGGTTTCAATCTGCGGTTCCACACACTGGCGCGTGCACAGCTGATCGGTGAGTACGCGGCTCCTGCGGAGAGTTGAGCGTTCACTGAACGTTTGCCCGCCTCTGGTCTTGGAATTGATCAGAGGCGGGCATTTTTTATTGCGTTGTCCATCTCGGCGTGCCCGGCCAGAGTTGATCCAGCCCGCCAGGCGGTGGGCGGTGCACACGGGAGGTGGGCTGCAATGCGGGAGACGCTGGTACTCAACGCGAGCTTCGAGCCGCTGTCGACGGTGACGTTGAACCGAGCCGTCGTTCTGGTGCTGCAGGACAAGGCCGTCGTCGAGTCGGCCCACCCCGAACTGCGTATGCGCGGAGCCGCGGTCGACATACCGGCGCCCCGGGTGATCAGACTGTGCAGGTATGTCCGGGTGCCGTTCCGAAGACAAGCTCCGTGGTCGAGGCGGGGTGTCCTGGTACGGGACCGGCACAGGTGCGCGTACTGCGGTAGGCGGGCGACGACCGTGGACCACGTGGTTCCGCGGTCGCGGGGCGGTGGAGACACCTGGCTGAACACGGTGGCCTCGTGCGCGGAGGACAACCACCGCAAGGCGGACCGTACGCCGGAGCAGGCCGGTATGCCGCTGCTGCGGCAGCCGTTCGAGCCGACCCCGGCCGACGCGATGCTGCTGACGCTGGGCCGGGACGATCTGGCGGCACTGCCGGACTGGCTGTCGCAGACGGCCGCCTAGTCAGTCGAGCCGGGCGTGCGCCGCCTGCCCTCTTGGCCCCACCGTTCTGACGGGACATGGAAAAGCCCGCCCCCCGATTGCTTGGGAGGGCGGGCTTCTTCGTACGGTCACCGGCATTCCTCGGCGGCTGGACCGGTTTCAGGGGTCCTTTCACTATGGCCGCCCGGGTCGCGCGCTCATAGTGAAAGGACCCCTCAGTCGATGGAGGGCTTCTCGCGGCGTTCCGTACCGCCGCCGGACTGGCCGTTGCCCGAACCGCCGGTGCCCGGGCCGAAGTTGCCGAACGCTCCGGAGAGGCCCTTGAGGGCGTCGCCGATCTCGCTGGGCACGATCCAGAGCTTGTTGGCGTCGCCCTCGGCGATCTTCGGGAGCATCTGGAGGTACTGGTACGACAGCAGCTTCTGGTCGGGGTCTCCGGCGTGGATGGACTCGAAGACCGTCCGGATGGCCTGGGCCTCGCCCTCGGCGCGGAGGGCGGCGGCCTTGGCCTCACCTTCGGCGCGCAGGATCGCGGACTGTTTCTCACCTTCGGCGGTGAGGATCTGCGACTGGCGGATACCTTCGGCGGTGAGGATCGCGGCGCGCTTGTCGCGGTCGGCGCGCATCTGCTTCTCCATCGAGTCCTGGATGGAGGTCGGCGGCTCGATCGCCTTGAGCTCGACGCGGTTGACGCGGATGCCCCACTTGCCGGTGGCCTCGTCGAGGACGCCGCGCAGGGCCGCGTTGATCTCCTCGCGGGAGGTGAGGGTGCGCTCGAGGTCCATGCCGCCGATGATGTTGCGGAGCGTGGTGACGGTGAGCTGCTCGATCGCCTGGATGTAGCTGGCGACTTCGTAGGTGGCGGCCCGGGCGTCGGTCACCTGGTAGTAGATCACCGTGTCGATGTTGACGACCAGGTTGTCCTGGGTGATCACCGGCTGGGGCGGGAACGGCACGACCTGTTCGCGCAGGTCGATGCGGTTGCGGATGGAGTCGATGAACGGGACCACGATATTGAGGCCGGCGTTGAGCGTGCGTGTGTAGCGGCCGAAGCGTTCGACGATGGCGGCGCTGGCCTGCGGGATGACCTGGATCGTCTTGATCAGGGCGATGAAGACGAGCACCACCAGAATGATCAGGACGATGATGATCGGTTCCATCGTGCTCCCCGTACCCTTCCCCGCCTCGGTGTTCCACCGAGGCCCTACGGCTGTTGAAGATCTTGCCGGTTGAGTGTGTCAGACCACAACTTCCCACGTGGGGCGTTCTGTTCACATGGGGTCACATCAAGTCACCTGAAGGGTGACGGAGAAGGTCACATGACGATGGCGGTGGCACCTTCGATCTCCACGACGTCCACCTCCTGGCCGACCTCGTAGCTCTGGCTGCCGTCCAGGGAGCGTGCCGACCAGACCTCGCCGGCCAGTTTGATGCGGCCGCCCGTGCCGTCGACCCGTTCCAGTACGACGGCGTGCCTGCCCTTCAACGCGTCCACTCCGGTGGCGAGTTGAGGCCGTTGAGAACGGTGACGGGCCGCAATGGGGCGTACCACCGCGATGAGTGCTACCGAGACGACGGCGAAGACGACGACCTGGAGCACGACTCCCCCGCCCAGCCCGGCCGTTCCGGCCGCCGCGACGGCCCCCACGGCGAGCATCCCCAGCTCCGGCATCGCGGTCACCACGAGCGCGATACCGAGTACGGCCGCGCCGATCAGCCACCACAACCATGCGTCGATGTCCACGCTGGCCATGGTAGGTCCGCGAGGGGATCGCGGACAGGGCGCACGGCGGGCGTACCCGGGGTTCGGTACGGCGTCAGGACAGGGGCAGGCCCTGGGCCGTCCAGCGTTCGCCCCGCTGTTCCACGACCAGGGGGAGGCCGAAGCACAAGGAGAGGTTGCGGGAGGTGAGTTCGAGCTCCAGGGGACCCGCGGCTAGGACCTTGCCCTGGCGGATCATGAGGACGTGCGTGAACCCGGGGGCGATCTCCTCGACATGGTGGGTGACCATGATCATGGAGGGGGCGATCGGGTCGCGGGCGAGGCGGCCGAGACGGCGCACCAGGTCCTCGCGTCCGCCGAGGTCGAGGCCGGCGGCGGGCTCGTCGAGGAGGAGCAGCTCCGGGTCGGTCATCAGGGCACGGGCGATGAGGGTGCGCTTGCGCTCGCCCTCGGAGAGGGTGCCGAACTTACGGTCCAGGTAGTCGCTCATGCCGAGGCGGTCGAGGAAGGCGCGGGCGCGTTGCTCGTCGACGTCCTCGTACTCCTCCTGCCAGCCGGCCGTCATGCCGTACGCGGCTGTCAGTACCGTCTGCAGCACGGTCTGGCGCTTGGGGAGCTTCTCGGCCAGTGCGATGCCGGCCACGCCGATGCGTGGGCGCAGCTCGAAGACGTCGACCTTGCCGAGGGTTTCGCCGAGGATGGAGGCGGTGCCCTGGCTGGGGAAGAGGTAGCTGGAGGCGATGTTCAGAAGGGTCGTTTTTCCGGCGCCGTTCGGGCCCAGGATGACCCAGCGCTCGCCTTCCTTGACCGACCAGGAGACCTGGTCCACCAGAGCCCGGCCCTCGCGGACCACGGACACGTCCTCCAGCTCCAGAACATCGCTCATGAGCGCGCTGTCTCCCATTGCAGTCTCGGCTTCGCTTGCGCCTGTGGACGCAACCCCCAGGGGCACCCCCCGAGGGAAAACCTACGCCACCGGGTGGGCGGTGCTGTCCATCGGTCGGTCCTTAGGCTGTGGGCATGCTCTCGGAACCACGCTCAGGACGGCTGGCCGCATGGGGAAATGCCCTTTTGGCCGGGATTGCCTCGCCGGATGACGCTGTGCACGCGATTGTCGGTGAGGACGCGGTGCACCGGGTCGAGGGGCTCCCCGGCGAATCGGGGCCCGTCGGGCTCTCGCTCGCGCTCGGTCGGCTGCGGGCGCTGAAGGTGACCGGGTTGCGGGTGGCGCTGCCCGCACCCGGGCATCCGCTCGGGCTGAGCGGGCCGCCGGAGTTCAATGCGCGGGCGCTGGAGGCGGAGGAGGCGGTGATCTGCCACGGCGCCGCACTGGGGCTGGTGCCGGAGGTGTACGAGGCGGGGCCCTCGGGTGATGTGCATGCCGAGGTGGTGTGGCGGGTGCTGCCCGTGCGAGAGGCGCCGCCTGCGGATGTACCGTCGCTCGGGGAGGCGGAGCGGGAGCTGGCGGAGGCGTTGCGGGAGGCCACGCAGGTGTTGTCCCGGCTGGATGTCGCCGGGTCTGGGCCGGTGGCGGAGGCGGCCATCGACGCTTATCGGGCGCGGGTCGAGGCCGCTGCCGGTGGGGAGGTGCTGGCGCCCGGGTATCCGGCGCGGGCCGTGCGGGTGTTGGAGCTGGCCCGTCGGGTGTCGTTGCTGGTGTCGCTGGCGTCCGAGAACGGGCACGGTGGGGCTGTGAGCGCGTCGGAGATGGCGGGGCGCGGGGAGGCGCTGCGACCGGTGGAACGGACGGCTCGGCGGGCTGTGGTGGCGGCGTACAACTCTTATGTGGAGGAGCGGGAGCGGGGGGTGCGCTAGCCGCGTGGTGGTCGTGGGGGGCGGCTTGGCGGGGTGGGTGGCTTGGTGGGGTGGGTGGCTGCTCCCGCTGTTTGTTGTGTGGCCGGCTGGCTGGGGGCGGCTTGGCGGGTGGGTGAGTTGCCGGCTGGTGTGCCTGCTGTTCGTTGTGCGGTCTGGGGGCGGCTTGGCGGTGGGGGGTGGCTGAGCATTTCGCCTGCTGCCGGTTTTGGGGGCGGGGCCGTGCCGGACTCTCCGTCCTTGGTCATGCGGGTCCCCCCGCTCGAGCGAAGCCGAGAGTGGGGGAGCGTTGCGTGTTTCACGGAGGGTCTGGCTGGTCCGAGCGCCAGCCGCTGCGGGCGGAGAGTCCCGGCACCTCCCCTTGCGTCCGTTCGCGACTACCCGCCATGGGGGTACGCGTGGGCACCCTTCCCTCCCGCCCCTGCGGGCGGAGAGCCCGGCACCGCCCCTTGTGCCAGCCCGGTGGGCTCTTGTTGGCGGGGAGCGTACGCGAAGGCCCCGCTGACCGGGGACGGTCGCGGGGCCTGTGGTGGGGGAAATCAGTGGTTGACGCCCTGGTTGCCGAAGGCGGGGTTCAGGGCGCCGATGACGTTCACCGTGTTGCCCACCGCGTTCACCGGGACGTGCACCGGCGCCTGGATCAGGTTGCCCGATCCGATGCCCGGCGAGTTCGACGTGTGGCCGCCCGCGTGCGCGCCGTCGGTGGCGGAGGCCATGCCGGCGCCGACGGCGACCAGGCCACCCGCCACCATCGTGACCGCGGCGACCCTCTTCAGGTTCTTCACTTCATTCGACCCTTCTCGGCGATCACTGCGGCACTTGCCGCAGCACGCACTGAAGAACGGCGGTTGTGGTGGGGAGGGTACGCCGTCCGGGTGATGTGCACCCGAGCGAGTGAATCTTTGGTTCAGCCCGTTACTCCGTGGCGCACCGCCCAGAGCGCCGCCTGGGTGCGGTCGGCGAGGTCCAGCTTCATGAGGATGTTGGAGACGTGGGTCTTGACCGTCTTCTCGGAGAGGACCAGGGCGCGGGCTATCTCGCGGTTGGAGCGGCCGTCGGCGATGAGGCCCAGCACCTCGCGTTCTCGTTCGGTGAGTGAACCTCCTCTGCCTTGGGTGGCGTTCGTCTCCTCCTGGGAGAGGAGCACCTCGGCCACCTCCGGCTGGAGCAGGATGTGGCCCGCGTGCACCGAGCGGATGGCACCGGCCAGCGCGTCGGGGTCCACGTCCTTGTAGACGTATCCGGCGGCACCGGCGCGCAGGGCCGGGACGACCGTGCGCTGTTCGGTGAAACTTGTGACGATGAGCACGCGCGCGGGGTTGTCGAGCGCGCGGAGCTTGCGGAGGGCCTCGATGCCGTCCGTTCCCGGCATCTTGACGTCCATGAGGATCACGTCGGGGTGCAGGTCCTCGGCGCGGGTGACCCCCTCGGCGCCGTCCGCCGCCTCTCCGACCACCTCGATGTCGTCCTGTACTTCCAGGAAGGTGCGCAGGCCGCGGCGGACCACCTGGTGGTCGTCGACGAGCAGCACCTTGATCGCGTCAGCCACCGGGGACCTCCATCTCGATCGTCGTTCCCTTGCCGGGTGCCGACTCCACGGTCAGCCTTCCACCGACCCCGCTCGCGCGGTCCCGCATGGAGACCAGGCCGAGGTGGCGTCCCGCGCGGCGTATCGCCGTGGGTTCGAAGCCGGCTCCGTCGTCCGTCACGCGCAGGACGGCGGCGGGGCCCCGGCGGTCGAGGGTGACCTCGACCGACTCCGCCCCGGCGTGCCGGAGCGCGTTGTGCAGGGCTTCCTGGGCGACACGCAGGAGTGCTTCCTCCTGGGCGGCCGGCAGGGCCCGTACCCCGTTGCTGGTGAAGGTCACGCGCGCGCTGTGGGCGCGGTCGAGGACCTGGATCTGGGTGCGCAGCGTCGCGATCAGGCCGTCCTCGTCGAGGGCCGCGGGGCGCAGTTCGACGACGGCCGCGCGGAGTTCGTCGGCGGCCTCGGCGGCGAGCGCCGCCACCTGCTGCAGTTCGCCCTTGGCGCGTGACGGGTCGCGGTCGACGAGGGCCGCCGCGGCCTGGGCGGTCAGGCGGAGCGAGAAGAGCTTCTGGCTGACCGCGTCGTGCAGTTCGTGGGCGAGTCGGGAGCGCTCCTCGGCGATCGTCAGCTCGCGGCTGCGTTCGTAGAGGCGGGCGTTGGTGAGGGCGATCGCGGCGTGCTGGGCGAGGATCGCGAGGAGGTCCTCGTCGTCCTCGGTGAAGCCGCAGCTGCCCGCCGGCTTGTGGCACTTCTTGTTGGCCAGGTAGAGCGCGCCGATGACCTCGTCGCCGTCGCGGATGGGCATCCCCAGGAAGTCGGACATCTCGGGGTGGGCGCTGGGCCAGCCCTCGAAGCGGGGGTCCGTGCGGACGTCGGCGAGCCGCTCGGGCTTCGCCTCGTGGAGCATCGCGGCGAGGATGCCGTGCTGGCGCGGGAGCGGACCGATGGCCTTCCACTGGGCGTCGCTGACGCCGTCGACCACGAACTGGGCGAAGCCGCCGTGGTCGTCGGGGACGCCGAGCGCGGCGTACTCGGCGTCGAGCAGCTCGCGGGCCGAGGCGACGATCGTCTTGAGGACGTCGCGCACCTCGAGGTGTCGGCTCATGGCCAGCAGCGCGGAGCTCACCGCGGCGAGGCCGGACCGGGGTCCTTGGCTCATGACCTCAACGTACCCGGCGGGTGTGACAGCGCGTATCGGACCGGTGGCCGCCGTGGACTGGGTCCGTGGTCCTAGGGCGAAGTGCCCTGGTCCGTTGCGGCCCGCGTACGAGGCGGGCGACGCGGGCGGATTCCTAGCGTGAGGTCAGTGCTGACGAAGAGGGGACGGTTGTCATGTCCGTAGCGATCATCACGGGGGCTTCGAAGGGGCTGGGGCGGGCGCTCGGCGCGGCCCTGGCGGAACGGGGGTGGGACCTGGTGCTGGACGCCAGGACCCCCACGGCGCTGAAGGAGGCGGCGGGGGCGCTGTCGGCGTACGGCACGCGCGTTGAGGGCCTGCCGGGGGATGTCACGGATGCCGGGCACCGTGCGGAACTGGTGGCCGCGGCGCGGCGGCTGGGCGGGGTCGATCTGGTGGTGAACAACGCGAGCGCGCTGGGCGCCGAGCCGCTGGTGCGGCTGGAGGCGCTGCCTCTTCAGGGGCTGCGGCGGGCCCTGGAGGTGAACGTCGTCGCGCCGCTGGGGCTGGTCCAGGAGGCGCTGCCGCTGCTGCGCGAGTCCGCGGCGGGCACCGTGATCGACGTCAGTTCGGACGCTGCGGCCGAGGCGTACGAGACGTGGGGCGGCTACGGGGCGTCCAAGGCGGCGCTGGACCACCTGTCGGCGGTGCTCGGGGAGGAGGAGCCGGAATTGCGGGTGTACGCGGTCGACCCCGGGGACATGGCCACGGATCTGTACGCGGCGGCCGTGCCGGACGATCCCGATCCGCGGCCCGCGCCCGAGGATGTGGTGCCGGCCTTCCTGCGGCTGATCGACGAGCGGCCGGCGAGCGGCCGGTACGGGGCGCCCTCCCTGCTGGAGGGGCGATGACCGTCGCGATGGGACTCCATCCGTTCGAGCGCGGCCGGAAGTGGGGGAAGGTGCCGGAGGAACTGCTGGCGCGGGTCCCGGCCGAGCAGCGCGGGCCCGGGCTGGACCGGGACGCGGTGCGGCTGATGGTGTCGCGCGGGACCGAGGTGACGCATCACACGTTCCGGGATCTGCCCGGGCTGCTGAAAGCCGGGGATCTGCTGGTCGTCAACACCTCCCCCACGCTGGCCGCCGCGGTGGACGGGCGATGGGGGCACGCGCGCGTGGTGGTGCATTTCTCCTCGCCGGGCGAAGACGGGCGCTGGGCCGTCGAGCTGCGGGATCCCGATGGTCGGGGCACCACACGCGCGCGTGCGGGCGCCGAGGGCGTGGAGGTGGTGCTGCGGGGCGGTGCGCGGCTGGTGCTGGAGGCGCCGCTCGCGGCGGGGAACGCGCGGTTGTGGTGGGGGCGGGTGACGGGGGCGGAGGTGCTGGGACTGCTGCGGCGCCACGGGCGGCCGATCCGGTACTCGTACACGGCCCGGGACCAGCCGCTGTCGGCCTACCAGACGGTGTTCGCGCTGCCGTCGTCCGACGGTGCCGGCAGTGCGGAGATGCCGAGCGCGGCGCGGCCGTTCACGGCGCGGCTGGTGGCGGAGCTGGTGAGCCGGGGGGTGCAGTTCGCGCCGGTCACCCTGCATACGGGGGTGGCGTCGACGGAGGCGCACGAGCCGCCGTATCAGGAGCGTTTCGCGGTGCCGGAGGCGTCGGCGCGGCTGATCAACGCGGTGAAGGCGGGGGACGGCAGGGTCGTGGCGGTGGGGACGACGGCGGTGCGCGCCGTGGAGTCGGCGGTGGGCCCGGACGGGGTGGTGCGGGCCCGGGAGGGCTGGACCGACCTGGTGGTGACGCCGCAGCACGGGGTGCGGGTCGTCGACGGGCTGCTGACCGGGCTGCACGAGCCGGAGGCCTCGCACCTGCTGATGCTGGAGGCGATCGCGGGCCGGGAGGCGCTGGAGCGGGGCTACGAGGAGGCGCTGGCCGGGCGATACCTGTGGCACGAGTTCGGCGATGCGCACCTCCTGCTGCCGGGCGGGGATCCCCTCACACAGAGCATTGCTCAAGCAACTAATGGTGAGATCGAGGCCGGTCCGATGTGAGGCCGCACATAGGAGCTACGTCACGTACGAAGGCGTGTAGGAGGTTGTAGCTCGCCGGTGAGCGGGGCAGACGTGCCGATCTGTCCCGTTTTGCCGGTCCGCTGTCCACTAAGCGAGGTCGTACGTCACACCTTTGCCACAGAATTTTGCGGCCGCTAAGAATGGCTCCCGTCGCTCGGCGCCGCGGTTGCTTACCCGCGGCGTTTGTGTCGGAAACACCCTGTCCCCACCCGATGCGAGAGCGACCTCCGAGCTATTCGAAGAGGTCCTTCACCCATGCCCCTGCACAACGACATTTTTCGCCGCATTCGCCCCAACATCACCGTCAAGCGCAACCTCACCACCAAGCACAAGCAGAGGCTGGGCATTGCCGGTGTCGCCGCTCTCGGTGCCGCCTCCCTCACCTTCTCGCTGATGCCCTCCGACGCCCAGACGACCACGGACGAGACCGCGGTCTCCGCGGCGGCCTTCAGTGACCGGCCGGTCAAGGAGGTGCGGGCCGGCGTCACCGACCAGCTGGCCGGCGCCGAGCTGAAGGCCCGGGCCGCCGAGGCGAAGCAGCAGTCCGCCGAGGCGAAGGAGAAGGCCGACGCCAAGGAGAAGGCCGAGGCTGCCGCGAAGAAGGAGGCGGCCGAGAAGGCCGCGGCGAAGAAGCGTGCGGCCCAGAAGAAGGCCGAGGAGGAGCGCAAGAAGAAGGCCGCCGCGAGCCGGGCCGCCGCACGCCCCGCGATGAAGCAGGTCGCCGCGAAGACCTACCCGAACAACCTCGACGGCTGGATCCGTGAGTCGCTCGACGTGATGAAGAAGAACGGCATCCCGGGCAGCTACCACGGGCTCCACAAGAACATCATGCGGGAGTCCTCGGGCAACCCGAAGGCCATCAACAACTGGGACATCAACGCCATCAACGGCGTCCCGTCGAAGGGCCTGCTGCAGGTCATCCCGCCGACGTTCCAGGCCTACCACGTCCCCGGCACCTCCTGGGACATCTACGACCCGGTAGCCAACATCACCGCCGCCGCCAACTACGCGGCCGACCGCTACGGTTCGATCGACAACGTCAACGGCCCGTACTGAGGCCCCCGGGGACCTCTGGGCCTCGGTACGTACGGCGAAGGGCGGCACCCCGGGTGAGGTGCCGCCCTTCGTCCTGCACGCCGACCGGTGCGTCGACTTGCGCTACTTGCGCATGACCTCGGGCTCGTGTCGCCGCAGGAAGCGGGAGACGAGGAAGCCGCAGAGGACGCCGAGGGCGAGCAGCGCCGCCATGTCCATGCTCCAGGCCGTGACCGTGTGTTCCCACAGCGGGTCGGTGTTGGTCGGGTCGTCCGGATTCGGGCTGATCTTGTTGAAGTCCAGCGTGGCCCCGGCCGCTGCCACCGCCCAGCGCGACGGCATCAGGTAGGAGAACTCGTTGACGCCGACGGTGCCGTTCAGGATGAACAGACAGCCGGTGAAGACGACCTGGATGATCGCGAACATCACCAGCAGCGGCATGGTCTTCTCGGCGGTCTTCACCAGCGCGGAGATGATCAGGCCGAACATCATCGAGGTGAAGCCGAGCGCCATGATCGGGATGGACAGCTCCAGCAGCACCTGATTCTTGAGGATCAGTCCTTCCTCGGGGATCTCGCGGCTGTAGAAGCCGATGGCACCGACCATCAAGCCCTGCAGCACGGTGATGGCACCGAGGACGATCACCTTGGACATCAGATACGCGGAGCGCGACAGGCCGGTCGCGCGCTCCCGTTCGTAGATCACCCGCTCCTTGATCAGCTCGCGGACCGAGTTGGCGGCACCCGCGAAGCAGGCGCCGACCGCGAGGATCAGCAGCACCGTGGTGGCCGTGCCGTTCGGGATGATCTTGCCGGACTTCGGGTTGACGTTCGGGAGCAGGCCCTTGTCGGGGTCGATGAGCAGACTGACCACGCCGAGCACCGCCGGCAGGATCACCATCAGGGCGAGGAAGCCCTTGTCGGAGGCGATCACCGAGACGTAGCGGCGGGTCAGGGTGATCAGCTGCGAGCCCCAGCGTTGCGGCTTCTTCGGCTTCATCGCCTTGGCGGAGGGCATCTGCGCCGACTGCGGTGCCACCGCGTCGATGTCCGCGGCGTACATCTGGTAGTGCTGGGATCCCTTCCAGCGCCCCGCCCAGTCGTAGTCGCGGTAGTTCTCGAAGGCGGAGAACACATCGGCCCAGGTGTCGTAGCCGAAGAAGTTCAGGGCCTCCTCGGGCGGGCCGAAGTACGCCACCGCCCCGCCGGGCGCCATGACCAGAAGTTTGTCGCAGAGTGCCAGTTCGGCCACCGAGTGGGTGACCACCAGGACCGTGCGGCCGTCGTCGGCGAGGCCCCGCAGCAGCTGCATGACATCGCGGTCCATGCCCGGGTCGAGTCCGGAGGTGGGCTCGTCGAGGAAGATCAGCGACGGCTTGGTGAGCAGCTCCAGGGCCACCGAGACACGCTTGCGCTGGCCGCCGGAGAGGGAGGTGACCTTCTTGTTCTTGTGGATGTCCAGCTTCAGCTCGCGCAGCACCTCGTCGATGCGCTCCGAGCGTTCGTGTTCGCTGGTGTCGGCGGGGAAGCGGAGCTTCGCCGCGTACTTGAGCGCCTTCTTGACGGTCAGCTCCTTGTGCAGGATGTCGTCCTGCGGAACCAGACCGATGCGCTGGCGCAGTTCGGCGAACTGCTTGTAGAGGTTGCGGTTGTCGTACAGGACGTCGCCCTGGTTGGCGGGGCGGTAGCCGGTGAGGGCCTTGAGCAGCGTGGACTTTCCAGAGCCGGACGGGCCGATGACCGCGATCAGCGACTTCTCCGGGACACCGAAGGAGACGTCCTTCAGGATCTGCTTGCCGCCGTCGACGGTGACCGTCAAGTGGCGTGCGGAGAAGGAGACTTCACCGGTGTCGACGAACTCCTCGAGGCGGTCGCCGACCAGCCGGAACGTGGAGTGGCCGACACCCACGATGTCGGCCGTGCCGAGCAGGGCGGAGCCGCCCTTGGCGATCGCCATGCCGTTGAGGTAGGTGCCGTTGTGGGAGCCGAGGTCACGGATCTCGAAGCGGCCGTCGGGCGTGGCGCGGAACTCGGCGTGGTGGCGGGAGACCTGCAGGTCGGAGACGACCAGGTCGTTCTCCAGGGCACGGCCGATGCGCATCACCCGGCCGAGGTCCAGCCGGTGGAACGTCGTGGGGCTGCGGTCGCCGTAGACCGGCGGCGCCCCCGCGCCACCACCGGGAGCGCTCTGCTGCGGAACCTTCGGCTGCTGCGACTGCCGCGGCTCATGCGGCTCCGGCGGCTCCGGCCACTCGTGCTGCGCGGCCTGTTGCGGAACCTGCCGTGCGCCCTGCTGCGGCGCCTGCTGCGCGGCCTGTTGCGGTGCCTGCTGCTGCGCGGGTGCCTGCTGGGCCCAGCCGGGACCGGCGCCCTGGGCCGCGTACGGCTGCCGGCGGGGCTGTGCCTCCTGCCGGGGCTGCGCCTGCTGCGGTGTGCCGACCGCCGCGCCGGAACCGGAGACGTTCAGCCGTGGACCGTCGTTCGCGTTGCCGAGGTAGACATGCGAGCCGGGGCCGATCTCCATGTGGTGAACCCGGTGCCCCTGCACGAATGTGCCGTTGGTGCTGCCGTGATCCTCGATGACCCAACTACGGCCGCTCCAGCTGATCGTGGCGTGACGCCACGAGACTCTGGCGTCGTCGAACACGAGATCGCCCTGCGGATCACGTCCGAGGGTGTAGGTCTTGGACGCATCGAGCGTCCAGGTTCGTCCATTCGATTCCAGTACGAGTTCCGGCACTCCATGCCCCACTGAGTTGTCCCCCGAGTTACCCCCATCACAGGGAGTCTAGGGATGTCGAACATCGTGGGGAACTATTTCAGGCCCAGCTCCCTGACCGAAAGCCGGGCCTTGTGAAGACCCGCTCGTGCCTGCCGTGCGGCCCCGTTGACGGGGTTGTGACCGGACCGGAGAGTGGTAGTCCCACGCGAGGGGGACACGCGGCGTGCAGACGCCGCTACGCGGATCGGGGGCGTCATGGAGAGCGACGGGACCGCGGAGCACGGTGGGAGTGTGCCGTGGGGCGATGTGCTGCTGGGCGCGATCGCGTCGGTGAGCTGGGCATTGATCGGCATGACGGGGGTCGCCGCTCTCGGTCTGCGGTTGCTGGAGGCGGACAGGGCGGGCTCGTTGGGGCCGATGACCGCTGCTGTGGTGGCCCTTGGGGCGGGTGGTTCGGTCACGCCGTCCGGTGATGTGTCGGCCTTCGGGCTGACGGGTGCGGAGGCGTCCACCGCCATCGAGATCACGCCACTCGGGGTGAGCCTCGTCGGGGCGCTGCTGCTGTCCTGGTTCTTCCTGCGCTCGTTGCGCACCGCGGGGGCCGTCATCGCGCCGGCCGAACTCGCCGCGCGGGCGGGCGCGGTGCTCGTCGTCTTCGTGGCGACGCTGGGCGGGCTGGCCTGGGCCGGGCACGACGTCATCACCTTCGACGGCTCGCAGCTGGGCCTCGACGACGCGGCCGACTCTCTGCCCGGCGGCATCGGCGACAGCCTGCCGGACGGTCTCGGTGATCTCGGCGGGCTGCTCCCGGACAACATCGGCGGGCTCATCGACGCCAAGGCGTCGGTCGGCTTCACCGTCGACACCGTGCCCACGCTGCTGGGCGGTGCGGCGTGGGTGCTGTGCGTTCTCGTCGTCGCGCTGCTGGCCTCCCGCCGCACACCGCTGCCGCGGGGGTGGGAGGCGTTGCACCGGGTGGTGCGGCCGGCCGTGTCCGCGCTGGTCTCGGTGCTGCTGGTGGCGGTCGCGGCGGGGTTCGCGGCGGCGGCGTACGCGGCGGTGGGGGACGACAACCCCAAGCTGGTCACGGGCGCGGCGCTGCTCGGCGCGCCCAACGGGGTCTGGCTCGGGATCCCCGTCGGCCTCTTCGTCCCGTGGGACGGCAAGGCCACCGGCGAACTCCTCAAGGTCCTGCCCGACCCGCTCGACGACCTGCTGCGGGTCGGCACCGACCAGACGGTCACGCTGGGGCGCCTGGCCGAACTCGACGGCCGGGTATGGCTGCTGGGCGTCGCCTCGGCCCTGATGATGCTGCTTGCGGGGGTGTTGGTCGGGGTTCGCACGCCCCGTCCGGAGGTGGTCGCGTACGAGGGCGGCTCCGCCGCGCGTCGCGGTGGGACGCTCGCCTTCGCCGGGCGGTGTGCGCTGTGGCTGGGGATCGTGACGGCCCTGGGGCTGCCTCTGCTCGCTTATCTGACGGACGTGTCCGTCGACGCCTCGTTGTCCGTGCTGGGAGTGGATGCCTTCGGGGCGGGGATGGAACTGCACGGGCGACTGGCGATGGCGCTGCTGCTGGGCGCCGTGTGGGGCGCGGGGGCGGGGGCGGCCGGGGCACTGCTCGCCTGCGCCGCCGGGGCCGCGGGACGGCGGGCCGCGCCACTGGCACTCGGTAAGGGGCTGCCGTACGGGAAGGCTCCCGGGCCGCGGTACGAGCGGAGTGGGGCGGTGGCGTCCTACGGGCGGCAGGCGGAGCCGTACGCCGGGTCATACGCTCCGCCGCGGTCCACGTCCCGGTCCGAATCCCCGCCTCCGCCCTTGGCCCCGTCCCCGCAGCCGCCTCCCCCTCCCCCTCCGCCTCGCTCTCCCTCTGCCCCGTCACCTTCACCCTCGCCTTCGCCTTCGCCTGGTGCCGGTCCACAGGCGCCCCAGGACCCGCACGCCCCCGCTTCCGGCACCGGCGGTCCGGCCGGTCCCTATCACCTGCGTGCTCCCTACCGGCCGCCGCGCGAGGAGACGAACCCGTATCTGCGGCTGCCGGACGAAGGGCTGCCCACGGCGGCCGGTCCCGCCCCGCCTCAGCCCGGTGCGCCGTCCCGGCCGCCACGCTCCCGGCCGGACCGGCAGCCGCCACCGCCACCGCCATCGCCATCGCCGGAGGACGAACCACCGCCGCCCGGGACCCGGCGGGGGCGGGGCTGAGCGGCCGGCCGTGCCTGGCTCACACAGGGCTCTCCTGGCGCACACACAGCTACCGGGCGGTTGCGCCACGCAGCCGTTACCGGACCGTCGCCCAGTGTTCGCTGTCCGCTGGGCGGACCTCGAAGGTGGCGGGTACTTCGTGCCGGTTACCGTGGATACATCATGAGCGCTCCCCAGACCTCTGACGCCCCCACTCTCCTTGTCAAGATCTTCGGCAAGGACCGGCCCGGCATCACGGCCGGACTCTTCGACACCTTGGCTGCCTACTCCGTCGACGTGATCGACATCGAGCAGGTCGTCACGCGGGGCCGCATGGTCCTGTGCGCCCTGGTCACCGCGCCGGGGCCGGAGCTCGACGGCGATCTTCGGGCGACCGTGCACAGCTGGGCGGAGTCCATCAAGATGCAGGCCGAGATCATCTCGGGCATCGGCGACAACCGCCCGCGTGGCCACGGGCGCTCCCTGGTCACCGTCCTCGGGCATCCGCTGACCGCCGAGTCCACCGCCGCGATCGCCGCGACCATCACCGGGACCGGCGGCAACATCGACCGTATCTTCCGGCTCGCCAAGTACCCGGTCACCGCGGTCGAGTTCGCGGTCTCCGGCACGGAGACGGAGAAGCTGCGCACGGCGCTGGTGACCGAGGCCTCCTTCCTCGACGTGGACGTCGCCGTCGTCGCGGCCGGGCTGCAGCGGCGGGCCCAGCGCCTGATCGTCATGGATGTCGACTCCACACTCATCCAGGACGAGGTGATCGAGCTCTTCGCCGCGCACGCCGGCGCAGAGGAGCAGGTGGCCGAGGTGACCGCGGCGGCGATGCGCGGGGAACTGGACTTCGAGCAGTCGCTGCACGCGCGCGTGGCGCTGCTCGAGGGGCTCGACGCCTCGGTGGTGGACAAGGTGCGCAGCGAGGTCCGGCTGACTCCGGGCGCGCGCACGCTGATCCGCACGCTGAAGCGCCTCGGCTATCAAGTGGGGGTCGTCTCCGGTGGGTTCACCCAGGTCACGGATGACCTCAAGGAGCGGCTGGGACTGGACTTCGCGCAGGCCAACACGCTGGAGATCGTCGACGGGAAGCTCACCGGCCGGGTCACCGGCGAGATCGTGGACCGGGAGGGCAAGGCGCGGCTGCTGCGCAGATTCGCCGCGGAGGCCGGGGTGCCGCTGTCCCAGACCGTCGCGATCGGCGACGGCGCCAATGACCTGGACATGCTCAACGCGGCGGGTCTCGGAGTGGCCTTCAACGCCAAGCCGGTGGTGCGCGAGGCGGCGCACACCGCGGTGAACGTGCCCTTCCTGGACACCGTGCTCTATCTGCTGGGGGTCACGCGCGAGGAGGTCGAGGCGGCGGACATGCACGAGCCCCTCGGGCCGGACGCGCGGGACCTCCTCTCGCCGGACGCCCCGGAGCGGGAACTCCTCGGGCCGGACACGCAGGAACAGCCGCTCGGCGGAGCGGACGCCGACGCCACCGTCTGAGGCGTCCCGGTACGACGAGGTCCCGGTGCCTGGTGCGGCGCCGGGACCTCGGTGCGTGCGACGAAGGTCTGCTCCGGTCTACTCCGAGGGGGCCCAGTAGTCGGTCAGGGTCGCCGCGCCCGGCTCCAGCGACTTCCAGATGCCGTTGAAGGAGAGCAGCGAGAACGCGGCGGCGGGAAAGCCCCGGCGGTTCATCCGGTTCCGGGCGTCGGCGTCGGCGTCCCCCGACAGCACCTCGGCCAGGCCTTGGACGCCGGGGTTGTGGCCGATCAGGATGACGTTCTGCACGTCGTCCGGGATCTCGTTCAGCACGGTGATCAGCTCGCCGGGCGACGCCTCGTAGATCCTCTCCTCGTAGACCGTCTTCGGCCGCTGCGGGAACTCCTGTACGGCGAGTTTCCAGGTCTCGCGGGTCCGGTTAGCGGTGGAGCAGAGGGCCAGGTCGAAGGGGATACCTGTGTCGGCGAGCTTGCGTCCGGCGACGGCGGCGTCCTTGCGGCCCCGATCCGCGAGCGGTCGCTCGTGGTCGGGCACCTGGGGCCAGTCGGCCTTGGCATGCCGGAAAAGGACAATCCTGCGGGGTTCTGCGACGCTCATGGGTCCCAGCTTCGCATGAAACGCGCCATGGGGCGCAGGGAGTTGGCATGCTCTCCCGGCTCGGTTGACAGGTGCCTGAGGACGCCGGTCAAGGGGCGGTGTGCTGCACCGACTGCTGGATGCGCTCCACGAGCTGGCTGATCACGGGGTCACTGCCGGCCGCCTGTGCGTCGGCCGGGTTCAGTATCACCAGCAGCAGGGCCACGAAGGCGACGGTGGGCAGGGCGAAGCCCCACCAGGGCAACCGGATCTCGACGCCGCCCGGGCGGGCCGGGTTGGGCCGGGTGCGCGTACGGGCCGACATGCCGCCTCCGTGGGTTCGTGGGTTCTGCGGGTTCGTGGGTCTGCGGGATCTGTGGGTCTGTGGGACTGCCAGGATCTGTGGATCTGTGGATCTGTGGATCTGTGGGTCCCCGGAGGGTGCCGTGGGTCTTCGCGTTGTGGCGCTCTTCGCGGCCACACTCAGAAGCTACGGGCTCGTGGGCCCTCAACCCATCCGGTGATCCACCCACTTGACCCTGACACTCACCCCCTAGGGGATGGTGGTGCCAGCCCCACCATGCGCCCGGTGGCCGGCTCCCCTGAGGGCCGGGCCGACTCGGGGTACGCGGCGAGGCGGGGTGTGGGGTGGCCGGGATCAGCGCACGCGGCGGACCGAGGGCAGTGCGCGGCGGAACGGGATGACGGCTCAACCATCCCGGGTCGGCGCGCGACGGACCGGGAGCAGGGCGCGGCGGACCCGGGTCAGCAGGAAGCGGGCCTGATCAGCACGAAGCCGACCCGGATCCGCACGACGCGGACCCGGATCAGCGTGAAGCCGTCGGGATCAGGGCACCGCGGTCGGGATCAGGGCGCGGCGATTGACGCGATGATCCCGATGATCACGAAGATGGCGAAGAAGGCGCCGAAGACGAGCAGCATCTTCTTCTGGCCGTTCTGGGGGTTCGGGTCGAGCACGGGCATAGGAGGAGTCTCCCACCCGCGGCCCGGTGCGCTTCGCCCGGGTCCCCGTGCCGCCGGGGAGGTCATACTGCGGCTGCCTCGTCTTCGATCGTTCGGTTGCGGCCCGCCAGGACGCCCACCGCCATCTGCGGGATCAGCAGGGCCGACATCAGCGCGAGGGGCAGGCCCCAGCCGTCGCTGTGCTGGTAGAGCACGCCCACCAGGAGCGGGCCGGGGATCGAGATCAGATAGCCGGTGCTCTGGGCGAACGCGGAGAGCTGGGCGACGCCGGCGCCTGTCCTGGCCCGCATGCCGACCATCGTGAGAGCGAGCGGGAACGAACAGTTGGCCACGCCGATGAGCAGCGCCCAGGCCCAGGCGCCGGCCGCCGGGGCGAAGTGGAGGCCCGCGTAGCCCGCGAGCCCGCAGAGGCCGAGGGCCACCACGATCGGGCCCTGGTGCGGCAGGCGGGTGGCCAGGCGCGGGATGACGAAGGAGAGCGGCACGCCCATCACCATGGTGACGGCCAGCAGCAGCCCGGCCGTGCTCGCGGGCACGCCCGCGTCCCGGAAGATCTGCGCCATCCAGCCCATGGTGATGTACGCGCCGGTGGCCTGGAGCCCGAAGAACAGGGCGAGCGCCCAGGCGGTGCGACTGCGGGTCATGCGCAGTCGGCCGCCGTCCGGCCAGGGGTGAGGGGACACCCCACCGGGCTCGGGACGGGGATGCGGGGGCGCACCGCCCCGGCCTCGCTGCCCGGGCACGCCGCCCCTGCGGCCGGGACGCCCCGGCCCACCCTGGACCGCGCGCCCCGACCCGCGCACGCGAACCGCTTCACCCGCGCGCGCCGACCCGCCCGCGCGCGCCGCCCGGTTCCCGAGCGCCGCTCCATCCGCACGCCCCGCCCGGTTCCCGAGCGCCGCTCCATCCGCACGTCCCGACCCGCTCCGGGGAGCCGCTCCGCCCGCGCGCGCAGATCCTGCTACGGGCGCCGATCCCCCGTCGTCTGCCCCCTCGTCTGCCCCGCCGTCTGCCCCGGGGCGCTCGTCCTCGGGGACCGGCCGTACGCCCGGGGCCGCTCCGTGGTCCCGTACCAGGGGCAGCCACGCCATCCCCGCCACGGCCGCGAGCGACGCCCATGCGGCGAGTCCGGATTGCCAGCTGCCGCCCAGGGCCCCCGTCAGGGGCACGGTGACCGCCGCCGCGGCCGCGGTGCCGAGGGCCACCGCCATCGAGTACAGACCGGTCATGGGTCCGATGCGGTCGGGGAACCAGCGCTTGACGATGACCGGCATCAGGACGTTGCTGACCGCGATCCCCATGAGGGCGAGCGCGCTCGCAGCCAGGAAGGCCGCCGTGTTCCCGGCGAAGGGACGGATCAGCAGGCCCGCGGCGATCGCCACCATGCCCGCGCACACCACCGTGCCGGGCCCGAAGCGACGGGACAGCCTGGGGGCCATGACACCGAAGACGGCGAAACACAGCGGTGGCATGGAGGTGAGCAGGCCGGCGACGCTGCCGCTCATGCCGAGCGCGTCGCGCACCTCCTCGAGGAGGGAGCCGAAGCTGGTGATCGCCGGGCGCAGATTGAGCGCGGCGAGCACGATCGCGACCGGTATCAGACGTCTCGTCCACGCGCGCGTGGACTTTGTTTCAAGTTCGTCGGTGGTGTTGCGCATCGTTGTGGACACCGTCGTCCCGGTTCCCGCGTTCCTCGAAAGCATGAGCCGCATCATAGAATCATGGGATGAATGGACCTTCCAAGGTCTCAAAGCCCTCTCAGCACCTGGGATCCCGATGCCGTTGAGCCACCCGCGCCGGTCGGCGCTGTCCGAGCAGGTCATCGCAGCGCTGCGGAACCAGATCACCTCCGGTGAGTGGCCGGTCGGCTCGCGCATTCCGACCGAGCCCGAACTGGTCGCGGAACTGGGTGTCGCCCGCAACACGGTCCGTGAGGCGGTGCGTGCCCTCGCCCACAACGGTCTGCTGGACATCCGGCAGGGCTCGGGCACCTACGTCGTGGCGACCAGCGAACTGGCCGGAGTGATGCACCGGCGGTTCGCGGAGACCGACCCGCGCCACATCGCCGAACTGCGCTCCACGCTGGAGTCCGGTGCCGCCAAGCTGGCCGCCGAGCGGCGCACCGAGCGTGATCTGAAGCAGTTGGACGCGTTGCTGGTGCGGCGCGAGGAGGCCTGGGAGTCGGGCGACGCGGAGGTGTTCGTGACGGCCGACGCCAGTTTCCACATGGCGGTGGTGGCAGCCTCCCGCAACGACGTGATGACGGCGCTGTACGCGGACCTGGGCGAGGTGCTGCGCGACTGGCTCCGCGGTGACGTGGGCGAGGAGCTGACGCCGGAGTCCTATCTGGACCACGGCCGGGTGGTGGACGCCATCCGGGCGGGAGACGCGCAGGCGGCGGCAGTGGAGGCCGCGAGCTATCCGATGCAGTGCCGTACCGGACGGCGGGAGCCGGGGGCGGGCGTCAGCGCTCGTGGCTGACCCACACCGACAATCGAGCGTTCGTGGCTGACCCACACCGGGTCTAGCGCTCGTGGCTGACCCACACCGACCGGATCTCCTTCCAGCAGCGTCCGGTCAGCCGTACGGTCATCGCCGGAAAGGCCTCTTGCGGAGGGCTGTCGCTGTCGATGTCCCACCAGCGGTCGCACTCGATGTGCAGCCGCACTCGATCGACCGGCACATAGGGGTTGTGGCAGTACGCGACGGCCTCCGAGCCGGTGATCCTGGTGCGGCAGGTCGAACCGAAGGGCTCCGGCCTGTCCTCGGCGAGCGTCTGGGAGGCGGCGTCGTAGGGCAGTGCCATCAGCAGGGTTATCGCTGCTATCACGGGGGCCATGCGGCGGGACGGACGCACAAGAGGGACCTCCTGAGCCGTACGGCTGCGCGGCGGGGCGGTTGCTCCAAGCGTGCGCGCCACCGGGCCCCGGGCGCCCGGTCAGGAAGGCCGAACGGGTGACGCCCCGTCCCCATGAACGGGCGACGCCCCGTTCCCGTGATCGTGGGAACGGGGCGCCGTCCGAGGAGGGAGAGCTCCGAGGGAACGATCAGGCACCGATCGCGTGCAGACCGCCGTCCACGTGGATGATCTCGCCCGTCGTCTTCGGGAACCAGTCGCTCAGCAGGGCGACGACACCGCGGCCGGCCGGCTCCGGGTCCTTGAGGTCCCACTCCAGCGGGGAGCGGCTGTCCCACACGGCGGCCAGTTCGCCGAAGCCCGGGATGGACTTGGCGGCCATGGAGCCGATGGGGCCGGCGGAGATGAGGTTGCAGCGGATGTTCTGCTTGCCCAGGTCGCGCGCCATGTAGCGGTTGGTGGCCTCCAGTGCGGCCTTGGCCGGGCCCATCCAGTCGTACTGCGGCCAGGCGTACTGGGCGTCGAAGGTGAGGCCGACGACCGAGCCGCCGTTCTGCAGCAGCGGCAGGCAGGCCATGGTCAGCGACTTCAGGGAGTACGCCGAGACGTGCATGGCGGTGGCGACGGACTCGAACGGGGTGTTGAGGAAGTTGCCGCCGAGCGCGTCCTGCGGGGCGAAGCCGATGGAGTGGACGACACCGTCGAGGCCGCCGAGCTCCTCACCGACGATGTCGGCGAGGCGCGCCAGGTGCTCGTCGTTGGTGACGTCCAGCTCGATGACCTTGGTCGGCTTGGGGAGCTTCTTGGCGATGCGCTCGGTCAGCGTGGGCCGCGGGAACGCGGTCAGGATGATCTCGGCGCCCTGCTCCTGGGCCAGCTTCGCGGTGTGGAAGGCGATGGACGACTCCATCAGCACTCCGGTGATCAGGACGCGCTTTCCCTCGAGAATTCCGCTCATGGCGATCAGTGACCCATGCCCAATCCGCCGTCAACCGGGATGACGGCTCCAGTGATGTACGAGGCGTCGTCCGAGGCGAGGAACCGCACCGTCGCGGCGATCTCCTCCGGCTGCGCGTACCGGCCGAGCGGCACCTGCGACACGATGCTCGAGCGCTGCTCGTCGGTGAGCACCTTGGTCATGTCGGTGTCGACGAAACCGGGCGCGACGACGTTGAAGGTGATGTTGCGGGAGCCCAGCTCGCGGGCGAGCGAACGGGCGAAGCCGACCAGGGCGGCCTTGGACGCGGCGTAGTTCGCCTGTCCCGCCGAGCCGAGGAGCCCCACGACCGACGAGATGAGGACGACGCGGCCCTTCTTGGCGCGCAGCATGGCGCGGTTGGCGCGCTTGACGACGCGGAAGGTGCCGGTGAGGTTGGTGTCCAGGACGGACGTGAAATCCTCCTCGGACATGCGCATCAGGAGCTGGTCCTTGGTGACGCCGGCGTTGGCGACCAGGACCTCGACCGGGCCGTGCGCGTCCTCGATCTCCTTGTAGGCCTGCTCCACCTGTTCGGTGTCGGTGATGTCGCACTTGACGGCCAGGACACCCAGGTCGGTGAGGGCGGACGGCGGCTCACCCGAGCGGTATGTGATCGCGACCTTGTCGCCCGCGTCGGCGAAAGCGCGGGCGATGGCGAGGCCGATGCCCCGGTTTCCTCCGGTGACGAGAACCGAGCGGCTCAACGGATCACCCTTTCGATAGCGGTCTGGAACCCCCTGCGGAACCCGTGGCAGACCCCGTGCGGACCCTCTCCGGGACAGGTGGCTTCCTCGAAAACCTATCGGTCCCGTCCGGTCCCGGGACATTCCGGCACCGACAGTGGCTCACCCTGCCCGCTGTCGGATCCCTACAGTCCGCACCCGTGGGTCGGTCGGCCGTACCGGGGTGTGGGCTCGCGATCCGCCCCCGCGAACCACGAACGGCGAGCCGCGAGCCGCGTCGAGCGTTCGCTGGTCGTATGCGATCACGCAGTGTGAGGGGTGCCTCCTCAGGCGACGGCCGGGTTGCCGCAGCACTTCTTGTACTTCCGCCCCGAGTCGCACCAGCAGGGACCGTTGCGAGGGGGCGGCCAGGCCTCGGCCCGTCCAGTACGCGCGAGTTCGGCGGCGTACGCGGACCGTGTGCCCGGAGCATCCGGTGATCCGCCGTGCGCTGTCGCATACGCCTCCAGGTCCTGCACCGTCGCCCGGCCGACCGCCAGCTGTGTGCCACCGTCGTCCGAGATCTCCCGCAGGGTCCTCTCGACCTTGCGAAGGTGCTCGGCGTGGTCGTCGCCGTACGCCTCGGTCGCCTCGGGCCAGCGCTCCAGCAGTCCGGCGAACTCGTCCCGCGGCCAGTACAGGACGCATGTCGCCCGGAGACCGGCCCGGGCGGCGGGGTTCTCCGGCGACCCGTGCTCCAGCGCGGCGCCGAGTTCCTGCTCGAGCAGGTCGGGCCCGTGCTCCTCCAGCCGCTTGAGCCGCAGCGGGTCGTGGAGTTCGTCGAGCGGGCGGACGCGGCCGAGAAGCGCGGACGCTCGGCGCTCATGCAGTGCGTCGGCCACGTCGTCCCAGTCGTCGTGCGGCTCTCCGAGCAGCCGCCGCACCCGATGGCGGCCGGTCAGGAGCGTCTCCACGTCATAGGACTGCACGTTCGCCTCGACGGCGTCCACCGTCACCGCGCTGCCCGCGCCGAGGGCGTGCGTGACACCCGCCGTGTACCACTCGGCGGCCGTCTCGGTCTCGTGCTGCGCCTCGAAGGCCTCGGCGAGGAAGGTCCAGGCTCCGGCGTGCCGCGGGTGCCGCCTGCGGAAATCGGCGGCCCCCGCGGTGGCCTCCTCATCGCGCCCGGCGTCCCACAACGCGGTGATCCGGTAGGCGTCCACGAGGTCCGGTTCGGTGCACGCCCCCTCCTCCGGGGTGAGCAGCCGCTCGTACAGGGCGATCGCCTGCTCGTGCTCGCCCGCGTCGTTCCAGGAGTCGGCGGCCTCGAGCAGCAGCTCCTCACGTTCGTCCGGGTACTGCTCCGCGAGCTTCTCGTAATCCTGAGCCGCCTCGGGGTTCGTCAGCACCGAGCCGCTGGGGCGACGGGCGAAGGCGGGTTCCGCGGGCCGCGTCGTCCTTCGCCTGCCGCTCTTGCTGTCGGTTCGACGCTTGCTGGCCATGGGTTCACCGTAATGCGGCGGAAGTCGGGGCACCGTGCCACTGCCGGGGCAAAGGGGACTTCCGGTGTGCGCCGGACCGTGCGAGACGCTCCCCCGTGGGCACCGCGGCGGGAGCCGTCCACAATTCCGCGGAACGCCGTCGGTGAGACATGATTCACTGCCTCCGACGGCGACCAGCGGAGAGCTCCGTGAAGGGAATCCGACCCGTGCCCCATGAAATCGATCAGTCATTCCTGGCCCTTCCCCTGAGGGCCCTGGCGGACGCCGCGCTGGCGAGGGCCCGGGCGCTGGGGGCAGAGCACGCCGACTTCCGGCTCGAGCGGGTGCGCAGTGCGGCCTGGCGGCTCAGGGACGGCAAGCCGTCGGGGTCGTCCGACACCACCGATCTGGGGTTCGCGGTGCGGGTCGTGCACGGCGGGACCTGGGGGTTCGCGTCGGGAGTCGATCTGACGATGGACGCCGCCGCGAAGGTGGCCGCGCAGGCCGTAGCGATGGCCAAGCTGTCCGCGCAGGTCATCGAGGCCGCCGGGTCGGACGAACGCGTGGAGCTCGCCGACGAGCCGGTGCACAGCGAGAAGACCTGGGTCTCCGCGTACGAGATCGATCCGTTCACGGTGCCCGACGAGGAAAAAACGGGGCTGCTGGCCGAATGGAGCGCCCGGCTGCTGGCGGCGGACGGGGTCAGCCATGTCGACGCCTCTCTGCTGACGGTGCACGAGAACAAGTTCTACGCCGACACGGCGGGGACCGTGACCACGCAGCAGCGGGTGCGGCTGCATCCGCAGCTCACCGCCGTGTCCGTCGACGAGTCCAGCGGTGAGTTCGACTCGATGCGGACCATCGCGCCGCCCGTGGGGCGCGGCTGGGAGTATCTGCGGGGCACGGGCTGGAACTGGGAGGCGGAGCTCGCCGAGATCCCGGAACTGCTCGCGCAGAAGATGCGCGCCCCGAGTGTGGAGGCGGGGGTGTACGACCTCGTCGTCGATCCGTCCAACCTGTGGCTCACCATCCACGAGTCCATCGGGCACGCCACCGAGCTGGACCGCGCGCTCGGGTACGAGGCCGCTTACGCCGGGACCTCCTTCGCCACCTTCGACAAGCTCGGCAAGCTGAAGTACGGCTCCGACCTGATGAATGTCACCGGCGACCGCACCGCCGAGCACGGCCTCGCGACCATCGGGTACGACGACGAGGGCGTGGAGGCGCAGTCCTGGGACCTGGTGAAGGACGGGACGCTGGTGGGCTACCAGCTGGACCGGCGCATCGCGCGGCTCACCGGCTTCAAGCGGTCCAACGGGTGCGCGTACGCCGACTCCCCCGCCCATGTGCCGGTGCAGCGCATGGCCAACGTGTCCCTGCAGCCGGATCCGGGCGGGCTGTCCACGGAGGACCTCATCGGAGGCGTCGACCGCGGTATCTACGTCGTCGGGGACCGGTCCTGGTCGATCGACATGCAGCGCTACAACTTCCAGTTCACCGGTCAGCGGTTCTACCGGATCGAGAACGGGCGGCTCGCCGGGCAGCTGCGCGATGTCGCCTACCAGGCCACCACCACGGACTTCTGGGGTTCCATGGCGGCCGTCGGCGGGCCGCAGACGTACGTCCTGGGCGGTGCCTTCAACTGCGGCAAGGCCCAGCCGGGCCAGGTCGCCGCGGTCTCGCACGGCTGTCCGTCGGCCCTCTTCAAGGGCGTCAACATCCTCAACACCACCCAGGAGGCCGGTCGATGAGCGCCCCCAGCAACGGCAAGCCGCAGAAGCCGCACGAGGTCGTCGAGCGGGCCCTGGAGCTGTCCCGGGCCGACGGCTGCATCGTCATCGCCGACGAGCACTCCACCGCCAACCTGCGCTGGGCGGGCAACGCGCTGACCACGAACGGCGTCACACGCGGGCGCACGATCACCGTCATCGCGACCGTCGACGGCAAGGAGGGCACCGCCTCCGGAGTCGTCTCGCGCTCGGCCGTGACCGTCGACGAACTCGAGCCCGTGGTGCGTGCCGCCGAGGCCGCCGCACGCGGCGCGGGACCCGCCGAGGACGCCCAGCCGCTGATCACGGGTGTGCCCGCCTCGGCCGACTTCACCGACGCGCCGGCCGAGACGTCGTCCGCCGTCTTCGCGGACTTCGCGCCCGCGCTCGGCGAATCGTTCGCACGCGCGCGTGCCGGTGGACGCGAGCTGTACGGCTTCGCCAACCACGAGCTCGTCTCCAGCTACCTCGGCACGTCGACCGGGCTGCGGCTCAGGCACGACCAGCCGAACGGGACACTGGAGCTGAACGCGAAGTCGCCGGACCGTACGCGTTCGGCGTGGGCGGGGCGGTCGACGCGGGACTTCAAGGACGTCGATCCGGCGGCGCTGGACGCGGAGCTGGCGCAGCGGCTGGTGTGGGCCGAGCGGCGGATCGAGCTCCCGGCGGGGCGCTACGAGACGCTGCTGCCGCCGACGGCCGTGGCGGATCTGCTGATCTACCAGATGTGGTCGGCGTCCGCCCGGGACGCGGCCGAGGGGCGGACGGTGTTCTCGAAGCCGGGCGGTGGCACGCGCGTCGGCGAGAAGCTCACCGAGCTGCCGCTGACGCTGCGCAGCGACCCGCACGAGCCGGGCCTGGAGACTCCCCCGTTCGTGATCGCGCACTCGTCCGGGGACGACTTCTCGGTCTTCGACAACGGGCTGCCGGTGAGCACCACCGAATGGATCCGCGAGGGCCGGCTGGAGCGGCTGCTGACCACCCGGCACAGCGCCGCCCTGACCGGGCTGCCGCTGGCGCCGGCGCTCGGGAACCTGATCCTGGACGGCGGTGACGACCGCTCGCTGGAGGAGATGGTCGCCGGTACCGAGCGCGGGCTGCTGCTGACCTGCCTCTGGTACATCCGCGAGGTCGACCCGGCGACGCTGCTGCTGACCGGGCTGACCCGGGACGGGGTGTATCTCGTGGAGAACGGCGAGGTCACCGGTGAGGTGAACAACTTCCGGTTCAACGAGTCGCCGGTGGGTCTGCTGGGGCGGGCGACGGAGGCGGGGCGCACGGAGAAGACGCTGCCCAGGGAGTGGAGCGACTGGTTCACCCGGGCCGCGATGCCCCCCCTGCGCGTGCCGGACTTCAACATGAGCTCGGTCAGCCAGGGCGTGTGAGGCGCGGGGTCATAACCCGGTGAGCTCTGTCAGTCGGGGCGTATAACCTCGTAGTCGGCTGTCACTCGACAGCCGACTGATCATCCAAGGAGTACGAGAACCGTGACGGACATCGTCGACGAGCTGAAGTGGCGTGGGCTGATCGCCCTCTCCACCGATGAGGACGCACTGCGCAAGGCGTTCGCGGACGGTCCCGTCACGTTCTATTGCGGCTTCGACCCGACCGCGCCGAGTCTGCACCTCGGCAACCTCGTGCAGATCCTCACGATGCGCCGGATCCAGCAGGCGGGCCACCGCCCGCTGGCTCTGGTGGGGGGCGCGACGGGCCTGATCGGCGACCCGAAGCCGACCGCGGAGCGGACGCTTAACTCGCCGGAGGTCGTCGCCCAGTGGGTGGAGCGGCTGCGCGCGCAGATCGCGCCGCTGCTGGGCTTCGAGGGCCCGAACGCCGCGGTCATGGTCAACAACCTGGACTGGACCCAGGGCCTGTCGGCCATCGAGTTCCTGCGGGACATCGGCAAGCACTTCCGGGTCAACAAGATGATCGCGAAGGAGGCCGTGTCCCGGCGGCTGAACTCCGACGCGGGCATCAGCTACACCGAGTTCAGCTACCAGATCCTGCAGGGCATGGACTTCCTGCAGCTGTACCGCCGGTACAACTGCACCCTGCAGACCGGCGGCAGCGACCAGTGGGGCAACCTCACCTCCGGCACCGACCTGATCCACCGGGTGGAGCCCGAGGCCGTGGTGCACGCGCTGGGCACCCCGCTGATCACCAAGGCGGACGGCACCAAGTTCGGCAAGACCGAGTCCGGCACGGTCTGGCTGGACGCGGAGATGACGACGCCGTACGCGTTCTACCAGTTCTGGCTGAACGCGGACGACCGGGACGTCTCCAAGTTCCTGCGCATCTTCAGCTTTCGGTCCCGTGCCGAGATCGAGGAGCTGGAGAGGCAGACCGAGGAGCGTCCGCAGGCGCGTGCCGCGCAGCGCGCGCTGGCGGAGGAGCTGACGACGCTGGTGCACGGCGCGGACCAGACGGCCGCCGTGGTCGCCGCGTCCAAGGCCCTCTTCGGCCAGGGCGAGCTGACCGACCTGGACGACAGGACGCTGGCCGCGGCGCTCTCCGAGGTGCCGCACATCCGGGTCGCCGAGCTCGGCCCGGTGGTGGACCTGTTCGCGGAGGTCGGCCTGGTGGCCAGCAAGTCGGCGGCGCGGCGCACGGTGAAGGAGGGCGGCGCGTACGTGAACAACGTCAAGGTCACCGCCGAGGACGCCGTGCCGGCCCGGGAGGAGCTGCTGCACGGGCGGTGGCTGGTGCTGCGCCGGGGCAAGAAGAGCCTCGCGGCGGTGGAGGTCACCGGGGCCTGACCCCGAGGGCCGGAGACCTGCTCACATGTGCGCCTGAGGGGGCGGTTCCTTGTGAACCGCCCCTCAGGCGCGTTCCCGCCTCCCCTTGGCCGATGTGTAGAGCATCTCCCCGAGGAACACGAAGAGGACCGCCGCCGCGAGCTGCAGGCCGTGCCGGCCCCAGTCGATGCCTTCCGTGGCGGCGATACCGAGGCCCCGGGCGACCGCGTTGCCGACGATCCCTCCGAGCATGCCGAGGATCGTGGTCAGCCAGAGCGGGCAGTGCTGTTTGCCCGGCAGGATGAGCTTGGCCAGGATGCCCAGCACGAATCCCACGATGATCGCCCACAACCAGCCCATGGCTGCCTCCTCCGGCGGTTCCGCGCGGTACGGCTCCACGCGGGCGCTGTACCCAGCTTCCGTTGCGGCTCGGTACGGCGCATGCCGGGTGCGGCCATACGCGGTAAGGCGCACGCCGCGCGCCCTCCGGCGAGCCCGACCCGGTCTCGATGCCGTCGCTGCCGCGGCGTAACGTGGGCCTTGTTCGGGTCGGGTTCGCCGACGAGCGTGACCGGGCACGGGCGACGGGAGTCCGAAGCGGCAGGACGGTGGAACGTGATGCGGAAGCGGAGCAGCACCCAGGTCTTCCGGATCACAGGGGCCAGAAAGGGACTCGAAGCGGATGTACGGGGCAGGCAGCGCCGCTACGTCATCTCGATGTCGGTCCGCACGGTCTCGGTGATCCTCGCGGCTGTTCTCTGGAATGTCGAACGCCCGGTCGCGATCGTCGCGCTGGTGCTCGGCGCGACCCTCCCCTACATCGCCGTGGTGATCGCCAACGCGGGCCGCGAGAACGCGCCCTCGCTGCCCTCGACCTTCGTCTCGATGCCCCCTCGGCCGATGCTGGCGTCGTCGCACCAGGACGCCGCCGCCGACGACGACGCCGACCGCGACGACTACGCCGACCACGCGGAATCCGTACCGGAGGACGCGGCGGCCGGTGCGCGGCGCGAGCCTCGCGAACGAACCTGACCACGGCCGTTCCGGCGCACCCCGGCACGGGTCCCCCTGGCCGGGCGGCAAGCTCAAGAAATGCTCAGATCAATCATGTTGTTCCAGTGCCCGGCAGAGGGTACTCCGTGACATACTTCGTACGCGCTCCGCATCCCCCGTCGGAGCGACAGACCGACGCCGGGCAGCTCCCCCCGTGGCTGCTCGGCGTCGCCTTTTCCGCGTGTCCACCGTTAGGGTCAGGGCGTGATTCTCAACGCCCCCGGTTCCGACCCGTCCTCCCCGATCTGCTCCGCCAAGGGCTGCCGTGCCGACGCCGTGTGGGTGCTTGCGTGGAACAACCCGAAGCTGCACACCCCGGAGCGCCGCAAGACCTGGCTCGCCTGCGAGGAACACCGTGAGCACCTGTCGAAGTTCCTCGGTGTGCGCGGGTTCCTGAAGGACGTGGTCAGGCTGGCGGAGTGGGAGGCGCCGTCGCCGGAGCGGGGGGAAGCGTAGTCCCGGCTCCGTGCCCCGCATCCAGTGCCGCGGCAGCGTCGGGGCACTGGCTCCCGGCCCCGCCCGCTGCCGCGCGCCCGGCTCCCGGACGCGCTCGCTGCCCCGCGTCCGGCTCCCGGTCCCGCGCTCAGCCTCCGATCGCCGACATCGGCCGGTCCGGCTGCAGGAACGACGGATCGTCCAGCCCCGAGCCCGCCTTCTTGCCCCACATCGCCAGCCGCCAGATCCGGGCGAGTTCCTCGTCGGAGGCGTCCGAGCGGAGCGCGGCCCTGAGGTCGGTCTCCTCGCGGGCGAACAGGCACGTTCGTATCTGTCCGTCGGCCGTCAGTCGCGTACGGTCGCAGGCCGCGCAGAACGGGCGGGTGACCGAGGCGATCACGCCGACCCGGTGGGGGCCGCCGTCGACGAGCCAGCGCTCGGCCGGCGCGGAGCCGCGTTCGTCGGAGCCCTCGGGGGTGAGGTCGAAGCGGGTGCGCAGCGAGGCGAGGATGTCTCCCGCGGTGACCATGCCCTCGCGTTTCCAGCCGTGTTGGGCGTCCAGCGGCATCTGCTCGATGAAGCGCAGTTCGTAGTCATGTTCCACGGCCCAGGCGAGCAGGTCCGGGGCCTCGTCGTCGTTGAGCCCCGGCATCAGCACGGTGTTGACCTTGACCGGGGTCAGGCCGGCCGCGCGGGCTGCCTCGAGGCCGTCGAGGACGTCCTGGTGGCGGGCGCGGCGGGTCAGGGTCTTGAAGACGTCCGGGCGCAGGGTGTCCAGGGATACGTTGACCCGGTCCAGGCCCGCGGCCTTCAGGGCCTCGGCGGTGCGCCCGAGACCTATGCCGTTGGTGGTGAGGGACATCTGCGGGCGCGGCTCGAGTGCCGCCACGCGCTCCACGATGCCGACCAGGCCGGGGCGCAGCAGCGGTTCGCCGCCGGTGAAGCGGACCTCCTCGATGCCGAGCAGTCGGACCGCGACGTCGATGAGCCGGACCATCTCGTCGTCGGTGAGCAGATCGGGTTTGGCGAGCCACTGCAGGCCCTCCTCGGGCATGCAGTACGTACAGCGCAGATTGCACCGGTCCGTCAGCGAGACCCTCAGGTCGGTGGCCACTCGGCCGTAGGTGTCGATGAGCACGTGGGCCCCCTCCCTCGACGCGGATCACTTTCTCCGACACCAGCGAGCCTACGTGACGTCACTGACAACGGACACGGGCCCGCCGCGGCGACCGTGTCGGTCGGAGCGGCGGGCCCGTGCGAGTGGTGGGCCGACGAGCGGATCGACGAGTGGGTTAGTGCGCCCCGGTGCCGGTCAGGGAGCGCACCTCCAGCTCGGCGTACTTCTTGGTGTCGGGTTCCTCCTTGGACAGGATGGTCCCCAGCCAGCCCATGAAGAAGCCGAACGGGATCGAGATGATGCCCGGGTTCTTCAGCGGGAACCAGGCGAAGTCGACGTCGGGGAACATCGCCTTGGGGTCGCCGGAGACGACGGGCGAGAACAGCACCAGGCCGACCGCGACGATCAGGCCGCCGTAGATCGACCACAGCGCGCCCTGGGTGGTGAACCGCTTCCAGAACAGGCTGTAGAGGATGGTCGGCAGGTTGGCGGAGGCGGCGACCGCGAAGGCCAGCGCGACCAGGCCGGCCACGTTCAGGTCGCGGGCGAGGGCGCCCAGGCCGATGGAGACGATGCCGATGAACACGGTCGCCCAGCGGGCCGCACGGACCTCCTCCTCGCCGGTGGCCTGCCCCTTGCGGATGACGTTGGCGTAGATGTCGTGCGCGAAGGACGACGACGAGGCGAGGGTGAGGCCGGCGACCACGGCGAGGATCGTGGCGAAGGCGACCGCCGAGATCGTGGCGAGCAGGATCGCACCCCAGGCCGAGTCGACGCCGCCGAGGTGCAGGGCGAGCAGGGGTGCCGCCGTGTTGCCGGACGGGTTGGACGCGATGATCTCCTCCTGCGAGATCAGCGCGGCGGCGCCGAAGCCGAGGGCGAGGGTCATCAGGTAGAAGCCACCGATGATGCCGATCGCCCAGTTCACGGACTTACGGGCGGCCTTGGCCGTGGGCACCGTGTAGAAGCGGATCAGGATGTGCGGCAGACCGGCGGTGCCGAGGACGAGGGCGATGCCGAGGGAGACGAAGTCCAGCTTCGAGGTGCCGGTGGCGCCGTACTGCAGTCCCGGCTCCAGGAAGGCGGTGCCCTTGCCGCTGTTCTCGGCGGCCGAGCCGAGCAGGTCGGAGATGTTGAAGTTGAACTTCAGCAGCACCAGGAAGGTGATCAGGAGGGTGCCGCCGATGAGCAGCACGGCCTTGACCATCTGCACCCAGGTGGTGCCCTTCATGCCGCCGATGGAGACGTACACGATCATCAGGATGCCGACGAGGGCGACGATGCCGATCTTGCCGGCGTCGCTGGTGATGCCGAGCAGCAGCGAGACGAGCACGCCCGCGCCCGCCATCTGGGCCAGCAGATAGAAGATCGAGACGACGATCGTGGAGGTGCCGGCCGCGGTGCGGACGGGGCGCTGGCGCATGCGGTAGGCGAGGACGTCGCCCATCGTGTAGCGGCCGGAGTTGCGGAGCGGTTCGGCCACCAGGAGCAGGGCGACCAGCCAGGCGACCAGGAAGCCGATGGAGTAGAGGAAGCCGTCGTACCCGAAGAGGGCGATGGCGCCCGCGATGCCGAGGAACGACGCGGCCGACATGTAGTCGCCGGAGACGGCGAGGCCGTTCTGGAAGGCGCTGAACTGCCGTCCGCCGGCGTAGAAGTCGGCGGCGTCCTTGGTCTGGCGGCCCGCCCAGACGGTGATGACGAGCGTCGCCACGACGAACACCGCGAACAAGGAGATGATCAGCGGCCTGTGCTCGCTGGCCTGGTTCGCGGCGAGAAGGGTCTGCTGTGCGGGGCTCATGCGCCGCCCTCCATCCGGGACTTGATGGCTTCCGCCTTGGGGTCGAGCTTCGCTGCGGCGTGCCGCGAGTACCACCAGGCGATGAGGAATGTGGTGACGAACTGGGCGATGCCGAAGACGAAGGCGACGTTGATGTTGCCGAACAGCTTGGTGCCCATGAACCCGCCCGCGTAGTTGGAGAGCAGGACGTACAGCAGGTACCAGGCGATGAAGGCGACGGTCAGCGGAAACGCGAACGAGCGGTAGGAGCGGCGCAGTTCACCGAACTCAGCGCTCTCGTGAACCTCGACGAAGGCCTCCGTCGAGGGAAGGGTGGACGATGCCTTCGAAGGTGGCGGTGCGTCGGTAGCCACGGAGTCTCCTCGGGGTACGGGTGCGGTCACAGCGTGGGGAGCGGGGTCGGGTCGAGGTCGGAACTGGCTGAATAGAACGGTTGTCGATGGTGCAGACGCTCCCTGCCCAACGTCACGGCGGCGCGCCAGATGCGGTTCAACACACTGGCTTTCTTTCGGAACTCGTTGCTGACCAGGCACGACGGGGGATAGTTTCGCCCTGCATGCCTAGTCATGTACCTGCCCGAGCACCACCTGTGTTCGGGCAGTTCCGTTATCCGGATGATGTGGAGATCCCATGGCTCATCTGCGCTCCAGACGCCGCCTCGCCCTCGCGGCGCCGGTGGTGCTGTCGCTGACCGCCTCGCTCGGCTTCCTCCCGACGGCCGCGTCCGCCGCCGTGCCCGAGGTCCCCGCGGCGGCCGCCGCCGACGCCCCGAACCTCGCGTACGTGGTCAACACGAAGACCGACCACCTCACGATCGCGTCGGTGAAGCGGGCGATAGCGAAGGCCGACGGCAAGGTCGTCGCCACCTACGCGAAGATCGGCGTGATCGTCGTCCACTCCGCCAACCCGGACTTCGGCAAGCAGCTTCGGGCGGTGCGCGGTGTGCAGTCGGCCGGGGCGACCCGGACCACTCCGCTGGTGGCTGCGGGCACGACGGACGAGGGCGCGGCGCAGTACCTGTCCAAGGCGGAGGCCGCCGAGGCCGCGGCCGAGGCCGCCCCCGGCGAGGAGCCGCTCGAGGCCGACCAGTGGGACCTGCGCGCGATCGGCGCCGACAAGGCCGCCCAGATCAACCCGGGCAGCAAGAAGGTCACCGTCGCGGTCATCGACACCGGCGTCGACGACACCCACCCGGACCTCGCGCCGAACTTCTCCGCCTCGCAGTCGGCCAACTGCGTCGGCGGTGTCGCGGACACCAGCGAGGGGGCCTGGCGCCCGTACACCGCGGACGACTACCACGGCACGCACGTGGCCGGTGAGATCGCCGCGGCCCGCAACGGCGTCGGCGTCGCCGGTGTCGCACCCGGGGTGAAGGTCTCCGGCATCAAGGTCAGCGACCCCAACAACGGCCTCTTCTACCCCGAGAGCGTCGTCTGCGCGTTCGTGTTCGCCGCCGACAACGGCGTCGAGATCACGAACAACAGCTACTACGTCGACCCGTGGCTCTACAACTGCGTGGACGACCCGGACCAGAAGGCCATCGTCGACGCGGTCAACCGCGCCCAGCTCTACGCGCAGAGAAAGGGCACGCTCAACCTGGCCTCGGCGGGCAACTCCAACCACGACCTCGACTCGGACGCGATCGTGGACGACTCGAGCCCCGACGACTCCACCCCGGTCGAGCGCACCATCGACCCGCACGAGTGCTTCGACGTGCCCACCCAGCTGCCGGGTGTGGTCACCGTCAGCGCGACCGGCGTCAAGGGCGCCAAGTCGTACTACTCCACGTACGGCAAGGGCGTCATCGACGTCGCGGCGCCGGGCGGCGACCGGTACCAGATCCCGGACACGCCGTCGAAGAACGGGCGGATCCTGTCCACCATGCCGAACGGCCAGTACGCGTTCCTGCAGGGGACGTCGATGGCGTCGCCGCACGCCGCGGGTGTCGCCGCGCTGCTGAAGTCCCGGTACCCGTGGGCCAACGCCGCCCAGCTGCAGGCCCTGTTGAAGGCGACGGCCGACAAGACGGCGTGCCCGTCGGAGCCTTACGACGGCAACGGCGACGGCGTCGTGGACGCGACCTGTGTGGGTCCCAAGTGGCGCAACGGCTTCTACGGTGACGGAATCGTCAACGCTCTGAAGGCCGTCAAGTAGGGCCGTCAGGCCCCAGCGTCAAGCAAATACGTCAAGTAAGGCTCGAACCACCGCGTTTGAGAGGTACTTGCCCCGAGGCAGATGAAGAGCAGCACTCACCACTGCCTCGGGGGTACCACCCCTCCCGCACGGCTCGCTGGTACCGAGAACGAACTGGAGATTCCATGACAGCGCCCCACGCGCGCTCCCGCCGCGCCGTGGCCCTTCCGCTCGGAATGGCGATGACGACGGCACTGGCCTTCCTGCCGAGCGCCTCCGCGACGGCCCTGGAGGCAGATGTCCGGGCCCCCCGCTCCGCCACCGCCGCGCCCGACGCGGACGCCCCCGCGCTGAGCTATGTGGTCAACGTGCGCCCGGGTTACGGCACTTCACCCAAGGTGAAGAAGGCCATCACCGCGGCCGGCGGCACCATCGTGACGTCCTACGACAAGATCGGCGTGATCGTCGTCCACTCGTCGAACGCCGACTTCGCCAAGGAAATACGCAAGGTGCGGGGCGTGGACTCGGCCGGGGCGACACGGACGGCGCCGCTGCCCGCGGCGTCGACGACCGACGTCGGCACGCCGGTCGCGCTCACCTCCGAGCAGGTGACGAAGGCTCAGGCGGCCGAGGGTCAGGACCCGTTGGAGCCGCTGCAGTGGGACCTGCCGGCGATCAAGGCCGACCAGGCGCACAAGAAGTCGCTGGGCAGCAAGAAGGTGACGGTCGCCGTCATCGACACCGGTGTCGACGACACCCACCCGGACATCGCGCCCAATTTCGACCGCGAGGCGTCGGTCAACTGCGTGACGGGCAAGCCGGACACGACGGACGGGGCATGGCGGCCGAGCGCGTCCGAGAGCCCGCACGGCACGCATGTGGCGGGTGAGATCGCTGGCGCCAAGAACGGCGTCGGCATCACCGGTGTCGCGCCCGGTGTGAAGGTCTCGGGCATCAAGGTGTCGACCACGGCCGGCTTCTTCTACACCGAGGCGGTGGTCTGTGGCTTCGTATGGGCCGCCGAGCACGGCGTCGACGTGACCAACAACAGCTATTACACCGACCCCTGGTACTTCAACTGCAAGGACGACCCGGACCAGAAGGCCCTGGTCGAGGCGATCACCCGGGCCTCCCGGTACGCGGAGAGGAAGGGCGCGGTGAACGTCGCCGCGGCCGGCAACGAGAACTACGACCTCGCGGCCGACGAGATCACCGACCCGGTCTCCCCGAACGACTCCACGCCCACGGAGCGGGTCGTCGACCCCTCCAAGTGCTATGACATCCCGACCCAGTTGCCGGGTGTCGTGACCGTCGCGGCGACGGGTGCCAAGGGCATCAAGTCGTCGTTCTCGAACTACGGCAAGGGCGTCGTCGACATCGCGGCCCCCGGTGGCGACTCGACGGCGTACCAGAAGCCCGAACCCCCGGCCACCAGCGGTCTGATCCTCGGCCCGCTGCCCGGCGCCAAGTGGGGCTACATGGCGGGCACCTCGATGGCGTCCCCGCACGTCGCGGGCGTGGCGGCACTGATCAAGTCGACCCACCCGTACGCCTCCCCGGCCCTGGTCAAGGCCCTGCTGTACGCCGAGGCGGACGACACCCCCTGCACCAAGCCGTACGACATCGACGGCGACGGCAAGGTCGACGCCGTCTGCGAGGGCGGCAAGAACCGCAACGGTTTCTACGGGGCGGGCATCGCGGACGCACTGGACGCGGTGACCAAGTAGACGCCGGAGGGCGCGCAGGTGACGACCGGGCCGGACGGGGCGACCGTCCGGCCCGGTCGCGTCGGTGACCGGGCGTACCCGAGATGCATAGTGGCGTCATGACACATGCGGCGTTGGGTGGGGCCTGGGCTGCCCTCGGCGGGGATGCGGAGTTGCTGCCACGGGCCTTCGTGGTCCTGCGGGACGGGTTCCTGCCGGCGCGGTTGCCGGTGCGGGCACTGGCGCGTGGGTGCGTCGGGGCCTGTGCCCTGGCCGCCGCGGAGCTGCACGCACGGCGGTGCGGCGGCGGGGTTCCCGCGGTGCGGGTGGACGACGGGGCGGTGGCCGCGGCCTTCCACAGCGAGCGGCATCTGCTGGTGGACGGGCGGGCGCCCGTCTCCTTCGCACCGCTGTCGCGGTTCTGGCGCACGGCGGACGGGTGGGTGCGCACGCACGCGAACTATCCGCACCACCGTGAGCGGCTGCTGGGCGCGCTGGGGCTGGCCTGCGAGGCCTCCGTCGACACCGTCGCCGGGGAGCTCGCCGGGCGGTCCGCCGCGGAGGTCGAGGAGGCCGTGTACGCGGCCGGCGGACTCGCCGTCGCCCTGCGGACGCCCGAGGAGTGGGCCGCGCACGAGCAGGGGCGCGCGGTGGCCGAACGGGGCCTGCTGCACCGGAGCGTGGTCCCCGGCCCCGAGTCGTCCGGGCCCCGGCGGCTGTCCGCCGCACCGCGCCCCGCGGAGGGGGTGCGCGTCCTCGACCTCACCCGCGTGCTCGCGGGGCCCGTCGCCACCCGCACCCTCGCCCTGCTCGGTGCCGACGTGCTGCGCGTCGACGCGCCGCACCTGCCCGAACTCGCCGACCAGCACGCCGACACCGGCTTCGGCAAGCGCTCCACCACCCTGGATCTGACCCGGGACGCCGACCGCCGTACCTTCGAGGAACTGCTCGCCGGGGCCGACGTCGTCGTCACCGGCTACCGTCCCGGCGCCCTGGACCCCTTCGGACTCGCCGCGGAGGACCTGGCCGCGCGGCGCCCCGGGCTGGTGGTGGCGCAGCTGTCGGCCTGGGGCGCGTACGGGCCGTGGGGCGGGCGCCGCGGGTTCGACAGCCTGGTGCAGGTCGCCACGGGCATCGCGGCGACCGAGGGGTCGCCGGAGGAGCCCGGCGCGCTGCCCGCGCAGGCCCTTGATCACGGCACCGGCTATCTGCTGGCCGCGGGGGTGCTGCGGGCGCTGACCGAGCAGACGGCGGAAGGCGGCACCCGGCTGGTACGACTGGCGCTGACGCAGACGGCGCGCTGGCTGACGAGCGGGTTCGCCGAGCCGGTGGCAGGCGGTGAACCGGTGGGTGAACAGGCCGCACCCGGCTCGTACGACCCGCAGGATCCCGGCCCCTGGCTCGCCGAAACCGACAGCCCGCTCGGGAGACTGCGTTACGCTCGCTCCCCCGTTTCCTTCGCCGGTGGTCCCGTCGGCTGGACGCGACCGCCGGGGCCCTGGGGCGGCGATTCGCCCCGCTGGCGATGAGCCGAACTTTGTCCGGAAGCGTATTGCTGGGCGGAATGTCCTGGCGCCAGTTGCTTTCCGGAACTTGCCCGGATGTGCGGGACTGGTGAAGATCCTTGGGGTGAGCTCGATAAGACCGATACCCGATGCGCCCGCCGCCGAAGGACCCGAACACCGGGCCGGTATCGGACGCGCCGTCGCCCTGCTCGTCCTGGTGGGCGCCGCCGCCCTGATACCGCTGCTCGGCCCGCGCGTCGCACTGGACGGCACGGGCGAGGCCGCGGCCCCCGGGGTCGGCAGCATCACGTTGCTGCGCACGGTCATGTTCGCGGCGCTGTGCATACCCGTCGGCGAGGTGTTCACGACATGGCTGGCCCGCCGGGTGCCGGGCGGGCCGCCGCCGCGGAAGTCGCCCAGCAGTTGGTCCGTGCTCTCGGCGGGCGCGGGCTTCGTCGCCGCGCTGGCGCTCGCCTCGGTGGTGTCCACCGGCAATCTGATACCGCAGCAGCTCTCCGACATCGACATCGGAGGGCTCTACGAGACCCGGGACGGCAAGCTCGCCCTCCTGGAGGTCAACGCCTTCCTCGCGGCCGGACTGTGCGCCCAGTCCCGGAGGCCGGCCACTCAGCTGCTCCCTCTGTCCGCCGTCGCCGTCGCGGAGGCGCTGCGGGCGCACCCCACGGTGGAGGACAGCCCGCTGATCGGTTCGGGGCTGACGCTCATCCACGTCGTCTGTTCGTCGCTGTGGGTGGGCGGTCTGCTGTACGTCCTGCGGACGGTGCGGGTGTGGCGGGGCACCGCCCCGGGGCCGGCCGCCGCGCTGATCGGCCTCTACGCGCGCGTGGCGGCCGTGCTGCTCGCGGCGATCACCGCGACGGGGCTGTGCAGCACTCTGCGCCGGATGCCGCCGTCGACCGTTCTGGATCAGCTGACGGAGACGGCGTACGGGCGCACACTTCTGGCCAAAACGCTCCTCGTCGTGGTGGTCGCGGCGCTGGCGCTGACCGCGCGGCTGCGGCTGGGCCGGGCGTCCGACCCGCTGACCGCCTGCACTCCGGCGCGGGCCGAGCTGGTGGTGCTGGGGCTGGTGGTCGCGGTGTCGGCGCTCCTCACGGCGTTGCCGGTGCCGATCCGCTGGTGAGTGGTGCGGGGGCGGCTGAAAGCACCTCCGCCCCCGCAGGGTTGGGGGATGAACTCACCGGACGCGCGCCGGCCTCACCAGACGCGCACCGACCCGCCCGGGGCGAACACCGGGCTCGTCGCGTCGGCCGGTGGCTCGGGCAGCGGCTGCGCCAGCTCCTCCACCGTCGGGCCCACCTTCGCCGCGAGCGGGTCCAGCAGTCCGAGGTCGAAGCCGTACACCCGGGCCGCGTTGCCGCCGGCCATCGCCGCGACCTCCTCGCGCGGCAGTCCCGCGTACGCGATGCGCAGGCCCTCCCGGGAGTACGGGTAGGTCCCCTCGTCGTGCGGGTAGTCGCTGCCCCACATGATCTTGTCGAGGCCGATACGGTCCCGCAGTGGCACCTCGTGCGGGCGCATGAAGCTGGCGCCCACGTAGCAATTGTCCCGCCAGACCTCGGAGGGTCCCTTGCCCATCGAGGCGGCGAGCCCGGCACCGAACTTCGACTCCGCCGTCGACGCCCGGGCGGCGGCCGCCACCAACCGGCCGTGGTAGTAGTCCAGCATGTCCAGCACTCCGGGGATCCAGCCCGAGCCCTGCTCGGTCAGCACCAGCTTCAGACCCGGGTGACGGCGGAAGGCGCCGCCGAACACCAGGTGCCACAGCGCCCGGTGCGAGAACCACGTCGTCTCCACCATGAAGACCGCCCGGGCCGCCGGTTCGTCGCCGAGCGGCGGGGAGGCGGAGCCCGCGTGGTGGTTCACGGGGACGTCCAGTTCCTCACAGACCGCCCAGATCGGGTCGTACGTCGACGAGTACAGCTCCGGCAGGCCCGAGCCCGGCGGGGTGCCGGGGAGCAGGAGACCGCCCTTCAGCCCCGCCCCGACGGCCCACCGGATCTCCTTCACCGCCTCCTCGACGTCGCCCAGGAGGATCTGGAAGACGCCCGCCCGGCGTCCCGGTGCCGCCGCGCAGAAGTCCGCCAGCCAGCGGTTGTGAGCCCTCAGGCCGGCCCAGCGCCGCTCGAACTCCTCGGCCGTGGGAGCCGGCGCCATCAGCGAACCGGACGGGAAGAACGGCGGGATGGTGTTGGGGAACACCACCTCCGCCACGATGCCGTCCTCCTCCAGCTCCGCCAGCCGCCGCTCGGAGTTCCAGTTCTTGTCGGCGGTGTCGGCGAGCAGGTCCTCGTACGGATTGACGTACGTGGCCGCCCACGCGTCGAACTCGTCGTGGTACTTCGACGCCAGGTACGGCTTGTAGTCCAGCAGGTCCGCGCCCGCGTGGCAGTCGGCCGAGATCACCGTGTAGCGGTCCTCCGTGCTCACCGGTCCACCCCCAGCGCCGGGAAGTCGTGGTCGGTCAGCCAGTGCCGGCCCACCTCGCGCGAACGCGCCCAGGACGCCTCGACCGCGGACTGGTCGTCGCTCTGCCCGAGTTCGGCCGGGGTCGGGCCGATGCGCCGGGCCAGCGGGGTCAGCTTCGCCACGTCGAAGCCGAACACCTCCGCCGCCGCGAGGCCCAGCATGCGGCGGGTCTCCGCCACCGGGATGTCATGGAAGGTCCGCTTCAGCCACGCGCGCGTGTCGGGCCAGGTGCCCTCGGGATGCGGGAAGTCGCTGCCCCAGAGGATGTTGTCGACGCCGATCTCGTAGCGCTGGGCCAGCTCGCGGCGTTTGGTGTTGGTGGCGCAGATGAAGACCTGCCGGTCCAGGTACTCGTGCGGGGGCCGCCTCAGTTCCGCGAACGGCGAGAGCTTCTTGCCGCCGTGCGCGCCCAGGTAGAGCCGGTCCATGAACCACAGCAGGTTCGGCAGCCACCAGCAGCCCGACTCGGCCACGCCGAACCTCAGGCCCGGGTGGCGCTCGAAGACGCCCGACCACAGCAGGAACCACAGCGGACGGGCCGGCCACCAGGTGACCTCGGAGACATAGATCCCCAGGTGGTCGCCGTACTCGTGCCGGGGCGCCGCTCCCGAGTGGGTGACGACCGGCATTCCGCACTCGGCTGCCGCCGCCCACACCGGGTCGTAACGGCGGTCGTGGTACGGCTCCTTGTCGACCCACATGGAGGGGATCATCAGCGCGCCCAGCCCCGTCTCCTTGGCACGGTGGATCTCGGCCACAACTTTCGGCACCTCTGCCGTGATCGGCAGCAGGGCCACACCGCAGTGCCGTTCGGGGTTTTCGGACACGAAGTCGGCGAGCCAGCGGTTGTGCGCCTGCGCGCCCGCCATCCCGAGCTCCGGGTTCTGGTCGCCGGAGAGACCGAGCCCGACCCCGAAGGGCGCGGCGGTCTGGCTGTCCACGGCGTCGGCGTCCGGGAAGACCACCTCGCCCGCGACCCCGTCCCCGTCGAGTTCCTTGAGCCGCTGCGCGGTGTCCCAGCCACCGCGCAGCCCCTCCTCGTTGTCGTGGAACCACTTGCTGGCGAAGGCCTCGTTGCGGATGCCGAGGCGCGTCATCTCCTCCCGGCGCCGGTCCCGTCCCGCGAGGAACTCGTCGAAGTCCCGGTGGAACCGGGCGTCCAGATACGGCCGGTACTCCTCGGTGGGCAGCCCGGCGTGGCAGTCGGAGGAGATGATCAGGTAGGGGTCCTGGTCGGTCACCACGGCCTCCTCAGGCTCAGTCCAGTCAGTCGAGGATGAAGTTCTCCAGGTACGCCGGGTTCGCCCGGTCCAGCATCGAGCGCGCCCGCGCGCGGATCTGCGCGTCGCTGTGCTCGCTCCGCGGCAACAGCCAGAACCGGTCCGCGCGGATGCCGTCGAGGACCAGCTCCGCGACCTCCTCCACCGGGGTGAACTCCACCTCGCGGCCGGCCGCGCGCATGGCCGCCTCCCACTGGTCGAGGCTGCGGTACGGGGTCTTCCGCGGCTTCTCCTTGGCGTACCGCGCGGGCCGGTTGCGGTGGGACTCCCACAGGCCGGTGCGCAGCATGTGCGGGCCGGGGAAGAGCACGGACGCCCCCACGCGTGCGTGCTCCGCCTTCAGATGCGCGTACAGGGACTCGGTGACGGTCACGACGGCGGCCTTGGTGACGGCGTACACGGAGGCGGTGGGCAGCGGGGCGATACCGCCGTCCCCGGAGGAGGTGTTGACGACGTGACCGGGTTCACCGGCGGCCAGCATGCGCGGCACGAAGGCCTGGATACCGTGGAAGACGCCCCAGACGTTGACGGCGAACGCCCACTTCCAGTCGTTCGGGTCGTGCTCCCACATACGGCCCTCGGCGCCCGAGCCGACCCCCGCGTTGTTGCACAGCACGTGGACGGCGCCGAACGTGTCGTAGGCGTCCTCGGCGAGCGCCTGGACCTCGGACCGTTCGCCGACGTCGACCACGCGCGCGTGGACGACGGCGCCGTCCGCCCTCAGGTCGTCCGCCGCCTTCGCCAGGGCGCCCTCCTCCACGTCCGCGAGGACCACCTTGAGTCCTTCGGCCGCGAATCGCCGTGCCATCGCGAGCCCTATGCCGCTGGCCGCTCCGGTGACGACCGCGACCTGTCCCGGCTCCGGTTCCATCACGCGCTCCCCTCGGGAGGTCCGTCGAGGACGTGCTGGGGGTCGTCGTAGCGCTGGTGGACGTACGGCGACAGGGCCTCGGCGCTGACCCGTTCGACGACCCTGCCGCGCTGGTCGCTGGTCTTCTCCCCGATGGTGATCTCGAGGAGCCTGCGTACGGGGAGGTCGGCGACCGGGTCGTACGCCGACTCGCGCAGGACGACGTCGCCGGTGACGCCTTCGAGTCGGCGCACCCGTTCGCCGCGCACGCAGTGCACGAGGACGGGGTCGGCGTCGAAGCCGGAGCCGTCCACGGCGGGCAGGAACTTGAAGTAGAAGTCGGTCTTCCGCGTCGGCCCGGGCAGCGGCAGTGGCCCGCTCACCGCCCCTCGGACCTCGACGAAGGCGATGCCGTGCCGGGCCAGGACGGCCCGTACGACCGGGCCGTCGCGCTCCAGCGTGACCTCACCGAGCTTCTTCGGTTCGCCGAACACCTCCCGGCCGCCGATGAGGGCCCGTTCGTGGGTCATCGGCATGACGAGCGGGTACCAGCCCTCGACGCCGGCGTGTTCGGCGGCGACCGCGAACGAGCCCGCGCCCAGCGGATAGCCGGGCAGGTCGACCTTGCTGATGTTCACGCGGACGAGAGGGCTCGCGGTGGGCTTCAGCGGCGGGGGCAGGACCGCCGCGACCGCGTCCGGATCGCTCTCCCACACGGCGACCACACCCGTCGACCAGATGTCGGGGAGCTTGGTGTTCGCGGCGCGCGCGGCGGCGATCTCTGCCTCGGTCCGCGGGCCGTAGCGCACTCGTGCCATGGCGTGCCACCCTTCTTCTGATGGCTTCTGACGCCCCGTCATCCATCGGGCGCGCAGCACGGTCGCATCACCTGGGCCAAAGGTCCATAGAAGGTCCCGAAAATGGTTCGTGGACGGGCTCGAACTGGCCTCTGGTTGGGGCTGGGTGGGGGCCGAACCGGCCCGTCGGCCCGATCTGCGTCGGCACGTACCGGCACAGCGCCGACCGCGGGTACGGAGGGGCTGGTGCACGGCGGGTCCAGGGGGCGTGTGCGATGGGCTGTCAGTCGGGGACCGTATCCTCAGGAACCATGCTCGAAGACCGTACGATCGCAGCCTCGCCAGTCCCGTGGCCGACCGCGTATCCCAAGGGGTACGCGGTCGTTGACGTCGAGACCACCGGTCTGGCGCGGGACGACCGGATCATCTCGGCGGCCGTCTACCGGCTGGACGCGCGCGGCGAGGTCGAGGACCACTGGTACACGACGGTCAACCCGGAGCGGGATCCGGGACCGGTGTGGATCCACGGGTTGACGAGCGAGATGCTCGAAGGGTCACCGCTGTTCGCGGACATCGCCGAGGAGTTCGCGTCCCGGCTGGCGGACCGGGTGCTCGTCGCGCACAACGCGGTCTTCGACTGGCAGATGATCGCGCGGGAATACGCGCGCGCGAAGCTCGAGGCGCCGGTGCGGCAGCGGTTGTGCACCATCGCGCTCTCCAAGGAGCTGGGGCTTCCGCTGCCGAACCACAAACTGGAGTCGCTCGCGGCGCACTTCGGGGTCGAGCAGCGGCGGGCGCACCACGCGCTGGACGACGCGCGGGTGCTGGCCGAGGCGTTCCGGCCGAGCCTGCGGGCCGCGGCGCGGGACGGGCTGCGGCTGCCGCTGCTGGAGTGCCGGCCGCTGACCGAGTGGTCACCGGGGCCGGCGCCGCTCATCGGGCGGCAGTCCGGTGGCGGGTACCGCTCCGGCAGCTGGCGTCCGTCGCGGAAGCGGCCCGCGTGCCCGTACCCCAATCCCGGCCGCTACGAGGAGGGCAAGCCGCTCAGGCAGGGCATGCGGGTGGCGTTCTCCGGGGACACGTCCGTCGACCGTGAGCTGCTGGAGGACCGGGCGGTCGAGGCCGGACTCCATGTGGCGACGAGCCTGTCGAGGCTGACCAGCCTCCTCGTCACGAACGACCCGGAGGCCGGTACGACGAAGGTGGTCAAGGCACGGCAGTTCGGGACTCCGGTGATCGACGAGGCGGCGTTCGGACAGCTGCTGCTGGATGTGGAACCGGCGTCGGAGGAGTGACGGCGCCTGACGCCGGACGGGGCCGACGTCGTGTGGCGCGGGCGTCAGACGGGTGATTGGCGGGCGACTCGCCCGTCGGCCGCTCGCCCCTCCCGCCGTGGCGGCTCACCCTGTGCATCATGGCGAGATGCGAAGTATGCGGAAATGACTACGGTATGACCTTCGAGGTGCACGCCCAGGGGGCGGTGCACGTCTTCGACTGCTTCTCCTGTGCGATCCACCGCATGGCGCCCATCTGCGAGCACTGTCGCGTCCAGATCATCGGCCAGGGCGTGGAGGCCGACGGCCACTGGTACTGCGGGGCGCACTGCGCGCGGGCGGAGGGGAGGTCGGGGATCGTCGACAGGGTTTGACCGGCCGAGCCTCCGCCGGGCCGGGAGGCGCGATGTCCGTCGAGGCGGAAGCGGGATGTCCGTCGAGGCACGAGGTGGATGTCCGTCGAGGCGGGAGGCGGGGTGCCGGTTCGGTCGCGCCCGGAGGCGGGGGTGCCCGTCGGGTCGGGAAGCCGCCCCTGGTCGAGGGCACCCCGTGGCGGAGAGGTACGGTCGTGGGGTGTACCGCTTCCTGTTGTCCCGGCAGTGGGTGATCCTCACCCTCATCACGCTCGCGCTCATCCCGACGATGATCGAGCTGGGGTTCTGGCAGCTGCACCGCCATGAGCGCCGGGTGGCGCTGAACAAGGTGATCTCCGACTCGCTGGCCGCGAAACCGGTGCCGGCGGAGTCACTCACCTTGCCCGGTGCGACCGTCAAGCGCGAGGACCTTTACCGCCGCGTCACCGCGAAGGGGCGCTTCGACACCGCGCACGAGGTCGTGGTGCGGCGGCGCACCAACTCCGACGACAAGGTCGGCTTCCATGTCCTCACCCCGTTCGTGCTGGACGACGGACGGGTGCTCCTGGTCAACCGGGGCTGGATCCCGGCGGACGGGGCGCAGACCGAGTTCCCGAAGATCCCGGCCCCGGCTAGCGGTGAGCTCACCATCACCGGACGGCTGATGGCCGACGAGACGACGGCCACGAGCGGCATCAAGGACGTCAAGGGTCTGCCCGACCGCCAGGTGATGCTGATCAACAGCGAGCAGGAGGCGGAGCGGCTCGACAAACCGGTCCTCGGCGGGTACGTCGAACTGACCGCGCCGGAGCCCAAGGGCGACACCCCCGAGCTGATCTCCGACCCCGATCACAGCGGCATCGGCCCGCACATGGCGTACGCGGTCCAGTGGTGGCTCTTCGCCGCCGGGGTGCCGGTGGGCTGGACCATCCTGGTCCGCCGCGAGGCCCGCGACCGGGCGGAGGCCGCAGCCGAGGCGAACGAGCCGGAAGCCGAACCGGCGACGGTCTAGCCCGCCCGGACGGTCGGGCCGACCCCGGCCGACTTCGACGGTCCGGCCGGCCCGAGCCATGGCAGTCCCGTCGGCCCGAGCCCCGACGGCCCCGCTCCGGCCCGAGCCATGGCAGTCCCGCACCCGAACCCCGACGGCCCGCCCCGGCCCGGCCCCGGAAGCCCGGCCGACCCCGAGCCCCCGGCAATCCCGCCGACCCGAACCCCGACGGTCCACCCCGGCACCCCACGATCCGCCCCGGTCCCGGTCCGGGTCCGGGTCCGGGTCCCGGTGGTCGGGTGCGGGCCGGTGTGGGCCGGGCGCGTGGTGGGCGCGATATGTTCACCCGGCGAGAGCAGCCACGGATTGTCCCCGCTCCCCTCCGGGAACCCGGCAAGAGTGCACCGACCCATCGAGGACTATGCGCTCATCGGCGACCACCAGACCGCCGCCCTGGTAGGGCGTGACGGATCGATCGACTGGTTGTGTCTGCCGCGGTTCGACTCGCCCGCGTGCTTCGCCGCGCTGCTCGGCAACAAGGAGAACGGCCACTGGCAGATCGCTCCCAAGGGCGAGGGCCCCTGCACCCGTCGCGCCTACCGCCCTGACTCGCTCGTCCTGGACACCGAGTGGGATACCGCGGAGGGCTCGGTCCGGGTGACCGACCTGATGCCGCAGCGCGACCGCGCGCCCGACATCGTCCGTGTCGTGGAGGGCCTTTCCGGCCGTGTCACCCTGCGCAGCACCCTGCGGCTGCGCTTCGACTACGGCTGGGTGGTGCCGTGGATGCGCCGGACGGACGGCCACCGGGTGGCCGTCGCCGGGCCCGACTCGGTGTGGCTGCGCAGCCATCCGGAGGTACGCACCTGGGGCAGGGACAACGCGACCCTCTCCGAGTTCACGGTCGAGGCGGGCGAGTCGGTCGCCTTCGTCCTGACCTGGCACCCCTCGCACGAGCCGCGCCCCGGGCTGATCGACCCGTACGAGGCACTGGCCTCCAGCGTCGCGGACTGGCAGGCGTGGGCGGCGCGCTGCCGCTACGACGGTCCGCACCGGGACATGGTGGTCCGCTCCCTGATCACGCTCAAGGCCCTCACCTACATCCCAACCGGTGGCATCGTGGCCGCCCCCACCACCTCGCTCCCGGAGGAGATCGGCGGCGTACGGAACTGGGACTACCGCTACTGCTGGCTGCGCGACTCCACCCTGACCCTGAACGCGCTGCTGTCGGCCGGCTATCTGGAGGAGGCCGAGGCCTGGCGCGACTGGCTGCTGCGCGCGGTCGCGGGCGACCCCGCCGATCTGCAGATCATGTACGGGCTGGCGGGCGAGCGCCGGATCCCCGAATACGAGCTGGCGTGGCTGCCCGGCTACCAGGGGTCGAGCCCGGTACGCATCGGCAACGACGCGGTACGGCAGTTGCAGCTCGACGTCTACGGCGAGGTCGTCGACTCCCTTGCGCTGGGCCGCCGTTCGGGGCTGGCCGCCAAGCCGCACGCCTGGCGCATGCAGCAGGCGCTGATGGACTTCCTCCACGAGGCCTGGCGGAACCCGGACGCGGGGCTGTGGGAAGTTCGGGGCCCGCGGCGCCACTTCGTGCACTCCAAGGTGATGGCGTGGGTCGCGGCCGACCGCACGGTACGGACCCTGGAGGAGTATCCGGAGCTGCCGGGGGACGTGGAGCGCTGGCGTGCGATGCGCGACGAGGTGCACCGGGAGGTCTGCGCGAAGGGGTACGACGCCCAGCGGAACACCTTCACGCAGTTCTACGGGTCGCAGGAGTTGGACGCCTCGCTGCTGCTGATCCCGCGCGTCGGTTTCCTGCCGGCCGACGACCCACGGGTGATCGGCACGGTCGACGCGATCAGCGCCGAACTCGGGCACGGCGGTCTGCTGCGCCGCTACACGACGGACGCCAGGGACATCGCCGTCATCGACGGACTGCCGGGCGGCGAGGGCACTTTCCTGGTCTGCACGTTCTGGCTCGCCGACGCCCTGCACATGATCGGGCGCACAAAGGAGGCGCGCGAACTCTTCGAGCGCCTGGTGGGGCTGGCCAATGACGTGGGACTCCTCGCCGAAGAGTACGACCCGACGGCCGGCCGGCAGCTCGGCAACTTCCCCCAGGCGTTCAGTCACATCGGTCTCGTCGGTACCGCCCTCGCCCTGTTCGGGGAGGAGCGGGCAGGATAGGGGCATGGATCTTGGACTGAAGGACCGCGTCTACGTCGTCACCGGCGCCACCCGCGGGCTGGGCCACGCGGCGGCACGGGAACTGGTGGCGGACGGCGCGAAAGTGATCGTCACCGGGCGGGACGAGAAGGCGGTGGCCGAGGCCGCGGACGCGCTCGGGCCGAACGCGCACGGGGTCGCCGCGGACAACGCCGATCCGGCCACCGCCGAGCGGCTGATCGGCGTCGCGCGGGAACGGTTCGGGGGTTTCGACGGCATCCTGATCAGCGTCGGGGGGCCGCCGCCCGGGTTCGTCGGGGACAACACGGACGAACAGTGGCGGACGGCGTTCGAGTCGGTGTTCCTGGGGGCGGTACGACTCGCGCGGGCCGCTGCGGCGGCGCTGGGTGAGGGCGGGGTCATCGCGTTCGTGCTGTCCGGCTCGGTGCACGAGCCGATCCCCGCTCTGACGATCTCCAATGGACTGCGTCCCGGCCTCGCGGGCTACGCCAAGTCCATCGCCGACGAACTCGGGCCCCGCGGTATCCGTGTCGTGGGCCTGCTCCCGGCCCGCATCGACACCGACCGCGTCCGCGAACTGGACGGCCTCTCCCCCGACCCGGAGGCCACCCGGGCGGCCAACGAGTCCCGCATTCCGCTGCGCCGCTACGGCAGACCGGAGGAGTTCGGGCGGACGGCGGCGTTCCTGCTGTCTCCGGCGGCTTCGTATCTGACGGGGATCATGGTGCCGGTGGACGGGGGGATGCGGCACGGGTTCTAGCGACGGCCGCCCCCAAGGAAGATCCGCTCGCGGCCCCAGCCCGGCCACGCCTCAGTCCGGCCACTGTCCGGCCTGCCTCAGCCCGGCCACACCCCGGCCCCGGCCTGCGCTCGCGCTTGCGGTCGCGCTTGCGGTCGCGCTTGCGGTCGCGCTCAGCTCACACGCTCCGCGCCGTGCTTCACCGCCCGCAGGCGCACCTCCGTGGGCAGCGTGGCCAGCCCCGCCGAGCCCCGGGCGTGGGCGATGGCCTCCCCGGTCAGGCGGTGCAGCACCTCACCGGGCGCGCCGTGGGGCTCCATGACGAGCCGTACTCGGGCCCGGGGCGCGGTACGGCGGCCGGTCAGTCCGGCCTGTGCGCGTGCCACGCCCTCCAACTGGCTCGCCTCGCCCGCGAGTACCCCCTCCAGCGCCGGCCCGCGAAGCAGCGCCCCCTCGCCGTCCCCGGTGTCGACGAGTACTTCCGTGAGCCGGCGCCGGCGGAGCACGGCCGACAGCCACCACAGCGCGAGCAGCACCACGACGGCGAGCACCGCGATGACGGTGGGCCACCACCATTGCTCGTCCCGCCAGTGGGTGCGCTCCGCGTCACTGAGCAGTACGTCGTCCGCCCCGTCGTGGATCCACCAGGAGGGCGGTGCGGCGCCGAGTCCCACGGCGAGCACCGCGCCGCCCAGGGCGAGCAGCACCAGCCCGGCGATCCCCAGCAGCACCCGGTTCACGACCCTCAGCATGCCCGTCACCCCTTCCGTCCGGGACGCCGTACGCGCACCGACAGCGCGGGCGGCCGGGTCAGGCCGAGGCCCCGGACGGCGTCGGTGAGCGTGGTGTCCAAGTCGGCGCGTACGTCGTCGAGTTCGCGGAAATGGGAGACCGCGCGGACGTCGACCTTGGTGCGGCCCGCGCGTACGCTCACGGACTGCACGCCGGACACCTCCATCGCCCGGTCCCGCAGCACCATCGCGGCGGCGGCCCGGTCCAGCGCGGCCCGTACGTCGGGGTGCGTGCGCCGCATCGGCAGCAAGGCGCGCAGCCCCGGTGTCGCGGCGAGCACGATCAGCCACAGGCCCAGGGCCGCCGCGACGCCGGCTCCGAGCAGCACCCAGAAGTCGTCGAGCGGCCGCTCCGCCAGTTCGCGCGCGAGCGTCTTGCGCCATTGCATGGCGGACCGGTGCGCGCGCACGGCGGCGACGTCGTACAGCAACAGTCCGGCGCCCGCGAAGAGAAGCAGCGCCAGCAGTCCGGCAGGCACCCGGCGCGCGGACCAGAACCGGCCGTCGCGGCCGTCCGCGTCGGGTGCCCGCGTCGGCTCGTAGTCCGCCGCGGACGCGGACTGCCCGAACCCGCCTTCCGCGCCGTCGGGGCCATCGGGGCCGTCGGTCCGTTCCACGACCGGCAGCGGCCGGGTACCGCCGGGGCCCTGGGAGTCGTTCATGATGTCCTCCGCTGCACCACGCCGGGCGCCCGGTCCGGGTGCAGCCGCTCCACCTGCACGGCCACCTCGGGCACCGCCATCCCCGCCAACGCACTTACCCGTTCGGTGACATGGCGACGCACGGCGGCGCACTGGGCGCCGATGTCGGAGGGGTAGCGCAGTTCGAGACCGATCCGGAGCCGGGCGACGTCCTGGTGGACGACCACCGTGGCGTGGGGCGGCACCGCGTCCGGGGGCGGTGCCTGCAGCACCTCACGTGCGGCCTGAGCGGCGATCTTCGCCACGACCCGGTCGGCGATACGGGTCGCTCCGCGCTCCCCCGCCACGACACGGCGTCCGGCCGGCCCGCGATCTCCGACCGACCCGCCTTCCCCGGCGGACCCGCGTTCCCCGGCGGGCCCGATCTCTTCGACTGACCCGCCGTCCTCCGTGGACCCGCCTTCTCCAAGACCCCGGGTTTCCTGGGCGAACCCGCCTTCCCCGGCGGACCCGCCTGCGGACCCGGGATCCCCGGCGGACCCCGGCACGCCGGGTCGCCCGGGCTGGTCCGGCCGGTCCGGCTCCCCGGACATCCGCGTCACCGCCTCCTGTCCTGGCGGCCGCGGAAGAAGTCACCGAGCTCCAGGTCACCCTCCAGGAGCCGGCCGACCACGAAACCGATGGCGCCCAACGCCGCCACCAGGAGGAAGGCGCCGAACCCCCCGAAGTAACCGGCGAAGCCCAGCGCCATTCCGGCGATCATGCCGATCACGGCCATGCTCATCTGCGACGCTCCTCATGAACCGGTCGGGACCGGCGGCTACTGGATCCGGGGTTCCGGCTCCTCTTCCTCTTCCTCGGGCAGCTTCACATCGCTCACCGCGATGTTTACCTCCACGACCTCCAGGCCGGTCATGCGCTCGACCGCCGAGATGACGTTTTCCCGGACCGCGCGGGCGACGTCCGCGATGGACACTCCGTACTCGACGACGATCTCCAGGTCCAGTGCCGTCTGCACCTCGCCGACCTCGGCCTTCACACCGCGCGTGACAGCCCTGGATCCGGAGGGCATGCGGTCCCGGACCACACCGAAGGTGCGGGAGACTCCGCTGCCCATGGCGTGCACGCCGAGGACGTCCCGAGCGGCGAGTCCGGCGATCTTCTCGACCACGCCGTCCGCGATGGTGGTGCGGCCCCGGACGCCCGGGTCGCCGCCGCCACGCTTGGTCACACTGGTCTTCCGGTTCGGTGCGTCCGGCGCCGCGGTCTCGGCACCGGGGCCCTGCGCCATGTCGGTCATCGCCGTACGCCCCTTTCGGTTGTCCCCCTTCGACCCCACACTAAGTGCGGTTGCCCGGTGACGCGCCGGGGATGCGGCAGGCTGGAGCAATGACGGCTGACGGGTGGACACAGAATCAGGGGCAACAGCCGGGACGACACGGATCGGTGTCCTCGGCGGGCGCGGGAGCCGGAGCGGCTGCCGGAGCGGAAGCCGGGGCCGGAGCGGGAGCCGGAATCGGCGCGGGAGCCGGAGCGGCTGCCGGAGCGGAAGCCGGGGCCGGAGCGGGAGCCGGAATCGGCGCGGGAGCCGGAGCGGGAGCCGGGGCCGGAGCGGGAGCCGGAATCGGCGCGGGAGCCGGGGTCGGAGAGGGGTGGGGCGTGCGGCGTCTGCTCGGACTAGGTCGGCTGCTGCCGCTCGGCGGGCCGCGGGACGGGGCGTGGCTGGCGGAGTCGGCCGCCGACACGGTACTGCGACGTGCGGCGTCGGAGCTCCGGGGCGTGCGGCTCGGATCGCTGCGGGTGTCCCTGGCCGATCCGGAGAACTCCTACGAGCCCGCCGTCCCGCCACCGCCGAGTGCGCTGCCGCCGGGGCCGCTGCGCATCCGCGCAGAGTTCGAGGCGACCGCGGCTGAGCCGCTGCCGACGGCCGCAACCCGGCTGCGCTCGGCGCTGGCCGCGGCGGCGCGGGAACGTCTGGGGCTGACGGTGACGGAGGTGGATCTGCGGGTCACCCGGCTGCTGGACGAGGAGCCCGGAGGTACGGGCAACGGGCTTCCGGAGCGGGACACCGGCGCCGCGGCTCAGGGCACCGACTCGGCGGCGGAGGCGCCCCCGGACGACGAGGAGTCCCGGGTCACCGCGGCGGTGCTGGCGACCGACGGCGTGGTCAGGCTGACCGGCATGTTCGGCGGGCTGGGGCGCGCGGTGCACTTCGAGAGCGTCGGCGGCGCGGGGGCGGGGGCCGTGCTCGCCGGACGTCATGTGTGGGTGGAGTTCGCCGTCTCGGCCGAGCGCCGTGCGCTGGATGTGGCGCGGGCGGTGCGGGGCGCTGTGGGTGGGGCCCTCACGGACCGGCCGACGGTGGCTGTGCTGGTCACTGCGGTCGAGTGACGTGCCGTGTGGTCCGGCCCGGGCGCAGGAGCCCGCCACATACGCCCCGCCGGTCCGCCACACGGGTGTTCCCTGCTAACCGCCACGTGCGCCCCCGCCGGACCACGTGTGATCTTTAGCGAGCCCGCCACCCGGGCCCCAGCGGGACCGGGGTGATCCCCCGACGAGCCCGCCACATACGCCCCGCCGGTCCGCCACACGGGTGTTCCCTGAGAGCGCGCACGTCACCCCTGTGACCACGGGTGATCCCGGGGAACCCGCCACGTGCGCCCCCGCCGGACCACGGGCGCCCCTACTCCCCCAGCCCTGCCAGATCCCGCAGGCGGCGGGCCTGAGCCGCGCGCTCGGACGCTCGCTGGGTTTCATAGGTGCGTTCCACGGCGCCCTGGAGCAGCGCCTTGGTTTCGATCAGTGCGTCGCGCGGGGCGGAGAGCAGGGCCGCGGCCAGGTCGCGCACGGTGTCGTCGAGCTGGTCGGCGGGCACGGCGACGTTGGCCAGGCCTGTCTGGACGGACTCGTCGGCCGTCACGAAGCGGCCCGTCGCGCAGATCTCCAGCGCGCGGGCGTAGCCGACGAGGTGCACCAGAGGGTGCGTACCGGTGAGGTCGGGGACGAGGCCCAGGCTGGTCTCGCGCATGGCGAACTGGACGTCGTCCGCAACGACGCGCAGATCGCAGGCGAGGGCGAGCTGGAAGCCCGCACCTACGGCATGCCCCTGTACGGCGGCGATGGACACGAGGTCACTGCGCCGCCACCAGGTGAACGCCTCCTGGTACGAAGCGATGGTCGCGTCCAGGTCGGCGTCGGAGCTGCGCGCCAGCTCGACGAAGGACAGCTCGCCCTCGAGGCCCTCGGGTGTGAACATCCGCCGGTCGAGTCCGGCCGAGAACGACTTGCCCTCGGCGCGCAGCACGACGACGCGGACGCTGCCCGGCAGGGCCCGCCCGGCGTCGACCAAGGCCCGCCACAGCGCGGGCGTCTGAGCATTGCGCTTGGCGGGATTGGTCAGCGTCACCGTGGCGATCGCGTCGTCGACGGTGAGCCGTACGCCGTCCTTGTCGAGTACAGGGTCGAGCGAAGCCATTGGGGCGCCTCCGAAGGGGTGCGGTCGGAAGGGACGCCGTACCCGGGCGTCCTCAAGTGACTGCACAGTAACCACCCGGTCGGTCACCCGACCGGCCGGGTGGCCACCACGGAAGCGATGAGCCGTCCGGCCTCAGGCCGTCTGGGTCTTCTTGCCCCGCGTCGCCCCGCCACGCCCACGCAGCGTGACGCCCGACTCGCTGAGCATCCGGTGGACGAAGCCATACGAGCGGCCGGTTTCCTCGGCCAGCGCCCGGATGCTCGCACCGGAGTCGTACTTCTTCTTCAGGTCTGCCGCGAGCTTGTCGCGCGCGGCGCCGGTCACCCGGCTGCCCTTCTTCAGAGTCTCGGCCACCCGTGCCTCCTCATGGGAAGTGCGCTCTGGACTTCTCATGATCACCCCTCCCGCGCTTCCTGGCCACCCATTCGGCAAGGTCGATCCGAAAGGCTTTGGACGGCGTACCGGCCGGACCCGATGCGGAATTTGATGTTCCGCACAGCGCTGTCCGTACACCCGAACGGGTTCATCCGCGAAGCTCCAGGTCAGCGCGGCGCGAAGGGCGGGCCGTCGTCACCAGGGGATCCACCCGCGAAATCGATGTAGGACACACCTCGGTACCAGGAGATCTCACACAGATGATGGATCACGGATCGGCCGAATGATCCATACGAAGTGGATCACTCTTCCGTCAGGCGAGAGCTTCCGTCACGCGAGAGCGACCAGGTCCGCGTAGTCCGCGCCCCACAGGTCCTCCACGCCGTCGGGCAGCAGGATGATGCGTTCCGGCTGGAGCGCCTCGACCGCGCCCTCGTCGTGGGTGACGAGGACGACCGCGCCCTTGTAGGTACGCAGCGCGCCGAGGATCTCCTCACGGCTGGCCGGGTCGAGGTTGTTGGTGGGCTCGTCGAGCAGCAGGACGTTGGCGGACGAGACCACGAGCGTCGCGAGCGCGAGGCGGGTCTTCTCGCCGCCGGAGAGGACCCGGGCCGGCTTGTCGACGTCGTCGCCGGAGAACAGGAACGAGCCGAGCACCTTGCGTACCTCGACCAGGTCCAGGTCGGGGGCGGCGGAGCGCATGTTCTCCAGGACCGTGCGGTCCGGGTCGAGGGTCTCGTGCTCCTGCGCGTAGTAGCCCAGCTTGAGGCCGTGGCCCGGGGTGACCTTGCCGGTGTCGGGCTCCTCCACACCGCCGAGCAGACGCAGCAGGGTGGTCTTGCCCGCACCGTTCAGGCCGAGGATGACGACCCGGGAGCCCTTGTCGATGGCGAGGTCGACGTCGGTGAAGATCTCCAGGGAGCCGTACGACTTCGACAGGCCCTCGGCCATCAGCGGTGTCCTGCCGCACGGGGCCGGCTCCGGGAAGCGCAGCTTGGCGACCTTGTCGGACTTGCGCTCGGCCTCCAGGCCCGCGAGGAGCTTGTCGGCGCGGCGGGCCATGTTCTGCGCGGCGACCGTCTTGGTGGCCTTGGCGCGCATCTTGTCGGCCTGCGCGTTGAGCGCGGCGGCCTTCTTCTCGGCGTTCTGCCGCTCCCGCTTGCGGCGCTTCTCGTCGGCCTCGCGCTGCTGCTGGTAGAGCTTCCAGCCCATGTTGTAGACGTCGATCTGGGCGCGGTTGGCGTCCAGGTAGAACACCTTGTTCACGACCGTCTCGACGAGATCCACGTCATGGGAGATGACGATGAAGCCGCCGCGGTAGGTCTTGAGGTAGTCGCGCAGCCAGACGATCGAGTCGGCGTCGAGGTGGTTGGTCGGCTCGTCCAGGAGCAGGGTGTCCGCGTCGGAGAACAGGATGCGGGCCAGCTCGATCCGGCGGCGCTGACCGCCGGAGAGGGTGTGCAGCGGCTGGCCGAGCACCCGGTCGGGGAGGTTGAGCGCGGCGGCGATGGTGGCGGCCTCGGCCTCCGCCGCGTAGCCGCCCTTGGTGAGGAACTCGGTCTCCTGGCGCTCGTACTGCTTCAACGCCTTGTCGCGGGTGGCTCCTTGGCCGTTCGCGATCCGCTGTTCGTTCTCCCGCATCTTGCGGATCAGGACGTCCAGTCCACGGGCGGAGAGGATGCGGTCGCGGGCCAGCATGTCGAGGTCGCCGGTGCGCGGGTCCTGCGGGAGGTAGCCGACCTCGCCGGAGCGGGCGACGGTGCCCGCGGCGGGGATGCCCTCGCCGGCGAGGACCTTGGTGAGCGTCGTCTTGCCGGCGCCGTTGCGGCCGACGAGGCCGACGCGGTCGCCCTTGGTGATGCGGAAGGTGGCGGACTCGATGAGGACACGGGCACCGGCGCGCAGCTCGATACCGGAGGCGGAGATCACGGACAGACTCCAGGGCGGATAAGGGGTGGCGGGTGGGCGGCTGAGGACGTTCCCGCCGTCTAATGCGCGAGGAGAATGGCCATGAGGGCAATTCTAGCGGGGCGCGGCAAGCGCTTTTCGTGCCTGGGGATGGCGTGCGTCACGCCGCCGGGTCCGGCTCGGCAGGGCGTTGTCAGTGGTCGGTGCAAGACTGTGGAGCGGGTCACATTCCGGTCCTCGTGGCCGGTGCCCGGACGAGAGGAAGTGATCGGTATGGCGGGCAAGGAAGGTCTTCCGAGCATCTTTCCGACGCTGACGTACACCGATGCCAAGGCGGCGATCCGGCAGCTCACCGAGGCCTTCGGCTTCTCGGAACAGGCCGTGTACGAGGCGGAGGACGGCACGGTGGTGCACGCCGAGCTGGTGCAGGGCAACGGCGGCGTGATGCTCGGTTCCAAGGGCACCGGCAGCCGTTTCGACGAGGCCATGAAGAGCTCCGGCCCGGCCGGGGTGTACGTCGTCGTGGAGGACGTGGACGCGCACCACCGGCGGGCCGTGGACCACGGCGCGGAGATCCTGATGCCCCCCACGGACCAGGAGTACGGCTCACGGGACTACATGGCCCGGGACCTCGAGGGCAACGTCTGGAGCTTCGGCACGTACGCGCCGGAGATAGCCGCGAAGTAGCCGGCGGCACTCCCCGAGTGGGCCGCTCCCCGCTCAACTCCCGCCGGTGTGCACCTGGAACGCCGCCCGGCGCACGGCCTTGGCGAGTGCCGGGTCGGGGTGGGCGGCGGCGAGCGCGACCAGGACCTGCACGGTGCGCGGGTGTCCGACGGCCCGCACCTCGTCGAGGAGCATGGGGACGGTGGGCTGCACGGCGGACTCCAGATGCCGTACGAGCAGCGGAGCCTCGCCGTGGTCGGCGACGGCGGCCGCGGTGTCCACCCAGAGCCAGGTGGCTTCTTCACGGGTGAGTACCTCGTGGGCGTCCTCGGGGTCGGTGCCGTCGTGTTCGGCGAGCCACAGCAGTGCGTAGGGGCGCAGCCAGGGCTCGTCGACGACGGCGCGCACATCGGGCTCGGCGGGTGCGCCGACCACGCGCAGCGCCTCGAAGGCGAGTCCGCGCAGCAGGGCGTCCTCGCCGCGGGCGGCGCCGATGAGTTCGGTGACGGCGCTGCTCACGGTGCGGGCGGCGAGCCAGGCGCGGTACTCGGCGCGGGCCGCGTTGGGGCGCAGTTGGGCGCAGCCGCGCAGCATGTCCTCGGCGCCCTGCTCGATGTTCCCGGCGGGGCTCTGCGCGGCGACGCAGATCTGCTCCAGCTTCACCCAGACCGCCCAGCTGCCGAGCGGGGTCAGCGTGGCCTGTCCGTCGGCGCAGGTGAGGGCTCCTACGGCGGCGAGGGCGTGCAGGGCCCAATCGAGGAGCGGGGGCAGCGGGGCGTCGTCGGAGGTGGGGTCGGTGCCGGTGCCGTCGGTGCCGTCGGTGGGCTCCGGCTGCGGTCCGTACGGGATCTCACAGCGTTCGGTGCGCAGTTCGGTGACACGCTGCCGCAGCAGGTCGAGGAGTTGTTCGACCGGGACGGGGCCGGCGGACAGCTGCAGGAAGGACAGCAGTTGCGGCATGGCCTCCACGACCTCGGCCACGGCGGCGGGCTCGTGGCCGTCGTCGACGTCGGGGTGGGCCAGCGACCAGGCGTCGAAGAGGGCGACCCAGCCACGCAGCACCGCGGAGTCGTCGCGGTCCCAGGCGCGCAGCCGCCAGCCGGGGCGGGCCGTGTCGCCGTGCACCTCGACGAGACCCGAGAGCCGCGCGGTGTCCCAGTCGGCGCGGACCTGAGCCGGTGTCAGGCCCAGGTCGGCGGCGGCCCGTACTGCGGTGGCCTCGGAGAGGGTGCCCGTGCCGCCGGGTGCGGTGCCGTCGCGATCCCGGCCGGGGCGGAGGGCGTGGTCGGCCCAGCGGGCCACCCGGGCCGCGTCGGCGAGGACGGCGCGTGCCATGCGGGCCAGCTCCGCGGGCGGCGGTGTGCCCTCGGGCGGCCGGGGAGCGGGGCGGCGCGAGCGTTGCTGGGGCACCGCTCGGGCGGCCGCGGCCAGCGGCCGTCCGCCGACGAGTCGGAGCCTGGAGTCGCGCGGGGTACGGGACGTCACGGGGGCAGTCTTCCGGTTGACGGTACGAAAACCCAAACGGAATGTCACGCGCGGCCACGGGGACGGCCAACGCACGGGCCCGGGTGGGCGGTTGCCGATGGTGTCCGGGTGGTCCGGAAGGGTTGGTGCGAGGCGGAAGCGGAACGAGTGGCGCCGGTCCGCCTGCGGCGGGCTTCGTTGTCACCTTGCGGCGGGCCTTCCCGCTGTGTCTCGGCGTCAGGGTCCGGCCGCCGCGGCCCAGGGGCTCCTCGTACCCTCCGCCGCTACCCGTCCCTTGCCCGGGGACAGGCCGGGGCAGCTCGGGGACAGGCCGGGGACAGGCCGGGGACAGGCCGGGGACAGGCCGGGGACAGGCCGGGGACAGGCCGGGGACAGGCCGGGGACAGGCCGGGGACAGGCCGGGGGCAGCCCGGCGGCTCTACCCCCAGCCCCGCATCGGCCTGGACGGCCTCGCCCTCATTCGCCGGACGGCGGACGGCCGGACAGCCGGACGGGCTGAGAACGTCCGGCGACGCCGCTACATCAGCGGGGTCAGGAAGCGGCGGAGCGCCTCCTCGTAGGGATCGGGGGCGGCGTTCCACATGGCGGCGTGGTGGGCGTCCGGGACCGTGTGGAGGGTTACCAGGTCGGGGCGGTGCGCTGCGAGGCGGCGGGACGGGCCCCAGGGGGCGACCGTGTCCCCGGGGCCGTGGATGAGCAGGGTCGGCACCCGGGGTGTCTCCGCGTCGGCGATGTGCCGCAGGCCGTTGTGCAGCCCGGTCCGGCCCTGCGCGGCGCGGACGGCCAGCGGCATCAGGGCACCGGGCGTGCGCGGGCCGGCCAGCGCACGCACGGTGGCCTCCCAGTCGAGGACGGGCGAGTCGAGGATGAGGCCGCGGACCCGGTCGCGCAGGGCGGAGTGGGCGGCGGCGTGCAACGCCATGGTGGCGCCGGTGGACCAGCCGTAGAGGATCACGTGCTCGGCGCCGTAGCGGACGGCGAAGCGGATCGCGGCGTCCAGGTCGCGCCATTCGCTCTCGCCGAAATGACGGAGGCCGTCCGGGGTGCGCGGGGCGCCGAGGTCGCCGCGGTAGGCGAGGTCGAGCACCGGGAAGCGCTGGCGGTGCAGGAACTCCATGACGTTCAAGGGGTGTTCGCGGCTGGTGCCGAGGCCGTGCACGGTGAGCACCCAGGTCTCCCGGTCGCCGGGCACGAACCAGGCGGGCAGGGCGCCGAGTTCACCGGGGATGTCGACGTCGGCGTGGTCGAGGCCGAGGGCGTCGCGGGGGTTTCCGAGGTGCAGCTGGGGAGTGAACCAGACCTTGTCGCGGGGGCCCAGGGTGCCGTGGGTGACGCGTTCGAGGCGGCGTACGACGGTGTCTGCGGGGTGCGGAGCGGCGGTGAGGACCTCGCCGACCACGGCGTGGGTGCCGTTGCCCATGAGTCCGTGGACGCCGGGGCGCAGGGAGGCCAGGTCGCGGGTGAGTTCTATCCGGCCGGCGGCCGTGGAGTGCACGGTGAGGACGGGTTCGGTGGGCAGGGGTCGGCCCGGCTGGATCTTCAGCGCGGCGTCGCTCGCGTGACGGCCGACCGCCACCGCGACCATACCGGCACCTATCACGGCGGTGACGGCCGCTGCCGTCGCTCTGGCGGTGCGCACGTGTCCAGTCTCCTTGGCAAGGGATCGGGCGGCCAGCGGGGTGACGCTGTCGTGTGACGCCTTCCCGCGGCCGGGCAGGAGCTACCCCGGCTGTCCGTACCCGCGCAGGCGTTCCCTCACCTCCTCCACCTGCTCCGGCGTCAGCAGGGTCGGCTCGTGGCCGGGTACCGCCGAGGCCGTCAGCCATACCCTGCACATCCACTCCAGTTGGGCCGTGCGGTCGTACGCCTCGGCCAGGGTGCGGCCGTGGGCGATCGTGCCGTGGTTCTGGAGGAGACACGCTGTTCGGTTGTCCAGTGCGCGCAGCATGTTCTCGGCCAACTTCTCCGTGCCGTAGGTGGCGTAGGGGGCCACTCGGACGGTGCCGCCCAGGGCGGCCGTCATGTAGTGGATCAGCGGCAGCTCCGTCGCCAGTGTGGAGACGGCCGTGGCGTGAACCGCGTGGGTGTGGACCACGGCTCCGGCGTCGGTGGTGCGGTATATCGCCAGGTGCATCGGCAGCTCACTGGTCGGGCGGAGCGAGCCGAGGACCTGCCGTCCGTCGAGGTCGACGCCCACGGCGTCGTCGGGCGTGAGCCGGTCGTAGGGCACCCCGGTGGGGGTGACCAGCACGGTGTCCCCGACGCGCACCGACACATTGCCCGAGGTGCCGACGACCAGTCCGTCGGTCACCGTGCGGCACGCGGCCGCGACGAGGTCGTCCCATGCCCGCGCCCGCGCCTCGCGCACCGGCTCGTCCCACTCGTCCACCCGTTCGTCCGCCATACCGCGATCCTGCCACCGCCGCCGCGGGGTGGCGTGGTCGGCGAGCCTCACATTGGCCGGAGATGATCAGATTTTCTCTGATCTTCCCCTACGATCCTGGAGATTTGTCATGGACGTTGTCATTCGGGGGGAAACATGGTCCGTGATCGCAAACCGCCACGCAGTCGCGCCCGTCTGCTCGCGGTGTCCGTGGCGACACTGACCATCGGGGGAACGGCGCTCGCGGAGTTGCCGGGCTCGACGGCGGGCAAGCCCATGGGGCACGACGTCTCGTCGTACCAGAGGAACGTCGACTGGCAGGGCGCCAAGAAGAAGGGCGCCCGCTTCGTCTATGTGAAGGCGACCGAGTCGCACACCTATCGCAATCCGTACTTCGGCCGGCAGTACGAGGGGGCGCGGAACGCGGGTCTGCTGCGGGGGGCGTACCACTTCGCCCTGCCGAACCGCTCGTCGGGCACGGCGCAGGCGGCGCACTTCGTGGGCAACGGCGGTGGCTGGCGCGCGGACGACTGGACGCTGCCGCCCGCGCTCGACGTCGAGCACAACCCGTACGACAAAAAGAAGAAGTGCTACGGGCTGAGCAAGACCGAGATGGTCGGCTGGATCAAGGCGTTCAGCAACGAGGTGAACCGGCGGACCGGGCGCCGACCGGTGATCTACACGACCACCGGGTGGTGGAACGACTGCACCGGCGGGAGCAGGGCCTTCGGCGCGAACCATCCGCTGTGGCTCGCGCGCTACAACGCCTCGGCCGGGGCACTTCCGGCCGGCTGGACGTACTGGACGTTCTGGCAACACGACGACAGCGGCACTTTCCCGGGCGACCAGAACCTCTTCAACGGGTCCATGACCGGCCTCAGAAAATTCGCCAACGCCGAAGGGTAGACACGCGGCTCCCGCGGCTCCCACGGGGCGCTCAGGAAGGGGTGGCACGCGGCTCCCGCGAGGCGGGGCGGGGCGGGGCGCGCGGGAAAGCGGTGGCGCACGGCTCCCGCGAGGCGGGGCGGGCTTCCCGAAGGGGGCCGGGCGCGCACGAAGCGGTGGCGCACGGCTCCCGCGAGGCGGGTGGGGCCGCGGGAAAGCGGTGGCCCGCGATTCAAGCGAGGCGGGCGGGTCACGCACGACGCGGCGCGCGGCTCCCAGTACGGGCGGCTCCCGCAAGACGACCGGCCTCGCGCAGGGTGGCGCACGGCTCGCGGGGCGGGCCTGCCGCTCCCGCGGCTCGCATGGCGGGCGGCTCGTGTGGCGCGCGGCTCGCGTGGCGCGCGGCTCGCGTGGCGCGCGGCTTCGCGAAGTGGGCGGCGCAGGCACACGGGGCGACCGGGGCGCAGGCGCAGGCACGCGGGGCGACCGGGCCGCTGGCGCAGGATGGGCGAGGCGCCTCCCGTAAGGCTGGGCGGTTTCGCGAAGGATGGCGCGCAGCTCGCGGAGCGGGCGGCTCACACAAGGGCGGCGAGCCGCTCCGGGCGGTTCACTCGGGGCAGTGCCTCCCGCAGCGTCGGCGGAACGCTCCCGCGCAGGGCGGCGAGCCGCACCCACAGGGCTGGGCGGGCTTCCCGAAGGGGGCGGTTCACTCGGGGCAGTGCCTCCCGCAGCGTCGGCGGAACGCTCCCGCGCAGGGCGGCGAGCCGCTCCCACAAAGCGGGCGGGCCTCCCGAAGGGTGGGCGGCTCACGCGGGGCGGGGGGCTCTGGCGCAGGATGGGCGGGCGGGCTCCCATCGAAGCGGGGCGGCTTCGTGGAGGATGCACGCGGCTCGCGCGGGTAGGCGTCGCGGAGTGCGCCGCTCGTGCGCGGCTCACGCGGCGCAGGCGTGCTCCTCGTGCGCGGCTTGCACAGCGCAGGCGCCGGGGTCGTGCCGCGCAGGCGCCGGGGTCGTGCCGCGCAGGCGCCGGGGTCGTGCCGCGCAGGCGCGTGGTGCGAGCGCGCGGGGCGCGGTGTGCTGGCGGGTCGATTCGGCGTGTGAGCTGAGTGGCGCGCCCCGTCCCCCAGGGCCGGACGCCCAGGACCGGACGGCTGCCACCCGTCCGTATGCGATGGACCCAGTCCTTCCGCATCCGTTCGAGGGGGGCTGGAATCAATCGCTCCGCCACAAGCGGAAGGACGGCACTCCAATCAGGTCACTCCATCGCCTGCCTCAGTTCATCTACTGTTCATCCAGGTTGCCTACGGTCCACGTGCCACTGACGTCCAAAAGAAGCCTGGGTAAATGGAAAGCTTCTCGCTGATCCTCGCGATCGTGGTTGTGACAGCGCTCGCGTTCGATTTCACGAACGGTTTCCACGACACCGCCAACGCGATGGCCACCACCATCTCGACCGGCGCACTCAAGCCCAAGGTCGCGGTGGCCATGTCCGCCGTGCTCAACCTTGTCGGCGCCTTCCTCTCCATAGAGGTCGCCAACACGATCTCCAAGGGCCTGGTCGACGAATCCGGTATACAGCCGGAAGTGATCTTCGCCGCCCTCGTCGGCGCGATCCTCTGGAACCTCCTGACCTGGCTGGTCGGATTGCCATCCAGCTCCTCGCACGCCCTGATGGGCGGTCTGATCGGTGCCACCATCGCCTCGGCCGGCCTGGGCGCGGTCCACGGCGACGTGCTCGTCACCAAGGTGCTGATCCCCGCCGTCGCGGCCCCGCTGGTCGCGGGCATCGCTGCGATGATCGCCACGCGGCTGACGTACGCGCTCGGCCGGAACGCCGACGACAACACGACCTCCAAGGGCTACCGGGCCGGCCAGATCGCCTCGGCGGGCCTGGTGTCGCTGGCCCACGGCACGAACGACGCCCAGAAGACGATGGGCATCATCACCCTGGCCCTGGTCGCCGGCGGCTCGATCGCCCCCGACTCGGACCCGCCCACCTGGGTCATCCTCTCCGCCGGTGTCGCCATCGCGCTCGGTACCTACCTGGGCGGCTGGCGCATCATCCGCACCATGGGCAAGGGCCTGACCGACCTCCAGCCGCAGCAGGGCTTCGCCGCCCAGACCAGCGCGGCCACGGTCATCCTGGCCTCTTCGCACCTCGGCTTCTCCCTGTCCACCACGCACTCGGTTTCCGGTTCGGTGATGGGCGCCGGCCTGGGCCGCAAGCACGGTGTGGTCCGCTGGTCCACGGCGACCCGGATGTTCGTCGCCTGGGGCCTGACGCTCCCGGCCGCCGCCCTGGTGGGCGCGCTCGCGGAGTTCGTGACCTCCTTCGGGGCGTGGGGCACCGGCCTCGTCGCGGTCTTCCTGGTCGCCTCCAGCGCCGCGATCTGGGTCGTCTCCCGCCGCGAGGTGGTCGACCACACCAACGTCAACGACACCGAGGAGCCCGCCGGCGTGGTGACGACCGCCATCGCCGCCGTCACCCCGCCCCCGGTCGGCCACCCCGCGGAGGACCTAGCGGCCTCCGTCCCGGCCGGCCAGGAGACCCCGGCGAACTCCTCGTCCCCGTCGGCCGTGGCCTGAGCCTGAGCCTGAGTCCGAAGGAAGTAACACACCATGCACATCGACTGGGCAGCCCTCGGCTCCGTCTTCGGAGTCAGCCTCGTGGTCACGGTCGCCCTGGTGGCGCTGTTCACCCTGGGCATCGCGGGTCTTTCCAAGAAGGAGTCGGCCACGGGCGCCTCCGCGGCGCTCGCGGTAGCCGGCGCGTACGCGTGCTTCGCCGCCTGCGCGGCGGCGGTCGCGTACGGGATCTCGCTGATCGTCGCCTGACCGGCACCTGAGCCGCGCCGGCCGGCGCGGCACCTCTACCCGGGGGGGTGCGGGAGGTGTCACCCGTCCCGCACCCCACCTGTGTGTGGGCCTCAGCACACTCTCCCGTTGCAGGTCAAAGGCAAGTTGACGGGCCTTCTCGGGCCGTGGTGGACTGCCGGAGCCAATACGGCGACAGGAGAGGAAGCCGGTGAGAATCCGGCGCGGTCCCGCCACTGTGACCGGGGTGCGAACGTCCCCGGGAGTCAGGAACTCTCGTCGCCGGTCTCGTCGAACCAGGGCGTGGACACCCTGAGTGAGGACAAAACGCCATGCAGGGCTGCCGATTGAGGGTCCGCCACCGGACCACCCCGAGGACCATCCGCAGGGCCCTGACTGACCCCGCGATCGGCTGAGCGATGCGTGCCGATCGCGTCTTCGCGTACGGCGCCGCCGCCGGACTCGTCGGTGACCTGCTGCTCGGCGATCCCCGCCGGTGGCATCCGGTCGCCGGGTTCGGGCGTGCCGCGGGCGCCGTGGAGCGGGTGTTGTGGCGGGAACACCGGGGGTGGGGAGCGCTGCACACCGCCGCGTGCGCCGGTGGGGCCGTCTGTGCCGCCGCCGTCGCCGCCTCGGCCGTACGCCGCTCCGGAACCGCCTCCGTCGCGCTGACCGCCGCCGCCACCTGGGCCGTTGTCGGGGGCACCTCCCTCGGACGTGAGGCGCGGGCCGTCGGGCGCGCGCTGCGGGCCGGGGACATCGAGGGCGCCCGGGCGCGGTTGCCGCATCTGTGCGGGCGGGATCCGCAGGCGCTCGACGCCGACGGGATCGCCCGGGCCGTCGTCGAGTCCGTCGCCGAGAACACCTCCGACGCGGTGGTGGGTGCCCTCGTCTGGGGAGCGGTGGGCGGGGTGCCGGGCCTCGTCGGGTTCCGGGCGGTGAACACGCTCGACGCGATGGTGGGCCACAAGTCGCCGCGGTACCGGCGGTACGGGTGGGCGTCCGCCCGGCTGGACGACGTCGCGGGATGGCCGGGTGCCCGGCTCACCGCCGCGCTGGCCGCCGCGGCCGGGGACGATCCGCGCGGGGCGGTGCGCGCGTGGCGTGCGGACGCGGGCAAGCACCCCAGCCCCAACGCCGGTCCCGTGGAGGCCTCCTTCGCGGGAGCGCTCGGCGTACGGCTCGGGGGGACCCTCTCCTACGGCGGACGCGTCGAGCACCGGCCAGTGCTCAACGGCGACGGGCGGCCCGTGGTCGTGGACGACATCGAACGGGCGGTTCGGCTGTCGCACCGGGTGAGTTGGCTGGCCCTCGCGGTGTGTGTCGCAGGACGGTTCGTCACCCAACGCAGGAGGACCTCGTGAGCGGTGGACTGCTGGTCGCCGGAACCACCTCCGACGCCGGGAAGAGCGTCGTCACCGCCGGGATCTGCCGTTGGCTGGTGCGGCAGGGGGTGAAGGTCGCGCCCTTCAAGGCGCAGAACATGTCGTTGAACTCGTTCGTGACACGTGAGGGCGCGGAGATCGGCCGGGCGCAGGCGATGCAGGCCCAGGCGTGCCGCATCGAGCCCACCGCCCGGATGAACCCCGTACTGCTCAAGCCGGGCAGCGACCGCAGCAGCCAGGTCGTGCTCATGGGCAAGCCCGTGGGCGAGCTGTCGGCCCGCGGCTACCACGGCGGGCGCCAGGAGGCGCTGCTGGGGACGGTGTTGGAGTGCCTCGCCGAGTTGCGGGGCACGTATGACGCGGTGATCTGCGAAGGGGCCGGCTCTCCCGCCGAGATCAATCTGCGGCGGACCGACATCGTGAACATGGGCATCGCCCGGAACGCCGGACTTCCGGTGCTGGTCGTGGGTGACATCGACCGCGGTGGTGTCTTCGCCTCGTTCTTCGGGACCGTCGCCCTGCTGTCCCGGGAGGACCAGGCCCTCGTCGCCGGGTTCCTCGTCAACAAGTTCCGGGGGGACGTCTCACTGCTGGAGCCGGGCCTCGACATGCTGCGGGGGCTCACCGGGCGCCGCACGTACGGGGTTCTGCCGTTCCGGCGCGGGCTCGGCATCGACGAGGAGGACGGGATGGCGGTCTCGCTGCGCGGGGCCGTGCGGGAGTCCGAGGTGTCCGCGCCCGTCGGCGAGGACGTCCTGCGCGTCGCCGTCTGCGCGATCCCGCTCATGTCCAACTTCACCGACGTGGACGCTCTCGCCGCCGAACCCGGCGTCGTCGTGCGGTTCGTGGACCGCGCGGAGGAACTGAGCGACGCGGACCTGGTCGTCGTCCCGGGGACCCGGGGGACGGTCAGGGCCCTCGAGTGGCTGCGTGAGCGCGGACTCGCCGACGCGCTCGTCCGAAGAGCCGCGGAGGGCCGCCCGACGCTCGGCATCTGCGGCGGTTTCCAGATCTTCGGCGAGCACATCGAGGACGACGTGGAGAGCCGCGAAGGGCACGTCGACGGACTCGGACTGCTCCCGGTGCGGGTGCGGTTCGCCCGGGAGAAGACACTGACCAGGCCCGTCGGGGAGGCCCTCGGCGAGTACGTCGAGGGGTACGAGATCCACCACGGGGTCGCCGAGGTGACCGGCGGGGAGGCCTTCATCCGCGATGACGACGGACACAGCCTGGACGGCTGCCGGGTCGGGGCCGTCTGGGGCACGCACTGGCATGGCTCGCTGGAGTCGGACGGTTTCCGGCGGGCCTTCCTGCGCGAGGTGGCCGCCGCCGCGGGCCGCCGCTTCGTACCGGCCGCCGGCACGTCGTTCGCCGCGCTGCGCGAGGCGCAGCTGGACCGGCTCGGCGATCTGATCGAGGAACACGCGGACACGGACGCGCTGTGGCGGCTCATCGAGTCCGGCGCGCCGCAAGGACTGCCCTTCATTCCACCGGGAGCACCCGCATGAGCACAGTGTTGTTGTTGTCGACCGCCGACACCGATCTGCTGGCGGCCCGTGCCTCCGGCGCCCCCTACCGGATCGGCAACCCGACCCGGGTGGACGTCACGGAGGAGCTGCCGGGTCTTGTCGAGGGCGCCGACATCGCTGTCGTACGGCTGCTCGGCGGCAAGCGCGCCTGGGAGGACGGACTCGCCGCGCTGAAGGCGGCCGGCATCCCGACCGTGCTGCTCGGCGGGGAGGCCGTGCCGGACGCGGAGTTGATGGCCGAGTCGTCCGTCCCCGCGGGTGTGGTGGCGGAGGCGCTGCGCTACCTCGTCGAGGGCGGGCCCGCCAACCTCACCGAGCTGGCGCGCTTCCTCTCCGACACCGTGCTGCTGACCGGCGAGGGGTTCGTCGAACCGCAGAAGATGCCGGAGTACGGGGTCCATGGCGAGCGTGCCGTCGTGGCGGGCCGTCCGACTGTGGGCGTGCTCTTCTACCGGGCCCATGAACTCAGCGGCAACACCGGGTTCGTGGACACCCTCTGCGACGCGATCGAGGCCCACGGCGCCAACGCCCTTCCCGTCTACTGCGGTTCGTTGCGCGGGGCCGACGCCGGGCTGTACGAGCTGCTCGGCGGGGCCGACGCGCTGGTGGCCACCGTGCTCGCGGCCGGCGGTACGCACGCCTCGCAGGCGTCCGCGGGCGGCGACGAGGAGGCCTGGGACATCGGCGCGCTCGCCGAACTCGACGTCCCCGTGCTGCAGGGCCTATGCCTGACCTCCTCCCGTGCCGCGTGGGACGAGTCGGACGCCGCCCTCTCCCCCATGGACGCGGCGATGCAGGTCGCGATCCCCGAGTTCGACGGACGGCTGATCACCGTGCCGTTCTCGTTCAAGGAGCAGGTCGACGAAGACGGCGCCGACGTGCCGGTGTACGTCGCCGACCCCGGGCGGGCCGCGCGGGTCGCCGGGATCGCGGTGCGGCACGCCCGGCTGAGGCACAAGCCGAACGCGGAGAAGAAGCTCGCGCTCGTCTTCACCGCGTACCCGACCAAGCACTCACGGGTCGGCAACGCGGTCGGGCTGGACACGCCCGCGTCGGCGGTCCGGGTGCTCGACGCGCTCCGGGACGCCGGGTACGCGCTCACCGAATACCCCGCGGGCGGCGACGAGTTGATCCACCGGCTCATCGAGGCGGGTGGTCACGACGTGGAGTGGCTGACCGAGGAACAACTGTCCGCGGCACCCGCGCGGGTGCCGCTCGCCGACTACCGGGCGTGGTTCGACAAGCTCGACCCAAAGCTGCGGGACGGGATGCTCGAGGCTTGGGGCGAGCCGCCGGGGTCCTTGTACGTCGACGGGGACGACATCGTGCTCGCGTCGCTGCAGTTCGGGAACGTCGTCGTGATGATCCAGCCGCCGCGCGGCTTCGGGGAGAACCCGATCGCGATCTACCACGACCCCGACATGCCGCCCTCGCACCACTACATGGCCGCGTACAGGTGGCTGGAGGACAGTTTCGGCGCCGACGCGATCGTGCACATGGGCAAGCACGGCACGATGGAGTGGCTGCCCGGCAAGGGCCTCGGGCTGAGCGGCGGTTGTGCCCCGGACGCGGTCCTCGGTGACCTGCCGCTGATCTACCCGTTCATCGTCAACGACCCCGGCGAGGGCACCCAGGCCAAGCGCCGCGGCCACGCCACCGTCGTGGACCACCTCGTACCGCCGATGGCCCGCGCCGACACCTACGGCGACCTGGCCAAGCTGGAGCAGCTCCTCGACGAGTACGCGCTCGTCTCCGACCTGGACCCGGCGAAGGCGCCGGCCGTACGGGCGCAGATCTGGACGCTGGTGAAGGCGGCCGAGCTCCACCACGACCTGCACGTCGACGAGCAGCCGGGCGACGACGACTTCGACGAGTTCGTCATGCACATCGACGGCTATCTGTGCGAGATCAAGGACGTGCAGATCCGGGACGGTCTGCACATCCTCGGCGGCGGACCGGTCGGTGGGCCGCGGGTCAATCTGGTGCTGGCCGTGCTGCGCGCCTCTCAGGTGTGGGGCGGGCAGGCCAATGCGCTGCCGGGGCTCAGGGCCTCGCTCGCGGAGCACTTCGGGCTGGTGGAGAAGGAGTTGCTGGCCGAGCCCGGGGCGGGTGTGAAGGTGCCGGCCGAGCTGACCGATCTGGTTCAGGGGCCGTCGCGTACGGCCGCCGACGCGATCGATCTGCTGGAGCAGCTGTGCCGGCGGGTCGCGGAGGGCATGGAGGAGCGCGGGTGGGACGCGGCGGCCGTGCCGTCCCTCGTGCGGGACGTGCTCGGCATCGAACTCCCCGAGGCGGTCGCCGTGTTGGAGTTCGCCTGCCGTGAGGTGGTGCCGCGGCTCGCGCGGACCACGGACGAGATCGGGCACATCCTCAAGGCCCTCGACGGCGGTTACGTTCCGGCGGGTCCGTCGGGTTCGCCGACGCGTGGCCTGGTGAACGTGCTGCCGACCGGCCGGAACTTCTACTCGGTCGACCCCAAGGCGATTCCGTCCCGGCTGAGTTGGGAGGTCGGGCAGTCGCTGGCCGACTCGCTCGTGGCGCGCTATCTGAGCGACACCGGTGAGTACCCGAAGTCCGTCGGGCTCACGGTGTGGGGCACGTCGGCGATGCGCACCCAGGGCGACGACATCGCGGAGATCCTGGCGCTGCTGGGCTGCCGTCCGGTGTGGGACGACGCGTCGCGGCGGGTGACCGGGTTCGAGGTGGTGCCGCTCGCCGAACTCGGCCGGCCCCGCATCGACGTCACCGTCCGCATCTCCGGCTTCTTCCGGGACGCGTTCCCGCACGTGGTCGGGCTGATCGACGACGCGGTGCGCGCGGTCGCGGAACTTGATGAGCCTGCCGAGTCCAACTACGTCCGGGCGCACGCCGACGCGGACACCGCGGAGCACGGTGACCGGCGGCGTGCCACGGCCCGTATCTTCGGCTCCAAGCCGGGCGCGTACGGGGCCGGTCTGCTCCCGCTGATCGACGCCCGGAACTGGCGCTCGGACGCCGACCTCGCCGAGGTGTACGCGGTGTGGGGCGGCTACGCCTACGGGCGCGGGCTCGACGGGCGCGCGGCCCGGGGCGACATGGAGACGGCGTTCCGGCGGATCGCGGTGGCGGCGAAGAACGTCGACACGCGCGAGCACGATCTCGTCGACGCGGACGACTACTTCCAGTACCACGGCGGGATGGTCGCCATGGTGCGGCATCTGACGGGGGCCTCCCCCGAGGCGTACGTGGGGGATTCGGCGACACCGGACCAGGTGCGGACGCGGACGCTGGGCGAGGAGACCCACCGAGTGTTCCGCGCCCGGGTGGTCAACCCGCGCTGGATGGCGGCGATGCGGCGGCACGGCTACAAGGGCGCCTTCGAGATGGCGGCGACCGTCGACTACCTCTTCGGGTACGACGCCACCGCGGGTGTGGTCGACGACTGGATGTACGAGAAGCTCAGCGCCGAGTACGTCTTCGACGCGGAGAACCGGGACTTCATGAAGAAGTCCAACCCGTGGGCGTTGCGCGGCATCACGGAACGGTTGCTGGAAGCGGCCGACCGGGGGCTGTGGGCGGAGCCGGACGCCGACACGCTGGAACGGCTGCGCGCCACCTACCTGGAGCTCGAGGGAGACCTGGAAGGCAACTCGGAGGGCGACGACCAGTGACTGTTCCGTTTCCGTTCACGGCCGTCGTCGGACAGGACGACCTGCGGCTCGCGCTGCTGCTGAACGCGGTGTCACCGGCGGTCGGCGGTGTGCTGGTCCGCGGTGAGAAGGGCACCGCCAAGTCCACGGCGGTGCGGGCCCTTTCGGCGCTGCTGCCCGAGGTGGACGTCGTCCCGGGGTGCCGTTTCTCCTGTGATCCGGGCGCGCCCGACCCCGCGTGCCCGGACGGGCCGCACGAGACCGGGGCGGGTGTTCGCCGGGCCTCGCGGATGGTCGAACTGCCCGTCGGGGCCTCCGAGGACCGGCTCGTCGGCGCGCTCGACATCGAGCGGGCGCTGGCCGAGGGCGTGAAGGCGTTCGAGCCCGGACTGCTCGCCGACGCACACCGCGGCATCCTCTACGTCGACGAGGTCAACCTCCTCCACGACCATCTCGTCGACCTCCTCCTCGACGCCGCCGCGATGGGCGCGTCGTACGTGGAGCGCGAGGGTGTCTCCGTACGGCATGCCGCGCGTTTCCTGCTGGTGGGGACGATGAACCCGGAAGAGGGCGAGCTGCGCCCGCAGTTGCTGGACAGGTTCGGGCTGACCGTGGAGGTCGCGGCCTCGCGGGAGCCCGAGCAGCGGGTGGAGGTCGTGCGGCGGCGGCTCGCCTACGACGACGACCCGGAGGGTTTCGCCGCGCGCTGGGCCGACGAGGAGGCCGCCGTGCGGGCGCGGATCGTGGCGGCGCGCGACCTGCTGCCCTCCGTGCGGCTGGGCGACGGCGCGCTGCGGCAGATCGCCGCCACGTGCGCCGCTTTCGAGGTGGACGGTATGCGGGCCGACATCGTGATGGCGCGGACCGCCACCGCGCTGGCGGCGTGGGCCGGGCGGACCGATGTGCTCGCCGAGGACGTGCGGCAGGCCGCGCTGCTCGCCCTCCCCCACCGGCGGCGGCGCAATCCGTTCGACGCGCCCGGGCTCGACGAGGACAAGCTCGACGAGACGCTGGAGGAGTTCGGGGGCTCAGAGGACGACGATCCGGACCCCGACCCCGGTCCTGACGGGCCCGGTGGGGGTGGTGGGCAGCCGGACCCGGACGACGGACCGCGGGGCGACGACTCCGCCGCGCGTCCCGAGGCCGGCGAGGACGGGGAACCGCAGCCGTCCGGAGCGGGCGGCGGTGAGCAGTCGCCGGCCCGGGCCTCGGAACCGTTCCGTACGAAGGTGCTGACCGTGCCGGGCCTCGGCGAGGGCGCGGCCGGGCGGCGGTCCCGGGCGCGGACGCAGCACGGGCGGACCACGGGCGCGCGGCGTCCGCAGGGTGCGCTGACGAAACTGCATCTGGCGGCGACCGTGCAGGCCGCGGCGCCGCATCAGCGGGCCCGGGGCCGGTCCGGGCCGGGGCTCGTGGTACGGCGTGACGATCTGCGGCAGGCCACCCGCGAGGGCCGCGAGGGCAATCTCGTGCTGTTCGTCGTGGACGCCTCCGGGTCGATGGCGGCCCGGCAGCGGATGGGCGCGGTGAAGGGTGCCGTGCTGTCGCTGCTGCTCGACGCCTACCAGCGGCGGGACAAGGTGGGGTTGGTGACCTTCCGGGGGTCGGCGGGCGAGGTAGCGCTGCCGCCCACCTCGTCCGTGGACGCGGCCGCGGCCCGGCTGGAGTCGCTGCCGACGGGCGGTCGGACTCCGCTCGCGGCCGGGCTGCTGAAGGCTCATGACGTGCTGCGGGTGGAGCGGCTGCGCGATCCCGCGCGGCGGGCGCTCGTGGTGGTCGTGACCGACGGGCGGGCCACCGGAGGCCCCCAGCCGGTCGAACTCGCCGGGCGGGCCGCGCGGTTGTTCGCCGCGGAGGGCATCGCGTCGGTGGTCGTCGACTGTGAGTCGGGGCCCGTACGGCTGGGTCTCGCCGGGCAACTCGCGGGTGAACTCGGCGGTACGGCCGTGACCTTGGACGAGCTGCGGGCCGAGTCGATCGCCGGGCTGGTCAAGGACATGCAGGGCAACAGCAGGAGGGCCGCGTAATGCCGCAGGGACAGCCGAGTGTCGTGCCGGACGACGGACTGACGACTCGTCAGCGCCGCAACCGGCCGCTGGTCGTCGTGCACACCGGGGTCGGCAAGGGCAAGTCCACCGCCGCGTTCGGGCTCGCCCTGCGCGCCTGGAACCAGGGGTGGCCGGTCGGGGTTTTCCAGTTCGTAAAGTCGGCCAAGTGGAAGGTCGGCGAGGAGCGGGCGCTGCGGGTGCTGGGTGACAGCGGGGAGGGCGGGTCCGTCGCCTGGCACAAGATGGGCGAGGGGTGGTCCTGGGTGCAGCGTGACCTGCAGGGCGACAACGCAACCAACGAGGAGAAGGCCCGCGAGGGGTGGGAGCAGGTCAAGCGGGACCTGGCCGCCGAGACCTACCGGCTGTACGTCCTCGACGAGTTCGCGTACCCGATGCACTGGGGGTGGGTCGACACCGACGAGGTGATCTCCGTGCTGCGGGACCGGCCGGGGACCCAGCATGTGGTGATCACCGGGCGGAACGCTCCGGAGAAGCTGGTCGGCTTCGCGGACCTCGTGACCGACATGTCCAAGGTGAAGCATCCGATGGACGTCGGGCAGAAGGGGCAGAGGGGCATCGAGTGGTGATGTCGTCCGTCCCTCGGCTGGTCGTCGCCGCGCCCTCCTCGGGCAGCGGCAAGACCACCGTTGCCACGGGGTTGATGGCCGCGTTCGCCGCGCGGGGGCTCGCCGTGTCCCCGCACAAGGTCGGGCCGGACTACATCGACCCCGGGTACCACGCGCTCGCCTGCGGGCGGGTGGGGCGGAACCTCGACGCCTACCTGTGCGGCGCGGAGTTGGTCGCACCGTTGTTCGCGCACGGGGCGCGGGGGTGTGATCTGGCCGTCGTCGAAGGGGTGATGGGGCTCTACGACGGGGCGGCCGGCGAGGGTGAGCTGGCTTCCACGGCGCAGGTGGCGAAGCTGCTCGGGGCGCCGGTGGTGCTGGTCGTGGACGCGTCGTCGCAGTCGCGGTCGGTGGCGGCGCTCGTGCACGGGTTCGCCTCCTGGGATCCCGGGGTGCGGGTGGGGGGCGTGATCCTGAACAAGGTTGCCTCGGACCGGCATGAGGGGTTGTTGCGGGAGGCGCTGGACGCTGCCGGGGTGCCTGTGCTGGGCGCGTTGCGGCGGGCCGACCAGGTGGGGACCCCCTCACGTCACCTGGGATTGGTGCCGGTCGCCGAGCGTCGGGCCGAGGCGGTGGAGGCCGTGACGGCCATGGGGGCGCGGGTGCGCGAAGGGTGTGATCTGGATGGTTTGTTCGCGCTGGCGTGCAGTGCCGGTTCGTTGTCGGGTGCGGCCTGGGATCCGGTTGACGCCCTGCGCGTTCCGTCCCCTCCGTCCCTTCCCGTTGCCGACCCGGGGGGCTCCGCCCCCGGTTCCCCGTCCCCGTCCGCAGGGCCTCCTGCTCGGACGCCGGACGGGCTGAGTCGTGCTCATGCGCGCTCGAAGGTCACCGTCGCTCTCGCCGGCGGCCCCGCCTTCACCTTCTCCTACGCCGAGCAGGCCGAACTCCTCGGTGCCGCCGGTGCCGACGTCGTGCCGTTCGATCCGCTGCGTGACGAGCAGCTGCCCGACGGGACCGCCGGGCTCGTGATCGGCGGCGGTTTCCCCGAGGTCTACGCGCCCGAACTCTCCGCGAACGAGCCGCTCCGCAAGGCCGTTGCGGCGCTCGCGCAGAGCGGTGCGCCAGTCGCCGCCGAGTGTGCGGGGCTGCTGTACCTGTCCCGCGCGCTCGACGGGCAGCCCATGTGTGGTGTCATCGACGCCGAGGCGCGGATGGGTGAGCGGCTCACGCTCGGCTACCGGGACGCGGTGGCCGTGAGTGACAGTGTGCTGGTCGCCGCCGGGTCCCGGACGCGCGGGCACGAGTTCCACCGGACCGTCGTGGAGCCGGGCGCCGGGGCCGCCCCGGCGTGGGGGTTCCGGGGGACTGAACGGCGTGTGGAGGGTTTCGTACAAGACGGTGTGCACGCGAGCTATCTGCACACCCACTGGGCGTCCGCGCCCGCTGTGGCCCGTCGGTTCGTGGAGAGGTGCCGGACGTCATGAGCAGCACACTGATCGGGGTCGGGGTCGGGCCGGGGGATCCCGAGCTGGTGACCGTCAAGGGCGTGGGCGCGTTGCGGGCCGCCGATGTCGTCGTCGTGCCCGTCATGGACACGGGAGAGCGCGGGCGGGCCGAGGCGACCGTGCTGCACTACGTGCCCGGGGACAAGGTGGAGCGGGTCGTCTTCGCGCTGAACGAGCGGACCGACCGAGGGCGCAGGGAGGCCGCCTGGGACGCGGCCGGGAAGCGTGTGGCGGAACTGCTGCGGCGGCACGGGTCGGTGGCCTTCGCGACCATCGGCGATCCCAACGTGTACTCCACGTTCACCTATCTCGCGCAGACCGTCGAGGAGTTGGTGCCGGGCACGGTGATCGAGACCGTCCCGGGCATCACGGCCATGCAGGACCTCGCCGCGCGTTCCGGCGCCGTGCTGACCGAGGGGACGGAGCCGCTGACCCTGGTTCCCGTCACCGCGGGGGCCGCCGTGCTCAAGGAGGCGCTCCAGGGGCCGGGGACGGTCGTGGCGTACAAGTTCGGGCGGCTCGCCCAGGAGGTCGCGGCGGCCCTGCGGGAGACGGGGCGGGTGGAGGACGCCGTGTGGGGGTCCGCGCTGGGGCTGCCGGAGGAGTCGATCCGTCCGGCCGCGGATCTGGAGGAGGGCGGTCCGCTGCCCTATCTGTCGACCCTCATCGCGCCCGCCCGGCGCGACGGCGGACGCGGCGGGAAACTGTGAACCCGCGGGACGCCGGGAGATTCGCGGGGTCAGCCCGCGATGCCCACCACCAGCCAGATGAAGGCCGCCCCGGCGACCGTGCACAGCAGGGTCGAGCGCGCGGGGTGGGCGTGGTGCGCCTCGGGGAGGATCTCCGCGGCGGCGAGATACAGCAGTGCTCCGCCGAAGAAACCGAGATAGCCGCCGAGCAGGGGCTCGGGGATGGTGAACAGGAGTGTGGAGGCCGCGCCCACGATGGGGGCGGCGGCGTCCGCGAAGAGCATGACGAGGGCCTTGCGGCGGGCGTTCCCGTACGCGCGGGTGAGCGTGTAGGTGTTGAAGCCGTCCGCGAAGTCGTGGGCGACGACCGCCAGTGCCACCGCCACGCCCATGCCACCGCCCACCTGGAAGGCCGCGCCGATCGCCACACCGTCCATCGCGCTGTGCCCCACCATCGCGGCGGCCGCCGTCAGGCCGACCTCGGGTGTGCGACCGTCCGTCTCCTCGGCGCCGTGCGCGGCCTGCCGGGCCGCCAGCAGGCGTTCCACCAGATGGGCCAGCAGGAAACCGGCGACGAACAGCAGCAGCGCGGCCGGTACTCCGAACACCTCGTGCCCGGCCGCCTCCAGCGCCTCCGGCAGCAGATCCAGGCCGACCACGCCCAGCATCAGCCCGCCCGCCAGGCCCAGTACCAGGTGGCGGCGGTCGGTGACGCGTTGCGCCGTCCATCCGCCGGCCAACGTCATCAGGAACGCGCCGAGCGCGACGAACACCGCCATGGGTCCTTGCTATCCGATCGGCGCCGGTCCACGCACATCGGCCGTGCCGTCCCGTCACCTAAGTTCCGTCCCTGAAGTTCCTACCGGAGAGGACCCTCCCATGGCCGACACCACCGCCGGCAAGGTGACCTTCGTCGGTGCCGGCCCCGGCGCCGCCGATCTGCTGACGTTCCGCGCCGCGCGGGCGATCGCCGAGGCCGACGTCGTGATCTGGGCGGCCAGCCTGGTGCAGGAGGAGGTCCTTCGGCACGCCCGCGCGGACGCGGAGATCCTGGACTCGGCGGCCATGTCCCTGGAGGACGTCGTCGCCGTCTACGAACGGGCCCGGGACAGCGGTCTCAAGGTCGCCCGTATCCACTCCGGCGACCCCGCCCTGTGGGGTGGTACCCAGGAGCAGCTCGACCGCTGTGCCGGAATCGGGATCGACACCGAGGTCGTGCCGGGGGTGTCGTCGTTCTCCGCCGTCGCGGCCCTCGCGGGGCGCGAGCTGACGATCCCGGAGGTCGCTCAGTCGGTGATCCTGACCCGGCTCGGCGGCGGGAAGACGCCGATGCCGCCGGGCGAGGAGGTGCGGGAGTTCGCCCGGCACGGGACGACGATGGCGGTGTTCCTGTCGGCGGCGCGCAGCGGTCAGCTGGTACGGGAGTTGCTGGAGGGCGGCTATCCGACGTCCACGCCGGTCGTGGTGGCGTACCAGGCGACCTGGCCGGAGGAGCTGATCGTGCGGTGCACGATCGGCACGCTGGAGGAGACGGTCAAGGAACACAAGCTGTGGAAGCACACGCTGTTCCTGGTCGGCCCGGCGCTCGACGCGCACGGCACCCGCTCGCACCTGTACCACCCGGGCCACTTCCACGGCTACCGCAAGGCCGATCCGCAGGCGCGGGCCGAGTTGCGGGCGGCGCGCAAGGGCGGTCCGTCGTGATCACCGTCGTCGGTACGGGGACGGGGGCGCCGCTCTCCCCCGACGCCCGGATCGCGCTCGGCCGGGCGGGACTCGTGGTGGGTGCGCGGCGGCACATCGCGGCGGCCCGGCTGCCGGACGCCATCGAGCGGATCGTGCTGGGCCCGCTGGCGCCCGCGCTGGACGCCGTCGAGGCGTACCTGGAGAAGGACGACAAACAGCAGCGCGGGGTCGTGGTGCTGGCCTCGGGGGATCCCGGGTTCTTCGGGATCGTACGGGCGCTGGCCGAGCGGTTCGGGCCCGAGCGGCTGGATGTTCGGCCGGCGGTGTCGTCGGTGGCCGCCGCGTTCGCGCGGGTGGGGCTGCCGTGGGACGACGCGGTGGTGGTGAGCGCGCACGGACGTGATCTGCGGGCGGCGGTGAACGTGTGCCGGGCGCACCCGAAGGTGGCCGTGCTGACCGGACCCGGGGCCGGGCCCGCCGAGTTGGGGTCCGCGCTCTCCGCCGGCCGGGCCGACCGGGTCCTCGTGGTGGCCACCGCTCTGGGCTACCCGGGACACGAGCGGATCGTGCGGTGCACGCCCTCCGAGGCCGCGGCCCGCGACTGGGGGCGGGCGGTGAACGTGGTGCTGTGTCTGGCCGAGGGGCGGGCCCTCACGCCGGTGCGGACCGTCGCCGGGGTGGTGGCTCCGCCTGCCCTTTGGGCGCTGGACGAGGACGAGTTCGAGCACCGCGACTCGATGATCACCAAGTTCGAGGTGCGGGCGCTGGCACTGGCCCGGCTGGGGCCGCGGCTCGGTGAGCATGTGTGGGACATAGGGGCCGGGTCGGGGTCGCTGTCCGTGGAGTGCGCGCGGTTCGGGGCCGCGGTGACCGCCGTGGAGAAGACCCGGGACGGTGTGGAGCGGGTGCGGGCCAACGCGGCGGCGCACGGTGTGGACGTTCGGGTCGTGCACGGGGCGGCGCCGACGGTGCTGTCCGATCTCGACGACCCCGACGCCGTGTTCGTGGGCGGTGGGGGCCGTGAGCTGCCCGCCATCGTCACGGCGTGCGCGCGGCGCGCCCGCAGGGCCGTGGTGGTGGCCGTGGCCGCGCTGGACCGGGTGCCGGCGGCGCGGGAGGCACTCGTGGGCGCCGGGTTCGACTGCGGCGGGGTACTGCTGCAGTCGTCGCGGCTCGCGCCGCTGCCGGGGGACGTGACCCGGCTCGCGGCGGCCAATCCCGTTTTCCTGCTGTGGGGCGTCCGGCCCGCGGCGCGTAGTGAAGGAGTTGACCGGTGATCGGGCTCATTTCCGCCACGGCGGCGGGAGCGGCCGCGCGGGACCGGCTGGCCGCGGCATGGCCGGACCGTACGCGGGTGTACGACGGGCCCGTGGCGGACGCCGTGCGGGCCGCGTTCGCCGAGTGCGAGCAGCTCGTGTGCTTCCTGGCGACGGGCGCGGTCGTCCGGCTGATCGCCCCGCTGCTGGGTGACAAGGTGTCCGACCCGGGTGTGGTGTGTGTCGACGAGGGCGGCCGGTTCGCCGTGTCGCTGGTCGGCGGGCATGCGGGCGGCGCCAATGAACTCGCCGGAGAGGTGGCGGGGTTGCTGGGTGCGCGGCCGGTGGTGACGACCGCGACCGACTCCGTCGGGCTGCCCGGCCTGGACACGCTCGGGTTCCCGGTGGAGGGGGACGTCGCCGCGGTGTCGCGTGCGCTGCTGGACGGCGAACCCGTCGCTCTGGAGGCGGAGTTGCCCTGGCCGCTGCCGCCGCTGCCGGTCGCGGACCAGGGGTCGTACACGATCCGTTCGACCGATCGCGCGGTCGAGCCGGCCGGACACGAGGTGCTGCTGCGCCCGCCGTCCCTGGTGGTCGGGGTGGGCGCCTCCAGGGGCGCTCCGGCGGACGAGGTGCACGACCTGGTGACGGGCGCGCTGCGGGAGGCCGGGCTGTCGGTGAAGTCCCTCGCGGAGCTCGCCACGGTGGACGCGAAAGCCGAGGAGCCCGGGATCCTTCAGGCGGCCCGGCGGCTGGGCGTGCCCGTGGTCACTTACTCCGCCGAGGAGTTGGCGCGGGTGGATGTGCCCAACCCGTCCGGCGCGCCGCTGGCCGCTGTCGGCACGCCCTCGGTGGCCGAGGCCGCCGCGCTCGTGCGGGGCGGTGAACTCCTGGTCCCCAAGCGGAAGTCGGAGCGCGCCGACGGCCGGCCGGCGATGGCGACCTGTGCCGTCGTACGGCGCCCGGGGCGTGGGCGGCTCGCGGTCGTCGGGCTCGGACCCGGGGCGCGCGACCTGCTCACGCCGCGCGCCCGCGAGGAGCTCAGGCGGGCGTCCGTACTGGTCGGGCTCGACCAGTACGTCGACCAGATCCGCGATCTGCTGCGGCCCGGCACCCGGGTGCTGGAGTCGGGGCTCGGGGCCGAGGAGGAGCGGGCGCGCACCGCGGTCGCCGAGGCCCGGCGCGGTCAGGCCGTCGCGCTCATCGGCAGCGGCGACGCGGGCGTGTACGCGATGGCGTCGCCCGCGCTCGCCGAGGCGTCCGACGACATCGACGTGGTGGGCGTGCCCGGGGTGACCGCGGCCCTCGCGGCCGGGGCGATCCTGGGTGCGCCGCTCGGCCACGACCACGTGTCGATCAGCCTGTCCGATCTGCACACACCGTGGGAGGTCATCGAGCGCCGCGTCCGGGCCGCCGCCGAGGCCGATCTCGTGGTGACCTTCTACAACCCCCGCAGCCGGGGCCGTGACTGGCAGTTGCCGAAGGCGCTGGCGATCCTCGCCGGGCACCGGGAGCCGTCCACACCCGTCGGGGTCGTGCGCAACGCCTCCCGGGCCGACGAGTCCAGCCGGCTCACCACCCTGTCAGCGCTCGATCCGGCCATCGTGGACATGATGACCGTGGTGACCGTGGGGAACACGGCGACCCGTGAGATCGCGGGCCGCATGGTGACGCCGCGCGGCTACCGGTGGCAGGGGGAGTCGTGAGCGGTTCCGTAGGTCTTGCCCGTCCTCGAGACCGGGACGGGCGCCCCGGAGGCGAACCGAGCCCACAAGAAAAGGGAGACATTGTGACCACCCCGCCCCCCGCCCTGCTCATCGCCGGACACGGCACCCGGGACGACGCGGGTGCCGAGGCGTTCCGTTCGTTCGTAAGGGAGTTGGGGCGCCGTCATCCCGAACTGCCCGTCGCGGGCGGCTTCATCGAATTGTCGCCGCCCCCGCTCGGTGACGCCGTGACCGAGCTGGTGGAACGCGGGGTACGCCGCTTCGCCGCCGTCCCGCTGATGCTGGTGTCCGCCGGGCACGCCAAGGGGGACATCCCCGCGGCGCTGGCCCGGGAGAAGGAGCGGCACCCCGGGATCTCGTACACGTACGGGCGCCCGCTCGGTCCGCATCCGGCGCTGCTGTCGGTGCTGGAGCGCAGGCTGGAGGAGGCACTCGGCGCGACGGCGACGCGTACGCCCGGCGACCGGGCCGAGGTGACGGTGCTGCTGGTCGGGCGGGGTTCGACGGATCCCGACGCCAACGCCGAGGTGTACAAGGCGGCACGGCTGCTGTGGGAGGGGCGCGGTTACGCGGGCGTGGAGACGGCGTTCGTGTCGCTGGCCGCGCCCGACGTGCCCGCCGGGCTCGAGCGGTGTGCCCGGCTGGGCGCGCGGCGGATCGTGGTGCTGCCCTACTTCCTCTTCACGGGTGTGCTGCCGGACCGGGTGCGGATGCAGACCGAGGGCTGGGCGGCCGCCCACCCCGAACTCGACGTCCGTTCCGCCGACGTCATCGGCCCGGAGCCCGAACTGCTCGACCTGGTCATGGAGCGCTACCGGGAAGCCCTGGCCGGCGATCTGCGGATGAACTGCGACTCGTGCGTCTACCGCATCGCGCTGCCGGGGTTCGAGGAGAAGGTGGGGCTGCCGCAGCAGCCGCACTTCCACCCGGACGACGACGGCCATCACCATCATGGTCACGGCCCGCACGATCACGGTCCGCACGGGCACGCCCACTCCCACTCCCATGCGCACTGAGGAGGAGGGCGCCGCTCGCGACGCCCACGACCTGCGGCACCACGGGGACGCCGAGGTGCGCGACGACGGCGCCCGGCTGGTCGACCTGGCCGTGAACGTGCGCGCGGACACGCCCCCGGCGTGGTTGCGGGAGCGGATCGCCGCGTCGCTCGGCGGACTCGCGGCGTACCCCGACGGGCGGACCGCGCGGGCGGCGGTGGCGGCGCGGCACGGGCTGCCGGCCGATCGCGTGCTGCTCACGGCCGGTGCCGCGGAGGCGTTCGTGCTGCTCGCGCGGGCCCTGAAGGTGCGGCGGCCGGTGGTGGTGCACCCGCAGTTCACCGAGCCGGAGGCGGCGCTCAGGGATGCCGGGCACGATGTCGGGCGGGTGCTGCTGAGGGAGGAGAACGGCTTCCGGTTGTCGGACGGGGTCGTGCCCGAGGACGCCGACCTGGTGGTGATCGGCAACCCGACGAATCCCACGTCTGTGCTGCACCCGGCGGCGGCGATAGCCGGGCTCGCCCGTCCCGGGCGGACGCTGGTGGTGGACGAGGCGTTCATGGACGCGGTGCCGGGTGAGCGGGAGGCGCTGGCCGGGCGGCAGGACGTTCCCGGCCTGGTGGTCCTGCGCAGTCTCACCAAGACGTGGGGGCTGGCGGGGCTGCGGATCGGCTATGTGCTGGCGGCGCCGGACACGATCGCGGAGCTGGAGCGCGCGCAGCCGTTGTGGCCGGTGTCGACGCCGGCGCTGGCGGCGGCGGAGGCATGTGTGACTCCGGACGCGGTGGCGGAGGCGGAGGAGGCGGCGCGCCGGATCGCCGCGGACCGCGCCCATCTGGTCGCGGGGCTAAGGGAGTTCGCCGCGGACGGGCTACGGGTGGCCGAGCCCGCGGAGGGGTCCTTCGTGCTGGTCCGCCTGCCGGGGGCGGACGCGGTACGGGGGCATCTGCGCCGTCTCGGGTTCGCGGTGCGGCGGGGGGACACGTTTCCCGGGCTCGGACCCGAGTGGCTCCGGCTGGCCGTACGGGACCGTGCGACCGTGAACGCCTTCCTCCAGGCGCTGGACAAGGCGTTGGCGTTGGCGGGGCGTTGAAGGTGGGCGGGGGCCGCTCGACGGCTGTCCCACGCCCCTGACGGGCACGCCACCGCGTCCGCCCGGCTCGGCCGGCCCAGCCCGGCCGACCCAACAAACCGGCGTCCCAGCCCGGTTACCCAGCCCGCCGACCCAGCTCGGCTGACCCAACCCGGCCGGCGTCCGGCTAACCGACCACCCCAACCCGGCCGGCGTCCGGTCAACCGACCACCCCACCCGGGCCGGGGTCCGGCTAACCGACCACCGAACCGTTCAGTACGATCCGCCGCGGCGCCGCGAGGACCCGTACGTCCTCGCGGGGATCCGTCTCGTACACCACGAGGTCAGCCGGAGCCCCCTCCTCCAGTCCGGGCCGTCCCAGCCACTGCCGCGCCCTCCACGCAGTGGCCGAGAGCGCGTCGACCGCCGGGATCCCCGCGGTCACCAGTTCCGCCACCTCCCCCGCCACCAGTCCGTGTGCCAGCCCGCCGCCCGCGTCCGTACCGACGTAGACCGGGATGCCCGCGTCGTACGCGGCGCGGACCGTGTCGTAGCGGCGTGCGTGGAGTCGGCGCATATGGGCCGACCAGCGGGGGAACCTGGACTCGCCGCCGGCCGCGAGGTCGGGGAACGTGGCGATGTTGACGAGGGTGGGGACGATCGCCACTCCGCGGGAGGCGAACAGGGGGATCAGGTCGTCCGTGAGGCCCGTCGCGTGTTCGATGCAGTCGATGCCCGACTCCACCAGGTCGCGGAGGGAGTCCGTGGCGAAGCAGTGTGCCGTCACCCGGGCGCCCAGGCGGTGGGCCTCCGCGATCGCCGCCTCGACCGCGTCGCGCGGCCAGCACGCGGAGAGGTCGCCGAGGTCGCGGTCGATCCAGTCGCCCACGAGTTTGACCCAGCCGTCGCCTCGTCTCGCCTCCTGGCCCACATACGCGACCAGGTCTTCCGGCTCGACCTCCCACGCGTAGTTGCGGATGTAGCGGCGGGTGCGCGCGATGTGCCGGCCCGCTCGGATGATCTTCGGGAGATCGTCGCGGTCGTCGATCCAGCGGGTGTCGGAGGGGGAACCCGCATCGCGGATCAGCAGGGTGCCCGCGTCCCGGTCCGTCAGCGCCTGCTTCTCGGCGACGTCCTCGGGAACCGCGCCGTGATGGTCGAGGCCCACGTGACAGTGGGCGTCGACGAGGCCGGGCAGCGCCCAGCCCTCGACGGTACGGATGTCCCGGGCGGAGGACGGCCGGTCGTAGGAGATCCGGCCGTCGACGACCCACAGCTCGTCATGGACCTCCTCCGGTCCGACGAGCACCCGGCCCCTCACGTGCAGCACCGCGCGTTCGCTCATACCTGGCACCTTAGGGGGTGCGGGAAAGTCCCCCTAGTGCCGGCTACTCGGTCTTGCCCGCCCGGTCCGCGGTCTCCTCCACCTCCGCTCGCGCGGGGTCCAGGAGCCGGGAGAGGAAATGGCGGGTCCGCTCGTGGCTCGGGCTGCCGATGACCTGGTCCGGCGCGCCCTGCTCGACGATGACTCCGCCGTCCATGAAGACGACCCGGTCGGCGACCTCACGGGCGAAGGTCATCTCGTGGGTGACGACCATCATCGTCATGCCCTCGTCCGCGAGCATGCGCATCACGGCCAGGACGTCGCCGACCAGTTCCGGGTCGAGGGCCGAGGTGGGCTCGTCGAAGAGCATCACCTCGGGGCCCATGGCGAGGGCCCGGGCGATCGCCACGCGCTGCTGCTGGCCGCCGGAGAGGGAGGACGGGTAGGCGTCCGCCTTCTCGGCGAGGCCCACGCGGGCGAGGTTCTCCGCGGCGACGCGGGCCGCCTCCGCCTTGTCCCGCTTCAGGACCCGGCGCTGCGGCAGGGTGAGGTTCTCGGTCACCGTCAGGTGCGGGAAGAGGTTGAACTGCTGGAAGACCATGCCGATACGGCGGCGTACGGCATCGATGTCGACGTCGGGGTCGGTGATCTCCGTGCCGCCGACGAACACCTGGCCCTTGGTGGGCTCCTCCAGGAGGTTCACACAGCGCAGGAGGGTGGACTTCCCGGAGCCCGACGGGCCGATGACGCAGACCACCTCGCCCCGGCCGATCTCCAGGTCGATGCCGCGCAGCACCTCGTTGTCGCCGAAGGACTTGTGCAGGTCCTTGGTCTGGATCTCCGGCCGGGTCATTTCGTGGCCTCCCCTGCCTTGGCCTCGAGACGGCGTACGACGAATCCGAGCGGGACCGTGACCAGGAGGTAGCACAGGCCCGCCACCAGGATGGGGGTGGAGTTGGCGGTCTGGCTGGCCAGGTCGCGGCCGAACTTCGCCAGTTCGCGTTCCTCCAGGGTGACGCCGAGGAACAGCACGAGTGAGGAGTCCTTGAACAGCAGGACCAACTCGTTGGTGAGCGGCGGGATCACGATGCGGAACGCCTGCGGGATGATGATCGAGACCATGGCCCGGGCGTGCGAGAACCCGAGTGAACGCGCCGCCTCCATCTGCCCCTTGGGCACGGCCTGGATGCCCGCGCGGATCGTCTCGGCCATGTACGCGGCCGAAACCAGGCCGAGCGCCAGGGCGACCTTGCCGTAGGTGCCGCCGGGGATCTCGGTGCCCGGGAAGGCGAGCGGTACGGCGACGCCGACGAAGATGAAGATCAGCAGGGCGGGCAGTCCGCGGAAGATCTCGATGTAGATCCCGGCGACCCAGCGGTACGGGCCCACGGACGACAGCCGCATCAGCGCGACGACCATGCCGAGCACGAGCCCGAAGACGAAACCGGACACCGTGTAGAGCACGGTGTTCTTCAGCGCCAGGGTGATGATCTCCGGGAACATCCGCTCGGCCAGGTCGGCCTGGGCGAACTGGTTCTGCAGCCGGTCCCAGTCCGCCGTGACCGCGAGGGCGGCCACGGCGGCGACGAAAACGGCGTACTGGACGCCTCGCGAGACCGCTGTCTTCTGACGGCGGGTCAAGCCCTGCTTACGCACTGGTACTTGTGTGCCCGGCTCCGATGTACCCGTGTCCGATGTGCCGGTGCCGGTCATGACGCCGACGGGGAGGCCGCGGATCCACCTGTCGCCGCGGACTCGTCGTACGGGCCGATCCACTTCTCGTACAGCTTCTTGTACGTGCCGTCGGTCTTGGCCTCCGTGAGCGCCTTGTTGATGGCGTCGCGGAGCGGGGTGTTGCCCTTCTTCACCGAGAAGCCGTACTGCTCACCGGTGTTGAGGTTGTCGAGGATCTTGAAGGCGTCGGCGTTGGCCTTGTCCTTCAGCCAGCCCTGGACGACCGGGTAGTCGATGACGACGGCCTGGACCTGGCCGGTGCGCAGTCCGTTGAGGACCGCGTCGGAGGACTCGAAGGAGACCGGGTTCAGGCCCTTGCCCCGGGCGTACTCCTCGCCGGTGGTCTCGGCCTGGGCGCCCAGCTTCTTGCCCTTGGTGTCGGCGAGGGACCCGATCCCGCTCTTCTTGTCGACGAGGACGGCCTGGGTGGCCTCGAAGTACGGGTCGGAGAAGTCGACGTTCTTCTTGCGCTCGTCGGTGATCGTCATGCCGGCCGCGGCGAGGTCGCAGTCGCCGGAGTTGAGGAACGCGCCGGTCTTGAAGTTCTCGAAGGGCGTGTCCAGGATCTCCTGCTTCACCCCGAGGTCCTGCGCCACCAGGTCGATGAGCGCGACGTCGAAGCCCTGCACCTTGCCGTCGATCTCCGACTGGAACGGCGGGTACGGCAGATGGGTGCAGGTGGTCAGCTGACCGCCCTTGGCCAGGGTGACCCCCTTGACGGTGGTCGGACCGCCGCCGTCGTCCGAGGAGCAGCCGGCCACGAGCAGCAGTCCGGCCGTCGCGGCGGCGGCTGTGGCGACTCTGGCGACCAGGGATCGCCTCGGGCGGCCGAGGGCGGTGTTCACGGGGACCTCCAGGAAGGGGACGAAGGGTTCCGATTATAAGGAAGGCTTGGGGGCCCTCAAATAATTCCCATGGTCATCAGACTCCATGACCTGCGACTTATCGGTACGGGTCGTGCGGTTACGCTCGAAGATGGCCAGCATGCACATGCCGACCACGGTTTTCGCCTCCCCCTCCCTACCCAATGAGCGAAGAGAGCACCCCGTGACGCATCCTTTTCTGGATCTGGCCCCGTTGAGCGCCGAGCGGTTCGCCGCGATCGAGGACCGGGTGGCGCGGCTGCTCGCCACCGAGCAGGACGTGGTGGTGATGCAGGGTGAGGCGCTACTGCCGCTGGAGGGCGCCATCCGCGCGACGGCGGGGCCCGGGACCACGGCGCTGAACGTGATCACCGGGCCGTACGGGCAGACGTTCGGCGACTGGCTGAGGGACTGCGGGGCGCGGGTGATCGATCTCGCGGTGCCGTTCCACACGGCGGTGACGGCCGATCAGATCCGGGAGACCTTCGCCGCGCACCCCGAGATCGACTTCGTCTCGCTGGTCCACGCGGAGGCCGCGACGGGGAACACCAATCCCGTCGCCGCGATCGCGGACGTGGTGCGGGACCACGGCGCGCTGCTCTACCTGGACGCCGTCGCGTCGATCGCGGCCGAGCCGGTGCTCACGGACGCGTGGGGCGTCGACCTGTGCGTGATCGGGGCGCAGAAGGCGATGGGCGGTCCGGCCGGGGTGTCCGCCGTCTCGGTCAGTGAGCGGGCATGGGCGCGGATGGCCGCGAACCCCTCGGCGCCGCGGCGCTCGTACCTCTCGCTGCTGGACTGGAAGGAGCGGTGGATCGACGGGGGCCGCAAGGTGCTGCCGCACGCTCCGGCGCAGTTGGAGATGCTGGCACTGGAGGCGTGTGTGGAGCGGATCGAGACCGTGGGCCTCGCCGCCGTGATGAACCGTCACACCACGGCCGCCCGGGCGGTCCGAGCGGGCGTACGGGCGCACGGCGGGGGGCTCCAGCCGTTCGTGCGTGGGGCCCGGAACGCCGCCCCCGTCGCCACGACCCTGCGCACACCCGCCGGGGTGAACGCCGCCGAACTGGTCGCGTCGGCACTGGCCCGCGACCCGGCGCTCCCGCTGGCCGCGGGTGGGGGCGCGCTCGCCGCCGAGATGATCCGGGTGAACCACTACGGAACGGACGCGAACCGGGATGTGGTGCACGCGAGCGTCACCGCCCTGGTCCGGGCCCTCGCCGAGGGCGGAGCGCCGGTGGATCCGGAGGCGGCCGGGCGAGCGGTGGACAAGGCCTGGGGATGATCCGGAACACGCAAAGTCATCACGAATTACGATCCACTCGGGCGGCCATTTTCCAATAGTTATTCCAATGCAGCTTCCCGTCTCCTTCTGCCCCGTTTTCGTTTACCTAAACGCAAAGATTTCGCGAACGCCGCCGGGCGGGATTCGGGCAGGTTTCGTGACGGTCAAGAGCTTGTGACACACTCCACAAGTGTCCGTTTTCTGCGATATTTACCGGCCAAACCGGGGCGTTTCCTCGTCAGTTCACGCGGACGCACGCGCCCGCGCGATAACACATCGACCCGCGGTAAGTAACCCCGACCGACGATGCATTTTTAAATTTCCCTCGGTAAATTGAATCCGCATGACCGCTGCACAAGCAGACCCGCAAGCTGAATTCTCCGGAATGCCTGAAGGACTACGGATCGACCGTCCCGAGGTGGCCGACGGGGCCGCCTTGTGGCGTATCGCCAGGGACTCGGAAACCCTCGACCTCAACTCCTCGTACAGCTACCTGCTGTGGTGCCGTGACTTCGCCGGCACCACGGCGGTGGCACGCGACGCGAGCGGTGAGCCGGTCGGTTTCATCACGGCGTACGTCCGGCCGGAGCGCCCCCGCACGCTCCTGGTCTGGCAGGTGGCCGTCGACGCGGCGCAGCGCGGCCGGGGTCTGGCCGGCGCACTGCTCGAAGGGCTGACCGCGCGGGTCGCGAACGAGCGCGGGCTGGCCGCGATCGAGACCACCATCACACCCGGAAACACCGCCTCCGAGCGCCTGTTCACCTCGTACGCCGAACGTCACGGTGCACAGGTGCAGCAGGAGGTCCTGTTCGGCACGGGGCTGTTCCCCGACGGGTCGCACGCGCCCGAGGTGCTGTACCGCATCGGGCCGTTGTCGTTCTGACCCCGCCACGGCCCACCCCCGCCACGCCCCCCAGTCCCAACGCCTCCCCACCCCCCACGCCTCGAGGAGCAATGCCATGACCATCACCCAGCCCGACCTGAGCGTCTTCGAGACCCTGGAGTCCGAGGTCCGCAGCTACTGCCGCAGCTGGCCCACCGTCTTCGACCGGGCGCAGGGCAGCACCATGTACGACGAGGACGGCCATGCGTACCTCGACTTCTTCGCCGGTGCCGGATCACTCAACTACGGTCACAACAACCCGGTACTCAAACGGGCTCTGATCGACTATCTGGAACGTGACGGCGTCACCCACGGCCTCGACATGTCGACGACCGCCAAGCGCGCCTTCCTGGAGTCGTTCCAGAACCTGGTCCTGCGCCCGCGCGATCTGCCGTACAAGGTGATGTTCCCGGGCCCGACCGGCACCAACGCCGTGGAGTCCGCGCTGAAACTGGCCCGTAAGGTCAAGGGCCGGGAGGCGATCGTCTCCTTCACCAACGCCTTCCACGGGATGTCGCTCGGCTCGCTCGCCGTGACCGGCAACGCCTTCAAGCGGGCCGGGGCGGGCATCCCGCTCGTGCACGGCACGCCGATGCCGTTCGACAACTACTTCGACGGCAAGGTCGAGGACTTCCTGTGGTTCGAGCGGCTGCTGGAGGACCAGGGTTCCGGACTCAACAAGCCCGCAGCGGTGATCGTCGAGACCGTCCAGGGCGAGGGCGGCATCAACGTGGCCCGCACCGAGTGGCTGCGCGCCCTGCAGGACCTGTGCCTGCGGCAGGACATGCTCCTGATCGTCGACGACATCCAGATGGGCTGCGGACGCACCGGCGCGTTCTTCTCCTTCGAGGAGGCGGGGATCGTGCCCGACATCGTCACCGTCTCCAAGTCCATCAGCGGCTACGGACTGCCCATGTCGCTGTGCCTGTTCAAGCCCGAGCTGGACATCTGGGAGCCGGGCGAGCACAACGGCACCTTCCGCGGCAACAACCCCGCTTTCGTCACCGCCGCCGCGGCCCTGCAGACGTACTGGTCCGACGGGCCCGCCATGGAGAAGCAGACCCGTAAGCGCGGCGAGCAGATCGAGCAGACGCTGATCGGCATCACCGAGGAGAACCGCGCCGACGTCAAGGAGTACCGGGGCCGCGGGCTCGTCTGGGGCGTGGAGTTCCACGACAAGCAGCGTGCGGGCCGGGTCGCCGCGCGCGCCTTCGACCTCGGGCTGCTGGTGGAGACCTCCGGCCCGGAGAGCGAGGTCGTCAAGCTGCTCCCCGCGCTGACGATCACCCCCGAGGAGCTGGACGAGGGACTGCGCATCCTCGCCCGCGCCGTCCGTGAGACGGCCTGACCCGTTGCGACACGACCCACACGAGAGAAGAAAGAGGCAGGCGGCACCGTGATTGTCCGTTCGTTCAAGGAGCTTGAGGGCACCGACCGGCATGTGAAGGCCGCGTCGGGCACGTGGGAGAGCAAACGCATCGTCCTCGCCAAGGAGCGGGTCGGCTTCTCGCTGCACGAGACGATCCTGTACGCGGGAACGGAGACGTCGATGTGGTACGCGAACCACATCGAGGCCGTCGTGTGCGTCGAGGGCGAGGCCGAGCTCACCGACGACGAGACCGGACAGAAGTACACGATCACGCCGGGCACCATGTACCTCCTCGACGGGCACGAGAGGCACACGATGCGGATCAGGGAGGACTTCCGCTGCATCTGCGTCTTCAACCCGCCCGTGACCGGACGGGAGGACCACGACGAGAACGGCGTCTACCCCCTGCTCACCGAACCCGAGGAGGTCTGAAGTCCATGACCACGATCACCAGCACGACCGTGGGCTCGCATCCCGTCGCCGACCTGTACCCGACCCGCGGCGCCACCGAGGTGGCGGTCCCCCGTCAGGACCCGGTCGTCTGGGGTGCGCCGGACGCTCCCGGGCCGATCACGACGGGTGACCTCCAGGCGTTCGAGCGCGACGGCTTCCTCGCCGTCCCGCAGCTCATCGACGACGACGAAGTGGCGCTGTACCACGACGAGTTGGAGCGGCTCATCAACGACCCGGCGGTGCGCGCCGACGAACGCTCCATCATCGAGCCGCAGTCGCAGGAGATCCGCTCGGTCTTCGAGGTGCACCGGATCAGCGAGGTCTTCGCCCGGCTCGTGCGCGACGAGCGGGTGGTGGGCCGGGCCCGGCAGATCCTCGGCTCGGACGTGTACGTCCACCAGTCGCGCATCAACGTCAAGCCGGGCTTCGGGGCTTCCGGCTTCTACTGGCACTCGGACTTCGAGACCTGGCACGCCGAGGACGGGCTGCCGAACATGCGGACCGTGTCGGTGTCGATCGCGCTCACCGAGAACTTCGACACCAACGGCGGGCTGATGATCATGCCCGGTTCGCACCGGACGTTCCTCGGCTGTGCGGGCGCCACGCCCAAGGACAACTACAAGAAGTCGCTGCAGATGCAGGACGCGGGCACACCGTCGGACGAGGCGCTGACCAAGTTCGCGGACCTGCACGGCATCAGGCTCTTCACCGGCAGGGCCGGTTCGGCGACCTGGTTCGACTGCAACTGCATGCACGGCTCCGGGGACAACATCACCCCCTATCCGCGCAGCAACGTCTTCATCGTGTTCAACAGCGTGGAGAACGCGGCGGTCGAGCCGTTCGCCGCACCCGTGCGGCGACCGGAGTTCATCGGGGCCCGGGACTTCACACCCGTGCGGTGAGACAACTTCCCGGCTGACCAGGCCAGAACTCAGCCGCGAGCTGGGCCGTGACGTGCCGGAGGACCACACGTCCTCCGGCACATGGCCCGGCATCTCGGCGCCCGTGAAGCAGTCGGACCCGCCTCGCCTCGCCTCCGTACGGCGGGGCGGCGCGGGGGGGGGGCCCCCGCCCCCCGGCCCCCCCCCCCCCCCCCCCCCCCCCCCCGGAGGCGAGGCGAGGCGGGTCCGACTGCTCAGGCCCTGGCCCGCCGGGTCAGAGGGATGCCAGCCAGGCCGCCGTGTCGATGGGGTGGCCGAAGCGGAGGGTGTCGAGATGGGCGAAGCGGGGATCGTCGACACGGCGCCTGACTTCGCGGCGGCGGACCCCGTGTTGGGACCAGGCCCACCAGGCCGGGTGTTCCCGGCTCAGCCAGCCCGTCCAGGTTTCCCTGTTGCCGCCGAAAATCAGCTCGCGTGTGACGGTTCGCCGGACGGACCGGCGCAGTACGCGGGGCATGATGACGCGTTTGGGATAGTCCAGCCAAAGCACGGTGTCGGCCCGGTCCCACAACAGGTCACGGACTTCCGGATAGCCGAGAGAGTCGATGATCCAGCGCGGCTCGGCGGTGAGCGTCGACACGTCTTCGGTCAACTTGCTGTTGGTGGCCCAGTTGGGGCCGTTGAAGTACAGCGCGTCCATCTCGTGGTAGGGCAGGCCCAGACGACTGCTCAATGTTTGGGCGAGCGTGGATTTGCCCGCACCGGTGACACCCACCACCAAGATCCGTTCCACGGGTGCACCCTATCCCGGCGCCCGGTGAGGAACGCTCCCGCGCTCCTCACCAGCCACCACCGACTCGCCGAATGCAACGATGCTAGGCCCTTCTGATGGATCTCCGCGGAGACAGGAGCGGCGTCATGGGGGTCCCCCTGCTCGAGCGAAGCCGAGAGCTTGGGGGAGTGCGTGCCGGGCGTCGCGACGCCGCGGAGATCCATCAGAGGGGCCCTAGAGCCACGACAGTGAGGCCGCGCGTTCCAGGACGTTCCGTACGGCCAGTTCGTCGCCGGTGGCCGTCCGGGGGATCGCCCCGGGGTCGTGGCGGCCGCCCACCAGCAGGCAGAAGTCGACCGGACCCAGGGCGAGTTCGGCGCGGACGGGCTCGTGCTCCGAGCCCAGGACCCACTGGTCGTCCCGGCCGGCGCCGGTCACCGTGAACCGGACGGAGGGCGCCGTGGGGCCGAGGGCCAGACCGAGGATGCGTACGGCGAGCCGGATCAGCTGCCACAGATGCGGGTCGGGCGGCGGGGGCACGGCGCGCCCCAGCGCCCGGCCGATGTCGTCGGTGTGGATCCAGACCTCGAAGGCCCGCACCAGGAAGTGGTCGGCGATCGGCAGCCGCAGCCCCATCAACGTCGTGGCCCGGGCGGCGAGTCCGGGATCGTGCGCCTCGGGAGAGGCGAGCAGCGACGCGGCCTGCGCCCGCCACGCGGCGAGGGTCCGGTCCGGTGTCCGCGCCCTCTCATGCGCGATCACGTCCGCTGTGCGCACGGCCCAGGCGTCGACCCAGGGCAGGTCCGCGGGGATGCGCGAGTCCGGCACCCGTGTGTTCAGTCCGAGCCGCCGCACCAACGGCTCGTCGGCGGCGAGCAGATGGGCGACGGTGCCGTGCACGTCCCAGTCGTGCACGACGGGGGTGCCCCAGGCCCCGCCGTCTCCGTCCAATTCCGCGAGCAGCGCCTGGAGTCCGGCGACGGCCCCCGCGTAGGGGGCGGCGTGGTCGGCGACCCGGGCGGCGGCGGGGCGGGCGCGCAGGGCGAGGGCGAGAACGCCGCCGGGTTCGGCCTGCCCGTTCGGTGAGGGGCCGGTCCGGCCCACTCCGTTGCGCTCGGCGCGGGTGTTCCTCTGGGCGCGCGTGTTCCGCTCGGTGGCGGCCGCTGCGGTCGCCTCCGCGGTCGTCTCCGTGGGCGCCTCTGCTGCCGCCCGGGGCGTCGGCATGCCGTGGTGCGTGCCGTGGTGCGTGCCGTTCAGCAGGCGCACCGTCTCGCGCAGCCGTTCCGCCTCCGTGGCGCACTGTTCGCACTGCGCCAGGTGCGGCGGCACCGTCTTCTCGTCGGCCGGCGGGAGAGCGCCGACGGCCCAGGCCGCCAGCAGGTCACGTACGCCGTCGTGTTCCGTGCTCATCGCGCGCCCCCTTCCCTGACCCTGGTGTCCATCTTCCAGACCCTGTCGCCCATCACGCGCCCCTTTCCAGCGCGGGGTCGGGTGGGTCCTCGGCCAAGTACTCGGCCAGCTTGCGTAACGCCGAGCGGAGCCGGGTCTTGGCGGTGCCCTCGGGGATGCCGAGTTCGACGGCGGCCTGCCGGTAGGTGCGGCCGGCGAAGTAGGCGAGGTGGACCACCTCCCGCTGCGGCTGCGGGAGTTCGGCGAGCGCGGTGTGCAGCAGCAGCGAGCGCTCGCGGTCCACCAGCGCCTCGTCGGGGCCCGGGCCGGTGTCGGGTATCGCGAGCAGCACGGCGTCGTCCGTGCCAGCCTTGCGGTGCCGGGCCTCGCTGCGCACCCAGTCCACGGACCGCCGGTGGGCGAGCATGGAGAGCCAGGTGCGCAGGGAGCCGCGGCGTGTGTCGAAGGCGTAGGGCCGGCTCCACAAGTGGGCGAAGACCTCCTGTGCCACGTCCTCCGCGGCGGCCGTGCTGTTGGTGACGCGTACGGCGACACGCCGGACGAGTCCGCCGTACGCGGCATAGGCCTCGGTCAGGGCGGACTCGTCCCCGTACACCAGCCGACGGTGCAGTTCCGCGTCTGCGGACGGCTTGACGGACGGGCCGGAGATACCAGATCCATCAGATATTCCGAGCACACCGGACACACCAGATGCGTCGGACGTGTCGGATACACCGGACACACCGGACCCGTCTGCCTGGTCGGCCATTGACTCCACGGACACCACCACCTCGTGGTGCCCTTCCTATAGCGCCATCGGTTTTCGCGCCAGTGGGCACCCGGAGCACTCAGCCGGCCAGCGCCTCCAGCAGGCGGTCCACGTCCGCGGCCGTGTTGTACAAGTGGAACGAGGCCCTCAGACGGCCCGCGCGGTTCGAGACCTCGATCCCGGCACGGCTCAACTCAGGCTGCCGGGCGCCGAGTCCGGGCACCGACACGATGGCTGAGCCCGGGGCCGGGACGGGCTCGTGTCCGAGTGAGGCCAGCCCGGCGCGGAAGCGGTCGGCGAGGCCGAGGTCGTGGGCGCGTACGGCGTCGACGCCCAACGTTTCCAGGAGTTCGAGGGAGTGGCGGGCTCCCGCGTAGGAGAACAGGCTGGGTGATTCGTCGAACCGGCGGGCGGATCGGGCGAGTTCCTCGACCGGGCCGTAGCAGCTGTCCCAGGGGTGCTCCCCAGCGGCCCAGCCCGCGAAGACCGGCGTGAGCGCGCCGAGGTCCTCCGGTGTGACGAGGAAGGCCACGCCGCGCGGGCAGAACTGCCACTTGTAGGCGACGGACGACACGTAGTCGTACGCGTCCGCATCCAGGTCCAGCCATCCGGCGGCCTGGGACGCGTCGATGTAGGTACGGGCACCGTGGGCACGGGCCGCGTCGCGGATCGCGGGCAGATCGGCGATCCGTCCGTCGGCCGACTGCGCGGCGCTGACCGCGATCAGCCGAGTGCCGGGGCGCACGGACTCGGCCAGGCGTTCCAGCGGCACGGAGCGCACCTTGAGGTCGGAACGCATGTGGAAGGGGTTGACCAGGGAGCTGAAGTCGTCCTCCGCGGTGAGGACTTCAGCGCCCTCGGGCAGCGAGGTGGCGATCAGCCCGGAGTAGACGGCGACGGAGGCCCCGGCCGCCACCCGGCGGTCCGGGACCCTCATCAGCCGGGCGAAGGCGGCACGGGCGGCCTCCACGTCCGCGAACAGGTCCTGCGGCGCGCCCTCCGCCACGGACTCCACGGCGGCGCGCATCGCGGTCACCGTGCGGGCCGGGAGGAGCCCGGTACTGGCGGTGTTCAGATAGACGGTCTTCGGTGCGAACTCGGCGCTGACGAGCGCTTCGAAGGTCTCCATGCACTCCACTGTGGGGCCCCGGGGACCCCCCGTCCATTGCGGACTTCTACGTGGTTTCTCCAAGCAACGCTTATGGAACCCCCCTGACGTGCGCCTTCGCGTCCGCACCTACGCCAGCACCTCGGCCCGTGTCCGCGGAACCGCGGCCTGTGCCCTCAGCGCTGGGGGACCTCGCAGCCGTCCGGTCCGCACGCCTCGGCCTCGGCGGTGTCGCCGGACTGCTGCACGGGAATCAGCGGGGAACGGTTGCCCCAGGCCTGTTCCAGCGCCTGGGTGAAGACCTCGGCGGGCTGGGCGCCGGAGACGCCGTACTTGCGGTCGAGTACGAAGAAGGGGACGCCGTTCGCGCCCAGCTCGGCGGCCTCGCGCTCGTCGGCGCGGACGTCGGCGGCGTACCGCTCGGGGTCGGCGAGCACCGCGCGGGCCTCGTCCGCGTCCAGACCGGCCTCGGCGGCCAGCGCCACGAGGCGTTCGTCGCCCTCGAAGAGGGATTCCTCCTCGGCGAAGTTGGCCCGGTACAGGATCTGGATCAGCTCGTCCTGCCTGCCCTGCTCCTTGGCGAAGTGCAGCAGGCGGTGCATGTCGAAGGTGCTGCCGTGGTCGCGGCCCTCGGTGCGGTAGGCGAGGCCCTCCGCGGCGGCCTGCTTGCCGAGGTTGTGCTCGCCGGCCTGCGCCTGGGCCTCGCTCATGCCGTACTTCCTGGACAGCATGGTCAGGACGAGTTCGTTGTCGCCCTTCTTCCGGTTCGGGTCGAGCTCGAAGGAGCGGTGCACCACCTCGACCCCGTCACTGTGCGGGAAGGCGGCGAGCGCCTTCTCGAACCGGGCCTTGCCCACATAGCACCAGGGGCAGGCGATGTCGCTCCAGATCTCGACGCGCATGGTGTCGACTCTCTCCAGGTCGTACGGGTACGGAGACGCCCTCCGCTGGTGTGTGAACCTTCAAGCGGCTTGGTTCATTCCCCGGGCACGGCGTACCTGAGGAACAGGTGGTGGTCCCCCGGGGCGCAGGGGTGCTCCGGATCCGGGACCCAGCCGTGGCGGGTGTAGAAGGCCTGGGCACGGCGGTTGCCGACGTGGACGTCGAGGACGGCCGTCTTCTTGCCGTCGGCCTGCCACTCCTCCACACAGGCCGCGTGCAGCTCGGCGCCGATGCCGGAACGCCAGTGGTCGGGGTCGACGTGGAACTGGAAGAGCTTGACCGCCTCGGTGGGGCTGCCTTCGGGGGTGCGGAAGGAGGCCACGGCGACGATCCGGCCCTGGCTGACGCTGCACAGCACATGTCCGTCCGGCCGCTCGATGGCCGACCGCCAGGCGGCGAGCCAGTCGGTGCCGTCCTGGGGGATGCCGTCCGGGTAGTACGTGGCCCGGGATCGGGTGTGCAGGGCGGTGATGACGGGGGCTTCGGAGGGCAGGGCGGTGCGAATGATCCGTTGTTCCGGGCCGGGTTTTCTGATCATGTGGCGGAGGACGCGCCGATGCCCCCCACGGTTCCTCACCCCTACCGCGTCACCCTTCCCTCCCCCAAGCCGGGCTGGGGCAGGCGCGCCCCTCCAGGGACACGGGGAACTGCGCGACCAGCCACACCCCACCCGCACCCGACGCAGTCACCCCCGGGGCAGCCCGGGATTCGCGGGAGGACACGGTCCCTGGGGGCAGGCGCGCCCCTCCAGGGGCGCGGGGAACTGCGCGACCAGCCACATCCCACCCGCACCCGACCGAGTCACCCCCGGGGCAGCCCGGGATTCGCGGGGGTCTGGGGGCGGCAGCCCCCAAGGAGCGGAGAGTCAGCGGGGACGAAGGGGCGGCAGCCCCTGGGGGAAGGGAAGGGTAAGGGCGGCGGGGGCGAAGAACCCTCCGGCGCACCCACCCGCTCAGGTGCCGTCCCGCAACCCCTCCGGCCAGGAGTCCCGGAACTCGATGTGGTCGAAGGTCGTCACACAGCCCTCACCCACCGGGGACTGCGCGAGGAACCCCACCAGCGCCGCCGACGTCTCCTTCTCGTCGCCCAGCGTGAACAGCCGAATGAAGATCCACTTCTTGCCGTCACGGGAGGCGTGGAAGGCGATCGCACGGCCCGTGCGGCTGACCCTGAGCCATACCGAAGTGCCGTCCACGGTGAAGGAGTTGGCGTCGTCCGAGTGACCCCGGGTGACGACCGTGCAGACGGTGGGCACGTCCGGCGAGTTCTCCAGGCAGAACTTCGCCCAGGCCCGCTCCCCCACGTGGACGTACAGCGCCCCGGCGTCGAAGGCCGCGCCGAACCCCACGGTGACACGGGCGATCAGCTGGAAGTCCCCCTCCGGGGCCCCGAGGAGCCGGGGCGCGTCGGAGGCGGGGTCCAGGGCCTCACCCGTGGGCGGTACGAAACGGTCCTGCCGCGCGCCCGCCCAGACGGTGAGCACCCCGTCCTCGTAGGACCAGTGCCCGTCGGGACCGTATGTGCGGAGCGGGAAGGGGAGTTCGGGAAGGGTCACATCCATGGCGGAAGTGTCCCAGGTCCGGCCCCGATCGAGTCGACCGGGCCCGGGTCCTGTGTCAGGCCGGAATCGAGTCAACTGACCCCCGGTCCACGGCCCGGCGGAATCGAATCGACCCAGCCCGGATCCAAGGCCCGGCCGGAGCCATGCCGACCGGGCCCGGGTCGGGTCAGCGCTCGAGGCGTCCGTCGTAACGGCGCGGCAGCCCCAGCGGGTTGTCGTCGCGCAGCTCCGGCGGGAGCAGCGCCTCGGGGGCGTTCTGGTAGACGACCGGGCGCAGCCAGCGCTCGATGGCCGTGCCGCCGACGGAGGTCGAGGTGGAGGTGGTGGCCGGGTAGGGGCCGCCGTGGTGCTGGGCGGGGGCGACCGCGACACCGGTCGGCCAGCCGTTGACCAGGACGCGTCCGGCGAGCGGGGTCAGCTCGGCGAGGATCTCCGCGCCGCGGCCCTCGCCGGCCGCCTCCTCCGTGGACAGGTGGACCGTCGCGGTGAGGTTGCCGGGGAGGCGGTCCAGGACGCTCTTAGCCTGCGCCTCGTCCTCGTAGCGAGCGACGACGGTGATGGGGCCGAAGCACTCCTCAAGGAGCAGGTCGTGCTCGCCCTCCGCGGCCAGCTTCTCCGCCGGGACGGTGAGGAAGCCGGGACTGACGGTGTGCTCGCTCCCCGCTCCGGGGGTCACCGGGGATTCCACGTCCGGGAGCGCGGTGCGCTCGGTGACACCGGCGATGAAGTTGTCGCGCATACGGTGGTCGAGCAGGACCCCGGCGTCGGTGTCGCTGACGGCCTCGGTGAGCGACTTCACCAGGCGGTCGCCCGCGGCGCCGGTCGGGGCGAGGACCAGGCCGGGCTTGACGCAGAACTGGCCGACGCCCAGCGTCATCGAGCCCGCGAGCCCGGAGCCGATCGCCTCGGCGCGCTCGGCCGCGGCGGCCTCGGTGATCACGACCGGGTTGAGGGAGCCCAGCTCGCCGTGGAACGGGATCGGGGTGGGGCGGGCCGCCGCCGCGTCGAACAGGGCCCGGCCGCCGCGTACCGAGCCGGTGAAGCCGGCGGCGGAGACCAGCGGGTGCTTGACCAGTTCGACGCCCGCCTCGAAGCCGTGCACGAGACCGACGACGCCCTTGGGGATGCCGTGCTGCTCGGCGGCCCGGCGCAGCGTCGCCGCGACCAGTTCGGACAGGGCCGGGTGGTCGGGGTGGGCCTTGACCACGACGGGGCAACCCGCGGCGAGCGCGCTCGCGGTGTCGCCGCCGGCCACGGAGAAGGCGAAGGGGAAGTTGGACGCCGAGTAGACGGCGACGACGCCGAGGGGCACCTTGTAGCGGCGCAGGTCCGGAATGGGCGGCGTCGCGGTGTCGTCGGGGTGGTTGATCACGACGTCGAGGAACGCGCCCTCGTCGACGATGTCCGCGAACGCGCGCAGCTGGTAGCAGGTGCGGGCGAGTTCACCGGTGAGCCGGACCGGCCCGAGCGCGGTCTCGGCGTCGGCGGCCTCGACGAGCTGGTCCTTGGCCGATTCCAGCAGGTCAGCGGCGGTGCGCAGGAAGGCCGAACGCACGGCGCGGTCGGCGAGGGCCCCTCTGGCGTCGTGCGCGGCGCGGACCTGCTCGTCCACCTCCTGGGCTGTGGCCTCCACCGCAACCTGCTCACGCTGCTTCCCGGTACGGGGGTCGACACTCCAGACTGGTGCTGCTGCCACCGCGGGTTCCCTCCAGATTTCATGCCGCATATATGCCGCAGTTGTTGTGCCACTCACCAGGCATGTTCGATATGCTGAACGCTGTCTGTCATGGTGAATATGCTGTGGAGACTATTTCCCGGCTGAGTAGGGGGTCAAGGGCGATGTCGGCAGGCGAGACAGGCGGCGGTGCGCAGGTCAAGTCCGCGGTGCGGACCGTTGAACTGCTCGAGTACTTCGCCGGCCGCCCCGGAATGCACTCCCTGGCCGCCGTGCAGGAGGCCGTCGGATATCCGAAGTCCAGTCTCTACATGTTGCTGCGCACCCTCGTGGAGCTCGGCTGGGTGGAGACGGACGCCACCGGCACGCGCTACGGCATCGGCGTGCGCGCTCTGCTGGTCGGCACCTCCTACATCGACGGCGACGAGGTGGTGGCCGTGGCCCGGCCCACCCTGGACCGGCTGTCGGACGACACCACCGAGACGATCCACCTCGCCCGCCTGGACGGCACGAACGTGGTGTATCTCGCCACCCGCCAGTCGCAGCACTACCTGCGCCCCTTCACCCGTGTCGGCCGCCGCCTCCCGGCCCACTCGACCTCCCTGGGCAAGGCGCTGCTGGCCACGCACACCGACGAGCAGGTCCGCAAGATGCTCCCGGAGACGCTCCCCGCGCTGACCGAGCACACGATCACCGACCGCGAGAAGCTGATCGAGGAACTGCACCAGGTCCGTGAGCAGGGCTTCGCCGTGGACCGCGAGGAGAACACGCTGGGCCTGCGGTGCTTCGGGGTGGCGATCCCATACCGCACCCCGGCCCGGGACGCGATCAGCTGCTCGGTGCCGGTGGCCCGGCTCACCCCGGCGCACGAGCAGATGGTGAAGGACGCCCTCTTCGACGCACGGGACCGGCTGACACTGGCCACGCGGCGACTCTGACGCCCAGCGGCTCTGATGTTCAGCGGCTCTGGGTCCGACTCTCCATGAGGACTCTCTGAGAATCCCCGCGGCGGGGAACGTCCCGCATCCGGCCGTTCGTCCTTACGGGCGGGATGAACGGGATGAACACGACGATCAGGCGAGCCGCCGTCTTCACACTGCTGCTGGTGCTCGCCCTGCTGGTCAGGGCGACCTGGGTGCAGTTCTACGACGGCAGGGCCCTCGCGGAGAACAAGAACAACCGGCGGAACATCATCGAGCAGTACGCGAACCCGCTCGGGAACATCATCGTCGGCGGGAACGCGATCACCGGCTCGAAACGGACCGATGGCGGTGACCTCGCCTACCAGCGCACGTATGCGGACGGCCCGCTCTACGCGGCCGTCACGGGCTACAGCTCGCAGGTGTACGGAGCGACCCAGCTGGAGGGCGTCTACCGGGACCTGCTCGACGGCACCGACCGCCGGCTGAAGAACCCGATGGGCGTGCTCACGGACGAGCGCGCCCGCCCGGGAGATGTGATCACCACCATCGACCCGGACGTGCAGAAGGCGGCCTACGAGGCGCTCGGCGGCAAGAAGGGCGGCGCCGTCGCCATCGACCCGAAGACCGGGAAGATCCTCGCCGCCGTCTCCACGCCCTCGTACGACCCGGGCGAGATCAGCGGCAGTGACGACTCGGCCGCCTGGAAGAAGCTGACCGGGGACGCGGACAAGCCGATGAACAACCGCGCCCTGCGCCAGCCGCTCGCGCCGGGCTCCACGTTCAAGCTGGTCGTGGCCGCGGCGGCGCTGGAGGACGGGCTGTACTCGTCGGTGGACGAGCGGACGGACAGCCCGGACCCGTACCAACTGCCGCTGTCGACGTCGGAGCTGACGAACGAGAACGCGTCCGCCCCCTGCACCGATGCCTCGATCCGCGTCGCACTGCAGTACTCGTGCAACAACGTCTTCGGGAAGATGGCCGTTCAGCTGGGCCAGGACAAGGTCCGGGCGATGGCCGAGAAGTTCGGTTTCAACGACACGAAGCTGGACGTGCCGGTGCGCGCGTACGAGAGCGTGTACCCGGCGGACATGGACGACGCGGAGACGGCCCTGTCGGGCATCGGCCAGTTCGACGTGACCGCGACCCCGCTGCAGATGGCGATGGTGTCGGCGGCGATCGCGAACGGCGGGAAGCTGGTCTCGCCGCACATGGTGTCGCAGATCAGTGACGCGGACGGCACGGTCCTCACCGACTACGACGACTCGGCGAAGACCGAGCAGATCATCAGCTCCAGCTCGGCGGAGCAGCTGCGGTCGGCGATGCAGACGGTCGTCGCGGAGGGCACGGGTACCAACGCGCGGTTGGCGGGCGCCACGGTGGGCGGCAAGACGGGTACGGCCCAGCGCGGTGAGAACAACAGCGAGACGCCGTACGCCTGGTTCACCTCCTACGCGCAGTCCGGCTCCAGCGGCAAGGAGGTGGCTGTCGCGGTGATGGTGGAGCAGTCGGACGCGGCCCGTTCGGAGGTCTCCGGGAACGGGCTCGCGGCGCCGGTGGCGAGGGCGATGATGCAGGCGGCGCTCGAGAACTGAACGACGACCAAGCCGCCCTTCGAACGGCGGCCCCCGCGGTCAGGTGTACGTCACTTGACGCCGAACAACTGCTCCACCGGATCGATCGCGAAGTACACCAGGAACAGCGCGGACGTCCCCCACAGCAGCCAGTGCACCTCCTTCGCCTTGCCCAGCACCGCCTTGATCACGACGTAGGCGAGGAAGCCCGCGCCGATTCCATTGGTGATCGAGTAGGTGAACGGCATCACGGCGATCGTCAGGAACGCGGGAATGGCGATCTCGTACCTGTCCCAGTCGATGTGCTTGACCTGAGTCATCATCAGGAAGCCGACCACGACCAGCGCGGGGGCCGCCGCCTGCATCGGGACGATCGTCAGCAGCGGGGTGAGGAACAGCGCGCAGGCGAACAGCCCGCCCGTGACCAGGTTGGCGAAGCCGGTGCGCGCGCCCTCCCCGACGCCCGCCGCCGACTCGATGTACGACGTCGCCGAGGAGGCCGAGCTCGCGCCGCCCGCGACCGCCGCCGCACCGTCGATGAGCAGGACCCGGCCGAGGTTCGGAACCTTGCCCTCCTCGTCGAGCAGTCCGGCCTCGGCGCTGATGCCGACGACCGTGCCCATGGTGTCGAAGAAGTCCGACAGGATCAGCGTGAAGACCAGCAGGACGACGGTGATCACGCTCGCCTGACCGAAGGCGCCGAAAAGGCTGAAGTCGCCGATGAGCCCGAAGTCGGGGGTGTCGACGAGCTTGTCGGGCCACTGGGGCGTGGTGAGGCCCCAGGCCTTGATGTCGGCGATCGAGTTGATGATGATCGCGACGATCGTCATGGCGACGATGCTGATCAGGATGGCGCCCTTGACCTTGCGGGCGAGCAGCCCGATGGTCAGCAGGACCCCGATGCAGAAGACCAGGATCGGCCATCCGGACAGCGCGCCGGTGGCGCCGAGTTGCACCGGGACGGTGGTGTTCGCGGCGTCCGGGATACGGCTGACGAACCCGGCGTCGACGAAGCCGATGAAGGCGATGAACAGGCCGATGCCGACGCTGATGGCCTGCTTCAGGGACTGCGGTATCGCGTGCATGACGGCTTCTCGCAGCCCGGTCACCACCAGGACGCAGATCAGCAGTCCCTCGAGGACGACGAGGCCCATGGCGTCGTCCCAGCTCATCAACGGGGCTATCTGGAAGGCGACGACGGCGTTGAGTCCGAGGCCGGCCGCCAGTGCGAGCGGGAGGTTGCCGCCGACGCCCATGATGATCGTCATCACGGCGGCGACCAGCGCGGTGGCGGTGGTCAGTTGGACCGCGTCGAGCTGATGGCCGAACTTGTCCTTGGCACTGCCCAGAATGATCGGGTTGAGTACAAGGATGTAGGCCATCGTGAAGAAGGTGGCGAATCCACCCCGTACTTCACGGCCGAAGGTGGATCCCCGCTCGGAGATCCTGAAGAACCGGTCGGCCCCGTTCGCCGCCGGTGGTGCGGCGCCCGGCCGGTCGGCCGCCTTCTGGGTTTCGGACATGGCAATACTCCTCGTACCTGCTGTGCCGTGTGGAGCGGGTGCTGGCTGGATTGTTCCCGCGATGAACTGGTTGAAGGTTTTCTTCGTGTTACGGAATGGAGTTCGACCAGCCACTCCATGTTCGAATGCTTGCACGGGCGGCTGGTACGCTCTCGCCTCGCCCCGCCGGACCACCGTCCGGGCTGGACAACCGAGCAGGGGAGAGGTCTGTGGGCGCATTCATCGGCAAGGCCGCTGACTCCGCCGCTGTCGAGTTCCACGACTTCTTCGAGCGCCACTACGCCGAACTGGCCCGCCTGGCCCATATGTTGACCGGCGAGCCGGACGCCGCCGACGATCTGGCGGCGGACGCGCTGCTCGCTCTGTGGCACCGTTGGGACCGGGTACGCGCGGCGGACCATCCGGTCGCGTATGCCCGGGGCGTGGTCGCCAATCTGGCCCGCACCCGGATCCGCAGCGCGGTCCGCGAGCGCCGGAGAGTCGCCTTGTTCTGGTCCCAGCGCAGCGAGAACGTCGAGGACCCGGACATACCGGCGGTGGTCGACGTCCAGGGGGCGCTGCGCAGACTGCCGTTCCGCAAGCGCGCGTGCGTGGTGTTGCGGCATGCTTTCGATCTCTCGGAGAAGGACACCGCGCTCGCCCTCGGCATCTCGGTCGGTACGGTGAAGAGCCAGACGTCGAAGGGCATGGCTGAGCTGCAGCGCCTGCTCGGCACCCAGAACGCCCCGCGCCACGTGCACGCGGCGATGTTGCGCACCACCGGTGAGACCGGAGGGAGGGACTGATGAGAGACGGGCACGACGAGCTGCGCGCCAGGCTGCGGCAGGCGGCGAAGGCCCACGAACCCGACCGCGCGCGCATCCTGGCCCGCGTCGAACGCGGGATGGCGGCCTCCTCCTCGGCCCCCGCGCGCCGTGCCGCGCGTCCGCCCGTGCTGGGCTGGGCGCGGGTGGTCGGCGCCACGGCCGCAGTGGCCGGTGTGCTCGCGGTGGGCGGGTACACCGTCGCCTCCGCGGTGCAGGACGACGCCCCCGACCAGCAGACCGTGTCGGTCTCGCCGTCGCCGGAGCCGTCGCCGGACGCCACTTCCCGGGGTCCGGAGTCGCCGGCTCCCGAGAAGTCCCCGAAGGCGACGCCCCCGTCGCCCAGTGCGCCGTCCGCGCCGGCGTCCCCGCCGCCGTCGGCCCCTGCCCGGCCACCCGCGGACGCCTCCACCGAGGACGGCCCGCTGCGGTCGGACGGCTCGGTCGACCCGCACAGCAACGACTTCTGGGCCCAGAGCAATGTGACCGTGAAGACCTCCGAGCAGCTCACGGCCCTGGTCGTGGAGTTGAGGGTCAGGCAGACCGGCGGGGTCGCCACGACCGGTGCCTGGCGCGCGCTGCCCGAGCAGGACTTCACGACGACGGTCGAGGAGCGGGACGGCTACCTCGTCTACCGCTGGGTCCTCAAGGAGGGCCGCACGGTCCCGGCCGGCCAGTGGGTGTTCGCCGGCCAGTACAACCACGAGCGCGGCGGACGGGACGCGAGGGGCGACGCCTACACCGCGACCGCTCGCGCCGATGGCCGGAACCTCGCGGTGGCGGGCGACTTCGCGGCGCAGGGCTCCGACGACGAATCGAACGGGGATTCGTAGCCGGAGAATTTTCCGTGGGCGGCAACCTTCCCCGTGGTGGTGGCGACAAGGAGTCGCACGGACTTCCCCACCAAAGGACGAGCCGCCCACATGAGCACGCACAAGACCCGTCTCACCCGTCGAAGAGTCCTCGGCGCGTCCGCCGCCGGGCTGGCCGCCACCGGCGCGGCCGTCGTCGCCGGTCCCGGTCTGCTCTCCTCCGCGTCGGCCGCGACGTTCGGCAACACCGACGACGGCGCCAACTACGTCGTCGACACCGGCGCATCGCTCGTCTTCAAGGTCTCCAAGTCGACCGGTGACCTCAACTCCCTGGTGTACAAGGGCAAGGAGTACGAGAAATTCGGGGGCAAGCACTCGCACGTCGAGACGGGGCTCGGCGCATCGACGGTCACCATCTGGTCGGGGATGAACGTCGTCAGCGGGTCCTCCGGGTCGGGGTATCCGAGCCCCGGCACGGCGTTCGACCGCATCGACCTCCTGGCCTGAGGCCCCCATGGAGGAGGGGCCCGCCGGCGCGTGTCCGGCGGGCCCCTCCTCTTGTTCCGGCTGGTCTTTTTCCTCTTCTGGGCGCGGTGCCGTCAGTTCATCGTCGAGCCGATGGTGGTGGAGCCGGTCGTCAGGAAGGCCGTCGCGGGCAGCGAGCCGTCGGACCCCCGCGCGCCGTGGGCAGTCGTGGCGTCCGTCGACTTGAAGGCGGGGGTGGCGATGCCGCTGTCCCAGTTGTTGCCGGCGGAGACGGCGGACGACCCGAGCTTCGAGGTGCCCTTCTTGTTGCTCACCGCGAGGTTCTTGCCGAGCCGGGCCTTGCCGGTGGCGAAGTAGAAGCCGGTCGCCGCGTTGGCGTAGGCGGTGTTGCGGTTCAGGGCGATCGCACCGGTGTTGGAGTTCTCCGTGAAGCCGTGGAGGGTGTTGTCCCAGGCCGCGTTGTTGTTGACGACGTGCGCGACGGAGGCGCCACCGCCGCCGAGCTTGAAGCCGTTGCCGTTGCCCTCGAAGGCGGCGTCGTTCCAGCGGTTCTTGCCGTTGCCGAAGGCCCAGGAGTGCTCGATGGTGACGGGCGAGGAGAACTGCCAGAGGTCAAGTCCGTCATCCGCGTTGTTGTAGAGCCGGGCGCCGGTGACCTTGTTGTTGGAGCCGGAGCCGAACTTGATGGCGATGCCGTCGGCGTTCTGGCCGTGGCTCGCGGCGTCGTAGTTGCCGTGGCTGTCCAGGTTCTGCACGAGGTTGCCGGTGGTGCCGTCGCCGCGCAGGGTGAACCCGGAGTCGCCGTTGTTCGCCGTGACGAGGTTCCTGAAGACACCGCCCACGGACGAGGTGGCGACGAAGCCCTGGGCCGGGGACCTCTGGAAGGTGATGCCGGAGACGGTCCAGTAGTCGCCGTAGATCCCGGCCAGCCAGGAGCCGGCGGCCAGCTTCGAGCCGTCGATCCTCACCTTCTCGCTGCCGTACGCGGTGAGCGTGATCCGGGCCGAACCGGTGCCGTTCGCCGTCGACTTGAGAGTGTTGGCCGGGTAGTAGGTGCCGCCGCGCACCTGGATCGTGGTCCCGGCCGTCGCACGCGCGACCGCCGACTCCAACTGGGCCGTGGTCGACACGGTGACCGTCGTCGTGGCCGCCCGGGCGCCGCCGCCGGACTGGAGGCCGAGGTAGACGCCGCCCGCACAGGCGGTGACGGCGACCGCGGTCGCGATGGAGAGGGTGCGGGTTCTGCGGTGGCGTCCGGTGTCGAGACGCACGGGACCTTCCTTTCCTGGGCGGAGGGAGGCGGAGACGGGGCGAGGGGGAGCCAAGCCCCGTCTCTGCACACTGGTCGCCGCCGTGGCCGGAAAGGGTTGCCGTGGTCCAGACGAAAGCGATCGAAAATTTCGAACCGCCCCGATCCCATCCACATCGATTGACGCTCGTCGTACCACTGGTGACACTTCGAAGGGGCAGCTCTTCCAACAGAATCCACCACACCCCCACAGGATGTGTCATGAGCAGACGCACCCGCACGCTGCTGTTGCCCCTGCTGGCCCTCTTCCTGAGCCTGCTCACCGCCCCGCCCAGCACCGCCGCACCAGCCGGAGCACCGAACGTGACGCACGACAAGCAACGCCCGTACGCGGGTTACCTCTTCGCCTACTTCACCGGGGAGGGGCACCGCTGACGGCGAGCAGATCCGCTATGCGCTGAGCCGGGGCAACGACCCCCTGCACTGGCGGGAGTTGAACGCCGGAAAGCCGGTCCTCACCTCCACCATCGGTGAGAAGGGCCTGCGCGACCCGTTCGTGATCCGCTCCCCCGAGGGCGACAAGTTCTATCTGATCGCCACCGACCTGCGCATGTACCAGAACTCCAGCGGCAGTTGGGACCAGGTCCAGCGGCACGGCAGCAAGTCCGTCATGGTCTGGGAGTCCACCGACCTGGTCAACTGGACCGACCAGCGGCTGCTGCCGGTGACGCAGGCGGAGTACGACCGGCTGCTCGCCGCGTACCCCGAGACCCCGGCGTCGGTGATGGACGCGACGGCGAAGGACCTCAAGGCGTACGCGGTCGTCACCGAGGAGACGTCGAAGGTCGTGCTGCCGATGGAGCCGGACGTCGGTGAAGCGGCTCTACGGCGGCTGGCGCCGAAGTTGTGGGTGGCTGAGGGTGCGACGGTGAGCCCGGAGTCCGGCACCCGCCGGGACTTCCGCAGGTGCCAGAAGTACACCGTCACGGCGGCGGACGGCACGAAACGCGTCTGGACCGTCGAGGCGGTGCCGGCCCGCAGCCCGGTCCTGCCCGGCCTCTACGCCGACCCGGACATCAAGTACCTGAACGGCCGCTACTGGATCTACCCGACGACGGACGGCTGCCCCGGCTGGAGCGGCACCCGGTTCAAGGCCTTCTCCTCCAAGGACCTGGTGAACTGGAAGGACCACGGTGTGATCCTCGACCTGGGGCCCGACGTGTCCTGGGCCGACGGACACGCCTGGGCCCCGGCGATCGCCGAACGCGACGGCAAAACTACGCCCGTGTACGGCGTGGTTGGCGACCGTCAGCTTCTCATGGAGGAAGAAGGGAAGGGCCATGCCCCAGCCGGTCTCGGGCGCCGCCGGGGCGTACTTCTGGGCGGCGGTGGAGTCACCCGCGATGTGGAGGGTGCGCCCGCGGGCGGGTCCTCGCGGGGCGGAACCCGCGGAGACGGGGGCCGGCGCCGCCACGGCGAGCGGTACGGCGGCAGCGGCCGCCGCGATCTGTCTGCGCGTGAGGAACACGTTGTCGTGCCTCGCTTTCGGACAGAGGTGAACAGCAAAGGAATCAAGGATTCGCATCCGCCTGGTGCGGTACACACAGGCGGCGGAGGGGAGAGACCGGCGGCGGCGCGCGAGCCGCTGTTCCGCCGCCGGTCTCGTCGTCCGAGGGAAGGTGTGGTCAGCCCTTCTGCTCGTTCCACTCCTTCTGCGCCTTGTTGAGCTGGTCGGCCATCGAGTTCAGGAAGTCCTCGGCGCTCATCGAACCGTTCAGGACCTTCTGGAAGGCAGGCTCGTTGTCGGCCTTGGAGAGGGTGTTCCAGTCCGGCAGGTAGTAGGGGAGCTGGACGATGGTGGTGGATCCGTCGGTGAGGGCCTGGGCGGCGAGCTTGGTCGGCTCCGCCTCGGAGACCCAGGCGTTCCCCGCGGCATCGTTGTTCGCCGGCACCTGGCCCGCGGCCTCGTTGTACTTGGAGTTCTCCGCCTTGGACAGGGCGAACTCGATGAACTTCCATGCCGCCTCCTTGTTCTCGGAGCTCTTGAACACACCGAGGCCGTCGACCGGGTTGGAGACCTGGACCCGCTTGCCGCCGGGGCCGATGGGCTGCGGGATACCGCGGAACTCGTCGGTGCCGAGCGCCTTCACATGGTCCTGGTAGAAGCCCAGGTCATGGTTCAGCATGCCGATGGTGCCGGAGTCCCAATGGGCCACCATCTTGGTGAAGTCCAACGCCCACGCGGTCTCGGTGAGTTCGGTGGCCGCGACGGTGCGCCGCTCGCGCAGCAGTTCGCTGCCCGCGGCCACCCAGCGCAGTTCCTCCACGAATCCGTCGGGGTCGCGGAGCTGGAAGGCGGTGTGCCGCTGGGTGCCGTGGTTGTCGAGCTCGGTGGGGCCCTGGCCCTGGACGAAGGTACGGCCGCCCCAGAGGTTGTGCCCCTCGACGTCGGGAACGGCGACACCGACGCCGAGGTGGTGGAGGTGGTCGGCGGGGCCGAGTTCGGTGACGGCCGTGCCGGCCAGGGTGATGACCGGGTGCAGGTACGGTCGCGGCGAGAGCCGGGCCGGGATTTCCGGGCGGGTGATGTAGCGGCCGACCGGGCGGCCGGCGATCCGCAGGACGAGGGAGTCGTGGTTCATCGGACTCCTTTCGCGGCGGACAGGTTCGGAGCGCCCAGTCGGTGAAGTTCAAGCTGACTGGGTCTACCGCCGGGCTGGCTGGATGTCAGGTCTGTGGAGCTGGCGTAAGACCGATGGTTGGCACACCAACCCTCGCCGTTCATTCGGGTCGGCGGCTGTCGACTCTGCTTCTCCTGGTTGCTGAGGAACATCAGCGCGAACAGGAAGTGGTTCCAGGATTCTCACCCGGCCGCCCCCCACCGGAGGCGCCTCACCCCGCGTAGGGGTCCGGCACCTTCCCCGGCCGGGCGAGGAACTCGAAGTCGCAGCCGGTGTCGGCCTGGGTGATCTGTTCGTTGTAGAGGGCGCCGTACCCGCGTTCGTACCGCTGGGGCGGCGGCGTCCATTCCGCCCGGCGGCGCTCCAGCTCCTCGTCCAGGACGTTGAGCCGGAGGGTGCGTGCTTCGACGTCGAGGGTGATCGAGTCCCCCGTGCGCACCAGGGCGAGCGGCCCGCCGATGTACGACTCCGGTGCCACGTGCAGCACGCAGGCGCCGTAGCTGGTGCCGCTCATCCGGGCGTCGGAGATCCGCACCATGTCCCGGACGCCCTGCTTCAGCAGCCGGTCGGGGATGGGCAGCATCCCGTACTCGGGCATCCCGGGGCCGCCCTTGGGCCCGGAGTTGCGCAGTACCAGCACGCTGTCCGGGGTGATGTCGAGCGAGGGATCGTTGATGGTCCGCTGCATCGTCCTGTAGTCGTCGAAGACGACCGCGGGCCCGGTGTGCTCGAGCAGATGCGGTTCGGCGGAGATGTGCTTGATGACCGCGCCGTCGGGGCAGAGGTTGCCGCGCAGCACGGCGACACCTCCCTCGGCGGCGACGGGGTTGTCGCGGGTGCGGATGACGTCGTCGTTGTGGACGAGCGCACCGTCGAGCTGTTCGCGCATCGTCTCGTGCGACACCGTCGGCCGGTCCAGGTGCAGCAGGTCGGTGATCCGGGAGAGGAACCCGGGCAGGCCGCCCGCGAAGTGGAAGTCCTCCATGAGGTAGGTCCGGCCGCCGGGTCGGACGTCGGCGAGCACGGGCACCGTGCGGGCGATGCGGTCGAAGTCGTCGAGCGTGAGCCGGACCCCCGCCCGGCCGGCCATGGCGATCAGATGGATGACGGCGTTCGTCGAGCCGCCGAGCCCGAGCACGCAGGTCACCGCGTCCTCGAACGCCTCCGCGGTGAGGATGTCGCTCAGCTTGCGGTCCCGGTGGACGAGTTCGACGATCCGCAGCCCGGAGGCGGCGGCCATCCGGTCGTGCCCGGAGTCGACGGCGGGAATGCTGGACGCCCCGGGGACCGTGACGCCCAGCGCCTCGGCGGCGGCGGTCAGCGTGGACGCCGTGCCCATGGTCATGCAGTGGCCGGGCGAGCGGGCGAGACCGCTCTCCAGCTCGGACATCTCGCAGTCGCCGATGAGCCCGGCCCGCTTGTCGTCCCAGTACTTCCACATGTCGGTGCCCGAGCCGAGGACCTCGTTGCGCCAGTGGCCCGGCAGCATGGGCCCGGCGGGCACGAACACGGCCGGCAGGTCGACGCTGGCCGCGCCCATGAGCAGCGCCGGGGTGGACTTGTCGCAGCCGCCCATCAGCACCGCGCCGTCGACCGGGTAGGACCGCAGCAGTTCCTCGGTCTCCATCGCGAGCATGTTGCGGTAGAGCATCGGGGTCGGCTTCTGGAAGGTCTCGCTGAGGGTCGACACCGGGAACTCGAGCGGGAAGCCGCCGGCCTGCCACACGCCCCGCTTGACCGCCTGAGCGCGCTCACGGAGGTGTACATGACATGGGTTGATGTCGGACCAGGTGTTGAGGATCGCGATGACGGGCTTGCCGATGTGTTCCTCGGGCAGATAGCCGAGCTGCCGGGTGCGGGCCCGGTGACTGAAGGAGCGCAGCCCCGACGAGACGCCGCTTCCGTACCACTGGTGGCTTCTGAGCTCCTCCGGACGCTTCACGGAACCCTCGGGGCGCGTCATAGCGACCACCCCGACGCTATGTCGGCGACTTCGGCCCGCTCCGCCTCCGGCAGCGGCTTGCTCGGCGGACGGACGTCGCGGCGGCACAGACCGAGCGAGGCCAGGGCCTCCTTCACCACGGTCACGTTGTTGGCGGAGCCGTTGGCGGCGCGCAGTTCCTCGAAGCGGCGAATCTGCTCCCACACCTTCATGGCGGCCGGGTAGTCGCCGGATCGAAGCGCCTCGATCATGTTCAGCGAGACCGCCGGGGCGACGTTCACCAGACCGGAGGTGAAGCCGGTCGCGCCCGCCGAGAAGTACGAGGGGGCGTACGGCTCCGCGAGCCCCGCCACCCACACGAACCGGTCGAGCCCCGCGTCCCGGGCGAAGCCGGCGAAGCGCGCCGCGTCCGGCACGGCGTACTTCACGCCGATCACGTTCGGGCAGTCGTCGGCGAGTTCGGCGAGCCGGCCGCCGTCCAGCAGGGGATTGCGGATGTACGGGACCACGCCCAACTCGGGCACGGCTTCCGCGATGGCCCGGTGGTAGTCGACCCAGCCGCCCTCCGCGACGTACGGGTGCACCGGCTGATGGACCATCACCATCCGTGCGCCCAGTTCGCGGGCGTGCCGGGCGGAGGCGACGGCGGTGGGCACGTCGTGCCCGACCCCGGCCAGGATCACCGCCCGCTCCCCGGCCTCCTCGATCGTCAACTCCGTGACCAGGCGTCGCTCTTCGGGGCTGAGGGCGTAGAACTCGCCCGTGTTGCCGTTGGGTGTGAGGGTGCGGATGCCGCCGTCGAGCAGCCGGCACAGCAGGGCCCGGTGGGCGTCGCGGTCGACGGTGCCGTCCTCGGCGAACGGGGTCACCGGGATCGCCACGACATCGGCGAGCGCCGCTCGCTCGTTCTCGAACGCCGTGCCCCTGCTCATGCCTGATCGTCCTCTCCATCGGTGGCGGGGAAGGCCCGCTCCACGAACGACGCGATGTGCGCGTACAGGGCACTGGCCGCGCCGTCGGCGTCACCTTCGAGGGCGAGCCGCAGGATCTCCCGGTGTTCGGCGGCCTCCCGCTCCCAGGACGGGTCCGCGGCCCAGGCCACGGCCGAGACCAGGGCGGCCTGGTCCCGCACCTCGTCCAGCATCCGGCCGAGCAGTGGGTTTCCGCAGGACGTGTACAGCGCCCGATGGAACTCCCGGTTGGCGAGGGAGCGTTCGCCGGTGTCGGCGGCCTGGTCGGAACGGTTGAGCGCGTCCCGCGCCACGTCCAGTGACGCGCCGCGCCGGACCGCCCGCCGCAGCGCCTCCGGCTCCAGCAGCAGCCGCACGTCGTAGACCTCGCGCGCCATGTCCGCGTCCACCATGCGCACCGTGACGCCCTTGTACTGGCTCATCACGACCAGTCCGGTCCCGGCCAGGGTCTTGAGCGCCTCCCGCACGGGGGTCTTCGACACCCCGAACTGGGCGGCCAGCTCGGTCTCGACCAGGGCCTGGCCGGGCGTCAACTGCCCTGTAAGGATGCGGTGTTTGATTCCCTCCAGCACGAACTGCGTGCGGGAGGGGATCGGCGTGGGCACAGAGGTCATGCGCGCCTCTCGGTGTCACGGAGATCCCGGGGTTGGCATCTCACGTATGTCATCTCACGTATCACGTCTCATATATGACGTACGAAGTACGACGCGGATGAAGGTACGAAGGCGCGATTGTTTCGTCAACGCTTCTGACAGAAGAACGTGGAAGGACACCGAAGAACTTCTGTTTACAGAAAGGGGTTTGAGGTGCCGTCAGACGAGTTCGGTGTTGCCCACGCGAGCGGTCTGGGTCGGTCCGCCGAAGACGGCGGCGGCGCGCTGGGCCGCCGAACGAGGGGTGAGCGTGGGCCCCACGTGGGTGACCAGGAGCCGGCTCGCGCCCTTCGCGTAGGCGCCGGCCTCCTCGGGCGTCAGGTGCACCGGACGTTCGCCGTCGCTATGCCGGTCGACGTCCGCCTCGCAGAGGAACACGTCGGCACCGCGAACGAGTTCGGTGAGCGCGTCGCAGGGTCCGCTGTCCCCCGAGTAGGCGAGGACACTCCCCTCGCACTCGGCGCGCAGCCCGTACGCCTCGGTGTCGTGGTCGACGGCGCGAGAGGTCAGCCGCAGCCCCCAGTGCCGCACCGTGTGGCCGTCGTAGAGCAGTCTGAAGTCGAGGATGCCGCTCAGGAACGACGCGTCCGGCCGTCCGAAGAATCCGGCGAGGCGGCGGGCGCAGTCACGTGGGGCGTAGACGGGGATCGGCAGCGGCGGGGTCAGCCCGCCGAACGCGAATCCGTACACGGCCGCCAGCAGGTCGGCGCTGTGGTCCGCGTGCAGATGGGATATCCAGATCGCCGTGAGCTTCGCGGGATCCGTATGCCGCTGCAACTCGGCGAAGGTTCCGGGCCCGGCGTCCACCCACACCTCCGCTCCCCCGCCGCGCAGCAGATAGCCGGAACAGGGCCGCCCCGGCCGGGGATGCGGGGAGGCGGTGCCAAGGACGGTGAGACTGAGGGGCATGCTCGGGAGCGTACGGTTCGCCCCCTCCGTGCGTCCGTGGTTTGCGGCTCCCTGCACCTGGTGTTAAGGCGGTGTGTTACGCGTTCGGGGCTTTTCCGCGGGCGGAGCGGCGGAGTCGGGGAACGGGCGGGGGCTGTGGGACGCGGGGGACCGAGCCCGGCCCGCCCCCTGTGGCTGCCATCCCGGACCCTACGGCTTCCAACCCGATCCCCTACGGCTTCCAGCCCGGGTCGCGCCCGCTCAGGACGGCTTCCAGCCCGGGTCGCGCCCGCTCAGGCCGACCGCCCGGTCCAGCAGCGGTGCGTCCTCCGGCACCGGTACCACAGGCCCGAACAGGCCCCCACCGCGGTCGGGTTCCTCGGCGGACGCCAGCAGGAACTCGTACGACGCCCGCAGCGCCGCCGCGTCCGGCTCGTACTCCTGCCCGGTCGCCCGGGCGAGGTCCCAGCCGTGGATCACCAGCTCATCGGTGACGACGGCACCGGCGACCGCGCCCGGCAAGGGCACCCCGCCGGCCCGGGTATCCCCGCTCCACGCCGCAGGATCGCGCCAGGCCTCCGCCAGTTCGTCCAGCGCCCTCGGGAGTTCCTCCCGCCAGCCGGGCCCGATGTCCGGCACGGCGGCGGTCGGCGGGGTGTCCGTGGTCTCCCCGAGGTCCTTCCGTCCGGCGTCCCGGAAGGCGACGGCCAGCCCGAGCAGATGCCCGAGCATGTTGCGCACCGCGTATCCCGGGCACGGGGTGGCGCCTCCCAGCCGCTCCTCCGTCACCCCCGCCGCGAGCCGCGCCACTACGCGGGCCTGCGGCCCGAGGTCCAAGGTCTCCAAGATTGTCATGCGGTTCTCCTCTCCTCAGGAGAACAGACCGCCGCATCCCGGAAAACTCATCGCTCACCCGCCGACCCGCGGAATCTCCTCGCCCACCCGCCGAACCGCGGAAACCCGTCACTCACCCGCCGAGCCGCGTCAGCGCAGCGCCTCCCGGACCGCCGCCAGATCCCCGTCCGAGGCCAGCCCGGCGTGGTAGAGCCGTAGCTCCGTCGCGCCCAGCGACACGGCCCGGGCCGTGTCCTGCGCCAGCGTCGCCGGGCTGCCGCCCATTCCCGAGACGACGGTGAAGTTGGCGGCCAGCACCGCGCCCTCGACGCCCTGCTCGGCGAACGGCGTCAGCAGCCCCGGTCCGCCCGTGCAGGGCACGACCACGCCGTCCGCAACGGACAGGATGTGCGCCGGGTCGACCCCGGCGTTGGCCCCGCAGTGGTACGACACGGGGTCCGCGTGCAGCAGCACCTGGAAGCCCTCCGGAGCGGCGGCGCGGACCGCGGCCACGGCCGCCTCCTGGAGCGTACGGGCCGTTTCGTCGCGCCACGCGCGCGTGGCGGCCGCGAGTTCCGCGCCGAGCAGTTTCTCGATCGCCGGCCAGCCCCCGTCGGACGGCTCCCCCTGCCACACGGGTGCCAGCCCGTCCCGGACCGCCGCCGCCAGCTCGTCGGCGTCCAGCCCCCGCTCCTGGTAACCGTCGCGGCAGCTCGCGCAGAAGCACAGCGACATCAGGTACTGCCCGGCGTCCCCGAGGACGACCCCGGCAATCTTGTCGTGGGCGTGCAGGTGCGTGAGTCCGTACCAGCCGAGGGACTCCAGTTCGGTGCCCCGCGCTCCGGGTCGTACGGCCGCCTCGGCGGCGAGGTCGGTCAGGTACGCGCGCGTGCCGGGCTGTGCGATGCACGGCGCCCAGGGGTAGCGGTCGCCGTAGGCGTTCACGACGGAGGTCTCCGGGTGCTCGGCGCCCATGCGGGAGTTGTGGGCGAGCACGACCCAGGTGTGCACCTCCAGACCGGCGTCCGCGAGGGCCGCGGCGGCCTCGCCGAAGGCGTCACCGGGCGCCCAGTCCCCGGCGGCGTAGGGGCGCAGGGTCCGGCCCTCCCAGCGATCGTCCGCCGGGTAGAGGACGGCGGCGTGCTCGGCGGTCACGATGCGGTGCCGGGGGTGACGGGGGGTGAGCGCGCGCGTGGAGTGGTACGCGGCGGCGAGCGTCACCTGCCGTACGCCGAGCGCGGCGATACGCCCGGCGGCGTCCGGGTCGCCGACGACGTCCCAGGGGTAGACGAAGGCGGACGCCTTCAAGCCTTCGCCGGCCGATCCTTCCGCGGCGCTCACACGCCCTCCCGCAGAACCGCGTAGCCCCGCTCCACGAGCTCGGCGAGCTGCTTGACGTGGTCCTCGGAGGGTTCGTGCAGCGGCGGCCGGACCTCCCCGACCTCCAGTCCGCGCAGCCGCACCCCGGCCTTGACCAGCGAGACGGCGTACCCCTTGCCCTTGGCGCGCAGTTCGACGAGCGGCCGGTAGAAGCCGTCGATCAGCCGGTTCACGGTGTCGTCGTCGCCGGAGCCGAGAGCCTTGTGGAAGGCGAGCGCGATCTCCGGGACGAAGCAGAAGACCGCCGACGAGTACAGCGTGATGCCGATGCCGCGGTAGGCGAGCTGGGTCAGTTCGGCGGTGGGCAGGCCGTTGAAGTAGAGGAAGTCACCGGGGGCCTCGCCGCGCTGGGCGCTCACGATCCGCTGCATCAGGTCGAGGTCGCCCACCCCGTCCTTCAGACCGACGATGCCCTCGGTGCGGGCCAGTTCGACGACGGTCTCGGGGGTGAAGACGGCGTTGTCGCGCTGGTAGACGATGACGTCGAGCGAGGTGGCCGCGGCCAGTTCGCGGTAGTGGCCGAGCAGTCCCTCCTGCCCGGCCACCACGAGGTAGGGCGGCATGGCGAGCAGCCCGTCGGCGCCGGCCTCCTCGGCGAGCCGCGCGAAACGCACCGCGAGCGCGGTCCCGTATCCGGCGCCGGCGACCACCGGCACCCGGCCCGCCGTCTCCTCGACGGCCACCCGTACGCAGTCCTGGAACTCCTCGGGCGTCAGCGCGTGGAACTCTCCGGTCCCGCAGCACGCGAAGACGGCAGCCGCCCCCGCCTCCACTCCGCGCCGCACGTGCGCGCGGTACATCTCCAGGTCGACCGCGCCGTCGGGGCCATACGCGGTGACGGGGAAGAACAACGGCCCGCTGGGGTTGCTCAGACGAGTGGCGAGGGGGGCTGGCGTCACGGGCTCTCCCTAGACAGACAGGCGCATGGCACCCGAGTCCTGCGGGCAACACGGCACCCGTGCATGTTTCTGATCGGTGTCCATGTTTCTGAACGCGCCCACGCTAAAACGCCCGCTTGGCCCCGGTCAAGCGCGCAATTCGACAAGACGGCAGCTGATTTCCGGTCAAGAAGGCGGCGACATTCCGGCCGTCGCGGCGCACTTGACGGGCCCGCTCACCCTTACTTAGCGTGTCCACGGATGTGAATGCCGTACACGAATAGGGCTCTCACCGCAACAGGCGACCGGCCTGTCGGGACTGGCCTGTCGCCGACGGTCCCTCGCAACCCGCTCGCCGCAACCTTCGCCGTCGCTTCCCTGGCTCCTCGTAACATCCCGTTCGTCTCGACCCGTTCGTCTCGATCTGCTCGCCACGATCTGCTTGTACGACCTGCTCGTCACGCCCCGCCGGCTACCACCAGCCAGCCACCACCCGCCCGTCACCACCGGCCGTCGCAACCGGCGGCCACCGGCCCCGTACCGAGGAGAACCTCGTATGCCCGCTCCCCGCACCGTCCTGCTCACCGGCGCCGCCGGCGGTCTCGGCACCCTGATGCGGGGCCTGCTGCCCGACTACGGCTACACCTTGCGCCTGTTCGACGTGCAGCCGGTCGAGCCGATCGAGGGCGAGCCGAACACGGGCGAGCCGGACGCCATCACGGCGGACCTGGCGGACAAGGAGGCGCTGCGGGAGGCCGTACGAGGCGTGGACGCGGTTCTCCACCTGGCGGGCATCTCCCTGGAGTCCACGTTCGACAAGATCCTCAAGGCCAACATCCAGGGAACGTACAACCTCTACGAAGCAGCGCGCGCCGAGGGTGTGCGCAGGATCGTGTTCGCCTCCTCCAACCACGCGGTGGGCTTCACCCCGCGCCCGCAGGGCGAGCCGCCCCTGGACCCAGCGCTGCTGATCCCGGTCGACACCCCGCGCCGCCCCGACACCCTCTACGGCCTCTCCAAGTCCTTCGGTGAGGACCTCGCGCAGTTCTACTGGGACAAGCACGGCCTGGAGACCGTCTCGGTCCGCATCGGCTCCTGCTTCCCCGAACCCACCAACGTGCGCATGCTCTCGCTCTGGATGAGCCCCGCCGACGGCGCCCGCCTCTTCCACGCCGCGCTCACCGCCGAGCACGTCGGACACACCGTCGTGTACGGCTCCTCGGCCAACACCCGGCTGTGGTGGGACCTGACGACCGCCCGCGCGCTGGGCTACGAGCCGCAGGACGACTCCGAGGTGTACGCCGAGAAGCTCATCGCCGAGCACGGCGAACTCGACCCGGACAACCCCGACCACGCCTACCTCGGCGGCCACTTCTCCACCAACCCGCCCATCTGGCCGCACTGACCCTCACCCAGGAGCGACCCGCTGGCGGTGGAACTGCTCCACGAAGCCCGAACGGGCAGCGCACGCACAGGTACCCGTGCACGTGTGGGAACGAGGTGATGACCTTGACCGCCGAGGAGCGGCAGCGGGAGATCGTCCAGGCGGCGCGCCGGACGGGCTCGGTCGACGTCTCCGTCCTCGCCTCGGAGCTGGGCGTCGCCAAGGAGACCGTACGGCGCGACCTGCGTGCCCTGGAGGAGCACGGGCTGGTGCGCCGTACCCACGGGGGCGCCTGTCCGGTGGAGAGCTCCGGTTTCGAGACGACCCTCGCCTTCCGCGCCACCAGTCACGTCCCCGAGAAACGCCGGATCGCCGCCGCGGCGGCCGAACTGCTCGGGGACGCCGAGACGGTCTTCGTCGACGAGGGCTTCACCCCACAGCTCATCGCCGAAGCTCTGCCCGAGGACCGGCCGTTGACCGTCGTCACGGCCTCGCTCGCCGTGGCCGGCGCGCTGGCGAAGGTCGACAACGCGACCGTGCTGCTGCTCGGCGGGCGAGTACGGCCGGGCACCCTCGCCACCGTCGACCACTGGACGACGAGGATGCTGACCGGTTTCGTCATCGACCTGGCGTACATCGGCGCCAACGGCATCTCCCGCGAACACGGTCTGACCACCCCCGACCCGGCGGTGGGCGATGTCAAGGCACAGGCGATCCGGGCCTCCCGGCGCACGGTCTTCACCGGAGTGCACACCAAATTCGGCGCCGTCAGCTTCTGCCGGTTCGCCGGCATCGGCGATCTGGAAGCGATCGTCACGAGCACCCTGCTCCCGGCCCCGCAGGCACATCGTTACGCGTTGCAGGGCCCCCAGGTCATCCGCGTCTGACACCAAGATCGCTGGGCCGGGATCGTGGTGGTGCCGCAGGAAAACCGCTGGGGGAATGACGGCCACCCGTCCTAGCATCGCCCCATGCCCCGACCCCACGGCTTCTCCTGGACGGACCGGTCCGACTCGACCGTGACGATCAGCCACCACGGCCGGCCCGTCACGACCCTTCGGGGCGCCCGCGCCGAACAGTTCCGCACCGAGGTGACGACGAGCGACCCGCAGCTCGTCATGGCCCGCTGGACCGGCAACTACAGGCGGGGCAACGAACGCACGGCCCGCAACCATCCCCGGAACAAGCACTGAGCCCCACAGCGCGTTCGGAACGGGGACTCGACCGGGTGGCGTGGTCCGGGCCCCCAGCAGGCAAGCAGGCACTGAAATCGAAATGAGCGGAATCCACCCGTCCTGTGACGGCGCCGGATAGCGTCGCGTTCATGACAGAAGAGCAGTCCTCCGACACCTCGTCCGCCGCAGGGTCCGTCCGCTTGAGACGCATCTCGACCGCCGTCGCGGGGGCGGCGGCCCTGGTGGTCCTGAGCGTCGGCGTGGCCCTCGCGAACAGCGCGGACGACGAACCCGCACCCCCGTCGACCCCGCCGTACTCGACCACGCCGCCCGCCGACGACCCCACACCGGAACCGCCCGACGACCCCGACGGCGGCGGCAGCGGCGGCTCGGGCGGTACAGGCGGCACCGGTGGCACCGATCCGGACCCGAGCCCTCCCGCCACCACCCCGCCGCCCGGGGACCCCGGCCCCCCGCCGTCCACGCCGCCCAGCCCGACCACTCCCCCGGACCTCGCCGACATCAACCGGCGGCTGACGGAACTCGACCGGAAGATCGACCGGCTGGCCACCAAGGAAGACCTCGCCGACGCCCTGCGCGCCATGGCCGACGAGTTGGACCGCTCCTAGACCGAGTTGGACCGTTCCCAGATGAGTCCTGGACGTAGTCCGACCATCCTCAGGGTTTCTTCCCTGGGTCCCCGCCGGGGTGTCGCGCCGCGGACCGGCCCGACACCCCGGGCAAGATCACCGCACCCGGCGGGGTCACCGCACCGGCGGGGTCACCGCACCCGGCGAGGTCACCACACCTCGGCGAGCTCACCCGCACCCCGGCAACGCGCTGAGCGCCCCATTCGCCCCCCGGGTAAGGGAACGGTAAAGCACCCCCACTCGTTACCCCTGGCATGACAGCTATGACCCCCGGCTCGAACATCCCTCTCACCGCCACCCGCGTGGCGGTCGACGTCGCCGCCCCGGTGCGGCTCGACGTATCGGGCCTGCTGCTCACCGCCGACGGCAAGGTGCGCTCCGACGACGACTTCATCTTCTACAACCAGCCCGCGGGCCCCGGCGTGACCTACCGCTCCGGCGGCGGCGCGGCCCCCGACGCGATCACGGTCGACACCGCGGCGGTTCCCCCCGGCATCGAGAAGATCGTCGTCACCGCGAGCCCCGACGCGGCGGGCCAGACTTTCCAGGGCATCGAACCCACCGCGACGATCCGCAACGCGGACGACAACTCCGTCCTGGCCACCTTCACCCCGCCTCAACTCGGCACCGAGACGGCACTGGTGATCGTCGAGATCTATCTCCGCAACGGCGCCTGGAAGGCCCGCGCGGTGGGCCAGGGCTATGCGAACGGCCTGGCGGGCATCGCCACGGACTTCGGCGTCACGGTCGAGGAACCGGCCGCCCCGGCCGCCCCGGCCACGACCGCCGTCCAGCCCCCGGTGACCCCGCCGGCCCCGCCCATGGACCCGCGTGTGGCGGCGCCCCCGGCCCCCGCCGCTCCCCCGGCACCGCCCGCCCCGGCCGCCGCTCCCGGCACCGGGAAGATCAACCTGGACAAGGGCCGGGTGAGCCTCCAGAAGAACCAGACGGTGTCCCTCGTGAAGGGCGGCCGTCCTCTTCTCTCCCAGGTCAAGATGGGTCTGGGCTGGGAGCCCGCGTACCGCGGCAAGGACATCGACCTGGACGCCTCGGTGATCGCCTACGGTCCGCAGCGCAACCACATCGACAGTTGCTACTTCGGCAAGCTGTCCATCGTGAGCGGCGCGATCAAACACTCCGGCGACAACCTCACGGGCGAGGGCGGGGGCGACGACGAGGTGATCACGGTCGACCTCGGCCGTCTCCCGCAGGAGGTGACCGGCCTGGTCTTCACGGTGAACTCCTTCTCGGGCCAGAAGTTCACCGAGGTGGCCAAGGCCTACTGCCGTCTCCTGGACGCCGCCACCGGCGAGGAACTGGTTCGCTTCGACCTCACCAACGCCGAACCCCAGACGGGCGTCATGATGGCCAAGCTGATCAGGCAGTTCTCCGGGGAGTGGGAGATGACGGCGATGGGCGACTTCGTGAAGTCCCGCACGGTGCGGGGCATGGTGAAGCCGGCGGCGCAGTCGCTGTAGGCGACGGGCACCGAAGCCGGCGACGGGCAGGACAACCAGCGACCAACCACGAGCCGGCGAAGAGCAGGAACCAGCGAAGAGCACGAAGCCGGCGCAGAGCAGCCGAGGCGCCCGGTTCAGTCCGGGCGCCCCGCCGTCGGCCGCAACCCGTCCGTCAGCAGAGACAGATACCGGCGGATGCACTCGGCGTTCCCGCCCGACAGTTCCGAGGCGGTGGCAACGCCGTGCACCAACCGCAGCACCTCGATCGGTTCCACGTCCCCGCGGACGGCCCCGTGCCGCTGCGCCGCCTCCACCAACCGGGCCGCCGAGTCCTTCACCGACGTCCCGCACTCGGTGAGCACCGCCGAACCGCCGTCGTCGGTGACCGCCGACCCCAGCAGTGCCTTCAGCGCCCGCACCTGGATCATCCGCTCACCGAGCTCGGCCAGCCACTCCACCAGCGCGTCGCCCGCCGGCAACCTGTCCGCCAGTTCGTGTCCGCGTGCCGCGATCTCCTCGATCCGGTCGGCGTAGACGGCCTCCAGCAGCGCCTGCCGCGTCGGAAAGTGCCGGTACAGCGTCCCCGACCCCACCCCGGCCCGCTTCGCGATGTCGTCCAGGGAGGCCCCCTCCCCATGCTCGGCGAAGGCGACGGCGGCCTCCCTCACCAGCCGCTGGTGGTTCCGCCGAGCGTCGGCCCGCATCGGCCTGCCGGACGCCCCGGGCACGGCCCGGGCACCCGGCACTCCGGCCACGTCCGGCGCTCCGGAAGCGCCGCCCACCCCGGGAGCGCCGACCACCCCCCGCGCAACCCGCACCCCAGCAGCACCGGGCACCCTGTAGGAACCCGGAACCCCAGAAGCGCCTGACACTCCGGAAGCACCGGACACCCCGATTGCGTCAGGCACCCGGGAAACACCCGGCCTGCCCCCCACGTCGGGGCTGGCGGGCAGTCCTCGCGCAGCCGACCCGCTCTCCGCACTTGGCACGCCAGGCGCCCCCGGCACCCGCGTGGCACCTTCCGTTCCCCGCGGGGCCCGCACATCCGGCGAGCCCCGCCCCACTCCCTCAGCCGACCCGCTCTCCGCACTTGGCACGCCAGGCGCCCCCGGCACCCGCGTGGCACCTTCCGTTCCCCGCGGGGCCCGCACATCCGGCGAGCCCCGCCCCACTCCCTCTCCCACCTGCGCTGTCCCGTTCGTCGTGGTCACCGCCCTTCTCAGGGCGGGCGTTCCCGGCCTGCGCCGAGCCTGCGCCGACTGCACTGCCGTCGGCCAGGGCCTGCCTCGTCAACGTAGCCTTCCCCGACGCCCCAGGACACACATCCGGCGCAGACCGCTCAGAACAACGCGCTGTACCCGTTCAACGCGGGCTGCCCGCCCAGATGCGCGTACAGCACCGTCGACTCCTGTCCGATCTCCGCGCGGGAGACGAGGTCGATCAGCCCGGCCATCGACTTGCCCTCATAGACCGGGTCGGTGACCATCCCCTCGGTCCGCGCGGCCAGCCGCATCGCCTCCAGGGTGGTCTCGTCCGGGATGCCGTAGGTACCGGCGTGGTACCGCTCGTCGAGTTCCACATCCGACTCCGTCAACTCACGTTTGACACCGATCAGTTCACCCGTGCGGTGGGCGATCCGGGCGATCTGCTCCCGGGTCCGGGCCGGGGACGCCGACGCGTCGATGCCGAGGACCCGCCGCGGGCGGCCGCCCGCCTCCTCCAGCGCGGCGAACCCGGCGACCATGCCCGCCTGCGTCGAGCCCGTCACCGAGCAGACGATGACGGTGTCGAAGAAGACGCCCAGTTCCCGTTCCTGTTCTGCGACTTCGTAGGCCCAGCGGGCGAAGCCCAGACCGCCGAACCGGTGGTCGGAGGCGCCGGCGGGTATCGCGTACGGCTTGCCGCCCGACTCCTCCACCTCCCTCAGCGCCTGCTCCCAGCTCTCCTTGAACCCGATGCCGAACCCGGCGCGCACCAGCCGTACGTCCGCCCCCGCGAGGCGGCTGATCAGGATGTTGCCGACCTTGTCATAGACGGCGTCCGGCCAGTCCACCCAACTCTCCTGCACAAGCACGCACTTGAGCCCGGCGCGGGCGGCGACGGCGGCGACCTGACGGGTGTGGTTGGACTGCACCCCGCCGATCGAGACGAGTGTGTCGCAGCCCTGGGCGAGCGCGTCGGCGACGAGGTACTCCAGTTTGCGGGTCTTGTTGCCGCCGAACGCGATGCCGGAGTTGCAGTCCTCGCGCTTGGCCCAGAGCGCCGCGCCGCCGAGGTGCCGGGTGAGCCGCTCGAGGGGGTGGACGGGCGAGGGCCCGAAGAGCAGCGGGTAACGCTCGTACGAGGTCAGGGACGGGGCAGCGGACATGGGTTCTCCCTGGTCAGTGGGGCTCTTCGTCGGCGAGTTGCTCGAGGCCCCGCCAGATCTCCGCGGTGACGCGGACCGCCTCGGCCACGTCACCGGCCGCGCAGGCCGCGATCAGCCGCTCGTGCAGTCCGGCCGAACGGCAGTTGCCGCCCTCGCCGAAGCGGCGTCGCTCCAGACGGCGGATGAGGGGGGTGTAGCGGGCGACGGTCGCGGCGGCCGCACGGTTGCCGCTCACTCGTACGAGCACGTCGTGCAGTTCGTCGTCGGCGCCCAGGGCCACGTCCACGTCGCCGGCGCGGACGGCGGCCGCGAACCGGTCGTTGGCGGCGCGCATGGCGTCCACGTCCCGGGGGGCGAGCCGGGGCACGGCGACCCGGGTGGCCAGTTCGTGCATGGCGCCCACCACGGCCGCCGCGTCCCGCACCTCGGCGGCCACGACAGGCGTCACCCGGGTGTAGCTCTGCGGTTTGCTCTCCAGCAGCCCTTCGTCGACGAGCCGTGCGAAGGCATCGCGGACCGGCGCCCGGGACAGCCCGAGCCGCTCCGCGAGATCGGCGTCGCGCACCACCGCACCGGGTTCGATCTCCCCCGCCACGATGGCGTCCCGGATCACCTCGTACGCCCGGTCCCTGAGCAGGGTCCGGCGCACTGGTCGTATGGCCTCCATGCACTGAAATGTTAGATGTCAATCGAGGTGCGGACAAGACCGTGGCCCGCTTCGTCGAAGCGGGCCACGGTTCTCGCCCTGGGTCGGGTCAGACAGCCCACGGCCAGCGGGCGTCCCGTCCGGCCTCCAGCAGGCTCACCACGCGGAAGGCCGCATCGCCGAGGCCGCCGAAGGTGTGGCGGTTCGCCTTGCCCGACGGGCCGTGGCCCGGGCGGTAGCCGGCGAGATTCCAGGTGTAGACCGGCACGGTGGCCGGTACTTGCTCGGTCGGGTCGCCGCGGTGGCTGTACGCCGCCTGCTCGTCGGTGACGATCAGGACCCGGTCGTGCTTCCTGTAGTGCGCCCGCACCGCCTCGGTGGTGTTGGTGCCGCCCAGGTCGCCGAAGCGGCCGAGCACCTTCAGCACCGACTCGCCCTTGCGGTACTTCACACGGCGGCTGCTCGTGCCGAACTCGACGAGGTCGGCGTCCTCGGCCCGCATCGCCAGCGCGGTGCCGAAGATCGCCGCCGCGTCGGCCCGGTTGAGCTCCGAGCGCTCGGACAGTCGCCCCCACATCGAACCGGAGCGGTCCACCAGGATCAGCGAACGTCCGCTCAGCGAGGGCACGTTGGACAGCGAGTGGCCGAGCGCCTGCTCCAGCGGGTACGACCAGCGCAGCGAGGGGGCGTGCTGGTACGCGGCGAGGTAGCGGAACGGGAACTGCCGCGACCGCGCCACCTCGGCCGGGTCGCTGATCCGCGCGGCGACCTGGGCCGCGACCTCGTCCGAGACGCCCGCCTGGTCGAGGTTGCGCAGGTTGCGGACGAGCGCCATGGTGCCCATGGACGGGATCACGGCCTCCCAGGCCGCCTTGTCCATCGGACCCTGCAGCCAGCCGGCGAGCGCCTCCCAGGTGAGGCCCGCCGCCGCGACCCGCTCGGCGCCGCCCTCGGAGGTGACGACCGCGCGCCGCTCGGCGACCGGGAGCCGCATCAACTCGCGGTGCGCGGTGAGCACGGGGCTGGACGCGGGCGGCTCGGCGGTCTCCGGGTGGTGACGCCGGTCGAGCGCGTACTGGAACAGGTCGCCCTGCCACGGCTTGCCGGGGTCGGGCGCGGCGTGCACGAGGTTGAGGATGTCGCCGAAGCGGTAGCCCTTGGACGCGGTGTCGTACTTCAGCAGCGACTTGCCGCTGTAGAGACGCCGTACGGCGTCGGCGACGCCCCGCTTGACCGGCTTGGGGACGGCGCGGCCGTACACCGAGGTCCAGTAGCCGAGCAGTTCGCCCGGCTCGTCCGGGCGCCGCAGCACGGAGGCAATTACCTCACGGTTCGAGGGACCGTCGGTCGCGCCGGCGTCGAGCCGTGCCTTGACGTACTCGGCGGCGCCCACGATGGAGGCGGTCCGCAGGTTTCCCTCGCCGCGCAGCCAGCCGAGCAGGCCGGCGGTCCACGCCGGGTCCTCGACGGCGAGCCCCCGCACGAGCGAGGCGAACCGGTCGTCGCGGTCCGCGCCGGTCTCGTAGAAGGTGTCCTGTGCCACGAAATTGGCGACGGCGAGCAGGAAGAGCTCGGAGCGCGCGTCGCGCTCGTTGCCCCGGCCGCCCTGGTAGGTGCGCAGCCGGCGCCCGGTCGATGTCACGAACGAAGTGCGCTGCGCCTTGCCGGCCTTGGTGTTGAATCGCGCCATGGTGAATTCCCCCGAATTCTCTGCTGGATTTCGAGGGAGGCGCAGCAGAAGGTGGGATGCCCGAGGTCGAAGTCGACTGCGGTGCTTATGACTGGCGCGTCTTCCGTTCCGCCACACCGACCCTGGGTCGATGACGGGATTCGAACCCGTACGGGTTTCCCCACCAGCTCCCGAAGTATCCGCTGCCTGCGCACCGGGCACCCACCATGAGCTGCGCCTCCCGAGATCAAGTCGGCGGCGGCGTGGATTCTTTGGAGTAGAAGTAGCCGCAGCCCGCGCACCGGGAGGTGCATGAACTTGTGATGTCCAGAGTTCGAGGTCGGCGGAACCGACAAAGGTGCTCTGACCCCTGAGCTACACCGGCCTGTGGTACCGGTGGCGGGACTCGAACCCGCGGCCGCCCCATTATCAGTGGAAGTAGGTCCTGCCTTCGCACCTGGACGTGCATCACTTTAGGAGGCGGGCCGCGGGGTGAGCGAACGAATTAATTACCGCTTGTGGCGCTTCCAGGGGCCGGTGATGGCGAACAGGATGCCGGGCTTTTGGATGTTGGCGAACAGCGTCTTCCCGTCGGGCGAGAAGGTGACACCGGCGAACTCGCTGTACTCGGGCTCCTCCTCGGTGCCGACGTTGAGGTCGTTGCGCGCGATCGGGTAGGTGCGGCCGCTGCCGGTGGCGCCGAACAGGTGGGAGACGCCCTCACCGTCCTCGGCGAGGATCAGGCCGCCGTACGGGGAGACGGTGATGTTGTCGGGGCCGTCGAAGGCTCCGTCGACGGAAGGGTCGGGGTTCACGCCGAGGAGGACCTTCAGCGTCAGGGTGCGGCGCTTGGGGTCGTAGAACCAGACCTGGCCGTCGTGCGCGGCGCCCGGGCTCTCCTCACGGGCGTAGGAGGAGACGATGTACGCGCCGCCGTCGCCCCACCACATGCCCTCCAGCTTGCGGGCGCGGGTGACCTCACCGGCCCCGAACTGCTTGCGCACGGCGACGGTCCTGGCGTCGCGGTCGGGGACGTCCACCCAGTCGACTCCGTACACGGTGCCGATCTTCGTGGCGCGGGAGAGGTCGTCGACGAACTTGCCGCCGGAGTCGAAGCACTTGGGCGCCTGGAGGACGCCCGCGTCGTCGGCGAGGGTGCGGAACTTCCCGCGGCCGTGGTGGAAGCCCTTGGGCGGGGTCCAGCGGAAGAAGAGTCCGTTGGGGTTGGAGGCGTCCTCGGTGAGGTAGGCGTGGCCGCGCTTGGGGTCGATGACGACGGCCTCGTGGTCGTAACGGCCGAAGAACTTCAGCGGCTTGGGGTCGTGGTTGGCCCGGCGGTCGATGGGGTCGACCTCGAAGACGTAGCCGTGGTCCTTGGTCATGCCGTTCACGCCGGCCTTGTCGGAGTTCTCCTCGCAGGTGAGCCAGGTACCCCAAGGGGTGCTGCCGCCGGCGCAGTTGGTGGACGTGCCGGCGATGCCGACCCACTCGGCGACGCGGCCGTCGGGGCGCACCTCCACGACCGTGCAGCCGCCGGACGCGGCCGGGTCGTAGACGAGCCCCTCGGTGAGCGGCACGGGGTACTTCCAGTTGGCGCGCGGGCCCTTCAGCTCGTGGTTGTTGACGAGGAGGGTGGTGCCGCGGGGGCCGTCGAAGGTGGCGGTGCCGTCGTGATTGGACGGGGTGAACTCGCCGGACTCCAGCTTGGTCTTGCCGCTGTAGGTGATGACGCGGTACTTGAAGCCGGCGGGCAGGGCGAGGATGCCCTCGGGGTCCGGGATGAGCGGGCCGTAGCCGACGCCGTGCCGGTCCGCGGCGCTGTCGCCCTCGGCGGCGTCCTCGACGTCCGTGGCGGCCAGGGCGTTCGGGGCGGTGGCGAGGACGCCGGCGCTGCCGGCCAGGGCGACACCGGCACCGGTGATCGCGGACCGTCTGGTGAAGTCCCTGCGGGTGAGCGACATGCTGTCTCCTGTGACCTGGTGAGGAGCCCTGATGACCGTGGAGGGCGGCGTCCCGACGTTCCGCCACACGCTCGCGCGCGCCCTTGAACACCACTTGAACACAGGCCGACGTCCAGGAACCGCCTTCCGAACACCTGCCGCACCCGCGGCCCCGCCGGCGGCGAACGCCGGTTCCGCGGCTCACGCTCTCACCCCGGGTGCTGCGACCGCGCCTTGAACGCCGCCTTACGGGCCTCCTTGGCCACCTTCTTGTCAGGATGCAACCGCCCCATGGCCTCCAGGACGTCCGGCGTGGCCGGATGCTCCACCCGCCACGCGGCGGCGAAGAACCCGCTGTGCTGCCGAGCCAACCCCTCCACCAGCGCCTGCAACTCCTCGGAGTTCCCCTCCGCGGCCAACTGCGCGGCCAGCGTGTCTATGGTCAGCCAGAACACCATCTCCTGCGGAGGCGCGGGCACGTCAGCGGCGCCCCGCTCCGCCAGCCACACCCGGGCCAGCCCGCCGAGTTCGGCGTCGTCGAGCACCTCCCGCAGCGCGGGCTCCACCTCCGCGCCGAGCAGCGACAGCGCCTGCTGACAGCGCAGCCGCCGCAGCGGCGCCCCGGGGTCCGAGCCCCGCGCGGCGGCCAGCAACTCCCGTGCCGCGGCCAGTGGTTCACGCCGCGCCAGCCACTGCTCCGTCTCGGCCCGCGCCGCCCCCGGGGGAAAGGCCGACGTCCCGTCGAGCAGCGCGTCGGCACCTTTGTCGGCGAGGTCCCCGACCGCCGGGGCCGACGCCCCGGCCTCCAGCAGCCGCGCCCGTACCCCGTAGAGCCCGAGCGGGGTCAGCCGCACCATCCCGTACCGCGACACATCGGTTTCGTCGACGGGGGCCGCCGACTCCTCGTCGGCGTCCGCCATCAGTGCCTCGTCCACCGGCTGGTACTCCACGAGTCCCACCGGTTCCAGCAGCCGGAACTGGTCGTCGAGCCGCATCATCGCGTCCGACACCTGCTCCAGTATGTCGTTGGTGGGCTCCCCCATGTCGTCGGGCACGATCATCGACGCGGCGAGCGCGGGCAACGGCACCGTGCCGTCCCGCGGTCCGTCCTCGCTGACGGTGAGGAGGTAGAGGTTGCCGAGCACTCCGTCGAGGAACTCGGTCTCCGCCGCGGGGTTCCAGTCGAGTCGCGAGAGGTCGACCGCGCCGCCGTCGTCCATGGCGTCCACGAGGTCTTCGAGGTCGGGCACCCCGGCGTCGGCGAGCACCGCGTCCAGTGCCCCGAGCCAGAGCGTGAGCACGTCGTGCGGCCCGCCGGCGGTGATCAGGCGCAGGTCGTCGCCGGCGGCGACGGTGCCCTCCTCCTCGTCGACCACGTCGACGAGCCCGACCTCGAGGGCGATCCGCCACGCCTCGCCGGCGTACGCCGCCGCGTCCTCGCCGGACAGCTCCAGCTCACGGGCGGCCTGGGGCAGCTGCTCCTCGACGAGTTCGCCGTCCGCCTCGACGCGGGTCGCGGGACCGGCCCAGCGTGCCAGCCGTACCGCCCGGGAGAGGAGCGGTGTGCCGAGGGCGTCCCGTGCGAGTTCCGCTTCGGAGCGCAGCCGTACCGGCGGCAGGGGGGAGCTGGCTGACATCGGCGTGGTTCTCCTCAGGTCCGCTTCTCAGCCGCTCAGCCTAGACGGATTTCACCCCATGCCGCCCAGTTCATCTGTCCGCCCGCGGCCGTACATGGCCGAAACCTTGACAACTCCCGTGGCCACACACGAGATTGACGCGCGTAGAAACGCGCGGGTAACCACCCGGCCGTAATCTACGCGCGTCGGCACAACGGACTCAGCCGACGCACCTGCACCACAAAGCCCGCATGTTCTGCCGGCACGCGGCACTGCGCAGCACAGCAACACCGCCGACGGCACAGCCGGCGCCGTCAGCGCTCCCGGCCCAGCCCACCCGGCAGGACAGCACCACAGAGCAACCAGCACAGCAGCACAGAGCACCAGCACAGAGCACCAGCACAGCAAGTCCGACAGAGACCGCCCGCCGGTTTCGCGCTCCCCCCACCGCACCACCCCGTACCGGCTTCCACGCACGCCCCGGAGGGATTCCGTTGCCGAGCAAGTCTTCCGCGCGCATCGCCGCGCTCACCGTCGCCGCCGTGTGCTCCACCGTCTCCACGGTGGTGCTCACCTCCCCCGCCCACGCGGACGCGGTGCGCATCCACGACATCCAGGGCACCACGCGCATATCCCCGCTGGCGGGCCAGCAGGTCACGGATGTGGCCGGAATCGTCACCGGGGTACGGACGTACGGCTCGTCCAGAGGCTTCTGGATCCAGGACCCGGACCCGGACGCCGACCCGGCCACCAGCGAGGGCGTCTTCGTCTTCACCGGTGCCACGCCCAAGGTCGCGGTCGGCGACTCGGTGAAGGTCACGGGCACGGTGACGGAGTTCGTGCCCGGCGGCGCCTCCACCGGCAACCAGTCGCTCACGGAGATCACCCGCGCGACCGTTACGGTGGTGTCGAACGGCAACTCCGTCCCGGCGGCCGCCCTCGTCAACTCCCGTTCGGTTCCCGACGCTTACGCCCCGGTCGGTGACCCGGCGGCGGGCGGTTCGGTCAACGGGCTGCCGTTGCGGCCGCGCAAGTACGCCCTGGACTACTACGAGTCCCTGGAGGGCATGAACGTCCGCGTCGGCTCCTCCCGCGTGGTCACGGCCACCGACCCGTTCACCGAACTGTGGGTCACGGTCAAGCCGTTCGAGAACCCCAACCGCCGCGGCGGCACGGTCTACGGCTCGTACACCTCGCAGAACACCGGCCGGCTGCAGATCCAGTCGCTGGGCGCGGCCGCGGACTTCCCGCAGGCGAATGTCGGTGACACGCTCGCCGGAACGACCGAAGGCCCCCTGGACTACACCCAGTTCGGGGGCTACACGCTCGTCGCCGCCAAGCTCGGCACGCTCGAGAAGGGTGGCCTGGAGCGCGAGACGACCCGCAAGCAGTCACGGCGCGAACTGGCGGTCGCCACATACAACGTCGAGAACCTCGACCCGGGCGACACCACCTTCGACGCGCACGCCGCCGCGATCGTGAAGAACCTGCAGTCGCCGGACATCGTGTCCCTGGAGGAGATCCAGGACAACAACGGCACCAAGAACGACGGTACGGTCGCCGCCGACCAGACCATGACCAAGCTGGTCGACGCGATCGTCGCGGCGGGCGGCCCTGAGTACGACTGGCGCTCGATCGACCCGGTCAACAACGCGGACGGCGGCCAGCCCGGCGGCAACATCCGCCAGGTGTTCCTCTTCAACCCCGAGCGAGTCTCGTTCACCGACCGCGCGGGCGGCGACGCCACCACCGCCACGGGTGTGACGAAGGAGAAGGGCAAGGCGGCGCTGACGGTCTCCCCGGGCCGTGTCGACCCGGCGGACTCCGCCTGGGCCGACAGCCGCAAGCCGCTCGTGGGCGAGTTCGTCTTCCGCGGCAAGACCGTCTTCGTGATCGCCAACCACTTCGCGTCCAAGAACGGCGACCAGTCGCTGCACTCCCAGTACCAGCCGCCGGCCCGCAGCACGGAGACCCAGCGCCATCTGCAGGCGACCGAGCTGAACTCCTTCGTCAAGGACATCCTGAAGGTCCAGAAGAACGCCGACGTCGTCGCGCTCGGCGACATGAACGACTTCGAGTTCTCCGAGACCACCGAGCTGCTGGAGGACGACGGCGCGCTCTGGGCGGCGATCAAGTCCCTGCCGAGGAGCGAGCGTTACACCTACGACTTCCAGGGCAACAGCCAGGTCCTGGACCAGATCCTGATCAGCCCGTCGATCCGGCGCGACTGCGACTTCGCCTACGACAGCGTGCACATCAACGCCGAGTTCTCCGACCAGATCAGCGACCACGACCCCCAGGTGCTCCGCTTCCGGCCGTAGCACTCATCCACGCGTGCCCGAGCCCGGCCCTCTGGACCGAGGGCCGGGCTCCTCGCTCGCCTCAGGCCGCGAAGACGCCCTCCAGCCAGCCCTGCCAGGCGAGTTCGTTGCGCTTGGCATCGGCGCCGGGCGCGAAGTCGTGGACGCTGACGCCGACCGGGGCGCCCCAGTGGTTGCGTCCGAAGAACCGGATGAGCGCGTCGTCGGTGCGCAGCCCGATGAAGTAGGGGTTGCGGTAGTCGACGACGGCGTCCAGCTCCTGCCCTTCCGGACCGCGGACCCGCACGCTCGACCCCTCCGCGGTGGTGTCCCCGAGGCCGAGTGCCCGGCCGACGGCGGCGAACGCGTCGGAACCCTTGGACGCCTCGGGCCCGTCGAAGGTCGCGAAGGCCACGGGCCGGGCCGCGAACCGCGTCAGGTACTCCCGCAGGGTGTGCAGGTAGAAGTCGGTGTGCTTGCCGGCGCCGTCGTACTGGTTGTCCCAGTCGTCGACGAAGATGCCGCTGTGGACGTAGCGCACCCAGGCGCGGCGTCCGTCGTCGCGCGGCTCGACGGTGTAGTCGAGCTGGTTGAGGGTCTGCTCGGCGATCCCCTCGACGTCCGCGACACGATTGGTGTAGTGGTGCGGCGGATCCCAGGCGATGACCTCGGATCCGAAGGGTCCCTTGCCGCCCACGCGCGGCTCGGGGGGATCCATCGGCCACAGCCAGCCGCCGGTTCCGCTGGTGAAGGCGTCCCACACCTGTTCGGGTGTGGCGTCGACCTCGAACTCGCGGGCGATCTCGAATTCCTTGGACATGTTGTGCTCCTGGGCGTTCAGGTAGGTCTGACTGGGCGTGTCATTCGGTGAGTTCACCGGCCTCGGGCCGCGCGGCCCGAGGTGCGTCGGTGTGTGGCTCGCCGGTAGGGGACCCGTCGGTGTGGGACCCGTCGACCGGGGCCTTGAGCGTGGGATGAACGGCGACGACGATCCGGTGGCCGCGGCCGCCCTCGGCGTCGGGCGCGTCGTACTTGCGGATGAGCGCGCTCACGCCCGCCGTCAGCTCCGTGATGAACGCGGCCCGGTCGGCGGCGGAGGCGAAGGTCACCTCGCCGTCCAGCGCGTAGGTCGCGAGCCGCTTGCGGGCCTTGGCGGCACCGGTGATGAGCGAGCCGACGTCCCGCACCAGCCGGGCGCCGAGCGCAAGCAGCCAGCGCGCCGAGAGCTGGTCGCGGAATCGGTCCGGGTCGGGCTGCACGGAGGCGAGCGCGAGCGGCGAGATCACGTACGACGCGGCCGTCGCCCGCATCAGCCGCTCGGTGACGTTGCCCTTGCGCCGCTCCCCGGCCAGCTCGATCAGGCCGTGCCGCTCCAGCGCCTTGAGGTGGTAGTTCACCTTCTGCCGGGGCAACCCGACCTGACCGGCCAGCATGGCCGCCGACGCGGGGCCGGCCGCCAGCTCGGCGAGCAGCCTGGCGCGTATCGGGTCCAGCGAGACGGCGGCTGCCGCCGCGTCCTCGATCACGGTCACGTCCAACATGAGTCCACCGTCTCACCGAAAACTTTTTTTGTCCAGACGGTTGGAATTTTCGGTCCTACGAGTGCGCCGGGCGCGGTGTGTCGGCGGGGCTCCTCGGGACCAGGCCGAGGGCATGCGTGCACCGGCTGACGGTGCTGCCCTTCAGTCCCGGCCAGGTCTGCACCCGCTCCCACAGGGCCGTGGCCGAGCCGACCCCCTCTCCGGGTGCGGCCATGGCCTCGGCATGGGCCCGGGCGCTCTCCCACTCGGCGTTCCTTCAACCTCAACCAAGATTCAGGTCAACTACGGGGTTCGGCCCGGGGAATCGGGAGACTCGCCAGGTCATGGACGAGAGCCGACCCGCTCAGGAGTCGAACGGATTGTCCGAGAAGGACAGTCCGACCGCATTACCGGCGCGTAGTTGGCGGGCGGTGCTGCGCCGTACGGTGAGGGAGTTCCGCGACGACGAACTTCCCGACCGCGCGGCCGCGTTGACCTACTACGGGGTGCTGTCGATCTTTCCGGCGCTGCTGGTGATGGTGTCCCTGGTGGGCGTCGCCGGACAGCGACTGACGGACGAACTCCTGGACAACATAGGCCAGTTGGCGCCCGGTCCGGCCCGGGAGATCCTGCGGGAGGCGGTGGTGCAGCTGGGCGGGACCGGTGGTACCGGCGGGGTGCTGGCGATCGCGGGACTGCTGCTGGCGCTGTGGTCGTCCTCCGGCTACGTCGCCGCGTTCATCCGCACCTCGAACGCCGTGTACGACCTGCCGGAGGGGCGCCCGGTCTGGAAGCTCACACCGCTGAGGCTGCTGCTGACGGTCGCGCTGATGCTGATGCTCGCGGCGAGCGCACTGATCGTGGTGTTCACCGGGCCGCTGGCGGTACGGGCCGGGACGGCCCTCGGTGCGGGCGACGCCGCGGTGGCGGTGTGGTCGGTCGCGAAGTGGCCGGTGCTGCTGCTCCTGGTGATGCTGGTGATCGGGTTGCTGTTCTGGGCGGCCCCCAACGTCCGCGGCCGGGGTTTCCGCTGGGTGAGCCCCGGGAGCCTGGTCGCCACGCTCATCTGGCTCGCCGCCTCCGTGGGCTTCGCCGTCTACGCCGCGAACTTCGGCTCGTTCAACAAGGCGTACGGCACGCTGGCCGGCGGGATCGTCTTCCTGGTCTGGCTCTGGCTCACCAATCTGGCGATCCTGCTGGGCCTGGAGTTCGACGCCGAGCTGGCCCGCGAACGGGCGATCACCGACGGCCTGCCGGCCACGGAGGAGCCGTACGTGGAGCCCCGGGACACCCGGAAGTGGCCACCTCGGCTGCGGACCCGGGTGCGGATGCGGGTGCGGCCGGGGACCGATACGGGACTGACGATGCGGGATTGACCGATACGGGTTTGTGGGGGCGGAGCCTCAGGTGTACGGGACTGTGGGGGCGGAGCCCTCAGCAGGCGCGGGACGGGTGGTCGGCGTGGAGCGGGCCGCGCCGGCGCACATCCTGCTGACAGCCCACGACACTCCCCACAGGCCCACATGCCTGCGAACAACCCGAGTCCCTCCCACAGGCCCACATGCCTGCTGACAACCCAAGTCACTCCCACGAGCGCACATGCCTGCCGGCATCTCACGTCACCCTCACCGGCACACAAGTGTGCGGACAACCCGCGGCACCCTCCTCGGCGCACAAGTGTGCGGGGCCCATCGAAGGACCCCGCACACCCGCCGCCACACGCTCAGCGCCGCCCGAGCCTCCACCACAGCACCACCACGACCACCCCGGCACCGGCCAGCGCGGCCACCCGCCGGTGGCGCCCGGCGGCCTGGACCACGGCCGGCGTGGCACGACGCACCGGCTCGGGCACGTTGTCCCGGGCGGCGTCCCGGGCGGTGTGTCCCGCGTCCGACGCCCGTCCCTGCATGACGTGCCCGGCCTGCGCCGCCTTGTCCTGCACCGCATGGGTCGCCTGGGCGGCCGTGCTGCGCAGTTGGACCCGCATGGCCCCGGCGCGGTCCCGCAGGTCGGCGGCGCGGGCCCGGGCGCGGCCCTTCACATCCGCCTTGGCGGCCAGCTCTTCGACGGTGTCGCCGAGCTGCCTTCTGGTCTGCTCGATCTGGCGGCGCAGTTCGTCCGGCCCCTTGGCGCCGGAGGCCGCGGTCGCGTCCGTCCTGTCACTCATCGGTGCGCCCTCTCCTTGATCTCGTCCACGTCGGCCCTGACGCTGCCCAAAGTCCGTTCGGGCAGGGGTGGCACCGCCCGGCGCAGTTGCTTGCGCCCGACCACGCCCAGCACGGCCGCGACGGCGAACAGCACACCCGTCACGATGAGTGCCGAAGCCCATACCGACAGCACCAGGGAGAGCGCGGCGATCCCTGCGGCGGCCAGAGCCATCAGGCCGACGTACGCGACGGCACCCGACGCACCGAGCAGACCACCGCCACGCCCTGCGCGACGCCCCTTCTCGGCCAGTTCCAGCTTGGCAAGGGTCACTTCCTGTCGGACGAGCTGCGAGAGCTGTTCGGTCGCCTGACCGACGAGCTCTCCCACGGAATGGTGCTCGCTCGGCGCACGCCCGCGGTCCATGGTCCCGGTCACGGTGTCCCGCCTCCTCTCACTTCGAGCCCCCCGAGTACCCGGCCCGGCCCGCGTTACCCCTGCTCGCGGGGGCCCGCCCCGGGCTCTCCTAGCCGCGCCAGCTGGCTCTGGAACCAGTCCAGTCGCGCCTGCAACAGCGCCGCTTCCGCGACCAGTTCGGGCACGGAGAGCTCACCGGTCTCGGGCGTCGTCGTGGTCCCCTGTGCGGCCCGTACCCGCAGCCCCTCGCCCGCCAGCCGTGCGAAGGAAGCGAGCGACATCGACGTACGGCCGCGTACACATCCGGCGCAGGCACCCGCGAGGGCGCGCCAGCCGGGTCTGCCCCAGCCTGCGTCGGCCAGTGCCACGGCCGTCCCCCCGCAGACGCAAGGGCCCACGGTCGCGGTGCGCACCCGCTGGCGGGCATACCGGAACCCGCGCTCGAAGCGGATGTACGCGCCGAGCACGCTCACCTCCAGGAGCGCCGCCGCCCGGTGCTCGCCGGTGCACAGCAGCCCCTCGGCCTCGGCACGGTCGTGCACGCAGTGGAAGCCGCAGTCGCACCGCCGGTGCGGGGCCCGGTGCCGTCGGCCGTAGACGCAGCGCGCCTCGTCCAGCACTCCGTACGGCAGCGCGCCGCCGAGCGACACACCGGTGAACCCGGCCCGAGCGCCGTCCTGGGACAGCACCGGGTGGGCGATCTTGTATCCGGTCGGCGGCTCCGTCGGGCGTTCCTCGGGGAGCCGCATCCTCATCGGACGGCCGGCACCTCGGCCTGCGGCTCCAACTCCTCGGTCTCCGCCTCGAGTCGGTCCTCGATCTCTTCCTCGGACGAGCGTACGGACTCCTCCGCCACTCCGGTCGCCAGTGCCTTGCCCAGCCTCATGACGCCTCCCGTGACCTGAAGGTCGGTTACCCGCTCATGGTGCCGCATGGCCGCCGAGTTGGCACCAGGGCGTCGATGTGCCGACACCTATTCCGTAGCGCAGCTGATAAATACCTCGTAGAAAAATTAAGTGGAGCTACACAGTCGCTCCGCGGAGACTACCCGCATGAGTACTCCTCCCTTCGGCCGCGCCCTCTGCGCGATGGTCACGCCCTTCACCCGGGACGGCGGCCTGGATCTCGACGGAGCACAGCGGCTGGCCGGGCGGCTCGTCGACGAGGGCTGCGACGGGCTGGTTCTGTCCGGCACCACCGGCGAGTCCCCGACCACCACCGACGCGGAGAAGTCCGACCTGGTGCGCGCGGTCACCGAAGCGGTCGGCGACCGGGCCGCGGTCGTGGCGGGCATCGGCACCGCCGACACCCGCCACAGCATCGAGTTGGCGCAGGCGGCCGAAAAGGCGGGCGCGGACGGCCTGTTGGCGGTCACGCCGTACTACAGTCGGCCGCCGCAGGACGCGGTCGAGGCCCACTTCCGCGATATCGCCGACGCCTCCGGGCTGCCGCTGATGCTGTACGACATCCCCGGCCGCACCGCCACCCGGATCGAGCCGGAGACCATGATCCGCCTGTCCGGCCATCCCCGGATCGTGGCGGTGAAGGACTGCGCCTACGACCTGCTCGGCACCCAGAAGGTGCTGTCCCGCACGGAGTTGGCGTACTACACGGGCTGCGACGAGTACGTCCTGGCGCTGTACGCGATCGGCGGAGCGGGCTATGTGTCGACCGTCGCGAACGTGACTCCCCGTCAGTTCCGTGCGGTGCTGGACGCTTTCGACGCGGGCGACACCGCCGGGGCCCGGCAGTTGATGCACCGCACCCTGCGCCTGACCGAACTGATGATGGCCTCGGGCCTGCCCGGCACGGTCACCGCCAAGGCGCTGCTGAAGGCGCTGGGCCTGCCGGGCGGCCCGGTCCGCCCGCCGCTGCGTCCCGCCGGCCGGGAGACGGCGGACGGGCTGCTGGCCGCGTACGAGGAGCTGGCCGGCACCGGGTGAAGGTCGTCCTTCTCGCCCTGCGGACCGACAGCTTTCCGCGGCCCGCAGGGCGTGATGTTCGCCGGCATCCCGGCGGTGAGCGGATGACGCGCCCGGTCGACGGCGACCGCGCGCCGGTAGGTGCTCGAGAGCAGACATCAGAAGCAGCACCTCGTGCTGCATGTCCCCGCGCCGGGCCCGGAACGGGGCGACCGGGACCGGGCCCGCGCCGCTTCCAGGTGCGCTACGGGCCCCGGCTTGCCGAGCGACGGGTCAGCCCCAGCGGTACCCGTCGCCGAGCAGCACGCCGTGCTCCAGCACGTCCTCCGCCGGGTCGTCGATCTGCCCGGCGTTGATCAGCCCGACCCGGGGGCCGTTGTGGGAGGCCGTGTTGGTTTCGTCGGCGTGCGCGGCCCCGGCCGGCAGCCAGCACATCATCGCCGCGGCCGGCACCCCGGTCAGCCAACGGGTCACGGCCCTCGCGCGCTCGTTCCTCATCGTCCAGCCCCTCACTCTTCGGTTCGACAGGTGATCGGACCCTGCGTCCACCCGTTCATCTGCAAAAACCGCTGTGAGGTCACGGCCGGTCAAAGGTACGAGATCAGTTGTGGCTGTGCAGGATGTCGTTCAGGCCGCCCCAGACCGCGTTGTTCGGACGGGCCTCGACGGTGCCGGTGACCGAGTTGCGGCGGAAGAGGATGTTGGAGGCTCCGGAGAGGTCGCGGGCCTTGACGATCTGGCCGTCGGGCATGGTGACCCTGGTGCCGGCCGTGACGTACAGGCCCGCCTCGACCACGCACTCGTCGCCGAGGGCGATACCCACGCCCGCCTCGGCGCCGACAAGGCAGCGCTCGCCGATGGTGATGCGGACGTTGCCGCCGCCGGAGAGGGTGCCCATGGTGGAGGCGCCGCCGCCGATGTCCGAGCCGTCGCCGACCACCACACCGGCCGAGATGCGGCCCTCGACCATCGAGGTGCCGAGCGTGCCCGCGTTGAAGTTGACGAAGCCCTCGTGCATCACGGTGGTGCCCTCGGCGAGGTGCGCGCCGAGGCGGACGCGGTCGGCGTCGGCGATCCGGACGCCCTTCGGGGCGACGTAGTCCGTCATGCGCGGGAACTTGTCGACCGACGTGACCTGCAGGTGCAGGCCCTCGGCGCGGGCGTTGAGCCGCACCTGCTCCAGGGTGTCCACCGCCACCGGGCCGAGGGAGGTCCAGGCGACGTTGGCGAGGTGGGCGAACAGGCCCTCCAGGTTGGCGCCGCGCGGCTTGACCAGGCGGTGCGAGAGCAGGTGGAGGCGCAGGTAGGCGTCGTGCGCGTCGATCGGCTTGTCGTCCAGCGAGGCGATGACCGTACGGACCGCGACCACTTCGACGTCCCGGCGCGCGTCCGGGCCGATCGCCTTCGCGGCACCCTCGCCCAGCAGCTCCACGGCCCGTTCGACGGACAGCCGCTCGGTACCGGCCGGGCCGGGGGCCTCGGCGGTCGCAGCGGACAGTTCGGGCGCGGGGTACCAGGTGTCGAGGACGGTGCCGTCGGCGGCGATGGTGGCGAGGCCTGCGGCGACGGCGCCGGTGGTGCGAGAAGCAGTCGTGTCGGTCATGGGGGAAACCTAACCGGCGGGGGGCCGTCCGGGCCAATGCCTGAGGGGGCCGTCTCAGAGAACGGGCGTGGGCCTCCTGCCCGGCGGTCCGCCGGGACGCTCGGGCGGCCCGCGCACCCCCGGGGCGCGGCCCGTCCGTGCTCGCGGGCCAGCCACGCTGCCCGGCCTCGTCGACCACCGCCCTGGTCACCACCGAGGTACCGATGGCGGCCTTGCCGTCCTCGTCGAGATGACGCAGACCGACGATCCGACAGGTCTCCGGGTCGAGGAGCCACTCGCCCGTCGGCCGCAAGGTGTCGGCGAATGGCTCACGCGGTGCGGCACACTCTCGGGGGCGGTCCCCGCTCAGGGAATCACCCGGTCCAGCACCTCCCGCGCGTACGCCTCGTCGTACGGCGTCCCCGTCAGCAGCACCTGCAGACAGATCCCGTCCAGCAGCGCCACCAGGGCCCGTGCGGTGACGGGGTCCGTGCGCCGGGCGAGCACGTCGGCGAGGCTCTCGCACCACTCGGCGGCCACGGGTCGCAGTGCGGGCCGGCGCAGTGCGGCGAGGTACAGCTCGTACTCGAGCTCGACGCTCGTGGGGTCCCCGGCCAGCCACTCGCCGAGCAGCGCGGCCAGTTCGCCGGCGAGGTCGGCCCGCTCGTCCTGCAGCGCGCCCCGCGCCGCCACGACCTTCGCGAAGCCCTCGCTGGCCTGGCGCAGTGCGGCGACCATCAGCTCGTCCAGGGTCGTGAAGTGGTACGTGGTCGAGCCCAGCGGGACGTCCGCCTCGGCGGCGACCGAGCGATGACTCAGGCCCGCGAGCCCCTTGGCGCCCACCACCCGGATCGCGGCGTCGATGATCCGCTGGCGTCGCTCGGGGTCGTACCGGCGGGCCATCAGTGCGCGCCCGCCAGGTTGAGCACGACGACCCCGCCGATGATCAGCGCGATCCCGGCGACCTTGGCGAGGCTCACGCCCTCGCCGAGGAAGACGATCCCGATGGTGGCGATGGCGGCGGTGCCGAACCCGGCCCAGATGGCGTACGCCGTGCCTACCGACACCGTCTTCAGCGTCTGCGCGAGGAGCGCGAAGGAGACGACGTACCCGAGCGCGGTGATCAGTGACGGCCACAACCGGCTGAACCCGTCGCTGTACTTCATGGTCGTGGTGGCGAGGACCTCCGCGGCGATCGCGCCGGCGAGCAGAACGTAACCCATGTGTACAAGAGTACACATCGATATGTACGGTCGTACACACGTCGCCGCGCACCCCTGCGTGCGCGCACGGAATCAGCAGCCCGGGTTGCTCGGCTCTCCTCCTGGAACACCGCTGTCACCGCTGGATTTACTGACCAGGCGCAGTACGTTCTCGTCCTCGGCAGTCAGGTGCCTGAGCCGGTCGCGGACCGCCACACCGGACGGCCCCAGGGCGACGAACGGTGCCGCCCTCTCCCGCAGCCCGCCCATCCATCCACCCCCCGCCCCCACACCGGTCGAAAAACCCCGCACCGCGCTCAACGACCGCCACAGGCAAAGGTCACACATTCGACCAAAGAACCTTCGTTCACCCCCACGGGGCCGCATGTGCCGCAGCCCGGACACTCACTCATATGCACCAGAAACACGCTCGTGCACAGACGACCACCAGCAGTTCACAACCCCCACGGCCGTCGGCGCTTCCACAGCCGTCGGCTCACAGGCCGCCGACGCCACCGCCGCCACCGACACCGACACCGACACCACGGACGCCGCCACGGACCGCACCGAGACCCCGGTCGCCTCCACCTCGCCGGTCACCGCGGTCACCGCGGTCACCGAGACCGTGGTCTCGGTACGGGTCCCCTCCCGCCCTCCGTCGGCAGCCACCCGTCCGGATTCGCCACCCGCCCGTGACACACGGGCCCGCCCCGCAAGACTCACCGGCCACCCATCGCAAAGGCGCACCGGCCACCCACCGCAAGACGAGAGGCCGCCCCACCGCAAACCGCGGAGGCCGCCCCCAAGGCCGGGCCGCCGCCTCACCTGCAGGCGAAACACCACAAGCCCGGCGTTGGCCGCGCCCGCCCCAACAGATCGATAACGTCCCCCAGTTCACACCGTCAAAGTGCTGATCCCACCCCACGGAGTCCACTACTGTTTCACCTATCAAGCACTCGGTTTTCACGGCCACAGCCGCCCGAGTGCTTGCTTTCGCTTCCTCTCGTGCCGCAAGCACATGACGAATCCGCGTTCGCCCCGGCGACGCTGGAGGAACCGCGCATGCCGAAAAAGAAGACCGGACCTTCCGGAGCCGCTCCGGACGAGAAGTCCGCCCCCGCCTCATTCCCAGGAGGTGCCTCGGGCCCGCCCCGCACGCACATCGCCGCCAGTCCGGCGGACCTGCGGCTCTTCGCGGAGCAGCGTCCGATGTCGTGGGAGACGGGCGAGGCCCCGGGCGGGGAGCGGATACCCGGGACGCGCCGGCTCTGGCTGGCCGGCGCGCTCGCCGGGGCGGTCATCATCGCCTGCGTCACCACCATCGCCCTGATGGACAACAGCGGTGACGACCCGTCGGAGAGCCGGAAGGGCCGCACTACGTCCGCGGGCGACGCGGTCGTCCCCAGTCCGAGCGTCACCGGCGGAACGGCCGGTTCCGGCGCCACCTCGGCCCCGGGCGGCAAGAGCGGTCTGTCCTCGCCGAACTCGAACTCCGCCGGCCCCGGCTCGAAGGGCTCCGCCTCGGACCCGTCCCGGAAGGGCGAGGGCTCCGGCTCCAAGACGTCGACCGATCCGTCCAAGCCGGCCGGCGAGCCCAGCAAGTCCTCCGGTTCCGGCTCGGGATCCGGGTCGGGTTCCGGCTCCGGATCGGGATCGGGATCGGGATCGGGCTCCTCGTCCAGCGGGACGTGGAAGTCCTTCCAGGCGGTCAACTACCCCGACCGTTACTGGCATCTGAGCAACGGCGTGGTCCGGCTCGACCCGGTGGGCGGCAGCGAGAGCAGGTCGGACTCCACCTTCAAGATCGTCTCCGGCCTCGACAGGTCGTCCTGCTACTCCTTCATGACGAAGGACGGCCGCTATCTGCGCCACCGGAACTTCGTGCTGCGCGCCGACCGCCACGACGGTTCGGACCTGTTCCGGAAGGACGCCACCTTCTGCCCGCAGCCGTCCGGGCACTCGGGCGCCGTGATGCTGGAGTCGGTGAACTACCCCGGCCGCATCCTGCGTCACAGGAACTTCGAGATGCGCCTGGACCCGTGGGGCTACAACACCACCAACCGGCCGGACTTCTCGTTCCGCATGGTGCAGGGCCTCGGCTGAGCGGAGCCGAACCAGCAGACGACTGTGGCCCCCGGCATAACGCCGGGGGCCACACGTGTCAGTTCCCAAGGACCGAACCTCAGAGGTCGGACAAACCTCAGACGTTGAACCCGAGCGCCCGAAGCTGCTCCCGCCCATCGTCGGTGATCTTGTCCGGCCCCCACGGCGGCATCCACACCCAGTTGATGCGGAGTTCGTTGACGAGGCCGTCCGTGGCGGACTTGGCCTGGTCCTCGATGACGTCCGTCAGCGGGCAGGCCGCCGAGGTCAGGGTCATGTCGACGGTCGCGATGTTCGCGTCGTCGACGTGGATGCCGTAGATCAGGCCGAGGTTGACGACGTCGATGCCCAGTTCGGGGTCGACGACGTCCATCAGTGCCTCGCGGAGCTCCTCCTCCGAGGCCGGCTTCATCTCGGCGGTCTGGGTGGTCTCACTCATCCGGTCTTCGCCTCCTCCGCGAAGGCCTGGGCCGTCGCGTCCTTCCATGCCATCCAGCTCAGCAGGGCACACTTCACCCGGGCCGGGTACTTGGACACCCCGGCGAACGCGACCGCGTCCTCCAGGATGTCCTCCATCGCGTCGTCCGGCTCGACACGGCCCTTGGACTGCATCAGCTCCAGGAAGGTCTCCTGGATCCTCCGCGCGTCCGCCAGATCCTTGCCGACCAGCAGCTCGTTCAGTACGGACGCGCTCGCCTGGCTGATCGAGCAGCCCTGGCCCTCGTACGAGACATCGCTGATGGTCGTTCCGTCGTACTTCACGCGCAGCGTGATCTCGTCACCGCACGTCGGGTTGACGTGGTGCACCTCGGCATCGCCATCTCTGAGACCACGCCCGTGGGGGTTCTTGTAGTGGTCCAGGATGACTTCCTGGTACATCGAATCAAGCTTCACGATTCCAGCACGCCCCTCAGCCGAAGAAGTTCCGTACGTGCTCGAGCCCGTCAGCCAGTGCGTCGATCTCGGCCGGCGTCGAGTACAGATAGAACGACGCCCGGGTGGTCGCAGGAATTCCGTAGCGCAGGCAGACCGGCCGCGCGCAGTGGTGGCCGACCCGGACCGCGATGCCCTGCTCGTCCAGGACCTGGCCCACGTCGTGCGGGTGGATGTCGCCGAGCGTGAACGAGATCGCCGCACCGCGGTCCTCGGCCGTCGTCGGGCCGATGATCCTCAGGTCGGGGACCTCGATCAGCTTCCGCACCGCGTACTCGGTGAGCGCGTGCTCATGGGCGAGGATCTTGTCCATGCCGATGGACGACAGGTAGTCGATGGCCGCTCCCAGACCGACCGCCTGCGCGATCGGCGGGGTGCCCGCCTCGAACTTGTGCGGCGCGGGAGCGTACGTCGACGAATGCATCGACACGGTCTCGATCATCTCGCCGCCGCCGAGGAACGGGGGCAGGTCCTCGAGGAGTTCCTGGCGGCCCCACAGCACACCGATGCCCGTCGGTCCGCACATCTTGTGGCCGGTGAAGGCCACGAAGTCGGCCTGGAGGGCCTGGACGTCGAGGGGCATGTGCGGCGCGGCCTGCGAGGCGTCGATCAGTACCAGCGCGCCGACCTCCTGCGCCCGGCGCACTATCGCCTCGACCGGGTTGACCGTGCCGAGGATGTTCGACACCAGCACAAAGGAGACGATCTTCGTCTTCTCCGTGATGATCTCGTCGATGTTCGACAGGTCGAGCCGGCCGTCGTCCGTGAGGCCGAACCACTTCAGCTTCGCGCCCGTGCGCTGCGACAGCAGCTGCCACGGCACGATGTTGGAGTGGTGCTCCATCTCGGTGATGACGATCTCGGTCTCGTGGTCCACCCGGTAGGGCTCGTCGGCCCAGCCGAGCATGTTGGCCACGAGGTTGAGGGATTCGGAGGCGTTCTTGGTGAAGATCACCTCGTCGCGGCTGGGCGCGTTGATGAACGCGGCGACCTTGTCCCGAGCACCTTCGTACAGCGCCGTGGCCTCCTCGGCGAGCACATGCACACCGCGGTGGACGTTGGCGTTGTAGCGCTCGTAGTACTCGCTCAGGGCGTCCAGTACCTGGCGCGGCTTCTGCGAGGTCGCCGCGTTGTCCAGGTACACGAGCTTCTTGCCGTCGTGGACCAGCCGGTCCAGGACGGGGAAGTCCTTACGGATCGCCTCGGTGTCGAGGAGGCCCGGCAGAGTCGTCACGCGGATGCGCCACCCTTCACGTATGCCTCGTAGCCCTCGTTCTCCAGCTTGTCCGCGAGCTCGGGGCCGCCGGACTCGGCGATCCGGCCGCCCGCGAAGACGTGGACGTGGTCGGGCTTGATGTAGCGCAGGATGCGCGTGTAGTGGGTGATGAGCAGGGTGCCCACCTCGCCGGTCTCGCGGACGCGGTTGACGCCCTCGGAGACGACCCGCAGCGCGTCGACGTCGAGGCCGGAGTCGGTCTCGTCGAGGATCGCGATCTTCGGCTTGAGCAGTTCGAGCTGGAGGATCTCGTGGCGCTTCTTCTCACCGCCGGAGAAGCCCTCGTTGACGTTGCGCTCGGCGAAGGAGGGGTCCATGTTGAGGCGCTGCATGGCCTCCTTGACCTCCTTCACCCAGGTGCGCAGCTTGGGGGCCTCGCCGCGGATGGCGGTGGCGGAGGTGCGCAGGAAGTTGGACACCGAAACGCCGGGGACCTCGACCGGGTACTGCATGGCGAGGAACAGTCCGGCGCGGGCGCGCTCGTCGACGGACATCTCCAGGACGTCCTCACCGTCGAGGGTGACGCTGCCGCTGGTGATCGTGTACTTGGGGTGACCCGCGAGGGAGTAGGCGAGGGTCGACTTGCCCGAGCCGTTGGGGCCCATGATGGCGTGCGTCTCGCCCTGCTTCACGGTGAGGTCGACGCCCTTGAGGATCTCCTTCGTGGCGTTGTCGGCCTCGACGGTGACGTGCAGGTCTCGGATTTCAAGCGTTGCCATGGGTGCCTCAGGACTCCTGGGTGAGGGAGACGAGCACGTCGTCCCCTTCGATCTTGACGGGGTATACGGGGACGGGGCGCGTCGCCGGGAGGGCGTCGGGCTTGCCCGAGCGGAGGTCGAAGCGCGAGCCGTGCAGCCAGCACTCGATGTGGCAGTCGTCGACCTCGCCCTCGGACAGGGAGACGTTCGCGTGCGAGCAGATGTCGTGGATGGCGAACACCTCGCCCTCGGTCTGCACGATGGACATCGGCGTGCCGTCGAGTTCCACCCGCTTCGGGGTGTCCTCCTCGAGCTCGCCCAGCCCGCAGACGCGTACGAACGCCGATGATTCAGTCATGCGACCGAGGCCTCCAGCTCTTCCTCGATCTTGGCGATGAGGCGCTCCTCGATGTCCTGGACACCGATCTGCTGGACCAGCTCGGCGAAGAAGCCGCGGACCACCAGGCGCCGGGCCTCGTGCTCCGGGATGCCGCGGGCCATCAGGTAGAAGAGCTGCTCGTCGTCGAAGCGGCCGGTGGCGGACGCGTGGCCGGCGCCGACGATCTCGCCGGTCTCGATCTCGAGGTTCGGTACGGAGTCGACGCGGGCGCCGTCGGTCAGCACCAGGTTGCGGTTCATCTCGTAGGTGTCGGTGCCCTCGGCCTTTGCCTCGATGAGGACGTCACCGATCCACACGGCGTGTGCTTCGTCGCCCTGGAGTGCGCCCTTGTAGGCGACGTTGGACTTGCAGTGCGGGGTGTTGTGGTCGACGAGGAGGCGGTGCTCCTGGTGCTGGCCGGCGTCGGTGAAGTAGAGGCCGAAGAGCTCGGCCTCACCGCCGGGGCCGGCGTACTTCACGCGCGGGTGGAGGCGTACGACGTCGCCGCCGAACGTGACGACGATCGACTTGAAGCTCGCGTCCCGGCCGACCAGTGCGTTGTGCTGGGCCACGTGCACGGCCTTCTCGTCCCAGTCCTGGACGGAGACGACGGTCAGCTTGGCGCCGTCGCCGAGGATGTAGTCGACGTTGGCGGCGAGCACCGCGTCACCGGTGTGGTCGATGACGACGACGGCCTCGGCGAAGGCGCCCAGCTCGACGACCTGGTGGCCGTAGGCGACCCCGCCCTCGCCGTGCACGGCGATCCGGATCGGCTCGCTGAGCACGGTCTCCTTGGGGACGGTGACCACGCCGGCCTTCTCGAACGCCGAGTAGGCCTGGGCGGCGATTCGGTCCACCGGGGTGCCGGCCTTGCCCAGGCGCGGGTCGTCCCGGCCGACGGTCTCGACGACGACGCCCTCGGGGGCCTCGACGTCGACCTTCACGCCGGTGCCGGTGGCGACGGCGGTGCCGTCGTGCAGTCCGCGCAGCCGCTGAAGCGGGGTGAACCGCCACTCCTCCTCGCGGCCGTGCGGCACGGGGAAGTCCGCCACGTCGAAGGACGGCGGCGCGCTCATGCGCGTGGCGACGGTCGACTCGGCCGCGACGGCGATCGAGCCGGCGGTGGTGGAGCCCACCGGTAGGGGTCCCCCCTGCACGAGCGGCGTCGAGTGCTTGGGGGAGTTCTGAGCCTCAGCCATGGCTGTCGGTCTGCTCTCTTCCTCAGTTCGGTTGCGATCTTCGGCCCGCCCTGGATCGGGCGGGCCACCAGCTGCGGGGCAGGGCGGCGGTCAGCCGACCGCGCCCTCCATCTGCAGCTCGATCAGCCGGTTGAGCTCCAGCGCGTACTCCATCGGCAGCTCCTTGGCGATCGGCTCGACGAAGCCACGCACGATCATCGCCATCGCCTCGTCCTCGGAGAGGCCGCGGCTCATCAGGTAGAAGAGCTGGTCCTCGGAGACCTTGGAGACGGTCGCCTCGTGCCCCATGGACACGTCGTCCTCGCGGACGTCGACGTACGGGTAGGTGTCGGACCGCGAGATCGTGTCGACGAGCAGTGCGTCGCACAGCACGTTCGACTTGGCGCCCGGGGCACCCTCACCGATCTCGATCAGACCGCGGTAGGAGGTACGGCCACCGCCGCGCGCCACCGACTTGGAGACGATGTTGGACGACGTGTTCGGCGCCATGTGGACCATCTTTGCGCCGGCGTCCTGGTGCTGACCCTCGCCCGCGAAGGCGATGGACAGGGTCTCGCCCTTGGCGTGCTCGCCCATCAGGTAGACGGCGGGGTACTTCATCGTCACCTTGGAGCCGATGTTGCCGTCGACCCACTCCATGGTCGCGCCCTCGTAGGCGACGGCGCGCTTGGTGACCAGGTTGTAGACGTTGTTCGACCAGTTCTGGATGGTCGTGTAGCGGCAGCGGGCGTTCTTCTTGACGATGATCTCGACGACCGCGGAGTGCAGTGAGTCCGACTTGTAGATCGGGGCGGTGCAGCCCTCGACGTAGTGCACGTAGGCGCCCTCGTCGACGATGATCAGGGTCCGCTCGAACTGGCCCATGTTCTCCGTGTTGATGCGGAAGTAGGCCTGCAGCGGGATCTCGACGTGCACGCCCTTCGGCACGTAGATGAACGAGCCGCCGGACCACACTGCGGTGTTCAGGGCCGCGAACTTGTTGTCACCCGCGGGGATGACGGTTCCGAAATACTCCTTGAAGAGCTCCGGGTGCTCCTTCAGCGCGGTGTCGGTGTCGAGGAAGATGACGCCCTGCTCCTCCAGGTCCTCGCGGATCTGGTGGTAGACGACCTCCGACTCGTACTGGGCGGCGACACCGGCGACGAGGCGCTGCTTCTCCGCCTCCGGGATGCCCAGCTTGTCGTAGGTGTTCTTGATGTCCTCGGGCAGGTCCTCCCAGGACTCCGCCTGCTTCTCCGTGGAGCGCACGAAGTACTTGATGTTGTCGAAGTCGATGCCCGACAGGTCCGAGCCCCAGTTCGGCATGGGCTTCTTCTCGAAGAGCCTCAGGCCCTTCAGGCGCAGCTTGGTCATCCACTCCGGCTCCGACTTCTTGCCGGAGATGTCGCGGACGACCTCTTCGTTCAGGCCGCGCCTGGCTGAAGCGCCGGCGGTGTCGGAGTCGGCCCAGCCGTATTCGTACTTGCCCAGACCCTCGAGTTCAGGGTGGGCAGTCTCCGTGGGGAGAGTCATGCGGGGTTCCTCCCGGCCGTGCTTGCAGAAGTGTTGTGGGTGGTCCTGGAAATCTTCGGGCTCGCGGCTGTGGGCGTCTTCCCGGCCTTGTGGTCGGCCGTGTGCTCGACCTTGGGGATGAACGTCGTGCAGACGCCGTCGCCGTGGGCGATCGTCGCCAGCCGCTGCACATGTGTACCGAGCAGTTGGGCGAAAAATTCCGTCTCCGCCTCGCACAGCTGCGGGAACTGCTCGGCGACGTGGGCGACCGGGCAGTGGTGCTGGCACAGCTGCTCGCCCTTGTGCGGGAGGGGCGCGCTGCGCGCCGTAGCAGCGTACCCGTCCGCACTGAGCGCCTTGGCCAGGGCTTCGGTGCGCTCCTCCGGGGCGGCGGCCTCGACGGCCGCGCGGTACGCCACCGTCTGGGCGGCGATCCTGGCGCGCGCGAAGGCGACGACTGCCTCGTCGCCGCCGAACTGCTCCTGGATCCAGCGCATCGCGTCCACGGCGAGCTTGTCGTAGGACTGGTCGAACGCGTCTCGCCCGCAGTCGGTGAGGGCGAACACCTTGGCGGGCCGCCCGCGCGTACGCGCGCCGTAGACGCGCTGCTCACGAGGTGCCACGACGTCGTCCGCGACGAGTGCGTCGAGGTGACGCCGTACGGCCGCCGGGGTGAGTCCGAGCCGGCCGGCGAGTTCGGTGACGGTCGACGGGCCGTGATCCAGGATGGACCGCGCGACCCGGTTGCGCGTCGAGCGCTCACCGGTCGCGAGTTCCTCCTGCGGGGCTCCCGTGGGAGCCTCCTGAGCCTCGCCGACGTTTTTCACAACGCCATTGTTGCGTAATTCCTCAGACAGCGGCAAGCCGCGCCCGGACGCCCGATGGTGCCGTGCATCACTTAGGCATACCTAAGCTGACCTGCAGAGATGATCTTTGATCGATCAGACGTCGGGCCTGGCGCGGCGTGGGGGGAACAACCCCGCACCCTGGCGCCCCCGACCCGCCCCCCAGCACGCCCGCCCACGTCCCTAGACTTGGCGCCCATGCGAAGTGAGCCCGTGGTCCAGGTAGAAGGTCTGGTCAAGCGATACGGGAAGAAGACCTCGAAGACCGCGGTGGACGGCCTCCGCCTGGTGGCCCAGGCGGGTGTCACCGCCGTACTCGGGCCGAACGGCGCGGGCAAGACGACGACCGTGGAGATCTGCGAGGGCTACCGCAGGCCGGACTCCGGCACCGTCCGCGTCCTCGGCCTCGACCCGTTCCGCGAGGGCCCCGCACTGCGTCCCCGGATCGGCGTGATGCTCCAGTCCGGCGGGGTCTACTCGGGCGCCCGCGCCGACGAGATGCTCCGCCACGTCGCCAGGCTGCACGCCCATCCCCTGGACGTGGACGCGCTCATCGAGCGCCTCGGCCTCGGCTCCTGCGGCCGCACCACCTACCGGCGGCTCTCCGGTGGCCAGCAGCAGCGCCTGGCGCTCGCGATGGCCATCGTCGGACGCCCCGAGCTGGTCTTCCTCGACGAGCCGACCGCCGGCCTGGACCCCCAGGCCCGCCACGCGACCTGGGACCTGGTACGCGACCTGCGGTCCGACGGCGTCTCGGTGATCCTGACCACCCACCACATGGACGAGGCGGAGACACTCGCGGACGACGTGGCGATCATCGACGCGGGCCGGGTGATCGTCCAGGGCTCCCCGGAGGAGCTGTGCCGCGGCGGCGCGGAGAACACCCTGCGCTTCTCCGGCCGCCCCGGCCTCGACTGCGGCTCCCTGCTCAAGGCGCTCCCGGCGGACTGCACGGCGGCGGAGATGGCCCCGGGCTCGTACCGGGTGACCGGCAAGGTCGATCCCCAGCTGCTGGCCACGGTCACCACCTGGTGCGCCCAGCACGGGGTGATGCCCGAGAAGATATCGGTCGAACGCCACACCCTCGAAGACGTGTTCCTGGAGCTGACCGGCAAGGAGTTGCGCTCATGACCGCGGCCCGCACGGCGTTCTGCCGGGGGTCCGGGGGTCGCCCCCCGGGAAAACACAGCCTGGAGCTGACCGGCAAGGAGTTGCGCTCATGACCGCGGCCCGCACGGCGTTCTGCCGGGGGTCCGGGGGTCGCCCCCCGGGAAAACACAGCCTGGAGCCGACCGGCAAGGAGTTGCACGGATGAGCGCCGGTAGTGGTACGTACGCGCCGAAGCCGGGGGCGGCCCCGCTGCCCCGCATGATCGCGGCGCAGGCGGCCCTGGAGACCAGGATGCTGCTGCGCAACGGCGAGCAGCTGTTGCTGACGGTGGTCATCCCCACCCTGCTGCTGGTCCTGTTCAGCGCGGTGGACATCGTCGACACCGGCGAGGGCGAGGCCGTCGACTTCCTGGCGCCCGGCATCCTGGCGCTCGCCGTGTTGTCGACCGCGTTCACCGGGCAGGCCATCGCGACCGGCTTCGAGCGGCGCTACGGGGTCCTCAAGCGGCTCGCGTCCTCACCGCTCCCCCGCTGGGGCCTGATGGCCGCGAAGACGGCGTCCGTGCTGGTCACCGAGGTCCTCCAGATCGTGCTACTGACGGTGATCGCGTTCGCGCTGGGCTGGTCCCCGCACGGAAACCCCTTCTCCGTCCTCCTGCTGCTGGTCCTCGGCACGGCGGCCTTCTCCGGACTCGGACTGCTGATGGCCGGCACGCTGAAGGCGGAGGCGACGTTGGCCGCCGCGAACCTGGTCTTCATCCTGCTGCTGGTCGGCGGCGGGGTGATCGTCCCGTTGGACAAGTTCCCGGACGCCGCCCGAGCAGTGCTCGGCCTGCTGCCGATCGCGGCCCTCTCGGACGGGCTCAGGGACGTGCTGCAGCACGGGGCGGGAGTGCCCTGGCGGGAGCTCGGGATCCTGGCCGTGTGGGCGGTCGCGGGGCTCTCGGCCGCGGCGAAGCTCTTCCGCTGGGAGTAGCGGCGGACCAGGGACGACGGGGGTGGGCGGGGGCCTCGTGAAGCCGTGCACAAGCGGCGGCCTACGATGGTGGGCGTGCCAGAGCTGACCCCCGCGGACGCGGCACGCGCCGCACGCAACCCCCTCGCCTTCATCGCCGACCGCTGGACGCCGACGCCGCGGACCGTTCGGCGGGCGGCCCTCGCCGCCCTCGTCATGGCGGTGGTCATCGTGGGCACCGGCGGTGCCGTCCGGCTCACCGGGTCCGGACTCGGCTGCCCGACCTGGCCCAAGTGCACCGAGGACTCGCTCACCGCCACCCGTGAGATGGGCCTGCACGGCGTCATCGAGTTCGGCAACCGCATGCTGACGTACGTGCTCTGCGCCGCGGTCGGCTGGGCGATCATCGCCGCCCGCTCCGTGAAGCCCTGGCCGCGGGGCCTCACCCGGCTGGGCTGGGCGCAGTTCTGGATCGTCATGGGCAACGCGGTGCTCGGCGGGATCGTGGTCCTGGTCGGTCTCAACCCGTACACGGTCGCCGCCCACTTCATGCTGACGTCGGCCCTGATCACGGTCGCCGTGCTGATGTGGCAGCGCACCCGTGAGGGGGACGGGGCACCGCGTCCGCTGGTCGGCACGGCGGTGCGGCAGCTGGTGTGGTTCCTGATCGCCGCGTCCGTGCTGCTGATAGCGGTGGGCACGGTGGTCACCGGCGCGGGCCCGCACGCGGGAAGCTCAAGCGAGGTCGAGCGCATGCCGGTGGACTGGGAGACCGTCAGCAAGCTGCACGCCGTGCTGGCCTGGATCGTGGTGACGCTGACCTTCGCCCTGTGGTTCGTCCTGAAGGCAGTCGACGCGCCACCGGAGCCGCTGCGGCGCACCCGCGACCTGTTCCTGATCCTGCTCGCCCAGGGTGCCATCGGCTACGTCCAGTACTTCACCGAGCTGCCGGAGATCCTGGTCGGCCTGCACATGCTGGGCTCGGCCCTGATGTGGATCGCGTTGCTGCGCGTCCAGCTCGCGCTGCGCGAACGCCCGTACGACACCACGGAAGTGCCGCGTCCGGCGACGGAGTCCGCGGCGGCCACGCACGCCTTGAGCTGACCGACCCGCTACTCGCGCGTTGAGCGAACCGACCCGCCACGCGCGCGTTGACAGACCCGCCACGCCAGGCGAGGTGCCCCGCCACTCGCGCGTGACCTCCCCGGGCCGGGTCACCCCTCCCCGTCCAGCCCGTACACCCGCCGCGCGTTCTCCGCAGCGATCATGCCCGCCACGCGTTGTGCGTCGCCGAGGGACCACGCCCCCTCGGCGACCCAGTTGCCGAGCAGGCGCGCGAGTGCCTCGCGGAACAGATGGGCGCCCACGACGTGCAGTTCCGGCAGACCGTGCGCGCCGCTGGAGAAGAGGAGCTTGCCGAAGGGCGCGAGTTCCAGGATCTCCGCGAGGACGGCCGCCGCCCGCGCGCCCGTGCGGACCAGTGCCGCGCCCAGGTCGGCGTGGACATGGGGGAAGACCCCGGCGAGATGGGCCGCGTGACGGTGGTACGGGTAGCCGTGCAGCAGGACCAGATCGGTGCCGAGTCCGGCGGTGGCCCGGGCGAAGTCGGTGAGCAGCACGGGATCGGTGCGGTCGATGCGCAGTCCCGGTTCGCCGAGGCCGGCGTGGAGCTGGAGGGGCAGGCCGGAGGCCACGGCCATCCACAGCAGGTGCCGCAGCAGGACCGGGTCGCTCAGGGTGCCGCCCACGCTGCGCCCGGCCAGCCAGCGGCCCGCCGCGCCCCGCACCTCACCGGGGCCGGGCGGCTCCGGCGCGAGCGCGAGCCCGTGCCGTACGCCCGCCACCGAGGTGAAGGCGACGGCGTTCGCGGCGGCCCCGTGCAGCGACTCGGCGAGGTTGGCGAGGAACGACTCGACCGTGCCCGAGGTGTCGGCGACCTGCTCCGCGAGCTGCTCCAGCCGGACGATCTCGTGTGCCGCGGCGTCCCCGTCCGAGGCCATCTCACGGTGGCCGGTGAGATCGCCGGGCAGCCCCGTGTCGACGAGGTAGGTCGTGATGCCGCTGCCGCGCAGCAGCAGCCGGCTCGCCTCCAGGGCGCCCAGCTCCCGCCGCCGGGCGAGATAACGGGCCGGCGGACAGTGTGGCTCCAGACCGAGCAGGGGCGGACACCAGCGGCGTACCGCGAAGCCGGTCTGCGTGTCGAAGAGGGTGGTGCCCGCCGCGGGCGGCCCCTCCGTGCGCGCGAGGTGGGCCTCGAACGTGCCGAGGCCCAGCTCCGTACGAAGCACCCCGTGGCAGTACTGATCCACCAGGGCGGGCGTTTCGATCATCCGGACTCCCCGTCGCTGGACCGCGCTCCCTACGGTCCTAACGGGTGAGACCGCCCTCAGGTGTTGCTGGGTCCTCCGAGCTGGATCCCGGCCATCCGCGACCACTCGTACGGACCGGTCCTCACCTTGGCGGCGAAGTCACCGTCGAAGGACTCGTGAACGGTGATCCCGGCCTTCTGCACGGCCTGATCGGCGATCGCCTGGCTGGGCGCCACGAGGTCGCCCCAGCCGCCGTCCACACCGACGAGCACGATCCGGACGCCGCGTCGTCCGATGTACGCGACCTGCGCCTCGGCACCGCCGTGCGCCTTGGCGAAGGCACCGATCTGCTGGGCGAGCCTGGCGGCCCGGCGCTCGTCCCTGGCCGCCTGCCTGGCGCCGTCTGCCTGCTGGGTTTCTGCCATACCGGGATGCTACCGACGGGTAGATCGCCTGGCGAGAGCAGGCCCCTGTGACGTACGTCAGCGCAGGAACGGGTCCACCGCCACCGCCACGAACAGCAGTGACACATAGGTGATGGACCAGTGGAACAGGCGCATCTCCTTGAGCTTGGCGCCCGTCGTGCCGTCCTTGGCGCGGTTTTGCAGCGCGTGCGCCTCCCAGAGCCACCAGCCGCCCGTGACGAGGGCGACCGCCGTGTAGAACCAGCCGGTGTACCCGAGCGGCGTGAGCAGCAGCGAGACGGCGACCATCACCCAGCTGTAGATCACGATCTGCCGGGCGACCACCTTGTTGGAGGCGATGACCGGAAGCATCGGCACACCCACGCGCGCGTAGTCCTCCTTCACCTTCATGGACAGCGGCCAGTAGTGCGGCGGCGTCCAGAAGAAGATGACGAGGAAGAGGATGACCGCGGCCCACGACATGGAGTCGGTGACGGCGGACCAGCCGATCAGTACCGGCATGCAGCCTGCGATGCCGCCCCACACGATGTTCTGCGACGTACGCCGCTTGAGGATCATCGTGTAGACGACGACGTAGAAGAGCAGCGCTCCGAGCGACAGGCATGCGGACAGCCAGTTGACGAGCAGACCGAACCACATCGTGGAGACCACCGCGAGGATGAGGCCGAAGACCAGGCCCTCGCGCGGCGAGACCATGCCCGTCACCAGCGGCCGCTGTGACGTACGCGCCATGAGCGCGTCGATGTCCCGGTCGATGTACATGTTGAGCGCGTTGGCGCCGCCCGCCGAGAGGTAGCCGCCGATGCACGTGGCCAGCACCAGCCAGAGGTCCGGTACGCCCTGCTCGGCCAGGAACATCACCGGGACCGTGGTGATCAGCAGAAGCTCGATGATCCGCGGCTTGGTCAACGCCACGAACGCTTTGACACGGGCCCCAAACGGCCGCTGGCCCCGGCTGCTGCTCGATGCGAGCACTCCCGGTGGACGGGATTCGACGGCCGTCACGCACACCCCTGACACAGACATCCCAGCGAGCACCGGGTGTGAACACCCGGTAAAGGCTCGCGCGTACCACGCCACTCTAGACGTTGCCCAGACCCGCCTTCGCGGGGGGGGTGGCCGTGTTGGGAGAGGCGGCCGGGACGGCGCGCGCGGACGCGCCGGAGGGGAACACGCGGGCCGCATTGAGCACTCCGATCAACCGCTGCGTATTCCATGGCCGAAACCCAGAACGACGCTCGGAGATCCATCAGAAGGGGCCTCACCCGGTGGCGGGAGGCGGATCGCCGACAGTCCGGCAGTCTGGGACGACTCGAAAAAACGCGCGTACTCACAGGGGTAGGCTCGACAACGGCCGGTGCGTCCCAGAACACCGGCATTCGACATGTATGTGGAGAGGAGCCCTGACCCAGGGTGAGCACCAAGCCGACCACCACAGACCTCGAGTGGACCGAGTTGGACCAGCGGGCCGTCGACACGGCTCGCATCCTGGCCGCCGATGCCGTACAGAAGGTCGGCAACGGCCATCCGGGTACGGCGATGAGCCTGGCTCCGGCCGCCTACACCCTCTTCCAGAAGGTGATGCGGCACGACCCGTCGGACACCGACTGGACGGGCCGGGACCGTTTCGTGCTGTCCGCGGGCCACTCGTCCCTGACCCTCTACATCCAGCTGTACCTGGGCGGTTTCGGCCTTGAGCTGGAGGACCTGGAAGCCTTCCGTACCTGGGGCAGCAAGACGCCCGGTCACCCGGAGTACGGCCACACCAAGGGTGTGGAGACCACCACCGGCCCACTCGGCCAGGGCGTGGCCAACGCGGTGGGCATGGCCATGGCGGCCCGCTACGAGCGCGGTCTGTTCGACCCGGACGCCGAGCCGGGCACCTCCCCCTTCGACCACCACGTCTTCGCCATTGCGGGTGACGGCTGTCTGCAGGAGGGCATCTCAGCGGAGGCGTCCTCGCTCGCCGGCCACCAGAAGCTCGGCAATCTGATCCTGCTGTGGGACGACAACCACATCTCGATCGAGGGCGACACCGAGACGGCCGTCTCCGAGGACACGGTGAAGCGGTACGAGGCGTACGGCTGGCACGTGCAGCGGGTGGCGCCGAAGGACAACGGCGACCTGGATCCGGCCGCGCTCTACGCGGCGATCGAGGAGGCCAAGGCGGTCACCGACAAGCCGTCCTTCATCGCGATGCGTTCGATCATCGCCTGGCCCGCCCCGAACGCGCAGAACACCGAGGCCGCCCACGGCTCCGCCCTCGGCGACGAGGAGGTGGCGGCCACCAAGCGCGTCCTGGGCTTCGACCCGGAGAAGTCCTTCGACGTCGCGGACGACGTCATCAAGCACACCCGTTCGCTGGGCGAGCGCGCCCGGGACGCCCGCGCCGAGTGGGAGAAGTCCTTCGCCGCCTGGCGCACCGCCAACCCCCAGCGCGCCGCGGAGTTCGACCGCGTCAGCAAGGGTGAGCTGCCCACCGGCTGGGAGGAGAAGCTCCCGGTCTTCGAGGCGGGCAAGGGGGTCGCCACGCGGGCGGCGTCCGGCAAGGTACTGCAGGCGCTCGGTGGTGTCATCCCCGAACTGTGGGGCGGCTCGGCCGACTTGGCGGGCTCCAACAACACCACGATCGACAAGACGAGTTCGTTCCTGCCGGCCGACAACCCGCTGCCGGAGGCCAACCCCTACGGCCGCACGATCCACTACGGCATCCGCGAGCACTCGATGGCCGCGGAGATGAACGGCATCGCGCTGCACGGCAACACCCGTATCTACGGCGGCACGTTCCTCGTCTTCTCCGACTACATGCGCAATGCCGTACGTCTGTCGGCGCTGATGCACCTGCCGGTGACGTACGTGTGGACGCACGACTCCATCGGTCTGGGCGAGGACGGCCCCACCCACCAGCCGATCGAGCACCTCGCCTCGCTGCGTGCCATCCCGGGTCTGAACATCGTCCGCCCGGCCGACGCCAACGAGACCGCCATCGCCTGGCGCGAGATCCTCAAGCGGTACACCAAGGAGTTCGGCAAGGGCGCCCCGCACGGCCTCGCGCTGACCCGCCAGGGCGTGCCGACGTACGAGCCCAACGAGGGCACCGCGCGGGGCGGCTATGTGCTGTTCGAGGCGGAGGGCGCCGACGGGAAGACCGCCGAGCCCGAGGTGATCCTGATCGCCACCGGCTCCGAGGTGCACATCGCCGTCGAGGCGCGCGAGCAGTTGCAGTCCGCGGGAACCCCGACGCGGGTCGTCTCCATGCCGTCCGTGGAGTGGTTCGACGAGCAGGACCAGGGGTACCGGGACAGCGTCCTTCTGCCGTCGGTGAAGGCCCGGGTCGCGGTGGAGGCCGGCATCGGGCTGACCTGGCACCGTTTCGTGGGCGACACCGGTCGCATCGTTTCCCTCGAGCACTTCGGCGCGTCGGCCGACGGCAAGGTCCTTTTCCGCGAGTTCGGTTTCACTCCGGAGAATGTGGTCGCCGCCGCCCGGGAATCCCTCGCCGCAGCCCAGCGCTGACGCTGATATACGACACGTAGGAGATGCATTTTCCATGACAGACGCACTGAAGCGCCTCTCCGAGGAAGGCGTCGCGATCTGGCTGGACGACCTGTCGCGCCAGCGGATCACGTCCGGCAACCTCGCCGAGCTGATCGACCAGCAGCACGTCGTGGGCGTGACCACCAACCCGACGATCTTCCAGAAGGCGATCTCGCAGGGCGACGGCTACGACGCGCAGGTCTCCGACCTCGCCGCCCGCAAGGTCACCGTCGAAGAGGCCATCCGGATGATCACCACGGCGGACGTCCGTGACGCCGCCGACATCCTGCACCCGGTCTTCGAGGCGACCGGCGGCCAGGACGGCCGGGTCTCCATCGAGGTCGACCCGCGGCTCGCGCACGACACCAAGGCGACCGTCGCCGAGGCCAAGCAGCTGGCCTGGCTGGTGGACCGCCCCAACACGCTCATCAAGATCCCGGCCACCCGCGCGGGCCTGCCGGCGATCACCGAGGTCATCGGCCTGGGCATCAGCGTCAACGTCACGCTGATCTTCTCGCTGGAGCGCTACCGCGAGGTCATGGACGCCTTCCTGTCCGGTCTGGAGAAGGCCAAGGAGCGCGGCCTGGACCTCTCCAAGATCCACTCGGTGGCGTCCTTCTTCGTCTCCCGCGTGGACACGGAGATCGACAAGCGCATCGACGCGCTCGGCACCGACGAGGCCAAGGCACTGCGCGGCAAGGCGGGTGTCGCCAACGCCCGGCTCGCCTACCAGGCGTACGAAGAGGTGTTCTCCACCGATCGCTGGAGCGCGCTGGAGAACGCGGGCGCCAACAAGCAGCGTCCGCTGTGGGCGTCCACCGGTGTGAAGGACCCGGCCTACAAGGCCACGCTGTACGTCGACGAGCTGGTCGCGCCGAACACGGTGAACACCATGCCGGAGGCCACCCTGCAGGCCACCGCCGAGCAGGGCGAGATCCGCGGCAACGCCATCGCCGGCACCTACGAGCAGTCCCGCGCCGAGATCGCCGCGCTGGAGAAGATCGGGATCTCCTACGACGAGGTGGTCCAGCTGCTCGAGGACGAGGGCGTCGACAAGTTCGAGGCCTCCTGGAACGACCTGCTGAAGTCGACCGAGGCGGAGCTGCAGCGCCTCGCCCCCTCGGAGGGCTGAGACCTTGACCCCTTCCCCGGTCACCGGAGCGAACCCGCTCCGTGACGCCGCGGACCGACGGCTCCCGCGTATCGCGGGGCCGTCGGGCCTGGTCATCTTCGGCGTTACGGGCGATTTGTCACGTAAAAAGCTGATGCCCGCCGTGTACGACCTCGCCAATCGTGGGCTGCTTCCGCCGGGTTTCTCCCTCGTCGGGTTCGCCCGCCGCGAGTGGGAGCACGAGGACTTCGCGCAGGAGGTCCACGACGCCGTCAAGGAGCACGCCCGCACCCCCTTCCGCGAGGAGGTCTGGCAGCAGCTCGTCCAGGGCATGCGCTTCGTCCAGGGCACCTTCGACGACGACGAGGCCTTCGAACGGCTGCGCTCCACCATCGAGGAGCTCGACAAGGCGCAGGGCACGGGCGGCAACTTCGCCTTCTACCTCTCCGTACCGCCGAAGTCCTTCCCCGTGGTCATCCAGCAGCTGAAGAAGCACGGGCTGGCCGACCAGACGAACGGCTCCTGGCGGCGCGCGGTCATCGAGAAGCCGTTCGGCCATGACCTCGCCAGCGCCCAGGAGCTGAACGAGATCGTCCACGAGGTCTTCGCCCCGGACCAGGTCTTCCGCATCGACCACTACCTGGGCAAGGAGACCGTCCAGAACATCCTGGCGCTGCGCTTCGCCAACCAGATGTTCGAGCCGATCTGGAACCGGTCCTTCGTCGACCATGTCCAGATCACGATGGCCGAGGACATCGGCATCGGCGGCCGGGCGGGCTACTACGACGGCATCGGCGCCGCCCGTGACGTGATCCAGAACCACCTGCTGCAGCTGATGGCGCTGACCGCCATGGAGGAGCCCTCCTCCTTCGACGCGGACGCGCTCGCGGCCGAGAAGACCAAGGTGCTCGGCGCGGTCAAGCTGCCGAAGGACCTGGGCAGGGACACCGTGCGCGCGCAGTACGCGGCCGGCTGGCAGGGCGGCGAGAAGGCCGTCGGCTACCTCGAGGAGGAGGGCACCGACCCCGACTCCAAGACGGACACCTACGCCGCGATCAAGCTCGAGGTCGACAACCGCCGCTGGGCGGGCGTCCCCTTCTACCTGCGCACCGGCAAGCGGCTCGGCCGCCGGGTCACCGAGATCGCGGTCGTCTTCCAGCGCGCCCCGCACTCCCCCTTCGACACCACCGCCACCGAGGAACTGGGCCAGAACGCGGTCGTGATCCGCGTCCAGCCCGACGAGGGCGTCACGGTCCGCTTCGGCTCCAAGGTGCCGGGCACCTCGATGGAGATCCGGGACGTGTCGATGGACTTCGCCTACGGCGAGTCCTTCACCGAGTCCAGCCCGGAGGCGTACGAGCGCCTGATCCTGGACGTGCTGCTCGGCGACTCGAACCTCTTCCCGAGGACCGAGGAGGTCGAGCTGTCCTGGCGGATCCTCGACCCGATCGAGCAGTACTGGGACAAGCACGGCAAGCCCGCACAGTACCCGGCGGGCACCTGGGGCCCGGTCGAGGCGGACGAGATGCTGCAGCGCAACGGACGGAGCTGGCGCCGGCCATGAAGATAGACCTCACGGACATCACTGCCAGCAAAATCAACAAGGCGTTGGTGAAGGCCCGCCGGGCCATCGGCACACCCGCCGTGGGCATGGTGCTCACCCTCGTCGTCGTCACCGACGAGGAGAACGCCTACGACGCCCTGAAGGCGGCCGGGGACGCCTCGCGCGAGCACCCCTCGCGCACCCTGGTCGTCATCAAGCGGGTCTCGCGCACCCCCCGCGACCGCACGCAGTCCCGGTTGGACGCCGAGGTCCGGGTGGGCGCGGACGCGGGCACCGGCGAGACGGTGGTGCTGCGGCTGTACGGCGAGACGGCCGACCACGCCGACTCCGTGGTGCTTCCGCTGCTGCTTCCGGACGCCCCGGTCGTGGTCTGGTGGTCGGTGGGCGCCCCGCGCGACCCGGCCAAGGACCCGCTGGGTGCCCTGGGGCAGCGCCGGGTCACCGACAGCTACGCGGCGGAGAAGCCCGTCGATGAGCTGCGGGCCCGCGCCGAGAGCTACGAGCCCGGCGACACCGACCTGGCGTGGACCCGGATCACCCCGTGGCGCTCCATGCTGGCCGCCGCCCTCGACCAGGTGACCTGCGAGGTCATCTCCGCCGAGGTGTGGGGCGAGGAATTCAACCCGAGCGTGGAACTGCTGGCCATGTGGCTCGCCGACCGGCTCCGTGTGCACGTCCGGCGCGGGGTCTCCGCGGGCCCCGGCCTGACCGAGGTGCGGCTGGAGACGACCGGTGGGCCCATTACCCTGCACCGGCCGGACGGGGCGATGGCCACGCTGGCGCTGCCTGGCCAGCCGGACCGCGCGGTGGCGCTCAAACGCCGTGAGACGTCCGAGCTGATCGCGGAGGAGCTGCGGCGGCTCGACCCGGACGACACCTACGCGTCCGCCCTGCGGTTCGGGGTGGACCGGCTGGGCGGGGCCAGGCCGGCCGTGTCCAGGGTCCCGGCGGCGCGAACCCCGGCGACCGGTGGAACTCCGGGCCTGCCGGACGCGGTGTCCTCCGCTGCGTCCTCCGAGGCCTCGGCGGCTTTGGACCGGGTGTCCCCGCCGGCGCTGCCGCCCGCCGCACCGCCTCTGTCCCGGCCCGCCACCCCGCCCGTCCCCCCGTCGGGGAGCACATCGGGAAACGCGTCGGGCGACGCCTCGGACGACAGCGATGTCAGCCGGCCGACCCCGGCACAGATGCCCCCGGTCAAGAAGGCGGAGACACCGCAGTGAGCCCCCCGCAACTGGTCGTCCACCGCGACAAGGAGCTGATGGCCCAGGCCGCGGCGGCCCGGCTGATCACCAAGGTGGTCGACGCGCAGGCCTCACGCGGCGCGGCGTCGATCGTGCTGACCGGCGGCCGCAATGGCAACGGCGTGCTGGCGGCGCTCGCCGCGGCGCCCGCGCGGGACGCCATCGACTGGGGCCGGATCGACCTGTGGTGGGGCGACGAGCGGTTCCTGCCGGAGGGCGACCCGGAGCGCAATGTCACCCAGGCACGCCAGGCGTTGCTTGACTCGGTGCCGCTGGATCCCGCCCGGGTGCACGCGATGCCGGCCGCGGACGGGCCGTGGGGCGCCGACGCGGACTCCGCCGCCGAGGCGTACGCCGCCGTGCTGGCGAAGGCCTCGCGGCCCGAGAACCACGGCGCGGTGCCGTCGTTCGACGTGCTGATGCTCGGCGTCGGTCCGGACACCCACGTGGCCTCCCTGTTCCCCGAACACCCGGCCGTACGGGAGACGGAACGCATGGTGGTGGGCGTGCACGGCGCGCCCAAGCCGCCGCCCACACGTGTCTCGCTCACGCTGCCGGCGATCCGGGCGGCCCGTGAGGTGTGGCTGCTGGCGGCGGGTGAGGACAAGGCGAAGGCGGTGGCCATCGCCCTGTCGGGCGCGGGCGAGATCCAGGCCCCCGCCGCCGGCGCGTACGGCAGGTCACGCACGCTGTGGCTGCTGGACGCGGCGGCGGCCGCACAACTGCCTCCGGAGCTGTATCCGCCGGCGGTGGCGTGACGTCCTCCCGTCAGTGACAAGGGCCCGGCACCACGAGGTGCCGGGCCCTTACGCTTCCGCCCTGCGGTAGCTGGAACCGTCCCGCTCCCGTATCAGGAGACCGGTCTCGACGCAGTATCTGCGGAGCGCCGAGGTGTCGTCGTGGACCGTTCGGAAGGCCTCGTTGATCTCGCGCTCGGTATAGCTGCGGTCCGCGTCGAAGAGCGTGCCGGTGAGATGGACCAGCAGTTCCCGGCGGACCACCGGGCGCACCGGTATCGACGTCAGCCGCCCCTGTGCGAAGAAACCCACGAGCCGGCGCGGCACCCCGGAGGGCGCGGGCTCGGCGCTGCGTCCGCGCCGGAACACGGCGGGATCGGCGTGCAGATTGCCGTCCTCGTCCCGTTCCACGAGTCCCGCCTTCACCAGCCTCCCCAGGTGTCTGCGCACCGCCGCGGAGTCCTCCTCACGCGGTGGGAGGTCGTCCAGCACGATCCGCGCGTACAGCTTCAGTCGCTCGGGATCCGCGAGCGCGGACAGCAGCTGGTCCATGAGGGGGTCCTTCCGGTACTTCCGGTTCTCCGGGAGATCACAGTGCCGCAGTGTCGCCCGGAGAACCACCCCCGTGCACCCCATTTGACCGCCGCCAGGTCCGGTCGCTGACGGCGGCTCAACGCCCGCGCAGCTCCCGGTACTTGGCGACCAGTGCCGTCGTCGACGGGTCCAGTCCGGGTACCTCCACGCCCTCGGTCAGCGCGGGCTCGACACGCTTGGCGAGGACCTTGCCGAGTTCGACGCCCCACTGGTCGAAGGAGTCGATGTTCCACACGGCGCCCTGGACGAACACCTTGTGCTCGTAGAGGGCGATGAGCTGGCCGAGGACCGACGGGGTCAGCTCACGCGCGAGGATCGTGGTCGTCGGGTGGTTTCCCTTGAACGTCTTGTGCGCGACCAGTTCCTCGGGCACACCCTCCGCACGCACCTCGTCCGGCGTCTTACCGAAGGCCAGTGCCTGGGTCTGCGCGAAGAAGTTGGCCATCAGCAGGTCGTGCTGAGCCACCAGTCCCGGCCGCAGATCGGCGACCGGCTCGGCGAAGCCGATGAAGTCGGCCGGGATCAACTTGGTGCCCTGGTGGATGAGTTGGTAGTAGGCGTGCTGCCCGTTGGTACCGGGCGTGCCCCAGACGACCGGTCCGGTCTGCCAGTCGACCTCCTGTCCGTCACGGGTGACGTACTTGCCGTTGGACTCCATGTCCAACTGCTGGAGGTAGGCGGCGAACTTGGAGAGGTAGTGGCTGTACGGCAGTACGGCGTGCGACTGCGCGTCGTGGAAGTTGCCGTACCAGATGCCCAACAGGCCCAGCAGCAACGGCACGTTGGCCTCGGCGGGCGCGGTCCGGAAGTGGTCGTCGACCAGTCGGAAGCCGTCGAGCATCTCCCGGAAGCGGTCCGGGCCGATGGCGATCATCAGGGAGAGGCCGATGGCGGAGTCGTAGGAGTAGCGCCCGCCGACCCAGTCCCAGAACTCGAACATGTTCGCCGTGTCGATGCCGAAGTCGCCGACCTTCTCGGCGTTCGTGGACAGCGCGACGAAGTGCTTGGCGACGGCTTCCGGTCCGGCCTTCAGTTCGGTGAGCAGCCAGTCGCGGGCGGAGGTCGCGTTGGTGATCGTCTCGATCGTGGTGAACGTCTTCGAGGCGATGATGAAGAGTGTCTCCGCGGCGTCGAGGTCCCGTACGGCCTCGTGCAGGTCGGCGCCGTCGACGTTCGACACGAAGCGGACAGTGAGGTCGCGGTCGGTGTAGGAGCGCAGCACCTCGTAGGCCATGGCAGGGCCGAGGTCGGAGCCGCCGATGCCGACGTTGACGACGTTCTTGATGCGCTTGCCGGTGTGGCCGGTCCAGGCTCCGGAGCGGACACGCTCGGAGAAGTCGGCCATCTTGTCGAGCACGGCGTGCACGCCCGGCACCACGTTCTCGCCGTCGACCTCGACGACCGCGTCCCGGGGGGCGCGCAGCGCGGTGTGCAGCACCGCGCGGTCCTCCGTCGTGTTGATCTTCTCGCCGCGGAACATGGCGTCCCTGAGGCCGAACACATCGGTCGCCGCGGCCAGCTCGCGCAGCAGCCGGAGTGTCTCGTCGGTGATCAGGTGCTTGGAGTAGTCGACGTGCAGATCACCGACCTGGAGGGTGTATCCGGAGCCGCGTCCGGGGTCGGCCGCGAACAGGTCCCTCAGATGGGTGCCGTCGAGCTCTTCGCGGTGCTTGGCCAGCGCGGTCCACTCGGGCGTCTGGTTGAGCCTGGTACGGCTGTCTGCGTTCATCTCGGACTTCCGCCTCTTTCCTGCCTGTGGTGCTCTGCGTACCTTGCCCACTGCCGGTCCCAACCTAATTGATCAGGGCGGTACACGAGCAGTCATCGCGCCGTCGTGCGGTGCAACAACAGGTACGTCCGGTCGGCGCGCCGGTATCAACGCGGCCGCGGACCGGTATCAGGGCGGACAGGAGAAGAAGACGAGCCGGGGCGCGGGCCCACCGGGGCGCCCCCGCCGTGCCCTGTCAACGCGTCCGGCCAGACACCCTCAGGTGCCCGGCCGGCTCCAACTCCTAGATTTCGCCGCGCAGTTTGGCAAGCGCCTCCGCGAGGATCGCCTCGCCGTCCGCGTCGCTGCGCCGCTCCCGTACGTACGCGAGGTGCGTCTTGTACGGCTCGGTGCGCGGCGGGTCCGGCGGGTTGTCCCGGTCCTGTCCGGCCGGAAAGCCGCAGCGGGGGCAGTCCCAGTTGTCGGGAACCTGCGCGTCGCTGGCGAAGCTCGGCTGCGTCTCGTGCCCGTTGGAGCACCAGAAGGAGACGCGCAGCCGCGGCGCGGACTCGCCACGCTCGGCCTCGCCCATCGGCCCCGCCCCGACCCGGCTTCCACGGATCGCGTTGCCACTTGCCACGGTCGTAACTCCCTGCGTGATGGTGCCGCAAAGCGAGTCGGCGTGTCGCTTCGCTGCGAGCGCCTCAGTCTACGTAAGGCCCAACGCGCGTCCAGTGATTGGAGTTACACCCGCCCCTGGACGCTGGGCCCATGATAGGCCGCACTTGGGGGCGCGTACCGGTACATGGGCCCTTAAGACGGCCGTATCGACACCGATGGGAGATCAATAGGAGATCAACGGGAGATCAGTTGTTGATCTTCATCATGATTCCGAGCACGACAATGCACGCGAACCACAGCAAACCGACCACGACGGTGATGCGGTCGAGGTTGCGCTCGGCGACCGAGGAGCCGCCGACGGAGGACTGCATGCCGCCACCGAACATGTCGGAGAGGCCGCCGCCCTTCCCCTTGTGCATCAGCACCAGCAGCATCAGCAGCAGGCTGAAGACGATCAGGGCGATCGAGAACCCCAAAACCACGGCTGGACCAACTTCCTAGGATTCGGATGGACGACGGGGGCCGGAGCCTGCCGACCGGGCGCCGCACGCCCGGTTCCTGCTCCGACCCCCGCAAGGGTACGACGTATCGCCGCTACGGCCTACTCACCGGTCGCAGCAGTCGATCACTCACTGGTCGCGGAACCGCACGATCTTGACGAACTCGTCCGCGTCCAGTGAGGCCCCGCCGACCAGCGCGCCGTCGATGTCGGGCTTCGCCATGATCTCCGCGACGTTGCCCGCCTTCACGGAGCCGCCGTACTGGATGCGGACCTGGTCGGCCAGCTCCTGCGAGTACAGCTCGGCGAGCTTGCCGCGGATCGCCGCGCAGACCTCCTGGGCGTCGTCGGCACCGCAGACCTTGCCGGTACCGATGGCCCACACCGGCTCGTAGGCGATGACGACCGACTCGGCCTGCTCGGCCGGGACGTCCTTGAGGCCGCCCTCGACCTGGGTGAGGGTGTGCGTGACGTGGTTGCCCGCCTCGCGGACCTCCAGTTCCTCACCGACGCACAGGATCGGCGTGAGGCCGTGCTTGAAGGCCGCCTTGACCTTGGCGTTGACGACGTCGTCGGTCTCGTTGTGGTACTGGCGCCGCTCGGAGTGCCCCACGGCCACGTAGGCGCACTTCAGCTTGGCCAGCATCGGGCCGGAGATCTCGCCGGTGTAGGCGCCGGAGTCGTGCGCGGAGACGTCCTGCGCGCCGTACTTGATCCGGAGCTTGTCACCGTCGACCAGGGTCTGCACGGAGCGCAGGTCGGTGAAGGGGGGCAGGACGGCGACCTCGACGGCCTCGTAGTCCTTGTCGGCTAGGGCGAAGGCGAGCTTCTGGACGTGCGCGATGGCCTCGAGGTGGTTGAGGTTCATCTTCCAGTTGCCCGCCATCAGCGGCGTGCGCCCGGCAGAAACGGATGCGGACATCGGGGTCAGTCCTCCAGTGCGGCGAGGCCGGGGAGCGTCTTGCCCTCGAGGTATTCGAGGGAGGCGCCGCCACCGGTCGAGATGTGGCCGAATGCCGACTCGTCGAAGCCCAGGATGCGCACGGCCGCGGCGGAGTCACCGCCACCGACGACCGTGAAGGCCGACGAGTCGAGAAGTGCCTGGGCGACGGCCTTGGTGCCCTCGGCGAAATCGGGGTGCTCGAAGACGCCCATCGGGCCGTTCCAGAAGACGGTGGCGGCATCGGTGATCTTCGAGGCGTACAGCTTGCGGGTCTCCGGACCGATGTCCAGACCCATCTGGTCGGCCGGGATGGCGTCCGCGGCGACCGTGGCCGGGCTCGCCGGCGCCTTGGTCTTGAGGTCCGGGAACTCGGGGGCGACGAGCGCGTCGACGGGCAGCACCAGTTCGACACCCGTCTTCTCGGCGCGCTCGATGTACTCCGTGACCGCCGCGAGCTGGTCCTCCTGGAGGAGGGAGCCGCCGATCTCGTACCCCTTGGCCTTGAGGAAGGTGTACGCCATGCCGCCGCCGATGAGCAGTCGGTCGGCCTTGCCGAGCAGTTGGTCGATGACGGCGAGCTTGTCGGAGACCTTGGCGCCGCCGAGCACGACGACGTAGGGGCGCTTGACGTCCTCGGTGAGCTTCTTCAGGACGCCGACCTCGTTCGCGATGAGGTATCCGGCGTAGTGCGGCAGGCGGGCCGGGAGGTCGTACACCGAGGCGTGCCCCCGGTGCACGGCGCCGAAGCCGTCACTCACGTAGACGTCGGCGAGGGCCGCGAGCTGATCGGCGAACGCGCCGCGCTCGGCGTCGTCCTTGGCGGTCTCGCCCGGGTTGAAGCGCAGGTTCTCGATGACCGCGACGCGGCCCTCGGGGAGACCGGCGACCGTGGACGTGGCGGACTCGCCGACGGTGTCCGTGGCGAAGTGCACGTCCGCGCCGAGGAGTTCGCCGAGCCGTTCGGCGGCGGGCCGCAGCGAGAAGGCGGGGTCCGGTGCGCCCTTGGGACGCCCGAGGTGCGAGGCGACGACGACCTTGGCGCCCGCGTCGGCCAGCGCCTTGACGGTCGGCAGCACGGCGCGGATACGGCCGTCGTCGGTGATGCGGCCGTCGGCCAGCGGTACGTTCAGGTCGGCTCGGACGAAGACCCGCTTGCCCGCGACCCCTTCGGCGAGAAGTTCGTCGATCGTCTTCATTCAGTGACTCCTGAGGGGACTCTGAGTATTTTCCCGCGAACGGTTCGGCCATCGACGGGGCAACCATGATGGGCGAAGCGACCGGGTCCGCGGGAGCGGCGGCGGTTCAGCCGCAAAAAGGGGGCTCGGACAGCGCGACGCTGCGCTGCCCGAGCCCGGCACTCACATCGAGGTGCCTGCTCCGGGACTCAGAGCTGGCCGCCGACGAAGACGGTGAGGTCGACGAGACGGTTGGAGTAGCCCCACTCATTGTCGTACCAGCCGATGACCTTCACGTTCTTGCCCTCCTGGACCATGGTCAGGGAGGAGTCGAAGGTGCAGGACGCCGGGGCGTTGACGATGTCGGAGGAGACGATCTCGTCCTCCGTGTACTCGAGGATGCCCTTGAGCTCGCCCTCGGCTGCCTTCTGGAAGGCGGCGTTGATCTCTTCCTTGGTGACCTCGCGGCCGAGCTCGAGGACCAGGTCGGTCACCGAGCCGGTCGGGACCGGGACGCGCATGGCGATGCCGTCCAGCTTGCCCTTGAGCTGCGGCAGGACCAGGGCGGTGGCCTTCGCGGCACCCGTGGTGGTCGGGATGATGTTCTCCGCGGCGGCCCGGGCGCGGCGCAGGTCCTTGTGCGGGAAGTCCAGGATGCGCTGGTCGTTGGTGTAGGCGTGCACCGTCGTCATCAGACCCTTGACGATGCCGAAGTTCTCGTCGAGGACCTTGGCCATCGGCGCCACGCAGTTGGTGGTGCAGGAGGCGTTGGAGATGACGTGGTGGTTCGCCGGGTCGTACTTGTCGTGGTTGACGCCCATCACGACGGTGATGTCCTCGTTCTTGGCCGGAGCCGAGATGATGACCTTCTTGGCGCCGCCGGCGATGTGCTTCTCGGCGTCTTCCTTGTTCGTGAAGATGCCGGTCGACTCGATGACGATGTCGGCACCCAGCTCACCCCACGGGATGTCGGCGGGGTTGCGCTCGGACAGCACCTTGATCGTCTTTCCGCCGACGGTGATGGTGTCCTTGGTGTGGGACACCTCCTCCTTCAGGCGGCCCAGGATGGTGTCGTACTTCAGCAGGTGAGCGGTGGTCGCGGTGTCACCCAGGTCGTTGACAGCCACGATCTCGATGTCTGCACCCTGCTCCAGCAGCGCGCGGAAGTAGTTACGACCGATGCGGCCAAAGCCGTTGATGCCTACGCGGATCGTCACGAACCGATCTCCTCGTTAGGTACGCCGGGTTTCGACGCCGGCGAGTTGTATGGGATGTCCCCGACCGCCTACGACCCTACCTCCCTGAGGCCCGCGTGGTGACATCGGCCACGGGCCATACACGGCACGGCGGCCCGTACCCACCAGTAGAGGTACGGACCGCCGTTTTCTTTACGTTCTGTCCACCGCGCGGTGACGCTTGGGTCAACGGCGGTGACGCCCCGGACGGCTCGCGCGGGCACGGGCCGGCCGGCTCATGAGGTACTCTCCAAGATCAACTCTTGAGCGCCGCAAGCGCCTTGCCGATCAGGGCCGTCCGTTCGGCGGCCGTGGCGACGTGTTCCAGGCCGAAGCCCAGCAGCACCGTGTCGTCCGTGGTGACCGCACCGTAGGTCTTGAACAGCTCTCCGGCACGCGTCCAGTCCTTCAGCACCGCCGGGCTGCCCGCGGGCGGTCCGGGGACGCTCCACGGGCCCAGAGAGGTCTCGAACCCCTCGGTTCCGGTGGCGGTGCCACCGACGACGAGCGAGGTGTTGTCGGCGAGGACGCCGCGGCCGCCGGTGCCCGGGTCGGTGATGTAGCCCAGCGACACCTCGACCGTCCTGCCCGCATACGCGCTGAGGTCGAAGTTCACCTGCCGCCAGCCGTCGGAGGAACCCGTGAGGCTGTTCCAGGTACCGGAGGTTCCGGTGCCGGTGCAGCCGTCGGGTCCGATGGTCAGATAGCGCTTCAGCGCGGGGTGCTCCCGGAGGAGGAACCCGGCCTCGCACTCGGTGGGCACTGTGGGCTTCGAGGCGCCGCCGGCCTCCGGCAGTGTGGTCCAGTCGTCGGCCCCCGCGGTGCGGGCCTCGAGCACGGCGTGGTCGTAGCCGGGCTCGGTGTCCCACAGCAACTGTGTGCGCAGGGTCGGCTTGTCGGCCGCGGTGACCTTCGTGAGGTCGATGGTGCGGCTGAGGCGCTTCCAGGCGTCGTCGGTGTGCACCGCCGCCGCCATCCAGGATCCCTCGTAAGGGCCATAGGGGTTGACGGAACCCGCGAACTGACCGCCGCCCGCGCTGGCGAACTGCGGGTAGTTCGCGGCGGGCAGCGAGTCGGAGGTGACGCTGAAGGTGCCCGCCTGGTTGAGCGGGTTGCCCGGCGCGTCCTGAAGGGTCGGCGCGACACCCGCGAGCTTCCCGGAACCGGTGAGGCCCGTGACGCCGGCCGTCGACGTACGGGAGTAGGCGCCCAGGTAGTACTGGCTGAAGTCGTTCGTCGAGGTGTCGCCGATGACGACCGAGCCGCCCGCGAGTTCACCGGCCTCGATCAGCTTGCCGCCCTCGTTGAGGTACGAGCGCAGCTGGAGCTGGGCGGCGATGCCGGGGCGGTTGGCGCCGGTGTGGTGCACGACGGTCTTGAAGTGGTCGAGGACGCCCAGCGCGTCCGGTGCGCCCTGGGTGGCGACGTCCCAGACGATCGCCTTGCGGCCGTTGGCCTTCAGCGCGTCCACGTACGTCTGCGCCTGCGTCGCGCTCGCGCCCTCCTCGGCCACGACGAGGGTGTCGGCCTTGGGGCGCTCGGCGACGGTGTACGTGAAGTGCTCGCTGGAGATCTCCTTGCCATTCTCGGTCTCGCCGGTGAACCACACCTCGACCTTGTCACCGGGCTCGCCGTCGTCGACCTTGCCCCGGTACTCGTCGAAGTAGAGGTTGTCGTCGCCGCCGTAGGTCTCGCCGCCCTTCCAGGCCTTCAGCGCCCCGCTCTCGATACGGCCGCCGTTGACGCGGTACTTGAGGTCCCTGTCGCGTACGGACTTGCGGGCCACGACGGAGACCTCCTGGTCGGCGCCGCGGGAGTACGACGTCGTGAAGGGGGCCGGGGTGAAGTCGGGTGCGGCGATGCCCACGGAGGAGGACGGCTGGTCCGGACGGACCGCGGACTCGGCGACGGAGATCGCGAACGGGACGTTCTTGGCGAACTCCTGCTGGATCAGCTTCTCGTCGTCGGGGAAGGTGAAGATCGACTCGCAGTCGGCCGCGTTCCAGGCGTCGTTGGGGTCGACGTTCGATGCCGTCTGGCAGGTCGACATCTCGGGGGTGAACATCGCGATGCCATTGACGTTGGAGGCGTGTCCGTCGGCCTCGCCGTTGGTGGTGTACAGCTCCGAGGAGACCTGCGGGTGGTAGCCGGGGACCGCGGGGTTCTCCGGTGTGCCGGCCAGGGACTTGTAGAGGACGTCGTCCGGGCTGGGCGTGGCCACCTGCCAGCCGACGCCGTAGAGGATCAGTTCGGCGGCGGAGTGGTAGTTGATGCCGTACTCGAACCCGATGCGTCGTTCGAAGGCGTCGAGCGCCCGGGTCTCGGGCTCGGAGCTCGGGGACGCGCCACGGTAGGTCTCGCTGGTCGGGTTGGGGGACGAACCCTCGTCGTCGTAGCCCCACTTGTAGGAGAAGTTGCGGTTGAGGTCGACGCCGTCGCCGGTGGTGATGGTGCCGTCGCCGTTGTTGTCCCGCAGGTTCTTGCGCCACTGGCGGTTGGCGGGGTCGGCGTGGGTGAAGTCGTAGCCGTCGGGGTTGGCGGAGAGCACGAACCACAGCTCGGTGGAGTCCACCAGCTTGGTGATCTTCTTGTCCTTGCCGTAGTTGTCCAGGTAGTGGTGCATCAGCCGACGGGTCATCTCGGGCGTGATCCACTCGCGGGCGTGCTGGTTGGACACGTACAGCACGGACGGCTTGGCGCCGTCCTTGGTCTTCTTGGCGCCCTTGGTCAGTTTGAGCGCGAGGATGTCCTGCCCGCCCGTGGTCTTGCCGATGGAGACGACCTTGGTCAGCGAGGGGTGGGCCTGACCGGTCCTGACGATCTCCTCCTTCAGGCCGCCCGCTCCGCTGTACGGCCGGAAGACCCCGTCCCCGGCGGCCTTGACACGGGCCTCGGCCTTCGCCGACAGCCTGTGCTCGGTCAGCTCGACGCCCTTGTCCTCGAGTTCGTCGGCCTGCTTGTCGGTGAGGAAGACCTCGACCGTGGCACTGCCCTTCTCGGGGACCTGCTCGGAGAGTTCGTGACTGTCCTGGCCGGCCTCGATGAGCAGTGGCACCTGGTTCTGGGTGACCTCGGCACGGAACACCTTGATCGCGTCGGCACCCTGGTCGGTAGGTCCTTCCGCCTTGGCCTGGGCGACGGGTGCGACCGCCGCCGTACCGAGGATGAGCGCGCCCGTGACAAGAACGGATCTCGCTCTTCGTCTCATGAGCCCCCCTTGTAGTTGTCCGGCACTTCTACGCCAGACGAAAGGCTCATAGGACCTCATGATCATGTCAACACGGCCTTCCGGGGGTGGGGTGGCAGGAAGTCGCCGCCGCCGGCTGGGCGACGGCGACTTGTTCCTGGTGAGGGACCCCGTTGTACCCGACAGGACTTCCGATCCCGGTGATCTTTGGCCGGTTGTCGGCGTTTTCAGCCCCGTGTTGTCCGCCGTTCTGGCCCATGTCCGTGGAGTCAGCCCGAGAGGTTTCTCCCAACGACGACGTCGGCCCAGGAGCCTGGGGCATCGGCCTCAGGGCCCGGTCCTCATCAGCCAACGAACCCGGCGACGTCAGCCAGAACCCGGCAGCGTCAGCCAACGAGACCGGTCGCCCCAGCCCACGAGCCCTGCGGCGTCAGCTCCACAACCCGGGCGCCGTCAGCCAACCAGACCGGTCGCCCCAGCCCACGAGCCCTGCGGCGTCAGCTCCACAACCCGGGCGCCGTCAGCCAACCAGACCGGTCGCCCCAGCCCACGAGCCCTGCGGCGTCAGCTCCACAACCCGGGCGCCGTCAGCCAACCAGACCGGTCGCCCCAGCCCACGAGCCCGGCGGCATCGGCCTCAGAGCCCGGCGGCATCTGCCAACAAGAGCAGTCGCCTTCGGCCCCACGGGCCCACGAGCCCTGCGGCGTCAGCCCACGAGGTTGTCGGCCATCTCTTCGGTGATGCTGGACTCGGTTCCCGGGATGCCGAGGTCCTGGGCTCGCTTGTCGGCCATGGCCAGCAGCCTTCGGATCCGTCCGGCGACCGCGTCCTTGGTCAGCGGCGGGTCGGCGAGCGCGCCCAGTTCCTCCAGGGAGGCCTGCTTGTGCTCCATGCGCAGCCGGCCGGCCGCGGCGAGGTGCTCGGGCACCTCCTCGCCGAGGATCTCCAGCGCCCGCTGCACCCGCGCGCCGGCCGCGACGGCGGCCCGCGCCGAGCGGCGCAGATTGGCGTCGTCGAAGTTGGCGAGCCGGTTCGCCGTGGCGCGCACCTCCCGGCGCATCCGCCGCTCCTCCCAGGCCAGCACCGACTCATGCGCGCCGAGGCGGGTCAGCAGGGCGCCGATCGCGTCCCCGTCCCGTACGACGACCCGGTCCACGCCCCGTACCTCGCGGGCCTTCGCGGCGATCGACAGCCGGCGGGCCGCGCCGACCAACGCGAGCGCGGCCTCCGGGCCCGGGCAGGTCACCTCGAGGGAGGACGAGCGGCCCGGCTCGGTGAGCGAGCCGTGGGCGAGGAACGCTCCGCGCCAGGCGGCCTCGGCGTCGCAGGTGGCCCCCGAGACCACCTGCGGCGGGAGCCCGCGGATCGGTCGGCCGCGGCCGTCCACCAGACCCGTCTGGCGGGCCAGCTGGTCACCGCCCGCCACCACCCGAACGACGTACCGCGAGCCGCGCCGCAGACCGCCCGGGGCCATCACGATCAACTCGGACGCATGACCGAAGATCTCCAGGATGTCCCGTTTGAGCCGCCGCGCCGCCATCGCGGTGTCCAGCTCCGCCTCGATAACAATCCGTCCGCTCACCAGGTGCAGCCCGCCGGCGAACCGCAGGATGGCCGAGACCTCCGCCTTTCTGCAGCAGGTCCGGGTGACGGGAAGACGGGAGATCTCGTCCTTCACCGCTGCCGTCATCGCCATGGGCCGATCCTTCCATGCATCCGAAAAATACGGTCGTACGCAGCGGCCAGCAGCTCCGGGTCATGCGTCGGGGAGCCGTCGGTCCGGGCCACCGGTGCCAGCTCGACCGCGGCCCCGAACCGTTCGGCGGCTGCGGTGAGCAACTCGCGGTCGGGCACGGCGGCCTCGTCGGCCAGCACCACGTCCAGGGCGAGTTTAGGGGCGTGTCGTCCCAAAACCTCCAAATGACGCTGCGGTGAGAACCCTTCGGTTTCGCCCGGCTGCGGGGCGAGGTTCAACGAGAGCACGCGGCGTGCCTTGGTCTCCGTGAGGGCGTCCAGCAGCTCGGGCACCAGTAGATGGGGGATGACGGAAGAGAACCAGGAACCGGGCCCGAGAACCACCCAGTCGGCGTCGAGGACCGCGGCGACGGCCTCGGGCACGGCGGGCGGGTTGTTCGGCACCAGGTGCACGGACTGCACCTCGCCCGGGGTGAGCGCGACCGTGGCCTGGCCCCGCACGGTGTCGATCTCGTCGGGCCGGGCGGGGTCGTGTCCTTTGACCAGTGCCTGGAGTTGCAGAGGTACGGCGGACATCGGAAGCACCCGGCCGTGGGCGCCCAGCAGTTTGCCGACCAGGTCGAGCGCCTGTACGTGATCGCCGAGCTGCTCCCACAGGGCGACGATCAGCAGATTGCCGACCGCGTGTTCGTGCAGGTCGCCCTTGGACTGGAAGCGGTGCTGGATGACCCGGGCCCAGGTCTGTCCCCAGTCGTCGTCGCCGCACAGCGCGGCCAGCGCCTTGCGCAGGTCGCCGGGCGGCAGCACGCCCAGCTCGTCGCGCAGGCGTCCGCTGGAGCCGCCGTCGTCGGCGACCGTGACGACCGCGGTGAGATCACCGGTGATGCGGCGCAGGGCCGCCAGGGAGGCGGACAGGCCCCTGCCGCCGCCGAGGGCGACGACCTTGGGCTGGGTGCCACGACGGCGCACCCGGCCGCCGCGGCCCTCGGGAGCGACGCGCCGCAGCGTGCTCAGCCGCAGGGAGCGTCTGGTCATTCGCGGCCCATGTCCCGGTGGACGACGACCGTCTCCACACCCTGGGCGGCGAGGCGCGCGGCGAGCTTCTCCGAGGTGGCGACGGAGCGGTGCTTGCCGCCGGTGCAGCCAACGGCGATGGTCACATATCGCTTGCCCTCGCGGCGGTAGCCCGCGGCGACGAGCTGGAGCAGTTCGGAGTACCGGTCGAGGAACTCCTTGGCGCCGGGCTGGTTGAAGACGTACGCGGCCACCTCCTCGTTGAGACCGGTGTACGGGCGCAGCTCCGGGACCCAGTGCGGGTTGGGCAGGAAACGCATGTCCACGACGAGGTCGGCGTCGACCGGAAGGCCGTACTTGAAGCCGAAGGACATGACGGTGGCCCGAAGCTCGGGCTCCTCCTCCCCCGCGAACTGGGCGTCCATCTTGGCCCGCAGCTCGTGCACGTTGAGGCTGGAGGTGTCGATCACCAGGTCGGCGTCGCCGCGCAGTTCGCGCAGCAGCTCGCGCTCGGCCGCGATGCCGTCGACGATGCGGCCGTCGCCCTGGAGGGGGTGCGGACGGCGCACGGACTCGAAGCGCCGCACGAGGGCTTCGTCGGAGGACTCCAGGAAGACGATCCGCCGGGTGACATGGCGGCTGTCCAGGTCGGCGAGGGACTCGCGGAGGTTGTCGAAGAAGCGGCGCCCGCGGACGTCGACCACGACCGCGATCCGGGCGACGTTGCCCTGCGAGCGGGCGCCGAGCTCCACCATGGTGGGGATCAGCGCGGGCGGCAGGTTGTCGACGACGAACCAGCCGAGGTCCTCAAGGCATTTGGCGGCGGTGGACCGCCCGGCGCCCGACATCCCGGAGATGATCACCAGCTCGGGGATGGCCGCCTCGGGTACCCCGGGTGATTCGATGGGCTTGCTCACCTGTGCTCCGTGCTCTTGGCGTTCCGGTCGTTCTCGGCCGTTCGGGGGCTCGGGGCCCTCTGGACGCTGTCGGCCTTCGTGGCCCTCTGGGTCGTTCATGTCTCCTGCCCCCGTGGTTCGTCCGGGGCGCCCGCGGTGACGGGCTCCTCCGGGGTGCCCGCCGTGGTCTCGGGCTCGTCGTCTTCCATGATCTCTCCGGTTGCTGTGTTCACGGCGGGTGCGGTGGGGGCCGCCCGCGCGAAGGCCGCGGCGACGGTCTCCGCGGTCTTGCGCCCTACGCCGGGCACTTCGCAGATCTGGTCGATTGTGGCCGACCGCAGCCTCTTCACCGAGCCGAAGTGCTTGATCAGGGCCTGCTTTCGGGTCTCACCGAGTCCCGCTACGTCGTCGAGGGGGCTCGCCCGGAACCGTTTGGCCCGCTTGGTGCGCTGGTAGGTGATCGCGAAGCGGTGCGCCTCGTCGCGCACGCGCTGCAGAAGGTACAGCCCTTCGCTGGTGCGGGGCAGCACCACCGGGTCGTCCTCGCCGGGCATCCAGACCTCTTCGAGGCGCTTGGCCAGACCGCAGACGGCGATGTCGTCGATGCCCAGCTCGTCCAGGGCCTTCTTGGCCGCCGCGACCTGCGGCTGTCCGCCGTCCACGACGACGAGCTGCGGCGGGTAGGCGAAGCGCTTGGGACGGCCGTCGTCCTCGGTCAGCGGGTTCTCGCCGTCGGTCCACTCCCCGGTCTGCTCCTTCTCCGCGAGGTAGCGCCGGAAGCGGCGGGTGATCACCTCGTGCATGGAGCGGACGTCGTCCTGGCCCCGGAATCCCTTGATCTGGAAGCGCCGGTACTCGCTCTTCCTGGCCAGCCCGTCCTCGAAGACGACCATGGAGGCCACCACGTCGTCGCCCTGGAGGTGCGAGACGTCGTAGCACTCGATCCGCAGGGGCGCGCTGTCCAGCTCCAGGGCGTCGGCGATCTCCTCCAGGGCACGCGAGCGGGTGGTCAGGTCGGATGCGCGCTTGGTCTTGTGCAGTACGAGCGCCTGCTGGGCGTTGCGCTGCACCGTCTCCATGAGGGCCTTCTTGTCGCCGCGCTGCGGTATGCGCAGGGAGACGTTGGACCCGCGGCGCTGGGTGAGCCACTGCTGAACCGGCTCCAGAGGGTCGGGCAGCGCCGGGACCAGCACCTCCTTGGGGACGGAGTCGCCGGTCTCCTCCCCGTAGAGCTGCTGGAGCGCGTGCTCGACGAGGTCGCCGGTGGTGACGGCCTCCACCTTGTCCGTGACCCAGCCCCGCTGGCCGCGCACCCGGCCGCCGCGGACGTGGAAGATCTGTACGGCCGCCTCCAGTTCGTCCTCCGCGACCGCCATCAGATCGGCGTCGGTCGCGTCGGCGAGCACCACCGCGTTCTTCTCCATGGCCCGCTTCAGGGCCTCGATGTCGTCCCGGAGGCGGGCGGCCCGCTCGTACTCCATCTCCTCGGCCGCCTCGGTCATCTGCTTCTCCAGACGACGGATGTACGTGCCGGTGCGGCCGGCCATGAAATCGCAGAACTCCTCGGTGAGTTCGCGGTGCTCCGCTGCGGAGACCCGGCCGACGCAGGGGGCCGAGCACTTGCCGATGTAGCCGAGCAGACAGGGGCGGCCGGTGCGCGCGGCGTTCTTGAAGACGCCGGCGGAGCAGGTGCGCACGGGAAAGACGCGCAGCAGGAGGTCGACGGTGTCCCGGATCGCCCACGCGTGCGCGTACGGCCCGAAGTAGCGGACACCCTTCTTCTTGTGACCGCGCATCACCTGCACGCGCGGGAACTCCTCGTTCATGGTCACCGCGAGGTAGGGGTAGCTCTTGTCGTCGCGGTACTTGACGTTGAAACGGGGGTCGAACTCCTTGATCCAGGAGTACTCCAGCTGCAGCGCCTCGACCTCCGTGGACACCACCGTCCACTCCACGGACGCGGCCGTGGTGACCATGGTGCGGGTGCGCGGATGGAGGCCCGCGAGGTCCTGGAAGTAGTTGGCCAGGCGGCTGCGCAGGCTCTTCGCCTTCCCGACGTAGATCACCCGGCGGTGCTCGTCACGGAACCTGTACACCCCGGGCGAGTCGGGAATCTGTCCCGGCTGGGGGCGGTAGCTGGAGGGGTCGGCCATGTCCACACCCTACTTGCGCGGAGTGACAGTGCGGCGGCCCTGTGGACAGCCCATACCCACCGGATCACGGGCCGGGTTCGGGGCGCCGTGCGGGCGAACCGCGGGCGAGGCCGAGGTGGGACGGGGGCGGGGCGAGAGCGCCGGTAAGGGGCGCTCCTCCAGCCGTACGCCCCTTACCAGGCAGCGCCTCTCCCCCGGTGCATTCCGCCGATCCCGTCGCCCCGTTTCGGCCATGTCCGCGGACCCCGGAGGTCGGCCCTCCGGAAACCCGGCGTCCGGTTTCCCGGAAGGGGGCTCCTCCGGGGCGCGGACGCGCCGACCTGCTGGAATCCGCGGTCGGCCGTACCGGGCAACGAGGATGCGGAATCACGCCACCCGCCCGGGACATGCCCCTGTTTCCGGTCCGCGAGGCAGGTAGATCGCCACGCTCGGGCACCGAATGTTGTCCGGTACCGATCAAAGCGCTTCAATGCGGGGTGACTTGGGACCCAGAACGGAAAGGCCCCTGCATGCGGTACGGCATACAGCACGCGGACCCCGCCCTGCCGAAATTGGAGACGGCTCTCGAAGGCGGCCCCTTCCACGTCGCGCTGCGCGCCGCGATCGCCGCCCGTGGACTGCCGCTGCAGCGCGTCCAGCACCATCTGACGCGATACGGCGTCAAGGTCGGCGTGACGAGCCTGAGTTACTGGCAGCAGGGCGCCCGGCGTCCGCAGCGCCCCGAGTCGCTGCGCGCCGTACGCGCCCTGGAGGAAATCCTCCAACTGCCGGACGAGTCCCTGATACGCCTGCTCGCACGGCCCGACGAACGCTGCGGTCCGGAGCGGCCGGCCCGTTCCTACCGTTCCCTGGTGGCGGCCTCCGGGGTACTGGAGCGACTGCTCGCCGAGTTGGAGGCCTCACCGGACGGCGGGCTGCACACCATCGGCCACCACGAGCACGTACGCATCGGCCCGCGGCGTGAGCTCGCCGCCCGGGACTCCCATCACATCGTGCGCGCCGCGCGGGACGGTGTGGACCGGTACGTGGCCGTCCACCACGGCGACCCGGGCTGCGCGCCCGACGGCATGACGGTGCGCGCGCTGGAGAACTGCCGTACCGGGCGGGTGCGCTGGCACGCGGAGACCGGGGTGGTCGTGGCCGAACTGCTCTTCGGCACCCGGCTGCGGGCGGGCGACACCTTTCTGTTCCGCTACTGCTTCGAGGACGGCACGGCCGGGCCCTCGAGCGAGTACGTACGCGGTTTCGGCCTCGCGGGCGGCCAGTACGCGCTGCAGGTCAGCTTCGCCGAGGAGGCCCTCCCGCTGCGCTGCCACCGCTTCACCCAGCACTCGGCGGCGGCCCCGCGCAGCGGCCGCCAGGAACTGCCGCTTAGCGGGCCGCACCACTCGGTGCACCTGGTGGAACCACGGGTGCGGTCGGGGATGGTCGGGATCGCGTGGGAGTGGGAGTGACGCCGGGACGCCTGGACGCTGGGGCGTCGGGACGCCAGGGCGTCGGTGCGTCGGGGCGTCGGGGCGTCGGGGCGTCGGGACATGGCTCGGTGACGAAATGAGGTCCGAGGGACCAGGTGATGACGTAAACGCTTGCGCAAGCGTTTACGTCCGGCCCCGGATGAGGTACGTTCCCGTCGACTGCACCGAGGCTTCCCGACGCCTGTCGTGCGACGGCCGTCCACGGGGGCTTCCGAGGTCGTCAGGGACTTCCTGAGGTCGGTGGAAGTGGGGGGCTTCCCGAGGTCGTCAGGGATCTCCTGAGGTTGTCAGGGCTTCCCGAGGTCGGCGGGGACTTCCCGAGGCCTTCCCGCGTCGAGAGGAACAGGTTCGGATGGCCACCATGGCCGATGTGGCCCGGCGCGCGGGTGTGTCCGTCGCGACGGTCTCGCACGTCCTCAACGACACCCGCCGGGTGCTGCCGGACACCCGCCGGGCGGTGCTCGACGCGATCGACGAGCTCGGCTACACGCCCAACACCCTCGCCCGCTCCCTGGTCACCTCCCGGACGCGGTCCATCGGCCTGGCGGTCTCGGCGATCAGCAATCCCTACTTCACGGAGATCCTCCAGGGTGTGGAGGCCGGGGCCCTGCGGCACGGCTACAGTCTGCTGATCGCCGATCCGCACGACGACCCCCGGCATGAGCGCACGGTCGTCCAACTGCTCCACGAGCGCCGTGTCGACGGCATGATCGTGGCTCCCTCGCCGGAGCCGGACGAACTGCTCGGCTACCTGGCACGCCACGCGGTACCGACGGTGTTCGTCGACCGGTTGGTAGGCGGGACGGACGAAGCCGGCCGGGACGAAGCCGACCGAGGCTCAGCCGACCGAATCGAAGCCGACGACGGGACGGGATTCCGTTTCGATCAGGTCGGCGCGGAGAACACCGAGCCGGTGGTGCGGCTCGTGGGACACCTCGCGGAGGCCGGGCACCGGCGGATCGGTCTGGTCGCGGGACTGCCCGGGCTGAGCACCACGACCGAGCGGACCGCAGGCTACCGGCGCGGTCTCGCCGCCGCCGGGCTGCCCTACGACGAGGACCTGGTGGCGCCCGGCAACTCCGAGGCGGAGTCGGCCGAGCGCGCGACCCGTGCCCTGCTCTCCGGCACCGCCCCGCCCACCGCGCTGATCACCGCCAACAACACGATGACGATCGGCGCCCTGCGCGCGCTGCGTGAGCGGAACCTGTCGGTTCCCGGTGACGTGGCGCTCTGCTGCTTCGACGACTTCTCCTGGGCAGACCTGTTCGAGCCCCGGCTCACCGCGGTCTCCCAGCCCAGCCGGGAGATCGGCGCCGAGGCCGTCCGGCTCCTGCTGGACCGGCTGGCCGCCCCCGGCCGCCCCTCCCGCACTCTCCGGCTGCCCTGCACCTTCGTCCACCGCACGTCGTGCGGCTGCTCCGGGAAAGGAACCGTCTCGTGATCGTCGTAGCCGGTGAGGCCCTGATCGACCTGGTACCGCAGGGAGCGGGCGCGCTCGCCGCGCTGAGTCCGCGCCTGGGCGGCGGCCCCTACAACACCGCCGTGGCCCTCGGCCGCCTCGGCTCCCCCACTGCCTTCTGCTCCCGCGTCTCCCACGACGCCTTCGGTGATGCCCTGCTCGACGGGCTGCGCGCGGCGGGTGTCGACGTCACGCAGGTACAGCGCGGCGGGGAACCGACGACGCTGGCGGTCGCGTCGATCGGAGCGGACGGCTCCGCACGCTACTCCTTCTACGTCGACGGCACGGCCGACCGGCTCTTCGACGGCGGGGTGGGCGGACTCCCCACCGGAGCGCGGGCGGTGTCCTTCGGCACGTGCTCGCTCGTCCTCGAACCGGGCGCGACCGCGTACGAGGAACTGATGCGCGGTGCTTCCGCGCGAGGTCTGTTCACGGCGCTGGACCCCAACATCCGGGCCGGTCTGATCCCGGACGCCGACGCCTACCGGGCCCGTTTCAAGAGCTGGCTCCCCTCGGTCTCGCTGCTCAAGCTCTCCCAGGAGGACGCCCAGTGGCTGGGCGGTTCGCCGCGCGAGTGGCTGGCGGCCGGACCGGCGGCCGTAGTGGTCACCCGGGGCGGCGACGGACTGACCGCGTTCACCCGGGACGGGACCGAGTACACCGTCCCCGGTGAACGGGTCGACGTGGTGGACACCATCGGCGCCGGCGACACAGTGAACGCGGCGCTGCTGCACGGCCTGGCCACCCGAGACGCGCTCTCCGCCGAAGCCCTGACCGGGCTGGGCGCCACGGGCTGGGGCGAACTGCTGCGGCTGGCCGCGCGCGCGGCGGCGATCACCTGTTCACGGGCGGGCGCGGAGCCGCCGTACGCCTCCGAACTGGCTTAGGACGCTCAGGTGGTTGCCACCGTTGCCGGCGCCACCGGCACGGCCACCGCCACGTCCGCGGGCCCGCGGAAGCACGGCACCGCCCCGGCAGCGGCGCGGGCGGCCGCGCTTTCGTCGGCTCCTTGAGCCTTGAGATCGCCAGGGCACCTACCGTAACGGTGAAGAAGGCGCTGCGCCGCGGGCGCGGCTTGTCCGCCCGCGGCGCAGCGCCTCCTCAGGCCTTGCGTGCCCGCGTGGTCTTCTGCGCGGGGACCTTCTTGGCGACCGTGTTGTTCACCGTCTTCTTCGCGGTCGCCCGGCCGGCAGGCACGGCCTTCCTTGCGGTGGTCTTGCGCGGGGCCTTGACGGAGGCCGCGTCACTGATCCGTTCGGCGCCGAGGATCTCGCGCAGGAACTTGCCGGTGTGGCTGGCCGGTACCGCGGCGACCTGCTCCGGGGTGCCCTCGGCGATGACGAGGCCACCGCCGCTGCCGCCCTCGGGCCCCATGTCGACGACCCAGTCGGCGGTCTTGATGACGTCGAGGTTGTGCTCGATGACGATGACCGTGTTGCCCTTGTCGACCAGGTCGGACAGCACCGAGATCAGCTTGCTGATGTCCTCGAAGTGCAGACCGGTGGTCGGCTCGTCCAGCACGTACACCGTGCGTCCCGTGGACCGCTTCTGCAGTTCGCTCGCGAGCTTCACGCGCTGCGCCTCACCGCCGGAGAGCGTCGGCGCGGGCTGACCGAGGCGGACGTACCCCAGGCCGACGTCGTTGAGCGTCTTCAGATGGCGGGAGATCGCGGGCACCGCCTCGAAGAACCCGAGTGCCTCCTCGATCGGCATGTCCAGGACTTCGGCGATGGACTTGCCCTTGTAGTGGACCTCCAGCGTCTCCCGGTTGTAGCGCGCCCCGTGGCAGACCTCGCAGGGGACGTACACGTCCGGCAGGAAGTTCATCTCGATCTTGATGGTGCCGTCACCGGAGCAGTTCTCGCAGCGACCGCCCTTGACGTTGAAGGAGAACCGGCCCGGCTGGTAGCCGCGCACCTTCGCCTCGGTGGTCTCCGCGAACAGCTTGCGAACGTGGTCGAAGACTCCGGTGTACGTCGCCGGGTTGGACCGCGGGGTGCGTCCGATGGGCGACTGGTCGACGTGGACGACCTTGTCGACGAGGTCGTCGCCGTCCACGCGCGTGTGCCTGCCGGGAACGCTGCGGGCACCGTTCAGTTCGCGCGCCAGGTGCGTGTACAGGATGTCGTTGACCAGCGTGGACTTGCCGGATCCGGAGACACCGGTGACGGCCGTGAGCACCCCCAGCGGGAACGACACGTCGATGTCCTGGAGGTTGTTCTCGCGGGCTCCGTGCACCGTGAGCCTGCGGGAGGGGTCGGCGGGGCGGCGGATGTCCGGTAGGGCGATGGACTTCTTGCCGGACAGGTACTGCCCCGTCACCGACTCCGCGTTGGCCAGCAGCTTCGTCAGCGGGCCGCTGTGCACGACCTTGCCGCCGTGCTCACCGGCGCCGGGGCCGATGTCGACGACCCAGTCGGCGACCTTGATGGTGTCCTCGTCGTGCTCGACGACGATCAGCGTGTTGCCCATGTCACGGAGGCGGACCAGCGTCTCGATCAGCCGGTGGTTGTCGCGCTGGTGCAGGCCGATGGAGGGCTCGTCGAGGACGTAGAGGACGCCGACCAGGCCGGAGCCGATCTGGGTGGCCAGGCGGATGCGCTGGGCCTCGCCGCCGGAGAGGGTGCCGGCCGCGCGGTTCAGGGAGAGGTAGTCCAGGCCGACGTCGACCAGGAACCGCAGCCGCTCGTTGACCTCCTTCAGCACCCGCTCGGCGATCTTCTTGTCGCGTGCGTCGAGCTTCAGCTCGCCCAGGAAGTCCGCGCAGTCACTGATGGACATCGCGGAGACCTCGGCGATCGACTTCTCCATGATGGTGACCGCCAGGACGATCGGCTTCAGGCGCGTGCCCTCACAGGTGGGGCAGGGCACTTCCCGCATATAGCCCTCGAAGCGCTCGCGGCTCGCGTCGCTCTCGGCCTCGCTGTGCCGCCGCTTCACGAAGGGCACCGCCCCTTCGAAGGGGGTCGTGTAAACCCGCTCGCGGCCGTAGCGGTTGCGGTAACGCACCTCGATCTGCGTCTTGTGGCCGTACAGCAGCGCCTTCTTCGCGCGCTGCGGCAGACCCGCGAAGGGAATGTCGGTGCGGAAGCCCAGTGCGTCGGCGAGGGCGCCGATGAGGCGGCCGAAGTAGTCCTTGGTGTGGCCGTGCGACCAGGGGTGGATGGCGCCCTCGTCGAGGGACTTCTCCTCGTCGGGGACGATCAGCTCGGGGTCGACCTCCATGCGCGTACCGATACCGGTGCACTCGGGGCAGGCTCCGAAGGGCGAGTTGAAGGAGAAGGAGCGGGGTTCGAGCTCCTCGAAGGACAGGTCGTCGTACGGGCAGTACAGGTGCTCCGAGTACATGCGCTCGCGCTCGGGGTCGTCCTCGGGGAGGTCGACGAAGTCGAGCACGACCATTCCGCCGGAGAGGCCGAGCGCGGTCTCCACGGAGTCGGTCAGCCGGCGCTTGGCGCTGTCCTTGACGGTGAGGCGGTCGACGACCACCTCGATGGTGTGCTTCTCCTGCTTCTTCAGCTTCGGCGGCTCGGTCAGCTGGATCGTCTGCCCGTCGACCCGGGCGCGGCTGTAGCCCTTGGTCTGGAGGTCGGCGAAGAGGTCGACGAACTCGCCCTTGCGTTCACGTACCAGCGGCGACAGCACCTGGAAGCGGCTGCCCTCCGGCAGTTCCAGAACCTTGTCGACGATGGCCTGCGGCGACTGGCGCGAGATGGGCCGGCCGCACTCGGGGCAGTGCGGCTTGCCGATGCGGGCGAACAGCAGGCGCAGGTAGTCGTAGACCTCGGTGATGGTGCCGACCGTGGAGCGCGGGTTGCGCGAGGTCGACTTCTGGTCGATGGAGACCGCCGGGGAGAGGCCCTCGATGAAGTCGACATCCGGCTTGTCCATCTGGCCGAGGAACTGCCGGGCGTACGAGGAGAGCGACTCCACGTAGCGCCGCTGGCCCTCGGCGAAGATCGTGTCGAACGCCAGCGAGGACTTGCCCGACCCGGACAGGCCCGTGAAGACGATGAGCGAGTCACGCGGGAGGTCGAGCGAGACATTCTTGAGATTGTGCTCGCGCGCGCCACGGACGATGAGACGGTCGGCCACGCCGGTCCGCACCTTTCTTGGGAGATGTGACAGGGGCGAGGCCCCCGTCCTTCACAGACTAGGGGGACCCACTGACAGCGCCGGTCTGGTTTCCCATTGGATGAGAACAATCCCGGTGGATGAGAACAATCCCGGACCACCCAGCATGCCCGACGCCTCGACCGAGCCTATAGCACGCACTTTCGATTTAGGGTCGGGGTGAGCCACCTTCACCCGATCGGGTGGCGGGACTATCGTCGGCGCCATGAACGATCATGTGCGCGACCTGGCGTCTGTACGTGACGCGACCGAGCGGCTGCTGACCGCAGCCGCGAAACTCGACGACGCGGCGGCCGCCGGGCCGTCCCGGCTGCCCGGCTGGAGCCGCGGCCATGTCCTCGCCCACCTCGCCCGCAACGCGGACGCGCTCGTGAACGTCCTCCGGGGGCGGCCCATGTACTCCTCGGAAGGCGCCCGGGACGCCGAGATCGAACGTGACGCGTCCCGCCCGCTCGAGGCACACCTCGCCGACCTGCGGGAGAGCGCGGCACGCTTCCAGGAGACGACGTCCGCCTACGCCGACTGGTCCCGCACGGTGGAACTGCGCAACGGCGTCACCGACACTGCCTCGCGCCTGCCCTTCCGGCGCTGGATCGAGATCGAGATCCATCACGCGGACCTCGGCATCGGCTACGAGCTGGAGGACCTGCCCGAGGAGTTCACCGAGCGGGAGATCACCTTCCTCGCCGACCGCTTCAGCGGGAGCCTCGGCGCGGGGGTGGCCCCGGTGCGCCTGACGGACGGCACGCGCGCGTGGCGCACGGGCCGGGCGGGCGAACCCGCGATCACGGTGACGGGGCCCGCACCCGACCTGCTGGGCTGGCTCGCAGGCCGGCGCGACGGATCGGCGCTGACCACCCACGGCGGCCCTCTCCCCGTCCTTCCCCCGCTGTAGGGTGACCGGTCCTTCGCTCGCTATAGGGTGACCGGTATGACGTACAGCGGAGCGGTGACGGTCGGCGGCCCTGCGGATGTGCATGAGCTGAAGGACCTGATGATCTCGAAGGTCGCGGTCGGCCCCATGAACAACAACGCCTATCTGCTGCGCTGCCGGGCCACCGACGAGCAACTGCTGATCGACGCGGCCAACGAGCCCGAGACGCTGCTGCGGCTGATTGGTGACGACGGCATCGCGTCCGTCGTCACCACGCACCGGCACGGCGACCACTGGCAGGCGCTCGAAGAGGTGGTGGCGGCCACGGGCGCGCGCACCTACGCGGGCCGCGACGACGCCGAGGGCATCCCCGTAGCGACCGATGTCCTCGTCTCGGACGGCGATGTGATCCGGGTGGGACGCGTGGAGCTCACCGCCCGCCACCTGGTGGGCCACACTCCGGGTTCGATCGCCCTGGTCTACGACGACCCGCATGGACACCCGCACGTGTTCACCGGGGACTGTCTGTTCCCGGGGGGCGTCGGCAACACCCGCAAGGACCCGGACGCCTTCGCCAGTCTGCTGCACGACGTGGAGACCAAGATCTTCGCCGTGCTGCCCGACGAGACCTGGGTCTACCCCGGCCACGGCAACGACACCACGCTGGGCGCGGAACGACCGCAGCTTCCGGAGTGGCGCGCGCGGGGCTGGTAGCCGCACAACGCCCTACCTCGACCCGCCGAAGGGCCAGGCCCAGGCTCCCGGTCCCGGGCCCGGCACCCCGGCCCCACGCACCGGTCAGTGCTCCCGCGGTCCTCACCCGCCCCGGCGATCGGCGTGCGGGCGCGGAAGTCCCCGCGCGGTCGCGCGCCCCGTGTGAAACGAGCGCACACGTTGGCGCCCCGCACGCGCTCCCCGCGCAGACGGTTGCGCGCTCAACTTGGTTCAGTACCGCACAGGATGACGGCTCCTGCGCGGTGGGCCGTCGGCCTCTCCGATCCCCGCCCTCGGCCGGCGGCCCCGCCGCGGTGGCGGCCGGCCTTGCGTGCGGTGCCGCCGCCACCCGGTGGTCGCCACCGTCCACAGGGCCCACCATCACCCGCAGGCCGAGCGACACCCACCGCCCGTCAAGCGTCCGCCGACGCCACCCCCGCCAGCGCCGCCACCCGCTCGACGCCGAACACGTACCCCTGCACCCCGCATCCGGCGATGACCCCGTCGGCGCGCAGGGAGACGTAGGAGTGGTGGCGGAACTCCTCCCGCTTGTGGATGTTGGAGATGTGGACCTCCAGCACCGGCAGCCCGTCACAGGTGTTGAGGGCATCCAGAATCGCGACGGAAGTGTGGGAGTAGGCGCCGGGGTTGATCACGATGCCGACGTGGTTCAGCCGTGCCTCGTGGATCCAGTCGACCAGTTCCCCCTCGTGGTTGGACTGGCGGAAGTCCACCGTGCCGCCGTGTGCCGCCGCAGCCTTCGCGCACAGCGCCTCCACGTCGGCGAGCGTGTCGGAGCCGTAGATCTCGGGCTGGCGCTGGCCGAGCAGGTTCAGGTTGGGCCCGTTGAGGATCATGATGGGGGCGTTGGCGAGAGTGCGGGGCACTGTTCCTCCGGTCCTGTGGCCCGAGCCATGTGCACAGGCTCGAAGGCTGTGTTCGTAGCTCCGGTTTATCACGGTGCGACGACACGTGAGCGGGCCGTAGGCTCCGCTCATGACAAGCGCGTTACCCGTACCGGTGTACCCGCCCAAGCCCGCGCCCGGGGACCGTATCGCGGTGATCTCCCCGTCCGCCGGGCTGCCGGGGCTCTTTCCGCTCCCGTACGAACTGGGACTCGAGCGGCTGCGGAAGGAGTTCGGGCTCGAACCGGTCGAGTATCCGGCGACCCGGGTGATGGGCGCGAGCCCACGGGCGCGTGCCGACGACATCCACGCGGCCTTCGCCGATCCGACCGTGAAGGCGGTGATCGCGAGCATCGGCGGAGACGACCAGATCACGGTGCTGCCGTTCCTCGACCGGGAGTTGCTGCGGGCCAACCCGAAGCCGTTCTTCGGTATGAGCGACAACACCAACCTGCTGGCGTACCTGCGCACCAGCGGGATCGTCGGTTACCACGGCGCGACCGTCATGTGCGAACTGGGCCGCCCGGGAGCCATGGCCCCGCTCACCGCCGACTCCCTGCGGGCCGCGCTGTTCTCGTCGGGACCGTACGAACTGCGGCCCGCGGAGCGGTTCCGGGATGTGGACCTGCCCTGGGAGGACCCGGAGAGCTTTGCCTCGGAGCCGCCCACGGAGGAGGGCACCGGCTGGACGTGGCACGGCCCCGAGCGGGTGGTGGAGGGCCGCTCCTGGGGCGGCAACATCGAGATTCTGTCCTGGCTGCTGATGGCCGACCGGGAGATCGTCGACGAATCCGCGGGCGGAGTGCTGTTCCTGGAGACTTCCGAGGACATGCCCGGCGCCGACGAAGTGTTCCGGATCCTGCGCAGCATGGGTGAACGGGGACTGCTCGGCGCTTTCCCGGCCCTGCTGTGGGGCCGCCCCAAGCGATGGTCCTTCGACAGGCCCAACGACACCGAGGCGAGGCTGCGTTACGCGCGGGACCAGCGGGAGGCCGTGCTGCGGGCCGTGGACAGGTACGCCCCGGAGACGATGGTCGTCTTCGACGTGGACTTCGGTCACACGGACCCCCAACTCGTCATCCCCTATGGAGGACTGGTCCGCGTGGACGGCGCGGCCCGGCGCGTGACCGTCACCTACTGATCTCGTACGCGCCCCCGCACGCCCCCGTAACCGTCGATCACGGTGGGTAGTTGTCGCGGCATGCGCGATGCACGGTCCGTGAGAAGACCCTCCATGTTCCGGCTGGCGACGGCCTCGCTCGCCGGGACGGCCATCGAGTTCTACGACTTCTTCATCTACGGGACCGCGGCCGCCCTGGTCCTGGGACCGCTGTTCTTCCCCACGTTCTCCCCGGTCGCGGGCACCCTCGCGGCCTTCGCGACGTTCGGGGTGGGCTTCGTGGCCCGGCCGCTCGGTTCCGTGCTGTTCGGGCACATCGGGGACCGGCACGGACGGCGGCCGGTCCTGGTCGTCTCCCTGTTGCTGACCGGCGCGGCGACCGTCGCCGTCGGCTGCGTTCCGACGTACGACGCGATCGGTGTGACCGCTCCCGTACTCCTGCTGGTGCTGCGCTTTCTGCAGGGTCTCGGACTCGGCGGTGAGTGGGGCGGGGCCGTGTTGCTGACCACGGAGCACGCGCCCGCCGATCGGCGCGGGCTGTGGTCGAGCTTCCCGCAGATCGGCCCGGCGGTGGGATTCCTGCTCGCCAACGGCGTGATGCTGGGCCTGTCGGCGACGCTCTCGGAGGCCCAGTTCGCGTCCTGGGGGTGGCGGGTGCCGTTCTGGGCCGCGGGGGTGCTCGCGGCGGCGGGGCTGTGGCTGCGCAGTTCGCTCGCGGAGAGCCCCGACTTCCTGGGGATCGAGCGGCCCGTGCGGGTGCCGCTCGCCGCAGTGGTGCGCGGCCACTGGCGGCTCGTTCTGCTGACCGCCGGCGGACTCGCCATCGGTTACGCCGTGTTCTACGCGGTGACGACCTGGTCCCTGGCGTACGGCGTGGAACGGCTCGGGTTGAGCCGCACGGTCATGCTGGCCTGCATCATGGCGGCCGTGGTCGTGAAGGGCGCTCTGACGCCGCTGATGGCGGTCCTCGGCGACCGCTACGGTCGGCGCCCACTGTGTCTCGTGGGCTCCGCCGCCACCACGCTGTGGATGTTCCCGATGATCGGACTGCTGTCGACCGGTGAGCCGTTGCTGATGTTCCTGGGTTTCGTGGTCGCGATGATCGCGTTCATCACGATGTTCGCGGTGATCGCCGCGTATCTGCCCGAGCTGTACGAGCCCCGGGTGCGCTGTACGGGCGCCGCGGTGGGCTACAACCTGGGCGGGGTGCTGGGCGGGGCGCTCACGCCGATCGTGGCGACCGCGGTGGCCGAGGGGCCCGGGGTGCCGTGGGGCGTGGCCGCGTATCTGACGGCGATCGGGCTGCTGAGCCTGGCGTGCTTCGCCCTGCTGCCGGAGACCCGGCCGGTGCCGACCGTGGTCGCCGCGCAGCCGGAGCCCGAGCCGACGTGAGGTCCGCCGCGTGGCACACACGCTGGGCCGCCCCGAGGGGCGGCCCAACCGGGTCATGTGACCGTCGGCGCTGTGCCTACTTCACGTCGATGCTGTCCTTCTGCGTCCCCTCCGCTTCCGCGGGCTGTCCACCCTGCTCGGTCGCGGCCTGCTTCCTGGAGGCCATCAGGCTGGTGATCGTGGTGACGATCAGGACGGTGCAGATGACGCCCAGCGAGACCGGGATGGAGATCTCCGGGACGTGGACACCCGACTCGTGCAGCGCGTGCAGCACCAGCTTGACGCCGATGAAGCCCAGGATGATCGACAGGCCGTAGCTGAGGTGGACCAGCTTCTTCAGCAGACCGCCGATGAGGAAGTACAGCTGCCTCAGACCCATCAGCGCGAACGCGTTGGCCGTGAAGACGATGTACGGATCCTGCGTCAGACCGAAGATCGCCGGGATGGAGTCGAGCGCGAAGAGCACGTCGGTGGTGCCGATGGCCAGCATCACGACCAGCATCGGCGTCATCACGCGCTTGCCGTTCTGCTCGATCCACAGCTTGGTGCCGTGATACCGGTCGGCCACGCCGAACCGCCGCTCGGCCGCCTTGAGGAGCTTGTTCTCCTCGTACTCCTCCTCCGGCTCGTCGGCTCGGGCCTCCTGGATCAGCTTCCACGCGGTCCAGATCAGGAACGCGCCGAAGATGTAGAACACCCACGCGAAGCTGGCGATGATCGCGGCACCGGCCGCGATGAATATCGCGCGCAGCACGAGCGCTATGAGCACACCGACGAGCAGTACGCGCTGCTGGTACTGCGAGGGGACCGCGAACTTCCCCATGATGAGGACGAACACGAAGAGGTTGTCGACGCTCAGCGACTTCTCGGTGATGAAGCCGGCGAAGAACTCCCCGGCGGGCTGTCCGCCGGCGAACACGAGCAGGCCCAGCCCGAAGAGAGCGGCCAGCACGATCCAGACGACGGTCCAGATCCCTGCTTCCTTGATCGACACGTCATGGGGCTTGCGGCCGATGAAGAAGTCGACCGCGATGAGCGCGGCCAGCCCCAGAACAGTCACGGCCCAAAGGGCCATCGAAACATCCACTGCGCCTCCGGCAGTACGTAACGGCAAATGTCAGCGTCGTCGCCACCGGAGGTCTCTTCCACCCGGGACGGCCGGGGCGCGGAATGCGCCCGGTGTCCTCGGGCCGACGCCCCGGGATCCAGCCGGATCCGTATTGACGGGTGCGCCGCAACACGTAGGAGTACTCCCCTCCGTGAGAAAGACAGTACCCCAATCACCAAGGAATGGTAAAGGTTTAGGTAAAAGAAGCTCCAAATTGCCAGCTCAGAGCACTTTGCAAGGTCTTGGTGGAGAGGTTGCCGACCGCCGTGGGTCAGTGGTTCCAGGGCCGCCGGGCCTCGGCGACCCGGGTGAGCACCAGCTGCAGCACCTCGCTGCCGGCCGGCACGAGCGACGGCTGATACGTCCAGGCATGACCCACCCAGGGGTCGGCGAGGTGATCGTCGGGAAGCGGGGTGAGTCGCAGGAGCGAACGCCACAGCGGGTCGAGCAACGGCCCGTACGCGGAGGCTTCCTCTCGGTCGGCGACCATCATCAGATGCACGCCGACGGCGGGGCCCTCGTCCGCGAGATAGCGCAGCTGGGTCACCGCGCGGTCGTCGAAGCCGTGCGGGAAGTCATTGACGATCAGCAGTTGTTCGGACGTGTCGAAACCCGGCGGCAGCGAGTCGGCCGCGCCCCCGCGGACCGCCATCTGCACCAGGTCGACACGCTGGGTGAGCCGGGCCAGCACGTCCGTGACGCCCGCCGCCCCCGCGGCGGGCGGACCGGCCAGCACCCCGGACCGCACCAGCGGCGCCAGCGCGTCCGCACCCGAGCCCGCCGGGTCGATGACGTGCACCGTGAACTCGCCCGCCGGGTAGACCGCGAGGAGCCGCGCCGCGTGCGCCACTGCGGTGGTCATGGCCAGTCGGCGTGTTTCGTCCGAGTCGACGAGCACGGCGTCCGTGGAACCCGAGCGCCCGCTGTCGATCCACAGACCCCGTTCCAGCGGGAGCCGCACCAGCATCGGGATGCTCAGCCCACCGCTCTCGGGCAGCCGTAGATCGCCCAGGCGCAACGCCATCGGTATCTCCATCGGGACCCGGTAGGCGTGCCAGACCGGGTTGTCCCAGCTCGCGAAGGCCGGCGGCAGCGCGGGCTCCACGACATCGGCCTCGGCGGTGAGCTGCGCGAGGTCTCGGTCGAGGGCCGCCCGGGCCTGGTCGACGAGTTGGGTCCGCTTGGCGCGGGCCGCCTCGCGGGCGGCGTCTCCCTGGCCGCCGATCCGGCTGCGCGGGTCGGAGAGGATCTTGTCGAGCTCCTGCTCCATACGGGACTCGGCGAAGTCCACCGCGCTGCGATACGCGGCCGTGGTGCGGGCGAGGTCCTCGAACATGCCCCACACCTGGTTGTAGAGCCGCTCCTCCATGGACCAGCCGGTCGCGTCGCCCGCCACGGGCTGGGCGGGCTGTCCGGGCTGGGCCGGGGGCGCGGTCGGCGGGGGCGGCGGAGGGGCCGCGGTCTGCCGGCCGGGGTGGCTGTAGTTGATGCCGCCGCCGGGCACGGGCGGCGGGCTGACGGCGCCCGGGTCGGATGCCGGGTGCCCTCCCGGGTAGCCGGGCTGCGGGGCTCCCTGGCCGGCTCCCTGCCCGGGGGCGCCCGGCAGGCCCATCTGGGGGCCCGTTCCCGCTGGGTAGCCGCCTTGAGGTGCTCCTTGGCCGCCGGGGTATCCCGCCTGTGGCACGGCGTGCCCCGAGGCGCCCTGTGCGCCGGCGTGCCGTGCGCGGTCCGACTCCGGAGTACGCGGCGGAGGTGCCGCCACGGAACGGGCCATGCCCTGGGCCACCGCTTCGTTGATCGTGCTCGCGAACTGCTGCGCCTGGGCGAGGCCCTGGTCGGTGAGCATGGCCGCGAGGCCGCCCGCGTACCCCTGGCCGACGGCGCGCACCTTCCAGGCACCCTGCCTGCGGTAGAGCTCCAGGGCGACGACGGCGGACTCGGACTCCAGGCCGGTGATGGTGTAGCTGGCGACCTCGGAGCCGTCGAGTCCGGTGACCGCGACGAAGGGGGCGGCGTGCGCGCCGAACCGCACCGGACCGCCGCCCACACCGACCGGCAGGGCCAGCAGCACGCTCACCCGGTGCACGGCCTGCGGCAGGGCGTCGAGGTCGACCGCCAGGCGGTGGTCGGCGGCGGCCTGCTTGGAGACCTCGAGGCCGGGCAGCGAGGGTGCGCCCGGGTGGGCCACCCATTCGACGCCGTGCACTTGGCCGCGCTCGTCGCCGAGCGTGGCGCCGGCCACGATCGGCGTGCCGGCCGAAACCCGGATCTCCAGACGGGCCTGGGGAAGCGGATGGTTCTGCCCCCGGACCAGCTCGGCCGTCATCGCCTCTGTCCCCCTGTGTCGATGTCCCTGTGTTCGGTGCCGGTGCGCCTACAGGTGCGGCAGCATCGCCGGCATCAGGTCCTGGAAGGTGCGGCCATTGGCCGGGGTTCCGAGGGCCGTCATCTGCCAGCCGCCTCCCGAACGGTGCACCTTCGCCATGATCTGGGCGGTGTAGTTGCCGCCGCCGTCCAGCGTGTAGCGCGCCAGCTCCTGGCCGTTGGTCTCGTCGACCAGGCGGCAGAAGGCGTTCTGCACCTCCTGGAACGTCTGGCCCGTGAAGGAGTTCACGGTGAAGACGATCTGGTCGATGTGGACCGGCACGCGGGAGAGGTCGACGAGGATCGCCTCGTCGTCGCCGCCCTGGCCCACACCGCCGACGAGGTTGTCCCCGGTGTGCCGTACGGAGCCGTCGTCGCTGACGAGGTGGCGGAAGAACACCACGTCGACCGGCTGCTTGTCCGCGAAGAGCACCGCGGAGGCGTCGAGGTCGATCTCGCGGGTGCGCGAGCCGAACAGGCCGCGCCGCGGGGCCGCCTGCCAGCCGAGTCCCATGCGCACCGCGGTCAGGGCGCCTCCGTCGTTCTTCTGCAGACTGATGGCCTGACCCTTGGTCATGTTGACCGTCACGCGCGATCCCCTCTCGAACCGTCCCCTGTTGCCGCAGAACGTGCGGTTGCTCAGAACCCTACGCAGGGGCACTGACGGTGCCGAACCCTGGTTCGCACTTTGTGTCGGTCTTGCAACACACCGCGTCTGGACGGTGACTCCCCGGCCCTCCCTGCCAGGGCCTCCGACCCGCGGTGGCCCCCGCACGGACGACCCGCACGGGGGCGACGGCGCCGCTGGAACGCCGTCCCTCAGGCCAGGCCTGCCTCCCTCATCTGCCGCAGTTCCTTCTTCATCTCCGACACCTCGTCGCGCAGCCGGGCGGCGATCTCGAACTGGAGGTCGGCGGCGGCGGCACGCATGCGTTCCGTCATTTCCTCGATCTGCTCGGCGAGATCGGCGGCCGGGCGGTCCGTGGGCACCGTCTCCTTGGCTTTGGCCTTGCCCTTCGCGGACTTGGCGCCCTTCGCCGCATGGGCGCCGAGCGAGGGCACCGGCGCCTTGGCGGCTTTGCCGTCCTTCGTTCTGCGGTAGCCGGTGCCGAGCAGCTGCTCCGTGTCGACGTCCTCACGGGCGATCTGCGCCACGATGTCGTTGATCTTCTTGCGGAGCGGCTGAGGGTCGATGCCCTTCGCCTTGTTGTACGCGATCTGCTTCTCCCGGCGGCGGTTGGTCTCCTCGATGGCCTTTTCCATCGCCGGGGTGATCTTGTCGGCGTACATATGGACCTGGCCGGAGACGTTGCGCGCCGCGCGACCGATGGTCTGGATCAGTGAGGTGCCGGAGCGCAGGAAACCCTCCTTGTCGGCGTCGAGGATCGCCACCAGCGACACCTCCGGCAGGTCGAGGCCCTCACGGAGGAGGTTGATGCCGACCAGGACGTCGAACTCGCCGGAGCGCAGCTCGCGCAGCAGCTCGACGCGGCGCAGGGTGTCGACGTCGCTGTGCAGGTAGCGCACCTGGATGCCCAGTTCCAGGAAGTAGTCCGTGAGGTCCTCGGCCATCTTCTTGGTGAGCGTGGTGACCAGGACGCGCTCGTCCTTCTCGGTGCGGCGCCGGATCTCGTGCACCAGGTCGTCGATCTGGCCCTCGGTGGGCTTGACCACGACCTCGGGGTCGACCAGGCCCGTGGGTCGGATGATCTGCTCCACCTGCCCGTCCGAGCGCGAGAGCTCGTACGTCCCGGGGGTCGCCGACAGATAGACGGTCTGACCGATACGCCCCTGGAACTCCTCCCATTTCAGCGGGCGGTTGTCCAGCGCGGAGGGCAGCCGGAAGCCGTGGTCCACGAGGGTGCGTTTGCGGGAGGCGTCACCCTCGTACATGGCGCCGATCTGAGGGACGGTGACATGCGACTCGTCGATGACGAGGAGGAAGTCCTCCGGGAAGTAGTCGAGCAGCGTGTTCGGCGGAGAACCGGGCGAGCGGCCGTCGAAGTGCATCGAGTAGTTCTCCACACCCGAGCAGGAGCCGATCTGGCGGAGCATCTCGATGTCGTACGTGGTGCGCATGCGCAGCCGCTGCGCTTCCAGGAGCTTGCCCTGCTTCTCCAGCTCGGCGAGGCGCTCCCCCAGCTCCTTCTCGATGTCGTTGACGGCCCGCTCCATGCGCTCGGGGCCGGCGACGTAGTGGGAGGCCGGGAACACGTACAGCTGCTGGTCGTCGCTGATGACCTCGCCGGTGAGCGGGTGCAGCGTGGAGAGGGCCTCGATCTCGTCACCGAACATCTCGATGCGGACGGCCAGCTCCTCGTAGACCGGGAAGATCTCGATGGTGTCCCCGCGTACCCGGAAGGTGCCCCGGGTGAACGCCATGTCGTTGCGCGTGTACTGGATGTCGACGAAGCGGCGCAGCAGTTCGTCCCGGTCGTGCTCGTCGCCGACCTTGAGCGTGACCATGCGGTCCACGTACTCCTGCGGTGTGCCGAGACCGTAGATGCAGGAGACGGAGGCGACCACGATGACGTCTCGTCGGGTGAGCAGCGAGTTGGTCGCGGAGTGGCGCAGCCGCTCGACCTCCTCGTTGATCGAGGAGTCCTTCTCGATGTAGGTGTCCGACTGCGGTACGTACGCCTCGGGCTGGTAGTAGTCGTAGTACGAGACGAAGTATTCGACCGCGTTGTTCGGCAGCAGCTCCCGGAACTCGTTGGCCAGTTGGGCCGCCAGGGTCTTGTTCGGGGCCATCACCAGCGTGGGGCGCTGGAGCTTCTCGATCATCCAGGCGGTGGTGGCCGACTTTCCGGTACCGGTCGCACCCAGCAGGACGACGTCCTTCTCACCTGCGCGGATGCGCTGCTCGAGCTCGGCGATGGCCGTCGGCTGGTCACCGCTGGGCCGATAGGGGCTGACGACCTCGAAAGGCGCCATGGTGCGTTCGATGTGGGATACGGGCCGCATGTCATCCACGGTACGACCCGGCACTGACAACGGGGCCGGCTACCAGTTCTGGGGCGTCCGCGAGCGGTGGGCGCGGGACGGCTGGCCCGTGCGGTGCGGAGGCCTCAGACCCGGGTCGGGGACCGTGTGCGCGGCGACTCCGGGACGCTTCTCCGCGCGCCGCCTGTGGTCGCTCCCGCCCGTGACCATCATCGGGTCGACCATCACCACGAAGCCGGCGAGGATCAGGAACGCCAGGGGGCCGATCATCAAGGGCGCGAGCAGGGTGGCGGGTGAGTCGCCGGTCGGGGTGTCGACGGTGCTGTGGAGATGGACGCTCAGGGCGGCCATCCCCGTGTAATGCATACCGCTGACGGCGAGACCCATGACGAGGCTGGCGCCGACGCTCCACAGGAAGCCGCGCACCTGGCCCGCGGCCCACAGGGCCGTGGTCGCCGCGACGACGGCGATCACCACCGAGGCGGAGACCGTGAAGGTGTTGTACTCGAGCTTTCCGTTGAGCCGCATGCCGGCCATGCCCAGGTAGTGCATCGAGGCGATGCCCAGCCCCGTGATGGCTCCCGCGGTGAAGAGGGCCGTTCCGGTCGCGCCGCGGTGGCCGACGATGAAGATCCCGATGCCGACCATCAGGATCGCAACCGCGAGAGACGCGAAGGTCATCATCTTGTCGTAGTGCACGGGGGTTTCCCTGACGGAGAATCCCATCATCGCGATGAAGTGCATGGTCCAGATGCCGGAGCCGATCGCCGCGGCGCCCAGCGCGAGCCAGCCCGACCGTCTCGAACGGCGGGCCAGCTGCGACCTGGTGGTGCAGCGCAGACCGAGCGCTCCACCGAGGCAGGCCATGAGATACGCCACCACCGGGGTGACGAGTCCATAGCTGAAGCCGTCGACCGTGCCCTGCATACGCGGCTACCCTCCCGCCCTGTTGCGTCCCGGAATTTTCTGGTTTGCCCCCAGCCCCCATGGGCCGCGTGAGCAGCGAGGGTTGAGGCAGAGAGTATGTCCCCGGATGGATTGCTCGAACGACTTTCCGGCAAAGAATCACGTCCTTGACCCACCTGTGCGGTGTTGGTGAGTGTCCTTGGACAACTCCGTTCATTTTGTGGGCACACGCTGCCATGACTCGTGACCCTCTGCTGTCACCCTGAGACCGTCTGTGACCGCACGACGTCAGGAGCACGCATGTACGCGCGCGCGGCAGCTGCCACCACCACCGCGCTTCTCGCCATCGCCGCGAGCGGCTGTCCGACCGCACCCGCGCGGGCCGCCGAGATCGCCAGACCTCTGGTCATCGCCCACCGCGGCGCCTCCGCCTACGCCCCCGAGAACACTCTCGCCGCCGTCGACAAGGCCGCCGGCCTCGGCTTCGACTGGGTCGAGAACGACGTCCAGCGCACCAAGGACGGCACGCTCGTGGTGATCCACGACGAGACCCTGAAGCGCACGACCGATGTGGAGGAGCTGTATCCCGATCGCGCCCCCTGGAGAGTCCGGGACTTCACCGCGGCGGAGATCGCCCGGCTGGACGCGGGGAGCTGGTTCGGCGCCGCGTACGCGGGCGAACACGTACCGACGCTGGAGCAGTACATGCGCCGTGTCTCGCACCACGGTCAGAAACTGGTTCTGGAGATCAAGAACCCGCGACTCTACCCGGGCATCGAACACCAGACCCTCAAGCTGCTCGACAGGGCGGGGTGGCTGGCGCCGGACCATGTGCGCGACCGGCTGGTCGTGCAGAGCTTCAGCGCGGCCAGTGTGCGGGCGGTGCACGTGCTGCGGCCCGAGGTGAAGACGGGCTTCCTCGGGACACCCTCGGCCGCGGAGCTGCCCGCGTACAGCGAGTTCGCCGATCAGATCAACGCCTCGCACCGTTCGATCACCGGTGACTACGTGAGCACCCTCCACTCCTTCCAGGGGCCGCACGGCGCACCGTTGGAGATCTTCACGTGGACCGTCAACGACGCGCCGGGAGCCCGGCGCGTGGCCGGCTTCCGCGTGGACGGGATCATCACCAACTTCCCCGACGTCGTCGAGGCCGCGCTGGACGGCTGATCCTAGGCACCGGGCACGGACCGGGCCGAAACGCTCCGCGCCAAGGGCGTTGTCAGTGGTGCGCCGTACGGTGGGCCCATGGACAGCCACGCGCAGTACGAACAGCAGGTCGTGTGGACCGTCGTCGACAGCGGCATCGGTCCGCTGCTGCTGGCCGCGACGGACGAGGGCCTGGTGAACGTCGTCTTCCACGCCACGGACGCGGTCCGCGACAAGGCACTGGACCGGCTCGCCTCCCGGCTCGGCGGCGAGCCGGTCGAGGCACCGCGCTCGCCGCTGCTGGCGGACGCGATACGCCAGGTGGCGGAGTACTTCGCGGGCGAGCGCCGCGACTTCGAGCTGCCGCTGGACTGGACCCTGATCACCGGCTTCAACCGCCAGGTGCTGCGCGAGCTGGCGTCCGGGGTCCCGTACGGATCCGTCGTGGGTTACGGCGATCTGGCCGGCCGGGTCGGACAGCCCGGTGCGGCACAGGCCGTGGGGACGGCCATGGGTTCCAACCCGCTGCCCGTGGTCGTGCCGTGCCACCGGGTGGTGGAGAGCGACGGGGGCATCGGCGGGTTCGGCGGGGGGCTGGAGACCAAGCGGAGGCTGCTCGCTCTGGAGGGGGTGCTGCCGGAGCCGCTGTTCTGAAGCCGTCTGCTGCTGGAAAAAGCCCTGTCCCGCTGTCGGTGGCGGCTGCGACACTGCGCCGGTGACCACGTCCTCGTACACCCGTTTCCTCGTCCACCCACGCCAGCCGCGCAGCCGGACGCGTCGCCCGTCCCGTCCGTGCCGGGATGCCCGGTGACCGCGGTCGAGCGGCCGGCCGCCGGGGCCGTCGACGCGGCCTCGCTACCCGCCCTGCGGCGCCGGACGTCCGCCGTGCTGATCGCCAGTCAGATCCTCGGCGGGCTGGGGGTCGCCACCGGGATCGCGCTCGCCGTCGTACTGGCCGAGGAGGTCAGCGGTACGGAGTCGCTGGCGGGGCTCGCGCCCACGGCGACCGTCGCCGGAACGGCGGTCCTCTCCGTTCCGCTGGCGGCACTGATGACCGCGCGCGGGCGGCGCCCCGGGCTGGTCCTGGCGTATCTCATCGGTGCGCTGGGAGCGGCTGTCGTGGTGGTCGCGTCCGCAGTGGGGAGCTTTCCGCTGCTGCTGCTCGGGATGGCGGGGTTCGGAGCGGCCTCGTCGGCGAATCTGCAGGCGCGGTTCGCGGCGGCGGACCTGGCGGAGCCGCAGCGGCGGGCGCGGGCCATCTCCAACGTCGTGTGGGCCACCACCCTCGGCGCGGTGCTGGGGCCCAACATCGCGGCGCCGGCGGGACGCAGCGTCTCCGGGCTCGGGATTCCGGAAACGGCGGGTCCCTTTCTGTGGGCGGCGGGCGTCTTCCTGCTGTCGGCACTGCTCGTGGCCGTACTGCTGCGACCGGATCCGCTGCTGACCGCGCGGGCGCTCGCACCCGCCGAGGAGCGGACCGCCGAGGCACGTTCCATACGGGCGGGCCTGAGAGCCGTCGCGGCCTCGCCGCGCGCCCGGCTTGCGCTGCTGACCGTGGCCGTCGCGCACACCGCGATGGTCTCCGTCATGTCGATGACACCCGTCGAACTGGGCCACCACGGGGCGAGCATCGATCTGATCGGGCTGGTCATCAGCGGGCACATCGCGGGCATGTACGCCTTCTCACCGATCATGGGGCGGCTGGCCGACCGGCTCGGCCGTCTTTCCGGGATCGGACTCGCGGTGGGGTTGCTGGCGTGTGCCGCCGCGCTCGCGGGGACCGCCGGCGGCCGTCCGGGCCAGACCGCGGCCGGGCTCTTCGTGCTGGGGCTCGGCTGGTCGTCCGCGCTGGTCTCCGGCTCGGCGCTGCTCACGGACTCCGTTCCGCAGGCCGCGCGGGCGGCCGCGCAGGGCCTGTCGGATCTGACCATGAACACGGCTGCGGGCGCCGGCGGGGCGGCGGCCGGGCTCGTGATGGCGGGTGCGGGGTATGGCTGGCTGAACGCGGTGGCGGTGTGCCTGCTGGTGCCTCTCGGGGCGCTCGCGTTGTTCACACGCGAAGCACGGGGGCGGGATACGGCGGACGCGGGCGGGAAGTGACCGCGGCGGGGGGCTCGGGCGTGCGCATGCGCCGGCGTTCGCCGCCGAGAGCGCTCCGCCCGGGCAGCCACGGCGCGGACTGGCGGCGGCCCGACGGGGAAGGGGACCCGTAGAGGCCTCGGATGGGGGCGCGTGGGAGACCCGTCGCGCGGATGGGTGTGCCGGGCCGGCGCCGGAGGCAGAGGGAGTCGGACGACATGGAGATCTCCGGCGTTTTCAGTGCCGTTCTCATCGGCATCGTGATCGGCGTCCTGGGGCGGCTGGCGCTCCCGGGACGTCAGCGGATCGGGATCCTGGCGACGATCGGCGTCGGGATCGTGGCGGCCCTGCTCGGCTCGGCGCTCGCGGCGGGTTTCGGGGTGGCCGACACCAGGGGCATGGACTGGATCGAGTGGCTCATGCAGATCGGACTGGCCGCGCTGGGAGTCGCGCTGGTGGATCGAAGGACCCCATCGCGCCGCCGCTGACCTGGGATTTCGCGACTCGTTGAGGATCGGGTGCGGCAGCAGTAGCCGGACGGCGACGTCGGTAGCAGAGTGGAAAGTGCGAACAGCCACTGGCATCCGCCATCAACGGAGCCGAAGGGCGGCGAATATGCATGACCGGAAACAGGGCAGTCGCGTACATGGGGCCGGGCACGGTTGAAGTACAGACCACCGACTATCCGACGCTGGAACTCCAGGACGGGCCGGGGGTCGCCAAGGAGAACATCGGCCGGAAGGTCCCGCACGGCGTGATCCTCAAGTCACTGGCCACCAACATCTGCGGCAGCGACCAGCACATGGTCCGCGGCCGCACCACCGCACCCGAGGGCCTGGTACTCGGGCACGAGATCACCGGAGAGGTGGTGGAGCGCGGACCGGATGTGGAGTTCATCCATGAGGGTGACATCGTGTCCGTGCCGTTCAACATCGCCTGCGGCCGGTGCCGCAACTGCAAGGAGCGCAAGACTGGAATCTGTGAGAACGTCAACCCCTCCCGCCCCGGAGCCGCTTACGGCTACGTCGACATGGGCGGCTGGGTCGGAGGCCAGGCCGAGTACGTCATGGTCCCGTACGCGGACTTCAACCTGTTGAAGTTCCCCGACTCGGCGCAGGCGCGCGAGAAGCTCCTCGACCTGACCATGCTCTCCGACATCTTCCCGACCGGTTTCCACGGTGTGTACAGCTCGGGAGCCGAGGTCGGGTCGAAGGTGTACATCGCCGGGGCGGGACCCGTCGGTCTCGCTGCCGCGGCGTCGGCGCATCTGATCGGCGCGGCCGTGGTCATCGTCGGAGACCTCAACAAGGAGCGGCTGGAACAGGCCCGTAGCTTCGGCTGCGAGACCGTGGACCTCAGCCAGGGCGACCTCGGCGACCAGATCGCCGAGATCCTGCACGAGCCGGAGGTGGACTGCGCCGTCGACGCGGTCGGCTTCGAGGCCCGGGCGCACAAGCCCGACGCCGAGGAGGCACCCGCGACCGTCCTCAACGCGCTCATGACCGTCACGCGCGCGGGCGGCGCCCTCGGCATTCCCGGACTGTACGTCACCGAGGACCCCGGTGGGGTCGACGACGACGCGAAGACCGGGACGCTGAAGGTCCGGCTCGGCCTGGGCTGGGCGAAGAGCCATCGCTTCACCACGGGCCAGTGCCCCGTGATGCGCTACCACCGTCAGCTGATGGAGGCGATCCTGCACGAGAAGGTGCACATCGCCAAGGCCGTCAACGCCACTCCGATCCCCCTCGACGACGCACCGCGCGGTTACGCCGAGTTCGACCAGGGCGCGAGCCGCAAGTACGTGCTCGATCCGCACGAGACGCTGAGGGAGCTGCAGCCCGTCTGACAGACCCCTGGAGCATCGGGCTGCGCGCGCGTGGGTGAGTCATCGCCCACGCGCGCGTGGCTGTCCTCACCCTCCGGCGGGGTTTGACCGGGCCCGTCTCCCGCCAGGGATGAGAGGAGACCGACAGACGGGAGGCACACGCGTGCTGGTGGTGTCCGAAGAGGTCCGGGAGGCGCTCGCCGCCCGCCGGCCGGTGGTGGCCCTGGAGTCCACGATCATCGCCCATGGGCTGCCGCGCCCGCGCAACCTCCAGGTGGCGCTCGAGCTGGAGGCCGTCGTACGCGCGGAGGGTGCCGTACCGGCGACGATCGCCGTGCTCGACGGACGGCCTCATGTGGGGCTCGACAAGGAGCAGTTGGAGCGCGTCGCCAACGAGGACGGCATCCGCAAGCTGGGTCACCGTGATCTGCCGCCGGCGGTGGCGGCGGGCGCGAGCGGCGCGACGACGGTGTCCGCGACCGCGCTGCTGGCCGCTCGCGCGGGCGTACGGGTGTTCGCGACGGGCGGGCTCGGCGGAGTGCACCGGGAGTGGACGGTGACCCAGGACGAGTCCGCCGACCTCGGGCTGCTGGCGCGCACCCGGATCACCGTGGTGTGCGCGGGGGTCAAGTCGATCCTGGACGTGCCGGCGACACTGCAGCGTCTGGAAACCCTGGGTGTGACGGTGGCCGGATACGCGACGGATCGTTTCCCCGGCTTCTACCTCTCCGACTCCGGCTTCCCCGTGGAGTGGACGCTGGACTCGCCGGACGCGGTGGCGGAGGTCATGCGCGCGCAGGACGGGCTCGGCGGTCCCGAGTCGGCGCTGATCGTCGCCAATCCGGTCCCGGAAGCCGAACAGCTCGATCCGGCACTCCACGCGCGCGTGCTCGCCGACGCGCTGCGGGCGTGCGAGGAGGAGGGCGTCACCGGGCAGGCGGTGACCCCGTTCCTGCTCGACTACCTGGTGCGGCACACCGACGGTGCGTCACTGAGCGCCAACCTCGCGGCCGTGCGCGGCAACGTGCGGCTGGCGGCACGTATCGCGGCGGCCTGGGCCGGGGCGTGAACGACGGCGACGGCGACGGTCCCGGGGTGAGCGGGTCGGCCCGACGGCCGACGGCGACGGGTGGGGCGGGTGCGCTGCTGGTGGTCGGCGATGTCGTCACGGACGTGGTGGCCCGGCACCGGGGGCCGCTCGCGGCGGGGACCGACACGGCGGCAGTCATCCGGACCGTGCCGGGTGGCGCGGGCGCCAATGTGGCGTGCTGGGCGGCACGTTGGGGGTGGCCGGACGTACGGCTGCTCGGCCGGGTCGGTGCCGAGGGGGTGGCGTGGCACGAACGGGAGCTGGTCGCATCCGGTGTGCGGCCCCGGCTGGTCGTGGACCCGGAGGCACCGACGGGCACGGTGATCTGTCTGGTGGACGCCGAGGCCTCGGCCGAGCGGACGTTCCTCACGGACAGCGGCGCCAGTCTGCGGGCCGGCCCGGAGGACTGGTCGCCGAGCCTGCTGGACGGGGTCGCGTGGCTGCACCTGTCCGGCTATCTCTTCTTCTCCGAGCCGAGCCGGGCGCTGGTCGCGGTGGCCCTGGAGTCGGCACGCGCGCGAGGGGTGCCGGTGAGCGTGGACCCGGCCTCGGCGGGGTTCCTCGCCCGGCTGGGGGTCGAGCGGTTCCTGGCGCTGGCCGAGGGTGTGGACGTACTGCTGCCGAGCCGTGACGAGGCGGCCCTGCTCACCGGACTGCCCGATCCGCAGGACGCGGCGGTCAAGTTGAGCCGCCAGGTGCCGCTGGTGGTGTGCAAGCGGGGCCGGGACGGAGCGCTGGTGGCCCGGTCAGGTACTGTCCGGGCCCATGTTCCCGCGGTACCGGCGACGCCTCGGGACACCACGGGCGCGGGCGACGCCTTCACGGGGGCGTTCCTGACCGCACTGCTGACGGGCGCGGAGCCGGAGGCGGCCGCCGCGGCGGGGTGCCGGGCGGGAGCGCTGGCGGTGGAACAGGTGGGCGGCAGGCCCACCCGTGGTGGCGAGGGATAGGTCCGGGTCAGAGCTGGACCAGCGCCGCAGGGGGGCGGATCCCGGCCCGCCACGAAAGCCGGGCCGGCGCCGCAACGGAGCCGGACATGGCCGGCACAAGAGCCGGGCCGGCGCAGCAAGGAGGCCAAATCACCGTCGACACGAGAGCCGGACCAGCCCCCGAGAGCCGGATCACGGTCGGCAAGAGAACGGTCGGCACGAGAGCCGGGTCACGGTCGGCACGAGAGCCGGGTCGGCGCCGAAGCTGGGTCGGCGTTGTCTACCGCTTGCGCCCCCACGCCGAGATCATCGGTGCCGTGGCCAGGTCCATGGCCCCCGACGCCACGTTGGTCAGATGACGGTCGACCTCCTCCTGCGTGGCCAGGCGAGCCGCGATCAGGCGGTCGCGGACCTGACGGACGGTCGCAGCCTCCAGGGTGGCGCCGGCCGGGGACGCGATGGGGAAGTGGGCGTCGGCCTCCACCCGGTGCAGGCCCGCCTCGCGGAGCAGCCTGGGCAGACGGCGGCCGTAGGAGAGGTTCGCGCCGCGTTCGGCGAGCAACGTGCGCAGGCCCTGCCGGATCCGGTTGGCCAGTTGCTCGGCGGGGCCGTGCTCGTCCGGGCAGACCAACGGCTGCAGGGCGGGGTCGGCGTCCTCGACGAGCAGCCGCCCGCCCGGCCGCAGCGCCTTGACCATCGAGTGCAACGCCCGCTCCCGCTCCGGCACATGGAGCAGGACGAGCCGTGCGTGCACCAGGTCGAAGCCCTCCCCCGGCGGCTGGTCCACGCCCACGTCGTGCCGACGGACCTCGACCGGCTGACGTGCGGCCGGCTCCACCCACGAGGTGTCGATGTCGGTCGCCAGTACGCGTCCGGTGGGGCCGACCTTCTTCGCCAGCCAGGTCACGACGGAGGTGCCCCCCGCGCCCACCTCCCAGCAGCGCCAGCCAGGGCCGACGCCCAGTCCCTCCAGGTGCCGGAACGTGGTGGGGTCGAAGACGGCGGCCAGGGCGTCGAAGCGCGGTCCCGCCTCGGCCTGCCGGTTGTCGAGGAGATAGCCGTCGGTTCGCATCATGCGGAGATCATCCCATTCGCCCCGCTTACCCGGGATGGTTGACGCGCACCGCCTCCATCCACACAACGGAACACAGCGGAACGGAATGATCCGTTCCCACAACTTTTCCTGGCCGCCGACGCCTGCTGGCACACTGGCGCGACAAGGCGCAACGAGCGGCGCGAGGAGATCCAGCAAGGAGATCCAGATGTCCATGGCAGGGAATCTGCGGAAGGTCACGGGCCTAGACAGGGTCGGCGGCCTCCGCAAGATGGCACGACTGGCGCGGCGCCGCGCCAAGGTCGACCTCAGCCATCCCGCCCGGTCCCCGCTGGGTTCCTCCGTGGTGAACTGCGTGACCTACCAGAACGGAGCGCGGGTCACCGCGGGCGATGATCTGCTGGAAGCGGTGGAGCACGTCCGCAAGGCGCGCGACGGCTTCGTCTGGCTGGGGCTGCACGAGCCGACGGAGCGGGAGTTCGTGGGGATCGCGGATCTCTTCGATCTGCATCCGCTGGCGGTGGAGGACGCGGTGCACGCGCACCAGCGCCCGAAGCTGGAGCGGTACGGGGAGACGCTGTTCGCGGTCTTCAAGACCGTCTGCTACGTCGAGCACAAGGAACTGACGGCGACCAGCGAGGTGGTCGACACCGGCGAGATCATGGTGTTCGTCGGCGAGGACTTCGTGATCACGGTCCGGCACGGTCGGCACGGCTCACTGGGCCCGCTGCGCGAGGAGCTGGAAGCGGACCCCAAGCAACTCGGCAAGGGCCCGGCCGCCGTGCTGCACGCGATCGCGGACCACGTGGTGGACAGCTATGTGGAGGTGACGGACTCGGTCCAGCAGGACATCGACCAGGTCGAGACGGACGTCTTCGCCGAGAACGGCGCACGGGCCGATCCGGGCCGCATCTACCAGCTCAAGCGTGAACTCCTGGAGTTCAAGCGGGCCGTGGCCCCGCTGGCCCGCCCGATCCAGGAACTGGCCGGCCGACCGCTCAAGGTGGTCGACCCCGAGATACAAGCCTACTTCCGGGACGTCGCCGACCATTTGCTGCGGGTCACCGAACAGATAGCGGCCTTTGACGAGTTGCTGAACTCGATCCTGCAAGCGCACCTGGCGCAGGTCACCGTCGCGCAGAACGAGGACATGCGGAAGATCACGGCGTGGGCCGCCATGATCGCCGTGCCGACGATGGTGTGCGGGTTGTACGGCATGAACTTCGAGTACATGCCGGAGCTGCGCTGGAGGTTCGGCTATCCGATGGTCATCGGTGTCATATCGGTGATCTGCCTGACGCTGTACCGGAGCTTCAGGCGCAACGGCTGGCTGTGACGCCCGGGGCCGGGCGGCAGACACGCCGCCGCCCGGCGTGACGGGACCTACCGTGGGAGACGGGTCAGCGTCCTTTGCCCTTGGCGTAGACGCTCTCCGCGAAGGACGCGATCTGGTCCTCACCGAGGTTCCGGGCCAGGTCGGCCTCGCTGATCATGCCGACCAGGCGCTTGTTCTCGATCACCGGCAGCCGACGGATCTGGTGCTGCTGCATCTCCCGGAGTACCTCGCTCACGTCGGCGTTCGCGTCGACCCAGCGCGGGGTGCCGTGAGCCAGCTCGCCCGCGGTGACGCGGGAGGGGTCCTTGCCCCGGGCCACGGCCTCGATCACGATGTCGCGGTCGGTGACTATGCCGCAGAGCCGTTCGTTCTCGTCGCTGATCGGAAGGGCCCCTACCCCCATGTCGCGCATCATCTGGGCGGCGCGGTCCAGGGTCTCGTCGGCGCTGATCCACTGGGCGCCGCGGTGCATGATGTCTCCGGCGGTCGTCATGTGCTACCTCCCATTGCCCGGAGGGCCGGCGCGGCGCGGGACGCACCGCTAGTCCCGGCGTCCTCATTCTCGCCGGGCGCAGGAGGGTGCGCACCCGGAGTCCGGAGGGTGCGCACCCGGAGTCCGGGGGACGCGTACCCGGAGTTCGGGGGGTGCGTGCTCGGAGTTCGGGGGGTGCGTGCTCGGAGTTCGGCGGGTGCGTGCTCGGAGTCCGGAGGGTGCGCACCCGGAGTCCGGGGGACGCGTACCCGGAGTTCGGGGGTGCGTGCTCGGAGTCGGGACGGCACGGGTCGGGGTGCGGCACCGGCCGGGGCGTGGCACCCGCCGGGGCGGAAGGGAGCCCCGGTCCCGCGGCGGCGGTGTCCGCGTACCAGCACCGTCAGCCGCTCCAGGCGGGATGCCGCGGGTCGTCGGCGCGTACCAGGACATCGGCCGTGGCGGCGGGGTCCGTCTCGGCCTCGTAGCGCTCGAAGGCGGGCAGCGTCCAGTGCTCGCTGTCGGGGGTGCGGCGCCGCAGGGCTCCCGGGGTCAGCAGCACATGGACGGTCAGGTCGAAGGGGAACCAGTGCCGCAGCAGCAGCGGTCCGTGCAGCAACAGCAGGCCGCCCGGCGGGAGTTGGACGTACGGGCTGCGGGTGGCGCGGTCGGCGGACGGGTCCCAGAGGTCGGGGAGGACGCGTCCGGTGCCGCCCGGCTCGAGTGGGCCGAAGACCTCGCGCCACAGAGCGCCGGTGTCGAGCCACCCGTCGTAGTAGGCGTCCGGGTCCCGGCGGCCGTGCTCGAAGCGGAGCGAGGCGGGCCGCAGGAAGCCCTCCGCCGCGGTGACGAGGGCATGGCGACCGCGCACGCGCAGCGCCTCGGCGACGCGCTCGGCGAGGTCCCCGGGACGGGCGGCCGGGGCGCCGTCGAAGGCGACCCGGGTCCAGGGACCGCCCTCGTCGGGCCGGGGGCCGAGCAGCCGGTCGGCGATACGGTCGGCCAGGCGTTCCCAGGTGATCGGTTCGAGTCGCACACGGCCCATGATGCCGGGTGGCCCCAGCCCGGGACGGGGCCGGGCAGCGTGCCGGACGTGCGCGGAGGGGGAATGAACCGCACATGACCACCACGGCCACTCCCCCGGCGCGCGCCGGGCTTCTCGTCTTCCAGGCCGTGAAGCGCCGGCACTGCGCCGAGTGCCGGACCGGGCCGCTCGCCCTGCTGGTCCTGGAGGAGGGCGTGCCGCGCTGTCTGGACTGTGCGGACCTCGGGCACCTGGTCTTCCTGCCGCGCGGCGACACCGCGCTCACCCGCCGCTCACGGGAGGAGAGCGGACTGTCGGCGGTGGTCGTACGGTTCAACCGGCGCAAGAGCCGTTATGAGCGGCAGGGAGTCCTGGTGGAGGAGGCCGCCCTCGCCCGGGCCGAGGAGCGGTGCCTGGCGGACGCGGAGGCCCGCAGACGGCGGCGGGCGCGGGACGCGCGACGGCGGGCGGCGCAGGACATGCTCTTCACGCAGGCGTTCGGGGACACGATTCTGCGCCTTTTCCCCGGCTGCCCGCAGGAACGGGCGCGGGCGATCGCCGCGCACGCCTCATTACGGGGCAGCGGACGGGTGGGCCGTAGTGCGGCGGGGCGTGCCCTCAGTGAGTTCGCGGTGACCTCGGCGGTGATCGCCGCGGTACGGCACGCGGACACGCCGTACGACCAGCTGCTGATGAGCGGGGTGCCGCGGCCGGAGGCGCGCCGGCGGACGGCGTCCACCGTCGAGGCGGTGCTTCGGGGGTGGCGCCCGACGCGGGAGTGAACCCCACGCGGTACGGCACACGCCCCTCGCGTGGACGCTCGAACATGGAGCCGCGTCCCTCGACCATGGTCACCCTCCCCGCACGGGGTTTCACTGGAAGCGGCACGGCAGGCCGGGCCGACCGAGGCGGGAGCTGACATGATCGATGGACCGTACTTCGTCCTCACGATGCTGGGCGTGCTCGGCACCGGGCTGGTGGCCGGGGTCTTCTGCGCGTTCTCGACGTTCGTGATGAGGGGACTCGCCTCACTGCCGCCCGCGCGGGGTGTCGCCACGATGAACGCGATCAACGTGGCGGCGCTGAAGCCACCGTTCATGATCGTGTTCGTCGGCTCGGCGGTGCTGTGCTCCGTCCTGGCCGTGATCACCTTCGTGGTGTTGCCGGCGGAGGGGTCGGTGGAACTGCTGCTCGGGAGCGCGCTGTACCTCTTCGGCACCTTCGGGCTCACCATCCTGGCGAACGTGCCGCGCAACGAGGCACTGCTGAAGCTGGACCCCGGCACCGCGGAGGCCGCCGCCTACTGGCCCGCATACGTGCGCGAGTGGACGATGTGGAACCACGTCCGGGGGGTCGCGTCGGCCGCCGCGATGGTCTCGTACGTCCTCGCCCTGACCTGAGCCCGGTTGCCGAGGTCGCCAGGCGTGCTGCCGAGGTCGGAGGCATCGTGTCGGCGTCGGAGGCGTCGTATTGTGGCGGGAAACGTCCGAAGACGTACGCAAGGGGGACGGCCATGGCCGATCCCAAGGGTTTTCTGACCACATCACGTGAGGAATGGCCGCGCCGCCCGGTCGAGGAGCGCGTCCGGGACTGGAACGAGGTCTACGTTCCGGGGGCGCTGCTGCCGATCATCAACAAACAGGCCGACCGTTGCATGGACTGCGGCATACCGTTCTGCCATGACGCCTGTCCGCTGGGCAATCTGATCCCGGACTGGAACGACCTGGTCTCCCGCGACGACTGGCGGGCGGCGAGCGAGCGCCTGCACGCCACGAACAACTTCCCCGAGTTCACCGGGCGGTTGTGTCCGGCACCGTGCGAGGCGGGCTGTGTGCTGGCGATCAACCAGCCGGCGGTGACCATCAAGAACGTCGAGGTGGCAATCGCGGACCGGGCGTGGGAACTGGGCTTCGCACCGCCCCGGCCGCCGGACCGGCTGTCCGGGAGGACCGTCGCCGTGGTGGGGTCCGGGCCGACCGGGCTCGCCGCGGCTCAGCAACTGACCCGGGCCGGGCACACCGTCGCCGTGTACGAGCGGGCGGACCGGATCGGCGGACTGCTGCGGTACGGGATACCGGCCTTCAAGATGGAGAAGCGGCACCTGGACCGCCGACTGGAGCAGATGCGGGCGGAGGGGACGAAGTTCCGTACCTCCACGGAGGTCGGGCGGGACATCGGGGCGGCGGAGCTGCGGGCGCGGTACGACGCGGTGATCCTCGCGGTGGGGGCCACGGCGTGGCGGGAACTACCGGTGCCAGGACGCGAGTTGGCCGGCATACACCAGGCGATGGAGTATCTGCCGCTGGCCGACCGGGTATGCGAGGGGGACCTGGAGAGGTCTCCGCTGTCCGCGGAGGGGAAGCACGTCGTGATCGTCGGGGGCGGCGACACGGGAGCGGACTGTCTGGGCACGGCGGTACGTGAACGGGCCGCTTCCGTAACCCAGTTGGACATCTATCCACTGCCGGCGGCGGAACGCGACGAGGACGTCGAGCCCTGGCCGACCTATCCCAAGATCTACCGGCTGTCCGCGGCGCACGAGGAAGCCCGCGATCTCGGTACCGCGCCCGCCGCGGACGCCGACGCGCGGTTGTTCGCGGCGTCGACGCTCCGCTTCCTCGGGGAGGAGCGGGTGCGGGGCCTGAACCTCATGGAGGTCGACGCACAGCGGCGCCCGGTCCCGGGCACCGGGCGTACGCTGCCCGCCGACCTGGTCCTGCTTGCGCTCGGTTTCTCCGGCCCCTCGCACGACGACGGCCTCATCGACCAGCTCGGGCTGGCGCTGGACACCCGTGGGACGATCGCCCGTGACGGGGAGTTCGCCACCAATGTGCCCGGGATTTTCGCGGCCGGGGACGCGGCCCGGGGACAGTCCCTCATCGTGTGGGCGATCGCCGAGGGGCGGGCGGTGGCCGCCGCGGTGGACCGGCACCTCATGGGCTCGTCCCGCCTGCCCGCCCCGATCCGCCCCCATGACCAACCCCTCAGAGCCTGAGGCCCACGGGACGGCCGGCAGGGCGGCCGGAGGGCGGCTCGCGGGTCCCCGCCCCGCGAAGGCGACTCACCGACCGACCGGAGGGACCGATCCGCGGGCACCGGCTCAGCGCCGACGCCAGTGCCCCGGCGGTTGCCGGGCCACTAGCCCGTCGAGGCGGGCGGTCCCGTCGGAGCGGCCGGAGTCGCCGTGTTCGTCGGTGTGTTCATCTGCGTCTCCACCTGCGTGTTCACCTGCGTCTTCGTTGGTGCGTCCGTCGTCGTTCTCGTCGTCATGACGATGAATCCACGGACCGTAAAGACCCCGGGTAAGGTGCGATTCCATGGAGGAATCGTGGGTCAATCCGGCTGAGATCCTCGGTGTCGATCTGCATCTCGAGGTGAGCGGGGGCGGTGGCCGCCGGGCGGCCCTCATCCACGCGCTGCGCGAGGCCGTGCGCTCGGGCCGGCTCACCCCGGGCACCCGGCTCCCGCCGTACCGCTCGCTCGCGGGCGACCTCGGGGTCGCGCGCAACACGGTCGCCGACGCGTACGCAGAACTCGTCGCGGAGGGCTGGCTGACCGCCCGTCAGGGCTCGGGAACCCGCGTGGCCGAGCGCGCCGGACCACCCGGCACCCCCACGCGCGTGCCGAAGAAGGCACCTCCGCGCCCGCGGGCCCCACGGCACGATCTTCGGCAGGGCACCCCGGACGCAGCGTCGTTCCCGCGGACGGCCTGGCTGGCGTCGTACCGGCGGGCGGTGGGCGCCGCGGCCAACGAGGCGTTCGGGCCCGGCGATCCGGCCGGGCGGATCGAGCTGCGCACGGCACTGGCCGAGTATCTGGCACGTGCGCGGGGAGTTCGGACCCATCCCGCGCGCATCGTGATCTGCTCCGGCTTCGCGCACGCGCTCCGGCTGCTGTTCCCGGCCGTCGTGCGAGGGCCGCTGGCCGTGGAGTCGTACGGGCTGGCCTTCCACCGGCAGGTGCTGGCCGCCGCCGCTGTACGCACCGTTCCGCTGCCGTTGGACGAGGACGGGGCGCGGGTCGGGCAGCTGGGGAAGGAGCGCGCCGTGCTCCTCACGCCCGCACACCAGTTCCCTACCGGCGGGCCGCTGCACGCCACCCGGCGGACGGCGGTCGTCGACTGGGCACGCGCGCGGGGGGCCGTGGTCCTCGAGGACGACTACGACGGGGAGTTCCGCTACGACCGCAAGCCCGTGGGGGCGGTTCAGGGGCTGGGCCCGGAGTGGGTCGTGCACATCGGCTCGGTGAGCAAGAGTCTGTCGCCGGCGCTGCGGCTCGGCTGGATGGTGCTTCCCGAGCACTGCGTCGAGGACGTGCTCGCGGCTAAGGGCGAACGGGAGGCGTGGGCGAGCGTCCTGGACCAGTTGGCGCTCGCGGACTTCATCGTCTCCGGGTCTTACGACCGTCATGTGCGGCGCATGCGCCAGCGGTACCGGCGCCGCCGTGACCGTCTCGTCGAGGCGCTCGCCGCGCGGGCTCCGCACATCGAGGTGACCGGGATCGCGGCCGGACTGCACGCGGTTCTGCGACTGCCGGACGGGACCGAGTCGTCGGTGGTCAAGGCGGCGGCGTGGCAGGGGATCGCACTGGACGGGCTCGCCGCGTTCCGGCATCCGGAGGCGACCGTGCCGGCGCGGGACGGTCTGGTCGTGGGCTACGCGACACCGGCCGAACACGCCTATGGTGCCGCGCTGGAGGCCTTGTGCGGGGTGCTGCCACCGGGGTGAGCGCGGGTGCCGCCGGTACGAACAGGACCCGGGCGAGGCGCGCAACGTGAGCCGGAGGCGGACGAGGCATGCGGTCCGAACCGGACCCCGGGCCAAGCACGCGTGATCCGTATGCGAACGGGAGGCAGGCGAGGCACGCGGCGCGAGCCGGGTCCGGGCCACGCACGCGGCGCGAACCGAAGACGGGCAAGGCACGCGGCGCGAACCAGCCCCGGGCCACGCACGCGGCGCGAACCGAAGACGGGCGAGGCACGCGGCGCGAGCCGGGTCCGGGCCCGCCATGTTCGTGGTGGGCCAGCGCGTCGGCGCTGAGCCTTTCGGGTGCCTGGTGTGGTCTCGATCCCGCAGGTCACCACCCTGCGCACGGCACGAAGTTACGATGCCGGGGCGTCTGCTCCCCACCCCCGAACCCCCCGGGCCGTCCATGGATGTCATCTCCGCGACCTCCGGGCCCGGCGTGCCCGCCCGGCGGCTGTTGCGCGTGGCGCGGCGCGTCCTCATCGGCCTCGTACTCGCCTATCTCGCACTCTGGGCGACCGGTGCGCTGGGCATCCTCGCGCTGTCGCACTGGGCACGCCAGGAGACCCCGCCGCCCGAGGGGGCCCGTACGGTCCGGGGCATCCAGCACTTCCAGCCGGTCGACGGAAAGCTGTGGCGCGGGTCCGCACCCTCGCGGCGCGGATACGTGGAGCTGACATGGCGGAGGTTCACGACCGTTGTTGATCTGCGTGCGGAGCGGGTGAGCGCGAGTCGGCGGGCCGAACCGCGCCGTGCCGGGCTCGAGGTCGTACGGCTGCCGATCCGGGACGGGCAGACACCCACTCCCGCCCAGGTGCGGCGGCTGCTCGACGTGGTGCGTACCGCCCCCGGGCGGGTCTTCGTGCACTGCGGGCCCGGAGTCGGCCGTGCAGGGTCGATGGCGGCGGCCTATCTCGTCCGCACCGGACAGCAGTCACCGGCGGCGGCCGTCCGGCTCGATCTCGCGGTGGGGCCGCCGTCGATCGAGCAGCTCTACTACGGGCTGACCCTGACCCGGACCCGCGCGAGCCGTCCTCCGGTCGCGGTGAGCGTGGTGAGCCGGCTGGTGGACGCTCCGCGCCGGCTCTGGTCATGGCTATAGCTCGGATATTGGAGTACGAGTACGGGCCCGGCCCCCTGTTGGCCGGGCCCGTGTCCCTGGGGTGCGCGGCGCGTCGCCGCGTGCTGGACCAGGCCTTACGGCGTGCCGCAGGCGAGGACCAACGTTGTCATGACAGCAGGAAATCCGCCTCTCCGGCCTTGGCGCCCTCGATGAACGCCGTCATCTCGTCCGGGGTGTAGATCAGCGCGGGACCGTCCGGATCGGTGGACTGACGCACGGCGATGCGTCCGTCGGCGAGCTTCATGGCCTCCAGGCAGTTGCCGCCGTTCCCACCGCTCCACGGCTTGTGCCAGCCCTCGGTTCCCAGGTCTCGGGCGGGCATGCCGTTGTAGACGTGAATCCGCTGCTTGATGCGATTCATTCACAGCTCCTTGCGGAGATCCCGAAGGATCTCCTTCGTGCGATGTGCTGTGGCGGCCTGCGCCGCCATGCGGTCCATGACCTCGAGGTAGCTGGTCACCTCGATGCGCGCGTCCAGATAGACGGCGCCGGTCAGGTACTCGCTGTAGACCATGTCCGGAAGTTCCGGCATGGCGAATCGGAAGAGCACGACTGGGCCGTACGTACCCGGGTGCGGTCCCGCCGAGAAGGGGGCGATCTGCAGGGTCACGTTGGGCAGTTCCGTGACCTCGAGAAGTTTGTCGATCTGAGCGCCCATCACCTCGCGGCAGCCGACCGTGCGGCGAATCGCGGTCTCGTCCATCACCGCCCAGATCCGCGGGGCGTCCTCCCGGGTGAGCAGCGACTGCCGCTGCATTCGGAGGGCGACATGGCGTTCGATGTCCTCGGGCCGGGTGGCACCGATGGCACCGGACTGCAGGACGCCGCGCGCGTAGGCCTCGGTCTGCAGCAGCCCGGGCACGAAGTGCGGTTCGTACGAGCGGATGAGGCTCGCCGCGCCCTCCAGGCTGACGTACATCGAGAACCAGCCCGGCAGGATGTCGTGGTAACGCTGCCACCAGCCGGGCTTGTTCGCCTCTTCGGCGAGTGCGACGAACACCTCGGCCTCTTCGTCACCGACGCCGTAGGCCTTCAGCAGCAGTTGGAGGTACGGAATCTTGAGCGCGACCTCGGCCGTTTCCATGCGGCGGACCGTGGCGGGGGCGACGCGGAGGACCTGCGCGGCCTCCTCCCTCTTGAGCCCCGCGCGTTCACGCAGGTCGAGGAGGCGCCGGCCGAGGACGACCTGGCCGACCGTCGGCGCAGACCGCGGTTCGCTCACGTCCCACCTCTCCTAGTCCTGAACAGCCGGGAAAGCGCCGCTGGGGCAAATCCGGAGAAACCTCAACTGGCGCCATACGCTGTGCTGTTGCGAGCAGTGTGCCATGGCCCTTCCACACGGCACACTGCACTCTGCATTTTTCAGAGTGACCCTTGCCAAGTGTTCACGGCGGGGAGATAGTGGCAAGCGTGATTCCGTCCGCGTCCTTAGGAACAGACGCCGCCGAAGACCGGATACGTCTGCGCGCCTCCGGGGACCCGCACCCCGACACCAGGGACACACGTCCCGCTGACGGGGAGCCAGGTCCCGTCGACGGGGACCCACGTCCCGCTGAAAGGGACCCACGTCCCGTTGACGGGGATTCAGGTCCCGTCGACGGGCACCCGCGCCCCGAAGCCGGGAACCGGCTGCCCGAAGCCGGGAACCCGCAACCCGAGGTCGCCGTCGAACGCCGGTTCCGCTTCGAGCTGGCCGCCCACCCCGGCTCCGCGGCCAAGGCCCGGCGCCTGACCCGGGACCGGCTGACCGGCTGGTCGATCGCCGACGACACCTGTGACACGGCTGCCTTGGTCATCTCCGAGCTGGTCACCAACGCCATCGTGCACACCGCGAGCCGGCAGATCGTGTGCGAACTTCTCGATGACCATGAACTGGTCCGGATCGCGGTACGTGATGAAGGGTGTGCGCCGGGTGAGCCGCATCCGTCGCCGAAGCGGCCGGAGGAGGAACACGGCAGGGGACTGCTCCTGGTCGCGGCGATGTGCAGCGCCTGGGGCGCCCAGGAGACCGGGCCCGGACTGCTGGTCTGGGCGGAACTACCGCGGGCGGCGGACGCCGTCGACACGGAGCGGAGCCACGGAACAGGGCCTGAGTGGGTGTGAGATCGGGGGCCGAATGAGTGTGAGGACCACCTCACCGGTGGTGAGTCTGGACACGCTGGTCCGGATGAAGCGCCGACGGCGGGTGTCCGCCGCACCGGAACCGGTGCGGCTGTCGATGCCCGACGGCATGACCGCGCCGCTCGGGTGCGACGCGGTGGTGGTTCCCGCGGTCGTCGGCAGACTGCTGCTGGCGCGCCTGCCGAGGGTGGGGTGCGTCTACGAGGACGGAACGCACTGGTGGTGGATCGTGCCGTCGGACTCCGACGTCGCGCTGGAATGGCCGGCGCCCGCGGAGTACGCGACCGGGGCGGTGTACACCGGTGGGACGGTCGCGCCCGGCGGGCAGCCCGCCCCCGCCCTCATCCACCAGCCTGACGGAACGATTCCCTACACTCCGCCCATACCGCTGTATCTGGCGCTGTGCCGGGTCACGGGCACGACCCCGTCCTGGTCGCGCCCGATCAGCGCCTGATCGCCGCCATAGCGGCCGTTTGCGTGATCCTCGGCGGGGCCCTTGAACGGGGCCCCGAACGCTCTCCTGCGCTCACCGCGCCTGTGGCTGCCGCTACTCACCGCTGCCCGGGCGGGAGGCCGTCAGCTTGCCAGGGCATGAGGCCGTCGACCGGGAGACCATGAGAGCCCGCCGGGAATCCGTCGGCCACACCTGTCGGCCGCCAGGCCCGCCGGCCAGGAAACTCGTCGGCCAGTAGACCCGTCGGCCGGGGGGCCGGCTGACCGCACAGCGTGTTCACTCGGTGGCGTCGCCCGCCCGTACGATCACCAGGAAAGCGTCCGTAGCGATGTCCATGACGACCTCCGCGGGCTGCCCCTCCATGCGGCGCGCCGCGGCGAACTCCTCCGCGGGCCACGATCCACGCGGCCCACCGGCGGGGAAGCGCTCCAGCACCGTTCGCCCGTTCACCTGACACCTCCATGTAGCGCTGCTCTCGAAGAGTTAAACGCCAACCATGAGGGAAGCGGCTCCTGAAGTAACAGCAATGAGACTTTACTGACACGCGGTCAACACGACTGTGTGAAACATGTCTCAATTCCTACTTTCGCGTGTGATCGGCGTCTCACTCGCGCGCCCTGCCGGTGAGTAGGCTCCCACCTCCCTGCGCGCTCCTGCCGCTGCCCCCCGGCGGCGTGGGGTACTGGTGTACGCCTACCACGCATCGGCGGGTTCATGCAGGTCCAGTACGTGCGCGGGTCAGCCCTCGTAGTCCTGGATCCGCTGCCCATGGCTCCGGTCGAGCAGGGCCGGCATGCGCTCTTCCAGTTCCCGTACGACGGACGGCAGGTCGAGAGTCAGCAGTTCGCGGTCCCGCATCAGGACACGGCCGTCCACGATGGTGGTGCGGACGTCGGCGGAGCGGGCGCTGTGCACCAGGGTGGCGGCGAGATCGTGCACCGGCTGCGTGTGCGGGCCGCTGAGGTCGACCAGGACGATGTCCGCCCGGTGCCCGGGCGCTAGGCTGCCGATCCGCTCCCCCAGCCCTACGGCCCGCGCGCTCTGCAGCGTCGCGTGGTGCAGCGCCTGCCGGGCGGTCAGCCACCGGGGGTCGCCCTCGGCCTCCTTCTGCACGAGGGCGGTCAGGGCCATGGATTCCCACACGTCGAGTGAGTTGTTGGACGCCGCTCCGTCGGTGGCCAGGCCGACCGGGATGCCGACGTCCCGCAGGGCACGCACCGGGGTCGGGCTCCAGGCGAACTTGAGGTACCCGCGGGGCGCGGTGGCGACGGCGACCCGGCCGGTCGCACGCCGCAGAACCGGCAGATCGCGCTCGATGATGCCGGTGCCGTGCGCGATGAGGAGGTCGGTGTCGAGGAGTCCGGCGCGCTCCAGCGCCTCGATGGGCGTCCGGCCGAGCCTGGCGACGCTGTTGTCGGTCTGCTCGCGGCTCTCGGCGGCGTGGATGTGCACGGGCAGCCCGTGCGCGCGGGCGAGTTCGGCGGTCGCGGCGAGATCGGTGTCGTCCACGGTGTACGGGGCGTGCGGGGCGAGCGCGGTGGTGATGCGGCCGTCGGCGGAGTCCCGGTGCCGCAGCGCGAACTCCAGCGACTTCTCCCGCCCTCGGGGACCCTGCGAGGAGAAGTAGGCCTCACCGAGGTGGGCGCGCAGTCCGCAGTCCGCCACGACCGCGGCGACCGTGTCCATCGAGAAGTAGTGGTCGGCGAAACACGTGACGCCTCCGCGGATCATCTCGGCGCAGGCGAGCCGGGCACCCAGTTCCACATCCCTGGGGGTGAGGTTGGACTCGATGGGCCAGATGAGGTCGTTGAACCACTCCTCCACCGGCACGTCCTCGGCGATCCCGCGCAGGGCGACCATCGGCGAGTGGGTGTGGCAGTTCACGAGTCCGGGCATGGCGAGCCCACCCTGGGCGTCGATGTGCTCGACGGCCTCCCTCCCGTCGTCGGCACGGCCGGCGCGGACCGCCTCGATGACTCCGTTCCGTACGACGACGGTGGCGTCCTCGAGGAAACGGACCTCCTCCTGGTCGCCGTGCACCAGGGCGGTACAGCGGGTGATGACGAGGTCGGCGGGGGACTCGGTCACATCGACGGGAGACTCGGTCACCACGCCACCGTACGACGGTGGCCTGATCCCGCGGTAGCAGGACCGGCCATTCCGCACAGCCCCCTGTCCGCGCCGCGCGGGACCTGGCACTCTGGCGCTCCCCCCTGGGGAGAAAAGGCCCCGGAGACCCGGCAGCCGCGGGTTTCGCTCCCCTCATCCCGCGGCCGCCGCTTCCTCCCGGGCCGACGGGGCTGCGGCAGGACCGTGCGGCCCCGACCCGCCTCCGGACCGCCAGTGAAGACCCGGCGCAAACCGACACAAACAGACCCGGTTCCAGACCGCCGCAAACCGACCTGGTTCCAGACCGCCGCAAACCGACCTGGTTCCACAAACCGCCATAAACAGCCAGGTTTCAGACTCCGACGGGCAGATCCGGCTTCGGGGCGGTGAGGCCCTCACGCTCGCGGAAGGCGTCGAGTTCGGCGAGCAGGGCGGTCAGACGCTTGGTGTGCTGCGGGGTGAGGTGCCCGGCGTCGTCGAGGTGCACGGCGCAGGCCGTCGTCGTGTCGACAAGCCGTTCCAGGGTGACGGCGATCTCGTCGGTGCCCTCCGAGTGCCGGGCCAGGGTGGGCAGTTCGGCCGCGGCGAGGGCGATCGCGGCACGGGCCTCGGCCAGTGTGCGGTAGGCCTCGCGGCGCAGCGCCCAGCGGACCTCGCGGTCATCGGGGCCGCCCAGGACCTGCTCGAGGTAGGCGTGCGCCGCCTCTGCCGCGAGCGTGAGCCGGGCCCGTACACCGCCGCCCTTCTGTCCCGGCGCCGGAAGGTGACCGACAAGCAGCACGATGGCGCAGGCCAGCAGGGTCTCGCCGATCCGGCTCCAGGAGGCCTGGGGTTCGCCGCCCACCATGACGAGAGCCAGCACGAGCACGGTCACCACGGCGGTGAGCGCGGCGAAGTGCCGTATGGCCACGGGGATCAGCGCACCGCACACCGTGACGAGGACGACGAGTCCGGCGGGCCGGGGCACCAGGGCGGCGAGCCCGGCGAAGAGGACGGCCCCCAGCACGGTCCCGGCCGCCCGGGACAGCACGCGCGACACGAGCGGTCCGAGGTCGGGCTTGACCAGGAAGACGATGGTGGCGGGAAGCCAGTACCAGTGGGCGTGGTGCAGTGCCTGGGCCACGGCGGCGCCGGTGCCGAAGCAGAGCGCGACCCTCATGCCGTACTCGCGTCCGCCGGTGCCGAGGGCGGTGCGCAGCAGGGTCCTGGCGTTACGGGGCCGGGCGGGCGCCGCGTCCGGGGCGTCCTCGCGCCGCGGGGGGCGTACGCCCCGGTCGAAGGCCTCGGCGGCACGGAGCAGGGCATCGTCCAGGGCACGCAGACCGGCGGCGGAACGAGCGGGGGCGGGGAGCGGGCCGGCCGTGCCGCCGGTGCGGACGGCCCCGGCGAGACGGCGCGGGCCCTCGGCGGCGCGCGCGGGAATCGGCTCCCCCTCCCAGGCGAGCGCGGTCGCGGCTTCGGCGAGCGGGAGCGCCGCCGCGTACTGGGCGTGCAGTCGGCGTTCGGCGGCGGAGCTGGCGTGACGGCGCAGTCTCGGCCCGGTGAGTGCGTCCTGGGCGTGGTCGAGCGCGGCGGTCAGCGCGGCCCGGCGCCCGGTCGCGTCGGGTCCGGCAGTGGCGTCGAGGAGGGCGGCGATGGCGTCGTAGACCGCGGCGACGGCGTCGCGTTCGCCGTCGAAGCGGAAGTCGTCGGCGATGGCGCCGGGGGTCGGCAGCGCCAGCCGCAGGAGGATCAGCCAGCCGGCTCCGCCGAGGAAGAGCAGCGCCCGCTGCCAGCCGGGTTCGGGCAGCGGCATCCCGGTGCCGATGGCGGCTCCGACCAGGAGCTGTGTGCCGGAGGCGGAGGCGACGGGCCCGATGGCGCTGACGGCTCCGGCGAACAGTCCGAGGCCGGCCAGGACCACGGTCAGGGCCACCGGGCCGGTGTGGTCGCCGACGTACGATCCGCCGAACAGTCCGGCGGCTCCGGCGAGCGCGGGCACACCGAGGCGTCGTACGGCGGCGCGCCGGCTGCCCGGGCGGTCGTTGATCCCGGCGAGCATGGCGCCGAGGGCGGCGACGACTCCCGCGGAGGTACGCCCGGTCAGCACGCCGGCGAGCAGCAACGGTCCGGCGGCGAGCGCCCCGCGCACGACGGCGTTCCACGGCACGGGTCCGCGCTGTGCGCGCAGGGCGTGGGTGAGCCAGAGGGGCGCGGAGAACTGCACGGGGCTCCTGTCGGGACGAGGGCGCGAGGGTGCCTTCGGGCGACGTCGGCCGGGCTGAGGGCGGTCTGAACGGTGGGGATACCCCCTCCGCAGGGGTTTGCGGCCACCGCGGCGGCGGCGGTTCCCCTGCGGTGGACGGGGGAAGCCACCGCAGGGGGTCCTTCTGGAGCGTAGGGGACGCCTACGTTTCCGCGCTGTGACTTGGGGCGGGGAGGCCGTGTTCTTTATGTACGCAATCTGCGACGCTCCACCCGCGGAACGGGGCGGAACGGCGCGCAATCCCGGGGAACACCGCTGATCCCTGCGGAACCGGCGGGCACCACCCCTCGGGAACCCCGCGCAGCTCCGGGGACTCCGGCGAACTCCGCGCAATTCCAGGGCACTCCGGGGCACTGCGGGCAACTCCGGGGCTTCCGGTGGCTTCACCACGGGCATCGGCACGCCTCGGCGAGCGGGACGGGGCGGGGCGGGGCGGGGAAAGAGAAGCGGGCCCGAGGGCGTAGCCGGCCCCCGGGCCCTGTGATGCCGCCATATGGCACGCCGGCACGCTTGAGGACCCAGGTCAGTCGTGATGTCGCCGCGTCCTGCCTTTGGACCACCGCACATCGAGCTGTGCGGGCCGGACTTGAACCGGCATTTCGACGCCCGGGGGCCTGGGCCCGGTCGATCCGGCGATCGGCGGCGAATGCTGAGTCTGGAGCGAGAGTCTGAGATTGATCGCGGTCTGCCTCTGCCGGTTGGGCTACCGCGGCCTGAAGGGGCCTTCGGCAGAAGGCCGTTGATGCCGCGGGGAGGACTCGAACCTCCACTGGAACCGCGCAGTCACGACAAGCTTCAGTTTCAGCTTGCGCTCCTCGCGCACCCCGGCCACGCTGGGCCGGGGATCCTTCGAGGCTACCCGAACAGGTAGCCGAAAACTGCGTCGCCGACGCGCTGGTCGACGACCTCCACGCCGTTGGCCTCCTCGCGGGCGAACTTGACCGCCTGCTGCAGCTTCTCCACCCGGTCGAGCAGTTCGTTGACGCGCCGTGCGGGCAGGGCGCCCGAGAACTTCACTGTCGTCCAGTACCCGACCGGCACGTCCTCGTAGTACACCTCGACCTGGGCCGGGTGCTTGTCGGTGGCCTCCGCCTTGACGTGGTTGCGCGGCACCTTCTTGGTGCGCAGGGTCCGCACGGGCTCGGTCTTCCACGCGTCCGCGGAGGGATCCTGCACCCAGGACTCCGAAGCGTCGAGTACCGGCAGCTTCCGCACGAACGTGTTGATGTCGACGAGTTGCTTCTCCAGGAACAGCAGGTACGCCACGGGGACGTCGGCCACGAGCACCCGCCCGTCCACCTTCACGTCCGCCTTCGCGGTGCAGTTGGCCCAGTCCTTGGTGGCGGTCACGTCGAACAGCCGGGTCAGCGTGGCCGCGGTCTGCCGCAGCACGTCCTCGGCCTGCACCTGAACTCGCGTGGACTCCGGCGGCAGTTGCTCGCCCTCCTCGTCCTTGGGCTGGTACGTACGCGAGATTCCGGCCAGCAACGCGGGCTTCTGGAGCCCATGATGAGCAGCCGTCAGGTCCTGATGGGACTTGGACTTGATGCCCTTCTCGACGGCAATGATCTGATTGAGTTTCGCCACGTGGGTGACGGTAGCAAGGGAAAGCCAAGGTTTTCGAAGGATTATTCGCATTCACGGCGCGGTGGGATTTCACGGCCGGCTTTCCGCAACCTAGGCCTCGCAACCAAGGCTTTGCAACGGGGCTTCCACGACCAGCGCCTCGCAACCAAGGCTTTGCAACCAGCGCCTCGCAACCAAGGCTTTGCAACCAGCGCCTCGCAACCAAGGCTTTGCAACCAGCGCCTCGCAACCGAGGCTTCCAAACCAGGGCCTCGCAACAAAGGCCTCACAACCGAGGCTTCGCAGCCAAAAGGGGGAACGGGCACGAACGACTCCGCGCGTCAACGTTACGGAGTAGGTGGCGCGGCCTTCGCCTCCAGAACCGATTCAGCGGCCTCGACGGCCCGCACCAGGGCCGGGCCGGAAGCGGTGAGGGAGGCGACGATGCCGTCGACCTCCCGCAATCCCGCCCGCTCCAGCAACCGCTTCTCGTTGGTCACCCATTCGCCGCGAGCCGCCAGTACCGCGTGCCCCGTCTGCAGTGCGGCCAGGGCGAGGGCGCCGGCGACCTCGGTGGTCCGTCCGGCAGGGGCGTGGTTGGCCTTCGCGTAGGTGAGGGTGGCACGGGCGGCACCGCGCCAGCGGTCGGCGGCGGTGCGACGGAGTCTGTCCGGGTACGACGGCCGGGACAGGGAACCGCTCAGCACCCGGTTGACGGCCAGCTCGGCGACCACCAGATAGCTCGGGATCCCGGCGAGATGGAAGAGGAGCGGCTCGATGCGGAAGCGGCCCTCCCGGGCCTCGGACAGTTCGTGTTCCACGACGTCGAGGTCGCGGTAATGGACGTCGACGCGCCGGCCCTCGACGGTCAGCCACGCTCCGCCGTTGAAGACGCCGCCGCCCCAGCCGCCGATCTCCGAGACCTCGCCCTCCCAGCCGATGGATCTGAGGTCGGCCGGGTCGAAGTCACCGCGGTAGTACACCGCGAGGTCCCAGTCGCTGCCGGGCGTGTGGGTGCCCTGCGCGCGGGATCCGCCGAGGGCGACCGCCCGGACGGCGGGGAGCGCGGCCAGGCGCTCGGTGAGGTGGTGGAGAAAGGCGGAATCGTCCATCACAGGACCGTGCTCCCTTGCGGAGTCGTGGTGGTTACGGGGTCACGCCCCCGGCGACGGCATACCCGTCAGCACTCCCAGATGTTCCGGTGCCGGTGGCGGGTCGGCGGGTGGTCCAGGTCCTCGGCCGCTGTGCGGAGGGCGCCCGCGGGGGCGGCTCGGAGGTGCTTGCGGGCCGCCGTGCGGAAGGCCCGCAGCTTCGCCCGGGCCCGGGACTCATAGGGGTCGCGGAAACGCTCGTTCATGGCGCGCGGGAACGTGTACGAGGCGAACGTGCGTGTGAGGAGTGCCGGGGCCGGACGCCGGCCCGCTCGCTGCGCTCTCCTCAACTCCGCCTCGCTGTACCGGAGTTCGACCAGGGAGTGGGCGGTCCAGGGGCCCGCGAGGCCCTGGGGCCAGTACGCGGTGAGCGTTCGGTGACGCCAGGGGACGTGGTGGACGGTGCGTGACACAAGCGACCTTCGGCGGGCCCGCCGGTCCTTCCGGCGTGGCCGACCTAGACGTCGGCACCGGCGAAACGTCCCAGGTATTTGGTGCGCATGGGAGCAGGATGGTTTTTCCCTGCTGGGGGTGTCCACCGGTTTTCCGTGATCGACCGGCATCGCGCTTCGGGTACGGCCGGTGAACCGCACACCGCGCGTGCGGGCGGACCGGGGCGAGCCAGGAGCACGTAAACCGGATGCGGTTGGAGCGGGGCGACGCCAGGAGCACGTAAACCGGATGCGGTCAGGCAGATGAGCAACGCATCATCTGCGGGTCCCGCACCGCCCCCGAACCAGGAGCCCGCCATGATTCGACGCGTCACCGCCCCCGGCCTCTTCACGCCTCCCCGCTACTCCCACGCATCCGTCGTCGAGGCGGGGACACGGCTGGCGTTCCTCGCCGGGGCCGTGCCGCTCGACGCGGACGGCGGGCTCGTCGGGGACGGAGACGTCGTGCGGCAGGCCGCGCAGGTGATCGCCAATCTCGGCGAGCAACTCCGGGCGGCGGGCAGCGACCTCGAGCACGTGGTCTACACGGACGTGTACGTCGTGGGCGACGAGCCCGCCGTGCTCTCCGCGGTCTGGGACGTGGTGACGGCGTCGCGGCTCAGCACGGGTCCGCACTCCTCGACCTTGATCGGGGTCTCCTGTCTCGGGTACACCGGGCAATTGGTCGAGATCACCGCGACCGCTGTCGTACCCGCCTGAAGGAGACACGCATGCTGATCGAGCATCGCGGGCGCAGACCCGTCGTCCCCGGCTCCGCCTATGTCGCGCCGTCCGCCACCCTGTGCGGTGCCGTGGTGCTGGGCGAGGGGGCGCGCGTACTGCACGGAGCCGTGCTGACCGCCGAGGACGGGGAGGTCCGGGTGGGCGCGGACACGGTCGTGATGGAGAACGCGCTCGTGCGCGGGCGGTCCGGGCACACAGCCGTGATCGGCGACGCCGTCATGATCGGACCGCACGCCCACGTCAACGGCGCGACCGTCGGGGACGAGGCCTTCATCGCGACCGGTGCCTCCCTGTTCCCGGGAGCGGTCGTGGGCGCGGGCGCCGAGGTACGGATCAATGGGGTGCTGCAGGTCAACTCCCGGCTGGCGCCCGGGGCCGTCGTGCCGATCGGCTGGATCGCCGTGGGTGATCCGGCTCAGCTCTTCTCGCCCGACCGGCATGACGACATCTGGGCGGTGCAGCGGGAGTTGGACTTCCCGGGCACGGTGTACGGGGTCCCACGCGGTACGTCGATGCGCGAGATCATGGCCCGGCAGAGCGCCTTCTACGGTTCCCACCGGCACGACCTCGTCCTCAGCGAGACGAACGAGGTTTGGCGAGGTGACCGAGGTGAGTGAGGTGAGCGAGGACGGCGGCGCCGGTGAGGGCTGAGGAATGGGGATGTTGGGCAGCCCTCAGGGTTCACCCGGCGTCCCCGGCCACACCCTCCGTTTCGGCAGCGGCTTCGCGTAGCTCCCGGCCCGGCTTGTCGTCAGTCCCAACGCCACCAGCGACTCGGCGAGCTTGACGGCCGCGCTCACCCCGTCCACCACGGGCAGGCCGAGCTTCTCCCCCACCGCCCGCTGCAGCCCGGTCATCCCGGCGCAGCCGAGGACCAGGACCTCCGCGCCGGCCGCCCGGGCGCGTTCGGCGGCGGCGATGAAGGCCTCCTCGGTGCGCCGGTCGTCGCCGAGGTCGAGGACGCCGAGGCCCGTGCCGACCACGGCGGCACAGTTCTGGGCGACCCCCGCCGTGTACAGGCTGTCCTCGATCTGTCCGCGGGAGCGTTCGAGCGTGGTGACGACTCCGTAGCGCCTCCCGAGCAGACAGGCCAGGTGCGCCGCGGCCTCGGTGATGTCGACGACCGGGACGTCCAGCAGTTCGCGTGCCCCCTCGCGCCCGTGTTCCCCGAACCCGGCCATGACGACGGCGTCGTACTCGCCCTCGTACGTCCGCAGTGTGTCGAGCACCGCCGCCGCCGAGAGGTAGCTGTCGAGCCAGCCCTCCGCGGACTCGGGGCCCCACGCGGGGGTCAGTCCGGTCACGGTGGTGCCCGGGCCTGCGGCGGCCCGGGCACCTCGTACGATCTCCTCGGTCATCTCCTGCGTGGTGTTGCAGTTGGTGACGACGATGTGCACGCTCAGCCCTCCACGGCCGTGGGCTCGGGGGTCGCGGCCGTGGCGGCGGCGCGCTCGGGGCGGCACAGCAGCCCGTACAGGACGGCCGCCAGCGCGGTACCGATGAACCACGAGTACGGGGCCACGGCGCTGAAGTCCTTCACGAGCGCGAGCACCGCCGACACCGCCGCCGCGGGCAGGAACGCCCACAGCGCCTTCGGGTTGACGCCCTTGCGGTAGTAGTAGCGGGATCCCGGCTCGGCGTTGAACAGTTCGTCGACGTCGATGCGTCCGCGCTTGACCCAGAAGTAGTCCAGCATGATCACACCGAACAGCGGGCCGAGGAAGGCACCGAGACCACCGAGGAAGTAGTTGACGACGGTGGGGTTGGAGAAGAGGTTCCACGGGGTCACCACCAGCGCGGCGACCGTGCTGATCATGCCGCCGACCTTGAAGGTGATCTTCTGCGGCCAGACGTTGGCCAGGTCGTACGCCGGCGAGACGAAGTTGGCGACGATGTTGACGCCCATGGTGGCGATGGCGAAGGTCAGCGCGGCCAGGACCAGGATCCAGGTGTTGCCGACCTTGGCGACGAGTTCGGCCGGGTCGGTGATGGCCTCGCCGAAGACCTCCAGCGAACCGGCCGTGACGATGACCGAGACGACGACGAAGGCCGTCGAGTTGATCGGCAGGCCCCAGAAGTTGCCCCGCTTGACGGTCCGGTAGTCGGGCGCGAAGCGCGAGAAGTCGCAGAAGTTGAGCATCAGCGTGCCGTACGTGGCGAGAATCAGCCCGATCGCGCCGAACCACTGCCGCCACTGCTCGCCGGCGGACACCGGGTGCGGGGTGGTCGTGAGCGAGATGGTCCAGCCGGCCTTGGCGAGGATCCACACGGCGAGCGCGATCATCACGATCCAGATGGCCGGACCGCAGAAGTCCTGGAACTTGCGCACCGACTCCATGCCCTGGCTGATGATCAGCGCCTGGATGATCCAGAGTGAGACGAAGGAGACCCAGCCGAGCGCGTGGAGCCCGAGGAAGGAACTGTGCGTCCAGGACTCGAGGCCCGGCCACGCGGCGAGCAGCATCACGTTGACGGCGACGGACGCGAGGTAGGTCTGGATGCCGTACCACATGATGGCGATCACGGCTCTGATCAGAGCGGGGATGTTGGCGCCCCAGACACCGAAGCTGATCCGGCTGACGACCGGGAAAGGCACGCCGTGGCGCTGCCCGATCCTGCCCATCCAGTTCATCCCGATGTAGATGAGCACGAAGCCCACGAGCAGGGAGGTGAAGACCTGCCAGACGTTCATGCCGAGGACCAGCAGTCCGGCGGCGAAGGTGTAGTTGCCGAGGTTGTGGACATCGGACATCCACAGGGCGAAGAGGTCGAAGACCTTCCACTTGCGCTCGGTGGCGGGCGCCAGGTCTTCGTTGGTGAGGCGGGGGTCGGGGACGAACGCTGGGGTGCCGGTGGCTTCGGCACGGTCGGCGAGGGACACGAGGCCTCCACGAGGCGAGGGGACGGAGGGCACTGTCGCTGCTGTGGGGGTGGTCCGGCAACCACTTTGGTATACCAAACGTGCACGCCATGGTCTCGCTGTCGATGGTTCCTGGCCATGTCCGTACGGTTACGGATCCGTAAAACACCCGCCGGTCGGCGAACACCCGCCGGTCGGAGAAGATGGCCCCATGACGACGGTGGAACCGCTGGGGGCAGTGCGCGAGCGTGTCCTGGTGGAGTTGCGGCAGGACATCATCGCCGGCCGGCTGCGGCCCGGCGACCGGCTCGTGGAGCGGGAGCTGGCCGAGCGTTTCGGGGTGTCCCGGGTGCCGGTGCGGGAGGCGATCCGGGCGCTGGTCGGCGAGGGCTTCGTGCACTTCGAGACCCCGCGCCGCACGGTCGTACGCAGGCTGACCCCGACGGACGTCAAGGAGCTCTTCGAACTGCGCGAGGCCCTGGAGGTCTACGCGACCGGCCTCGCCGCCGCCCGCGCCACCCCCCAGGCCCTCGCGGACCTCTCGATGCTGCTGGAGGAGGCCGCGGCAGCCACGGCCGTCGGGGACGCCGAGGCGATCACCGACATCAACACCCGCTTCCACGACCGCATCCTCGCCATGGCCGGCAACGGTCTGCTGATCTCCGTGATGGACCCTGTCGACGGCCGGTTGCGCTGGCTGACCCGGCGGAACGAGGAGTGGCCGCAGCTCCTCGCCGAACACCGCGAACTGTACGAGGCGATCGCCTCCGGCGACCCGGACAAGGCCCGCGCCCACGCCCTTGCCCACGTCCAGGCCAACTACCGCTCGACCGTGCGCCATCTGTTCGAGGAGAACGGGACGGACTAGCACCGGACCGGCCGGACCGGAGCGGGGCCAGGCCGGACGGTTCAGCGCACCGGGCCGACCGGAGCCAGGCCGGACGGTTCAGCGCACCGGGCCGACCGGAGCCAGTCCGGACGGTTCAGCGCACCGGGCCGACCGGAGCCAGGCCGGACGGTTCAGCGCACCGGGCCGACCGGATCAGCGCAGGGCGTACTTGTCCGTGGCCGCGACCAGCGCCTCGGCCATCGCCGGCGCGCCCGCGTTGTGCCCCACCTCGTCGACCACGACCAGCTCACTGCCTGGCCAGTACTGCCGCAGCCGCCACACGGTGCCCAGCAGATTGCCGAGGTCGAGGCTGCCCTGGATGAGGGTGCCGGGTATGCCCTCGAGCAGCGGCGCGTCCCGCAGCACCACCCCCTCGCCCTCGCCCTCGCCCTCGCCGTTGCCCTCGCCGAGGAAGTGGTCGTTGCCGAAGTAGTGGGTGACGGTCCGCGCGAACGCCATACGGAACACCGGGTCCTCGTAGCGTTCGACCGAGCGTGGTGGCGCGGGGACGATGGCCGTTTCCCAGTCGGTCCAAGCCCGCGCGGCCCGCGCCCGCACCTCTGGGTCGGGCGACTCGATCAGCCGGTTGTACGCGGCGGCCAGATCGCCGTTCCGCTCCCCCTCCGGCACCTCGGCGACGAACCGTTCGAACGCCTCCGGGAAGATCTTCCCCAACCCCCTGGTCAACAGGGCCACTTCGGCGTTCGATCCGGTGGCGACCAAAGTGAGCACCAGTTCGGACACGACCGCCGGGTGCACTTGCGCGTACCGCAGCCCGAGCACGGACCCCCACGAGAGGCCCCACACCAGCCACCGTTCGATACCCAGATGCACGCGCAACCGTTCGAGGTCGGCTATGAGATGAGCGGTGGTGTTGACGCTCATGTCGGTCTCGTACACGCTCGCGTGCGGTGTCGAACGGCCGCAGCCGCGCTGGTCCAGCAGGACGATCCGGTACGCGGCCGGATCGAAGAACCGCCGGAAGTAGGGGGTGCAGCCGGAACCCGGTCCGCCGTGCAGCACGACGGCGGGCTTACCGTCCGGATTGCCGCAGGTCTCCCAGTAGACGTGGTTGCCGTCGCCGACGTCGAGCATGCCGTGCTCGTACGGTTCTGTGTCCGGGTAGAGAGTCACCCGCGCGACCCTAGCCCCGTCGGGCGCCCGGAGGGCGGTCATTTTCCGGCAGCCCCGCCGCCCGTGCCGCAGCGCGCAGCACGTCCCGCAGCATGTCGGGGGTGAGCCGTCCGGTGAAGGTGTTGCGCTGGCTGACGTGGAAGCAGCCGAAGAGTTCCAGCCTGCCCGGCTCGCCGTCCAGGGCGTCGAGGGTGTGGCGGGCGGCGTGCGCGAAGGCGGGGCGCGGCCGGGGCACGGTCCAGCCCGCCTCGGCGAGGGCGGGCAGCGCGGCCTGCCAGCCGAACGCCCCCAGCACCACGACGGCCCGCAGGGTGGGCCGCAGCAGCGTCAGCTCCCGGACCAGCCAGGGCCGGCAGGCGTCGCGCTCCCCGACCGTCGGCTTGTTCGCCGGCGGAGCGCAGTGCACGGGCGAAGTGATGCGCACACCGCGCAGGGTCAGCCCGTCGTCGGCGCTCACGGCGACCGGGCTGGAGGCGAGTCCCAGGTCGTGCAGCGCGGCGTACAGCACGTCGCCGGAACGGTCCCCGGTGAACATCCGGCCGGTACGGTTGGCGCCGTGCGCGGCGGGTGCGAGGCCGATGACCAGCAGCGAGGCGTCGGCCGGCCCGAAGCCGGGCACCGGGCGGCCCCAGTAAGTCCAGTCGGCGAAGGCGGCCCGCCTGGTCCGCGCCACCTCTTCCCGCCATGCCACGAGACGCGGGCAGGCCCGACAGCCCACGATCCGCCGATCCAGTTCCCCGAGCCCGCCTTCCATGCGACAACCGTACGACCGGGGCCCGCCGTGCGACCGGGGACTAAGGTCGAGGTATGGCTTCTGAAGGTGCGCACGAGGTGGTGGAGGAGACGCGAAGCGCCTCTGATGGGCGGAGCGCCTCCGGCGAGCGGAACGCCTCCGGTGGGCGGGGCGCCGCTGCGGAGCGAGGTGCTCCTGCCGAGCGGGGGGCCACCGCCGGGCAGGGCGACTCCACCGGGCGGGAAGGCTCGCGCGGGCTGGACGAGTCCGCCGGGCAGGAGGACTTCGCCGGGCCGGGCGACTCCGGCGCCGAGCGTGCGGCATCGGGCGGGCAGGGCCGACAGGGCGGATCCGCCGCCACGGTGGCCGCCGCCGAGGCCGCGGGGCCCGCCGAGGGTGGCACCGTACGGATCGACAGCTGGATCTGGTCCGTGCGGCTTGTGAAAACGCGGTCCATGGGTGCGACCGCCTGCAAGGGCGGTCACGTCCGCGTGAACGGGGAGCGTGTGAAGCCCGCGTACGCCGTGCGCGTCGGCGACGAGGTCCGGCTGCGGCACGCGGGCCGGGAGCGGATCGTCGTCGTGAAGCGGCTGATCCGCAAACGGGTCGGAGCCCCGGTCGCGGCCGAATGCTATGTCGACAACTCCCCGCCGCCGCCCCCGCGCGAGGCCGTCGCCCCGGCCGGTGTCCGCGACCGTGGCACGGGCCGCCCCACCAAGCGCGACCGCCGCGAGATGGAACGCCTGCGCGGAGCGGGCGGCGCAAGGGGCGGCTTCGGCAGCCAGGGACAATGACCGGACTCCTGTGAAAACGCCGGACGGGCTGGTGTTCACCAGCCCGTCCGGCGTTGTCGAGGACGCGGACCGGTCGGGGGAGCGAACACTCCCGCGCCGACGCCCGGCAGCCGTCACACCCGACTGCGTATCAGCCGCAGCAGCCGGACGGTCTGCCCGCGACGAGCCCACGCGATCAGAGTCAGCGGGACCATCAGGATCACTGGTGTCGCCGCGTACTGGCCGTCGAAGACCGTGAGTTGAGTGATGAACGCCCCGACCATCAGCGCGCTCAGCGCCACCGCGGACACCGAGGACAGCAGCGGTATTACCAGCGCGATCGCCCCGGCCAGTTCCAGCGCGCCGATGGTGTACATGCCCGCGCTGCCCCAGCCCATCTTCTCGAAGCTCTCGGCGGCCGACGGGTGCGCGATCAGTTTGGGGAAGGCGCTGGCGACGCCGTAGAAGAGCGCGAGCACGATCTGCAGTCCGCGCAGGCCGAGTTCCGCCCGGCGGCTCACGGCGGTCGGCGTCGTGCTCCGGGCGATCGCGGAGGCGGAAGCTGTGTGGGTGACGGAAGCGGTGGTCTCGGACATGAGGTCCCCTCTGGTGTGAAGCAGTGCCGTGTGGCTGTCACAGAGGTAGACCGGACCACCGCCCAGAACTCATCGCCGCCACGGGACCAGAACTCCCCGCGTCACGAATACAGAACTCCCGCCGCCACGAACCCAGAACTCCCGCCCGTAACGACACCGGAGGGCATCGCCGTCACGACAACGGAGGGCATCACGTCACGACAGAGGAAACCAGCCGTGCCCGGTGTACCAGTGGCCGCCCGCCCGCAGATGGTCCCCGACCGCCCGTTCCACGCTGCTGCGCCCGGGCAGTTGGGCCACCGGCAGGTCTGGGTCGCCGAAGACGAACGCGACGGGACCGGTGTCGTTCGGCTCGGTCTCCTCATACGCGGTCCGGAACCGCTTCTGGAAACGGACGATGTTGGACTCGGCGGACAGGTAGCGCTGCAACTGCCGGTCGAGCAGCCAGGAGTGGCACACCGCCACCTCGTAGCGCTCCTCCGGGTAGTGGCGGGCGAAGAACTCCGCGGCGAGCGCGAGCGACCGGTCGCAGGCCGTGGGTGACAGCGGGCCCCGGTGGTCGGGGATGTGCACGCTCAGGCACAGGTCGCCCGGGCCGACGTCCCGCCCCGCCTCCCTGATCCCCTTCGCGGTGCGCTCCCCGAGCCGCGCCCGCTGGAACTGCAGCCGCCCCAGCTGGTACAGCTCCCCGTGGAAGTGCAGGGAGATCCACCACGGCACCAGCAGCCCGTACGTGCCCGTCCGCCTGCGTTGGACCTCCATGTTCCGGCCGAGGTCGGCGAGGGTCCGCCGCGACACCTCGGCCGGGATCCCGCGCTCCTCGTGGTAGGCGCGCACGAAGGGCAGCGACATCACGAAGACGAACACGTGGAAACAGCGTCCCAGCGGCCCCAGTGACTCGGGGAGGAGTCGCATTTCCATCCGCCGGTCGATCTGCCCCATGTGGTGCACGAAGACGCCGACGCATCGCTGAAGGAGGTCCATCGCCTGCGGGTCGGCTGCCAGCCGCCCGCGCAACGCGACCAGTTCGTTGATGTCCTCGTGCGGCACGGCCAGGTCCAGCAGGATCTCCGGCAGGTCGTCCGCGCCCGGCAGCACCGCCGCCACGCCCGGCGCGTCCGAGCTCTCCAGGTCCTTCAGCCAGCCGGCCAGCTTCTCGTCCGCCCGCAGTGCGTCCAGCAGCACAGTCCCGTCCCGCCGTCCTTCGGTGGATGTGTCGGTCGTCCCTTGCAACGTCCACGACGAAGAGTACGTTTCCGAGTGGGAGTAGTGATCGCCATGCGTACGGGCAGTGAACCGACGACCGCGCGCAGTGCCCTGCGGCTGCGCCTCTGGCTCAGTGTGTGGGGGCTGGTCTGGGCGGTCGCGGGGACGGTGGCGTTCGCCCTCGTGGGGCGGCCCGGCTGGGCCGCCGCGTGCGGGGCACTGTGGCTGATCGTCACCGTGGACCTGGCGGTGGTCCTGCGGCACATCCGTCAGGGACCGCACTACCAGCCGGGCCCGGACGTTCCGCCGTACCCGCCGCCGGAACACGACAGCCGGTGAGGGACTCAGGAATCGAACCGTGCCGCCGTCAGGTACTCGGGCTTCGGGTCCAGCGCCGCCGCCAGCCGGAAGTGCCGCTTGGCCTGCTCGGGGCGGCCCCGGCGCTCATAGGTCCGGGCGAGCGCGAAGTGCGCGAACGCGTTGTCCGGCTCACGCTCCAGGACGATCGTGAACTCCAGCTCGGCGGGTCGCAGTTGTGCGGCAGCGAAGAAGGCACGCGCACGCAGCAGCCGCGCCGCCGTGTTCTCCGGGTGGGCGTCGATGACTCCGTCGAGAAGTTTCACCGCACCCTGAGGGTCCCGCGCGGCGAGCAGTTGCTCCGCGGCACGGAAGTCGATGACGTGCGTCTCCGGAGTACGTCCGGTGGATCCGCTGGTGTCGGGCACGGCCGATTCCTTCCCTTGCTGCGCCCCTTCAACGCCCGGAACAGGAAGCTCTATTCCGTTCGTTCGGTGGCCCGTCGCACCAAATCCGCCCATACGTCCCGTACGCGGCGCTGGAGCTGCTCGAGGGAACCGTTGTTGTCGATCACGACGTCCGCGATCTCCAGGCGCTTCTCCCGGGTGGCCTGTGCGGCCATCCGCGCGCGTGCGTCCGCCTCGGTCATACCCCGCAGGCGGACCAGACGGTCCAGCTGGGTCTCGCGGGACGCGTCCACGACGATCACGAGGTCGTACCGGGGTGCCAGGGCGTTCTCGGCGAGCAGCGGTACGTCGTGGACGACGACGGCGTCCTCGGGGGCGGCGGTTTCGAGTGCGTGGGAGCGGGCGCCCACCAGGGGGTGCACGATCGAGTTCAGTACGGCGAGGCGGTCGGGGTCGGCGAAGACGATCGAGCCCAGCTTGGGGCGGTCCAGGCTGCCGTCCGGCGCGAGAACCCCCTCGCCGAAGGCCTCGACGACCGCGGCGAGCCCGGGTGTGCCGGGCGCCACGACCTCCCGTGCGATGCGGTCCGCGTCGATCAGTACGGCTCCCGCCTCCACGAGCAGCCGCGACACCTCGCTCTTGCCGGAGCCGATACCACCGGTCAGGCCTACTGTCAGCATGACCGGCAGCTTAGGGCCTGACGGGGACGGCATCCGCCCCAGGTCCCCCAGGCCCAAGTCCTCGGTGTCCCGTTCGGCGCCGGGCCGGCCGTCACCCTCGGTCTCCCGTTCGGCGCCGGGTCAGCCGTCGCCCTCGCGTTCCGCGAGGAAACGCTCGAACTCGCGGCCGATCTCGTCGGCGGAGGGGATGTCGGCGGGCTCGGCGAGCATGTTGCCGCGGGTCTCGGCGCCCGCCGCCGCATCGTACTGGTGCTCAAGGCCCTGGACGAGTGCAACCAGTTCCTCGTCGCCTTCCCGGATCTGGCGCTCGATCTCGGTCTGGGTGCGGTGGGCCTCGGTACGCAGGGCGTGCGCGATGCCGGGCAGCACCAGACCGGTGGCCGCGGTGATGGCCTCCAGGACGGTGAGCGCGGCGTCCGGGTACGGGGAGCGGGCGATGTAGTGCGGGACGTGCGCGGCGACGCCGAGGACGTCGTGCCCGGCCTCCATGAGGCGGTACTCGACGAGGGCCTCGGCGCTGCCGGGGACCTGGGCCTCGTCGAAGGGGCTGCGGTGGCCGGGGACCAGGTCGACGCGGTTGCCGTGCGGGGTGACGCCCACCGGGCGGGTGTGCGGGACGCCCATCGGGATGCCGTGGAAGTTCACCGACAGCCGTACGCCGAGCCGTTCCACGATCTGCTGGACGGCGGCGGCGAAGCGCTCCCACTCAACGTCCGGCTCCGGTCCGGACAGCAGCAGGAACGGCGCGCCGGTGGCGTCCTGGACGAGCCGCACATCGATCGTGGGTTCCTCGTAGGCGGCCCAGCGGTCGCGCTTGAAGGTGAGCAGGGGGCGGCGGGCCCGGTAGTCCACGAGCCGGTCGTGGTCGAAGCGGGCCACGACCTGGTGCGGCAGCGAGTCGAGCAGCCGTTCGACGATCTGGTCGCCGGCCTCCCCCGCGTCGATGTATCCGTCGAAGTGGTAGAGCATGACCAGTCCAGCCGACTCCTGGGCCAGCGCCACGTCGACGACGGCCAGCCCCTTCGGCTCCCATGCGTACAAACCCTGCGGATCAAGCACTGTGACCGCTCCTCCTCGTGTTCGTACAGCTCAACACACCCCGTGGGAGAAGCATTCCCGCCCCGAACCGCTTCCCCCGTACCTCTTGCCGCTTACCGCCTTCTCGGACCGGCCGGCCCGCTGTCGGCCGGTCCCGGGGCTTCGTCAACACAGCGGACCGGTCCCGGACTCATGAGCACAGCGGGCCGGTCTGTCCTGTCCGTGAAGCAACGTGGCACGGCGGGCTTTCGCGAGCGCAGGCGGGCCTCTCGCGAGCACAGCAGGCCTTGCCGCGAGCACAGCGGGCTTATCGCGAGCACAGCACTGAGGCCCGCACCCTCGTGGGTGCGGGCCTCAGTCAGCGGTCAACGCTCAGCGGCGAGCTTTCAGCTCTGGCCGCCCGCGAGCTTCTCGCGGAGCGCGGCCAGTGCCTCGTCCGACGCCAGCGCGCCGGAGTTGTCGCCGCCCTCGGAGGAGTACGACCCGCCGCCACCGGACGCGGCCGGAGCCCCACCCGCGGCGTCGCCGCCCTCGGCAGCGGCCTGGGCGTCCGCCTCGCGGGACTTGATGACCTGCGCCTGGTGCTGCTCGAAGCGAGTCTGCGCCTCGGCGTACTGGCGCTCCCACTCCTCGCGCTGCTTCTCGTAGCCCTCGAGCCAGTCGTTGGTCTCGGGGTCGAAGCCCTCGGGGTAGATGTAGTTGCCCTGGTCGTCGTACGACGCGGCCATGCCGTACAGGGTCGGGTCGAACTCGACCGACGCCGGGTCGGCACCGAAGGACTCGTTGGCCTGCTTCAGCGAGAGGCTGATGCGACGGCGCTCGAGGTCGATGTCGATGACCTTGACGAAGATCTCGTCGTTGACCTGGACGACCTGCTCCGGGATCTCCACGTGGCGCTCGGCCAGCTCGGAGATGTGGACCAGACCCTCGATGCCCTCGTCCACGCGGACGAACGCACCGAACGGAACCAGCTTCGTGACCTTGCCGGGCACGACCTGGCCGATCTGGTGGGTGCGGGCGAACTGCTGCCACGGGTCTTCCTGGGTCGCCTTCAGCGACAGGGAGACGCGCTCGCGGTCCATGTCGACGTCGAGGACCTCGACGGTGACCTCCTGGCCGACCTCGACAACCTCGGACGGGTGGTCGATGTGCTTCCAGGACAGCTCGGAGACGTGGACCAGACCATCGACGCCACCCAGGTCCACGAAGGCACCGAAGTTGACGATGGAGGAGACCACACCGGAACGGACCTGACCCTTCTGGAGGGTCGTGAGGAACGTCTGGCGGACCTCGGACTGGGTCTGCTCCAGCCAGGCACGGCGGGACAGGACCACGTTGTTGCGGTTCTTGTCCAGCTCGATGATCTTGGCCTCGAGCTCCTTGCCCACGTAGGGCTGGAGGTCGCGGACGCGGCGCATCTCGACGAGGGAGGCCGGCAGGAAGCCACGGAGGCCGATGTCGAGGATGAGACCACCCTTGACGACCTCGATGACCGTACCGGTGACGATGCCGTCCTCTTCCTTGATCTTCTCGATGGTGCCCCAGGCACGTTCGTACTGGGCGCGCTTCTTCGAGAGGATCAGGCGGCCTTCCTTGTCCTCCTTCTGGAGGACCAGGGCCTCGATCTCGTCGCCGACGGCGACGACCTCGTTCGGGTCGACATCGTGCTTGATCGAGAGCTCGCGGCTCGGGATGACGCCTTCGGTCTTGTAACCGATGTCGAGCAGGACCTCGTCCCGGTCGACCTTCACGATGACGCCGTCGACGATGTCGCCGTCGTTGAAGTACTTGATCGTCTCGTCGATCGCTGCGAGGAAGGCTTCCTCGTTACCGATGTCGTTGACCGCTACCTGCGGGGTGGTGGCGGTGGTCTCGGTGCTGCTCGTCATGTGGGAAAGGGCTCCGGTACGGACATTGAAGTCGTAGGCACTGCTTGCGCCGAGAGCCCTTTTCGCTCTGCAGAAGCCGGACAGCCAAGGAAGCGCCGACCCGGTGATCCGGGGACGGCGCCTCGACAACCGAGGGGACATACAACAGATGCGAGCGCAGCCTGCTACGTCTGAGGAGCGCAGGCCCGCAGCGCAACTTGTAGCATACGGGGGCGGCCGGACAGGGTCAATGCGCGAAGGCGCACACCCGGGGCGGATTGCCGCAAACCCGGCACAAGAACGGTCGCATCAGGCCACACCGCAGAAGGCCACAGGGGGCCCACCAGGCTCCGCGGTGCCGGCTACCACAGGGGATGCCCCGCAGGTCCGCGACCGGTCCGACCGGAGAATACGACGATGGAGCCGATCATCCAAGACCGTCACGACCGTGAAGACTTCGCGCTGCCCGAGCCGGAGGCGACCCGCCGCGACGCCGACGTCACCGAGAGCGTGCGCGCCAACCGGGGCTGGTGGGACCGCAACGCGGACGACTACCAGGTGGAGCACGGCACGTTCCTCGGGGACGACCGTTTCGTGTGGGGTCCCGAGGGGCTCGACGAGGTGGAGGCCGAACTCCTCGGTCCGCCCGAGGAGCTGAAGGGCAAGGACGTCCTGGAGATCGGGGCAGGGGCGGCGCAGTGTTCGCGCTGGCTGTCCGGCCGGGGCGCCCGTCCGGTGGCGCTGGACCTCTCGCACCGGCAGCTGCAGCACGCGCTGCGGATCGGGGGCGCGATCCCGCTGGTGCAGGCGGACGCGGGCGCCCTGCCGTTCGCCGACGCCTCCTTCGACCTGGCCTGCTCCGCCTACGGCGCGCTGCCCTTCGTCGCCGACCCGGTCAGGGTCCTGAAGGAGGTCCACCGGGTACTGCGCCCGGGCGGCCGGTTCGTCTTCTCCGTCACCCATCCGATCCGCTGGGCGTTCCCGGACGAGCCCGGCCCGGAGGGGCTGAGCGTGTCCGCCTCGTACTTCGACCGCACGCCGTACGTGGAGCAGGACGAAAAGGGCCGCGCGGTCTACGTCGAGCATCACAGGACCGTCGGCGACCGGGTGCGGGACGTCGTGGCGGCGGGTTTCCGGCTGGTGGACCTGGTCGAGCCGGAGTGGCCGGCGTGGAACACCTCCGAGTGGGGCGGCTGGTCCCCGTTGCGCGGGAACCTGATCCCGGGAACGGCGATATTCGTCTGCGTACGGGACTGAGCACGTGATCCGTGTCGACGCGCTGGACGCGCTGCCGGTCCGTGCCGTCCTGCCCACCCTGTACGACGCCCTCGACGCGCACGGCGGGGCAGTCCTCGTCGCGCCGCCCGGCACCGGCAAGACGACGCTCGTGCCGCTCGCCCTGGCGGGGCTGCTGGGCGAGGGGCCGGCGCGCCGGGTGGTGGTGGCGGAGCCACGGCGGATCGCGGCCCGGGCCGCGGCGCGGCGGATGGCGTGGCTGCTCGGTGAAACGGCCGGAAACAGCGTCGGGTACACCGTGCGCGGCGAGCGGGTCGTGGGGCGCCACGCGCGCGTGGAGGTCGTCACGACCGGTGTGCTCCTGCAGCGGCTGCAACGGGACCCCGAACTCGCGGGTGTCGACGTGGTCGTCCTCGACGAGTGCCACGAGCGGCATCTGGACGCGGACACCGTGGCGGCGTTCCTGCTGGACGTACGGGCGACGCTGCGGCCGGAGCTGGGGCTGGTGGCGGCTTCGGCGACCACCGACGCCGAGGGGTGGGCGCGGCTGCTGGGCGACGTGCCGGTGGTCGCCGCCGAGGGCGTGTCGTATCCCGTGGAGGTGGTGTGGGCGCCGTCCGCGCGCCCGCTGCGGCCACCGCACGGGATGCGGGTCGATCCGGCACTGCCGGCGCATGTGGCGTCGGTGGTACGGCGCGCGCTGGCCGAGCGCGAGGGCGACGTACTGTGCTTCCTGCCCGGCGTCGGCGAGATCGCCCGGGTCGCTGGGCAGCTCGGTGACCTGGGGGCGGTCGAGGTGCTGCAGGTGCACGGACGGGCGCCGGCGGCCGTGCAGGACGCGGTGCTGTCCCCCGGCGCGCGGCGCCGGGTGGTCCTCGCGACGGCGGTGGCGGAGTCGTCGCTGACGGTTCCCGGGGTGCGGGTCGTCGTGGACTCGGGGCTCGCCCGGGAACCACGCGTGGACCACGCGCGGGGTCTGAGCGCGCTGACGACCGTACGGGCCTCCCGTGCCGCGGGGCGCCAGCGCGCGGGCCGCGCCGGGCGGCAGGCCCCGGGCACGGTGTACCGGTGCTGGCCGGAGGCCGAGGACGCGCGCCTGCCGCGCTTCCCGGCGCCGGAGATCGAACTGGCCGACCTCACGGCGTTCGCGCTCCAGGCGGCCTGCTGGGGCGACCCCGACGCCTCGGGGCTGGCGTTGCTGGACCCGCCGCCGCGGGGTGCGCTCGCCGCGGCGCGGAAGGTGCTGACCGCGATCGGCGCGGTGGACTCCGGGGGCCGGGCCACGGAGCGCGGGGTGGCCATGTCCCGGCTCGGTCTGCATCCGCGGCTGGCCCGGGCCCTGCTGGACGCCGCCGACGAGGTGGGCACCGAACGGGCCGCCGAGGTGGTGGCCCTGCTCAGCGAGGAACCACCGCGGGAGTACGGCACCGACCTCGCGGCGGCGTGGCGCACCGCCCGCCGCGCGAGGGACGCCTACGCCACCCGTTGGCGCACCGAGGCAGACCGTCTCCGCCGCCTCTCCCCCGCCGGTTCCGGGGCGGGCGGAGCGGGCAGAAGGAGGGCGCTCGGCGACGAGGGCGTGGCCGGTCTCGTCGCGGCCCTGGCCCATCCCGAGCGGATCGCCCGCAGCCAGGGCAGCCAGGGAGATTCGTACCTCATGGCGTCCGGGACGCGGGCGGAGGTGGGTGAGGGGTTGCGCGGGGCGGAGTGGATCGCCGTGGCGGTGGCCGACCGGAGCGTGGGTGCGGGGCACGCGCGCGTGCGGCTCGGTGCCGCCGTCGACGAGGGCCTGGCCCTGAGGGCCGGTGGGGCCCTGCGCCGGGACGAGGTGCAGGTCGCGTGGGACGGCGGGGATGTCGTGGCCCGGCGCGTCGAGCGGCTCGGAGCCGTGGAGTTGACCGTGCGGCCCCTCGCCGAACCCGACGGCGGGCTCGTCCGCGAGGCCCTCCTCGCGGGGCTGCGGCAGGAGGGGTTGGGTCTGTTGCGATGGTCGCGGGACGCCGAGGTGCTGCGGCAGCGGCTCGCCTTCCTCCACCGGCACCTGGGCGCCCCCTGGCCCGATGTCCGTGACGAGGCGCTGCACGCCCGCGTGGACGAATGGCTGGAGCCCGAGCTGAGCCGCGCCCGCCGGCGCGCCGACCTGGCCCGGCTCGACGCGGGGCAGCAGCTCGCGCGGCTGCTCCCGTGGTCGTCCGGGGACGCCGCCCGGCTCGACGAACTCGCCCCGGAGCGCATCGAGGTCCCCAGTGGGTCCAGGATCCGGGTCGACTACGCGGAGCCGGACCGGCCCGTCCTCGCGGTGAAGCTCCAGGAGATGTTCGGGCTGGCCGAGACACCGCGCATCGCCGGCGTCCCCGTACTGGTGCACCTGCTGTCCCCCGCAGGCCGTCCCGCGGCCGTCACCGCCGACCTCGCCTCCTTCTGGCGGGACGGCTACCGCGCCGTGCGCGCGGAGCTGCGCGGGCGGTACCCGAAGCACCCGTGGCCCGAGGACCCGGCGACCGCCCAGCCGACCCGGCACACCAACGCCCGCCTCAAGCGCTGACGCCCGCTCAGGCGCTCACCCCGGCCTCGCTGACCCGCTCGGGCGCTGACGTTCACACCTGCCTCAGGCGTTGACGGGCTCCGGTTCCGCCACCGCCGACTGTTCCGGGTCGCCCGGGCGGCGGCCGCGTGCCTCCAGGTACAGCGACAACGACAGCAGGCCCGCGCCCACCAGGGGCAGGCCCCAGGGCAGGTACGTCGTGAACAGCAGGACCAGCAGGCGCTGGGACTTGACCAGGTCGACCGTCGACCTGATGTAGTCCTCGCGCATCTTCACGTGCCCGGCGAAGGCGGTGACCTTGTCGCGGTCCCCCAGGAGGGTGCCGCCGCGCAGTTCCTCCTTGTGGATCTCCTCGCCGTAGACAGGTGCTCCGGTCACGGGCTCGACCCAGAACTTGCGGACGGTGCTGTACCAGCGGGTCGTTCCCGTGCCGGCCACGAACTCCGGGGTGATGCCCTCGACGGGCATCACCTTGGGGAAGGGCACCTTCGTCCAGGGGATGGTCTGCTCGAAGTAGTAGACCTCGAGGCCGCGGAAGTCACGGGTGCCCTTGTAGTGGATGGGCGCGCTGGTGCGGGTCTGCGCGTCGAAGTACTCGTAGGCCCGCTTCTCGGTCAGGAACGGCCACTTGAACTCGATGCCCTGCCGTTTTACCGGGTCGCCGTCGACCATCTCCCCGGTGGCGTGGACGGGTTCCTGGGTGTGGGCGTCGAAGATGTACCGCTCGGGGAGCTTGGAGACCATCTTCCCGTCGGGCCCCTGCACGTAGGACAGCCCGTCCCAGACGACCACGTCGCGACCCGCCGACTCCTCGATCCGCTCGGAGGCCTCCACGTTGCCCCGGAGGGTCTGCACGATGGTGACCTTGGAGACCTTCTTGGCCCGCATGGTGCCGTAGTCGAGAAGAGTCGCGGGTTTCGCCTCCAGGACCATGGTCTGGTAGCGCTCGGCGGGGATCTTGGCGAGCCTGGGGAAGGCGTAGAAGCGCAGCAGCGGGGACAACGCCGTGCAGAACACGGCGAGGGCGAGCAGGATCAGACTGGCCTTGCGGCGCATCTCGGCGTCCTCCCTGTGCGTGCGGCAGGCGTGCCGCTACGGATGTGCGGGGACCGTGGTCAGCAGCGGCTCGGGGGACGTCCTGCCGGACGGTGAGCCCAGGGCCGTGACCGTGAGCACCAGGGCGAACGCGGCCGCGAGACCGATCGCGGCGGCGATGAGGGCGCGCATGCGGGCCTCCCGGCGTACGACACCGATACCTGATACATCGTCAGGTCCGGCACGGTAGCAACGGGTGGGCGAGATGAGAACACGTCGCACACACCCGCGTTCACGCATGCACGCGGACGCGGACGAGGGCGCCCCCCGCCGCATGGCGGAGGGCGCCCTCTGGGACGTACGGCCGTACCGGCTTACCGCAGGGCAGCCGCGTTCGGGTTACGGCGTGGCGCTCGCCGAAGGCGAAGGCGTGTCCGTGGCCGCGGCCGTCACCTTCAGCTCCACCGTCAGCGTCGCCCCGCCCGTGGTGGTGATGCGCAGCAGGTACGTGCCGGCGGTGTCGTCCGCGTACAGCTTCGGGAGCTTCAGCAGACCGTCGGCGTCGGTCTTGAGGCCGGTTAGCGTGCGGACCGTCTTGCCGTCCGCGTCCTTGAAGTAGGGGCCCTTGTCGTTCTCCGTGGCGTCGTCCGCAGCCTTGATCAGCGTCGCGGTGGCCGCGACACCGTCCGCGGCGGCACCGTCGTAGGTGGCCTTGACCTCGACGGCGTTCGCGAACTCCCCGCCCGCGACGCAGGTCAGCGCGGTGTCCGTGGTGCGGGCGAGGGTGTCGGCGGCACGGGCGGTGACGGTCGCGGCGTAGTTGACGGCCGGCAGGGTGCGGCCGACGACGGAGGCGCTCACCTGGAAGTCGCCGGTCTCCTCCCCCGCGACGAGTGCGGGCGCGGTCGCGGTGCCCGCCGCGGAGGTGAGGATCGTGGCGACCTTCTCGCCGCCCGCGAACGTGGTGTCGGTGCCGCCGGTGATGACGAACCGGATCCTGACCCTCGCCACCGCCTCGCCGTCCTCGGTCTCGGGCCGCACGGTGATCTTCTCGGCGAAGGTGTCGCCCGCCATGGCGGTGAGCTTGCCGGTACCGGCGTCCTCGAGGTGGTCCACCGTGTCGGTGGGGGTGGGCGGGGTCGCCGGTGGCGTGGGCGGCTTGGGCGTCGTGGGGTCCCCGGGGCTCGGCTTCGGGGTGCCGCCGGGCTTCGGGGAAGGCCCGGGGCTCGGCGGGTTCGCGGGGCTGTCCGACGGCTTGGGCCCGCCGGAACCCGAACCCGACCCGGAACCCGAGCCGGAGCCCGATCCGCCCGTGGGCGTCGGCGACTTCGGCAGCACACCCGTACCGTCCGGCACCTCGTGCGTGCCCTTGCGGTAGTACTCCAGCCAGGACAGGACCGTGTTGAGGTACTCCGTCGAGCGGTTGTAGCTGAGGATCGCGGCTTTCAGCTGGGAGCTCACGGACAGGTCGCGGTTGCCGGCGCAGAGGTAGTTCGCGGCGGCGAGAGCGGCGTCGTAGATGTTGTTGGGGTTCTTCTCTCCGTCGCCGTTTCCGTCCCGGCCCCAACTGCTCCACGTCGACGGGATGAACTGCATGGGCCCGACGGCGCGGTCGTAGGTGCTGTCGTTGTCGTAGGCGCCATTGTCGGTGTCGCTGATGTTCGCGAAGCCGTTGCCGTTGAGGACCGGGCCGAGGATCGGGCTGATCGTGGTGCCGTCGGCGTCGACGTTGCCGCCACGGGCCTGGCCCGACTCCACCTTGCCGATGGCCGCGAGGAGTTCCCAGGGCAGGTTGCAGCCGGGCTTGGACTCGCCCAGCGCCGTCGCGGCCCTCTTGTAGGCGTCGAGGACGGTGGCCGGTATGCCGGCGTGCTCCTCCCCGCCGGGCGCGGACGTGCCACCGTTGCCCGAAGTGGGCGAGGGGCTGGGGGTGTTGAGCGGCGGCAGATCGGTGTAGTACGGCGAACCGCCCGTCGCGGTACTGTCGCCGCCCCCACCGGTCCCGTCGGGCGAAGGCTGGCTCGTCGCGGTCTCACCACTGCCCACGTCGGCCACGCCGGGTGCCTGGGAGGCGGTCAGCGCCGCCACCGCGGCGGCTGCCACAGCGGTGGTCGCCGCCGTCCTTGTCAGCCTCCTGCCCACTTGCGCCCCCATTGAGTGAACCCCTCCTGTCGACGACGGCCCGCGCTCCACTGGGCGCGTTTCCTTGGGTGTTGCTGTTCCTTGATTACCTGGCTGTGTGTTGTCGGTCCGCATTCCCCAAGCGCGACGACCCAGGCGACACTACGACAACTTCTTTTGCAGGAACACCGGTTGACGCCCGATTTTCACCGGTTGTCCGCCTCCCGTTTCCGACATTGTTTTTTCTCGGGCGGCACGGAGGCGTTCCCTGTGCGTTCCCTGTGGACTTTCACGGCGTTCCGCTGTCACGGAACGTCCGCCGCATACTGAACGTCATTGATCACAGGGGCCAGGCCGGCTCCGGCCAACGCTAGTACCAGGGGGCCCAGTTGCCGTTCACTCTCAGCCATGCCGCAGCGGTGCTCCCCGGGGTGCGCGGGGACGGCGGCGGGCGCGGACGGCTGGTGCCCGCGGTCCTCGTCGCCGGGTCGTTCGCACCCGATATGACCTACTACGCGGCCAGTGCGCTGCCCGACGCCATGGAGTTCGGTGACATCACGCACTCCTTCCCCGGGGTGTTCACCGTCGACGTGCTGATCACCTGGGCGCTCGTGGGTCTGTGGCTGATGCTGCGCGAACCACTGGTGGCGCTGCTTCCGCATTCCTGGCGGGGGCGGGTCGGCGCACTGGTGCGCTGCGGTGTCCCCCGTGGCCGCCCGACTCCCGCGCTCGCGCTGTGGTGGTACGTCTCCGCGGCCCTCGGCGCGCTGACTCATGTCGTCTGGGACGCGTTCACCCACCTCGACCGGTGGGGGATGCGCCTGTTTCCCGTGCTGGGCCAGGAGTTCGCCGGATCACCGCTGTACTGGTACCTGCAGTACGGGGGTTCGGCGGTGGCGGCCCTGGTGATCGCGGTCTTCGTGGCTCGCGCCCTGCGCCGGATGCCGGCCGAGGTCCCCGCGGGGCTCCCGGCACTGTCGGCGCGGGACCGGTGGCTGGCCTGTGCGGTCATCGCCGGGTGCATGACGGTCGCGGCGGTGCAGCGCACGGTGCGGTGGTGGGAGTACTGGGGGTCGGTCGCCAAGCCCTGGGAGATCATTCCGACGCTTTGCTTCGGGGCGGGGGCCGGGCTGGTCCTGGGACTGCTGCTGTACGGCGTCGGGGTCAGGGTGTGGCGTCCGGTTCCGGTCCCGCCCGCGGTTCCGGCCGGTTCGGGTCCGGCGTCGTCCCGTACGGAGCCGGGCCGGCCCGCTCGTCGCTGAGGCCACGGCGCTGGGCGAGGTTCCTGCGCCGGAACGCCGCTCGCGTGCGCGCCAGGACCAGGAGCCGGACCAGTCGGCCGCGGGCCCGGACGGTCCGCCACCGGCGCTCGGCGGGCCGCGGGCGGCGGCGCTCGACGGGTCGCGGGCGACGGCGCTCGTTGGCGAAGGCGCAGACCGGATCGATCGTGCTGTCGTGGACGGCGATGACCGCGGTGCCCCTGCCCGGCAGCGGGGCGGGGGGCCGGGCGGTGAGACGGGGGTCGCGTGCGGAGCGGCACAGTGCCGCCGGGGCGCGCGCCCGTCTGGCACCGGCGGCACCGACGGCTATGGGCACCAGCAACGCGACGACCACCGCCGCGCCTGCCGCCAACCGGCGGTGCCTGGTACGAACCCTCATGCGAGGCATCCTGACGCCGTCCCTGCCGAGCGGCCTTTTCTCGGGGGCCGCGCGGGTGACGCGCCATGCCGAGGACAAGCCCCTGCGCCACCCGTGACGGGGCCGGCGCCCCGGAGCCGGACGGGAGACGCCGAGGAGGCCGGACGGCAGGGCCCCCGCGGAGGCCGGACAGCAGGACCCCGCAGGGACCGGACAACAGACCCCGTGCGGGCCGGACAGCGGGGATCCACAACAGACCCGCACGGGCCGGACAGCAGGGACCGGACAACAGACCGCACGGGCCGGACGACAGCCACCACACCCGCACGGAGCGGACAGCAGGAACCGGACAGCAGCCACCGCAGAGCGCGGACGGCAACCCCCGCAGGGCCGGAAATCAGGACCCCGCAGGGGCCGGACGGCAACCCCGCACGGGCCGGACGACAGCCACCACGGCCGCCGCACGGCAGACACCGCAGGGGGCGGGGCCCGGGGTGAGCCCAGCGTGGTCACCCCGGGGCGGCCCGGCGAGCCGCAGGCTAGTGCGCCGCGGACTCCCAGTCCGCGCCCGAGCCCACCGAGACGTCCAGCGGCGCCCGGAGCCGGACCGCGCCCGCCATTTCGCGGCGGACCAGTTCCTCCGCCTTCGCCCGCTCGCCGGGAGCGATCTCCAGCACGATCTCGTCGTGGACCTGCAGAAGCATCCGGGAGGTCAGACCGGCCTCGCGCAGTGCCCGGTCCACGTTCAGCATGGCGATCTTGACGATGTCCGCCGCGGTGCCCTGGATGGGGGCGTTCAGGGCCATGCGCTCGGCCGCCTCGCGGCGTTGGCGGTTGTCGCTGTTGAGGTCGGGCAGGTAGCGGCGGCGCCCGAAGAGCGTCGCCGTGTACCCGGTCGCCCGGGCCTCGTCGACCGCCCTGCGCAGGTAGTCCCGCACGCCACCGAAGCGCTCGAAGTACGCGTCCATCAGGGCGCGGGCCTCGGCCGCCTCGATGTTCAACTGCTGGGAGAGGCCGAACGCCGACAGCCCGTACGCCAGTCCGTACGACATGGCCTTGATCTTGCGGCGCATCTCGGCGTCCACCGCGGACTGGTCGACCCCGAACACCTGCGAGGCCGCCGTCGTGTGCAGGTCCTCGCCGGAAGTGAACGCCTCGATCAGGCCCTCGTCCTCCGAGAGGTGGGCCATCACACGGAGTTCGATCTGGCTGTAGTCCGCGGTCATGAGGGACTCGAATCCCTCGCCGACGACGAAGCCGCGGCGGATCGCCCGGCCCTCGTCCGTACGGACCGGGATGTTCTGCAGGTTCGGGTCCGTCGAGGAGAGCCGGCCCGTCGCCGCCACGGTCTGGTTGAACGTCGTGTGGATACGGCCGTCCGCCGCGATCGACTTGATCAGGCCCTCGACCGTGACCCGAAGCTTCGCCTGCTCACGGTGCCGGAGCATGATCACCGGCAGTTCGTTGTCCGTCTGCGTGGCCAGCCATGCCAGCGCGTCCGCGTCCGTGGTGTAGCCGGTCTTCGTCCGCTTCGTCTTCGGCAGCGCCAGCTCACCGAAGAGGACCTCCTGGAGCTGCTTGGGCGAACCCAGGTTGAACTCGTGCCCCGCCGCCGCGTGCGCCTCCTTCACCGCCTGCTGCGTGGCGCCCGCGAACATCTGCTCCATGGCCTCCAGATGCGCCCGGTCCGCGGCGATGCCGTGCCGCTCCATACGCGCCAGCAGGGCGGACGTGGGCAGCTCCACATCCCGCATGAGGTCCGCCGCACCGACCTCCACGAGCCGCCCCTCGAACGCCGCGCCCAGGTCGAGGATCGCGCGGGCCTGCACCATCAGTGCCTCGGCCTCGGCGGCTTCGTCCGCACCGAACGCCAGCTGCCCGTCGGCCGCCGCCGCGGGCGCCAGCTCCCGGCCCAGGTACTCGAGCGACAGGGCGTCCAGCGCGAAGGAACGCCGGCCCGGCTTGACCAGGTAGGCGGCGAGCGCGGTGTCCATGGACACGCCCTCCACCGACCAGCCGTGCTCCGCGAAGACCCGCATCACACCCTTCGCGTTGTGCAGCACCTTCGGCGCGGCAGGATCGGCGAGCCACTGCGCGAACGCGTTCTCGTCGGCCTCGTCCAGCCGCGCCGGATCGAACCAGGCCGCGGCACCGTCGGCCGCCGCGAGCGCGACCTCCGCCACCGCACCGGCCCCCAGCGACCAGGAGTCGACTGTCGCCAGACCCAGCGCCGCCCCGCCGTGCCCGGCGAGCCACGGCTTCAGCTCACCCGCGCCCAGCACCACCCCGTCCACCGCGACACCCTGGGCGACCGGAGCGGCCTCGGCCTCCTCGCCGCCCGGGTCGACGGCGAACAACCGCTCCCGCAGCGACGGGTTACGGATCTCCAGGGTGTCGAGGACCATCGCGACGGCCTTGCGGTCGTACGCCGCACGCTCCAGGTCGGTGACCAGCTTCGGCAGCTCCACCTGCCGGTCCAGCTCGGTGAGGCGGCGGTTGAGCTTCACCGCCTCCAGGTGGTCGCGCAGATTCTGCCCGGCCTTGCCCTTGACCTCCTCGACCCGCTCCACCAGCTCCGCGAACGAACCGAACTGGTTGATCCACTTCGCGGCCGTCTTCTCACCCACCCCCGGAATGCCCGGCAGGTTGTCCGACGGATCCCCGCGCAGCGCCGCGAAGTCCGGATACTGGGCCGGCGTCAGCCCGTACTTCTCGAACACCTTCTCCGGTGTGAACCGGGTCAGCTCCGAGACGCCCTTGGTGGGATACAGCACCGTCGTGTGCTCGGAGACCAGCTGGAAGGAGTCGCGGTCACCGGTGACGATCAGCACCTCGAAGCCCTCGGCCTCGGCCTGCGTGGCGAGCGTGGCGATGATGTCGTCCGCCTCGAAGCCGTCCACCGCGAACCGCGCCGCGCCCATCGCGTCCAGCAACTCGCAGATCAACTCGACCTGGCCCTTGAACTCGTCCGGGGTCGAGGAGCGGTTCGCCTTGTACTCCGTGAACTCCGCCGAGCGCCACGTCTTGCGGGAGACGTCGAACGCCACCGCGAAATGCGTGGGCGCCTCGTCGCGCAGCGTGTTCGCCAGCATCGACGCGAAGCCGTAGATCGCGTTCGTCGGCTGGCCCGTCGCCGTCGTGAAATTCTCCGCGGGCAGCGCGAAGAACGCGCGGTACGCCAGCGAATGCCCGTCCATGAGCATCAGCCGCGGACGGCCGCCGCCAGGGGTCTTCTCGGTCTTCTTCGATGCTGTGTCTGCCACGCCTCCGATCCTGCCACGGCCCACTGACAGCGGAGCCCGCCCGCACCGCTGCGTGTACCGTGCACACACGTTGTCCACAGCCCCCGCATGACCAGTGGCCGGACGTGGCAGGATCGAGACGTACGCAGGGGGCCGCGAACAGGACCAGCACCGGACACGTACAGGATGTGCGTGAGGCCTCGCGCTCGCAAAGGGAGACGATCATGGCAGCCAAGCCGCCGCAGGGCGATCCGGTCCAGGACGCGCCACAGGTCGCCGAGCCGAAGCACGCGGCCGCCGGGCTGCCCGCCGTCGGGCACAGCCTGCGCATCGCCCAACAGCAGATGGGCGTGCGCCGCACCGCGCTGACCCTGCTGCGGGTCAACCAGAAGGACGGCTTCGACTGCCCGGGCTGCGCCTGGCCGGAGGGAGACCACCGGCACACGGCCGAATTCTGCGAGAACGGCGCGAAGGCGGTCGCCGAGGAAGCCACCCTGCGCCGCGTCACGCCCGACTTCTTCGCCGCGCACCCCGTCACCGACCTCGCCGGCCGCAGCGGCTACTGGCTCGGCCAGCAAGGCCGCCTCACCCACCCCATGTACCTCGCCGAGGGCGCCGACCGCTACGAGCCGGTCAGCTGGGAGCGGGCCTTCGACATCATCGCCGAGGAACTCACCGCCCTCGGCTCCCCCGACGAAGCCCTCTTCTACACATCCGGACGCACCAGCAACGAAGCAGCGTTCCTCTACCAGCTCTTCGCCCGCGAGTTCGGCACCAACAACCTGCCCGACTGCTCGAACATGTGCCACGAGTCATCGGGCTCCGCCCTGACCGAGACCATCGGCATCGGAAAGGGCAGCGTCCTCCTCGAGGATCTCCACAAGGCGGACCTGATCATCGTGGCCGGACAGAACCCCGGCACCAACCACCCCCGGATGCTCTCCGCCCTGGAGAAGGCCAAAGCCGGCGGCGCGAAGATCATCACCGTGAACCCGCTGCCCGAAGCGGGCATGGAACGCTTCAAGAACCCGCAGACCCCCAAGGGCATGCTCAAGGGAGCCGCGCTCACCGACCTGTTCCTGCAGATCCGCATCGGCGGCGACCAAGCACTCTTCCGCCTCCTGAACAAGCTGATCCTCGACACCGACGGCGCCGTCGACGAAGCCTTCATCCGCGAACACACCCACGGATACGAAGAGTTCGCCGCCGCCGCGCGCGCCGCCGACTGGGACGAGACCCTCACCGCGACCGGCCTGACCCGCGACCGGATCGACCAGGCCCTGCGCATGATCCTCACCTCCGAGCGCACCATCGTGTGCTGGGCGATGGGCCTGACCCAGCACAAGCACGCCGTGCCCACGATCCGCGAAGTGGTCAACTTCCTCCTCCTGCGCGGCAACATCGGCCGCCCCGGAGCCGGCGTCTGCCCCGTACGCGGCCACTCCAACGTGCAGGGCGACCGCACCATGGGCATCTTCGAACGCCCCGCACCCGCCTTCCTCGACGCCCTCGAGAAGGAGTTCGGCTTCGCCCCGCCCCGCGAGCACGGCTACGACGTCGTCCGCGCCATCGGCGCCATGCGCGACGGCAAGGCGAAGGTCTTCTTCGCGATGGGCGGCAACTTCGTCTCCGCCTCCCCCGACACCGACGTCACCGAAGCAGCCATGCGCCGCGCCCGGCTGACCGTGCACGTCTCCACCAAACTCAACCGCTCGCACGCCGTCACCGGAGCCCGCGCCCTGATCCTGCCCACCCTCGGCCGCACCGAGCGAGACCTGCAGGGCAGCGGCGAACAGTTCGTGACCGTCGAGGACTCCATGGGCATGGTCCACGCCTCCCGAGGCCGCCTGGAACCCGCGAGCCCCGAGCTGCTGTCCGAACCGGCCATCGTCTGCCGCCTCGCCCGCCGCGTCCTCGGCCCCGACTCCGCCACCCCCTGGGAGGAGTTCGAGAAGGACTACGCGACGATCCGCGACCGCATCGCCCGCGTAGTCCCCGGCTTCCAGGACTTCAACGCGCGCATCGCCTCGAACCCCGGCGGTTTCGCACTGCCGCACGCCCCTCGCGACGAACGCCGCTTCCCCACCACCACCGGCAAGGCGAACTTCACCGCCGCACCCGTGGAATACCCCGAACTGCCCGAGGGCCGCCTCCTCCTGCAGACCCTGCGCTCCCACGACCAGTACAACACCACCATCTACGGCCTCGACGACCGCTACCGCGGCATCAAGAACGGCCGCCGCGTCGTCCTCGTCCACCCCGACGACGCCCACACCCTCGGCGTCGCCGACGGCTCCTACGTCGACCTCGTCAGCGAATGGAAGGACGGCATCGAGCGGCGCGCCCCCGGCTTCCGCGTCGTCCACTACCCGACAGCACGCGGCTGCGCCGCCGCGTACTACCCCGAGACCAACGTCCTGGTCCCCCTGGACTCCACCGCCGACACCAGCAACACCCCCGCCAGCAAGTCCGTCGTGGTCCGCCTGGAACAATCGAGGACCGACTGAGCGTTTGCTCAGCCATACCGATCCCCGACGAAACGGAGCAGGGTCCGATGGGCGAACACCGCCACGTTAAGTTCCCGCAAGAGGTCATCGACGAATACGCGGCACTCGGCATCGACCTCGTGGCCCTCTTCTCCGCCGGACATCTCGGCACCCGCATGGGCATCGACATCACCGAAGCCTCCGCGGACCGCGTGGTCGGCACCATGCCCGTGGAAGGCAACACCCAGCCCTACGGACTCCTCCACGGCGGCGCGTCGGCCACCCTCGCCGAGACGCTCGGCTCCATCGGCTCCATGCTCCACGCCGGAAGCTCCAAGCTCGCCGTCGGAGTCGACCTCAACTGCACCCACCACCGCGGAGTCCGCTCAGGCCTCGTCACCGGAGTCGCCACCCCCCTCCACCGCGGCCGCTCCACCGCCACATACGAAGTCGTCATCACGGACGAAAGCAACAAAAGGGTATGCACCGCACGCCTGACGTGCCTCCTCCGCGACGCCGACACCACGCCCTAGCCGCACCAACCCCCAGAACCGACGCCCCGCAACCCCACACCAGCGCAAGCGGACTCAAGGCATTGCGCCGACCCGCAGAACCGACGAGCCGCAGCCGTGCACGGGTGCAAGGGGACGTGCCGGACTCTCCGCCCGCAGCGGCCGGCGCTCGAACCAGCCAGGCCCCTCCGTGAAACACACAGCGCTCCCCACTCTCGGCTTCGCTCGAGCGGGGGGACCCCCATGACCGAGGACGGAGAGTCCGGCGCGGCCCCGCCCCAGACGCCGACCGCAGGCGCAAGGGCCCCCGCCGGACCCTTCCGTGGCCCCACGGGGCAGCCACGATGACAGGCATCGGCCCCGCGGAACCCGTGGACTCCGTCGCATCCGACCAACCGATCGACATGGCACCGGACTTCGGCACCCACACCGGCGTCATCGGCGTCGGCAACGGCAACGGCAACGGCAACGGCAAACTCACCCCCAGCGAACGCTGGACCACCTCCCACCCCGTATACGCCGCACACTCACCACCGCCACCACCGCACCCCTGGCCACCCACCGCGGCACCCGGCCTACGCACCCCGCACCCACCCCGACGCCTCGTTCACCGTCCGCGCTGGAACCCCCACCGCATCAGCGTGCGCATCACCGTCGCAACCTGCGCCGGACTCCCCCTCAACGCCGATCTGCCCTTTCTCGACGTAACGCTGCGTAACATGCGCGCAATACAGCGCCACACCTTCATCTTCAGCGGCACCTTCGCCCGAGACCTCTCCCGACTGCTCCACACAGCCTGCGACCCCCCATAGCCCCAGGCCGCCACCCACAAGCGGAAGTGCGGCTTCTCAAAATATGGAACGGAAATAGCACCGGCGAACGCCCTTTGTGCCACTCGATGCCCATCACGTCATAACAAGAGAGTCACAAGCCCGCGTCGGGCGATGCCCATGGCCACTGACCAGGCTTAGAGTCACGGCCAGTCACCGCTCCATCGGGAGTTCGGTATCCACGCGGCGCCAGTCGACCCCACAGGGCGGGTCGCGCCAGCGGAAAGGACTGATTGTGCGACAGCGTTCTCTGGTGATCCTCACCTCCGTGCTCACCACCGGAGCTCTGACCCTCACCGCCTGCGGCTCCCGAGACGACAAGGGCGACAGCAGCGGTGGCGACAGCGGCACCGTGCTCACCATCGGCGTCAGCGCCCCCCTCTCCGGTGAGAACTCCACCACCGGCCTCGGCATCCAGTACGGCGCCCAGATAGCCATCGACGACGCCAACAGCAAGAAGCTCGTCGAAGGCGTCACCTTCAAGATCAAAGCCCTCGACGACAAGGCGCAGCCCGGCATCGGCCAGCAGAACGCCACCGCCCTCACCGGCGACAAGTCCGTCGTCGGCGCCGTCGGCCCCCTCAACTCCGGTGTCGCCCAGTCGATGCTGCAGGTCTTCGCCTCGGCCAACATGGTCCAGGTCTCGCCCTCGAACACCAACCCCGAGCTCACCATGGGCAAGAACTGGCAGACCGCCCCCAAGCGGCCGTACAAGACGTACTTCCGCACCGCCACCACCGACGCCCTCCAGGGCGGCTTCGCGGCCGACTACGCATTCAACGGCCTCAAGAAGAAGAAGGTCTTCGTCGTCGACGACAAGCAGACCTACGGCGCCGGCCTCGCCAAACTCTTCAACGAAGCGTTCACCAAGCTCGGCGGCAAGGTCGCCGGAACCGACCACGTGAACACCGGCGACAAGGACTTCGGCTCCCTCGCCACCAAGATCAAGAACTCCGGCGCCGACATGGTCTACTACGGCGGCCAGTACGACGAGTCCGCACTCATCACCAAGCAGCTCAAGGACACCGGCGTCAAGATCCCGCTCTTCGGCGGCGACGGCATGTTCGCCAGCACCTACATCGAGGCCGCGGGCACCGCCTCCGAGGGCGACCTCGCCACCGCCATCGGCGTCCCCGTCGACACCCTGCCCGCCGCCAAGACATTCGTCGAGACCTACAAGTCCAAGGGCTACAAGGGCGACTACGGCGCCTACGGCGCCTATTCCTACGACGCCACCACGGCCATCATCAACGCCGTGAAGGCCGTCAAGGAAGCCAACGGCGGCAAGCTGCCCACCGGCGAAGACCTCCGCTCCAAGGTCGTCGATGCCGTCCAGAAGACCGACTTCGAAGGCATCAGCGGCAAGGTCTCCTTCGACGAGTTCGGCGACACCACCAACAAGCAGCTCACCGTCTACCAGGTCGTAAAGGGCGAGTGGAAGGCCGTCAAGACCGGCACGTACGACCCCAGCTGACCCCACCCGCACCACAGCAACACACGGGCCGCGCGGAAGGAGGACCCCGACCGCGCGGCCCTTTCCACATTCCACCCGTGTGCACGCCACAGTGCACAACGACCTGACGACAATGGAGGCCATGCGGTGAACACCCTGCCGCAGCAGCTGGCCAACGGGCTGCTCCTCGGCTCGATGTACGGGCTGATCGCCATCGGCTACACGATGGTTTACGGCATCGTCCAGCTCATCAACTTCGCGCACGGCGAAATCTTCATGACCGGAGGCTTCGGAGCCCTCACGGTCTACCTCGCCCTCCCCTCCGGCACCTCGATGTGGGCCCTCGTACCCCTGATGCTCATCGGCGGCGGCCTCGTCGCGGTCCTCATCGCCGTCGGAGCGGAACGGTTCGCCTACCGACCCCTGCGCGGAGCCCCACGACTGGCACCGCTCATCACCGCGATCGGCCTCTCCCTGGCACTCCAAGAGGTCGTCCGCAACTTCTACCCCCAGGCCGACAAAGCCCGCGCCTTCCCCGGCCTCGACGCCACCCACGACCTCGGCTCCGTCACCATCAAGGACGCCGACATCTTCCTGGTCCTCGCCGCTGTCGTCTGCATGGCCTCCCTCGCCTTCTTCGTGCGCCGCAGCCGCACCGGCCGAGCCATGCAAGCCACCGCCCAGGACCCCGACACCGCACAGCTCATGGGCATCGACACCAACCGCATCATCGTGATCGCCTTCGCCATCGGCGGCTTCTTCGCCGCAGTCGCCGCCGTCGCCTTCGGCCTCAAATACGGCAGCATCGACTACCGCATGGGCTTCCTCATGGGCCTCAAAGCGTTCACCGCAGCCGTCCTCGGCGGCATCGGCAACATCTACGGCGCCATGCTCGGCGGCATCGTCCTCGGCATCGCCGAAACCCTCGCCTCCGCCTACATCGACGGCATCCCCGGCATGCAGCAGCTGGGCGGCCAGAGCTGGGCCAACGTCTGGGCCTTCTGCCTCCTCATCCTCGTCCTGCTCTTCAGGCCACAAGGCCTCCTCGGCGAGCGCGTAGCGGACAGGGCGTGACATCATGACCGAGACCAAGACCCCAGCAACGCCCGAGACCCCCAAGACGCCCACGGCAACCACCGAACGGGGCCTCATACCCCTGCCCGCCAACGCCGCCCGCGCCCTCACACTCATCGGCGGCGCGGCGACCGCGGCCTCCGCCTTCCTCGCCTGGACCTGGACCGCCGAATTCCCCGGCGACCTCACCGTCTACGGCTACCCCGGCGGCCTGCAGTGGCTCACCTTCACCGGCGGCATCCTCATCGTCCTCTTCGCCCTCGCCGGCTACGGCGTACGCGGCCTGCGCTGGCTCACCCCCGCAGGCAACAACGCCCCCCTCGCCCTGACAGCCCTCGGCGCCCTCGGCACCACCTGGTTCACCGTCATCGCGATAGCCGCCAAGCTCGGCGGACTCGTCAACCTCGAACCAGGCGGATACATCGCCGCCATCGCCTCCCTGCTGCCCGTCATCGGCGCCTTCGCACTACCCGAACCCACCGGCGACACCACCAAGGAAACCCTCCGCCACTACACCGCCAAAGCGGAGAAGATCCCCGCCGCAACCCCCACCACACCCTGGCAGCAGCGTCTCATCATCACCGCCGTCACCATCGTCGGCCTCATCACCTTCACCTACGGCATCGACACCGCGTACGGCGAACTCTTCATCGGCTACCTGATCCTCGTGGTCTTCGCCGTCTGGGCCCTGCACACCGCCGGACTCCTCGACAGGTTCTCCCACCTCGTCACCGGCAACCGCAGCTTCACCCTCGCCATGGGCTTCCTCGCCGCCATCGCCTTCCCCTTCACCCAGACCGACGACCACTACGCCAACATCGGCGTCAACATCCTGATCTTCGGGACCGTCGCCCTCGGCCTCAACATCGTCGTCGGCCTCGCCGGCCTACTCGACCTTGGATACGTCGCCTTCCTCGGCGTCGGCGCCTACACCGCCGCCCTCGTCTCCGGCTCCGAGTTCTCCACCATCTCCGGCGTCCAATTCCCGTTCTGGGCCTCCGCCCTCACCGGCGCCGCCGCATCACTCATCTTCGGCGTCCTCATCGGCGCCCCCACCCTGCGACTGCGCGGCGACTACCTCGCCATCGTCACCCTCGGCTTCGGAGAAATCTTCCGCATCGCCGTCAACAACATGGACGGCGACTCCGGACCCGACATCACCAACGGCCCCAACGGCATCCCCTCCATCCCCGACCTCGACTTCTTCGGATTCAACTTCGGGGAATCCCACGACATCGCCGGCTTCACCATCGGCCGATTCGCCAACTACTACCTGCTGATGGTCCTCGTCATGGCCATCGTCGTCCTCGTCTACACCCGCGCCGCCGACTCCCGCATCGGCCGCTCCTGGATCGCCATCCGCGAAGACGAAACCGCCGCCACCGCCATGGGCATCAACGGCTTCAACGTCAAACTCATCGCCTTCGCCCTCGGCGCCTCACTCGCCGGCCTCGCCGGCACCGTCAGCGCCCACGTCACCTACAGCGTCGTCCCCAACCCCTACCAGTTCGCCGGCTCCACCCCGCCCAACTCGGCCTTCCTCCTGGCCGCCGTCGTCCTCGGCGGCATGGGCACCGTCGCCGGACCCCTCCTCGGCGCCGCACTCCTCTACCTCCTCCCGGAAAAGCTCGTCTTCCTCCAGGACAAATCACTCCTCGCCTTCGGCATCGCACTCATCCTCCTCATGCGCTTCCGCCCCGAAGGCATCATCGCCAACCGCCGCCGCCAACTCGAATTCCACGAGACCGGCCAACTCGACGTACCAGACACAGAAACACTCGCCGACGAACCGGCCGTCACCAAGGCGGGGGCGTAACCGACATGACCACACCAGTACTCGAAGCCCGCGCCGTCACCATGCGCTTCGGCGGCCTCACCGCCGTACGCTCCGTCGACTTCACCGTCAACACCGGAGAAATCGTCGGCCTCATCGGACCCAACGGCGCCGGAAAGACAACCTTCTTCAACTGCCTCACCGGCCTCTACGTGCCCACCGAAGGCACCGTCTCCTACAAGGGCACCGTCCTGCCGCCCAAGCCCCACCTCGTCACCAAGGCAGGAATCGCCCGCACCTTCCAGAACATCCGGCTCTTCGCCAACATGACCGTTCTGGAAAACGTCCTCGTCGGCCGCCACACCCGCACCAAAGAAGGCCTCTGGTCCGCCCTGCTGCGCGGCCCCGGCTTCAAGAAGGCGGAAAAAGCCTCCGAGGAACGCGCCATGGAACTCCTCGAGTTCATCGGCCTCGCCCACAAGCGCGACCACCTCGCCCGCAACCTGCCCTACGGCGAACAGCGCAAGCTCGAAATCGCCCGGGCACTCGCCAGCGAACCCGGCCTGCTCCTCCTCGACGAGCCCACCGCCGGCATGAACCCCCAGGAAACCCGCGCCACCGAAGAACTCGTCTTCGCCATCCGCGACAAGGGCATCGCCGTCCTCCTCATCGAGCACGACATGCGCTTCGTCTTCAACCTCAGCGACCGCGTCGCCTGCCTCGTCCAAGGCGAAAAACTCGTCGAAGGAACCTCCGAGGTCGTCCAGAGCGACGAACGCGTCATCGCCGCATACCTCGGAACCCCCTTCGAGGGCGCACCCGGAGAAGAGGAAGCCGCCGAAGTAGCAGCCGCCGAAGCCCACGCCGAAGCGGCCCCCAGCACCAAGGGAGACACCCAGTGACCGCACTCCTCGAGGTCGAGGACCTCCGGGTGGCCTACGGCAAAATCGAAGCCGTCAAAGGCATCTCCTTCAGCGTCGAAGCAGGCCAGGTAGTCACCCTCATCGGCACCAACGGCGCCGGCAAGACCACTACCCTGCGCACACTCTCCGGCCTCCTCAAGCCCACCTCGGGCCGCATCACCTTCGACGGCAAACCCCTCACCGGCGTACCCGCCCACAAGATCGTCGCCCTCGGACTCGCCCACTCCCCCGAAGGCCGACACATCTTCCCCCGGCTAACCATCGCCGAAAACCTCCAACTCGGTGCCTTCCTCCGCAGCGACAAAGAAGGCATCGAAAAGGACATCCAGCGCGCCTACGACCTCTTCCCCATCCTCGGAGAACGCAGGAAGCAGGCCGCCGGAACCCTCTCCGGCGGAGAACAGCAGATGCTCGCCATGGGACGCGCCCTCATGTCCCAGCCCAAACTCCTCATGCTCGACGAACCCTCCATGGGCCTCTCACCGATCATGATGCAGAAAATCATGGCGACCATCTCCGAACTGAAGGCCCAGGGCACCACCATCCTGCTCGTCGAGCAGAACGCCCAAGCAGCCCTCTCCCTCGCCGACCAGGGCCACGTCATGGAAATCGGCAAGGTCGTCCTCTCCGGCACCGGAGAAGACCTCCTCCACGACGAATCCGTACGCAAGGCATACCTGGGCGAGGACTGACCCCTCGGCATCCCAGCCACACGACGAGGCCCGCGCCCCCTTACCGGGGACGCGGGCCTCGTTCTCGTACTACGAGTTCGTTCTGCGAGCGCTCAACCGCCCTTCGCGGCCTTCTTCTCATCCGCGTCCTGAATAACCGCCTCAGCCACCTGCTGCATCGACATACGACGATCCATCGACGTCTTCTGAATCCACCGGAACGCCGCCGGCTCCGACAACCCGTACTCCGTCTGCAAAATCGACTTCGCCCGATCCACCAGCTTCCGCGTCTCCAACCGCTGCGTGAGATCCGCGACCTCCTGCTCCAACTGCTTGAGCTCCGTGAACCGCGACACCGCCATCTCGATCGCGGGCACGACATCGCTCTTGCTGAAAGGCTTCACGAGATACGCCATCGCACCAGCGTCGCGAGCCCTCTCGACGAGATCACGCTGCGAGAACGCCGTCAGCATCAGGACAGGCGCGATGGACTCCTCCGCGATCTTCTCCGCCGCGGAGATACCGTCCATCTTCGGCATCTTCACATCCAGGATCACCAGATCCGGCCGGTGCTCACGAGCCAGCTCCACGGCCTGCTCCCCGTCACCGGCCTCACCCACGACGGTGTAGCCCTCCTCCTCCAGCATCTCTTTCAGATCGAGCCGGATGAGCGCCTCGTCCTCGGCGATGACGACACGGGTGGTCAGAGGGGGCACGTGCGACTTGTCGTCGTCGGCGACGGGTTCAGGCGACTCGGGGGCGGTCACTCGGGGCTCCTTGCTGCGGGGCAGACGGGTACTGCTGACAAGAGCGTACCTAGCTGCGGTATGGTGGTCAGGCAGCGGGTCGAGGTAAACCTTCGATTCACTGGGCCCCGGTAGCCCAATTGGCAGCAGGCAATGGATTCAAAACCCATACAGTGTCGGTTCGAGTCCGACCCGGGGCACTTATCCTTAGATTCCAAGGTCACGTTTCGTAAGCGGAGGCCCACATTCTCGTGAACCTCCGCTTTTTTGCTGCACTCAGTCACGATCAGTGACCCAGAGTGGCACACGTGAACTATCACGGAGCGGAAGTTCGGCAACAAGCACTCACGCTGCTGCGCGACGGGGCCCGCAACACGGATGTGGCCCGACAGCTAAGCGTGCCGCTCGGGACGATCAGCTACTGGAAGCACACGGACCGAGTGAAGCGCGGCGAACCGGTGACGACTCCCCCATCGCTGCTCTGCCCACGATGTGACAGCCGCCCATTGGACGAGAACGCATACAGCTACCTGCTCGGCCTCTACCTCGGCGATGGCCACATCAGCCACTACGCCAAGCACCGAGTGCCGAGCCTCATGATCACGCTCGACGACGCGTGGCCCGGCATCCAAGGAAAAGCAGAGAAGGCCTTGCGCGTAGTCTTCCCGCACAACGCCACATGTCGGGTCCGCGTGGGCGGCGCCCACAATGTCAAGGTGTACTTCAAGCACCTCAACTGCCTATTCCCTCAACACGGCCCCGGCAAAAAGCACGAACGCAAGATCGCCCTCGAACCCTGGCAACAGGAAATCGTCGACGCCCACCCCTGGGAATTCGTCCGCGGTCTCATCCACTCCGACGGTTGCCGCATCACCAACTGGACAACGCGGCTCGTCGCCGGAGAGTGCAAACGCTACGAATATCCCAGGTACTTCTTCACCAACGTCTCCGACGACATTCGCCGCCTTTACACGGACACTCTCGACAAACTCGGCGTGGAGTGGACGTACTGCAAGCGCAACGGAAACCCGTTCAACGTCTCCGTAGCCCGAAAAGCCTCAGTAGCCCTCATGGACGCCCACGTAGGCCCCAAGTACTGACTGACCCGCGGCACCGCCCCTACTACTTGGGGCTGTCGTCCTCCCCCACGTGGTGGACGCGGACCATGTTCGTCCCGCCGGACACCCCGGGCGGAGAGCCCGCCGTGATGACGACGATGTCTCCCTTGTCGCAGCGGCCGATCCTCAGGAGTTGTTCGTCGACCTGGGTCACCATCGCGTCCGTCGCGGCCACGGCCGGGCCGAGGAAGGCTTCCACGCCCCAGGTGAGGTTCAGCTGCGCCCGGGTCGCGGGGTCGGGGGTGAAGGCGAGGACGGGGATCGGGGAGCGGTAGCGGGAGAGGCGGCGGGCGGTGTCGCCGGACTGGGTGAAGGCGACGAGGAACTTCGCGTCGAGGAAGTCGCCGATCTCTGCGGCGGCGCGGGCGACGGAGCCGCCCTGGGTGCGGGGCTTGTTCGACTCGGTGAGCTGCGGGAGCCCCTTGGCGAGGAGGTCCTCCTCCGCCGCCTCGACGATGCGGGACATCGTCTTCACGGTGCCGATGGGGTGCGCCCCGACGCTGGTCTCGCCGGAGAGCATCACGGCGTCCGTGCCGTCGATGATCGCGTTGGCGACGTCGGAGGCTTCGGCTCGGGTGGGCCGGGAGTTGTCGATCATCGAGTCGAGCATCTGGGTGGCGACGATGACCGGTTTGGCGTTGCGTTTGGCGAGTTTGATGGCGCGTTTTTGGACCATCGGGACCTGCTCGAGGGGCATTTCGACGCCGAGGTCGCCGCGGGCGACCATGATGCCGTCGAAGGCGGCGACGATGTTCTCGAGGTTGTCGACGGCCTGAGGTTTCTCGATCTTGGCGATGACAGGGAGCCGGCGGTTTTCTTCGCGCATGATGCGGTGAACGTCGTCGATGTCGTGTCCGCTGCGGACGAAGGAGAGGGCGATGATGTCGAGTCCGTGGCGCAGGGCCCAGCGGAGGTCGGCTTCGTCCTTGTCGGAGAGGGCGGGGACGGAGACGGCGACTCCGGGGAGGTTGAGGCCCTTGTGGTCGGAGATGAGCCCGCCTTCGACGACGGTGGTGTGGACGCGGGGGCCGTCGACGCCGGTGACCTGGAGGCAGACTTTGCCGTCGTCCACGAGGATGCGTTCACCGGGTGTGACGTCGGTGGCGAGTCCGGCGTAGGTGGTTCCGCAGGTGTGGCGGTCGCCTTTGGTGTTTTCTTCGACGGTGATGGTGAAGGTGTCTCCGCGTTCAAGGAGTACGGGTCCTTCGGTGAAGCTGCCGAGGCGGATCTTCGGGCCTTGAAGGTCGGCGAGGATGCCGACGTTGCGGCCGAGCTCTTCGGCGGCTTTTCGTACACGGTGGTAGCGCTCCTCGTGCTCGGCGTGGGTGCCGTGGCTGAGGTTGAGGCGGGCTACGTCCATTCCGGCTTCGACCAGGGCTTTGATCTGGTCGTAGGAGTCGGTGGCGGGCCCTAGAGTGCAGACGATCTTTGCTCGGCGCATGTTTCGAGCGTATGCCTTACCGGCGGGTAAGGATTTCGTTGGGCGTGTCTACTCAACAACGCTTGGGTGAAGGATTGCCGACAACCGTTGAATTGTGCGAGCGGTTGCTCCGATGAGCATTTCGGTGGTCTCAGCGAAACAGGTGAGCGGAATTGTTCACAGTTGTGGCGGGGTCATGATGAAGTGCGCTTCGACCTGGGCCGTCACGATCTGTCGCACGGGTTCGAGATCGACGGCGTCGACGGTTTCGGCGGCATAGTCCTCCATTGCGCCGTGGCGGGCCATTTGCGGGCTGAGGCCGCGGGTTGTGCGGGGGGCGGGGCCGGTCAGGCCGGTGTCGGAGAGTTCGACGAGGGCGACAAGGCCGGCGCCGAGGGCTTCGGCGTATTCGCGGGCGCGCTGGACGGCTTCGTGGACGGCTGTGCGGCGGGATTCGCGGTAGGCGGGTGAGTCCGGGCGCAGGGTCCACCAGGGGCCGCTGACGCTGGTGAGGTCGAGGTCGGCGAGTCGGGTGGTGAGTTCTCCGAGTGCGGTGAAGTCGGTGAGTTCGGCGGTGGTGTGGACGCGGCCGTGGTAGGCGCGGATGCGTTCGCGGCGGCCGTGTTCGGTGAGTTCGGGGGTGATCGAGAGGGCGCCGGTTTCTACGCGTTCTACGGCGTCTCCGTAGCTTTTGACGAGGTCGAGTACGGCGGTGTTGCGGCGGGTGAGGTCGTTCAGGGTGTCGCGGCGGTCGGTGCCGCGGGCGCTGACGGTGATGCCGATGCGGGCGATTTCGGGGTCGACTTCGAGGTGGGCTTCTCCGCGGACTGCTACGCGCGGGGCGTTGGGGGTGCCGTGGGGGTGGGTGGGTTGTTCGTCCATGGGTGGTTGTCCTTGCTTCTGGCGGTCCGTTGGGTGGTGGGCCTTTGACTGGCGGCCCCTTGGCCGGCGGTGCTTCGGATGGTGGCCGTCGGGGTGCTGGTCCCTTGGGTGGTGGTTCCGCCTGTTGCGGTCGTCTATTTCCACTGTGGCAGTTCGGGGAGGGCCTGGGCCGTAGCTCGCGGTGGTCATCATTTTGAAACCTGGCAGGTCTGTTGCGCCGGGTCATGTACGGGTCAGAATCTACGCGCGTCATGACCATGTTCCACCTGAGGAGTTGCGACAAAAATGCCCTTGAACCGCCGGAAGTTCCTCAAGAAGTCCGCTGTGACGGGGGCGGGCGTCGCGCTCGCCACCGGGGTCGGTACTCCTGCGGCCCAGGCCCAGACGGGGCAGCAGGCGGGGGGTGCGGCCGTGGGGAGGAAGCCTGTGCGGCGGTATGCGTTGACCGTGATGGGCACGACGGATCTGCACGGGCACGTCTTCAACTGGGACTACTTCAAGGACGCGGAGTACTCCGACAAGGCGGGCAACGCGCAGGGGCTGGCGCGGATTTCGACCCTGGTCGACCAGGTCCGTGCGGAGAAGGGGCGGTGCAACACGCTGCTGCTGGACGCGGGTGACACTATCCAGGGGACGCCGCTGACGTACTACTACGCGAAGGTCGATCCGATCACCGCGAAGGGTGGTCCGGTGCATCCGATGGCGCAGGCGATGAATGCCATCGGGTACGACGCGGTGGCGCTGGGGAACCACGAGTTCAACTACGGGATCGAGACGCTGCGGAAGTTCGAGTCGCAGTGCCGTTTTCCGTTGCTGGGTGCGAACGCGTTGGACGCGAAGACGTTGAAGCCGGCGTTCCCTCCGTACTTCATGAAGAAGTTCCAGGTGCCGGGTGCGCCGCCGGTCAAGGTTGCGGTTCTCGGGTTGACGAATCCTGGGATCGCGATCTGGGACAAGGCTTATGTGCAGGGGAAGTTGACGTTCCCGGGGTTGGAGGAGCAGGCGGCGAAGTGGGTGCCGAAGCTGCGGTCGATGGGTGCGGACGTGGTGGTCGTGTCGGCGCACAGTGGGTCGTCGGGGACGTCGTCGTACGGGGATCAGTTGCCGCATGTGGAGAATGCGGCGGCGAACGTGGCGAGGCAGGTGCCGGGGATCGACGCGATTCTCGTCGGGCACGCGCATGTGGAGATTCCGGAGTTGAAGGTCGTCAATGAGCAGACGGGGAAGACGGTGGTGTTGTCGGAGCCGCTGTGTTTCGCGGAGCGGTTGACGCTGTTCGACTTCGAGCTGGTGTTGGAGAAGGGGCGGTGGGAGGTCGAGTCCGTGAAGGCCTCGTTGCTCAACTCCAACGCCGTCGCCGACGACCCGAAGATCACCAGGTTGCTGGCGGATGAGCACGCTGCGGTGGTGAAGTACGTGAACCAGGTGGTGGGTACGGCGACGGAGGCTTTGACGACGGTCGAGGCGCGGTTCAAGGACGCTCCGATCATCGATCTGATCACCAGGGTCCAGGAGGACGTGGTGCGGGCGGCGTTGGCGGGTACGGAGTATGTGTCGCTGCCGGTGATCGCGCAGGCGTCGCCGTTCTCGCGGACGTCGGAGATTCCGGCGGGGGATGTGACGATCCGGGATCTGTCGAGCCTGTATGTGTATGACAACACGCTGGTGGCGAAGGTGATGACGGGTGCGCAGGTGCGGGCGTACCTGGAGTATTCGGCGGAGTATTTCGTGCGGACGGCGGCGGGTGCGGCGGTCGATGTGGAGAAGCTGACCAATGCTGGGGGTCGGCCGGACTACAACTACGACTATGTGTCGGGTGTGGGGTACGACATCGACATCGCGGAGCCGGCGGGTTCGCGGATCAAGAATCTGACGTTCGAGGGTGTGGCGCTGGAGGATGCGCAGCGTTTCGTGTTCGCGGTGAACAATTACCGGGCGAATGGTGGCGGTGCGTTCCCGCATGTGGCGTCGGCGCCGGAGGTGTGGGCGGAGTCGACGGAGATCCGGACGCGTATCGCTGAGTGGGTGACGGCGAAGGGTGTGCTGGATCCGAAGGATTTCGCGTCGGTGGGCTGGCGGCTGACGCGGGAGGGTACGCCGGTGTTCTAGTGCCGGTGGTTGTCCGGCAGTTCGGTACTTCGGCAGTTCGGTAGTTCGGTAGTTCGGTAGTTCGGTAGTTCGTAGGGTGCGGGAGCCTCAGGTCCCGTCCACCAGGGGTGTCAGGACGGGTGCCTGGCGGGTGGACGGGATCCGAGGCTTTTGTTGTTGGAGGCCGAAGGTGGTGAAGGCGGTGCGTTGTGGGAGGGGGTAGGGCTCTTTGTCGGTGAGGGTGTTGAGGATGGTTGCGCTGCGCCAGGCGGCGAGGCCGAGGTCTGGGGTGCCGACGCCGTGGGTGTGGAGTTCGGCGTTCTGGACGTAGACGGTGCCGGTGACGGCTGGGTCGAGGTGGAGGCGGTGGTGGTCGTCGATGCCGGGGCGGCCGGAGCTGTCGCGGTGGAGGTGGGGGTCGAGTCCGGCGAGGAGGTGGTCGAGGGGGCGTTCGCGGTAGCCGGTGGCGAGGACGACGGCGTCGGTGGCGAGGCGGGAGCGGGTGCCCTGCTGGATGTGTTCCAGGTGGAGTTCGATCTTGGTGATGGCGATGCGTCCGGCGGTGCGGACGTTGACGCCGGGGGTGAGGACGGCGTCGGGCCAGCCGCCGTGGAGGGTGCGGCGGTAGAGCTCGTCGTGGATGGCGGCGATGGTGTGGGTGTCGATGCCGCGGTGGAGTTGCCATTGGGCGGGGACGAGGCGGTCGCGGACGGGTTCGGGGAGGGCGTGGAAGTAGTGGGTGTAGTCGGGGGTGAAGTGTTCGAGGCCGAGCTTGGAGTACTCCATGGGGGCGAAGGCTTCGGTGCGGGCGAGCCAGTGGAGTCCTTCGTGGCCGTGGGGTCGGTGTTTGAGGAGGTCGAGGAAGACTTCGGCGCCGGATTGTCCTGAGCCGACGACGGTGATGTGGCCTGCGGTGAGGAGGCGGTCGCGGTGCTGGAGGTAGTCGGCGGCGTGGATGACGGGTGCGCCGGGGCCGTCGACGAGGGGTTTGAGGGGGTCGGGGATGTAGGGGGCGGTGCCGATGCCGAGGACGACGTTCTTGGTGTGGGTGCGGAGGGCGGCGGTGGCTTCGCCGTTGGTGTCGAGTTGGGTGCAGTCGACTTCGAACAGGGCGCGGTCGGTGTTCCAGCGGACGGCGTCGACGCGGTGCCCGAACTTGAGGGCGGGGAGGTTTTCGCTGACCCAGCGGCAGTAGGCGTCGTATTCGGCGCGTTGGATGTGGAAGTGCTCGGCGAAGTAGAAGGGGAAGAGGCGTTCGCGGCTGCGGAGGTAGTTGAGGAAGGTCCAGGGGCTGGTGGGGTCGGCGAGGGTGACGAGGTCGGCGAGAAAGGGGACTTGGAGCGTGGCGCCGTCGACGAGGAGGCCGGGGTGCCAGTGGAAGGCGGGGCGTTGGTCGTAGAAGACGGTGTCGAGTTCGATGAGGGGGTGGGCGAGGGCGGCGAGGGAGAGGTTGAAGGGGCCGATGCCGATGCCGACGAGGTCGCGGATGGTGGTGGGCTCGTGGGGTGCGGGGCTCATCGGGGGGTGTGTCCTTCCACGAGTTCGAGCAGGGTGGCGAGGTCGTCGGGCCGCGTGTGGGGGTTGAGGAGGGTGGCTTTGAGCCAGAGCCGGTCGTCGAGGTGGGCGCGGCCGAGGACGGCGTGGCCTTCTTCGAGGAGGGTTCTGCGTATGCGGGCCACGGTGGTGTCGGGGGTGTTGGTTGGCCTGAACAGGACGGTGCTGATGGTGGGTGTTGAGTGAAGTTCGAGGCGGGGGTGGGCGGTGATGAGGTCGGCGAGGGTTTGGGCGTGGGCGCAGACCTGGTCGACGAGGGTGCCGAGGCCGGTGCGGCCGAGTGCTTTGAGGGTGACTGCGATTTTGAGGATGTCGGGGCGGCGGGTGGTGCGCAGGGAGCGGCCGAGTAGGTCGGGGTGGCCGGCTTCGGTGTCGTCTTGGGCGTTGAGGTAGTCGGCGCGGTGGTGGAGGGCGGCGGTCTCGTCGGGGTGGCGGATGGCGAGGAGTCCGGCGGCGGCTGGTTGCCAGCCGAGTTTGTGCAGGTCGAGGGTGACGGTGTGGGCGTGGGTGATGCCGTGGAGCAGGGGGCGGTGGTGGTCGCTGAAGAGGAGGCCTCCGCCGTAGGCGGCGTCGATGTGGAGGCGGGCGTTGTGGGCTTGGCAGACGGCGGCGATGTCGGGGAGGGGGTCGATGAGTCCGGCGTCGGTGGTGCCTGCGGTGGCGGCCACGAGTAGGGGGCCGTGCAGGGTGGTGAGGGCTTGGTGGAGGGCGGCCGGGTCGAGGGTGCCGGTGGGGGCGGGTAGGACGACGGGTTGGGGCAGTGCGAGGAGCCAGGCGGCGCGGTGCAGTGAGTGGTGGGCGGCTGCTCCGCACACGAGTTGGGCGGGGCCGGTGAGTTCGCGGGCGAGGAGGAGGGCGAGCTGGTTGGACTCGGTGCCGCCGGTGGTGACGAGGGCGGCGGCCTGTGTGCCGTAGACCTCGTGTGCGAGGGCGTCGGTGACGAGTGTTTCGAGTTCCGATGCGGCGGGGGCCTGGTCCCAGGAGTCGAGGGAGGGGTTGAGGGCGGACGCGGCCAGGTCTGCGGCGGTGGCGACGGCGAGGGGTGGGCAGTGGAGGTGGCCTGCGCACAGGGGGTGGGCGGGGTCGGCGGCGCCTTCTGTGAGGGCTTGGACGAGGGTGGTGAGTGCGGCGGTGGCTCCGGTGCCGTGCTGGGGCAGGACGTCGCCGATGGTCTCGTGCAGCCGTTGGGCGACGGCGGCGGGTCCTCCGGCGGGCAGGGGTCGGCCTCGTGTGGCGGTGCCGCGGGCGAGGGAGTCGAGCACGGTGGTGGTGAGCGGCCGCAGGGCGTGGGGGCCTTCGGCTCCTGAGGCGAGCGGCGGCAGGCTCATGGTGTTGTCCTTCGGGGCGCACGGCGGGGGAATCCAGCTTGTACGGTAATCGGGCGCCACGCCCGAAAAGCGCGCAGATTCCCCCCTCGGGGGGAATCTGCGCGCTTCGCTGGTTGTGCCGTGCGTCCGCTGCGGTGCGTCGCTGCCGTGCGTCCGCTCCGGTGCGTTGTTGCCGTGCGCCCGCAGGCACTTCGGCGTGCGTCCGCTGCCGGCGTCCGCTGCGGTGCGTCCGTGGCCGGGCGTCCGTGGCCATGCGTGCGTAGCCGTTGCGCCCGTTGCCGGGCGTTCGTAGCCGTGCGCCCGTTGCCGGGCGTTCCTAGCCGTGCGCCCGTTTCCGGGTGTCCGTTATGAACGCACGCGCAGCGCCCTGGCGAGGTCGTCGAGCTGGTCGGTGAGTTTGCGGCGCAGGGCCGGGACGAGCTCGCCGGAGTCGAGGCACTGGGTGCCCAGGCGCAGATTGTCCGCGTCGATCGCGTACGCGGGGAAGGCCCAGCGTCCGGCGGCTTCGGCGATGGCGGGGCCGCGGCGGGCGGCGACCGCGGGTGCGTCCTCGTAGTAGCGGGGGACGTACTCCTTCACGAGGTCGGCCTGTTCGGGTTGCCAGAAGCCCTTGGCGGTGGCGGTGAACAGGTAGTTGGAGAGGTCGTCGGAGGCGAACATGGCATCCCAGGCGGCTTGTTTCGCGGCGGGGTCGGGGAGGGCGGCGCGGCAGCGGGCGGCGCCTTCCCGGCCGGTGGCGCTGGGGTCCTGGATGAGCTCGGCTTCGATGACGGCGTCGTCGATGGCGCCGAGGACGGCGAGGCGGCCGAGGATGCGCCAGCGCAGTTCGGGGTCGAGTTCGGGTCCGCCGGGGACGGTGCCTTCGTCGAGCCAGGAGCCGATGGTGTCGGGCTGGGCGGCGGTGTCGATGCGGTGACGTACGGCGGTGAGGCGCAGGCCGGGGTGGGAGCCGTCCTCGGTGCGGCGGATGAGGGCGCGGCACAGGGAGGTGAGGGTGGTGAGGGCGGCGGGCCGGTCCGTGGGGGGCAGGAGGCGGTTGGCGACCTGGTCGGAGGCGAAGTTGAGGACGCCTTGGACGACGGCGAGGTCGGTTTCCTCGGGCAGGTGGGCGGCGGCGGTCTCCAGGTAGGCGGTGGGTTCGAGTTCGCCGTCGCGGACCATGTCACGCAGGGTGTTCCACAGGACCGCGCGGGTGAGGGGTCCGGGGACGCCGGACAGGCCGCGCAGGGTGTTTTCCAGGGATTGTTCGTCGAGGCGGATCTTGGCGTAGGTGAGGTCGTGTTCGTTGGGGACGACGAGGGCGGGCCGGGTGCCGGGGCGGGCGCTGGGGGCGGTGGGGACGTCGGTTTCGTAGCGTTCGCGGAGGATGAGGGCTTCGTCGGGGTCGCGGTCGTAGACGCCGACGCTGATGCGGTGCGGGCGGGTGCCGGTGCGGTCGAGGGTGAGGGTCCACTCACGGGGTTCGGCGGTGACGGAGGCGGTGAGGGTGTCGACTCCGGTGGTGCGCAGCCAGCTCTCGGCCCAGGCGTGGACGTCGCGTTCGGTGGCGGATGCGAGGGAGTCGATGAAGTCGGTGAGGGTGGCGTTGCCGAATTTGTGGCGGGCGAAGTGGGTGTTGATGCCGGCGAGGAATTCCTTTTCGCCGAGCCAGGCGACGAGTTGCCGGAGGGCGGAGGCTCCCTTGGCATAGGAGATACCGTCGAAGTTGAGCATGGCGGAGGCGGTGTCGTTCACCTCCTCGGGGGCGACGGGGTGGGTGGAGGGGCGCTGGTCGGCGTCGTAGCCCCAGGCTTTTCGGGTGATGCCGAAGTCGACCCAGGTGTCCTTGTAGCGGGTGGCTTCGGTGAGGGTCTGGTAGCCCATGTACTCGGCGAAGGACTCGTTGAGCCAGATGTCGTCCCACCAGCGCAGGGTGACGAGGTCGCCGAACCACATGTGGGCCATTTCGTGGGCGATGACCATGGCGCGGGTCTGGCGTTCGGTGTCGGTGACGGCGGAGCGGTAGACGAACTCGTCGCGGAAGGTGACGAGGCCGGGGTTCTCCATGGCGCCGAAGTTGAACTCGGGGACGAACGCCTGGTCGTAGGAGTCGAAGGGGTAGGGCTCTTCGAACTTCTCGTGGTAGCGGTCGTAGCACTGCTGGGTGATCTGGAGGATTTCGTCGACGTCGGTGTCGAGGTGGGGGGCGAGGGAGCGGCGGCAGTGGATGCCGAAGGGCAGGCCCTGGTGTTCGGTGCGGACGGAGTGCCAGGGGCCGGCTGCGACGGCGACGAGGTAGGTGGAGATGGGTGGGGTGGGGGCGGCCTGCCAGGTGCCGTTGCCGGTGTCGGTGGTGAGGGAGTTGGCGAGGACGCTCCAGCCGTCGGGTGCTTTGACGGTGAGTTCGAAGACGGCCTTGAGGTCGGGCTGGTCGAAGGCGGCGAAGACCCGTGGGGCGTCGTCCATGGCGAGTTGGGTGTAGACGTAGGTTTCGCCGTCGGTGGGGTCGGTGAAGCGGTGCATGCCCTCGCCGGTGCTGGAGTAGCGCATGACGGCGTCGATGTGGAGTTCGTGTTCGCCGGCGGTGAGGCCCTTGAGGGGGATTCGGTCGTCGTCGAAGGTGTCGAGGTCGAGGTGGTGTCCGTCCAGGGTGGCGGAGCGCAGTTCGGCCGGCTTGAGCTCGACGAAGGTGTCCGCGTCCGCGTGGGCGGTGAAGCGGATGGTGGTGCGTGAGTCGAAGGTCTCCTCGCCGCGGGTCAGGTCGAGCTCGATCCGGTAGCGGTGGACGTCGAGGAGCCGGGCACGGGTCTGCGCGTCGTCGCGCGTCAGTACGGACATGAGGGCCATGCTGCCTGATGGGCGGCGTGCGGCACAGGGGCGTCCGGCAAGCGTGATGAGGCGTTGATCAGGCGTGCTCGCGGGTTTGGGCGCGCAGTTGGCGTATTTCGTGCTCCATGGCGCGGTAGCGCTGGTGGGTGTCGTAGAGGTAGCGCACTTTGGTGCGCAGGGCCCAGGGGTCGACGGGTTTCATGACGAGGTCGGCGACGCCGAGGTGGAAGGCGGTGGTGGTGAGCTGTGTGTCGGGACCGAATCCGGTGACGAGGATGATCGGGATGTGCTGGGTCTGTTCGAGTCGGCGCATGTAGCGGACGACGTCGAGGCCGCTGACGCCGGGCATGCGGACGTCGAGGAGGAGCAGCCCGACGTGGCCGCGCAGGACCTGTTTGAGGGCGTCGTCGCCGCTGGTGGCGCGGGTGAGCAGATAGCCGAGCGGGGCGAGTGTGCTCTCCAGGGCGTACAGGGTGTCCTCGTGGTCGTCGACGATGAGGATCTTGGTGTCCGAGGGCATGGCCCGACGTCCCCTCGCTTGGCCGGCCGGGCCGTGCCGTGCCGGTGGACGGGTCGGCCGGTGGCGGATCGCTTGGCCGACCGGGTGTGCCGGGCGGCTGTCGGCAGGCGGTGCTCAGCGCAGGATGCCTCAATTTCGCCGGGGAGCCGAGGGGGTGGGCGGGACTTTGGGGTGTGGGTGGGGTTTTCCGGCCCTGGCGGCCCTCCCGCACCCGGTTCCGGCCTGTGGCCGTTGCGAGGATGACCGGCGTGGCCGTCCTCTGCCGTGCCGACCGGGTGCTGCGGCGATGGCCGTCCGGTCGCCGTGCGTCCGGTGCTGCGCGGGTCGCTGGGCGTCCGGTACTGGGTCCGTCGCCGTGCGTCCGGGTGGTGCGCTGCGCGGTCGCTGGGCGACCGGGTGCCGCGCCGGTCGCTGGGCGCCCGGTGCTGCGTCCGTCGCCGTGCGTCCGGGTGCTGCGCTGCGCGGTCGCCGGGCGTCCACGCTGTGCGCGGGTCGCTGTGCGTCCGAGCGCTGTGCCTGTGGCTGTGCGCCGGTCGCTGTGCGTCACCTGCGACGGCGGCGAGGTCGTCGCGCTTGATCTTGGTGACGGCGCGGTGCGGCGGCGCCGCACCGCGCTCGCGCCGCCGTGATCGCCGCGTCCGCTATGACGACCGCGCTGACCGTGGCCGGACCGGACCAGGTCGGACGGACCAGGTCACGGACCGGGTCGGACCGGACCGGACCGGATCGGACCGGACCAGGTCGGACCGGACCGGATCGGACCGGACCAGGTCGGACCGGACCAGGTCGGACCGGGTTGGGCAGAGTCGCGCCGGACCGTGGCCGGGCCGGGCCGGGTGCTCATCGGCACCGGCGACGGGCTGCTGCCGGAGTGTCCAGCCGGACGGCAAGGCTCCGCGGACAGCGCGTGGCGGGGCGGGACACCGCCCGACAATCAGCTCTCCGGGGCGGACTGCCCGCTCTCCGCGCCGTCGGCGATCCGCTCGTGGTGCCTGATCACCTCGGCGATGATGAAGTTCAGGAGTTTCTCGGCGAAGGCCGGGTCCAGCTTGGCGCTCTCGGCGAGTTCGCGGAGGCGGGTGATCTGGCGGGCCTCGCGGGCGGGGTCGGCGGGCGGCAGCCGGTGTGCGGCCTTGAGGTGGCCGACCTGCTGGGTGCACTTGAAGCGTTCGGCGAGCATGTGGACGACGGCGGCGTCGATGTTGTCGATGCTGTCGCGCAGCCGTGCGAGCTCGGCACGGACGGCGGGGTCGACGTCGCCGGTGGGGACGGCCGGGTCGGCGTTGCGGGTGGGGACGGCCGGGTCGGCGTTGCGGGTGGTCATGGCGCCACCCTACGGCGCGCACCACCCCCGCCCCGTCCGCCCCCTCACCGTCTCGCCCGCAGGGGCGGCAGGGTGTCCGCGTGGGTGACCGGGAGGCGATTGCCGTTCCTCGTGCGGGTGCGGGGGCACCGCGCCCTCACTCGCCGTGCGCCCCTTCGATCATCGGCGGGTCGTCGGGGTCCGGTACCTGGTTGCTCCAGCCGCCGGGGACCGCGCGGCCTTGCTGGGCGCGGAAGCGGACCGGGGGCATGCCGACGCGGCGGGTGAACAGGCGGGAGAAGTAGGCGGGGTCGTCGTAGCCGACGCGGCGGGCCACGGCGGCGACGGGGAGTTCGGTGGCGGCGAGGAGTTCCTTGGCTCGGCCGAGGCGGATGCCGAGGAGGTAGTCCTTGGGGCTGCAGCCGGCGCCGCGGCGTACTGCGGAGCGCAGTTCGGCGGGGGTCATGCCGTGCCGGGCGGCGTGTTCGGCGACGGACAGCGGCTGGAACGCGTCGCGGGCGAGGGCCTGGAGGACGGGGTGCCCGTCGGGTGAGGTGTCGGCGCGGGACCGGCGCAGGGCGACGAGGAGTTCGTGGACGGCGGCGCCGGTCTCGACCTCCAGGAGGGGGTTGCCGCGGCGGGCGGCGCGCGCGATGCGGCCGATGGTGGCGCGGGCGGGTCCGGCATCGGAGAGGGGGACGACGGGGCGGTCGGGTTCGATGTACCCGAGTTCGGTGTAGGTGGCGGTGACGGGGCCGGCGAAGACGACGAAGCCCTCGTCCCAGCCGACGTCCGGGTCGGGCCCGTAGTGGTGGGGGACGCCGGGGGTGAGCCAGAGCAGGGCGGGCGCGCTGACGGGGACGCGGCGGCCGTCGCCGCCCTGGAACCAGCCGCCGCCGGAGCTGACGACGACGGCGACGTGGTGGTCGAGGGTGCGCGGTCCGACGACGGGCAGGGGGCCGTACTGCAGGCCGACGCCGAGGCAGACCAGGCCCAGTTTCTGGTGGACCGGTCCGGGAGTGAAGAACCGCATCCACGTGTGGTACATCCGCTCCCCCTTCCCCTCCCCTACGGCTCGGGTCCCCGCCCCTCCCCTACGGCTCGGGTCCCCGGCCCGGCTTCCCTGCTGCTTGGGTCCAACCATCGCCGATCTTTGTCCATGGACTCGGCCGCCGCCAGGGCAAAAGATGGTGCCATGAACGATTTCACGGTGGGGGACACGGATTTTCTGCTGGACGGCCGGCCGGTGCGGCTGCTGTCCGGTGCCTTGCACTACTTCCGGGTGCACGAGGAGCAGTGGGAGCACCGGCTGGGGCTGTTGCGGGCGATGGGTCTCAACTGCGTTGAGACGTACGTTCCGTGGAATCTGCACGAGCCGGCTCCGGGCCGGTACCGGGATGTGGAGGCCCTGGGCCGTTTTCTGGACGCGGCAGGGGACGCCGGATTGTGGGCGATCGTGCGGCCGGGTCCCTACATCTGCGCGGAGTGGGAGAACGGTGGGCTGCCGTACTGGCTGACGGGTGAGTTGGGCACCCGGGTGCGCACCCGGGACGAGACATATCTGGGGCATCTGGACCGCTGGTTCGGGCGGGTGCTGCGTGAGGTCGTGCCGCGGCAGATCGACCGCGGGGGTCCGGTGCTGATGGTGCAGGCGGAGAACGAGTACGGCAGTTACGGTTCGGACCAGGTGTATCTGCGGCACGTGGCGGAGCTGCTGCGCGCGGAGGGCGTGACGGTGCCGCTGTGCACGTCGGACGGCCCGGAGGACCACATGCTCACCGGGGGGTCGATCGACGGGGTGCTGGCCACGGTGAACTTCGGTTCGCAGGCGGCCGCGGCCTTCGAGACGCTGCGCCGTCACCGGCCGTCGGGTCCGTTGATGTGCATGGAGTTCTGGTGCGGCTGGTTCGACCGCTGGGGCGGGGAGCATGTCGTGCGGGACGCCGAGGACGCGGCGCGGGCGCTCAGGGAGATCCTGGAGTGCGGGGCGTCGGTCAATGTGTACATGGCGCACGGCGGTACGAACTTCGCGGGCTGGGCGGGTGCCAACCGCAGTGGTGGCGCGATGCATGACGGTCCGCTGGAGCCGGACACCACCTCCTACGACTACGACGCCCCGATCGACGAACTCGGCCGCCCCACCGCGAAGTTCTGGGCCTTCCGGGAGGTGTTCGCCGAGTACGCGGACGGACCGCTGCCCGATGTGCCGTCGGCGTGGCCCGTTCTGGGGTCGTCCGCCACGGCCTCCCTCACGGCGTGGGCGGACCTGGACGGGGTGCTGGACGCGGTCGGTGACCCGGTGGTGGAGCGGCCGTTGCCGCCCACGTTCGAGGAACTGGGTGTGGAGCGCGGGCTGGTGCACTACAGCGTGGACGTGCCCGGGCCGCGGCAGCCGTATCCGCTGGTCGCGCGGGAGTTGCGGGACATCGCGGTGGTGCACGTGGACGGCGTGCCGGCGGGCGTGCTGACGGAGGACGAGCCGGAGCTGAAGCCGATTCCGGGGCCGGCGCGGGTGGATCTGTGGGTGGAGTCGCTGGGACGGGTCAACTACGGGCCGAGGTCCGGGGAGCCGAAAGGCATCGCCGGGGGTGTGCTGCACGAGCGGCAGTATCTGCACGGGGTGCGGGCCCGGGCGTTGCGTCTGGAGGCGCTGGACGCGCCGGACGCCGTCGACGGGGTGCCGTTCGGGGAGTTGCCGGACGACGGGTCCCGGGGCCTTTACCGGGGGACGGTCGAGGTGCGCGGCGTCGGTGACGCGTCGCTCCAACTGCCGGGCTGGACGCGGGGGTTCGTCTGGGTGAACGGCTTCAACCTGGGGCGGTACTGGTCGGTGGGGCCGCAGCTGTCGCTGTACGTTCCGGGGCCGGTGCTGCGCGAGGGCCTGAACGACGTGTGGGTGCTGGAGTTCGAGGGGGCGGGTGAGGCGCCGGTGCTGTCGGGGCCGGAAAGGTCGTCGTGATCGCGGCGGGGGCGTGACTGCGGCCGTGGGGTGACTGCGGCCGTGGGGTGACTGCGGCCGTGGGGTGACTGCGGCCGTGGGGTGACTGCGGCCGTGGGGTGACTGCGGCCGTAGTCGTGCGGCTTGGCCGCGCAGGGCGGCTGGGCTGCGGGCCGCCAGGGGGTGGTTGCCGCGACCGCCGCCGCTGTCGTCACCGAGCGTGGGCGTCCGTGGCGGACGCCCACGCCGGTCGGGCTTTCGAGATCACCGAGTCCGCGAGGCTCGGGGGACTCGCGGACTCGGTGGGCTGCTGGCGTTGGCCCGGGGGCCCAGTGCGGTGTGCCGGGGTGCCGGGGTGCCGGGGCGGGGTCAGTGCCCGGGGCCAGGGCCGCTGGCTGCCGGCCGCTGGCTGCGGACCGCTGGCTGCGGACCGCTGGGTGTCAGCCCAGGGTGTCAGCCACTGACCGCCGGCCACTGCCCCGCCGCCCGCTGAGCCGCCGGGCCGCCTGGCCGCCTGGCCGCCTGGCTGCCTGTCGGCTGCCTCGCTGCCTGGCCGCTACAGAGTCGCGGCGTAGCGGGCTATGTCGGCCGCGAACGTGGACACCTCGGCGTAGACGCCGGGAGCGTCGGGCCGGGCGCAGCCCTCGCCCCAGCTGACGATGCCGACCTGGATCCAGGCGCCGGCGTTGTCCTTGCGGAACATGGGGCCGCCGGAGTCGCCCTGGCAGGTGTCGACGCCGCCCTGTTCGAAGCCGGCGCAGATCTCCTCGCCCGCGACGAGGCCGCTGTAGCTGCCGCCGGAAGCCTTGCAGGTGGCGTCGTCGACGAACGGCACGGTGGCCTTGAGGAGGTAGCGCTGCTGGGCTCCGCCCTCGCGGGCCGCGCCCCAGCCGGCGACGGTGAAGTCACCGTTGTTGTACTGGGTGGTGGTGGCGATCTTCAGGGTCGGCAGGTTGATGGGCTGGGCGAGCTTGATCAGTGCCCAGTCCTTGCCGGTGCCGTTGTAGCCGGGGGCCTGGAGGACCTTGGTGGAGCGGACCTGGACGCGGCCGGTGGTGGACTGGAGGTCCACGACACCGGCGGTGGCAGTGATGCTGGTGTTGTTTCCGGATCCGCTCACACAGTGGGCGGCGGTGAGCACGATCTGCTGGGTGTAGAGCGCGCCGCCACAGCCCATCGAGAGCCGGACCATGAACGGGAACTCGCCCTGCGCGGCGCGGGTGCCCCCGACGACCGGGGAGGGCGCGGCCTGTGCGCTGATGGGCTGGAGGCTGGCGATGGCGAGGGCGGCGGCACCGACCGCCGCGGCTCTCTTGAGGAAGGAAAACAGCTTGTTCAACGGATTTCCTCTCGTGGGGGGTTGGACCGCTTATGACAGGTACATGCCAAGCCAAACGGCAACGGTCAGCCGGGCGAAGATCCCGTCATGGCGTGCTTGAAGTATGAAGATCTGCCGTCGGGAGCGACAAGGGTCCCTTTCCGGCCATGCCAGGGGGCCAACCAGCGAAAATCGGCGCACATCCACTTACAGTGGAACCCTCTGAGGGGGTGCCGGAGTGGCGGACGGCGGACCGGTCGAGCACGGATTCCCGCATCTGCAGACGGTGCGGGCGGCCATCACCGCGCTCTACAAAAGGCTCTCCTACGACACGATCGCCACCTTCGCCACCAGCGTCACCCCCGTCGACGTCGCCTTCTGTGACACCGACGACCTGCATCTGGGCGCACAGCGGGTGGCCCACGAGATGGTGCGGCACTTCCGGCTGCCGGACGCTCGGATGATCGTCAGCTTCCGCGAGATGACGCACGCGGCCAACGTCGAACTCGCCGCAGGCCCGGAGTACTTCATCGAGCTCAACGATCGCTTCCGCACCCACCGACGGGACATCGGCGCCGCACTGGCGCACGAGGTCATGCACGTCTATCTGCACCGCCTCGACCTGTCGTTTCCCGGCACCCGCGACAACGAGATCCTCACCGACACCGCGACGACCTATCTGGGCGCGGGGTGGCTGCTTCTCGACGCCTACCGCGAGGACGCCACCTCCTCCCAGAAACTCGGCTACCTCACACCCGAGGAGTTCGGCTACGTCCTCGCCAAACGGGCCCTGTTCTTCGGTGAGGACCCCGCACCCTGGTTCACCAGTCCGCAGGCGTACACGGCGTACACGAGGGGGATGACACAGGCCCGCCACGACGAGCAGCAGCCCCCGCTGACCGCGGCCGGCTGGGCGGGCCGCCGCCGCTACGCCAAGGACCGCCGCCACGCCCAGGACCACCACGCACCCGGTCACCCGCAGCCCGGCGTCCCCTACGACTTCACCCCCGCCGGCCGCGAGCCGCTGCGTGTCTCCTTCCCCTGCCCGACCTGCCACCAGCGGATCCGGGTACCGGTGCGCGGACGGGTACGGGCGCGGTGCGCGCTGTGCCGGACGGTCCTGGAATGCGACACCTGACCTCACCTGACCTCACCTATCTCCTGGGCGTCACATAGGGCCAGGTGGCCGCGCGGCTACGTGGCCGGTCGGCCGAGCAGCCACTCGGCGTTCCATGAGAAGTGGCACAGAACACCCCAAACTCCTTTGCCTGTCAGGTCCTTCTCGGGCGAAGGTCGGCATATGAACAGGCAAGAGCCGCCGACGTTGGTCACGGCGGTGTACGCAGGCGACGAGAACGCGGTGCTGCGGCTGCTGCGCGCGGGGGCGAGCCCGGAGTCGGTGGACGAGGACGGCCAGACCGTGCTGTATCTGGCGGCGGTGAGCGACGAACCGGGCATCGTCCGTCTGCTGCTGGCCGCCGGGGCCGCCCCCGACCGGCTCAGCGCGGGCACCGACGCACCGCTGTGCGGAGCCGCGTGCGGCGGGCATCTCGACGTCGTACGGGCTCTGCTGGCGGCCGGGGCGACGCCCGACCTGGAGGAGGGGTTCGGATTCCGGGCGGTGACCTGGGCGGTGCAGCGGGGGAAAGTGGCGGTGCTCGCGGAACTCCTCGCAGCCGGCGCCCAACCCGACCGGCCCGGCCCCAACGGCGAGCCCCCACTGGTCGCGGCCGCTCGCCGCGGCTCCCCCGGCTGTGTCCGCACGCTGCTGGCCCACGGCGCCGGTGCCCGGCGGGAGACCCTGGTGGCGGCGCTGGCGGAGGCGCGCCGCTGGCTGACCCTGGACGTCGGGACGGAACTCAGGGCCGGCCTGGAGGCGGCGTACGGGCCCGGCCACGAGTACGTCACCCGCCGCACCCGGGAAGGCGAGGACGCGGAGACGGTCACGGTGGAACTCCTCCGCGACGGGCGCCTGGCGGCGGGCAACGACCAGCAGACGGGACACGCGGTGATCGTGGCGGAGCTCCAGCAGCGGCTCCGAGGTGAACTCCGGGACGAGCTCGGGGGCCAACTGCAGGGCGGACTACGGGGCGAGTTCGGAGGCCAACCGCGGGGCGAACTGCGGGACGAGCACGGGGACCAACCACGGGGCGAACTGCGGGACGAGCACGGGGACCAACCACGGGACGAACTGCCGGACGAGCACGGGGACCAACCACGGGACGAACTGCCGGACGAGCACGGGGACCAACCACGGGACGAACTGCCGGACGAGCACGGGGACCAACCACGGGACGGACTACGGGATGACCTCGGGGGCGAACTGCGGGACGGACTGCCGGGGCGGTCGGAGAACCCCGGCCCGCCCTACCCCGCTCCGTAGACCGTCCCCGGTTCCCGTGCCTGAGCCAGAAGCTTGAGGACCGCCTCCCCCGCCTCCCCAGGCTCCCAGCGGGCCCCCTTGTCGGCCGTGGGTCCGGGGTGCCAGCCCTCCATGACAGTGAGGCGCCCCGCCTCCACCTCGAAGACCCGCCCCGTCACCCCGGCGCTCGCGCCGGAACCGAGCCAGACGACCAACGGCGAGACGTTCTCCGGTGCCATCGGGTCGAAGCCCTCCGCGGGGGCGGCCATCGTGTCGGCGAAGGTCTTCTCCGTCATCCGGGTACGCGCGGCCGGCGCGATGGCGTTGACCTGCACGCCGTAGCGGCCCAGTTCGGCCGCCGCGACCAGGGTGAGTCCCACGATCCCGGCCTTCGCCGCGCTGTAGTTCCCCTGCCCGACCGATCCGAGGAGCCCGGCCCCACTACTGGTGTTGACGATCCGGGCCGTGGGCGCCCGCCCCGACTTGGCCTCCGCGCGCCAGTGCGCCGCCGCGTGCTTCAGCGGCAGGAAGTGCCCCTTCAGATGGACCCGGACGACATCGTCCCAGGCGTCCTCGTCGAGATTGACCAGCATCCGGTCCCGCAGGAAGCCGGCGTTGTTGACGAGGGTGTCCAGCCGCCCGAACGTCTCCAGCGCGGTGGAGACGAGGTCCGCGGCCCCTTCGGAGGTCGCGACGTCACCCCCGTGCGCGACCGCCTCGCCGCCCGCCGCCCGGATCTCGTCAACGACACGTGCCGCCGGGCTGTCCGGGCCGGGCGTACCGTCGAGGCCGACACCGAGGTCGTTGACAACGACCTTGGCGCCCTCGGCGGCGAACGCCAGGGCATGCGCACGCCCGAGCCCCCGGCCGGCGCCGGTGACGACGACGACCCGGCCCTCGCACAGCAGTGGTGCGCTCATCGCGATTCCCCTCTCAGCTCTCCTTGTTGGCGGCCCACGGTTCTCCCTGGTGCCGGTTGACGGTCGCGGCGTCGAGGAAGGGCGGCCGCTCACCGCCACCGTGGACGAGCAGTGCGGCGCCGGTGATGTAGGCGGCGGCGTCCGAGGCGAGGAACACGGCGGCCTCGCCGACGTCGCGGGGGTCGGCGAGCCGGCCCAGCGGGACGTTGCGCGAGACGGCCGCGATGCCCTCCTCGCCCCCGTAGTGGAGCCCGGACCGCTCGGTGCGGACCATGCCGACGACGAGGGTGTTGACCCGGATCTCGGGCGCCCACTCCATCGCCATGGAGCGGGCGAGGCTCTCCAGCCCGGCCTTCGCCGCCCCGTACGCGGCCGTTCCGGGCGAGGGCCGGCTCCCGCTGACACTGCCGATCATCACGATCGACCCCCTGGCCAGTCTGAGGAGGTCATGGGCGGCCAGTGACGCGGTCAGCGGCGCGACGAGGTTGAGGTCGATGACCCGGGCGTGGCGCTCCGCGTCGGCTTCAGCGAGCGGCCGGTAGGGGGCGCCGCCGGCGTTGTTGACGAGCACGTCGAGCCGGGGCAGGCCGGTGAAGAAGGCGCGGACGGCGTCCGGGTCGCGCAGGTCGACCGGGCGGAACTCGGTCCCGTCGAGCGGCAGGTCGGGGGGCCGGCGGGCGCAGACGACGACGTGGGCTCCGGCGGCGGCGAAGGCCCGGGCGATACCGGCGCCGACACCCCGGGTGCCACCGGTGACGACGACCGTGCGGCCGCTGAGGTCCGGGCCCGGTAGGCGGGCAGTCCGCTCCGGGTTCACGGTGCGGGCGGTTCCGTCCGGGCCCGCGGCGCGGGCGGTTCCGTCCGGGCCCGCAGTCCGGTCCGGGCCCGGCCGGTGTCCGATGTTCCGTCGCTCGCGGTTGTCCACAGGATCCCGGCCGTCCACAGGATCCCGGCTGTCCACAGACTCCGGCTCCCGGTTGTCCACAGGGCCTCCCGCTCGGTTCCCATCGCTGCTAGCTTCGAGGTGCCTAACAAACGTTTGGTGGAAAGGTAGCTGATGCGCTCATGGGTGTCTCCACCTCGTCCCCGGAAAAGGGGATTTCCGTCGTCACCGTGGACTTCCCGCCGGTGAACGCACTGCCGGTGCGTGGCTGGTCGGAGCTGGCCGGAGCCGTGCGCACGGCGGGCCGCGACCCGGAAGTCCGCTGTGTGGTGCTGGCGGCGGCCGGGCGGGGGTTCAACGCGGGAGTGGACATCAAGGAGATACAGGCGCGCGGACACGATGCGCTGATCGGCGCCAACCAGGGCTGCTTCGAGGCGTTCGCGGCGGTCTACGAGTGCGAGGTGCCGGTGGTGGCGGCGGTGCACGGGTTCTGCCTGGGCGGCGGGATCGGCCTGGTGGGGAACGCGGACGCGATCGTGGCGAGTGACGACGCGACATTCGGTCTGCCCGAGCTCGACCGCGGCGCGCTGGGCGCGGCGACCCATCTGTCGCGCCTGGTCCCGCAGCATCTGATGCGCGCCCTGTACTACACGGCGCGCACCGTTACGGCAGCCGAGTTGCACGCGCACGGTTCGGTGTGGCGGGTGGTGCCGCGCGCCGAACTGCCGGGTGCGGCGCTGGAGCTGGCCCGCGAGATCGCCGCCAGGGACGGGCGGCTGCTCAGGCTGGCCAAGGCCGCCATCAACGGCATCGATCCGGTGGACGTGCGCCGCAGTTACCGCTTCGAGCAGGGCTTCACCTTCGAGGCGAACCTCAGCGGGGTGGCCGACCGGGTCCGCGACACCTTCGGCAGCGACCGGCGAGCGGCAGTGAGGGGCCCGAATGAGTGACAAGACGATGACCGTGGACGAGGTCGTCGCGCGGCTGGGCAGCGGGATGACGATCGGTATCGGCGGCTGGGGGTCGCGCCGGAAACCGATGGCGCTGGTGCGTGCGCTGCTGCGGTCGGAGGTCACCGACCTCACCGTGATCTCCTACGGCGGGCCCGACGTCGGTCTGCTCGCGGCGGCCGGGCGGATCCGCAAGCTGGTCACCGCGTTCGTCACGCTCGACTCCGTCCCGCTCGAACCGAACTACCGGGTGGCGCGCGAGAGCGGGGCACTGGAGCTGATGGAGGTCGACGAGGCGATGTTCATGTGGGGGCTGCACGCGGCTGCGAACCGGCTTCCGTTCCTGCCGGTGCGCGCCGGGGTCGGTTCGGACGTGATGCGGGTCAATCCCGGGCTGCGGACGGTGGTGTCGCCGTACGCCGAGGAGGCCTCGGGGCCGCCGGAGGAGTTCGTCGCCATGCCCGCGCTGCGGATGGATGCCGCCCTGGTGCATCTCAATCGTGCGGACCGGCTGGGCAACGGCCAGTATCTGGGCCCCGACCCCTACTTCGACGACCTGTTCTGCGAGGCGGCCGACAGCGCGTACGTGTCCTGCGAGCAGCTCGTGGACAACATCGGCACCGCCGAGCCGGCCAAGGAGGCCGCGCCGCAGACGCTGCTGGTGAAGCGGCACACCGTGACGGGCGTGGTGGAGGCTCCCAATGGGGCGCACTTCACTTCCTGCGCCCCCGACTACGACCGGGACGAGCGCTTCCAGCGGCATTACGCGACCACGCCCTGGCCCGAGTTCGCGGAGCGGTTCCTCTCCGGTGACGAGCACGCCTATCAAGCGGCCGTACGGGCCTGGCACAAGGAGGTTCCCGATGCCTGAGGCCACCCCGTCCCCCGAGGCGGCCGCCCGCTCCGCCGCGTCGGGCCCGGGGGCCGTGTCCGGCTTCCGGGTCACCCGTGCCGAGTACTGCGTGATCGCCTGCGCGGAGGCCTGGCGCGGCGCCGGGGAGATACTCGCCAGTCCGATGGGTGTGATCCCGTCGATCGGTGCCCGGCTCGCCCGGCGCACCTTCTCTCCGGACCTGCTGCTGACCGACGGCGAGGCGTTGCTGGTGGGGCCGGACGGCTCGGTGGAGGGCTGGCTGCCCTACCGCCAGCACCTGGCGCTGGTCACCGGCGGCCGGCGGCACGTGATGATGGGGGCGAGCCAGATCGACCGCTTCGGCAACCAGAACATCTCGTGCATCGGTGACTGGGCGCGGCCGGGCCGCCAGCTGCTGGGTGTGCGCGGGGCGCCCGTCAACACGCTCAACAATCCGACCAGTTACTGGATACCGAGGCACTCGCGGCGGGTCTTCGTCGAGCGGGTGGACATGGTGTGCGGGGTCGGGTACGACCGTGCGGCCGAGCATCCGGCGACGGCCCGCTTCCACCGCATTCCGCGGGTGGTCTCCGATCTAGGCGTCTTCGACTTCGCGACCGCGGACCGGTCGATGCGGTTGGTGTCGTTGCACCCGGGGGTCACGGTCGAGCGGGTCGGGGAAGCGACGGGTTTCGATCTGGCGGTTCCGGACGAGGTGCCGTACACGCGTGACCCGACGGTGGAGGAGTTGCGGCTGATCCGTGAGGTGATCGATCCGGCGGCCACCCGCGAGCGCGAGGTGAGGGAGTGATGGAAACGGCGCTGACCAAGCTGGTCGGGGTGCGCCATCCCATCGTGCAGACCGGCATGGGTTGGGTGGCGGGCCCGCGGCTGGTGTCCGCCACGGCGAACGCCGGCGCGCTCGGCATCCTGGCCTCCGCCACGATGACACTCGACGAGTTGCGTGGCGCGGTGGCGGAGGTCAGGTCCCGGACGGACGCGCCGTTCGGGGTCAATCTCCGTGCGGACGCGGGTGACGCGGGCGACCGGGTGCGGATCATCATCGACGCGGGTGTGCGGGTGGCGTCCTTCGCGCTCGCTCCGTCGAAGGAGCTGATAGCCGAGTTGAAGGAGGCGGGTGTCGTCGTCATCCCCTCCGTCGGCGCTCGGCGGCACGCCGAGAAGGTGGCGGCCTGGGGTGCGGACGCGGTGATCGTGCAGGGCGGCGAGGGTGGCGGGCACACCGGTGAGGTGGCCACGACGGTGCTGCTGCCGCAGGTCGTGGACGCGGTCGACATCCCGGTGGTGGCGGCGGGCGGGTTCCACGACGGGCGGGGGCTGGTGGCGGCGATGGCGTACGGGGCGGCGGGCATCGCGATGGGCACGCGGTTCCTGCTGACCTCCGACTCGACGGTGCCGGACGCGGTGAAGGCGAGGTATCTGGCGGCGGGCGTCGGGGACATCACGGTGACCCGGGCGGTGGACGGTCTGCCGCACCGGATGCTGCGCACCGAGCTGGTCGACGCGCTGGAGCGGGCGGGCCGTACGGAGGCTCTGGTGCGGGCCGTTCGCCGGGCGGCCGGTTTCCGGAGGCTGTCGGGGCTGAGCTGGCGGCGGGTGGTCCGCGACGGGCTCGCGATGCGGCACGGCAAGGATCTGACGTGGAGTCAGGTGCTGCTCGCCGCCAACACGCCGATGCTGCTGCGGGCGGCGATGGTTCAGGGGCGTACGGATCTGGGGGTGATGGCCGCGGGCCAGGTCGCCGGGGTGATCGAGGACCTGCCGTCGTGTGCGGAGCTGGTGGAACGGGTGATGGCCGAGGCGCGGGAAACACTGGGCGGGCTGCCGGTGCCGGGTGCTTCAATGCCCGGATGACCCAGTCGATCAACGAGCCCTGGGGGCTCAGTGTCTACGGTGCCGGAAGCGTACGCGTCAAGCCTCAGCTGGTCCGGGTGAAGCTGGCGGTGGATGTGCTGGAGCCGTCGCCGGACCAGGCGTTCCAGAAGGCGGGCAGGGCGGTGTCGCAGCTGCGCGAGACGCTGCGCCGGCATGGCATACCGGACGCCTCGGTGTCCGGTTCGCGGCTCAGACTCAGCTCCGAGTACGAGTACGGGTCCGGCCGGAAGTTCATCGGCTACCGGTGCAAGGCGTCGTATGCCATCGAGTCCGGGGCGCTCGACGATCTGCAGCAGCTCATCGTGGATGCGGTGAACGCGGGCGCCCATCACATCGACAGCGTGGAGTTCGATGTGCACGACAAGCCGGCATTGCGGGACGAGGCGCGGCGCAAGGCGGTGGCCGCGGCGCGCCGGAAGGCGGAGGTCTACACGGAGTCGGCGGGCGTCTCGCTGGGTACCGTGCTGCACATTCAGGACGTGGACGCCGAGGAGTATCGCGGCTACCGGGGTCACGGCGGGGGTGGCGGCGACTCGGCCGGTGATCTGACGCCGGGCATGGTGGAGGTGTCAGCGGCGGTCCTGCTGGGGTTCTCGCTCGGCCGCTGACGCAGCGGTCCGCACGCTCCCGGCGGGGGCGCCCCGTCGGGGAGCACCGCCCCGCCGGCACCGCCCCGGCGGGGCGGTGCCTCGGCCGGCTTCGTTCCCGGCCGGTGAGTGTCAGACGCGCTCGATGATCGTCACGTTCGCCTGGCCACCGCCCTCGCACATCGTTTGCAGTCCGTAGCGGCCGCCGGTGCGCTCCAGTTCGTTCAGGAGGGTCGTCATCAGTTTCACGCCGGTGGCGCCCAGGGGGTGGCCGAGGGCGATCGCTCCGCCGTTGACGTTGACCCTCTCCGGGTCGGCTCCGGTCTCCTTCAGCCAGGCCAGGACGACCGGTGCGAAGGCTTCGTTGATCTCGACGAGGTCGATGTCGTCGATCGACAGGCCGGTCTTCTTCAGGGCGTGCGCGGTGGCCGGGATCGGCGCGGACAGCATGCGGATGGGGTCCTCGCCGCGGACCGACAGGTGGTGCACCCGGGCCCGTGGGGTCAGTCCGTGCTCGCGGACCGCCCGCTCGGAGGCGAGGAGCATGGCGGCGGCTCCGTCGGAGACCTGTGAGGAGCAGGCGGCGGTGATGGTGCCGCCCGGGATGACGGGGTCGAGCCCGGCCATCTTCTCCAGGGAGGTGTCCCGGCGCGGCCCTTCGTCGACCGTGACCTCGCCGTAGGCCACGGTCTCCTTCTCGAAGCGTCCCTCGTCGATGGCACGGATGGCGCGGCGGTGGGAGCCGAGCGCGTACTCCTCCTGGTCGCGGCGGGTGATGCCCCACTTCGCGGCGATCATCTCGGCGCCGGCGAACTGGTTCACGGGCTTCTCGCCGTAGCGTGCACGCCAGCCCTCGCTGCCGGCGAAGGGGCCCTGGGTGAGCCCGAGGGGTTCGGTGGCCTGCCGGGAGGCGAAGGCGATGGGTATCTGTGACATATTCTGCACGCCGCCCGCGACGACCAGGTCCTGGGTGCCGGACAGCACGCCCTGGGCGGCGAAGTGCACGGCCTGCTGGGAGGATCCGCACTGCCGGTCGACGGTCACGCCCGGCACCTCCTCGGGCAGCCCGGCGGCCAGCCAGCAGGTGCGGGCGATGTCCCCGGCCTGCGGTCCGACGGTGTCCAGACAGCCGAAGACCACGTCCTCGACGGCGGCCGGGTCGACCCCGGACCGCTCGATGAGTGCCTTCAGGACGTGCGCCCCGAGGTCCGCCGGGTGCACCCCGGCCAGTCCTCCCCTGCGCCGCCCGACGGGCGTACGGACCGCTTCGACGATGTAGGCCTCGGCCATGGCAACTCCCTGACTCACCTCAGGTCAACGGCTGTGGACGTATGGCGATGCCGTCCAGCACCATCGACAGGTACTGGCGGGCGATCTCCTCCGGGCTGTGCTGTCCGCCCGGCCGATACCAGGACGCGGCGACCCACACGGTGTCGCGCACGAACCGGTAGGTGAGCCGGACGTCGAGGTCTGCGCGGAAGACCTCGGCGGCGACCCCTCGTTCCAGGGTGGACAGCCAGGTCTTCTCGAACTTGCGCTGCGATTCGGTGAGGAACGCGAACCGCTGCTGGGCGGCGAGATGCCGGGACTCCTTCTGGTAGATCGCGACGGCCGCGCGATGCCGGTCGATCTCGCGGAAGGATTCGGTGACCAGCGCCCGCAGGGTCTCGCGGGGACCGAGCTCGGCGGCGAGGACGGTGTCGTAGCCGTCCCACAGTTCGTCGAGGAAGGTCCGCAGGATCTCCTCCAGCATCGATTCCTTGGAGTCGAAGTGGTAGTAGAGGCTGCCCGCGAGCATGCCCGCGTGGTCCGCGATCTTGCGTACGGTGGTGGCGTTGTAGCCCTGCTCGGCGAAGACCTCGGCGGCGGTGTCGAGGAGCTCACGGCGGCGGGTGGGTGCGGCGGTCACCTGGGACTGCTTCTTCGTAGGCACGGTTCCATTGTGGTCCTGGGCATCGGTGGCCCTACGCATGCTGGCTGCTGACGGAGACGACCTCGCCCGTCAGGTAGGAGGAGTAGCCGGACGCCAGGAACACGATCACGTTGGCGATCTCCCAGGGCTCGGCGTACCGCCCGAAGGCTTCCCGGGCGGTGAGTTCCTGGAGCAGTTCGGGGGTGGTCACCTTCACCAGGTGCGGGTGCATGGCGAGGCTCGGTGAGACGGCGTTCACCCGGACCCCGTACTCGGCGGCTTCCACGGCCGCGCACCGGGTCAGCGCCATCACTCCCGCCTTCGCTGCGGCGTAGTGGGCCTGCCCGGCCTGGGCGCGCCAGCCGACGACGGAGGCGTTGTTGACGATGACCCCGCCGCCCGTCTGCTTCATCGCGCGCAGGGCCGCGCGTGTGCAGCGGAACGTGCCGTTGAGGGTCACGTCGAGCACCTTCGACCATTGTTCGTCGGTCATGTCGACGAGCGGTGCAGTGCCGCCCAGGCCGGCGTTGTTGACGACGACGTCGAGCCGGCCATGGAGGCGTATCGCGGTGTCGAAGAGGGAGCTCACCTGCGACTCGTCGGTGACGTCGCAGGGCAGGGCCGCCACCGACCCCGGGAACGCCTCGGCGAGCTCGGCCTCGTACTCCTTGAGCCGCCGCGTGTGCGCGTCACTGATCAGGACCCGAGCGCCCTCCTCCAGGAAGCGGCGCGCGGTCGCCCCGCCGATCCCCGCGCCCGCGGCGGCGGTGATGACGGCGGTACGCCCGGTGAGCAGGCCGTGCCCGGACACATAGGCCGGGCTCTCGACGTCGGTCATGGCTCCACGCTAACCTACCAAACACTTGTTAGGGAAGGGATGATCGTCGATGGATCTCGCCTTCACCCCGGAGGAGGACTCCTTCCGGGCCGAGGCACGTGCCTGGCTCACCGAGCACGTGCCGGGGGTTCCGCTGCCGTCGCTGGAGACGGCGGAGGGCTTCGCGGCGCACCGCGCGTGGGAGGCCGAACTGGCCGCGGACGGCTGGTCGGTGGTGTCCTGGCCCGCCGCGTACGGCGGGCGGGGCGTGGACCTCATGCGGTGGCTGGTGTTCGAGGAGGAGTACTACGCGGCGGGCGCCCCGGGCCGGGTCAGCCAGAACGGCATCAATCTCCTGGCGCCCACCCTCTTCGCCCACGGCACCGAGGAACAGCGCACCCGCGTCCTGCCGTCGATGGCCACCGGCGAGGTGATCTGGGCACAGGCCTGGTCGGAGCCGGAGGCCGGTTCCGACCTGGCCGCGCTGCGGTCGAAAGCGGTGCGTACCTCCGGAGGCTGGTTGCTGACCGGGCAGAAGACGTGGTCGTCGAGGGCGGCGTTCGCGGACCGGGCCTTCGGGCTGTTCCGCAGCGACCCGGACACCCCGAAACCGCACCAGGGGCTCACCTATCTGATGTTCGACCTGCGGGCGCCGGGCGTGACCGTCCGCCCGATCGCCCGGCTCGACGGCAAGCCCGCGTTCGCGGAGCTGTTCCTCGACGACGTGTTCGTGCCGGACGAGGACGTCATCGGCGAGCCGGGCCACGGCTGGCGGGTGGCGATGTCGACGGCCGGCAACGAACGGGGGCTGACCCTGCGCTCACCCGGCCGTTTCCTGGCCGCCGCGGACCGGCTGCACCGGCTGTGGCGGGAGCGCGGGGGCCCGCCCGACGCCCGGGACCGGGTCGCGGACGCGCTGATCGGCGCCCGCGCCTACCAACTCTTCACCTACGCGGCCGCCTCCCGATTCCTCGACGGCGAACCGATCGGACCGGAGTCCAGCCTGAACAAGCTGTTCTGGTCCGAGTACGACATCGCGCTGCACGAAACGGCGCTCGATCTCCTCGGCCCTGAAGGGGAGTTGGCGGACACGGCCTGGTCGGAGGGGTATGTCTTCTCCCTCGCGGGCCCCATCTACGCGGGCACCAACGAGATCCAGCGCGACATCGTCGCCGAGCGCCTGCTCGGCCTCCCGAAGGGCCGCCGCTGATGCGTTTCCTCCTGACCACCGAGCAGCGGGACTTCGCCGCCTCGCTGGACGCGATGCTGACCGCGGCCGGCACACCGTCGGTCGTCCGGTCCTGGAGCGCGGGCGATCGGGCCCCCGGGCGGGCGCTGTGGTCCCGTCTCGCCGACGCGGGTCTCTTCGCGCTGGCGGTCCCTGAGACGTACGAGGGAGTGGGCCCGCTGCCGGTGGAGCTGGCGGCGGCGTTCGTGGAACTGGGCCGCCATACGGTACCGGGGCCGCTGGTGGAGATGGTGGCGGCGTGCGCGCTGCTGGCCGGGCTGTCCGATCCGGGCCCGGCCAAGCGGCTGCTGCCGGGAGTGGTGTCGGGCGAGACCATGGTCACGGTCGGCGCACCGTACGCGCTGGACGGGGACGCGGCGGACCTCGTACTCACCGTGGAGGGCGAGCGGCTGCGGCTCACGTCCGCCGCGCAGGAGGGGCCACCGCGGGAGCGGCCCGGGGCGCGGTCCTCCCTGGACCCGGCGCGGCGGCTCACCCTCCCCTCCTCCGGCGGCGAACTCCTCTCCGGGACACCGGCACCGGAAGCCTTCACCTACGCCCGGCTCACCACCGCGGCCCAGGCGCTCGGTGTCGGACTCGCGCTGCTCGACCGGACCGTCGCCTACGTCGGACAGCGGCACCAGTTCGGCGTGCCCGTCGGCTCCTTCCAGGCGGTCAAACACCAACTGGCCGAAGCGATGGTCGGGTTGGAGTTCGCCCGGCCATTGGTGTTCGGGGCGGCGGTCACCCTCGACCCCGTGGACGTCGCCGCCGCGAAGGTCGCCGCGTGCGAGGCGGCGTACGCCGCCGCCCGCACTGCCCTCCAGTTGCACGGCGCCATCGGCTACACCGCCGAGTGCGACCTCTCGCTGTGGCTGACCAAGGCCCGTGCGCTGCGCACCGCCTGGGGCAGCCCGAGCGAGTGCAGGGCCGCCGTGCTCGGCGACGGAGGACTCCCCCGTGAGTGAGCGGGGCTCGGGTGGGCACGGCTGGAGTCAGCCGGGTTGAGTCAGCCGGGTCGAAGTGAGCCGGACTCGTGAGCAGGGCTGGAGCGAGCCGGACTCGGGTGAGCCGACCATGGGGCCCTCTACCGCAGGATCCCCTGCTCGCGGGCCGCAGCCAGCCACCCGCTGAACTCGCCTACCAGGCAGTCGTACAGCTCCCCGTCCGACACCTTCCGTGGCTCGGTCCCGGCGTGGAAGAACCCGGCGTTGTCCACCGTACGCTTCTGCGGCACCGGCAACTCGTCCAGCTTCCGCAGGAATTCGAACTGCCGGCTGTCGGGGTCGCCGAAGCCGATGAACTGCCAGAACAGCGGGAGTTTCGCGGCCTTGCACAGATACCGTTCGGCGGCGAGCTTGTTGATGGGTCCGCCATCGGTCTGGAAGACGACCAGGGCGGGCGCCTTGGCGCCGGAGTCGAGGTAGTGGTCGATGACGGCGTCCATGGCCAGGTGGTAGCTGGTCTTTCCCATGTGCCCGAGTCCGGCCACGATCCGTTCGATACGGCCCTGGTGGTCGTCGAGCGCGATGTCGGTGACGGCGTCGATGTCCGTGGAGAAGAAGACCACGGGTACGGTTCCGTCGTCGTCGAAATGCGCAGCCAGGCTGAGCACACGGTCGGCCAGCGCCTGCACGCTGCCGTCGTTGTAGTAGGGCTTCATGGACCCCGAGTAGTCGACGACGAGGTAGACGGCGGCCCGCTGTCCGTCGAGCCCGTACTTGGTGAGTGACACTCCCGCGCTCTTGTACAGGCCGACCAGCGCGGGCGCGGTCTCCTCCACCTTGCTGAGACTGATCCCGGTCATGCCCTGCCCCCTTCTGTGCTTGCTTGCCGGGGAGGACTTACCACGGCGCCGGCGGGAAAAGCGACGACGCCCACCCCAGTGTCCGGTCGGGGACAGGGGCGGGCGTCGCGCGTGTTCCGTACGCCTTTGTACGGGACGTATATGAGGGGCCGTCAGGCCCACCGCAGGTCAGACGAGCAAGGTCAGACCAGTGAGGTCAGACCATCAGCGCCCGGTCCGTCGGGCGGATCGGGGCCGGGAGTTCGCTCGCGCCCGTGAGGAAGCGGTCGACGCCCCGTGCGGCCGAGCGGCCCTCCGCGATGGCCCAGACGATCAACGACTGGCCGCGGCCGGCGTCACCCGCCACGAACACACCGGGAACGTTGGTCTGGAAGTCCGCGTCGCGAGCGATGTTCCCGCGCTCGTCCAGCTCGAGACCGAACTGCTCGACCAGCCCGTTCTCGACGTCCGTGCCGGTGAAACCCATCGCCAGCGTCACCAGCTGCGCCGGGATCTTCCGCTCGGTGCCCGGCTTCTGGGTCAGCTTGCCGTCGACGAACTCGACCTCGATGAGGTGCAGCCACTGCACGTTGCCGTCCTCGTCACCCTCGAAGTGGGTGGTGGAGACGGAGTAGACCCGCTCGCCGCCCTCCTCGTGCGCGGAGGTGACCTTGTACAGCATCGGGAAGGTCGGCCACGGCTGGTGCGGTGCCCGGTCCTCGCCCGGCCGCGGCATGATCTCCAGCTGGGTGACGGAGGCCGCGCCCTGGCGGTGGGCGGTGCCCACGCAGTCCGCGCCAGTGTCACCGCCGCCGATCACGACGACGTGCTTGTCCTCGGCGGAGATCGGCGTGGTGACGTAGTCGCCCTCCTGGACCTTGTTGGCCAGCGGCAGGTACTCCATCGCCTGGTAGACGCCCTTGAGCTCCCGTCCGGGGACGGGCAGGTCACGGGCCATCGTGGCGCCGGCGGCGACGACGACGGCGTCGTAGCGCTTGCGCAGGTCCGTCGCCGTCAGGTCGCGCCCGATCTCGATCCCGGTGCGGAAGCGGGTGCCCTCCGCGCGCATCTGCTCGATGCGGCGGTTGATGTGCCGCTTCTCCATCTTGAACTCGGGGATGCCGTAGCGGAGCAGACCGCCGATACGGTCCGCGCGCTCGTACACGGCGACCGTGTGACCGGCCCGCGTCAGCTGCTGCGCGGCGGCCAGGCCGGCCGGACCCGAGCCGATCACCGCGACCGTCTTGCCGGACAGGCGCTCGGGGGCCTGCGGCTTGACGTCACCGCTGTCCCACGCCTTGTCGATGATGGAGACCTCGACGTTCTTGATGGTGACCGGCGGCTGGTTGATGCCGAGGACGCACGCCGCCTCGCAGGGCGCCGGGCACAGCCGGCCCGTGAACTCCGGGAAGTTGTTCGTGGCGTGCAGCCGCTCGGACGCCTCCGTCCAGTCCTCGCGGTAGGCGTAGTCGTTCCACTCGGGGATCAGGTTCCCGAGCGGACAGCCGTTGTGGCAGAACGGGATGCCGCAGTCCATGCAGCGCGAGGCCTGCTTGGAGATGATCGGCAGCAGCGAGCCGGGGACGTAGACCTCGTTCCAGTCCTTGACGCGCTCGCCGACCGGACGGGACTTGGCGACCTCACGGCCGTGGTTCAGGAAGCCCTTCGGGTCAGCCATTGATCGCCGCCTCCATCATCTTCTCGTGGGTCGCGGTCTCGGAGAGACCGGCTCGCTCGGCGGCGTCCTTGGCGGCGAGCACTGCCTTGTACGTGCTGGGGATTATCTTGCTGAAGCGGTCCACCGACACCGACCACTCGGCGAGCAGCTTCTCGGCGACCGTGGAGCCGGTCTCCTCGGCGTGCCTGCGCACCACGTCGTGCAGCCATTCCTTGTCGGTGTCGTCCAGCGGCTCGATGGCGTCCACGTTGCCGGCGTTGACGTTGTCGCGGTTGAGGTCGATCACGTAGGCGACACCGCCGGACATGCCGGCCGCGAAGTTGCGTCCGGTCTCGCCGAGGACCACCGCGTGGCCGCCGGTCATGTACTCGCAGCCGTGGTCTCCCACGCCCTCGGAGACGACCGTCGCGCCGGAGTTGCGGACGCAGAACCGCTCGCCGGTGCGGCCGCGCAGGAACAGTTCGCCGCCGGTGGCGCCGTAGGCGATGGTGTTGCCCGCGATGGTGGAGAACTCGGCGAGGTGGTCGGCGCCGCGGTCCGGGCGGACGACGACACGGCCGCCGGAGAGGCCCTTGCCGACGTAGTCGTTGGCGTCGCCCTCCAGGCGAAGGGTGATGCCGCGCGGCAGGAACGCGCCGAAGGACTGGCCCGCGGAGCCGGTGAAGGTGATGTCGATGGTGTCGTCGGGCAGACCCGCGCCGCCGAACTTCTTCGTCACCTCGTGGCCGAGCATGGTGCCGACCGTGCGGTTGATGTTGCGGATGGCGACCCGGGCCCGCACCGGCTGGGCGTCGGCCTGGGAGTCGGCGGCGAGGGCGTCGGCGGCGAGCTTGATGAGCTCGTTGTCGAGCGCCTTCTCCAGGCCGTGGTCCTGGGCGACGAGCTGGTGGCGCACCGCGCCCTCGGGCAGGTCGGGCACGTGGAACAGCGGCTCCAGGTCCAGGCCCTGCGCCTTCCAGTGGTTGACCGCGCGGGTGACGTCGAGTGCCTCGGCGTGACCCACGGCCTCCTCGATGGAGTGGAAGCCCAGCTCGGCCAGCAGTTCGCGGACCTCCTCGGCGATGAACCGGAAGAAGTTCACCACGTATTCGGCCTTGCCGGAGAACCGGTCGCGCAGCACCGGGTTCTGGGTGGCGATACCGACCGGGCAGGTGTCCAGGTGGCAGACGCGCATCATGACGCAGCCGGAGACGACGAGCGGCGCGGTAGCGAAACCGAACTCCTCGGCGCCGAGCAGCGCGGCGATGACGACGTCACGGCCGGTCTTCAGCTGACCGTCCGTCTGGACCACGATGCGGTCGCGCAGTCCGTTGAGCAGCAGCGTCTGCTGGGTCTCGGCGAGACCGAGTTCCCAGGGGCCGCCCGCGTGCTTCAGCGAGGTCAGCGGGGAGGCACCGGTGCCTCCGTCGTGACCCGAGATGAGGACGACGTCCGCGTGCGCCTTCGACACACCCGCCGCGACCGTGCCGACGCCGACCTCGGAGACCAGCTTCACGTGGATGCGGGCCTGAGGGTTGGCGTTCTTCAGGTCGTGGATCAGCTGTGCCAGGTCCTCGATGGAGTAGATGTCGTGGTGCGGCGGCGGGGAGATCAGGCCGACACCGGGCGTCGAGTGCCGGGTCTTGGCGACCCACGGGTACACCTTGTGGCCGGGCAGCTGGCCGCCCTCGCCGGGCTTGGCGCCCTGGGCCATCTTGATCTGGATGTCGTCCGCGTTGACCAGGTACTCGGAGGTCACGCCGAAGCGGCCGGACGCCACCTGCTTGATGCTGGAGCGGCGCGCCGGGTCGTACAGGCGCTCCGGGTCCTCGCCGCCCTCACCGGTGTTGGACTTGCCGCCCAGTTGGTTCATGGCGATGGCGAGGGTCTCGTGCGCCTCCTTGGAGATGGAGCCGTACGACATGGCGCCGGTGGAGAACCGCTTGACGATCTCGGAGGCGGGCTCGACCTCCTCGATCGGGATCGAGGGCCGGTCGGACTTGAAGCCGAACAGACCGCGCAGTGTCATCAGCCGCTCGGACTGCTCGTTCACGCGGTCCGTGTACTTCTTGAAGATGTCGTAGCGGGCGGTGCGCGTGGAGTGCTGGAGGCGGAAGACCGTCTCGGGGTCGAACAGGTGCGGCTCGCCCTCACGGCGCCACTGATACTCGCCGCCGATCTCCAGCGCGCGGTGCGCCGGGGCGATGCCGGAGGCCGGGTACGCCTTGGCGTGCCGGGCGGCGACCTCCTTGGCGATGACGTCGATGCCGACGCCGCCGATCTTGGTGGCGGTGCCGTTGAAGTACTTCTCGACGAAGGCCTCGTCCAGGCCGACGGCCTCGAAGACCTGGGCGCCGCGGTAGGAGGCGACAGTGGAGATGCCCATCTTGGACATGACCTTGAGGACGCCCTTGCCGAGGGCGTAGATCAGGTTGCGGATCGCCTTCTCGGGCTCGATACCGGGCAGGAACGTCCCTGCTCGGACGAGGTCCTCGACGGACTCCATCGCCAGGTAGGGGTTGACGGCGGCGGCACCGTAGCCGATGAGCAGGGCGACGTGGTGGACCTCGCGGACGTCGCCGGCCTCCACCAGCAGACCCACCTGGGTGCGCTGCTTGGTGCGGATGAGGTGGTGGTGGACGGCCGCGGTGAGCAGCAGCGACGGGATCGGCGCGTGCTCGGCGTCGGAGTGCCGGTCGGAGAGCACGATCAGCCGGGCGCCGTTGCCGATGGCGGCGTCGGCCTCGGCGCAGATCTCCTCGATGCGCGCGGCGAGGGACTCACCGCCGCCGGAGACCCGGAACAGGCCGGAGAGGGTCGCGGCCTTCATGCCGGGCATGTCGCCGTCGGCGTTGATGTGGATGAGCTTGGCCAGCTCGTCGTTGTCGATCACCGGGAAGGGCAGGGTGACCGAGCGGCAGGACGCGGCGGTGGGCTCGAGGAGGTTGCCCTCCGGGCCCAGCGACGAGCGCAGGGAGGTGACCAGCTCCTCGCGGATGGCGTCCAGCGGCGGGTTGGTGACCTGCGCGAACAGCTGCGTGAAGTAGTCGAAGAGCAGCCGGGGGCGCTCGGACAGCGCGGCGATCGGCGAGTCCGTGCCCATGGAGCCGATCGGCTCCGCACCGGCCTTGGCCATCGGCGCGAGGAGGACGCGCAGCTCTTCCTCGGTGTAGCCGAAGGTCTGCTGGCGGCGGGTGACCGAGGCGTGGGTGTGCACGATGTGCTCGCGCTCGGGCAGGTCGCTGAGCTCGATCTCGCCGGCTTCCAGCCACTCCTGGTACGGGTGCTCGGCGGCGAGCTGCGCCTTGATCTCGTCGTCCTCGATGATGCGGTGCTCGGCGGTGTCCACGAGGAACATCCGGCCGGGCTGGAGGCGGCCCTTGCGGACCACCTTGGCGGGGTCGATGTCGAGGACGCCGACCTCGGAGCCGAGGACGACGAGGCCGTCGTCGGTGACCCAGTAGCGGCCGGGGCGCAGGCCGTTGCGGTCGAGGACCGCGCCGACCTGGGTGCCGTCGGTGAAGGTGACGCAGGCGGGGCCGTCCCAGGGCTCCATCATCGTGGAGTGGAACTGGTAGAAGGCACGCCGTGTCGGGTCCATGGTGTCGTGGTTCTCCCACGCCTCCGGGATCATCATCAGCACGGAGTGCGGCAGGGAACGGCCGCCGAGGTGCAGCAACTCCAGGACCTCGTCGAAGGAGGCGGAGTCGGAGGCCTCGGGCGTGGCGATCGGGAAGATCCGCTCCAGCTTCTCCTGCGGGCCGAACAGGTCGGACACGAGCTGCGACTCACGCGCCCGCATCCAGTTGCGGTTGCCCATGACCGTGTTGATCTCGCCGTTGTGCGCGACGAAGCGGTACGGGTGGGCGAGCGGCCAGCTCGGGAAGGTGTTCGTCGAGAAGCGTGAGTGGACGAGCGCGATCGCGGAGGCGAAACGACGGTCGGACAGGTCCGGGAAGAAGGGCTCGAGCTGACCGGTGGTCAGCATGCCCTTGTAGACGATCGTGCGGGCCGACAGCGACGGGAAGTAGACGTCCACCTCGCGCTCGGCGCGCTTGCGCAGGACGAACGCACGGCGGTCGAGGTCGATGCCCTTGCTGGTGCCGTCGGTGACGAAGAGCTGGCGGAACGCGGGCATCGTGGAGCGGGCGGTGGCGCCGAGCAGTTCGGGCGCGACGGGCACCTCGCGCCAGCCGAGGACGGTCAGGTCCTCCTCGGCGGCGATCTCCTCGATACGGGCGACGGCGTCCGCCGAGCCGTCCTCGGGCAGGAAGGCGATACCGACGGCGTATGCACCGGCCTCGGGCAGCTCGAATCCGGCCACTTCGCGGAAGAACGCGTCGGGGACCTGGGAGAGGATGCCGGCGCCGTCACCCGAGTCCGGTTCGGAACCGGTGGCGCCGCGGTGCTCGAGGTTGCGCAGCACGGTGAGCGCCTGCTCGACCAGCGCATGGCTCGCCTCACCGGTGAGGGTGGCCACGAAGCCGACGCCACAGGCGTCGCGCTCGGCGCGGGGGTCGTACATACCCTGCGCAGCAGGGCGAGCATCCATGAACGACCACTTCTGGCCGCTCGTGGAATGCTGGGACGGCTGGCGCGGCGTACGCATCGGCTCTCCCGTCGTCGTCTTGGCATATTCGGTTACCGAGGGACGACGTTGGCCCTGGCGAAATTTCGTGCAGGTTACATGATGAAACGCTTCTCGGGAACCGGATGCATCGTTCCAGCATGCGGACACCGCTGCGAGCGGTTCGATGGGGCTCGTAGCGGTGGGGTAAAGGGGACCCGGACGGACAGATCAATGACCGCGGGGCCTGGGCGCAGAGGGCAACGTCGCCCGCCGAGCATGGGCGCCTGCGAGCCTCATTGCCCACAGTGCTTACGGCTCATGCCCAGTGGTCATGGATTTGAAACCGCCGAGTAACGGCTACTTATGCGATCTCGCGCATAGTTCCTCGATGCATCATCCTACGGCCGTGCCGAACAGGCTGCCCAGGGCGTAGGTCACACCGGCCGCGGCGCCGCCGAGGGCGAGCTGCCGCAGCCCGCTGTACCACCAGGACCGCGCGGTCACCCGGGCCACCACCGCACCGCACAGGAAGAGGCCGGCCAGCGCCACCAGCACGGCGGGCCACAGCGCACTCGCGCCGAGCAGGTACGGCAGCACGGGCAGCAGGGCACCCAGGGCGAAGGAGCCGAAGGAGGAGACCGCGGCGACGACGGGCGAGGGGAGGTCACCGGGGTCGATGCCCAGTTCCTCGCGCGCGTGTATCTCCAGGGCCTGCTCGGGGTCCTTCGACAGTTGCCGGGCGACCTCGCGCGCCAGCTCCGGCTCCACACCGCGGCTCCGGTAGAGCGCGGCGAGCTCCGCCTCCTCGTCCTTCGGGTGCTTGCGCAGTTCCCGCCGCTCCACGTCGAGCTCGGCCTCGACCAGTTCGCGCTGCGAGGCGACGGAGGTGTACTCGCCGGCAGCCATGGAGAAGGCTCCGGCGGCCAGTCCCGCCAGGCCGGTGAGGATGATCGTCTGCTGACTGACGGAGCCGCCGGCGACACCGGTCATCAGCGCGAGATTGGAGACGAGCCCGTCCATGGCGCCGAAGACGGCGGGGCGCAACCAGCCGCCGTTGACGTCCCGGTGAGTGTGGTTGTCGCGGTGCGCCTCATGCAGGGTCGCTCCGGTTTCGATGATGGCCATACCAGGCACCCCAAGACGCTTGATTGGACGGATTCCACTTCTCGACAACACCGAACGTACGCCTCTGAATTCCTGCTCGCCAGCAAGGAAGGCCGTACTTACCTGCGCATTTACGGCCCGCCGCTCATTCGAAGCAAGGTACGCACAAATGTCGTCCGGGTGACACGGACGCCTCGGGAGGCCGGTGCGGCGCCGAGCGGGGGAGAGATCCGCACAGGGCTCCGCACGGTCCCGCGGGGACACAGGCCCCGCACCGACTCCGGCGGGAGCCCTGAGAGGAGAGGCTCCGAATGGCTTCCATCGCCACATCCACCGCCGCTTCCAGCACCCCCTCCACGCCCACATCCATCGCCGCGCCAAGCACCGCGTCCACGCCAACATCCACCGCGGCCTCCAGCACCGCTTCGACGCCAACATCCAACGCCGCGCCCAAGACCGCCTCCACCTCCACATCCGCCGTCGCGCCGAGCCCCGCCTCCACATCCACCGCCGCGCCCAGCCCCGCCTCCACCTGCACGCCCACCACCCCATCCACCCCCGCCTCCACCTGCACGCCCACCACCCCATCCACCGCCGCGCCCAGCGCCGCTGTCGTCTCCACCTCCACCACGGCTTCCATCGCCTGCGCTCCCCCCGCCCCGGCTCCGGGGGACGCGGTCGGCCTGCGCGAACGGGCGCGCGGAGCGCTGCTCGGACTGGCCGTCGGGGACGCGCTCGGCGCACCGGCCGAGAACCTGAAGCCGTCCGAGATCCGCGCGCGCTGGGGCCGCATCACCGGATACGTGACCGAGCACCCGGCGGGCACGGACGACACCGAGTACGCGATCTTCTCCGGACTGCTGCTGGCCCGGCACGGCTCGGCGCTCACCCCCCGGCATGTGGAGGCGGCCTGGCACCGGTGGATCGCGGACCGGGACGAGGGCCCGTTCCGGGGAGCGGGCTTCAGCGAACGGGGCACGCTGGAGAACCTGCGCCGAGGGCTCGCGGCGCCGATCTCCGCCCAGCACCGGCACGCCTGGAGCGACGGTCTCGCGATGCGTGCGGCTCCCTTCGGGGTGTTCGCCGCGGGCCGCCCCGCCGAGGCGGCACGGCTGGTGGCGATCGACGGCTCGGTCAGCCACGACGGGGAGGGCATCTACGGCGGACAGGCGGTGGCGGCCGGGGTCGCGGCCGCGATGGCGGGGGCTTCTCCGCCGGCGGTGGTGGCCTCGGCACTGGCCGTGCTGCCCGACGACTCCTGGACGGCCCGCACCCTGCGCCGCGCCGTGGCGGCGGCGCGCCGCGGCGAACGGGCGGTCCGCTCCGCGGTGGTGATCGGCGGCTACCCGTGGACGGACCTGGCCCCCGAGGCGGTGGCCCTCGCCTTCGGCGCGTACGCGGCGGCCGACGGCGACTTCCCGGAGGCCGTCCTGACCGCGGTGAACATGGGCCGCGACGCGGACACCACCGGGGCGGTGGCGGGCGCCCTGGCCGGGGCGAGCCGGGGCGCCGGCGCGATCCCGACCGCCTGGGCATCCGCCATCGGCCCGGCCCGCGGCAGCTGTCTGCCGTCGATGCGGGGCCACCACGTCCTGGAGGTGGCGGACCTGCTGGTACCGGGCGGCGTGGCGGTGCGCGGGGCCACGGGGGCCGAGCGGTGAACCCCCACGAGCGCCCCACGAGCGCCACTCCTCCCGCGGTGCGGCCCCCGTCCACTCCCCCGCGCCGCATCGAAGGTCTTCTGCTGGGCCTCGCGGCCGGGGACGCGGCGGGCTGGCCCGCGGCCCGGCACCGGGCCGCCCGGATGCCCGAGTGGACCCGTCGGCTCACCCGCGAGCTGGACACCTTCGCCGAGCGGAACGCGACCACCACCCTGCCGGTGCCGATCGCGCTCAACCAGCCGCCCGAACCGCTTCGGCTCGGCCCCTCCGACGACGCCGAGTGGGCGGCCTTCGCCGCCGAAGCGGTGCTGCGGGCCGCCGACGGCAGCGCCCTGGGGGACCTGAGCCGCGAGCGCCGGATGCGTGCCGCGATCGACCTGTCCTGGAACGCGGTCGCCAGCGAGGTCGCCGCCGCCGCGGACCGCGCCCCGGAGGTCGAGTCGGCGGTGCTCCCCCTGCGCGCCCGGATCTCCGTACGCGCGGGCCTCGGCAACCTCGCCGCCGGGCTGCGCCCGCCCGCCACCGGGCACGACAACCCCCACTACTTCGACGACGCGGCCTGCGTACGGGCCTGCGTACTGGCCGTGGCACACCCCGGCGAGCCGGGCCCCGCCGCGGACCTGGCCGAGTTCGACGCGCGCTACACCCAGGACGGCGACGGCGTCCACGGTGCCCGCGCGATGGCCGCGGCGATCGCGCTCGCGCTGACCGGCGCCGACGTGGACACCTGCGTGGCCGCCGCGCTCGCCGAACTCCCCGAGCACACCGAAGCCGGCCGCAACGCCCGGCAGGCGCTGAAGCTCGCCGAGGCCGCGGACAGCGCCTTCGCCCTCGTACCACCGCTGGAGCACAGGATCGTCGACCACGTCTACAGCTACGGGATCGCCGCCGCCGAAACCGTCCCCGTGGCGCTGGCCCTGGCCACCGCCGCGCGCGGCCGGCTCCGGGAGGCGGTGCCGGCCGCGGCCTGTCTGTCCCGCGTCGCCGACTCCGCCCCGGCCCTGGCCGGCGCGCTCACCGGCGCGCTCGGCGGCGCCGCCGCGGTACCGGCCACCTGGCGGGAGGCCTGCCGCACCCTCTCCGGGTGCACGCTGCCCGGGCTGACCGGCACGGACCTGGTGGAACTCGCCGAGTTGCTGGCAGCTTCGGAACTGACCGCACCGGGCGGATAATTCGGGCATGACGCCCAAAACTCCGGAGCGGCCGGCAGCAGCGACCCTCGACGAACGCATCACCGGCGCCCTTGTGGGAGCCGCCGTCGGCGACGCCCTCGGCGGGCCCGTCGAGGGCTGGCCCCCCGAGCGGATCGCCGAGCGGCACGGGGGACGGGTGCACGGCATCGTCGGCCCCTGGTACGGCGACGACTGGCGCACCGCCCGCCCCGTCGCGCCGTACCACAAGGGGGACGGGCACGTCACCGACGACACCCTGATGACACACGCGCTGGTCCGGGTGTACGCCGCCGTCCGCGATCACCTGGACGCGTACGCGATCGCCGAGCACCTGGTGCCCGACCTGATGACCACACCGCGCTGGATCCCGGAACTCGAGGCCGAGGCGCTCCCCCTGCAGCGGATCTTCCTGGCGGAGAAGTGGCTGGTGGCACGGCTCCACTACGGCCATGTGGACCCCCGGGAGGCAGGCGTCGGCAACATCGTCAACTGCGGGGCCGCGATGTACTCGGCCCCGGTCGGGCTGGTCAACGCGGCCAATCCGGCGGGCGCCTACGCCGAGGCGCTCGACATCGCCGGGGCGCACCAGTCGTCGTACGGGCGGGAGGCCGCGGGTGTCCTCGCGGCGGCAGTCGCGGCGGCCTGTGCGCCCGGCGCGACCCCGGACTCGGTCGTTGCGGCGTGTCTGGCACTGGCGAAGGACGGCACGCGCGCCGCGATCGAGGCGGTGTGCGAGGTGGCCGCCCGCCACACCGACTTCGAGTCGGCGCTGCGGCCGCTACGTGCCGCGGTCGAGCCGTTCGACACGGTGGGCCCCGACTACCGTTCCCCTTCGCTCGGCGCCCGCCGTCCCTCCCGGCTCCACTCGATCGAGGAACTCCCCGTTGCCCTCGGCATGGTGGTCGTCGCCCGGGGCGACTACCACCATGCGGTGCTGGGCGCGGTGAACTACGGCCGGGACTGCGACTCGATCGCCACGATGGCGGGGGCCGTGGCGGGCGCGCTCGGTTCGCGGGTGCCGTCCGAGTGGTCGAAGCGGGTGGCGGAGGCCAGCCGGCTGGATCTGCACGCGCCGGCGCAGGCGCTCACGGAGGTCACCCGGGAGATCTTCGAACGGGACGTGAGCCGCCGCAGGGCCCATGAGTCTGCGTTCACGGAGCTGTCGCCATGAGGCCACCGCCGCACCCGGCCACGCACCCGCTGCGCCTGACCTGGGTCCAGCCGGAGGACCTGGTGGGGCACGAACTGCGCCAGGCCCGGGAGGACGGACGGGACCCCGCCGAGATCGCGGCCCGGTGGCGGGCGGCGGGCGGCCGGGAGGCCCCGCTCAGCGCGGGCGCCTCGTCGCCTCCGGCACCGGCCCGGCTACGGGTCCTGGCGGAGGCGCTGCTCGACGAGCTGGCCCTCCTGCCCAACGGGTCGGCGGCCCGCGAGCCGACAGACCTGGCGGAGATCCGGGCCCTGTGCCCCGACTGGCGCGACACCATCCGGCCCGGCACCGACCGGTCCGGCGACGAGCACGGCACCGGCAAGCCTGGCACCCACAGGCCCGGCGACCAGCACAGCACCGACCGGCCCGGCTCTACCGCGACCAGCACCATCGAGACCGGCGCCATCCAGACCGGCTGGACCGCGACCAACACCACCGCGACCGGTGCCACGGCAACCAGCACCACCACCACGACCGGCAGGACAGCGACCGACACCACCACGACCGGCCGTGCCTCCGTGGCCCGCCTGGAAGCCGCATGGCTCGGCAGGGCCGCGGGGTGCCTGCTCGGCAAACCGGTGGAGAAGCTCCCCCTGCACGGCATCCGCGCCATCGCCCGGGCCACGGGGAACTGGCCGCTGCACACCTGGTTCACGGGCCGCGGGCTGCCCGCGGCCATCGCCGCGGCGCACCCGTGGAACCGCCGCTCCGCCACGACCTCGCTCGCCGAGAACATCGACGGCATGCCCGAGGACGACGACCTCAACTACCCGCTCCTCAACCTGCTGTTGCTGCAACGCCACGGCAAGCGTTTCAGCACCGGGGACGTGGCGGCCCTCTGGCTGGCGGAACTCCCCGCCGCCCGTACCTTCACCGCGGAACGCATCGCCTACCGCAACCTCCTGACGGGCCTCGAGCCCCCGCACACGGCCACCCACCACAACCCGTTCCGCGAATGGGTCGGCGCCCTGATCCGCGCCGACGTCCACGGCTGGACCAATCCGGGCGACCCTGCGGCCGCCGCCGAACAGGCCCACCGCGACGCCACGCTCACCCACACCGCGAACGGCGTCTACGGCGCGATGTTCGTCGCGGCGACGATCGCCGAGGCGGCGACGGGCAGCCACGATGTCCACCATTGCCTCCGCACCGGCCTCACGGTCGTCCCACCCGGCTCCCGGCTCCACCGGGCCGTCGACGACGCCGTCCGACTCGCCCTCGCCGAACGGGACTTCGAGAAGGTGGTCGACCGGCTGCACACCGCCCACGACGCCTACCACTGGGTCCATGTCATCCCCAACGCGGCCCTCGTCGCGGCCGCCCTCACCCATGCGGACGGCGACTTCGAGGCCTCCGTCTGCCGTGCGGTGTCCGGTGGCTGGGACACCGACTCCAACGGCGCCACGGCGGGCAGTGTCGCGGGCCTGCTGTCCGGCAGTCCCCTTCCCGCCCGCTGGACGGCCCCGCTCAAGAACCGCCTCGCCACCTCCGTCGCCGGCTTCGACGGCACCGGCTTCGACACCCTCGCCGAGCTCACGTTCGGCCTGACGCACCGGGAGTCCCCCCACTCATGACCACCCCCGCCCAGCTCCACGGCCCCCTCACCGGACTGCGCGTCCTGGACCTCGCCACCCTCTTCGCCGGTCCCCTCGCCGCGACCCTGCTCGGCGACTTCGGGGCCGAGGTCGTCAAGGTCGAGCATCCGCGCCGACCGGACCCCTCGCGCGGGCACGGCCCCGCCAAGGACGGCGTCGGCCTGTGGTGGAAGCTGCTCGGCCGCAACAAGCGCGCCATCACCGTCGACCTCTCCAGCAAGGGCGGCCGGGAGGTGCTGCTCGGCCTGGCCGCCACCGCGGACGTCGTGATCGAGAACTTCCGCCCGGGCACCCTGGAGCGATGGGGCCTCGGATGGGACGAACTGTCCGCGGCCAACTCCCGGCTGGTGCTGGCCCGGGTCACCGGCTTCGGCCAGTTCGGCCCCTACGCCCACCGCCCCGGCTTCGGCACGCTCGCCGAGGCGATGAGCGGCTTCGCGGCGATCACGGGTGAGCCGGATGCGCCGCCGACGCTGCCGCCGTTCGGGCTGGCCGACTCGATCGCGGGTCTGGCGACGGCGTACGCGGTGATGACGGCGCTGACCGCCCGGCAGAGCACCGGCCGCGGACAGGTCGTCGACATGGCGATCATCGAACCCATCCTGACCGTGCTCGGCCCGCAGCCGCTCTGGTACGACCAGCTGGGTCATGTGCAGCCGCGGACCGGCAACCGTTCGGCGAACAACGCACCGCGCAACACCTATCGCACGGCGGACGGAACCTGGGTCGCGGTGTCCACCTCGGCGCAGTCGGTCGCGGAGCGGGTGATGCGCCTGGTGGGGCGGCCGGAGCTGATCGACGAACCGTGGTTCGCCACGGGTGCGGACCGGGCCCGGCACACGGACGTCCTGGACGACGCGGTCGGCTCCTGGATCGAGCGGCACAGCCGGTCCGAGGTGCTGGCGGCGTTCGAGAAGGCGGAGGCGGCGGTGGCGCCGGTGTACGACGTACGGGACGTCATGGCGGATCCGCAGTACGCGGCGCTGGACACGGTCACCACGGTCGACGATCCCGAGCTCGGCCCGCTGCGCATGCAGAACGTCCTCTTCCGGCTGACCGAGACCCCGGGCGGGATCCGCTGGCCGGGGCGCCCGCACGGGGCGGACACGGAGGCCGTGCTCACCGAACTCGGACTGGACGCTGCGGAGATCGCAGCACTGAGAGCGGAGGGTGCCGTATGAACACCATTGAGGGGCCGACGGGGCCGAGGGGGCCGACACGGCCCGCGGGGCCGGCAAGGCCCACCGCCCCCGCGCCCATGCCCCTCACCTGGCTCTACGTACCGGGCGACCGCCCCTCCGTGGTGGCGAAGGCACTGGCGGCCGGGGCCGACGTCGTCCTGATCGACCTGGAGGACGCGGTGGCTCCCGACCGCAAGGAGTACGCCCGCGCGGCGACCGCCGAACTGCTCACGGCCGAGCCCCCCGTCCCCGTGCACGTCCGCGTCAACGCCCTCGGCAGCCCCGCGTCGGAGGCCGACCTGGCCGCGCTGTCGGCCCTGCGAGGTCTGTCGGGGCTGCGGCTGCCCAAGGTCAGTGCGCCGGCCGAGGTCGTGAGGGTCGCGGAGCGCACCGCGCTCCCCCTCCACGTCCTGCTGGAATCGGCTCGCGGGATCGAGAACGCCTACGCCCTGGCCGGCGCGCATCCGGCGGTGCGCGGTGTCTCGCTCGGGGAGGCCGATCTGCGGGCGGAGCTGGGTGTCGCTGACAGCGGGCTCGACTGGATGCGCAGCCGGGTGGTGTGTGCGGCGCGGGCGGCCGGGCTGCCCTCCCCCGCGCAGTCGGTCTACCCCGACGTGCGTGATCTCGCCGGACTGGCCGAGTCGTGCGCCCACGGGAAGGCGCTGGGCTTCCTCGGGCGAGCCGCGATCCATCCGCGCCAGCTACCGGTGATCGAACGCGCGTACGCGCCGACCACCGAGGAGATCGAGGCGGCCGAGGAGATCGCGAAGGCGGCCGTCGTCGGCGGCGGCGCCCTGGCGCTGCCCGACGGACGTTTCGTGGACGCGGCGATCGTCGCGGGCGCCCACCGCACGCTCGCCCTGGCCCACCGACGGCCCTGAGCGTTCCCAGCAGTCCCGCCCGGGCCGTGAAGGCCCGGGCGACCGACGGGAGGGTCAGCCCTTCTTGGCCGACTCGGCCTCGCTCTTGGCCTTCTCCGGCTCCGACTCGGACTCCGGCTCGGACTCCTTCGCCGCCTCCGCCTTCGCCTGCGCGGAAGAACCCTTCGTCTCCGCGTCCTTCTCTGTGCTGACGGCGTCCTTCTTGCCGACGGCGTCCTTGCCGGGGGAGCCGGAGGAGTCGGCGGAGGCCTCGGTCGCCCCACTGGAGGCGCTCTCGTCGGCGGCGCCCTTACCGGCGGCGCTCTCGTCGGAGGCGCTCTCGTCGGACGGTTCGACGGCCGCCGGCTCGACGATCTCCTCACGGCCCGGTCGCGTCCGGGCGGACAGCACCAGGTAGAGCACGGCGAGCAGGAACACCGCGACCGAGGTCCAGTTGTTCAGGCGCAGACCCAGGATCTGGTGTGCTTCGTCCACCCGCAGGTACTCGATCCAGAAGCGGCCCACGCAGTACGAGGCGACGTACAGCGCGAACGCCCGCCCGTGCCCCAGCTTGAAGCGGCGGTCCGCCCAGATCACCAGGAAACCGACGCCGATGCACCACAGCGACTCGTACAGGAACGTCGGGTGGTAGGTGCCGGGCACCCGCCCGTCGTCCGAGGAGGTGATCTCCAGGGCCCAGGGGAGGTCGGTGGCGCGTCCGTACAGTTCCTGGTTGAACCAGTTGCCCCAGCGACCGATCGCCTGCGCGAACGCGATGCCGGGGGCGACCGCGTCGGCCCACGCCGGCAGCGGGATGCCCCGGCGCCGGCAGCCGATCCACGCGCCGACCGCGCCGAGTGCGATCGCGCCCCAGATGCCGAGGCCGCCCTCCCAGACCTTGAACGCGTCGACCCAGTCGCGGCCCTCGCTGAAGTACAGCTCGTAGTCCGTGATCACGTGGTAGAGCCGCCCGCCGATGAGGCCGAACGGCACCGCCCACACGGCGATGTCCGCGACCGTGCCGGGCCGTCCGCCGCGGGCGATCCAGCGTTTGTTGCCGAGCCAGACGGCAACGAACACGCCGATGATGATGCAGAACGCGTATCCGCGCAGCGGGATGGGGCCGAGATTGACCACACCGCGCGACGGGCTGGGAATGAAGGCAAGTTCCATGGCAGGCACGACGCTACCCTGCCGGGCGCCCGGGCGGGCAGCCGCCCCGGACTACGGCTCGATAACGGGCCGTCAGGCCTGGTCCGCCGTCTCCACCATCTGCTTGAACTTCTCCGGAGTCATACCGCGGTCCGCGAAGAGGTCCTTGCCGTTGAGGAACACGGCCGGCGTGCCGCGGAAGCCGCCCTTGAGGAAGGCGTCGGCCGATTTGGCGACCCAGGCGTTGTGCCTGCCCTCGTCCACGCACTTGTCGAAGGCGGGGCCCGCCAGGCCGTCGACCTTGCGCGCCAGTTCCTTGAGCTTCGCGTCGTTGCCGTAGGCGTCGTCCGGCTCAGGGGGCTGGTTCTGGAACAGGACGTCGTGGTACGGCACGAACTTTCCGGCGTCCTGGGCACACGCCGCCGCGTTCGCCGCGCGCCGTGAGCCGCTGCCGCCCATGTTCCCGTCGATGATCGTCGCGAGGTGGTACTCGACCTTCAGCCGCCCCGCTTCGGTCAGCTCGTGGATCGCCGAGCGGTAGCTGTCCTCGAAGCTCTTGCAGGCCGGGCAGCGGAAGTCCTCCCACACGACGAGGGTCGACTGCGCGGCGCCCCTGCCGACGGGGATGGCGAGGCCGTCCTTGCCGGTCGCTCCGGACGGGGTGATGAGCGGGCCCGACGCGTCCCCCTCGTCCTTGCCGGCGTTGGCCGCCACCACACCGATCACCGCGGCCAGGCCCAGCACGCAGACCACACCGGCGCCCACGATCAGTGTGCGGCGGCGCTTGTTCGCCGCCTGCTGCTTCGCCCGCTCCGCCGCCAGCCGCTCCCGGGCGGTGCGCTTTCCCTCACGGTTTCTCTCGCTCACATCGGGCAGAACGAACCGGGGAGGCCCAGCGCGCCTCCCCGGTCCCAGGTCCACTCGTTCGGGTGAGCGGTTGTTCTGTGACGTTACGCGGTGCCGCGCACGCCCTTCGCGAGTTCGGCCGCCAGCTCCCGTACGGCCTCCAGGCCCGCCGCTTCGTCCGGCGCGTCCAGCATCCGCTTGACGAACGCCGAACCGACGATCACCCCGTCTGCGAAGCCCGCGACCTCGGCGGCCTGCGCCGCGTTGGAGACGCCGAGCCCGACGCAGACCGGCAGGGCGGTGGTGGCCCGCGTGCGCTCCACCAGGTCCTGCGCCTGCGCGCCCACGGACTCCCGGGTGCCGGTGACGCCCATCAGGGAGGCCGCGTAGACGAAGCCGGAGCCGGCCGCGGTGATCTCGGCGAGCCGGGCGTCCTTGCTGCTGGGCGCGACCACGAAGACGGTGGCGAGACCGTGCTTCTCGGCGTGCTCCCTCCACAGCGCCGACTCCTGCACCGGCAGGTCCGGCAGGATGCACCCGGCCCCGCCCGCCTCGGCGAGCTCGGCGGTGAACCGCTCGACGCCGTAGCGGTCGATCGGGTTCCAGTACGTCATCACGAGCACCGGCTTCCCGGTGGCCGCGTGCGCCTCGCGGACGGTCCGCATCACGTCCGCGATCTTTACTCCGCCGCGCAGGGCGATGTCGTCGGCGGTCTGGATGACGGGCCCGTCGAGGACGGGGTCACTGTGCGGCAGTCCCACCTCGACGACGTCCGCTCCCCCGTCGAAGACGGCCTTGATGGCGTCGATGCCGCCGTCCACGGTCGGGAAGCCTGCCGGGAGGTAGGCGATGAGCGCGGACCGGCCCTCGGCCCTGGCGCCGGCGAGGGTGTCGGTCAGCAGTTGGATGTTCCCGCTCACTTGGCGTCCCCTTCGATCTCGGCGGTGTCGGCGTCGGCGTCCGCGGCGACGGCCGCGTCGGTGTCGTAGAGGCCGAAGTAGCGTGCGGCGGTGTCCATGTCCTTGTCCCCGCGGCCGGAGAGGTTGACCACGATCAGCCCGTCCGGGCCCAGCTCGCGGCCCACCTCCAAGGCGCCTGCGAGCGCGTGGGCGCTCTCGATCGCCGGGATGATGCCCTCGGTCCGCGACAGCAGGCGCAGGGCCTGCATGGCCGCGTCGTCGGTGACCGCGCGGTACTCGCCGCGGCCGGAGTCCTTCAGGTACGAGTGCTCCGGCCCGATGCCCGGATAGTCGAGTCCGGCCGAGATCGAGTACGGCTCGGTGATCTGGCCCTCGTCGTCCTGCAGGACGTAGGACCGGGACCCGTGCAGGATGCCTGGCTCCCCCGCGGTGAGGGTCGCCGCGTGCTCGCCGGTCTCGATCCCGTGCCCGGCCGGCTCGCAGCCGATGAGGCGGACGGAGGCGTCCGGGATGAAGGCGTGGAAGAGGCCGATGGCGTTGGAGCCGCCGCCGACGCAGGCGATGGCGGCGTCCGGGAGCCGCCCGGCGCGCTCCAGGAGCTGCCGCCGCGCCTCGACGCCGATGACACGGTGGAAGTCGCGCACCATGGCCGGGAAGGGGTGGGGCCCGGCGACCGTCCCGAAGAGGTAGTGGGTGTGCTCGACGTTGGCGACCCAGTCCCGGAACGCCTCGTTGATGGCGTCCTTGAGGGTCCGGCTGCCCGACTTCACGGCGATGACCTCGGCGCCGAGCATCCGCATCCGGGCCACGTTGAGGGCCTGCCGCTGGGTGTCGATCTCGCCCATGTAGATGGTGCAGTCGAGCCCGAAGAGGGCGCAGGCCGTGGCGGTGGCCACACCGTGCTGTCCCGCGCCGGTCTCGGCGATGACGCGGGTCTTGCCCATGCGCTTGGTGAGCAGGGCCTGCCCGAGCACGTTGTTGATCTTGTGTGAGCCGGTGTGGTTGAGGTCCTCCCGCTTCAGGAAGACACGGGCGCCCCCGGCGTGCCCGGCGAACCGGGGCACCTCGGTGAGGGCGCTGGGCCGACCGGTGTAGTTGACGAGCAGGTCGTCGAGCTCGCGTGCGAACTCGGGGTCGGTCTTGGCCTTGTCGTACTCGACGGCGACCTCGTCCACGGCGGCGACGAGGGCCTCCGGGATGAACTTGCCGCCGAACGCGCCGAAGTAGCCCTCGGCGCTTGGAACGTGACCGTCCGGGTCTGGGATGAAGAACTCGCTGGACATCCGATACCTCACAGGGGCGTGCGCCCCGAACTCTTGGTGGGATTGACGGTAGTCGCGTTTGTGCGCTGCGGCGGGAGGCCGGTGCGGTGGGTGACAGGCTGCTTTGCCGCGCTCCCGCCGCCCCCGCCGCCTCTACCCGTCCCATCGCCAGGGCGCTGCCCTTCGACCCCACAGTGCCGGCCGCCTGTGACTGATCGCGTGGTTCCCCGCGCCCCTGACGGGACGCGCCCCCACCTGCCCACACGCAACAGCGCGGGTCAGCTCGGATCCAGCCCGCTCGGCGTTTGAGGACGGGGCCGCCCGGCCGATGTCCGACGCGCGGTCCGGGGCGGCAGCCCGGGAGCGGGGTTGAAGGGGCGGCAGCCCCTGGGGATGGGAAGGGTAGGAGCGGCGGGGGCGAGAAAGGCTGCCTCAGGCCCCGGCCGCGGCGCACAGACCGGCGCGCCATCGCATGCCGTTCACCTGACCCGGCTCATCGCCGATCACATAACGCACGCGCCGCCCGTGCACGCGCCGCGCGGGTGCACGGCACCCACGGGGCCGGCACCCCCGGGCCAACCGCGCATAGGGGTCGAGGGGCCGCGCCGCGCAGGCCACCGCACCGGTCGAGCGGAGGCTCGTCCGGTGTCGGGCCACGACGCGGCGCAGGGTCATGAGTGCTCAGCCCCGCCCCTGCCGCAGCGCGGGGTGGGCCCCGGCCGCCACGAGGTCGGAGACCGCCGTCTTGGGGTCGCGCCCGGTGACCAGCGACTCGCCCACGAGGACCGCGTCGGCGCCCGCGTTGGCGTACGCGATGAGGTCGTGGGGGCCGCGCACGCCGGACTCGGCGACCTTGATGAGGCCGCCCGGGATCTCGGGGGCGACCCGTTCGAAGGTCGTGCGGTCCACCTCGAGCGTCTTGAGGTTGCGCGCGTTGATGCCGATCACCTTGGCTCCGGCGTCCACCGCCCGCTCCACCTCGTCCTCGTCGTGCACCTCGACGAGCGGGGTGAGGCCGATGGAGACGGCGCGCTCGATCAGCGACTCCAGCGCGGGCTGGTCCAGCGCCGCCACGATCAGCAGTGCCAGGTCGGCCCCGTAGGCCCGGGCCTCCCACAGCTGGTAGGAGGTGACGATGAAGTCCTTGCGCAGGACGGGGATGTCCACGCGGGCGCGGACCGCCTCGAGGTCGGCGAGCGAGCCGCCGAAGCGGCGCTGTTCGGTGAGGACCGAGATGACCGCCGCGCCGCCCGCCTCGTAGTCGGCGGCGAGCCCGGCCGGGTCGGCGATCGCCGCGAGCGCGCCCTTGGACGGGCTGGACCGCTTCACCTCGCAGATCACCTTGACGCCGTCACCGCGCAGGGCAGCCACGCCGTCCTTGGCGGCGGGGGCCTTCGCCGCGCGTTCCTTGAGCTCGTCGAGGCTGACGCGTGCCTGCCGCTCCGCGAGGTCGGCACGGACTCCGTCGATGATCTCGTCGAGCACACTCACGCGAGCGGCCCCCTTCCTGACGGTTGGCGGTCAAAAAGCAGATGGTGCTTGTGACCGTGAGCCGCTCCGGGCGGCTTCCGTGGTCACTGCGATGGTATCCGGAGGTGGGCAGAGCCCTCGCATCCGGTTGACGGCGGTCCCACTAACTGGACGTTCATGGGTTGATCAAGGGTGGAGCCAGCCACCGAACGGCAGGTTCCGGACAACCGTGAAGAGCGCCAGGAGGACGCCGATGCTCCACATCCGTACCGGCCCGAGGTCGATGCGCAGGGGCCGCCCCCGGGCCGCCCGGACCACCCAGACGGTCCACACCGCGGCGAACACGACGTATCCGGCGACGGCGAGTGCGTTGGCGTGCAGCGCGGTGATGAGATCTCCGTGCACGAGGGCGTACGCGCTGCGCAATCCGCCGCAGCCCGGGCAGTACACGCCTGTGTAGTGCAGGAGCGGACAGACGGGGTAGTGGCCGGGCTCGTTCGGATCGACGGCGCCGACATACGCGAAGGCCCCGACGACGGCCCCCAGCACCCCCGCGGGGAGCGCCAGCCGGCGCACGGCCGTGCCACGACCGGGCGCGCCCGGGACGGGCCCCGCCGCGGCGACGGGAACCGTGGGCGCCCGGCTCACCTGATGTTCGGCGTTCACCCCATGCATTCTCCCCTTGCCGCGGGTTCTTCGCGCCCCCGCGACCGCCCACCGCGCCGACAGCGAAGGAGGCGGCCCCGGCCGGTGTGGCCGGGGCCGCCTCCACGGGCCACGCTCGTGCGCGGCTCATGCTCGTGCGCGCGTGCGGCTCAAGCTCGTGCGCGGCTCAGCTCTCCACGCTGACCGGCTCCGGAGCGCCCTTCTCCGCGGCGGCGGCGGTCACGACGGGCTGCTGTGCGCTCTTCGGCTGGCCCAGCCCCGCGGCGCTCATCGCCCAGCCGACGACCCCGCCGAGGGCCACGATCACCATGCCGGCCCAGAAGCCCAACGGGTTGGCCATCACCATGAAGGCACCCGCGACGCAAAAACCGATGAACATGATGGTGACACCGGTCCAGGCGGCCGGGGTGTGTCCGTGGCTGCTGCCCGCCATGACTTGCTCCTCGTTGCTGTCTACGTCGTCCGAGAGTCCGATGCTCCCGGCCCATTGTCCCGCACCCAGGCTAGGGGGTGACCGCGGGGTGCCCGTGCGACCTCCGCCACAGAACCGAACCCCAGTTCAGGCACCCGGCTGGGACGGGTCCACCCCCGTCGCCCGGCTAAGGGCTTGCCGGGAAATAAATCGTCGGCGAGCATCTGTCCTGAGCTGCAGTGTCAAGACCCGGAGCACGCAAGTTGTATCCCGGCAAGCCCTAAGCGCCCGTCGGGTCCTCTCCCCGGTCCAGCGCCTTCCAGATGTCCTCGGGCCGGTCGGGGTCGGCCACCGGCCGGACACGGCGCGTGCGGGGGCTGCCGTCCCGTTCGTAGCGTCCCGACATCGAGGGCCACAGCTTGCCGTACCGCAGTGCGAGCAGCCCGGCCAGCAGGATCAGGAAGCCGCCGAGGGCGGCGACGTAGGGCCAGGCCGTGTGGGTAAGCGCGTCGGCCGTGGCCGAGGTGTCACCGGAGACCTGGGCCGCCTTCTCGTCCAGTGCCGTGCCGTCCCCGGCGCCGACCAGCGCCGCCGCCATCGTCCCGGCTCCGGACAGCGCGAGCAGTCCCGCGACCAGGGAACGGCCCGCGCGGCGCACGGCGAAGACGGCGACGAGCGCGGCGAGGCCCACGACCGCGAGGGCGGCGGGAACGCCCGTGACATCGCTGCCCTTGGCTGTGAGCGGGAGGTCACCGCCCGCAACGGAGGCGGTGCCCTCGGACCACCCCTGCCGGGAGGCGAGCAGCGCGACGGCCGCGCCGGCGGCGCCGCACAACAGGGCGACCGCGAGGCTGCGGCGACCGGAACGGCCGGGTCCGGCGGCTTCGGCTTCGGCTTCGGGGCGAGGGCGGGGAGCGGCAGTCACGTGTCCCACTATCGCGCGCGGCAGGCGACGCGAGTCAACCGGGGCCATATCAGCCACCGGCTGCCACGGCCGACGGACCGAACGGCCGGGGCGGACCGGACGGACGAGGCGAGCCGACCGGACGGGGCGAGCCGACCGGACGGGGCGAGCCGACCGGACGGGGCGAGCCGACCGGACGGGGCGAGCCGACCGGACGGAACCGGCTTACAGGACCGAACCGGCTGACGCGCCCGAACCGACTCCAGGACCGAACCGGCTGACCTGCCGGACCGACCGGCGGACCGCACCGGTTCCGGACCGCACCGGCTGACGAACGTCACCAACAGGCCCCATCGTCGCACCAGCTGACGGACCGCACCAACAGCCCCACCGCACCAGCCGACGGACCGCACCAACAGTCGGATTCCAACAGCTGACGGATCGACAGGATCGTCGAGCCGCCCGGCTGCCGGACCGTCAATCGGCTGCTCCGCCGAGCCGGTTGGCCGTGTGGACGGCGCGGAGCACGGCCGCGGCCTTGTTGCGGCACTCGGCGTCCTCCGCGACCGGGTCGGAGTCGGCGACGATGCCGGCTCCGGCCTGCACATACGCCGTGCCGTCGCGCAGCAGCGCGGTGCGGATGGCGATCGCGGTGTCGGAGTCGCCCGCGAAGTCCAGATAGCCGACGCAGCCGCCGTACAACCCGCGCCGGGACGGCTCGAGTTCGTCGATGATCTGCATCGCTCGTGGCTTCGGCGCCCCGGACAGGGTGCCTGCCGGGAAGCATGCGGTGAGCACGTCGAAGGCGGTGCGCCCCGCCGCCACCCGCCCGGTGACCGTCGAGACGATGTGCATCACGTGCGAGTACCGCTCGATGGACATGAAGTCCACGACCTCGACCGAGCCGGGTTCGCAGACCCGCCCCAGGTCGTTGCGCCCGAGGTCGACCAGCATCAGGTGCTCGGCCCGCTCCTTGGGGTCGGCGAGCAACTCGTCGGCGAGGGCCTGGTCCTCCTGCGGGCTCGCGCCCCGCGGCCGGGTCCCGGCGATGGGATGGACCATGGCCTGCCCGTCCTCGACCTTGACGAGCGCCTCCGGGGAGGAGCCCACCACGTCGAACTCGTCGAAACGGAAGAGGTACATGTACGGCGACGGGTTGGTCGCCCGCAGCACCCGGTAGACGTCGAGCGCGCTCGCCGTGCACGGGGTTTCGAACCGTTGTGAGGGCACCACCTGGAAGGCCTCGCCCGCCCGGATGCGCTCCTTGATGTCCTCGACCGCCTCCCGGAAGTCCGGGCCGCCCCACAGGGCCGTGTACTCGGGCAGTTCGGACGGGGGCAGGGCGGCCGGGGGCCCCGAGACGGGGCGCGCGAGGTCCGCCTCCATGGCGTCGAGGCGGGCGACCGCGTCGGCGTACGCCTCGTCGACACCGGTGTCGAGGTCGTTGTGGTTGATCGCGTTGGCGATCAGCTGGACCGTGCCGTCCCAGTGGTCGAGGACGGCGAGGTCGGAGGTGAGCAGCATGGTCAGCTCGGGCAGCTTGAGATCGTCCCGCTCACCGGGGCCGATCTTCTCCAGGCGGCGCACGATGTCGTAGCCGAGGTAGCCGACCATGCCGCCGGTGAACGGGGGCAGGCCCTCACCGTGCGGGGTGTGCAGGGCCTCGATGGTGGCACGCAGGGCGGCCAGCGGGTCGCCGCCGACGGGGACGCCGACCGGCGGGGCGCCCAGCCAGTGCGCCTGGCCGTCTCGCTCGGTGAGCGTGGCGGCCGAGCGGACGCCCACGAAGGAGTACCGGGACCAGGAACGGCCGTTCTCCGCGGACTCCAGCAGGAAGGTGCCGGGGCGCTCGGCGGCGAGCTTGCGGTAGAGCGCGACCGGGGTGTCGGCGTCGGCGAGGAGCTTGCGGCTGACGGGGATGACACGGCGGTCGGTGGCCAGCTTGCGGAACGTCTCGAGGTCCATGGCGGCTGACCTTACTGATCCTGTGCGGGTGCGTCCGACGGTACTTCCGGCCCGGCGTCCTTCAGCAGGACGTCGGCGTCGAAGCAGGTGCGGTCGCCGGTGTGGCAGGCCGCGCCCACCTGGTCCACCCGCACCAGCACCGCGTCGGCGTCGCAGTCCAGCGCCACCGACTTCACCAGCTGGACGTGGCCGGAGGTGTCCCCCTTGGCCCAGTACTCCTGACGGCTGCGCGACCAGTACGTGCAGCGGCCCGTGGTCAGCGTGCGGTGCAGGGCCTCGTCGTCCATCCAGCCGAGCATCAGCACCTCCCCGGTGTCGTACTGCTGGGCGATGGCGGGCAGGAGCCCGTCGGCGCTGCGCTTGAGGCGGGCGGCGATCTCCGGGTCGAGGCCACCGGGGCTGCTGGGTGGGGGCGTGCTGGTCATGGGGCCATTGTGCCGCGAGCCGCGGACGGGACCCGCGGTTGTCCACAGGCCGGACCGTCGGCGCGGGCCGGGACGGCTGCTGAGGCGCAGGCCGGGACGGTCGGTAAGGCGCCGGCCGGAACAGTCAGTAATCAGCCGCGCGCCGTCCGCCGAGGTGTCCCCTGTGCGGACCCGGTGCCCGGTCGTAGGCTGACCCCATGTCGACCCATGCGAAGCGTGAACGACTCCTTCTGGCCGATATCTTGGAGGCCGAGGGCCCGGACGCCCCCACTCTGTGCGAGGGCTGGACCACGCGGGACCTGGCGGCGCACGTGGTGGTGCGCGAGCGCCGTCCGGACGCCGCCGGCGGGATACTGATCAAGCAGCTGGCGCCGCGGCTGGAGCGGGCGATGGCGGAGTTCACCGCCAAGCCGTACGAGGAACTGATCCAGCTCATCCGCACCGGCCCGCCCCGCATGTCGCCCTTCTCCCTCAAGCAGATCGACGAGGCGTCGAACACGGTGGAGTTCTACGTCCACACGGAGGACGTGCGGCGTGCGCAGCCCGACTGGGCGCCGCGCACGCTGGATCCGGTGTTCCAGGACGCCCTGTGGTCCCGGCTGGAGCGCACGGCCCGTCTTATGGGCCGCCGAGCGCCCACCGGTCTGGTGCTGCGGCGTCCGAACGGTCAGACGGCCGTCGCACACAAGGGCACCCCGGTGGTGACGGTGACCGGGGAGCCGTCGGAACTGCTGCTGTTCACGTACGGTCGGCAGAACGCGGCCGATGTGGAGCTGGACGGCGACAAGAGCGCGATCGCCGCCCTGCACGAGGCGAAGCAACTCGGTATCTGAGGCACTCGGACCTGAGGCCACTGGGTACCTGAGGCACTCGGTATTCGACGCAGCTGAGGATCTCGAGCAGCCGAGCGAGGGATCCGAAGACAGTCGAGGATCTGAGACAGCTCGGGGACGGACCATTGGATCAGACCCGAGTACGAGCCGACCCGGAGCCCCGGCCACCAACGCCGGGGCTCGACCAGGGACGTCCCGGAACGCCGGAAACGCCGGAAGGTCACAAGGTCAGCGCACGCAGTGCCCCGCCCCCCGCAGTGCCTCCTTCACCTCGCCGATCCGCAGATCGCCGAAGTGGAAGACGGACGCCGCGAGGACCGCGTCCGCGCCCGCGGTGATCGCCGGGGCGAAGTCGGCCAGTTTGCCCGCGCCGCCGGAGGCGATGACGGGGATCGTGACGTGCTTGCGGACCGCCGCGATCATTTCCAGGTCGTAGCCGTCCTTCGTGCCGTCGGCGTCCATCGAGTTGAGCAGGATCTCTCCCGCGCCCAGTTCCGCCGCCCGGTGCGCCCACTCGACCGCGTCGATGCCGGTGCCGCGGCGGCCACCGTGGGTGGTGACCTCGAAGGAGCCCGACTCCGTGCGCCGCGCGTCCACGGAGAGGACCAGGACCTGGCGGCCGAAGCGCTCGGCGATCTCGCGGATCAGGTCGGGGCGGGCGATCGCGGCCGTGTTCACCCCGACCTTGTCCGCCCCGGCCCGCAGCAGCCTGTCCACGTCCTCGGCGGTGCGCACGCCACCGCCGACCGTCAGCGGGATGAAGACCTGTTCGGCCGTACGACGAACCACGTCGTAGGTGGTCTCCCGGTTGCCGGAGGAGGCGGTGATGTCCAGGAAAGTCAGTTCGTCCGCGCCCTCGGCGTCGTACACCTTGGCCATCTCGACGGGATCGCCGGCGTCCCGCAGGTTCTGGAAGTTGACACCCTTGACGACCCGGCCGTTGTCCACGTCCAGGCAGGGGATGACTCGGACCGCCAGGGTCATGAATCCACGGCTCCTTTTGTGTTCTTCTAGCCCCGGAAGGCTTCCAGTTCCACTTCGACCAGGATGCGCGGGTCGACGAAGCCGTCCACGACCAGCATGGTCGCTGCCGGGCGCACGGAGTCGAAGAACTCCTTGTGGGCCCGGCCCACTTCCTCCACGTCCCGCGCGTGGGTCAGATACATCCGCGTCCGGATCACGGACTCGGCACCGAGCCCGAACTCGCCGAGCGCCTCCACCGCGGTGGAAAAGGCCATCTTGGCCTGCTCGTACGGGTCGCCCTCCCCGTACAGCACGTCACCCTTGAAGGCCGTCGTGCCCGCCACCAGCACACGGTCGCCCGCCGCGACGGCACGCGCGAAACCGAAGGACTCCTCCCAGGGGCTTCCGCCCTGCACGCGCCGCACGGCTTCGGACGTCATGACACCGCACCCGTCTTCAGGACAGTCATGAAACAGCCTCCAAGGCCTCTTCCAGGGTGAACGCCTTCGCGTACAGGGCCTTCCCGACGATCGCGCCCTCGACACCGAGGGGCACGAGACCGGCGATCGCCCTGAGGTCGTCCAACGACGACACACCGCCGGAGGCCACCACCGGGCGGTCCGTCGCCCCGCAGACGTTCCTCAGCAGTTCCAGGTTCGGGCCCTGCAGGGTGCCGTCCTTGGCGATGTCCGTGACCACGTACCGTGCGCAGCCCTCCTTGTTGAGGCGCTCCAGCGTCTCGTAGAGGTCTCCGCCGTCGCGGGTCCAGCCGCGGCCCCGCAGCGTGGTGCCCCGCACGTCCAGGCCCACCGCGATCTTGTCGCCGTGCTCGGCGATGACCTTGGCGACCCATTCGGGGGTCTCCAGGGCGGCCGTGCCGAGGTTCACCCGGGTGCAGCCGGTGGCGAGGGCGGCGGCGAGCGTGTCGTCGTCGCGGATGCCGCCGGACAGCTCCACCTTGATGTCCATCGCCCCGGCCACCTCGGCGATCAGCTCGCGGTTGTTCCCGGTGCCGAACGCGGCGTCCAGATCGACCAGGTGCAGCCACTCGGCGCCCGACCGCTGCCAGGCGAGGGCGGCCTCCAGCGGGGAGCCGTACGAGGTCTCCGTACCGGACTCGCCGTGGACCAGGCGGACGGCCTGCCCGTCGCGGACGTCGACGGCGGGGAGGAGTTCGAGCTTGTGCGACACAGAGGACATCCCTACAGGGTCTCGATCCAGTTGGTGAGCAGCTGCGCTCCGGCGTCGCCGGACTTCTCGGGGTGGAACTGCGTGGCCCACAGGGCGCCGTTCTCGACGGCCGCCACGAAGGGCTTGCCGTGCGTGGACCAGCTGACCAGGGGCGCGGTCAGGGCCGGGTTGTGCGTCTCCAGGCTCCAGTCGTGGACGGCGTAGGAGTGCACGAAGTAGTACCGCGCGTCCGCGTCCAGGCCGGCGAAGAGCTGCGAGTCCGCGGGCGCCTCGACGGTGTTCCAGCCCATGTGGGGGACGATGTCCGCCTGCAGCGGCTCGACCGCGCCGGGCCACTCGGCGAGGCCCTCGCTCTCCACTCCGTGCTCGATGCCGCGCGCGAAGAGGATCTGCATGCCGACGCAGATGCCCATCACCGGGCGACCGCCGGCCAGCCGGCGGTCGACGATCCAGTCGCCGCGGGCCTCGCGCAGCCCGTTCATGCAGGCCGCGAAGGCGCCGACACCGGGCACCAGCAGTCCGTCGGCGTTCATGGCCTTGTCGAAGTCGCGCGTTATCTCGACGTTCGCGCCGGTGCGGGCGAGGGCACGCTCGGCGGACCGTACGTTGCCGAAGCCGTAGTCGAAGACGACCACGCTTTTGGGAGTGCTCAATTCCACACCTCCAGCCTCAGGACGCCTGCCACGAGGCACATCGCGGCGCCGATGGAGAGCAGCGCGATCAGCCCCTTGGGCATCTGCTGCTTGGCGAAGGAGATGATCCCGCCGACCAGGAAGAGGCCGACGACGATCAGGACGGTGGAAAGACCGTTCATGGGTTTACAGCGCGCCCTTCGTGGACGGAAGAATGCCGGCCGCGCGCGGGTCGCGCTCGCTGGCGTACCTGAGGGCGCGGGCGAGCGCCTTGAACTGGCACTCCACGATGTGGTGGGCGTTGCGGCCGTACGGCACGTGCACGTGCAGCGCGATCTGCGCCTGGGCGACGAAGGACTCCAGGATGTGCCGGGTCATCGTGGTGTCGTACTCGCCGATCATCGGCGCCATGTTCTCGGGCTCGGTGTGCACGAGGTAGGGGCGGCCGGAGAGGTCGACGGTGACCTGGGCGAGCGACTCGTCCAGCGGGACCGTGCAGTTGCCGAAGCGGTAGATCCCCACCTTGTCGCCGAGCGCCTGCTTGAAGGCGGCGCCGAGGGCGAGCGCGGTGTCCTCGATGGTGTGGTGCGAGTCGATGTGCAGGTCGCCCTCGGTCTTCACGGTCAGGTCGAACAGACCGTGCCGGCCGAGCTGGTCGAGCATGTGGTCGTAGAAGCCGACGCCCGTAGACACGTCGACCTTTCCGGAGCCGTCGAGATCGATCTCGACGAGCACCGAGGTCTCCTTGGTGGTGCGCTCCACGCGTCCTACGCGGCTCATGCGATCTGCTCCTGCTCTTTCTTCAACTCACGTACCGCGTCGAGGAACGCGTCGTTCTCTTCCGGAGTTCCCGCGGAGACCCGCAGCCACCCCGGTACACCGTTGTCGCGGACGAGGACGCCCCGGTCGAGGATCTTCTGCCAGGCCTCGTGGGCGTCGGGGAACCGGCCGAACTGCACGAAGTTGGCGTCCGATTCCGTCACCTCGTAGCCGATCGCCCGCAGCTCGGTGACCAGGCGGTCCCGCTCGGTCTTCAGCTGCTCGACGTATCCCAGCAGCGTATCGGTGTGCTCCAGGGCGGCGAGGGCGGTGGCCTGGGTGACGGCCGAGAGGTGGTACGGCAGCCGTACCAGCTGCACCGCGTCCACGACGGCGGGGTGCGCGGCGAGGTAGCCGAGGCGCAGGCCGGCCGCGCCGAACGCCTTGGACATGGTCCGTGAGACGACGAGATTCGGCCGTCCTTCGATCAGCGGCAGCAGCGAGTCGCCGTGGCTGAACTCGATGTACGCCTCGTCCACCACCACCATTGAGGGCTTCGCCGCCTGGGCCGCCTCGTACAGGGCGAGGACCGTCTCCCGCGGGACCGCGTTGCCGGTGGGGTTGTTGGGGGTGGTCACGAAGACGACGTCGGGCCGGTGCTCGGCGATCGCCTTCTCGGCGGCGGCGACGTCGATGGAGAAGTCGTCGCCGCGCGGTCCGGAGATCCAGCCGGTGCCCGTGCCGCGCGCGATCAGGCCGTGCATCGAGTACGACGGCTCGAAGCCGATCGCCGTGCGCCCCGGTCCGCCGAAGGTCTGCAGCAGTTGCTGGATGACCTCGTTCGAGCCGTTGGCGGCCCAGACGTTCGCGAGGCCGACGCGGTGCCCGCCGGTCTTCGTCAGGTATTTGGCGAGTTCTGTGCGCAGTTCCACCGCGTCCCGGTCGGGGTAGCGGTTGAGGTTCCGCGCGGCTTCGCGCACCCGTTCGGCGATGCGTTCGACGAGAGGTTCCGGCAGCGGGTAGGGGTTCTCGTTGGTGTTCAGCCGGACGGGGACGTCGAGCTGGGGTGCGCCGTAGGGGGACTTGCCGCGCAGCTCGTCGCGGACGGGGAGTTCGTCCCAGGGGGACGCTGCGGGGTTACCGGTCACTTGTTCTCGGGCACCTTCCATCCGAACCGCGCCTTGACCGCCGCGCCGTGCGCCGGCAGGTCCTCCGCCTCCGCGAGCGTCACCACGTGGTGGGCGACCTCGGCCAGGGCGTCCTGTGTGTAGTCGACGATGTGGATGCCGCGCAGAAAGGACTGGACGGACAGTCCGGAGGAGTGGCAGGCGCAGCCGCCGGTGGGCAGAACGTGGTTGGAGCCCGCGCAGTAGTCGCCGAGCGAGACGGGCGCCCAGGGGCCGACGAAGATCGCCCCCGCGTTGACGACCCGTTCCGCGACGGCGGCGGCGTCCACCGTCTGGATCTCCAGGTGCTCGGCGCCGTAGGCGTTGACGACCCGCAGTCCCTCGTCGATGCCGTCGACGAGCACGATCGCGGACTGCCTGCCCGCGAGGGCCGGGCGGATCCGGTCCTCGATGTGCTTGGTGGCCGCGATCTGCGGCTGAAGCTCCTTCTCCACCGCGTCGGCCAGGCCCACCGAGTCGGTGACGAGGACGGCGGCGGCCAGCGGGTCGTGCTCGGCCTGGCTGATCAGGTCGGACGCGATGTGCGCCGGGTCGGCGGTCTCGTCGGCGAGGACGGCGATCTCGGTCGGGCCGGCCTCGGCGTCGATGCCGATCTTCCCGGTGAAGTAGCGCTTGGCCGCGGCGACCCAGATGTTGCCGGGCCCGGTGACCATATTGGCGGGCGCGCAGGACTCGGTGCCGTACGCGAACATCGCGACGGCGGTAGCGCCGCCCGCCGCGTACACCTCGTCGACGCCGAGCAGCGCGCAGGCGGCGAGGATGGTCGGGTGCGGCAGCCCGCCGAACTCGGCCTGGGCCGGCGAGGCGAGGGCGACGGAGCCGACGCCGGCCTCCTGCGCCGGAACCACGTTCATGATCACCGAGGAGGGGTAGACGGACCGGCCGCCGGGTGCGTACAGCCCGACCCGCTCGACCGGCACCCACTTCTCGGTGACCGTGCCGCCGGACACGACCTGGGTGGTGTGCGGGGTGCGGCGCTGCTCGCGGTGGACCAGACGGGCGCGGCGGATGGACTCCTCCATGGCCGCGCGCACGGCCGGGTCGAGTTCCTCCAGGGCGCGGGCGAGCGCCGCGGCGGGCACCCTGACCTGGTCGAGCCTGACCCCGTCGAACTTCTCCGCGTAGTCGATCAGTGCCGCGTCGCCCCGATGATGGACGGCCTCGCAGATCGGCCGCACCTTCTCCAGGGCGGACGCGACGTCGAAGTCGGCACGGGGCAGCAGGTCGCGCAGGGCCGCGCCCTCGGGGAGGGCGTCGCCGCGCAGATCGATTCGGGCCAGCGAGAGAGATTGCAGCACGGCATCAATTCTCTCAGACCCGCATCGGGCGCCGGTGGCTTGTATCAGTTGCTGATACGCGCCCCGGAAGATCCCCTTCACTACTAGCGTTCGCTTCGTCACCGAGCGGGCATGAACGGTTGTACGAACCACCGAGTAGCAGAGGGAGAAGAGAGAACTGTGACCGACGGCGCCGGCAGCGGGGAACTGCCGGACGGACTGACCGCCACCGAGGCGGGCATGTGGCAGGCGTTCCGCAACGGCAGCGTGTACGACCTCCGGAGCGGGGACGCCGACGTGGACGATCCGCACGGCGGGCACCCATGGGGGCCGGAGCGCAGTGTGCGGGCCCGGATCGTGTGCTGGCTGCTGCTGGACGGGCCGCCCGCGCTGGCGGGCCGGGTGTCGTCGCTGAAGCTCCAGGGCGTGCTGATCACGGACGTGCTGGATCTCGCGGGCGGCACGATCGTGCCGTACGTGGAGCTGAAGGGCTGCCGCTTCGAGAAGGAGATCCTGCTGCCGGAGGCCAGGTTCACCACGGTACGGCTGGTGGACTGCTCGGTGCCGCGGCTGGAGGCGGCCCGGGTGCGCACCGAGGGCGATCTGCATCTGCCGCGCTGCCGCTTCCACAACGGCGCCCGGCTCACCGACGCGCACATCGGCACGGACCTGATGCTCAACCAGGCCGTGGTCTACCGGGACCGGCGCGGGCGCTCGATCACCGGCGACGGCATGACGGTGGGGCAGGACCTGCAGGCGGAGATGCTGGAGTCGCACGGGGAGCTGAGTCTGCGCGGCGCGCAGGTCGGCGTGTCGCTGAGTCTGCGCGGCGCCAAACTGGCGAATCCCTACGGCAAGCGGGCGCTGAACGCACCGCAGCTGACCGTGGAACGCACCCTGCACCTGACCCCCGCCGGCGTCGGCAACCCGCTGCTGACCAGCGGCACCACACCGGCCCGCGGCACCCGGGTGCAGCGCTTCGAGTGCCAGGGCGGGATACGCCTGGACGACGGAAGGTTCGGGGACGCGCTCGACCTCGACCGGGCCCGGTTCGACCTCGGCGACGACCAGGAGGTGTCGCTGCGCCGGATCCAGACGCCCGAGCTGCGTTTCCTGGGCGAGCGGCCGCAGCGCGGCAAGGTCGTGCTGTCCGGGGCGCGGGTCGGCAACCTGGTCGACAAGGTCTCCAGTTGGCCGGGGCCCGGCAATCTGCACATGGGGGGCTTCAGCTACGACAGCCTCGTGCCCCGGGGACGCTTCCCGCTGGCGGAGCGGCTGAAGTGGGTGTCCGCGGCGACCGCCGAGTACAACCCGGAGCCGTACGAGCGCCTGGCCACGGTCCTGCGCAACGGCGGTGAGGACGCGGACGCCCGGGAGGTCCTGCTGGCCAAGCAGCGGCGGCGCCGCGAGACGCTGCCGCTCGCGGGCAAGCTGTGGGGGTACGCACAGGACTGGACGGTCGCGTACGGGTACCGCCCCGGGCGGGCGGCGGTGTGGATGGCGGTGCTGTGGGCGGCGAGCTCGGTGGCGTTCGCCCACGCGGACCACCCCCCGCTGAAACCCGGCGAGGGTCCCAACTGGAACGCAGCGCTCTTCGCCCTCGACCTGCTGATCCCGGTGATCGACCTGGGTCAGGCGGGTCACTGGCGTCTGCGCGGCGGCTGGCAGTGGGCGGCCGCCATAGTGATCGTCCTCGGCTGGATCCTGGCGACGACGGTGGCGGCGGGAGCCACGCGGATGCTGCGCCGGAGCTGAATCCGCCGGGGCGGCGAACAGCACCCGCACAGCTGAACAACTGTCGTCTTTTACCTAGCCTTGACTTATCTCCGTACAACCAAAGTGCGGTTACAAAAGCGTCACCGCGCACCCTCTGGCCCAGCTCCCACCTGCGCTTTTCAATGGTTCCCACCATGGCTTTGCTGAGCGCCCTCATCCGCACCGCCCGGATGACCAGGAACACCCCCCGCCTCGCCCTCGGCCTCCCCCCCGACGACGAGATACTGCTCGACGCCCCCGACGACCAGCTGGGACCCGCCCTGGTCGCGGCGGGCCGCGGCGAGTACGGCCCGGCGGCCAAATTGCTTGCCACCTCCCGCGAGGCCGGCGAATGGGAGAGCCGCGACCGGCACGTGATCCGTCTCGCCGCCTTCGCGCGCTCCCGCCCCGAGTGGTTCGAGCACTGGCAGTCCTCGGCCCCCCACGACCCGGACGCCCTCCTGGTGAAGGCCGAGCTCGCCGTGCGCCGCGGCTGGGAGTCCCCGGCCCGCGCCGAACTCCTGCGCGAGGTCACCCCGTTGATCACCGCCGCCGCGGAGGGCGACTCCCGCGACCCGGTGCCCTGGCGGGTCGCGCTGGACCACGCCCGCGGCACCAACGCCTCGCACACCGAGTTCGAGAAGCTGTGGGGCGAGGCCGTCCGCCGCTCCCCGCACCACTACGGCTGCCATGTGGCGGCCCTGCAGTACCTCTCGGCCGCCTGGTACGGCTCGCACCGCGAGTGCTTCGACTTCGCCGAGCGGGCCGCCCAGGACGCGCTGCCCGGCTCGCTGGTGCAGGCGCTGCCGGCCCGCGCCGCGTTCGCGTACCTCACCGCGGCCGGGACCCGGGCGACCGTGGGCCGGGAGCGCCTGGACGCGGCGGCCGACCTCGCGATCGCGGTCTCCGACCGGTACCACCCCGCCGACCCGTGGCCCGCCGAGATCCGGAACCTGCTCACCTACGTCCTGGTCCGCCTCGAACGCTGGGACGACGCCCTGCGTCAGCTGCGTCTGATCGGCCCGTACGCCACCTCGTTCCCCTGGGATCGCATCTCCGACGACCCGCTCGGACAGTTCCTCGAACTGCGCGACGGGGTACGCCTCGAGGTCGCCTCGCGGCTGCCCCTGCATCCACGGAGTGGGCAACGCGGACCCGTGCGCCCCGCGGACCACTAGGCTTCTGCGTCGTGACCACCGTCCGTCTCCCGCTCTTCCCGCTGAACTCGGTGCTGTTCCCGGGACTCGTCCTCCCGCTGAACGTCTTCGAGGAGCGCTACCGCGCCATGATGCGCGAACTGCTGAAGACCCCCGAGGACGAGCCGCGCCGGTTCGCGGTCGTCGCCATCCGCGACGGCCACGAGGTGGCGCCCAGCGCGCCCGGCATGCCCGATCCCACCACCGCCGTGCAGCGCGGTCCCGCGGCCGGGTTCGGCGACGATCCCGTCAACGCGTTCCACGAGGTCGGCTGTATCGCCGACGCGGCCACCATCCGGGAACGCGAGGACGGCACCTTCGAGGTGCTGGCCACCGGGACCACCCGCGTGCGCCTGCGCTCGGTGGACGCCTCCGGCGAGTTCCTGACGGCCGAACTGGAGGAACTGCCCGAGGACCCAGGGGACGAGGCCGGCGCGCTCGCCGAGGGCGTGCTGCGCGCCTTCCGGCAGTACCAGAAGCGGCTGGCCGGCGCCCGGGAGCGGTCGCTGTCCACCGGGACGGAACTGCCCGACGAACCATCGGTGGTCTCGTACCTCGTCGCGGCGGCGGCGATGCTGGACGTGCCGTCGAAGCAGCGGCTGCTCCAGGCACCGGACACCGCGTCCCGGCTGCGCGACGAGCTGAAGCTGCTGCGCACCGAGACGGCGATCATCCGCAGCCTCCCGTCGCTGCCCGCGACGGAGCTGACGCGCAGTCCCACCAGCCTCAACTGAGTAAGGCGTCTGACACCTTGGCGAAGAAGAAGCGGTCCCAGCAGCCCGGCGGGACGCCCGCGACGGTGACCCTGACCTCCGCGGGCATCGAGTTCACGGTCCACGCGTACGAGCACGACCCCGCACACCCCTCGTACGGCGAGGAGGCGGCCGAGGCCATGGGGGTCTCACCCGAACGGGTCTTCAAGACGCTGATCGCTGATGTCGACGGCGAGCTGACGGTCGCGGTGGTTCCGGTCGCGGGCTCGCTGGACCTCAAGGCGCTGGCGGCGGCGGTGGGCGGCAAGCGCGCGGCGATGGCGGACCCGGCGCTCGCGGAACGCACCACGGGCTACGTGCGCGGCGGCATCTCCCCGCTGGGCCAGCGCAAGAAGCTGCGCACGGTCCTGGACGACTCGGCGAAGTCCCACCCCACGATCTGCGTCTCGGCGGGCCGCCGGGGCCTGGAGGTCGAGCTCTCCCCCACCGACCTGGCCGGCCTCACGGACGCGGTGGTTGCCCCGATCGCCCGTGCGTGAGCACTCGACGAGAGCGGACTCTTCGGCTAATACGGACATATGTCGAAGAAAACCCGCAAGCGCAAGTGGCGCGTCCGCAAGCACAGGGCCAACCACGGCCACAGGCCGTCGTAGGCCACACCGATGCCCGGCACGGGGTTAACTCACCCGTGCGCGTGAGCCTCTTCCACCCGGGGCTTCCGCCCCGGCCCCGGCTCCGCAAACCAGCTCCCTGAGGCTCTCGGCCTGACGGTCTGAGCTGCGTTGTCCTGACCGTCCGGTACGGTCTGGGCTGCGTTGTTCAGGACCCGTCTGCCGTCGCGGTCTGGCCGCGTTGTCCAGCCCGTCCGGCGTTTGAGGACGAGGCCGTTCAGGCCGATAGCGGGGGTCCGGGGACGGCAGCCCTCGACGGGGCTCCGGGGCCGGCCCCCGGGGACGGGACGGGTAGGGGCGGAGGGGGCGAACCACCCCCCACCAGGCACCCCGCACACCTAATACCCGAGAGCGCGCAACGGCCCAGGTACCCCAGGCTCTAGGAAACCGGCGGCGCCGGAGGCGGCGGATAACCGCCCTCCGCGTACGGGTCAGGATCACGCGGCCCGAACAGAGCCGTAAGGCCGAGGTGGACCAGAAGCGCGGCTATGGGCCACGCCAACAGCGCACCCTTCGCCTTGAGCTCGATCGGACCGGAGAAGGTGACCCCCTCCCCGACCTCCCGCGCCCGCGCGGCCACATCGCTCGTGGGCCCGAGCCACACCCCGAACCGCCACGCGAGCACCGCACCGAGCAGCCCGCCCACCGTGAGCCCGATCACCAGCGGCACCCCGCCCCGCCGCCGGACCAGGAACACGACGACCGCACTGACCAGGCCGAACGCCAACGCGAGCAGAGTGAACGTACCGTCCACTCCGACGGCCTGCTCCCCCTCGGTGTCCTTCAGGTACACGGCCTGACCGTCCGCGACCAGCGGCACGTTCGGCGCGAGCCGCCACCACAGCACGCCGAGCAGCAGCCCCCCGAGGGCGACTGCCACCGTGATCACTGCGGCCTGCCGCACTTCGGTCTTCATCCCAGGGCCGTCCTGGTCGTACGTGGCGTATCCCCCGCCGGGCGGTACCTGCCAGGCGTCCTGGGGGGACTGCGGATGCGGATGCGGAGTCGGATTCAGCGGAGCCGTCACCCTGCCCATCGTGCCAGGATCTTCCGCGGGCCGCGTCACCGGACGGCCGCCCGGCGGTAGGCCCAGGTCGCCACGGCCAGTGAGGCGACCCCGACCGCGGCGCACACCCCGAGATCGGCGAGGACCACGGCCCAGTCCGGATGTTCGTCGAACGTAAGCGCGAAAGCTTCCACTCCATAGGTGGAGGGCAGCAGATCGCGGGCGAACCGCACCACCTCGGGCAGCCGGTCCGGCGGCAGCACCCCGAGCAGCAGCGCCGCCGACATGCCCAGCTGCCCGAGCAGCGTGGCGAGCTCCGGCCGGGGCGCGAGGAGCCCGAGCGCGGCCCCGAGCCCGGCGAGCGCGGCCCCGGCCACCGGGATCACCGCGGCCAGCACCCACAGATGGGCCAGCGGCAGCTGGAAGAGCACACAGCCGACGACCGCGGTGACGACCGTCCCGGGCACGGTGAACGAGGCGTACGCGGCGGCCGCTCCCAGCACCACCGAAGCGGGCGGCACCGGAAGCGTGGCGTAGTGGTCGAGGCCGCCGTCGGCCCGCAGCTGTCCGAAGTACTGGGCGAGCAGGTTCAGCGCGACGAAGGCGACCACGAGCACCGCGGAGCCGGCCACCACCGCCCGGGCCTCTCCCCCGCCGTCGACGACCCCGCGCATCAGGACCATGATCCCGATCGACTGGAACGTGGCCACGAACAGCAGTGGGATCCGGGCCACCCGGGCCCGGGACAGCTGCGCCCGGTACACGGCGCAGAGCGCGGGCAGCAGCCGCGCGCGCGGGCCCAGCTCGGCCGCGGTGGGGGCCTCGTCCACGGGCAGGGCACTGCCCGGCAGGACCTCAGCGGGTACGACACTCACGTCGAGCTGCTCCTCTTCGCTCCGGCTGCCGTCCTGTTCGGTACGGATGCGGCCGCCGCCGTGCTCATGTCCTGCGGGGTTCCGTCCCCGGTGCGACTCATGCCTTGACCAACCCCTGCGCATCGCCGCCCAGGGCCAGGTAGACATCCTCCAGGGTCGGTGTGGCGAGGGTGAAGTCGTCCAGGGCGGCGAAGGCGTCACCCCCGGTGACCGCGCCGACGGCGGCCCGGGCCTCCTCGGGGCCGAGCCGCAGCGTCCAGCGCCGCCCGGACTCCACGGCACGCGACCGCAGCACGGCGACCTCGGGCACGTCGAGCGGCGGCCGGTCGCGCCAGACGAGCTCGACCCTTACCTCACCCGCGACCCTCTCCTTGAGTCCGGCCGGCGTGTCGCAGGCGATGACCCGGCCCCGGTCGAGCACGGCCACCCGGTCCAGGACCGTCTCCGCCTCGATGACGTTGTGGGTGACCAACAGCACGGTGGTGCCCTGCTCCGCACGGCGCCGGTCGACGGCGGACCACACGGCGCGGCGCGCGATCGGATCCATTCCGGTGGTGGGCTCGTCGAGGACGAGCAGCGGGCGCTCGCCGACCAGCGCGGCGGCGAAGCACGCCAGCCGGCGCTGGCCGCCGGAGAGCTTCTTGATCGGCCGCCCGGCGATGGCGGTGAGACCGAGCTCCTCCAGCACGGCGTCCCGCTCCGCCCGCGCGTGCCGCGCCTCGAGCCCGCGCAGCCGGCCGGTGGTCTCGGCGGCGAGCGACACGGTCAGCTCGTCCAGTGCGCTGGACTCCTGTCCGAGGTAGGCGAGGATGCGCGCGGCGCGCTCGGGATGCCGTACGACATCGTGCCCGAGGATCTCCACGCTGCCGCTGTCGGGCCGCATCAGCCCCGTCAACTGCCGTACCAGTGTGGACTTTCCGGCGCCGTTCGGCCCGAGCAGCCCGAAGATCTCACCGCGTCGGATCTCCAGCCCCACTCCGTCCGTGGCCCTCACGGCAGGCGAGTCCGGCGCCCCGCGGCGCCCTCGCACGGCGGGATAGACCTTGGTGAGTTCCCGCACGAGACACACGACATCGCCCCGGGGCCGGAAAGCTGTCGGTGCGTTGCGCGTACTCACGAGGAACGAGCCTACGGGGTCCCGCACCCAACACCGTTCCCGGGTCACCGCAAGGGCCCCGCCCCACGACGGCGCAACACAGCCCGCAGGACGGACAGACAGCCAGGCAGCCGCCCAGTGGCGAAATCAGGGCCCGCGAAACGAGCAGACAGCCACCCGGCGGCGCCCCCGAAGCGGGCACGAAGCCGCGCAGCGGCGCTCCTCCATGCCCGCGAAACGGGCAAAAAGGGCGGGTGGGTGGGAATGACGCCGCGCAGCGGCGAGACCTCACTGCGGGGAACGCAGCCGCGCAGCGGCGAGCAGCCCTTGCCGCGCAGCGGCGAGAACGCACTACGGGGGCAAGCCGCGCAGCGGCGAGAACACACTACGAGAGCCACACCCGCACAGCCGCGCAGCGCCCGCCTCACTCCCCCGCGGGAGCGTGCTCAGCGGCCGTCCGTACGTCGATCTCCCGCCAGAACCCCGCCCGGATCGCGTACCGGTCGTGTTCGTCGATCTGGTCGTCCTTGTGGGCGAGCAGCCCGAACCGGGCGGCGTAGCGCAGCAGCTCGCCGTCGACGCGGTGCGGGATCCGCGGGTACATGGTGGACAGTTTCTGCAGATGGCTCTGGTCCGGCAGCCGTTCCATCCAGCGCCGCGCGAAGACCTGTCCCACCTCGTAGGGGTCTCCGCCCACGGCCGTGATGTCCTCCTCGCGGTCGGCCCACCGCTGTTCGGCCGTGGTGAGCTGGGCGAGCGTCGGCAGTGAGGCGGCCTCCGGTGGCTCGGGGACGACGCCGGGACGGTCGACCCATCCCTTGTCGGAGGACCACCGCAGCGTCGCGTTCGCGGGCTGCTGTGCGACCTGCGCTCCGGGGCCCCGTAGTGCCGCGAGGTCCTTGGGTGTGGGCACGCCCTTCGCGGTCGGCACCCGCTCCGGTGCGCCGTCCTCATCGCCGGCCGCCCGTCCGTGGCGCACGCCGGTGGAGCCCTCGGGGGTGCGTTCGGCGGTGAGGGCAGAGTCCGGCAGCGGGGCCGAGAGGATCGCGGCGATCTCCGGGCGGGGGGCGGGCGGCGGCGCGCACACCCCGCCGAGTTCCTTGGCGCGGACGGCCTTGGTGATCCAGGCCCGGTCGAGCACGCGCCGCTCGTCGGCCTCGGCGACGAGGTCCTCGGACTGGTTGTAGTCGCCGTCGGCTGCCTGCACCGCCCACAGGTGCACGGCGACCCCGTGTTCCTTCGCGGCCATCATGCCCGGCAGCAGATCCCCGTCGCCGGTCACCAGCACCACGTCCGAGCAGGCGCGGTTGCGGGCCAGTTCGGTCAGTTCGGCGTGCATCGCGGCGTCCACGCCCTTCTGCGCCCATCGCCCGTCGCTACGGGTCAGTGCGCCCAGCCGGACGGTGACCCGGGGCATCACGCGCAGCCGGCGGTGCTCGGGCTGCGGCACCCGGTCGGGGGCGCCGTCGAACCAGTAGATGCGCAGCAGCGGCCGTTCCGTGTCGGATTCGGCGCGTTCTCGCAGCCCGTGGACGAGGGCGGTGTGATCGATGGTGATCCGGGACCGGGAGGGTTCACCTGCGAGCAGACTCGCGGCGGCCCCCAGCAGATATCCGGCGTCCACCAGGACGATGCAGCGGTCCACGCGATCCACCCTCTTTCCTGGACTTCTCCGGGGATCCACACAACCGTGTCGGAGAGTCCGGTGCGGCTTCGACGACTGCGGGCTTCCTTCGAGTCTGCCCGACCTCGCGGGGGTTAACGGCCGGAACTCGATCTTCGGCGTGGCGTATCGGGAGATCGCTTCCCGGCAGCGCTTATTACGCACGGTAATTCTCTGAAATGCGCCCTTTGTTGCCGTATGTGAATCTGATCCCGGCCCTGGCCCCTAGAACTCCCCAGGAGGCAGATCACCATGGCCAAGAACAAGAACAGGGAACGCGAGCCGAAGAAGAGCCGTTCCTCGCAGGCCGGGCAGGCACAGGAACCGGCGCGGACGACGACCACGGAGGACCGTCAGTCCCCGATGTCGTCCGGGCAGGGCAGCCCGGCCGACATGGCCCGTAGACAGCAGAAGCGCTTCGGCCACAACTGAGGCGTTCACCGTGGGCCGTTGAGTTCCGGCAGCACGGAGGGGCGCGCTTGTCCCGGGCGCGCCCCTCGCTCATGTCGTCCTCTGGCCGTCCGGCGTCAGCCCGCCAGGCAGGACGGGCCGAGCAGCACCTTCAGGTCGCCGAAGAGCGCGGGATCGGGCTTCACCCGGTGCCGGTCGAGCCGCAGCACGGTGGTCTTGCGGGGGCCCTGGAGTTTGATGCGCACCTCGCTGTCGCCCTTGTGGTGGCTGAGGATCTCGCCGAGCCGGCTGACCATGGGCGGGGTGACCTTGACCGCCGGGATGGTGAGGACCACGGGCGCGTTGGTGCCCGCGTTGGACAGGTCGGGGACCATCAGTTCCATGGCGACGAGGCGGGGAATGTCCTCGCGTTTGTCGAGGCGTCCCTTGACGAACACCACGGCGTCCTCGACGAGTTGGGTGGACACCAGCTGGTAGGTCGCGGGGAAGAACATGCACTCGATGGAGCCGGCGAGGTCCTCCACCGTGGCGATGGCCCAGGCGTTGCCCTGCTTGGTCATCTTGCGTTGGAGGCCGGAGATGATGCCGCCGATGGTGACGACCGCGCCGTCGGAGAAGTCGCCCCCGGTGAGCTGGGCGATGGCCGCGTCCGCCTTGTCCGACAGCACGTGTTCCAGGCCGAAGAGCGGATGATCGGAGACGTACAGGCCGAGCATCTCCCGTTCCTGGGCGAGCAGATAGGTCTTGTCCCACTCGTCCTCGGAGAAGGTGACGTCGAGGCCGAACCCGGGCTCGTCGGCGCTGTCATCGCCCATGCCGCCGAAGAGGTCGAACTGGCCCTCGGCCTCTTTGCGTTTGACCGCGACCACGTTGTCGATCATCGGCTCGTACTGCGCAGTGAGGCCCTTGCGGGTGTGCCCCATCGTGTCGAACGCGCCGGCCTTGATCAGTGATTCGGTGGTGCGCTTGTTGCAGACGACCGCCTCGACCTTGTCCAGGTAGTCGGGGAAGGAGCTGTACTTCCCCTTGGCCTTGCGGCAGCGGATGATCGACTCGACCACGTTGGTACCGACGTTGCGGACCGCGGAGAGCCCGAAGAGGATCACGTCGTCGCCCTGCGCGGCGAAGTTGGACATCGACTCGTTGACGTCCGGCGGCAGCACCTTGATGCCCATGCGGCGGCATTCGTTGAGGTAGACCGCCGACTTGTCCTTGTCGTCCTTGACGGAGGTGAGCAGGGCGGCCATGTACTCGGCGGGATGGTTCGCCTTCAGGTACGCGGTCCAGTAGGAGACCAGTCCGTACGCGGCCGAGTGCGCCTTGTTGAAGGCGTAGCCGGCGAAGGGGACCAGTACGTCCCACAGGGCCTGGATCGCCTCGTCGCTGTAGCCGTTCTTCTGGGCACCGGCCTGGAAGATGGTGAAGTTCTTCGCCAGTTCGTCGGGCTTCTTCTTGCCCATCACACGGCGGAGGATGTCGGCCTCGCCGAGCGAGTACCCGGCGATGATCTGGGCGGCCTTCTGCACCTGCTCCTGATAGACGATCAGGCCGTAGGTGACGTCCAGGACCTCCTTCAGGGGCTCTTCGAGCTCCTTGTGGATGGGGGTGATCTCCTGCAGGCCGTTCTTGCGCAGCGCGTAGTTGGTGTGCGAGTCCATGCCCATGGGGCCGGGACGGTAGAGCGCGGAGACGGCGGAGATGTCCTCGAAGTTGTCGGGCTTCATCAGCCGCAGCAGCGAACGCATGGGGCCGCCGTCGAACTGGAAGACGCCGAGGGTGTCGCCGCGCTGGAGCAGTTCGAAGGTCGTGGGGTCGTCGAGCGGGAGACTCAGGAGATCGATGTCGATCCCCTTGTTGGACTTCACCATCTTCACGGCGTCGTCCATGATCGTCAGGTTGCGCAGACCCAGGAAGTCCATCTTCAGCAGGCCGAGCGACTCGCAGCTCGGGTAGTCCCACTGGGTGATGGTGACGCCGTCGGTGTGCCTCACCCAGACGGGGACGTGCTCGGTGATGGTCTCGCTGGACATGATCACGCCGGCCGCGTGCACACCCATCTGCCGGACCAGTCCCTCGACGCCCTTGGCGGTGTCGATGACCTTCTTGACGTCCGGTTCGTTCTCGTACATCGACCGGACCTCGCCGGCCTCCGAGTAGCGGGGGTGCTCGGGGTTGGTGATGCCGTCGAGGTTGATGCCCTTGCCGAGGACGTCGGCGGGCATCGCCTTGGTGATGCGGTCGCCCATCGCGTACGGGTAGCCCAGCACGCGCGCGGAGTCCTTGATCGCGTTCTTGGCCTTGATGGTGCCGTAGGTGCCGATCATGGCGACCTTGTCTGCGCCGTACTTCTCCGTCACGTACCTGATGACCTCGACGCGCCGACGCTCGTCGAAGTCGATGTCGACGTCGGGCATGGAGACGCGCTCGGGGTTGAGGAACCGCTCGAAGATCAGGCCGTGCGGGATCGGGTCGAGGTCGGTGATGCCGAGGGCGTAGGCGACGATCGAGCCGGCCGCGGAGCCACGGCCGGGGCCGACCGCGATGCCGTTGTTCTTGGCCCACATGATGAAGTCGGCGACGACTAGGAAGTAGCCCGGGAACCCCATCTGGATGATGACGTCCATCTCGTACTCGACCTGCTTCTGGCGGTCCTCGGGGATCCCTCCCGGGAACCGGCGCTCCATGCCGCGCCGGACTTCCTCCTTGAACCAGGTGACCTCGGTGTAGCCCTCCGGGATGTCGAACTTCGGCATGAGGTCGCGCTTTTCGAACATCCCGGTGGTGTCGACCTGCTCGGCGACCAGGAGCGTGTTGCGGCAGCCCTCCTGCCAGGCGTCCGAGGAGTCGATCGCGTACATCTCGTCGGTCGACTTCAGGTAGTAGCCCGTGCCGTCGAACTTGAAGCGGTCCGGGTCGGAGAGGTTCTTGCCGGTCTGGATGCACAGCAGCGCGTCGTGCGCGGACGCCTCGTGCGCGTAGGTGTAGTGCGAGTCGTTGGTCACGAGCGGCGGGATGCCGAGCTTCCTGCCGATGTCGAGGAGCCCGTCCCGGACGCGGCGCTCGATCTCGATACCGTGGTCCATCAACTCCAGGAAGTAGCGGTCCTTGCCGAAGATGTCCTGGTACTCGGCGGCCGACTTCAGGGCCTCGTCGTACTGGCCGAGACGCAGCCGGGTCTGGAGCTCTCCGGAGGGGCAGCCGGTGGAGGCGATGAGCCCCTCGGACCACTGGGAGATGGTCTCCTTGTCCATCCGGGGCCACTTCTGCAGCCAGCCCTCGGCGTAGGCGTCGGAGGACAGCCGGAAGAGGTTGTGCAGACCCGTGCTGTTCGCCGCCCAGATCGTCTTGTGGGTGTACCCACCGGAACCCGAGACGTCGTCCCGCTTCTGGTGCGGCTGGCCCCACTGGATCTTGCGCTTGTTGCGCCGGGACTCGGGGGCCACGTAGGCCTCGATCCCGATGATCGGAGTGATCCCCGCCTTCTGCGCGGAGTGGAAGAAGTCGTACGCCCCGTGCAGGTTGCCGTGGTCGGACATGGCGATGTGCGTCATGCCCATCTCGTTGCAGGCGTTGAACATGTCCTTCAGCCGCGCGGCACCGTCCAGCAGCGAGTACTGGGTGTGGACGTGCAGGTGCGTGAACGGCGGCTTTGACACGGTTTCGGCCTCCAGTGGAACAGGTGCGGCGCGAAGCGCCTCGTTGAGGGGCGGTGGTCGGGTGACGGGCGGGCAGGCATCGACGAGTCCGCTACCGGCTGCGGACAGTCTGGCGGACAGCGTCGAAGTCTATGCCTCGACACTGACACTAAGGGGCCTCTCCCCCGTACCTTCATGCGAGGGTTCGCGGGCACTCCCGTGCACCGTCGTCCGTTGGATCCGACGGATGAAACTGACGGAAAACGCCGTCCCACACGAAGCACCAGGAGGCACCCAGCGATGTCGGTCCCGCAGCTCAGCGCCGAGCAACGCGGCGAGCAGATCCTCGCCGTCTTCGACACCGCCTTCGGCGAGCTCCTGGCCGCCGACCCGGCTGCCTTCCGTGTGAAGTTCCGGAAGATGGCGGCCTCGGCCTTCGCCTTCTACCGGGGTACGGCGTGCCTCTTCTACCACGACCTCGACGCCGAGAACGGCGTGAACGGCGTGAACCCCGAGACCGGCGTGAACCCCGAGAACGCCGTGCGCGGCGGCGGGACGGTGAGCCGTGGCCCCTACCTGGACGAGCGCACCTCGCGCGTGTGGATCCACGGCGATCTGCACGCCGAGAACTTCGGCACGTACATGGACGCCAACGGCCGCCTGATCTTCAACGTCAACGACTTCGACGAGGCCTACGTCGGCCCCTTCACCTGGGACCTCAAGCGGCTGGCCGCGTCGGTGGCGCTGATCGGGTACGCGAAGGCGCTCAGCGACCGGCAGATCACCGAGCTGGTCCAGGTCTACGCGGCGGCGTACCGCGAGCGCATCCACGCGCTCGCCACGGGCGCCAAGAGCGACGAGGTGCCGCCGTTCACCCTGGACACGGCTGAGGGCCCGCTGCTGGACGCTCTGCGCGACGCCCGCTCGCTGACCCGTTTCGGGCTGCTGGACTCGATGACCGAGATCCGTGACTTCGAGCGCCGCTTCGCCCCGGGCGGCGGCTCCATCGAGCTGGACGCGGCAACCCGCTACAAGGTGCTGGCGGCCTTCGACGGCTATCTGGAGACGCTGCCGGAGACATCGCTGGCCCGCCCGGACTCCTACCGGGTGAAGGACGTCGTCGGCCGTCGCGGCATCGGCATCGGCTCCGCCGGTCTGCCGTCGTACAACATCCTCCTCGAGGGCCACAGCGACGCCCTGGAGAACGATGTGGTGATCTACATCAAGCAGGCCCAGACCCCGGCCGTCTCCCGGCACATCACCGATCCGGCGATCCGGGAGTACTTCCAGCACGAGGGCCACCGCACGGTGATCTCCCAGCGCGCGCTGCAGGCGCACGCCGACCCCTGGCTGGGCTGGACGGAGCTGGACGGCGCGGGACAGCTGGTCGCCGAGATCTCGCCGTACGCCGTGGACCTGGACTGGGGCGACATCTCCGATCCCGAGGAGATCGCCGCGGTCGTCGCGGACCTGGGCCGGGCGACGGCGACGATGCACGCCGCCGCGGACGACGACAGCGGCCACTCGGAGCTGGTCCCGTTCTCCACGGAGCGGGCCATCGACGCGGCGATCGCGGCCGACGAGGACGGCTTCGGTGAGCTCCTGGTGGACTTCGCGCACGACTACGGCGCACGCGCGCGTGCCGATCACCAGATCTTCGTGGACCTGTTCCGCAACGGCCGGATCCCCGGCCTGTAACCCGTAACGAAAGCCTTCGACACCCCGCAGAGGAAGCCCTTCGACCCCGTCGTACAACGCTCCCGTGACGCACAGCAACCCTTTAAGGGGCGTTTACGGGAGCACGTGCGACACTCTCCACCGCCATGGACATATCCGGGACCCAGTTCAGAGCCCTCCGCGCGGCTCTCTTCACGGCGCTCGTGATGACGCTCTCCACCGCGTCGCACGTGCTGCTGTCCCGGGTACCCCTGCCCTTGGGCACGGTGGCCGCGGTCGGCGCCGCCGTCTTCGTCGTCGCGTTCGCGCTCGCGGGCCGCGAGCGCGGCTTCGGGCGGATCGCCGCGGTGCTGATCCCGCTGGAGCTGGCCGCCGACACGGTGTTCACCACGGGCCAGTACTCCTGCTACGGCAGGGCGGGCGGCCCCGTCGCGGGCCCGCTGCGCTCGGTCGGCCTGGATGTGCTGTGCGCCGGCGGCAGCACGGGCACCCCGCTGGCCCGGATGGCCGGCGGCAGCCCGGACCGGGCCGCCACGCTCCTGGCGCACGCGGACGCCTCCGCCGCCTGGCTGCTGCTCGCCGCGCACGTCGGCGTGGGCCTGATCGCGGCGGGCTGGCTGCGGCGCGGCGAGCGGGCGCTGGCCCAGGTGCTGGCCGCGGTGGCCGTCTCGACCTTCCGCCCGCTGCTGGTCGCGGTCGCCGTGGTGACGGTGCGGCTGACGCCCGTTCGCCGGCTGCCGCGCCCCGTGTGCCGCGCGCGCACCACCCGCGGCCGCCTCTTCGTGCACTCCGTGGGACGGCGTGGACCGCCCTGCTCGGCCGTATTCGCCTGAGCAGCACATCCACCATCCGTCCACGTCCTTCGCGCACTACGCGTGCGTGTCATCATCCACGGAGAAGAACGATCATGAGCAAGAGGAACAGCCAGGCGGCGAAGACGGCGGCCCGTGAGCGGCTGCGTCAGGAGCGCGAGCGCCAGGCCAAGAAGGCCAAGGCCAAGCGGCAGATCATCGTCGCCTGCTCCATCGTCGGCGTGCTCGCCGCGGCCGGCGGTGTCGGCTACGCCGTCGTCCAGGCCAACAAGCCCGGCTACTGGGAGGAGGCCAAGAACGACAAGCTGGTCAAGCCGGCCAACACCAGCGGCGAGAACGGCACGACCGTCGTCATCGGCAAGGCGGGCGCCAAGAAGACGCTGGAGCTTTACGAGGACCCGCGCTGCCCGGTCTGCGCGCAGTTCGAGCAGACCGTCGGCTCGACCGTGGACAAGGACGTCGAGGAGGGCAAGTTCAAGGTCCAGTACATAGGCGCCTCGTTCATCGACCGGAACACCAACGGCGAGGGCTCCAAGAACGCGCTGAGCGCCATGGGCGCCGCGCTGAACGTGAGCACCGACGCTTTCCTCGAGTACAAGACCGCGCTCTACTCGGTGAAGTACCACCCGGAGGAGAGCGAGGACAAGTTCAAGGACGACGCGTATCTGATCGAGGTCGCCGACACCGTGCCCGCGCTGAAGAACAACAAGGAGTTCGAGACCGCGGTGAAGAACGGCACCTACGACAAGTGGGCGCTGGAGATGTCCGCCAAGTTCGACGACAGCGGCGTGCAGGGGACCCCGACCCTGAAGATGGACGGCAAGACGCTCACCGGCACCGGGGACAACCCGCCGATGACCGTGGCGGAGTTCAACGCGGCGCTGGACAAGGCGCTCAAGGCCTGACGGCGCCGGAAAACGAGCCGGGGCACGAGCCGGAGTACGAGCCGGAGTACTGGGAGGAGAAGAGCGGGCGAACTTTACGAGTTCGCCCGCTCTTCGATCGTACTGATCAGTAATCTGATCGCTCGTGACCAGTGGATACAGATCATCCGATAACCCCAACTCGGCCGAGCCCAACGGCTCTTCGCGCTCCGGGGAGCTGCTCGCACCCCGCCGCCGCACGGTCGTCAAGGCCGCCGCCGCGACCGCGGCCCTCGCGCCCCTCGCCACCGCCGTACCCGCCCGCGCCGCCGAGGTCCCCGCCTTCCAGCACGGTGTGGCCTCCGGTGACCCGCTGCCCGACGGCATCCTGCTGTGGACCCGGGTGACACCCACCGCCGACGCGGTTCCGGGCTCCGGGCTCGGCCCGGACACCGAGGTCAGCTGGACCGTCGCCACCGACAAGGCGTTCACCGACGTGGTGGCCAAGGGCTCCACCAAGGCGTCGGCCACCACCGACCACACCGTCAAGGCGGACATCCGGGGCCTGAAGCCGGCCACCGACTACTGGTTCCGCTTCTCCTGCGAGGGCGCCGACTCACCCGTCGCCCGCACCCGCACCGCCCCGGCCGCCGACGCCGCAGTCACGGGCCTGCGCTTCGGCGTGGTCTCCTGCTCCAACTGGGAGGCCGGCTACTTCAGCGCCTACCGGCACCTGGCCGCACGCGGCGACCTGGACGCCTGGCTGCACCTCGGCGACTACATCTACGAGTACCCGACCGGTGAGTACGGAACGCGCGGTACCGTCGTCCGCCCGCACGTCCCCACGCACGAAACAGTCACCCTCGCCGACTACCGCGCCCGGCACGGCCGTTACAAGACCGACCCGGACCTGCAGGCCCTGCACCGGGCCGCCCCCGCCATCGCCATCTGGGACGACCACGAGATCGCCAACGACGCCTGGTCCGGCGGCGCCGAGAACCACACCGAGGGCGCCGAGGGCACCTGGTCGGCGCGTCAGTCCGCCGCCAGGCAGGCCTACTTCGAGTGGATGCCGGTCCGCCCCGCCGTCGAGGGCACCACCTACCGCAGGCTGCGCTTCGGCAAGCTCGCCGACCTCTCCCTGCTCGACCTGCGCACCTTCCGCTCCCAGCAGGTGAGCACCGGCAGCGGCTCGGTCGACGACCCCAGCCGTACGCTCACCGGCCGCGCCCAGCTCGACTGGCTGAAGGCCGGGCTGAAGTCCTCCGGCGCCACCTGGCGGCTGGTCGGCAACTCGGTGATGATCGCGCCGTTCGCCATCGGTTCGCTCTCCGCGGACCTGCTCAGGCCGCTCGCCAAGCTGCTGGGACTGCCGCAGGAGGGCCTCGCCCTCAACACCGACCAGTGGGACGGCTACACCGACGACCGCCGCGAACTCCTCGCCCACCTGCGCGACAACGCCATCCGCAACACCGTCTTCCTCACCGGGGACATCCACATGGCGTGGGCCAACGACGTGCCGCTGGACGCCGGCACCTACCCGCTGTCCGCGTCGGCCGCCACGGAGTTCGTGGTCACCTCGGTCACCTCCGACAACCTCGACGACATCCTCAAGGTCCCCGAGGGCACCGTCTCCGCCGTGGCCGCCCCGCTGATCCGGGCCGCCAACCGGCACGTCCACTGGGTCGACACCGACCGCCACGGCTACGGCGTCCTGGACCTCACCGCGGAGCGCGCGCAGATGGACTACTACGTCCTGTCCAGCCGCACGAGCCCCACGGCGACCTCGACCTGGGCGCGTTCGTACCGGACGCGGACCGGAACGCAGAAGGTGGAGCGGGTGAACGCGCCGGTGCGCTGACACCCTCCCGCGAGCGGGCCGCGGAGCGCGGACTACAGAGTGTCGAGGAAGCCGAGCGCCACCCGCCAGGTGGCCTCGGCGGCCTCCTCGTCATAGTCGGGGAGGTCCGGGTCGGTGTAGAGGTGCCCCGCCCCGCGATAGCGGTGGATCTCCACGTCCGCTCCGGCCCGGCGCATCTGCAGGTACCAGGCGCTCAGCCAGTCCTCCGTCTCGAACACGTCCGGCTCCGCCACATGCAGCTGGACCGGCAGTTCGTCCACCGACGCGCTCGCCGCGATGTCGGACGTGCCGTGCAGGAGCAGCAGCCCGCGCGCCTTGTGGTCGCCGAGCGCGAGGGTCTGGGCGACGGACGCGCCCAGCGAGAACCCCGCGTAGACGAGACCGCGCTCGGAGTACGGCGCGGCGGCCAGGACGGCACGCTTGAGCAGCTCCTCCTTGCCGATCTCGTCCTTGAAGGCCATGCCCTCCTCGACGGTCCCGAAGGTGCGCCCCTCGTACAGGTCGGGCGTCCACACCTCGTGGCCCGCCCCGCGCAGCCGGTCCGCCGCCGCGCGCACCGCGGGCCGGAGCCCGTACGTCGAATGGAACAGCATGATGTTCATGAGGCCATCGTGCCAGCCGTCACCGACAGTGCCCGTTCCAACCCGTATGTTCGGAGCGGGCCGGGACTGGTTACCGTCGAAGGCATGGAGAACGTACTGCGTCCGCTGATCGTCATCGGTGGTTCGGTCGTCCTCACGCTGGTTGTGGGGTGGGCGGTCGACCGCCTGATGCGGAAGGCCGACGAACGGCACCGCGAGACCCCGCTGTGGGGTCTGCTGCGCCGTGCCCGCATCCCCTTCCAACTCGTGCTGTGCGCCGCCCTGCTCAGAGGCTCCTACGACCAGGCGAACATCTTGGACGGCTACAGGGTCGGCGTGGGAAGAGCGCTGACCCTGGTGCTGATCGGCTCGGCCGCGTGGCTGGCGATACGGGTCGCGGCGGCGATCGTCGAGACCTCGTTCACCCGCTACGCACACGCCCACCGCGATCCGGCCCGGGTCCGCCGGGTGCGCACGCAGGTGACGCTCATCATGCGGGTGGTCGCCGCCATCATCGGGGTGGTCGCGGTCGCGGCGATGCTGCTCACCTTCCCCGCGATGCGGGCCGCCGGTGCCTCGCTGCTGGCCTCGGCAGGCATCATCGCCGCGATCGCCGGTGTCGCCGCCCAGTCCACGCTGAGCAACCTCTTCGCGGGGCTGCAGATCGCCTTCGGCGACACGGTGCGGCTCGGTGACGTCGTGGTGGTGGACGGCGAGTGGGGGACCATCGACGAGATCACGCTGACCCACCTCACCGTGCGGACCTGGGACGAGCGGCGGATCACGATGCCGGTGTCGTACTTCACCAGCAAGCCCTTCGAGAACTGGTCGCGCGGCGGCGCGCAGATGACCGGCACGGTCTTCCTGCACGTCGACCACAGCACACCGATCCCGGAGATGCGCGAGAAGCTCCGCGACATCCTGCGCCGGTGTCCCGCCTGGGACGGCCGGGCCTGGGACCTGTCGGTCACCGACTCCACACCCAACACCATGCAGGTCCGTGCCCTGGTCACGGCGAAGGACCCGGACGACATCTGGACCGTGCGCGTCACCGTCCGCGAGCAGCTCATGGCCTGGCTCGCGAACGAGCACCCCCACTCCCTGCCCCGGGTGAACACCGCGGAAGCGGTACTGCCGCCCGTCCACGGCAACGGCCACCGCCCGGACGGCCACCGGCCCACCGCGTCCCCGGACGGCGAGGTCCCGAGGCCCCGCACCCACCGCGCCCATCAGGCACCGGGTACGGAGCGGAGGTGACGCCGGCCGCGGAGCACGCGCATCGCACAGCGCACACGCATCGGCCGCGGAGCGGACGCCACCGGCCACAGCGCACGCGATCGGCCGTGGCGCAGCGCGAGCAGGCGCCTCGTCACCGGCTCAATGGCCCCGCTCCGCGCCACCGTTGACCTGGATCACCTGGGCCGTGATGTGCGCCGCCCCCGGGGAGGCGAGCCAGTGCAGGGTGGCGGCGACATCCGCGGGGGTACCGGCCCGCCCGGTGGAGGTCTCCGCGATCAACCGCTCGCGCCGCGCTTCGTCCATGTGGTCGCCGAAGAACTCCGTGTCCTGCACATAACCGGGCGCCACGACGTTCACGGTGATCCCCCGCGGCCCCAACTCCCGTGCCAGGGCGAAGGCATACGGATGCAGGGCCGCCTTGGCCGCGGCGTAGGACACCACCCCCGACCCCCGGTAGGCGGCGATCGAACTGAGGAACAGCAACCGCCCGCCCGGGGTGGCGAGCCGGTCCCGCAGCGCCTCGGTGAGCAGCACGGCGGTCAGCGTGTTGAGCCGGAAGTTGAGGCTCCAGTCGTACGCAGCCGCCTCGATCGGATCGTCGGTGCCTGCCCCGGGCTCCAGATGCCCCGCCCCGCCCGCACTGTGGACCAGCACGTCGACCGCGCCCAGTTCCCTTCCGACGAACTCGGCGACGCCCCGCACCGCGCCGGGCTCGCTGAGGTCGGCGGCGTACGTCAGCGCGCCCGGCACCTCCGCGTCCCGCAACACCTCGGCACGCCGCCCGAGCAGCAGCACCTGGTCACCGTGGGCCGCGAAGGACCGCGCCGTGGCCAGCCCGATGCCCGTGCCACCACCGCTGATCACCACGTTGCGCGTCATGAACCGATCCTACGGACCACGGCCCGTGGGGGCCCGTCAGAACGGGCGGGGTCAGAGGTCCTTGCGCATGGCCCGGTGCGGTATCCCGGCGTCGGGGAACTCCGGCCCGTACGTCACGTACCCCAGCCGTTCGTAGAAGCCGAGCGCGTGTGTCTGCGCGTGCAGGTCGACGGCGGCGAGCCCACGCGCGCGTGCCGCCTCCTCGATGGCGCCCACCAGCGCGACGCCGACACCCAGCCCGCGCGCCTCCCGGGCCACCGCCAGCCGCCCCAGGGAACCCACCGTGAGGTCGCCGCCGGTCTTGGCGGCCGCCTCCGCGCCGTACAGCAGCCGGCCGGTGCCGAGCGGCACGCCGTCGGCACGGATCGCCAGCACGTGCAGCGCACCGGGGTCGTAGGCGTCGTACTCGATGTCCTCGGGGACGTGCTGCTCGACGACGAAGACCTCCTTGCGCACCGCGAAGCACGCCTCGCGGTCGGCGGGGTCCTCGGCGACGCGTACCTCGTACGACGGGCCCCTGTTCGGGCCTGGCTCACGGCTCACGCGTAGGTCTCCTCGCGCACCCGGTCCAGTGCCTTCTGGAGGTCCTCGGGGTAGTCGCTCCCGAACTCCACCCACCGGCCGTCGGCGGGGTGCTCGAAGCCGAGGCGTACGGCGTGCAGCCACTGACGGGTCAGGCCGAGCCGCTTCGCGAGCGTCGGGTCCGCGCCGTACGTCAGGTCGCCCACGCACGGGTGGCGGTGGGCCGCCATGTGAACGCGGATCTGATGGGTGCGCCCCGTCTCCAGCTTGATGTCGAGCAGCGAGGCCGCGCGGAACGCCTCCACCAGGTCGTAGTGCGTGACCGAGGGCTTGCCGTCGGCCGTGACCGCCCACTTGTAGTCGTGGTTCGGGTGCCGGCCGATGGGGGCGTCGATCGTGCCGCTCGTCGGGTCCGGGTGGCCCTGAACCAGGGTGTGGTAGCGCTTGTCGACCGTGCGCTCCTTGAACTGGCGCTTGAGGAACGTGTACGCGTACTCCGACTTGGCCACCACCATCAGGCCCGATGTGCCCACGTCCAGGCGGTGCACGATGCCCTGGCGCTCGGCGGCGCCCGACGTCGAGATGCGGTACCCGGCGGCGGCGAGCCCGCCGATCACGGTCGGCCCGGTCCAGCCGGGGCTGGGATGCGCGGCCACACCGACCGGCTTCACTATGACGACCACGTCATCGTCGTCGTGCACGATCTCCATGCCCTCGACGGGCTCGGCGACGATCTGTACGGGCGCGGGCGCCTGCGGCATCTCCACCTCGAGCCAGGCGCCGCCGCGCACCCGCTCCGACTTGCCCACCGCCGCGCCGTCCACCAGCACCTTGCCCGCCGCGGCCAGCTCGGCGGCTTTCGTACGGGAGAACCCGAACATCCGGGAGATGGCGGCGTCGACGCGCTCGCCCTCCAGGCCGTCGGGTACGGGCAGGGTGCGGATCTCGGGAAGCGTGCTCACTCGGTCGAGTATGCCGGACGGGTCCGACAGCCCCGTACGCGAGCCTCGGCGGCCCCGGCCCATCTGCCGCCCGCGGGACGGATCTTCGGCGGGCTCAGCCCTTGTGGACGGTGCCGTCGGGGTCCAGCCCGCGGAACGACAGCAGCACGATCAGAATGCCGCCGCACACGATCGCCGAGTCGGCCAGGTTGAAGACCGCGAAGCCCTTGGGCGCGATGAAGTCCACCACCGCGCCCTCGAAGACGCCCGGCGAGCGGAAGATCCGGTCGGTGAGGTTGCCCAGCGCGCCGCCGAGCAGCAGACCGAGGGCGATCGCCCAGGGGAGGCTGTACAGCTTGCGGGCGAGCCGGACGATCACCACGATCACAGCCGCGGCGATCACCGTGAAGATCACCGTGAACGCCTCGCCGATCCCGAAGGCGGCGCCCGCGTTTCGGATCGCCTCGAACCGCAGCCAGTCACCGATGACGTTGATGGGGGCGTGGTGCTCCAGCTTCGCGACCACCAGCATCTTGCTGCCCAGGTCGAGAAGGTAGGCGAAGGCGGCCACGGCGAAGAGCACCGCGATCCGGCGCTTGCCCTTCGGCCGTGCCGGCTCCTCGGCCACGTGCCCGGCCGCCGCGCCCTCGTCGTGCTCCGGCTCGGCCTCTGCCCCCTCCGGGATGTCCGGCGTACCGATGATGCGCTCCGCCTCTGCCACGTGAATCCCTCAACCTAGGTGCCTGACTGAGGACGAGGTTACGGCACCGCCGCGCGGGACCACGCGCCTCCCGGGCCCTGTCGTCACGCTCCCGTTACCGTCCGCTCCCGTCCGCTCTTGTCCGCCTCCCGTCCGCTCCTGTCCGCTCCTGTCCGTACTCAGGTCCGTCTAGCGGCGTTCCTGCTTCTGCTTGCACTCCACACACAGGGTCGCCCGCGGGAAGGCCTGCATCCGGGCCTTGCCGATGGGGTTGCCGCAGTTCTCGCAGAGCCCGTAGGTGCCGGCGTCCAGGCGCTCCAGGGCGCGATCGGTCTGGATGAGCATCTCGCGCGCGTTGGCGGCGAGCGCCATCTCGTGCTCGCGCGTGATGTTCTTCGTGCCGGTGTCGGCCTGGTCATCTCCCGCGCCGTCCCCGGAGTCCCGCATGAGACCCGCGAGCGCCTGCTCTGACGACGTGATCTCGGTACTCAGCCGCACGGACTCCGACTGCAGTTCCGCCCGGGCCTCGGCGACCTCCTCCTCCGACCAGGGGTCCTCGCCGGGACGCACCGCGAGTTCACCGGGCTCCACCGCGCTGAACCGTGCCTTGGGGACGGCGGTGGGTTCGCTCTCCGCCGTGGCCGTGCCAGGAGTCTTCTTAGCAACCACCGTCGTAGCTCCCGTCGTCTTCGCGGCCGGGCTCTTCTTGGCCGCACTCTTCGTGGAAGTGCTCTTCTTGGCGCCGCCCGCCCCAGCGGCCCGCTCAGTGGTGCCCCTCGCCGCGGCGGCACGCTGGGGCGTACCCGTAGCCGTAGCGGCCTTCTCCGTGTTGCCGCCCTTCGCCGCGCCACTCCTCATCGCCCCACGCTTCCCAGGGGGGCCCTTCCCAGCAGCGGCTCGCTCACCGCCCGCTCCCCTGCCGACGACCTTGTCCTCGCCCGCTCCCTTGGTGCCGGCCTTACCCCTGCCCGCCTCCTTGGCAGCGGCCTTGTCCCCGGCCACCTCCTTGGCAGCAGCCTTACCCCCGGCCGCCTCCTTGGCAGCGGCCTTCTTGCCTGCCCTGTCCTTGGTCGCCGTCTTCCTTGCGGCCGTCTCCTCAGCGCCCGGTTGCCCGGCGCGCGCCTTCCGGGCGCCCGTCTTCCCGGCGCCCGCTCTCTGAGCGCCCGCCTCCCCGGAAGCGGTCTTTCTCGTGCCTGCCTTCTTCCGACCCGTCTTGGTCGCAGCGCTTTCCTCGGCAGCCGTCCCACCGGCGGCGCCGCCCCTCACACCGCCCGCGGCGCCCTGCGCACCGCCGGCAGCGACCTTCACACCGCCCGCAGCGCCCTTCGCCGCGCCCCTCTCGGCAGTCTCGGCAGTCTCGGCAGTCTCCGCAACGGCCGCCTTCGAGGCGCCCGGGCCGGCAGTCGCTGCACGGACCGCGCCCTTCTTCGAGGCGCCCGCCTTCGGAACCGTCGCCGCCTTCTCAGCAGCGGTTCCCCCGGCGGTCGCCGCGGAAGCAGGCGCCCGCGTACCAGTGGCTTCACCAGGCTCTCCAGCCCCACCAGCAACCCTCGCGGCAGCCTTCTTCCCAGTGCCGGCCGTCTCCCCCGCGGTCTTCCCGGAAACCGCCCTCTTCTTCGCCGCCGCCGACTTGCCGGCGGCGCCCGCACCCGTCTTCGCCGCGGAGGCAGCCGCATGCAGCCTCTTCACGGACTTGGTACCGCGGCCCAGGGGCGCCCGCGTGCTCTTCTTGCCGCTCGCGTCCTTGGCCGCGGCATCCGTAGGTCTCCCGGACGCCGAGCGCTGTACGGCGGTCTTCTTACCCACCATGGCCGCGGCCCCTTCGCATATTGTGATCTTGTATGCAAATCGTGCTGGGACGATAAATCGACTTGGGGCCCGCGGCAACGGGGCGAGTCACCGTTCCGCCCGCCCCGCGGGCGCCGGGGACCAGGTCTGCATGCGTTGTGCCCAGCTCTTCGGCAGGTATTCCGACAAGCCGGACGTCCCAGAATACGAACATCGGCGCCTGCCCATTCGGGTCACTCCGGACAGCACCAGCGGGGCCCGCGCACCCCCGCGCGGGCGGTCCGCGAAAACCGGTCGGCCGCCATGGGCCCGGCGCCGTACACTGGTCGGAGCGAAAAGCGTGGATGGGGACGAGTAGCGGCGTACGCGGCCAAGAGCGACCCGGGGGCGGTGGAAGCCCGGGGGCGAGCGCGACGTGAAGATCACCCCGGAGCCGCCGGAAGAACACCGGAGCGACACCGCAACGGTCAGTAGACCCGGCATCGCGACCCCAATGAGAGGGCTCACCGGAGCACAGGGCGCACCGGAGGGCCAAGGAGGGTGGTACCGCGGGAGCGCGCCGCACACGGCGTGGACAGCAACAGGCTCTCGTCCCTCCGGACGGAAGGCAGCAAGTCCGCCGGAGGAAGCTCGCTGATGACAACGCCGACGTACCGCCAGGTGCCCGCTCAGGTCGACCTGCCCGCGCTCGAGCACGCCGTGCTCGACTTCTGGCGCGAGCAGAAGATCTTCGCCAAGACCCTGGAGCAGTCCGAGGGCCGCCCGGAGTGGGTGTTCTACGAGGGTCCGCCCACGGCCAACGGCATGCCGGGGGCCCACCACATCGAGGCCCGCGTTTTCAAGGACGTCTTCCCGCGCTTCCGCACCATGCGTGGCTACCACGTGGCCCGCAAGGCCGGCTGGGACTGCCACGGCCTGCCGGTGGAGCTGGCGGTCGAGAAGGAACTGGGCTTCAGCGGCAAGCAGGACATCGAGGCGTACGGCATCGCTGAGTTCAACGCCAAGTGCCGCGAGTCCGTGACCCGCCACACCGACGCCTTCTCCGCGCTGACGACCCGCATGGGCTACTGGGTCGATCTGGACGACGCCTACCGCACGATGGATCCCGAGTACGTGGAGTCCGTCTGGTGGTCGCTCAAGGAGATCTTCAACAAGGGCCTGCTGGTCCAGGACCACCGTGTCGCCCCCTGGTGTCCGCGCTGCGGCACCGGCCTGTCCGACCACGAGCTGGCGCAGGGCTACGAGACGGTCGTCGACCCCTCGGTGTACGTCCGTTTCCCGCTCACCTCCGGTCCGCTCGCGGGCGAGGCCGCGCTCCTGGTGTGGACGACGACCCCGTGGACGCTGGTCTCCAACACCGCGGTCGCCGCCCACCCCGAGGTGACGTACGTCGTCGCCACCGACGGCGAGGAGAAGCTGGTCGTCGCCGAGCCGCTCGTCGAAAAGGCGCTCGGCGAGGGCTGGGAGACCACCGGCCAGACCTTCACCGGCGCCGAAATGGAGCGCTGGACCTATCAACGTCCGTTCGAACTCGTGGAGTTCCCGGGCGATGTCGAGACCCACTACGTGGTGAACGCCGAGTACGTCACCACGGAGGACGGCACGGGTCTGGTCCACCAGTCCCCCGCCTTCGGTGAGGACGACCTCAAGGTCTGCCGCGCCTACGGCCTGCCCGTCGTCAACCCGGTGCGCCCCGACGGCACGTTCGAGGAGGACGTCCCGCTCGTAAGCGGCGTCTTCTTCAAGAAGGCCGACGAAAAGCTCACCGAGGACCTAGCGGACCGCGGCCTGCTGTTCAAGCACATCGCGTACGAGCACAGCTACCCGCACTGCTGGCGCTGCCACACGGCGCTGCTGTACTACGCGCAGCCGTCCTGGTACATCCGCACCACGGCGATCAAGGACCGTCTCCTCCAGGAGAACGAGAAGACCAACTGGTACCCGGAGTCGGTCAAGAACGGCCGGTACGGGGACTGGCTGAACAACAACATCGACTGGGCGCTGTCCCGCAACCGCTACTGGGGCACCCCGCTGCCGATCTGGCGCTGCGAGGACGACCACCTCACCGTCGTCGGCTCCCGCGCGGAGCTCACCGAGCTGTCCGGCACCGACCAGTCGGGCCTCGACCCGCACCGCCCGTACATCGACGAGGTCACCTTCGCCTGCCCCCAGGACGGCTGCGGGAAGACGGCCACACGCGTGCCGGAGGTCATCGACGCCTGGTACGACTCGGGTTCGATGCCGTTCGCACATTGGGGCTACCCGTACAAGAACAAGGACGTCTTCGAGTCCCGCTACCCGGCGCAGTTCATCTCGGAGGCCATCGACCAGACCCGTGGCTGGTTCTACACGCTGATGGCGGTCGGCACGCTGGTCTTCGACAAGTCGTCGTACGAGAACGTCGTCTGCCTCGGCCACATCCTGGCCGAGGACGGCCGCAAGATGTCCAAGCACCTGGGCAACACACTCGAACCGATCCCGCTCATGGACCAGCACGGCGCGGACGCGGTGCGCTGGTTCATGGCGGCCGGCGGCTCCCCCTGGGCGGCCCGCCGCGTGGGCCACGGCACCATCCAGGAGGTCGTCCGCAAGACGCTGCTGACGTACTGGAACACGGTCGCCTTCCAGGCCCTGTACGCCCGCACGTCGAACTGGGCGCCGTCCGAGGCGGACCCTGCCCCGGCCGACCGCCCCGTCCTCGACCGCTGGCTGCTGTCCGAACTGCACGCGCTCACCGACCAGGTGACCGAGGCCCTGGAGGCGTACGACACCCAGCGCGCCGGCAAGCTCCTGTCGGCGTTCGTCGACGACCTGTCCAACTGGTACGTACGCCGTTCGCGCCGCCGCTTCTGGCAGGGCGACAAGGCGGCACTGCGCACCCTGCACGAGGTCGTCGAGACGGTCACCAAGCTGATGGCGCCGCTGACCCCGTTCATCACCGAGCGGGTCTGGCAGGACCTGGTCGTGCCGGTCGCCCCGGGCGCACCGGAGTCCGTGCACCTGTCCTCCTGGCCGGAGGCGGACCTGTCCGCCATCGACCCCGAGCTGTCGAAGCAGATGGTGCTGGTGCGCCGCCTGGTGGAACTGGGCCGCGCCACGCGCGCGGAGTCCGGTGTCAAGACCCGTCAGCCGCTGTCGCGCGCGCTGGTCGCCGCCGCAGGCTTCGAGTCGCTCGACCCCGAACTGCACACCCAGATCACCGAAGAGCTGAACGTCAGTTCCCTCGCCTCCCTGAGTGAGGTGGGCGGCTCGCTGGTGGACACCACCGCCAAGGCGAACTTCCGTGCGCTGGGCAAGCGGTTCGGCAAGCGCGTCCAGGACGTCGCCAAGGCCATCGCGGGCGCGGACGCGGCCGCCCTGTCGCTGGCCCTGCGCGAGGGCACGGCCTCGGTCGAGGTCGACGGCGAGACGGTCGCCCTCGCCCCGGACGAGGTCATCATCACGGAGACCCCGCGCGAGGGCTGGTCGGTGGCGTCCGACTCCGGTGCGACGGTCGCCCTGGACCTGGAGATCACGGAGGAGCTGCGCAGGGCGGGCCTCGCCCGTGACGCGATCCGCCTGATCCAGGAAGCCCGCAAGAACAGCGGCCTGGACGTCGCCGACCGGATCGCCCTGCGCTGGTCCTCCAGCGACCCCGCCGTGTCCGCGGCCCTGTCCGAGCACGCTCCGCTCATCTCCGACGAGGTGCTCTCCACGGACTTCGCCGAAGGCGAGGCGGACGACAGCTACGGCGAGACGTTCACCGATGAGGGCCTGGCGCTGACCTTCCGCCTGCGGAAGGCGTAGCGCCCGGCGAGGCCGCAGACCGCAACCGACCCAAGAGGGCCCGGTCCTTCCGACGGACCGGGCCCTCACCCGTGCCCGCACCAGAATGTGTCCTTCGCCACATCACCCCCACAACTGCACCCCCATACCGGACAACACGAACAAAAGGGCGAGGCCCCCGGAAAATCCGGGGGCCTCGCCCTGAACGCTGCCGACGCCTACGGCGTATTAGAGCCCGTCAGTTGTCGTCCTCGTCGATGAGGAAGCCACGCATCGGCGACGGCGCCTGGCCCATCGGGGAGGGACCCTGCGGACGGACGGGAGCCATCGGCTGGGTCATGGCCGGCGACATCTGCTGCTGGCCGCCATAGGAGGGCGCGGACGGGGGCGGGCCACCCATGGACTGGTTGCCGCCGTACGACGGGGCGCTCGCACCGGCCGGTGCCATCGAAGGCGCCGGGGACGGCGGCAGCGACGGGGCCGCGGGGGTGCGCGGCGGAGCCAGCGAGTCGTCCGCCTGGGTCTCCAACTGACGCAGCTGGGACTCGAGGTACGACTTCAGACGCGTGCGGTACTCGCGCTCGAAGCCGCGCAGGTCCTCGACCTTGCGCTCCAGCGTGGCGCGGGCGGATTCCAGCGAACCCATCGCGACGCGGTGCTTCTCCTGCGCGTCCCGCTCCAGGGCGTCGGCCTTGGCACGGGCGTCACGCTCCAGACCCTCGGCGCGGCTGCGCGCCTCGCCCACGATCTTGTTGGCCTCGGAACGCGCCTCGGCGATCGCCTGGTCGGCGGTCTGCTGGGCCAGCGAGAGCACGCGCGCGGCGCTGTCGCCGCCGGGACCCTGACCGGGACCGCCCATGGGGCCGCCCATCGGGCCACCCATGGGACCGCCCATCGGGCCACCCATCTGCGGCTGCATCTGCCCCTGCATCGGACCCGGACCCTGGCCCATCTGTCCCTGCATGGGGCCCTGTCCCTGCATCGGACCCTGGCCCTGCATCGGACCCTGCCCCTGCATAGGACCCTGCCCCTGCATGGGGCCCTGCCCCATCGGACCCTGACCCATCGGGCCGGGACCCTGCGGACCACCCTGACCGCCGGGGCCGGCGGGCAGCGCGGGAGCACCGCTCGGCAGCTGGGGCGGGCCACCCATGGGGCCACCCATCTGCTGCTGCGGCGGGCCCGATATGCCGGCGGGTACCGGACCGCCCGGACCGCGCATGCCCTGCTGGGGCATGCCCTGCTGGGGCATGCCCTGTTGCGGCATGCCCTGCTGCTGTTGATCCTGGGGCTCGGGAGGCTTGCGCATGCCCTGTTGCTGGTTCTGCGCGGCGGCCCTCGTCGCCGCGGCCAGTTTGGCGCGCAGGTCCTCGTTCTCGCGGAGCAGGCGGGTCAGTTCGGCTTCGACCTCGTCGAGGAAGGCATCGACCTCGTCCTCGTCATAGCCTTCTCGGAGGCGGACGGTCGTGAACTGCTTGTTCCGCACGTCCTCGGGGGTCAACGGCATCTCTTCACCTCAACGTAGTCGTCGGCATCGTCGGCGTTCGGCAAGACCGTATCGTTCACAGCCGGCTCACGACGGAGATCAGGATGTAGACGATGATCATCAGTACGAAGAAGGACAGGTCGAGCGCCACGCCCCCGAGACGCAACGGCGGAATGAACCGCCGCAGAAGCTTGAGCGGTGGATCGGTGACAGTGTAGGTGGCCTCCAGAACTACCACCATGGCCTTGCCGGGCTGCCATGAGCGGGCGAACTGGAAGACGTAGTCCATCACCAGCCGGAAGATCAGCACGATGAGGAAACACATCAGCGCGATATAGATGACATCCAAGACCACGCCCATGATCCGTGCTTCCCTCTCCCCGTTCCGTGCCCGATTTCCGGTGGTACATCTCAGCTCTGGTTGAAGAACCCGCCCTCTGCGATGCGGGCCTTGTCCTCCGCCGTGACATCGACGTTAGCAGGCGACAACAGGAACACCTTCTGCGTCACCCTCTCGATACTTCCGTGCAGGCCGAAGACGAGACCGGCGGCAAAGTCGACAAGTCGCTTCGCGTCGGTGTCGTCCATCTCCGTGAGGTTCATGATCACCGGGGTGCCTTCACGGAAGTGTTCCCCGATGGTACGGGCCTCGTTGTAGGTCCGAGGGTGGAGCGTGGTGATCCGGTACGGCTCTCGCTCGGACACGACCTTGGGCATGATCACCGGTGCGTTCTTCTCGAGGGACTGACGTTCTTGTGTGATGGATGCCACGGGAGCGATGCGCGCCGGGCGGCCGGATTCGAGGGGAAGCGGGGCGGAATGGGCCACCGGCTCGCGCTGTGCGGGCGGTTGCACCACTCGTACCGATTCATCCCTTTGAGGTTGGTGGGGACTGTGCGACTGGTGCGACGGCTCGTGCCGCCGCCGGTCGTGCTCGGGCTCCGGGTCCAGCTCGGGCTCGAAGTCGTCGTCGGGATCGAAACCCCGGCCGTCGTAACCATCGTCCTCCACGAGGCCGAGGTAGACCGCCATCTTGCGCATCGCGCCGGCCATTGCTCTGAGTCCTCCGCTCTGTGGTGAATCGGCTGACGACTTCCCAAGTGTCCGCCATCCACGAGGCCGTTATGCCCGCGATCAGCGGGAATGACCATATTTTCTGCTGTGGTCCGACTTCCTGGCGACGTTACCCGAGCCTGGGCCGGACTCCGAGTACCGCGCTGCCGACGCGTACATGTGTCGCCCCTGCCGCCACGGCCTCCTCGAGGTCCGCACTCATCCCTGCGGAGACCATGTTGGCAGCCGGATGAGCACGGCGCAGGTCGGTCGACAAATCCATCAACCGCTCGAAGGCCGCCCGTTGCCGTCCCGCGTACTCCCCGGCGAGCGGCGCCACGGTCATCAGTCCGTCGAGCCGCAGCCCGGGAGCCCCGGCCACGAGTTCACCCAACTCCTCGATCCCGCCGGGCGCCACGCCACCGCGCTCCCCCCGGCCGCTCTCCTCCGCGTCCAGCGCGACCTGGATCAGACAGCCGATCTCCCGCCCGGCCCGCACGGCCTCTTTCGACAAGGAGGTGACAAGCCGGGCACGGTCGACGGATTGCACCACATCCGCATAACCGACCACGGATCGAACCTTGTTGGTCTGCAGTTGACCGACAAAATGCCAACTGATGGGCAAATCCGAACATTCGGCAGCCTTGGGTGCCGCGTCCTGGTCCCGGTTCTCGGCGACGTGCCGCACCCCGAGCTCGGAGAGGATCCGCACGTCGCTCGCGGGATAGGTCTTGGTGACCACGATCAGCGTCACCTCATCGCGCTTGCGGCCCGCCGCCAAGCACGCCGCCGCGATGCGCTCCTCAACACCCGCCAGATTCCGGGTGAGTTGTTCCCTGCGCTCCGTCATTCCGATCAGTCCAGCCACACATATCCCGCGAGCCGCCCGGTGGTGCCCTCCCGGCGGTAGGAGAAGTGGTCCTCCGACTCCATGGTGCACACCTGTGACCGCTCCCGGTCGCGCACCCCGAGCCGCTCCAGTTGCGCATGCACCCCGGCGGCCACGTCGACGGCGGGAGTTCCCCAGCCGGTCTCGGCGAACGCCGCGGGCTCCACAGCGGCGACCGCGGTGCGCATGGCCTCGGGGACCTCGTAGCAGCGTCCGCAGACGGCGGGCCCGGTGCGGGCGACGATCCGGGCGGGGTCGGCGCCCAGCCGGGCCATCGCCTCGACGGCGGCGGGTACCACCCCGGCGACCATGCCCGGCCGGCCCGCGTGGGCCGCCGCCACCACCCCGGCGACGGGGTCGGCGAGCAGGACGGGGACGCAGTCTGCGGTGAGCACGGCGAGCGCGAGTCCACGCCGCGCGGTGACGATTCCGTCGACCTCGGCCGCCGGACCCTCCCCGCACGGCCCGTCGACCTCGGCGACGTCACGGCCGTGCACCTGGTTCATCCAGACCACCCGGGCCGGGTCGAGTCCCAGCGACTTGGCGGCAAGTTCGCGGTTGGTGCGGACGGTGTCCGCGTCGTCACCGACCGCGCCCCCCAGGTTGAGCTCCTCGTACGGAGCGGCGCTCACCCCGCCCCACCGGTCGGTGAAGGCGAAGTGCGCGCCGCCTGCGGTACCCGTCGTGTAGTGCTGCCCTATCACTTCAGGAGGCCCGGGATCACTTGAGGAAGTCCGGGACGTCAAGCTCTTCGGCCGCGCTGTCGGAGTAGGAACGCGACGGCGGCACCGGCGGCGCGACCGGGATCTCGTTCACCGGTTCGGGGGCGGGCGCCGGCTCCGGCGCCTCCTTCGGGGTCACGCTGCCCAGCGAGCCGAAGGAGGGGCGCTCGGCGGGACGGGCCGGAGTCGGCTCCTCGCGCCGGGCCGAGGACGAGCCGAGCACGTTGTCCCGCTTGGCGGGCGGCTGGCCGCCGTCGAAGCCGGCCGCGATCACGGTGACCCGGACCTCGTCGCCGAGGGCGTCGTCGATGACCGCGCCGAAGATGATGTTGGCCTCGGGGTGCGCGGCCTCGCTCACCAGCTGGGCGGCCTCGTTGATCTCGAACAGGCCGAGGTCCGAGCCGCCGGAGATGGACAGCAGGACGCCCCGGGCGCCGTCGATGGAGGCCTCGAGGAGCGGGGAGGAGATCGCCATCTCGGCGGCGGCCACCGCGCGGTCGTCGCCGCGGGCCGAGCCGATGCCCATGAGGGCCGAACCGGCCTCGGACATCACGGACTTGACGTCGGCGAAGTCGAGGTTGATCAGGCCGGGCGTGGTGATCAGGTCGGTGATGCCCTGGACACCCGAGAGCAGCACCTGGTCGGCGGACTTGAAGGCGTCGAGGACGCTGACCTGGCGGTCCGAGATGGACAGCAGCCGGTCGTTCGGGATGACGATGAGGGTGTCGACCTCCTCGCGGAGTTCGGCGATGCCGTCCTCGGCCTGGTTGGCGCGGCGCCGTCCCTCGAAGGTGAACGGGCGGGTGACCACGCCGATGGTGAGGGCGCCGAGCGAACGCGCGATGTTGGCCACGACGGGCGCGCCGCCGGTTCCGGTGCCGCCGCCCTCACCGGCCGTCACGAAGACCATGTCGGCCCCCTTGAGGACCTCCTCGATCTCCTCGCGGTGGTCCTCGGCGGCCTTGCGGCCGACGGCCGGGTTGGCTCCGGCGCCGAGTCCGCGGGTGAGTTCACGGCCGACGTCGAGCTTGACGTCGGCGTCGCTCATCAACAGAGCTTGCGCGTCGGTGTTGATGGCGATGAACTCGACGCCCTTGAGACCGACCTCGATCATCCGGTTGATGGCATTGACACCACCGCCGCCGACACCGATGACTTTGATGACTGCGAGGTAGTTCTGCGGTGCTGCCACGTCGAAGGCCTCTCGCCTCGAGTTACGTGTCGCCGCCTCGCATGGGAGCGATCCGACGACTGATGCCGAATGGGACGGTTCCGAACGCCGACCCGAACCCTAACCCTGAAGTTTAGGGTTACCAGTGTGTCTGTTCCTTGGACTCTTCGGAACAGGACACTAAGTCGACAAGTGGCGCACGTTCAACGAACACGCCGAACCTCCCGTTTTTCTTTTCACCCTATGTGATCAGCCATAGCGGTGCCCAACCAGGGTGCTGGCCTGCGCGGATACCCGTCAACTTCCCGATGACGCGGGGGCGGTGGGGACGCTCACGTCGAAGTGCCGCGCGCCGGGGGAGGCTTTCATGAGAGCCTTGAGTGTCGCCGCCTTCGCGCGGCTCTTCTCGCTGCTGCCCCAGTCCACGGTCCGTCCCCCGCTCAACTCCAGCGAGATGGAGTCGTACGAGCGGACTTTGACGGTCCGTAGGTCGCGCCCCACGGCGGCTGGAGCGACGGCCACGACGCGCACCGCCTCCCGGGCCAGCCGCTCGGTCCCGAAGCGGCGCAGACTGGCTGCGGGGCCCCGGGTGATTTCCAGCGTGGGAACACCCTTCGGCGCGGTCCTGACGGTCGCGAATCGCACGCCCTCGTCATCCACTTCGACGAATTCGCCCCCCTTTTCCACAACCAGGACCGGCTTGCGCTCCGTCACTTTCAGGTCGATTCCATCAGGCCAGGAACGGGTGACATCAATCGAGTCAATCCGGGGCAATTTTCGCCGGAGTCGGTCCGCAATCGCATCGGTGTCGATGGAAATCAGGGGCGATCCGATCGGCACGTCGGCGGCCTCCCGCACCTGGGCGGGCGTGAGCACGTCCGTGCCGGAGACGGTCACACGCTCCACCCGCAGCCACTGCGAGCCGTAGAGCGTCCACAGGGTGCCCCCGGCCAGCAGCGTGAGGCCAACCAGGATGACAATCACACGAGTTCGGGAGAGGGGTGGCCACCCGATACGGGGCGGCCGGGGCGGGCCGGAATCGAGTTGCTGCCGTTCACCGCGCTCGGCGGTCGTCGGTCCGGCCACGCTGCCCTCCCATTTCAGGCTCGGTTCGCCTCCGGGGCGCTTGTGCCGGTGTCCAGGCGGCCCCTGAGGCTCACTCGCCGACGTGCTAACGACGGTGGCGCGAGGCGATCGCCTCGTACACCATGCCGACAAGCAGGTCGTCGGCGTCCCGGCGGCCGAACTCGCTTGCGGCGCGGGACATCTCGTACAGCCGGTGCGGATTGGTGAGCACGGGCACCACCTGGGACTGCACCCACTGCGGCGTCAGTTCCGCGTCGTCGACCAGCAGTCCGCCGCCCGCCTTGACCACCGGCTGGGCGTTCAGCCGTTGCTCGCCGTTGCCGATGGGCAGCGGGACGTAGGCCGCCGGCAGTCCCACGGCGGAAAGCTCCGCGACGGTCATCGCGCCCGCGCGGCAGAGCATCATGTCGGCGGCGGCGTACGCGAGGTCCATCCGGTCCAGATACGGTACCGGCAGGTACGGGGGCATGCCCGGCATCTGCTGCACCTGCGGCAGTTCGTTCTTCGGGCCGACCGCGTGCAGGATCTGGATGCCGGACTGCTGGAGCAGCGGGGCGACCTGCTGGATCACCTCGTTGAGCCGCCGGGCGCCCTGCGAGCCGCCGGAGACCAGCAGCGTGGGCAGGTTGGGGTCGAGGCCGAAGGCGGCGCGGGCCTGGGGGCGCATCGCCGCACGGTCGAGGGTGGCGATGGAGCGGCGCAGCGGGATGCCGATGTAACGGGCGTCGCGCAGCTTGCTGTCGGGCGTGGAGACGGCGACCTGGGCTGCGTACCGCGAACCGATCTTGTTGGCCAGGCCCGGCCGGGCGTTGGCCTCGTGGACGACGATCGGGACACCGAGCCGCTTGGCCGCGAGGTAGCCGGGCAGGGCGACGTAGCCGCCGAAGCCGACGACGGCGTCCGCCTTGGTGCGCTCCAGGATCTGCTCGGCCGCCTTGATCGTGCCGCGCAGCCGTCCGGGGACGGTGATCAGCTCGGGGGTGGGCTTGCGCGGCAGGGGAACGGCGGGGATCAGCGCGAGTTCGTAGCCACGCTCGGGTACGAGACGTGTCTCAAGGCCGCGCTCCGTGCCCAGGGCCGTGATGCCCACTGTCGGGTCCTGCCTGCGCAGGGCGTCCGCGAGGGCGAGCGCGGGCTCGATGTGGCCGGCGGTTCCCCCACCGGCGAGTACGACATGCACCGAAATTCACCGCTCTCCGGACGAACGCGCGGGTGCGCGCCGTCGCATCGTGTTCCAGCTCCGAGGACTCCGGTTTCTCCCGGAGCCTCCAGCCCGCTTTCTACCAAAGCGAGGTTGCCGCATCGCAAGCGCGGCCCGCGCAGCGGGGTCCTCGCGCGCGAAGGCGATCAGCAACCCGATGGCGAACATGGTCGGCAGCAGGGCGGAGCCCCCGTAGGAGAACAGCGGGAGCGGGACACCGGCGATCGGCAGCAGACCGAGCACCGCACCGATGTTGATCACCGCCTGAGCGGTGATCCAGGTGGTCACGCCTCCCGCGGCATACCTCACGAAGGGGTCCTCCGTGCGTCCGGCCACGCGGATACCCGCATAGCCTAGGGCCGCGAACAGGGCCAGCACCGACAGCGTCCCCGCGAGGCCCAGTTCCTCACCAGTGACGGCGAAGATGAAGTCGGTGTGTGCTTCCGGGAGTTGGCCCCATTTTTCCACACTGGCACCGAGACCGGAACCGAAGAGTCCGCCGGAGGCCAGGGCGTAGATGCCGTGCACGGCCTGCCAGCACTGGTCGTTCGGGCCGGGGTCGGTGGCGCCGATGCAGGCGAGCCGGGCCATGCGGTTGGAGCTGGTCTTGATCAGCAGTGCGCCGATCAGCGCGGCCACGGCCAGCACCCCGACGAAGAGCCGGGTGGGCGCCCCCGCCAGCCACAGCAGGCCGAACAGGATGGCGGTCAGGATGATCGCCGTTCCCATGTCGCCGCCGAGCATGATCAGCCCGAGCAGCAGGAACGCCGCCGGAACCAGCGGCACCAGCATGTGCTTCCACTGGGTCAGCAGCCGCTTGTCCTGCTTGCGGGCGAGCAGGTCCGCGCCCCACAGGACGAGCGCCAGCTTGCCGAACTCACTGGGCTGGAGCTGGAAGGGGCCGACGATGGAGATCCAGTTCTGGTTGCCGTTGACGGACATCCCTATCCCCGGCACCTGCACCAGCACCATGAGAAACACGGATCCCGCGAGTATCGGATAGGCCAGCGCCCGGTGCAGCTTGGACGGCATCCGCGAGGCGATCAGCAGCAGCACGGCCCCGAGAACGGCGGCCAGGAACTGTTTGCGAAAGAAGTACGACCCCGGCAGCGACAGTTGCAGGGCCTTGATCTGCGACGCCGAGTACACCATCACCAGTCCGAGCACGGTGATCAGCACACTGCCGCCGAGGATCAGGTAGTAAGCGGTCAGCGGCCGGTCCCAGGCACGCCGGGCCCGCAGGACCAGCCGCCGCACCGGGTTCTCGCCCGGCGTGCGGGGCGTGGCGGACCGTCCGGAGGCGCGCGGAGCCGGGGGACGGCCGGTACGGCTACTGGCCATCAGCGCCCCTGTCCACCGCGCGGGTGCGATCCGGGGTGACCGCCGCGCCGGCCCGTGCGGGCTCGGTGGAGGGCCGGGCCGGCGCCGTGCGGCCCGCGGGCAGCCGTCCCCGAAGCACCGACCACGATGGCGTCACGCGTCCCTCCCACAGGGTCCCGGGCGCGCCCGGACCGGCTCGGCCCCGCCGTCAGGCGCTTGCGGAGCCGAGCTCACGAACGGCATCCGCGAACGCGTCCCCGCGCTGGTTGTAGTTGACGAACATGTCCATGGAGGCACAGGCGGGCGCCAGCAGCACCGTGTCGCCCGCGCGAGCGATCCGCGCGGCCTCCCGGACAGCCGCGAGCATCGCCCCAGTGTCGGTCCGCTCGAGGTCCACCACGGGTACCTCGGGCGCGTGTCGCGCGAGCGCCTCGCGGATCAGCGCGCGGTCCGCGCCGATCAGCACCGCCCCGCGAAGTCGCTTTGCCGACTTGGCGACCAGTTCGTCGAAGGTCGCCCCCTTGGCGAGCCCGCCCGCGATCCACACGATCGACGGATACGCCGCCAAGGAGGCCTCCGCGGCATGGGTGTTGGTGGCCTTGGAGTCGTCGACGTACGCGACCTGGTCGATGTCGGCGACGTGTGCGATCCGGTGGGCGTCGGGGGTGAAGGCCCTGAGGCCGTCCCGTACGGCCTGTGCGGGCACCCCGTAGGCGCGGGCCAGCGCGGCCGCGGCCAGTGCGTTGGCGATGTTGTGCGGCGCGGGCGGGTTGACGTCGGAGACGTGGGCGAGTTCCTGGGCGTTCTTCTGCCGGTTCTCCACGAACGCGCGGTCGACCAGGATGCCGTCGACGACGCCGAGTTGGGAGGGTCCGGGCGTGCCGAGCGTGAAGCCGATGGCCCGGCAGCCCTCCTCGACGTCCGCCTCGCGCACCAGGTCCTCGGTGGCCTTGTCGGCCGTGTTGTAGACGCAGGCGATGCGATTGCCCTCGTAGATACGGCCCTTGTCGGTGGCGTAGGCCTCCATGGAGCCGTGCCAGTCGAGGTGGTCGGGGGCGAGGTTGAGCACGGCCGCCGAGTGGGCGCGCAGCGAGGGAGCCCAGTGGAGCTGGTAGCTCGACAACTCGACGGCCAGGACGTCGTAGGTCTCGTCGCCGAGCACGGCATCGAGCAGTGAGACGCCGATGTTGCCGACGGCCGCCGTGCGCAGCCCGGCCGCCTTCAGGATCGAGGCGAGCATCTGCACGGTGGTGGTCTTGCCGTTGGTGCCGGTGACGGCGAGCCAGGGCGGGGCGTCGGGCCCCCTGAGCCGCCAGGCGAGTTCCACGTCGCCCCAGACCGGCACGCCGGCCGCCTCCGCCGCCGCGAACAACGGCTTGTCCGGCCGCCAGCCGGGAGCGGTCACGATCAGTTCGGTGCCCTCGGGCAGGGTCGCGCCGTCGCCAATACGCACGGTGACCCCGAGCGCCTGGAGTTCCTCGGCCTGTGCCCGGGCGCGGTCGTCGTCGCCGTCGTTGACGACCGTGACGACGGCGCCGAGGCCGTGCAGCACCTTGGCCGCCGGGAGGCCCGAGACGCCGAGCCCGGCGACGGTGACGTGCCTGCCCGCCCAGTCGCTCCCCTGCCAGTCGGTCACTTGTCGGCCGCCCATCCCGCGTAGAAGATGCCAAGTCCGACGATCACACAGATGCCCTGAATGATCCAGAAGCGGACCACCACGAGCACCTCCGACCAGCCCTTGAGCTCGAAGTGGTGCTGGAGCGGTGCCATGCGGAAGACGCGCTTGCCGGTGAGGCGGAAGGAGCCGACCTGGATGACGACCGACATGGTGATCAGGACGAACAGACCGCCGAGGAGGGCGAGCAGCAGCTCCGTGCGGGAGCAGATCGCGAGGCCGGCGAGCGCGCCGCCGAGGGCCAGCGAACCGGTGTCACCCATGAAGATCTTCGCCGGTGAGGTGTTCCACCACAGGAAGCCGAGACAGGCGCCCATGAGCGCGGAGGCGACGATGGCGAGATCCAGCGGATCTCGCACCTCGTAACAGGCGGACGGGTTGGTCAGCGTCTCCGTGTTGGCGCAGGACTCCTGGAACTGCCAGACGCCGATGAAGGTGTACGCGCCGAAGACCAGCACGGAGGCACCGGTGGCGAGGCCGTCCAGGCCGTCGGTCAGGTTCACGCCGTTCGACATCGCCAGGATCATGAACAGCGCCCAGATCACGAACAGCACGGGGCCGATGGTCCAGCCGAAGTCCTGCACGAAGGAGAGCCTCGTGGAGGCCGGTGTCTGGCCCCGGGCGTCCTCGAACTGCAGGGCGAGGACCGCGAAGGCGACACCGACGATCAGCTGTCCGGCCATCTTCGCCTTGGCCCGCAGACCCAGCGAACGCCGCTTGACGATCTTGATGTAGTCGTCCAGGAAGCCGACCAGGCCCATGCCCGCCATCAGCCCGAGCACCAGCAGACCCGAGAAGGTCGGTGTGTAGCCCGTGATCAGCTTGGACAGGAAATAGGCGGCGACCGTGGCGAGGATGAAGGCGATGCCACCCATGGTCGGCGTACCGCGCTTGTGGTGGTGCTCGCGCGGGCCGTCGTCGCGGATGTACTGGCCGTAGCCCTTGCGGGCCAGCAGCTTGATCAGCAGCGGGGTGCCGACGAGGGTCAGGAAGAGGCCAATGACTCCTGCGAACAGGATCTGCTTCATCATCGGGCGTCAGACCTCACCCTCGGCGCCGCTCTCGAGGAGCGCCTGCGCCACTCCTTCAAGTCCGACCGACCTGGACGCCTTCACGAGCACGACGTCGCCCGGGCGCAACTCGCTGCGCAACAGGTCGATCGCCGCCTGTGCGTCGGACACGTGCACCGACTCCTCACCCCACGAACCCTCGTTATATGCGCCCAGTTGCAGCCAGGACGCTTCCCTGTCCCCGACCGCGACGAGCTTGCTGACGTTGAGCCGGACGGCGAGCCGTCCGACCGCGTCGTGCTCGGCGAGCGCCTCGTCCCCGAGCTCGGCCATCTTGCCGAGCACCGCCCACGTGCGGCCCCCTCGTGCCTGTGCGGCTTTGCCCATGGCCGCCAGCGCCCTGAGGGCGGCCCGCATGGACTCGGGGTTCGCGTTGTAGGCGTCGTTGACGATCGTCACGCCGTCCGGGCGCTCGGTGACCTCCATCCGCCAGCGGGAGAGGGAGCCCGCCTCGGAGAGCGCGACGGCGATCTCGTCTGCGGACATGCCCAGCTCATGGGCGACGGCGGCCGCGGCGAGCGCGTTCGACACGTGGTGCTCACCGTACAGGCGCATGGTCACGTCACTGCACCCGGAGGGTGTGTGAAGCGTGAAGGCGGGCTGTCCGCCCTCTGTGAGACGTACGTTCTCGGCGCGTACGTCCGCTTCGCCGGACTCACCGAAGAGGATCACCCGGGCCTTGGTCCGCGAGGCCATGGCGCGGACGAGCGGATCGTCGGCGTTGAGGATCGCCGCGCCGTCCTCGGGGAGGCCCTCGACCAGTTCGCCCTTCGCCTGGGCGATCTGCTCGCGGCCGCCGAACTCGCCGATGTGGGCGGTGCCGACGTTGAGCACCAGGCCGACCTTCGGGGGCGTCAGGTCCGTGAGGTAGCGGATGTGGCCGATGCCCCGGGCGCCCATCTCCAGGACGAGGAATTTCGTCTCCTCGGTGGCACTGAGCGCCGTCAGCGGCAGCCCGATCTCGTTGTTCAGCGAACCGGGGGTGAAGACCGTCGGCGCCTTGCGCCGCAGCACCTGCGCGATCAGGTCCTTGGTGCTGGTCTTGCCCGCGGAGCCGGTGAGGGCGATGAGGGTCGTGCCGAGCCGCGCCACGACATGGCGTGCCAGTGCCCCCAGGGCCCGCTGGACGTCGTCCACGACGACGGCGGGCACACCGACGGGGCGGGACGCCAGCACGGCTGCCGCACCCGCCTCGACAACGGCCGCGGCGAAGTCGTGGCCGTCCACGCGCTCGCCCACGAAGGCGACGAAGAGGCACCCCGGTTCCACCTCACGGGAATCCCGGACGACAGGTCCGGTGACATGTACGGACTCCGGATCCGGTATGTCGTGCGTCTGCCCGCCGACGACAGCTGCGATCTCGGCGAGAGAGAGGGCGATCACAAGTTCATCCCTGGGTCTGCTGGATAGCTTCGCGAAGCACCTGGCGGTCGTCGAAGGGACGAATCACGCCGGCGATGTCCTGGCCCTGCTCGTGGCCCTTGCCCGCGACCAGCACCGTGTCACCGGGCCGGGCACGGGCCACGGCGGCGGCGATGGCGGCGGCCCGGTCCTCGAAGACCTGTACCTCGCCGCGCTCGTGCGCCGGCACCTCGGCCGCGCCCGCGAGCATGGTGGCGAGGATCGCGAGCGGATCCTCGGAGCGGGGGTTGTCGGAGGTCAGTACGGCGGTGTCGGCGAGCCGTGCCACGGCCGCGCCCATCGGCATCCGCTTGGTCCTGTCACGGTCGCCGCCGCAGCCGAGCACGACGTGCAGCCTGCCCTCGGTGACCTTGCGCAGGGCCCGCAGGACGGATTCCACCGCGTCGGTCTTGTGCGCGTAGTCGACGACCGCGAGATACGGCTGGCCGGCGTCCACACGCTCCAGCCGGCCCGGGACGCCCGGTACGGCGGCTACGCCGTCGGCGGCGTGCTGCGGGTCGAGTCCGGCGGTGGCGAGGGCGACGATCGCGGCGAGCGTGTTGGCGACGTTGAAGGGACCGGCGAGGGGCGACTTCGCCGTGATCCGCTCGCCCTTCGGGCCGACGACGGTGAACGCCGAGTCCAGGGGTCCCACCTGGACGTCCTCGGCCCGCCAGTCGGCGTCCGGGTGGCCCTCCGCGGAGAACGTCACCACGGGGACGGTGGCTTCCTCGACGAGCCTGCGCCCGTACTCGTCGTCGAAGTTGACCACGCCCTGCCGGCTGCGTTTCGGCGTGAACAGCTGCGCCTTGGCCCGGAAGTAGTCCTCCATGTCGGAGTGGAACTCCATGTGTTCCGGGCTGAGGTTGGTGAAGACGGCGATGTCGAAGACACAGCCGTCGACCCGGCCGAGGACCAGGGCGTGACTGGACACCTCCATCGCCACGGCGTCCACCCCGCGCTCACGCATGACCGCGAACAGGGCCTGCAGATCGGTGGCTTCGGGGGTGGTGCGCTCGGACTTGATGCGTTCGTCGCCGATGCGCATCTCGACCGTGCCGATCAGCCCGGTGCTGCGGAAGGTCTTCAGACCGCCCTCGACGAGATAGGCGGTGGTGGTCTTGCCGGAGGTACCGGTGATGCCGATCTGGAGGAGATCGCGTCCGGGGTGTCCGTAGATCGTGGCCGCCAGCTCGCCCATCCGCCCCCGCGGGTCGTCCACGACGAGGACCGGCAGTCCGGTGGCCGCGGCGCGTTCGGCGCCCGTCGGGTCGGTGAGCACGGCGGCGGCGCCGAGGCCGGCCGCCTGGGTCACGAAGTCGGCTCCATGCAGACGGGCGCCGGGCAGCGCGGCGTACAGGTCGCCTGGGCGCACCGCGCGTGAGTCATGGGTGATGCCCGTGACCTCGGCGGTTCCCTCCGGCTCGGCGGCACCCAGCTGATCGGCGAGCTCCGCGAGGGGTGTTGCGGAGACCCGGACCGGCCGTGGCGGTCCCGGGAACGTCACAGGAGCCTTCTGGGGGGTGGGGGACTGATCAGCGTGTGGCACGGCGGTGAGCGTACCGGGCGCACCCCCGCCGGAGCTAAACGGTCGCCCGCGCGGAGCGCTGTCCGGCGCGGGCGGGGCGGGTTGCGTGCCGTGGTTCCCGGGGTCGGGGGTATTCGTTGTCACGAGCTGGTTCCTGAGGGCGTCGTTGGCTGTACCTGGTGGGTTTCCGGACTGCTCCCCGGGGTTTCCGGTGGGTTCCCGGACTGCTTCCCCGGCTGTTCGTGGCTGGTTCCCGGCTCAGGGGGTGAAGGTGACGGGCAGCCGGGCGGGCTTGGCACCGGTCGGTGGTACTTGAAGCGTCTTCAGGGCGAACTCCATCACCTGCTTGTACACGGGTCCGCAGATCTGACCGCCGAAGTAGCTGCCCTTGGTGGCGTTCTGGATCGCGCAGTAGACGGTGATCCGCGGGTTGTCCGCCGGGGCGAACCCCGCGAACGAGGACGTGTAACCGCGGTACTTGCCGGTGGCCGGATCCACGCGGTTGGCCGTACCCGTCTTGCCCGCGACCCGGTAGCCGGGGATACGGGCCTTGGTGCCGGTGCCCTCCTGGTCGTCCACGACGGACTCCAACATCTGCGCGAGGGTCTTCGCCGTCTTCTCGCTGACGACCCTGGTCTTCCCGGGCTTGGGTGCGGGTGTGAAACGTCCGTCGGGTCCCTTGGTGCCGCGCACCAGTGTGGGTTCGACACGTACGCCGCCGTTGGCGATCGTCGAGTAGACGGAGGCCGCCTGCATGGCGTTGATCGACACGCCCTGTCCGAAGGGGATCGTGTACTGCTGTGAGGTGGACCACTTGTCGGGGGCCGCGAGGATGCCGGAGGTCTCCCCCGGGAGGCCGAGTCCGGTGGGCCTGCCGATGCCGAACTTGCGCAGGTACGAGTGGAGGACCCGGTTGGCCTGCGGCTGGGTCTCGCCCAGCTGGCCGGTGGCCAGGATGGTGCCGATGTTGCTGGATTTGGCGAGGACACCGTTGAGGGTCAGGTACCAGGTCGGGTGTTCGATGTCGTCCTTGAAGAGCCGGTCGCCGCGCTGCAGCCGGTTGGGCACGGTGACGTGCGTGGCGGGCGTCGCCGCGTTCTCCTCCAGGACGGCGGCCATCGACATGACCTTGGCGGTGGAGCCGGGCTCGTAGGCGTCCTCGACGGCCGCGTTGCGCAGGGCGTCCGCGTCGGCCGTCGACAGGTCGTTGGGGTCGAAGCCGGGTGCGTTGGCCATGGCGAGGACCTCGCCGGTCCTCGTGTCCTGCACGATCACGTACCCGCGGTCCGCCTTGGACTTCTTCACCTGGTCGGTGATGGCGTTCTGCGCGGCCCACTGGATGTCCCGGTCGAGGGTGAGCTCGACCTCCTCCCCCGGTACGGCGGGGGTCTCGGTGGAGCCGGCGGTGGGCACCTGGCGTCCGCCGGACTGGGCGTACCGGATCTTGCCGTCCTTGCCGGTCAGTTCCTCGTTCAGCTGCGCCTCGAGGCCGCCGCCGCCCTTGCCGTCGGCGTTGACCCAGCCCAGCAGCGCGGCGGCGAGGTCGCCGCCCGGGTAGACGCGCTTGCTGGTGGGTTCCTGGAAGACGCCCGCGAGGACGTTGGCGGTGTCGGGGTCCGCTTGCGCCTTGTCGGCGAGGGTGCTCTTCAGGTCCTTGATCTGCTTCCAGACCTGGGGGGTCTGCCGCCGGGCCAGCAGCACGTACTGGGTGTCCCGGGTCTTCAGCTTCCTGGTCAGCTCGGCGGTGTCCTGGCCGAGGATGGGGCCGAGCAGCGCCGCGGCCTGTTCGGGTCCGTCGCCGACCTCGAGCGCCTTCCTCGTGAACATCGTGGGGTCGGCCGTGATGTCGTACGCGTCCACGCTGGTCGCGAGTTCCACGCCGTTGCGGTCGGTGATGCCGCCGCGCTCGGCGGCCAGGGTGTGGGTCAGATAGCGGTTCTGCTGGGCCTTGGCGGCATAGGTGTCGGCGTCCACGGCCTGTACCTGCAGCAGCCGTACCACGAACGCGAGCAGCACCAGGGTGAGCGCCAGGCCGACCATGCGCAGCCGGGGACGGGGGCTGCCGAGGCGCAGCGGGCGCGGCGCGGCGGGGCGGGGCGCGGTGGGGCGCCGGGCGGGGC